>NZ_CP032405.1:1330000-2530000 GCF_016806065.1 Rhizobium rosettiformans
CCCAGTAAACGGCGGCCGTAACTATAACGGTCCTAAGGTAGCGAAATTCCTTGTCGGGTAAGTTCCGACCTGCACGAATGGCGTAACGACTTCCCCGCTGTCTCCAACATAGACTCAGTGAAATTGAATTCCCCGTGAAGATGCGGGGTTCCTGCGGTCAGACGGAAAGACCCCGTGCACCTTTACTATAGCTTTACACTGGCATTCGTGTCGGCATGTGTAGGATAGGTGGTAGGCTTTGAAGCTTGGACGCCAGTTTGAGTGGAGCCATCCTTGAAATACCACCCTTATCGTCATGGATGTCTAACCGCGGTCCGTCATCCGGATCCGGGACAGTGTATGGTGGGTAGTTTGACTGGGGCGGTCGCCTCCGAAAGAGTAACGGAGGCGCGCGATGGTGGGCTCAGACCGGTCGGAAATCGGTCGTCGAGTGCAATGGCATAAGCCCGCCTGACTGCGAGACTGACAAGTCGAGCAGAGACGAAAGTCGGTCATAGTGATCCGGTGGTCCCGTGTGGAAGGGCCATCGCTCAACGGATAAAAGGTACGCCGGGGATAACAGGCTGATGACCCCCAAGAGTCCATATCGACGGGGTTGTTTGGCACCTCGATGTCGGCTCATCGCATCCTGGGGCTGGAGCAGGTCCCAAGGGTTTGGCTGTTCGCCAATTAAAGCGGTACGTGAGCTGGGTTCAGAACGTCGTGAGACAGTTCGGTCCCTATCTGCCGTGGGTGTAGGAATATTGACAGGATCTGTCCCTAGTACGAGAGGACCGGGATGGACATATCTCTGGTGGACCTGTTGTCGTGCCAACGGCATAGCAGGGTAGCTATATATGGAAGGGATAACCGCTGAAGGCATCTAAGCGGGAAACCCACCTGAAAACGAGTATTCCCTATCAGAGCCGTGGAAGACGACCACGTTGATAGGACGGGTGTGGAAGTGCAGTAATGCATGAAGCTTACCGTTACTAATAGCTCGATTGGCTTGATCGTTCTCATTGCTTATGTTCATCAGTGCTGCTCAGCAGCACCGATGATGCTTCTCTTTTGTCCTGACGCGCTTAAGCGCTCCGGACAGGCCGCGCCAAACCGGTATTTTGCCTTCGGCAAAAACCTGGGCGCGACGGCCTATCGGCCTGTATGGGAGCTTCCCTGCAGACGAAGGCAGAGAAAACTGACGTGTTCAAAATAAAACAGGCGAATGCCTGCCAGCTTCTCAACAACATTGCCCTTAGCCGACCTGGTGGTCATGGCGGGGTGGCTGCACCCGTTCCCATTCCGAACACGGCCGTGAAACGCCCCAGCGCCAATGGTACTTCGTCTCAAGACGCGGGAGAGTAGGTCGCTGCCAGGTCTGCTAAAGGCAATGTTGTCAGCTAAAAACGCTGAAAAACAATCTTCTCGACACAGCATCGGCCCAAGCCGAAATCTTAGGGCCGCAGAAAGCGGCCCTTTCTGCTTGATAAATAATCTCAAGCGCAACAAAGTTGCGCTCTTGGCGCGGGGTGGAGCAGCCCGGTAGCTCGTCAGGCTCATAACCTGAAGGCCGCAGGTTCAAATCCTGCCCCCGCAACCACTGAGACTTGCAAATTCTCCCACTCCGGCAATTTGCGTGACAGTTCATCGATGTAAGCGTCGATGAGCTTGTTCTTTTTGTCCTCCGTATCGATCTCGCCGGATGCCAGACGCGTCATCAGATCATTCTGAGCGGCTGCGATGAACTGCTGCTGGAGGATATCGATCGCGTCCATGGATGCCATGATGTGGGCGATGTCGCCATGCACCTGCAGGCTTGCCGGCTGGTGGCCAGGCGTCTTGCCGATCACGACTGTCTGGATGAGGTCGCGCACGATCGGCATCAGCCGCTGCTTGACCGCTTCGTCGGCGTTGTTGCGCGCGAGGAAGATGAGTTTGCGGATCCCAATCTCGATGTTTGCCGGGTTAAACTGCGCCTTCAGCTTCTCGATCTTCCCCTGGAAATCTTCTGCCGGCTCCTCGACTGCCGCCAGATCTCGGGCGAGCTGTTCGCGCTTCAGTTCCAGGTCGTCGAGTTGGTCGTCGAGGATGGCGAGCCGCGGCCGGCCTTCGGCGTGCCGGTCCTGGATCTGCTGCATCAGGCTCGTTTGTGCCGCCTTGATCTTTGCGAGTTCAGCCTCCACTTGCGCCTTGCGGGAGGGGCCGTTCTTCAGTTTGGCCACCTCGTGGGCGATCATCTTCTTCGAAATCCGGTCGAAGATGTCGACCGAGTAGAAGGCGACCGGAAGGCAGTTGAGGACGCGCTCTTCCAGTTCATGGCGGGTGATCGTCTTGCTGTTGGTGCAGCATTCCCCGTCAAGCTCATCGATCGGCAGGCGCTTCTTGCGGTTGGTGCAGCTATAGCGGTCCTTTCCGCTGATCGCGTAGGGCCCGCCGCACTCGGCACATTGCAGCATCCGGCTGAGGAGATACTCCGGACGGTGCGTCGCGTTGAGACGGTTGGTCGAGTGCCGGTCATACTCTTCCCGGCTTTCGGCCTGACGTTGCTTTGCCCGTTCCCACAGCTCATCCGAAATAATGCGCAGCTCAGGCTTGTCCCCGAACTCCCATTCGTCCCGGTCGTTTGCACGAGAGGTTCGCCGTTCTGTCGTCGGATCCTTGCGGAACTTCTGCTTGTTCCAGACGACTTTCCCCACATAGAGGGAGTTGTTGAGGATGCCGGTACCGTCAGTGACGCTGCCCCGGATGGTGGTGTCGCGCCAGTATTTGGTCCGTGCACCCGGGATCCCCAGCTCGTTCAGCTTCTGTGCAATGGCGGCCGGCGAGACGCCATCGACGTAATCCTTGAAGATCCCCCGCACGATCTCGGCCTTGACCGGATCGATCTCCCTCAGCCCCTTGATGCGGTCACCGTTGGCATCGCGCTGCTGGGAGAGCTTATAGCCGTAGGAGAGGCATGTGGTTGCCTTTCCCTTGCGGACCGCCGTCTTCATACCCTCGCGGGTGCGCGTCCGGCCCTGCTCGACGAGTTCATGGCTCATGGTGGAGCGCATGTGCAGTTCCATATCTGTGACCGCCCGGCCGGCTTCGACGGTCCAGATGGCGCAGTCGTGGTAATTGAGATCCTTCAGGATCTTCGAGGTGTGCTCGACATCGCGCGACAGGCGGTCGACATTGACGCAGAGCACCACATCGATCTGTTCGCGCTTCACATGCGCGAGAAGCTGCTGGATACCGGGGCGTGAGGTGAACGAGGTTCCGCTGATTGCGGAGTCGGAGTAAACGCCGCACAGCGTCCAGCCCCTGTCGGCAACGAACTTCTTGCCGAGTTCCGTCTGGGTCTCGATCGAGACCTCGTTCTGACGGTCGGTCGAGTAGCGGGCGTAGAACAAAACTTTCTTGGTCATTGGGTGCTCATTCATAAACGGATTGCGCGTGAGAGACATGCTTAGCTTGGCCGGGACAGCTTGGGAGCCCCGGCCAGAGCCAGGTCGTCATGACCTGGCGCTTCGCGTGTGCTTACGGGTGGGGGACCGGCTTCGTCAGGTGGTGCGCGGCCGAGTAGACCTGGCGCTGGACAGCGGATACGAATTCCAGCAACAGCACACGGGCCGCTTCACGATCGATCTCGGCCAGGCGCTTGTTCATCGACAACAGGTCGCCAATGCGCATGCATCCGACGATGTGCGCAAGGGTCAGGGCCTCTACCGAGCGCTCACCGATACGGCGCTCGCAGATCTCGAACTGAACATACGTTCCTGGGCCGCCAAGCTCCTTGCGCCGTGGCGGCTTGGGCGATGCCGTGAAACCTTGATCGGTCACGGTCACCCAGATCGGCCTCCGGAATACGTGGTAACCGTCCCGCACAACGCCGGGTGTTTGTTCGATCAACTCGAGCAAACGGTCTACCGCAGGCTCGTGTTGCCGTTGGTATTCCTCGATCCGCCGGCCATCATCCTCGGAGTGGATGAAGGTGAACGTCCCGCTTGGTGATTGGGGTGCATGCAGCATAGTGGCTCCTTTCGTGCACAGATCTTCGCCGTCGTATTCGACGGTGATCTGCGCCGAGAGCCTTCTCGGGCATGCGGCCGGTGCAGACCCCGAACACGGGCGTGGTCTGGCACTCTGGGTCTCCTGACGGCGGCATAACGGCGCCGGTGACATGGCCGTAATCGAACATGGGCGCCTCCTTTCCGTTCCTTGGACTGGCCTGGGTTGAACACTGCTGCCAGCCAGAGAACACAGGAGCTGCGATCACGCAAGTACCTGTAATTGTTGGTTAGATGGCTGCAGCTTGAGCAAAATCCGGTCGATTCTCAAAATGGGACAGCGCCTTTGCCTGAGAAGTTTGAGCACTTTACCGGCAGCTTATACTTGTTAACCACTTGGCAACCGCTGACTTAGATGGAGCAGTGTTGCCTGCGCGCAACAATCCCACGGTCGCCGACATAGGCCGAGACCCTCTAGAAATCCGATTCAGAATCAAACGCCGTTTTGTGAAGTAACGGGGGGAATGTGTCAGATCTTGCAAACGCGGTTTGTGACAGGCGATGCGCGATAGCGCATCTGTCAGATACCGATCAGGGGCAGGCGAGAAACCTGATCAACCCTCAGGCTCGTCACCGTCTGCCTCGCCCAGGTGAACCTTCCGACGAAAAGGCCACTCGCCCGTGCGGTACTTGGCGGCAAGCTCATCGAACACGGCATCCGATGCTCGCTCATCGAAGCCTTGGCGAACCAGAAGGGCAACAACGCGATCCTGCAGCTCGTCGAGTTCCGCTTCCGCCCGACGGTCCGCCATCGCAGAAATGATCATGAAGAGGGCGGTGCGGGCAACATCGTCGCGGTTTGGCCGCCTTGCCTTCCGGTCGGCATCGCGCAGTCGCTGCTGGCGTTCCCGCTGTTCGCGATTGCGGATCTCCTCCGATTTGCGTGCCATGAAGTCCTCTCACTCTGACAGGTCGACTGCATGCCAGACCGGCATGAGCGCAGCAACCGCGCTCGCGGCTGAATCGAAAATCCCGGTTTATGAATCGGAAATCTTCAACTCTGAATCTGGAGGGTTCTGTGAGGTCCGGCCGCTGAGCGTGCGGCATTCACTGACCGGACCTCATTGAAGCCGGATTGAACGAAGGCGCGGGTTGTTTTGCGCTATGGGGATTTCGCCGCTGCGGTCGATGGCGTCTGGTGGGGTCGTGCCTCAAAGAACCGCGTTGATTGATGAGGCAGGAGAACCAAAGCGGCATACAGGATGTTTTGGGGTGCCCTGTCGGCGGGTTGAGATGGCTCTGACACCAGGCGCCGGTTCTTTTTATGTGCCACCGGCGTAATCGGCCAAAGCGTGGCTCCCGCGGCCGCTTGACATGCCGACGCTGATCGCTGGACTGATCGAATTCCGGGCATAGTCATGAACTGTCGTCCCATGCTGGTCGGCAGACAGGCTGGAGTGGGGTCCACGCGCCTATGATTGTCATGGCTCCACCGCAACAGGGGCATCGGTGTGCCACAGGTGTTGGCCCTGCCTCCGGTTCTTCGACCTGCTGTTCTGGCGGCGGGACGTTGAGCAGCCTTCGGCACAGGTCCAGCTTCACTTGCCGATGACCATTGGCAAGCAGACCGTAATGTCGAATGCGATGGAAGCCGTCCGGCACGGTGTGCAGCAGGAAACGACGGATGAACTCGTGCGCATCGAGTGTCATCAGCTTCTGGACGCCGCCGGTTCGGTAATCCTTCCATCGAAAGGTGACGCGGTCACCGTCCATGCTGACGAGGCGGGAATTGGAGATGGCGATGCGATGGGTGTAGCGACCTAGATAGGCCAGCACCTGTCCGGGTCCTGCAAATGGTGGTTTTGCATAGACGACCCATTCGATACGGCGGGCCGCTTTAAGGGTTCGATTGAAGGCAGCCGGATCAGCCAGGCCGGCAATGTCGCCGAAGAACTGAAGCTGGCCGAGCTCGAAGGCCTGCTTCAAGTGTTCGAGAAACAGCCGCCGGAACAGGCGGGACAAAACGCGCACGGGCATGAAGAAGTTTGGCCTGAAAGCAACCCATCTGGATCGCTCGACAGACAATCCGCCGCCCGGCACGATGCAATGGACATGCGGGTGATACTGCAGGTTCTGGCCCCAGGAGTGCAGCACCGCGATGAAGCCAATCTCGGCACCGAGATGTCTAGGATCGGCCGCAAGCCTGCGCAGCGTCTCGGCGACGGCGCGAAACAGGATGGCATAGACCGCCTCCTTGTTCTGGAAGGCGATTGCCGCAATCGCTTGCGGCACGGTGAACACGACGTGGAAGTAGCCGATCGGTAGCAGGTCTGCCTGCCGCGCTGCAAGCCAGTCGCGGCTTGCCTGTCCCTGGCATTTTGGGCAATGCCGGTTGCGGCACGAATTGTAGGCGATGCGGAGCGTGTCACAATCCTGGCACTGCTGGACATGGCCGCCGAGGCGCGCGGTCCGGCACATCTCGATGGCGCTCATGACCCGACGTTCGACACGCCCGAGATGAGCGTCGTGTGTTAGACGATATCGTTCCCCGTGGCGGCGAAAGATGTCCGCCACCTCCAGTCCCGCCACCATGGCGAGACGTCCTCAGCCCGGCGGCACCACCTCCAGCGTCAGGCGGTCGAGGGGGCTGGTCGTGCTGCGGATCAGCCGATTGGAAACCTTCGTGTAGCGGGCCGTGGTGGACAGATTGTTGTGGCCGAGGAGAACCTGGATGATCCGAATATCGGTTCCGCTTTCCAGAAGATGGGTGGCAAAGCTGTGACGAAGTGTATGCACCGTCACCCGTTTGTCGATGCCAGCGGCAGTCCGCGCCGAACGGCAGGCCGAGTGCAAGACTTGGACACTGATCGGCATAGTCTCGTCCCTGCCCGGAAACAGCCAGAACTGCGGTCGTGCTAGTTTCCAATAAGCGCGAAGGATGCCCAGTAACTGTGCCGAGAGCATCACGGTTCGGTCCTTGCCGCCCTTGCCATGCTCGACGCTGATGACACCTCGTTCACTGTCGATGTTGCCGACTTTAAGACTGACAGTCTCTGAGGCGCGCAGCCCTGCCGCATAAGCCGTCGTCAGTGCTGCTCTTGTCTTCAGGCTTGGTATCGCTTCGAGAAAGCGCACGATCTCGTCGCCATTCAATATCGTCGGCAGCTTGGATGGCGTACGGGGATAGGCGATGCGCTCCGGTATATCATCATGCCCAAGGGTGACGCCAAAGAAGAACCGCAGCGCACAGACCGTCTGGTTCAAGGCCGGCCATGACAGGCCCGTCGACACCAGATGCACCTGAAAGGCGCGCACGTCTTCCAGTCCAAGTCGGTCTGGCGATCGCCCGAAATAGCGCGAGAACTTCGTCACCGCATGCAAATAGGATCGCTGCGTCGCCGGCGACAGGTTGCGGATTGTCATGTCCTCGATCATCCGCCGGCGTAGAGGGCTCATCTTACTCATGATAATCTCCCGTTCAAAGGTTGGCCAAAACAGCCAATCCTTCAAACCAGAGACACGCCATGCAAATCAGACGCCCCAACTGCCGCGAAAGCGGCTTCGTTCAATCAGGAATGCGCAACTTGAGACAGGTTGCAGGTAAATTGCGGCAGGTCGAGATGACTTCAACGGCGCAAACGGCGTTTGCACAAACGTGCTTCCACAGTTCTGAATCGGATATCCAGAGTTCGGAATCGTTGATTCGCAATTTGTCTCGATGTGAGATGGCGGCAGGATGATTTGCGTGCACATTGAGTCAGCTTGCGCGCTGATGCGCCACCGGCGCGATCAAGCCTACGCTTCAGGCCCAAGAAGCTGCTGCATCATCGTGCGCACCCTGATGAGGTCTGGCAGAGAGCTCTCACCAAGGTCAGAGAGCTCTCCGAGACCATCAAGAAGGTGGTTCCACGGAGACGCTTGGGGCGGCCATGCTGGAAAGATGTGAGTAGGGCTCGCGACGACTGGATGCGGCAGAAGGATCAGGTTGCCGATCATCGTCTCCAGGTGCTCGCGGCCGATGTGCAATTGGCTCTGGATGGCCTCGGACTCTTCGTGATTGAAGCCTACCTCTTCGAGGCAGTTGATCAACTGAATGATGCGGCTGACCATCTCCCGGAAGATGCGGAAACCGCTGCGTGTCTTCATCACGGCAAGTTCCTCCATGCTCGTCATATCGAAACGGAGCAGGGCATGATGCGGCGCTTGATAGGCGCGTAGTTCATCGGAGGGGTCCATCAGGATCTGCAGGTCGGCCAAAGAAATCCCTGGGTAGGTTTGGAGCGCCTGCACGCCGCGGTCAACGTCCTGCTCCTCACCCACTGCGAGAGCGCCGACCATGTCGGCAGATACGCCCATGCGCTCAAGGCTCGTGCGGTGGGGACCAAGCACTGAACCGGCGTACAAAGCCCGCTCTATAACGGCCCCCTCGATACCGGTTCGTTCTGCGATGGACGACAGCACCTCTGATGTTGGTATCTCGTCAAAAACCTCCGAAAGCGTAACCCCGATGTCGATGAGCGCCAGCGGAGCGGTTTGGTCGATCGTCTCGATGGTTCTGAGCGCGGACTCCAAGGCCTCAGCCCGGTCGGCGGCAACACGGCTTTTTTTACTCATCGGAACTCCTGATCCCCAAGCGGAACGAATGCGTCAATCATCACGGGTATCGGCGAGAGTTTAAGCGCTGATGAATGCTGGGAGCGACCGGAGGCCAATGCTGTTGGTGTCCACAGTTCGATCACTTCGACACGTCTGGCTGAACTGGTCAGCGAGGCAAGGCACGCTGCGATGCCCGCGTCAGTGCAAACGGCGTTTGCCGAAACGCCATTCCAGCGTTCTGAATCGGATGTCCAGAGGTCGAATCGCTGATGCGCAATTTGTCTTGACGTGCGTGCAGGTTGAGCAGACGCGCGATGACTTGTGAGGGTGGACATGAGCCGTCCCAGCCGTCGCCGCGACCCTCGGCGGCTTTACCTTTGGCGATCGTAAAAATACTTCGAATCGCCTCTGCGTCAAAAAAAAGTGCACTCTGCGTGCCCACGAGAGTTAGGCGGAGCGCACAATTTGAATGTCTCCTAACCGAACTGTATCCGGATCTATTGATATCGATGATATTAATTATAGACATTTAAACATCATTTGTCACATCGGTAGATTAGAGTGGTTAACAAGCCTTTATAATTTTGGTGTCTATACTGATTTTGTGGGTGAAAATGAGCAGAGTTGCTTTGCCTAGCGTTTGAGTGATTTAGGGAACAATTTGCAATTTTCGTAAATCCGGGCGGTAATAGCTTTATCCGATGCCTTCGTGTGTCGGATGATTGTAACGCGTAACTGGAGTACCAGATGAACACCAAGACCAAGACCAAGCCCAAGGCCCCCACCACCCCCGCCCACACATATGAAAAGCTGAAGATCGATCCAGCGCTTCAGGGCCTTCTCGAGAACAAGGCCGAGCGCATCTTCGAGCTCGGACGCCGCTCGACGGAGCAGACCTTCCTGATCGGCGACATCCTCAATGAAGCCGCTGATGTGCTGGAGGGCCCAACGTTCGCGAAATGGGTGAGCAGCCGTTGCGGGATCGCTGCGCGCACGGCGACCGGCTTCATTGCCGTCTCGCGGAACCTTGAGGCGTTCCGCGACGAGATGATCGATCTTAACGTCAGTTCGACCGTCCTGTTCACGATTGCCCATGCGGAGCCGGACAAAATCCGCGATGTTCTGAAGCATGCCGAGGAGCACGGTCAGGTCCGGGTCTCGGATGCCAAGGCCATCCTGTCTGATGGCCAGGAGAAACCCCGCGTCAATCCTTATGACATCGGCGGCGTGAGCGGACTTCAGGCGCTGATCGCCCTTAAATCCCGCGAGGGACAGAAGATCTTCCTTGCTCGGCTTCAGGCAATCGTCGGGGTCATGGATGCGGCTTTGAAGGGCAAGCGGCTCTATAAGGAAAAACTGCAGGAAGTGCTTATGCTGTCGGCAGGCACCGCTCGAAGCGAACTTCGCAATCTGGCGCAGTTCGTCGGTTCGTCTGAGGCGAGGAGCGAGCACCAGAACCTTGTGATGTTCCCGAATGGAAGCCAGTGGGCGCGGGTCGAGGCCGTGCTAACGCGACTGTCCGACAAGGATCGTTGGCCGAAAATGGTAGACCTGCGCAAGTGGCTCGAGGGCGAAGCCGTGCCGGTCCTGTCCTGGGCGATCTCGAAGGATCGGAAAGCGAAGCTGACCGGCCCAGAATTGAAGGACGCTGTCGAAGGTAACGATGACCTTGAAAGCCGTCAGATGCTCGAAGCGGTTCCGTCGCTCGACACGTCTGAACTGACCGAGGTCGGGGACGAGTTTGAGGACGAGGCCGAGGTTGAAGACGAAAACCTCGACGAGGTGACCTCGCCAGTGATGGCGGTGTGACCGGCGTCGAGATCGGGAAGGCGGCAACATTGCCGTCCCCCAAAACCTTCACTGGGGCCGCTTGTCGGCCCTTTTTTTGTTTGGGTGCCTGACCAGTTAAAACCGAACAACGCCACCGGCGTTCAGGGTCGTGAGCCCGCCGTTAACCTTGTACCGGCTTCGTTCTCATTTTGTAAGTTAGGGTCCTTGAGCCCGATCTCGGGTCCTGCCAGAGTAAGCGCGTTCCGATCACCGGAACAAGCGGCCCAAGCCGATGCGCCAACATCGACAAGGGCCTGACCGTCAACCTTGGTTAGAAGGAATCGGGCTATGAGCACGAATACCGCTTCTGTTCCCTGTGGGGAAGTTCTCCGTTCGACTACCAACCTTGTGGGCAACGCCGCTACTGGCTTTGGCCATTCAGGCTCCCGCCCGCGTCCGTTCGGCTTTGGCCGCAACGCACTTTCTGCACCGGCGTGCGTCCCCGCCGTGTTGCGCCGCCATCCGCACCTCGTCCGCGTCGCAGACGTCGAAGCCGATCTCGATGTCCTCATCGATCGCGCCATTACCGCGATCACGGATGGCGAACCGGCCGAAGACGAGATCTTGGGGCACTACGTTCACATCGCCTCGCTGGTGCGTGCGGTGTCGTTCCGGGAGGGCAAGCTGCTTGAGTATGCGTTCGAAAGGGTGGCCCGGGCGAATCCGAACGTTCTGGTGCTGACGCAGTCGCTTAAACTGCCGCTCGTGAAAGCAGCCCTCGAAGCCGTCTCAGGCAATGACTGGTCGAGCCTCGACGGTATCAAGCTCGATTGCGAGTCACCGGCAAAGGGCAGTTACACGCCCGACTTGATCGTCGTGAATCGCGCCCGACATACGGCCTATATCCTAGACCTCAAGCGCTCGCTCGCGTCTTACGGCGACACCAGCCGACTCGAGGAACTCAAGACCAAGATGATGGCTTCGGCGATGGTCTTGCCCGACTGGCTGTACAAGACGCAAAAGCGATTGATGGTCGATACAGTGGAGGTGGCTATCGTCGATGGAGCCAGCCGTCCGAGTGATCACGCCACCGGCATCTGGGCGCTCTCCGAAATCGATGACCTGCTGGAGATCGACGGGGCCGCGGCCTGCATGGCCGAGCTACGCCGCCGCTTCGGTGCCCGAGTGCAGCAGCTTCTCGAGGTCGAAGCGCGCAAGGCGATCGGGGTGGATGAGCGGTTCGTCACGAGCGCGGGCGATGCCGTGGCGCCGCTGATTGCGTCGAAGCCACCTCGGATCAACCTCAACGGTCCGAGCCGAACATTTGAGGAAGAGATGGCTGCCCGATCGTTCGACGAGGATTTGGATCGCGCCCCCTGGGAGGAAGAGCGCTTCGAGCGTCTGGATTCAATAGATGACGACGAGCCGCGCCCGGTCTTCTTCCGCATCGGCTATGCCAGACGCCCTGGGACGCACTGACCCAAACCGCTCGATGATCTGAACGCTGTAGCCAGACGCTTGCCGTCGGGCTGCAGGCGTTGGCCGCAATGGCTTTACGCCCGCGGCTTTCCTCACCATTCCCCATTCCACGTTTGCGCTGGGCCCCGCTACGGTCCGGCAAGGAGTTCCCATGTCTTCTGACATCCGTTCGGAGGGGCTGCCGCACATGCGTTGCGAAGCGCTCACCTCGAACATGCGACCGACGACTCTCGACTGCCACCGCTCCCACGACGTCTTGCTTCGCACTCCCGGCGCACCTGCTCATCGAGAGACTGCCGACGATCCTGCTGTAGTGATCGGACTCGCTCTCGGGCACGTGCGAACGCAAGAAGGGCTGACCGGCACTGTACCGCCTCGCGTGATGGCCCACCTGCTGGTCCATATCGAGCACGGTGATCCAGCCTGCGAAGTGGTCATGGACTGGCTCGTCAAGCGCAGCCGCAACGCAGCCGTGCAGCGCGAGCGTCGCAAGATTCGCGAGCGTCCCCGGCCGGAACCGGGCAGTCTCAGGAAACGCGCGTTGCGGGCGCGAGACCTTAGCCGATCCGGTTTGGCAATTATTGCCGAAACTGCGGAGGTTAACATCGATGAGTAAGGTCGCCCGTCTGTTTGTTCACCGGCTCGAACAGCTTGCCCGGCGCGAGGCGAGGCGCAATGCGCTTCGCAACGGGTTGCTCGACGTGAAAGCTGTCGAGATCGGAGGTCACATGATCCGGCGCTACACGCCCGTGTTCGACACCTCGTCCCTCATCGGCGATCGCGAGAAGGACTTGGCATGGGTACGGCGCCACTTCGGCGACTATCTGCAGCCAATGGCGGTATCGTTCGAAGGCGCATCTGTACCCGCAGGTCTGCGGTCGGCATCTCGGCGGAAGTCCGGTTCCAAAACTGAGCGGCTGTCTGACGCTGATCATGCAAACCGCGCTTATGCCCTCAGCCTCATTGGCCAGGGAGGCAAAAGTCCGCTCGTCAGCAACATCATCGCGGCGATCGTTCTTGCGAGGACGATCGAGAGAGCCCGTGTGACCTTGGCTGCCGTGACACGCGCGGCGGCGATGCCGGCTCCGGTGATCGCACTTCATGCGCCGATCATTGGCTTCGAGCAGGCTATCCGACGGCTGATCGAAGTCCCGGGCTTTGTACCCGGTGGCGATCTTAAGGGGCTTGATGGTGAGTATGTCTATGACGACATGACCATCGCCGGCGACGAAGGCCCGGGCAGGACCTACGTTCTGCTGCTTGGGCACCTCTTGCGTCGCGTGGCAGGCGGCAATCTGCAGCGTCGGCTTCTCAATGCGCTGCGGCGTGACTATCCCGTCGTTGCAATTTGTGAAGACACAAAAGGTGTTCCGGCGGAGATTGCCATCGCAGCCGATATCAATCTGATCGGCGGGAGATTGGACTATCCATTCCTGGTCCTAATGCTCGAAGCCATCTACGGCTCAAACGGAAGGTCAGCGCTCGATCGGTGGACCAATGCTTATGATGTTCACTACCTCACCATCGATGACGTCGTGCTCGCGTTCAGACCGGGTCGCAGTCCGGCCGAAGTCGTTGCGATCCTTGCGTCGCTCACCGAGCGCAACCGCATTGCGGCGCGCGATGGCGACAGTGACGACGATGAGAGCGACGGCTCCTCAAATGGCTCCAAGGCGTCGAAACAAAAGCCGGGCAAGGCAAGCCATGACACGCCTGCTTCGGGGCAAGACAGCAGCAGTGGCGGGTGGAAACGCGACAAGCCGTCCGGGGCGGAAGTCATCCAGCCGGAGCCTTGGAGCGAAGACGGCAGCCCACCGAGCCTCGCGGTCGAGACGCTCCCTGGATACGGCAAGGCGAAGACCTGGGCGCTTGATCTCAAGGCCGACCTTGATGACTACCGAGCCTCGATCCTTCCATGGTCTGACATGAGCACCAAACTGCTCCTCTCGGGACCGCCCGGGACCGGCAAGACGACATTCGCGCGGGCGCTCTGCAATAGTCTTCAGGTGCCGCTGGTGGTCAGTTCGGTGTCGACCTGGCTCCAGGGTGCGCATCTGAGCGACGTGCTCAATCGTATGACCCGGACTTTTGCCGAGGCGCGTGCCGCGGCACCCGCGATCCTCTTCATCGACGAGATCGACGGTATCGGAAAGCGGCAGCCGGCGGAACGCGAGTACGCGGACTACTGGAATAGCGTCGTCAACAAAGCGCTTGAACTGCTGGATGGTGCGGTCAAGGGCGAAGGCCTCATCGTCGTCGGCGCCACTAACAGACCGGAGCAGATCGACGAGGCCTTAAAACGTTCCGGGCGCTTGGAAACCCAAATCGGGATCCCGAGGCCTGACACGGCGACGCTGGCCGAAATCTTCCGGCATCATCTCGGTGAGGATCTGAAGCTGCTGGTCGCCGCGGGGCAGGAAACAAACAAGGAGCGGCCCGCGATCGCCGAGCTGCCCTCGGACACCGGCGCCAGTCTGAGTCAACAAGCAGCGCCGAATGGAGGAAGCCAATGACACATCAAGCCATGACCAATACCGGATCGACCGAGAGCGATGTTCAATCGGTTCTGAAGCGTCTGGGAACCCGCGCGATGGGCCTTACGGGTGCCGATGTCGAGCGCATTGTACGCGAGGCCCGCCAGGTCGCACGCCGGCAGAAGCGGTCGATCCGATATCAGGATCTGGAAGACGGCATCCGGATGAACCGCCCAGAGCTTCCGCACGATCTACGCTGGCGCTTTGCTGTTCATGAGGCGGGGCATGCCATCGTGCATCATGCCCTCAAGCTCGGTCCGATCCAAGGGATCACTATCGACATGCCCGAAGGCGGGTACAATCTCCTGTCGTTCCATAGGTCGGGCAGCGACACGCTCGGCTATCGCGAGGACCTGCTGGCGATGTTGATGGCCGGGCGGGCGGCCGAGCAGATTGTCTTCTGTTCGGTCTCAGTTGGTTCGGCCGGATCAGACGACAGTGACCTCGCGCGTGCGACCGGGCTTGCCCTGGCCCTTGAGCGCAGCCTCGGTTTTGGGGCGGTGCAGCCGCTCCTTTACCGCGACGACAAGGATCCGACCGTGGTGCTCGATGCGCAGCCGGATTTAGCCGCTCGTGTCCATGCTCGGCTTGAGAAGGCACTCGGGCGGGCGGCCGAGATCCTCAATGACAATAGGGCGCGGCTTGATCGGTTGACGGCGGTGCTGTTCGAGCAGCAGGTGCTTGATGGGGATGGGGTGAGCGAAATTCTCAATCATAGGTAAGGGCAACTGGTAGGCGCAAAGGTAACTGTGCGCCTTCAATTTTGGCCATCGTGGGCGAGCTCCGTCGATGGATTGCCGTATGCACGCTGGGTTCAAATTGTTTAATTGGATACCTATTGAATGTATCTCATTGTAGGTTCGTGACGCTGTAGTACAAATCTCATTTATCACTCCTGATACCCTCGAATATTCAGGGGTTTTTATTTAAAATACGATAAGGGTTACTTATCGGAGGTCAGCGACCCCGGGCTCTTTTATGAGAAGTACGGAACCTTAAGCTGCATATAGCTTTCGCTTAACGAATCATTTACCATAAATTCAATGACTTACGATTTTGCAAAATTGCCCATCCAGAGCCTGCTGAGGTAAGCGGGGCTAATCCGGTGGCAATGCCGAGAAAACCTGCAATTTCGGGGGCTTGTGCGCACTGCCAGGATCGGCTGCTGAGAGGGCAGGGTGGTCGTCAGAGACGCGCCGCAACCAGGGAGGCGAGCGGGGCAATAGGATGATCTTTGTCGCTGATCCCCAGCCGATCGCCGAGGTAGTGCCAGAACGACAGGCCGAGCTTCTGGCAGGTCTTCGAAAGGCCCAGCATGCTGTCGCGCGCCTGGCGGCCGTTGCGACTGACGGTGCCCCCGGAAATCTTTCGCTTGATGACAAAGCCCCGCAGATCGCGCTCCGACGCATTGGTGTGAAGCGGGATCTCCGGCCGCTCAAGAACCATGAGCAGCTCCGGCTTGCGACGCCTCAGCCGAAACAGCAGTTTGTCGAGATCGCTGTAGCCGGTGCGGATCGAGAAAATCCGGTCGAAGCGAGCCCGCAGGCCCTTGGCCATAGCTGGGTCAGGCCTTCGTCGATAGGCTTTCAGAGCCTTGTAGAAGTGCCAGATGAGCTCGCGCAGGGTCTCGACGTGCTTCACCTGGCCGGGCGTGGCCGGCATCAGCTTTTGCAGCAGCCGTTCCGCATGCACCCAACACAGCGCGTGTGTACCAACCCGAAACTGCCCGGCATCGTCGGAGACGATCACCGCGTTTCCAACCAGGCCATGATGGCGGATGGCGCCCCATATGCCGGCCTCAGCGAATGGCCGAAGCGTCTCCGTGTCGAAGATGTCGATGCCATGTTCGGCGAGATGCTGGAGGAAGGGCACCCGGTTGGCAAACCGCAGCGGTTCATGGGTGTTCAACCGGGCAGCAAGGGCAGGGTCGACCTGCCGGTCTTCCAGCAGCGCGAAAGCGGCGTCGTTGAGAACATAGTCCTGATAGTTGCCGCGCAGCAGGGCGAGGAAGTTCAGCCTCGACTTCGAAGACGCCGTGCGAAAGGCTGTGAAATGCTCGCCGCCAATATGCGTCGTATGGAAATTGCGGTTGGCGTGACGGGCACCGGTGTCGTCGACGGTCACGTAGGGCGCAGACACAAGGCCGGCATGCAGCACGGCGGCATCCTCGGCATGAAAGCCATCCAGCCTTTCTGTCAGGAACCGCACCACTTGGCGTTTGGAGATCTCGACACCGACGTCGTTGAGCAACGTCGTCATTCGCTGCGTCGTGACCTGCCCATGCGCATGCAGCATCAGACAAAACCGCCGCAGATTGGGCCCAAAGCCACCTCGTATCCCCGCAGGCAGCTGTGCTGTGATGGTGTCTCCGTCCGGCGTCACCCAGCACTCCCGCCGGTAACGAACCACCTCGACCTTGAGCACCAGATCCCGGACAAAGCAGTCCTTGTAGCCCTTGAAGCGCGATCCGGGCGGTACACTGACAGCCAGCACCTCTTCACGCGTCACCCGCTTCGTGTCGTTCTTCGGCCCTCGCGGCCGGGGTGCGGGATCCTTGGCCGAGACCGCCTTGTCGCCCGTTGCTTTTTCCATGCCCGACGGTCTGAAGGGCGGGCGGGGTGGCAGGTTTTTCAGGCGTGCAATCTCGTCACGCAGAAGCTGGTTGTCGATCTTCAGTCGGGTGTTCTCGAGCCTGAGCTGATCGTTCTCATCGCGAAGCCTTTGGTTTTCAGCTTCGAGCTTCTCAATCCGGGCGTCTGCCCGATCAACACGCTCCACCAGGCCAGTCACGAGCTCTCGCAGCGCCTTCAGCGACAGCGTGTCGGCATGCTCGACCATGGGCAGGCGGCGCTTCGTCATAACGGGAGTGAATCATGAATTACCGGAAACAGGAATCTGGAGGGTTCTGTGAGGTCCGGCCGCTGAGCGTGCGGCATTCACTGACCGGACCTCATTGAAGCCGGATTGAACGAAGGCGCGGGTTGTTTTGCGCTATGGGGATTTCGCCGCTGCGGTCGATGGCGTCTGGTGGGGTCGTGCCTCAAAGAACCGCGTTGATTGATGAGGCAGGAGAACCAAAGCGGCATACAGGATGTTTTGGGGTGCCCTGTCGGCGGGTTGAGATGGCTCTGACACCAGGCGCCGGTTCTTTTTATGTGCCACCGGCGTAATCGGCCAAAGCGTGGCTCCCGCGGCCGCTTGACATGCCGACGCTGATCGCTGGACTGATCGAATTCCGGGCATAGTCATGAACTGTCGTCCCATGCTGGTCGGCAGACAGGCTGGAGTGGGGTCCACGCGCCTATGATTGTCATGGCTCCACCGCAACAGGGGCATCGGTGTGCCACAGGTGTTGGCCCTGCCTCCGGTTCTTCGACCTGCTGTTCTGGCGGCGGGACGTTGAGCAGCCTTCGGCACAGGTCCAGCTTCACTTGCCGATGACCATTGGCAAGCAGACCGTAATGTCGAATGCGATGGAAGCCGTCCGGCACGGTGTGCAGCAGGAAACGACGGATGAACTCGTGCGCATCGAGTGTCATCAGCTTCTGGACGCCGCCGGTTCGGTAATCCTTCCATCGAAAGGTGACGCGGTCACCGTCCATGCTGACGAGGCGGGAATTGGAGATGGCGATGCGATGGGTGTAGCGACCTAGATAGGCCAGCACCTGTCCGGGTCCTGCAAATGGTGGTTTTGCATAGACGACCCATTCGATACGGCGGGCCGCTTTAAGGGTTCGATTGAAGGCAGCCGGATCAGCCAGGCCGGCAATGTCGCCGAAGAACTGAAGCTGGCCGAGCTCGAAGGCCTGCTTCAAGTGTTCGAGAAACAGCCGCCGGAACAGGCGGGACAAAACGCGCACGGGCATGAAGAAGTTTGGCCTGAAAGCAACCCATCTGGATCGCTCGACAGACAATCCGCCGCCCGGCACGATGCAATGGACATGCGGGTGATACTGCAGGTTCTGGCCCCAGGAGTGCAGCACCGCGATGAAGCCAATCTCGGCACCGAGATGTCTAGGATCGGCCGCAAGCCTGCGCAGCGTCTCGGCGACGGCGCGAAACAGGATGGCATAGACCGCCTCCTTGTTCTGGAAGGCGATTGCCGCAATCGCTTGCGGCACGGTGAACACGACGTGGAAGTAGCCGATCGGTAGCAGGTCTGCCTGCCGCGCTGCAAGCCAGTCGCGGCTTGCCTGTCCCTGGCATTTTGGGCAATGCCGGTTGCGGCACGAATTGTAGGCGATGCGGAGCGTGTCACAATCCTGGCACTGCTGGACATGGCCGCCGAGGCGCGCGGTCCGGCACATCTCGATGGCGCTCATGACCCGACGTTCGACACGCCCGAGATGAGCGTCGTGTGTTAGACGATATCGTTCCCCGTGGCGGCGAAAGATGTCCGCCACCTCCAGTCCCGCCACCATGGCGAGACGTCCTCAGCCCGGCGGCACCACCTCCAGCGTCAGGCGGTCGAGGGGGCTGGTCGTGCTGCGGATCAGCCGATTGGAAACCTTCGTGTAGCGGGCCGTGGTGGACAGATTGTTGTGGCCGAGGAGAACCTGGATGATCCGAATATCGGTTCCGCTTTCCAGAAGATGGGTGGCAAAGCTGTGACGAAGTGTATGCACCGTCACCCGTTTGTCGATGCCAGCGGCAGTCCGCGCCGAACGGCAGGCCGAGTGCAAGACTTGGACACTGATCGGCATAGTCTCGTCCCTGCCCGGAAACAGCCAGAACTGCGGTCGTGCTAGTTTCCAATAAGCGCGAAGGATGCCCAGTAACTGTGCCGAGAGCATCACGGTTCGGTCCTTGCCGCCCTTGCCATGCTCGACGCTGATGACACCTCGTTCACTGTCGATGTTGCCGACTTTAAGACTGACAGTCTCTGAGGCGCGCAGCCCTGCCGCATAAGCCGTCGTCAGTGCTGCTCTTGTCTTCAGGCTT
The DNA here is from genome assembly GCF_016806065.1 of Rhizobium rosettiformans. Taxonomy (NCBI): domain Bacteria; kingdom Pseudomonadati; phylum Pseudomonadota; class Alphaproteobacteria; order Hyphomicrobiales; family Rhizobiaceae; genus Rhizobium; species Rhizobium rosettiformans. The sequence continues at coordinate 1,349,289 of NZ_CP032405.1, forward strand.
GGTATCGCTTCGAGAAAGCGCACGATCTCGTCGCCATTCAATATCGTCGGCAGCTTGGATGGCGTACGGGGATAGGCGATGCGCTCCGGTATATCATCATGCCCAAGGGTGACGCCAAAGAAGAACCGCAGCGCACAGACCGTCTGGTTCAAGGCCGGCCATGACAGGCCCGTCGACACCAGATGCACCTGAAAGGCGCGCACGTCTTCCAGTCCAAGTCGGTCTGGCGATCGCCCGAAATAGCGCGAGAACTTCGTCACCGCATGCAAATAGGATCGCTGCGTCGCCGGCGACAGGTTGCGGATTGTCATGTCCTCGATCATCCGCCGGCGTAGAGGGCTCATCTTACTCATGATAATCTCCCGTTCAAAGGTTGGCCAAAACAGCCAATCCTTCAAACCAGAGACACGCCATGCAAATCAGACGCCCCAACTGCCGCGAAAGCGGCTTCGTTCAATCCCTCGTGCCACCGGATTTGCTCCAGGTACTGCTGCGGGTAAGCGGGGCTAATCCGGTGGCAATGCCGAGAAAACCTGCAATTTCGGGGGCTTGTGCGCACTGCCAGGATCGGCTGCTGAGAGGGCAGGGTGGTCGTCAGAGACGCGCCGCAACCAGGGAGGCGAGCGGGGCAATAGGATGATCTTTGTCGCTGATCCCCAGCCGATCGCCGAGGTAGTGCCAGAACGACAGGCCGAGCTTCTGGCAGGTCTTCGAAAGGCCCAGCATGCTGTCGCGCGCCTGGCGGCCGTTGCGACTGACGGTGCCCCCGGAAATCTTTCGCTTGATGACAAAGCCCCGCAGATCGCGCTCCGACGCATTGGTGTGAAGCGGGATCTCCGGCCGCTCAAGAACCATGAGCAGCTCCGGCTTGCGACGCCTCAGCCGAAACAGCAGTTTGTCGAGATCGCTGTAGCCGGTGCGGATCGAGAAAATCCGGTCGAAGCGAGCCCGCAGGCCCTTGGCCATAGCTGGGTCAGGCCTTCGTCGATAGGCTTTCAGAGCCTTGTAGAAGTGCCAGATGAGCTCGCGCAGGGTCTCGACGTGCTTCACCTGGCCGGGCGTGGCCGGCATCAGCTTTTGCAGCAGCCGTTCCGCATGCACCCAACACAGCGCGTGTGTACCAACCCGAAACTGCCCGGCATCGTCGGAGACGATCACCGCGTTTCCAACCAGGCCATGATGGCGGATGGCGCCCCATATGCCGGCCTCAGCGAATGGCCGAAGCGTCTCCGTGTCGAAGATGTCGATGCCATGTTCGGCGAGATGCTGGAGGAAGGGCACCCGGTTGGCAAACCGCAGCGGTTCATGGGTGTTCAACCGGGCAGCAAGGGCAGGGTCGACCTGCCGGTCTTCCAGCAGCGCGAAAGCGGCGTCGTTGAGAACATAGTCCTGATAGTTGCCGCGCAGCAGGGCGAGGAAGTTCAGCCTCGACTTCGAAGACGCCGTGCGAAAGGCTGTGAAATGCTCGCCGCCAATATGCGTCGTATGGAAATTGCGGTTGGCGTGACGGGCACCGGTGTCGTCGACGGTCACGTAGGGCGCAGACACAAGGCCGGCATGCAGCACGGCGGCATCCTCGGCATGAAAGCCATCCAGCCTTTCTGTCAGGAACCGCACCACTTGGCGTTTGGAGATCTCGACACCGACGTCGTTGAGCAACGTCGTCATTCGCTGCGTCGTGACCTGCCCATGCGCATGCAGCATCAGACAAAACCGCCGCAGATTGGGCCCAAAGCCACCTCGTATCCCCGCAGGCAGCTGTGCTGTGATGGTGTCTCCGTCCGGCGTCACCCAGCACTCCCGCCGGTAACGAACCACCTCGACCTTGAGCACCAGATCCCGGACAAAGCAGTCCTTGTAGCCCTTGAAGCGCGATCCGGGCGGTACACTGACAGCCAGCACCTCTTCACGCGTCACCCGCTTCGTGTCGTTCTTCGGCCCTCGCGGCCGGGGTGCGGGATCCTTGGCCGAGACCGCCTTGTCGCCCGTTGCTTTTTCCATGCCCGACGGTCTGAAGGGCGGGCGGGGTGGCAGGTTTTTCAGGCGTGCAATCTCGTCACGCAGAAGCTGGTTGTCGATCTTCAGTCGGGTGTTCTCGAGCCTGAGCTGATCGTTCTCATCGCGAAGCCTTTGGTTTTCAGCTTCGAGCTTCTCAATCCGGGCGTCTGCCCGATCAACACGCTCCACCAGGCCAGTCACGAGCTCTCGCAGCGCCTTCAGCGACAGCGTGTCGGCATGCTCGACCATGGGCAGGCGGCGCTTCGTCATAACGGGAGTGAATCATGAATTACCGGAAACAGGAATCCCTCGTGCCACCGGATTTGCTCCAGGTACGCTGCGGGGTAAGCGGGGCTAAAGCAGTGGCAATGGCGAGAAAACCTGCAGTTTCGGGGACTTGTGCACGCGGGCAGGACCGGCTGCTGAGAGGGCAGGGCGCTCGTCAGGGACGCGCCGCAACCAGGGAGGCGAGCGGGGCAATAGGATGATCTTTGTCGCTGATCCCCAGCCGATCGCCCAGGTAGTGCCAGAACGACAGGCCGAGCTTCTGGCAGGTCTTCGAAAGGCCCAGCATGCTGTCGCGCGCCTGACGGCCGTTGCGACTGACGGTGCCCCCGGAAATCTTTCGCTTGATGACAAAGCCCCGCAGATCGCGCTCCGACGCATTGGTGTGAAGCGGGATCTCCGGCCGCTCAAGAACCATGAGCAGCTCCGGCTTGCGACGCCTCAGCCGAAACAGCAGTTTGTCGAGATCGCTGTAGCCGGTGCGGATCGAGAAAATCCGGTCGAAGCGAGCCCGCAGGCCCTTGGCCATAGCTGGGTCAGGCCTTCGTCGATAGGCTTTCAGAGCCTTGTAGAAGTGCCAGATGAGCTCGCGCAGGGTCTCGACGTGCTTCACCTGGCCGGGCGTGGCCGGCATCAGCTTTTGCAGCAGCCGTTCCGCATGCACCCAACACAGCGCGTGTGTACCAACCCGAAACTGCCCGGCATCGTCGGAGACGATCACCGCGTTTCCAACCAGGCCATGATGGCGGATGGCGCCCCATATGCCGGCCTCAGCGAATGGCCGAAGCGTCTCCGTGTCGAAGATGTCGATGCCATGTTCGGCGAGATGCTGGAGGAAGGGCACCCGGTTGGCAAACCTCAGCGGTTCATGGGTGTTCAACCGGGCAGCAAGGGCAGGGTCGACCTGCCGGTCTTCCAGCAGCGCGAAAGCGGCGTCGTTGAGAACATAGTCCTGATAGTTGCCGCGCAGCAGGGCGAGGAAGTTCAGCCTCGACTTCGAAGACGCCGTGCGAAAGGCTGTGAAATGCTCGCCGCCAATATGCGTCGTATGGAAATTGCGGTTGGCGTGACGGGCACCGGTGTCGTCGACGGTCACGTAGGGCGCAGACACAAGGCCGGCATGCAGCACGGCGGCATCCTCGGCATGAAAGCCATCCAGCCTTTCTGTCAGGAACCGCACCACTTGGCGTTTGGAGATCTCGACACCGACGTCGTTGAGCAACGTCGTCATTCGCTGCGTCGTGACCTGCCCATGCGCATGCAGCATCAGACAAAACCGCCGCAGATTGGGCCCAAAGCCACCTCGTATCCCCGCAGGCAGCTGTGCTGTGATGGTGTCTCCGTCCGGCGTCACCCAGCACTCCCGCCGGTAACGAACCACCTCGACCTTGAGCACCAGATCCCGGACAAAGCAGTCCTTGTAGCCCTTGAAGCGCGATCCGGGCGGTACACTGACAGCCAGCACCTCTTCACGCGTCACCCGCTTCGTGTCGTTCTTCGGCCCTCGCGGCCGGGGTGCGGGATCCTTGGCCGAGACCGCCTTGTCGCCCGTTGCTTTTTCCATGCCCGACGGTCTGAAGGGCGGGCGGGGTGGCAGGTTTTTCAGGCGTGCAATCTCGTCACGCAGAAGCTGGTTGTCGATCTTCAGTCGGGTGTTCTCGAGCCTGAGCTGATCGTTCTCATCGCGAAGCCTTTGGTTTTCGGCTTCGAGCTTCTCAATCCGGGCGTCTGCCCGATCAGCCCGCTCCACCAGACCGGTCACGAGCTCGCGCAGCGCCTTCAGCGACAGCGTGTCGGCATGCTCGGCCATGGGCAGGCGGCGCTTCGTCATCACGGGAGTGAATCATGAATTACCGGAAACAGGAATCTGGAGGGTTCTGTGAGGTCCGGCCGCTGAGCGTGCGGCATTCACTGACCGGACCTCATTGAAGCCGGATTGAACGAAGGCGCGGGTTGTTTTGCGCTATGGGGATTTCGCCGCTGCGGTCGATGGCGTCTGGTGGGGTCGTGCCTCAAAGAACCGCGTTGATTGATGAGGCAGGAGAACCAAAGCGGCATACAGGATGTTTTGGGGTGCCCTGTCGGCGGGTTGAGATGGCTCTGACACCAGGCGCCGGTTCTTTTTATGTGCCACCGGCGTAATCGGCCAAAGCGTGGCTCCCGCGGCCGCTTGACATGCCGACGCTGATCGCTGGACTGATCGAATTCCGGGCATAGTCATGAACTGTCGTCCCATGCTGGTCGGCAGACAGGCTGGAGTGGGGTCCACGCGCCTATGATTGTCATGGCTCCACCGCAACAGGGGCATCGGTGTGCCACAGGTGTTGGCCCTGCCTCCGGTTCTTCGACCTGCTGTTCTGGCGGCGGGACGTTGAGCAGCCTTCGGCACAGGTCCAGCTTCACTTGCCGATGACCATTGGCAAGCAGACCGTAATGTCGAATGCGATGGAAGCCGTCCGGCACGGTGTGCAGCAGGAAACGACGGATGAACTCGTGCGCATCGAGTGTCATCAGCTTCTGGACGCCGCCGGTTCGGTAATCCTTCCATCGAAAGGTGACGCGGTCACCGTCCATGCTGACGAGGCGGGAATTGGAGATGGCGATGCGATGGGTGTAGCGACCTAGATAGGCCAGCACCTGTCCGGGTCCTGCAAATGGTGGTTTTGCATAGACGACCCATTCGATACGGCGGGCCGCTTTAAGGGTTCGATTGAAGGCAGCCGGATCAGCCAGGCCGGCAATGTCGCCGAAGAACTGAAGCTGGCCGAGCTCGAAGGCCTGCTTCAAGTGTTCGAGAAACAGCCGCCGGAACAGGCGGGACAAAACGCGCACGGGCATGAAGAAGTTTGGCCTGAAAGCAACCCATCTGGATCGCTCGACAGACAATCCGCCGCCCGGCACGATGCAATGGACATGCGGGTGATACTGCAGGTTCTGGCCCCAGGAGTGCAGCACCGCGATGAAGCCAATCTCGGCACCGAGATGTCTAGGATCGGCCGCAAGCCTGCGCAGCGTCTCGGCGACGGCGCGAAACAGGATGGCATAGACCGCCTCCTTGTTCTGGAAGGCGATTGCCGCAATCGCTTGCGGCACGGTGAACACGACGTGGAAGTAGCCGATCGGTAGCAGGTCTGCCTGCCGCGCTGCAAGCCAGTCGCGGCTTGCCTGTCCCTGGCATTTTGGGCAATGCCGGTTGCGGCACGAATTGTAGGCGATGCGGAGCGTGTCACAATCCTGGCACTGCTGGACATGGCCGCCGAGGCGCGCGGTCCGGCACATCTCGATGGCGCTCATGACCCGACGTTCGACACGCCCGAGATGAGCGTCGTGTGTTAGACGATATCGTTCCCCGTGGCGGCGAAAGATGTCCGCCACCTCCAGTCCCGCCACCATGGCGAGACGTCCTCAGCCCGGCGGCACCACCTCCAGCGTCAGGCGGTCGAGGGGGCTGGTCGTGCTGCGGATCAGCCGATTGGAAACCTTCGTGTAGCGGGCCGTGGTGGACAGATTGTTGTGGCCGAGGAGAACCTGGATGATCCGAATATCGGTTCCGCTTTCCAGAAGATGGGTGGCAAAGCTGTGACGAAGTGTATGCACCGTCACCCGTTTGTCGATGCCAGCGGCAGTCCGCGCCGAACGGCAGGCCGAGTGCAAGACTTGGACACTGATCGGCATAGTCTCGTCCCTGCCCGGAAACAGCCAGAACTGCGGTCGTGCTAGTTTCCAATAAGCGCGAAGGATGCCCAGTAACTGTGCCGAGAGCATCACGGTTCGGTCCTTGCCGCCCTTGCCATGCTCGACGCTGATGACACCTCGTTCACTGTCGATGTTGCCGACTTTAAGACTGACAGTCTCTGAGGCGCGCAGCCCTGCCGCATAAGCCGTCGTCAGTGCTGCTCTTGTCTTCAGGCTTGGTATCGCTTCGAGAAAGCGCACGATCTCGTCGCCATTCAATATCGTCGGCAGCTTGGATGGCGTACGGGGATAGGCGATGCGCTCCGGTATATCATCATGCCCAAGGGTGACGCCAAAGAAGAACCGCAGCGCACAGACCGTCTGGTTCAAGGCCGGCCATGACAGGCCCGTCGACACCAGATGCACCTGAAAGGCGCGCACGTCTTCCAGTCCAAGTCGGTCTGGCGATCGCCCGAAATAGCGCGAGAACTTCGTCACCGCATGCAAATAGGATCGCTGCGTCGCCGGCGACAGGTTGCGGATTGTCATGTCCTCGATCATCCGCCGGCGTAGAGGGCTCATCTTACTCATGATAATCTCCCGTTCAAAGGTTGGCCAAAACAGCCAATCCTTCAAACCAGAGACACGCCATGCAAATCAGACGCCCCAACTGCCGCGAAAGCGGCTTCGTTCAATCCCCGGTGCCACCGGATTTGCTCCAAGTACTGCTGCGGCCGATCTCCGAGGCCGCCGTCGCGCTTGCCCGCCTCGACGAGCGCATCGCCCGTTCTTCCGTTGGCGAGGGCTTTCTCGAGCGCTCGCATTTCCTCGATGCGCATGCCTCGCTCTGGGTTGACGGTGAACTCGTTCATCTTGAAGACCTCGTCCTGCATGACGCGCTCCGGGACATCCGCGCCCCCACTCATGAACTGACGGTCGCCCGCGACATCCTGAAAACCCGCCGTCGCATCGCCGCCCATCCACCGGCCTGGGCGCTCTCTGTTCAAGGCCTCGCTTCGCTGCGCGGGCGGGCGTGGCCCGCGGCATCATCGGGTGACGACGGGGAGGGTTTGCCGGATGGGAATGTTGAGGTGAGCGACACTCGGGCTGAGGTAGGGGAGGCCGGAGATCCTGATGCCGACGGTCTGAGTGATGCGTTTGCCGCGATCGATGCGGTGCTCGCCCGGTCGGAGGCCGCGATAGAAGAGGCGAAGAAGCCGGGTCGCGGCAAGAACGCTCCGGACAAGGATCCCTTCGTCTACGATCTCGACTGGGATGAAGACGAACGGCTGGAGGAGTGGCAAGCCGCGTTGGCTCGCGCCCAGGACTTGCCGTCAGTCCTTCGGGCCATCGTCGCCCTCGATGCCTGGAATGAAATCGCCGTCCTCCAGCATGCGCCCTGGCTTGGGCGGCTGCTGGCCGCATCGGTCCTGCGCGAAGGTGGCGTTACCACAAGCGGGCATCTCGTTGCGATCAATCTTGGGCTGAAAGCCATCCCTGTCGATCGGCGCCGGCATCGAGATCGCGAGACGCGGTTACTGGCGATATCAAGGGCGCTGACGATTGCTGCCGAGACGGGGCTCAAAGAACATGACCGGTTGGTGCTGGCGCGGCAGATGATGATGCGCAAGCTCGAGGGGCGGCGGGCATCGTCCAGGCTGCCGGAGCTGGTCGAGCTTGTCATGGCGCGGCCGCTGATCTCGGCAGGCATGGTGGCGAAGACGCTTGAGGTCACGCCTCAAGGCGCGCGTCGCATCGTTCAAGAGCTCGGCCTTCGCGAGATGACGGGCAGGGGGAGGTTTCGGGCGTGGGGGATTTTATGAGTTCTGACCGGCAGACATAAAAAGGTTATGCTAACTTCGGGGCGGGGCCGCTAGACCGTCACTTAGTTCCGCGGAACGGTATAGTAAGGGATTGGTTGTTAACCTTGGGGGAATTGCGTTGCAAATTGCGCTGCAGCTGATAGTCCAAAAGCAGAACGAAACGGCAGATTACGATGACCACCGCTCGCCACATTGTGACTCTTCTGAAAAGCCACATCGCCGGCGATGAGGACCGTTTCCTGTCGACGGCTCTCCAGTTGGCCGCCCATGAGGCGCGGCAGGGGCATGGTAAGCTGGCGCAGGAGGTTAAAGATCTCGTTGATACAGCAAAGACGCGCCAGCCGAGCATGCGCCGGGCGGGCGGGGCGATCGTACTTGTGCAGCCGAAGGGTGAACTCGCCGGTCTGCTGAGTGCCCGTTACCCCGACATCCGCCTAACAGACATGGTTCTGGCACAACCCCTTCGCCAACGTCTCGATCGTATTTTAGCCGAGCAGCGGCAGCAGGCGAGCCTCCAAAGCCACGGACTTCAGCCGCGCCGCAAGATCTTGCTCGTCGGTCCGCCGGGCGCCGGCAAGACGATGACGGCGAGCGCCTTGGCGGGAGAACTGCATCTTCCCTTGTTCACCATTCTCTTGGACGGCCTCATCACAAAGTTTATGGGCGAGACCGCGTCGAAGTTGCGCTTGGTTTTCGATGCCATGACCGCGACCCGCGGCGTGTATCTCTTTGATGAGTTTGATGCGATCGGAGCGAAGAGGGGAGACCGGCAGGACGTCGGAGAAATCCGGCGTGTGCTCAATTCCTTCCTTCAATTCGTAGAACAGGATGAAAGCCAGGCCTTAATCGTCGCTGCGACGAACCATCCCGAACTACTGGACCGGGCGCTTTTGCGTCGTTTCGACGACGTTATCGAATACACGCTTCCGGATGTGTCACTCATCGAAGCGATCCTTCGTAACAGGCTTGATCGCTTCGCAACACCCGAACTGTCGTGGGTAGATGTCGCGAACGCGGCACACGGCCTTTCGCCGGCAGATATTACTCGTGTGGCTGACGACGCCGCCAAGTCCGTCATTCTGGATAATTCGGGCACGGTCACTGCTGCAAGCATATTTGACGCGCTTGCCGAGCGCCGCTTGGCTGCCCAAGCTATGGATGCGAGCAACAGGCCATAATGGCAACCGGACCACGCGATCGCCCGCATTTCCTGCTGAGAGATAACGGCGCGGCAGAGCCATACCGGCGCCCAAACCGGAAAATTGACCCACCGGCGCTACCTCAACGCAATAGGCAGGCTCATGCCCAGGCGCTGGCGTTGGCAGTCGGAGGAGCTGTCGCGGCGGCAGAGCAGCAGCTTGCCGAAACCGGGGTAACAGCCTTTGAGACGCGCGGTTTCTATCTCGAGTTCGATCTTCCTGCCTCCGAGGGGGCCGCAATCGACCAGCTCGCGAACAGACAACAAAAAATGGAGGTTGTCGCAGTCCGCGAGCCGGAAGGCGACGGCGGTATCGTCAAGGCCTCGGTATTTGTGCCCGAGCGTGCAAAAAACTACTTCCTAAACAAGATTGAGCAGTATCGATCGACGGACACCGACAAAGGGCGTCCTCGAAATGAGCCTCTAATTTCAAGGATCGAAACCGCACAGCTGGCATCCGCGCGTTCTCTCTTCACGGATGACGCAGCGCTGTTTCCACCCGACCAGCAACTCGCGGTGTGGTGGGAAATCTGGTTGCGCGAAGGCAGGCGTGAGAAGTTTGAAGCCATAGCGGCCGCTTTGGAAATAGAGCTGCGCCAGCACGCCATCCGGTTCCCCGAGCGCGAAGTCGTCTTGGCGTTGGCAAGCACCGTGACCATGGATCGCGTCGTTGCTCGCAGCGATACCATCGCTGAGTTGCGCCGGGCAAAAGATACGCCAGCGTTTTTCAAAGGTCTTGGAGGTGCAGAACAAAGAGCTTGGACAGACGATCTCGCTGGTCGCGTTCAGGTCTCGCAGACTGCCGGTGACGTTGCTATATGCCTTTTGGACAGCGGGGTCCGCCGCACTCATCCTTTGATCGAGCCGGTGTTGTCGATCGATGATTGGCATACGATCAATCCGGCTTGGGGCGCCGACGACACGCCAGCTTGGCAGGGTCACGGCACGCGAATGGCCGGAGTAGCACTTTATAACGATCTGATTGATCCGCTTGCTTCTGAGGACGCTGTCGAACTGCAATATCGGCTGGAAAGTGTTAGAATTCTGCCACCTGGCGACGCGGATGAAAACCGACCTGATCTCTACGGCGCGATTACCGGTGAGGCGATTGCTCGAGCCGAGATTCAGGCGCCGCACAGAAGTCGGGTCGTAGCGACTGCTATAACAAGCACGGCTCCTTCGCGGGGGCGAGCCTCATCCTGGTCTGCTTCGATCGACCAACTCTGCTTCGAGACGGATGCGCAGCGGTTGATCCTGATAGCTGCTGGAAACATACGGGTTGACTTAAGCCCTGCGGATCACTTGGTTCGCAACGATATCGAACCGCTAGATGATCCAGCGCAAGCTTGGAACGCAATCACCGTCGGGGCTTTCACCAACAAAGTTGACGTTATCGATGCGCCTTTTGCCGGCTACGCCCCGATCGCGCCCGCTGGAGAACTGTCTCCGGCGAGCAGGACCTCCGTCACCTGGGATCGTCAGTGGCCGGTCAAGCCGGACATCGTCATGGAGGGCGGGAACCTGGCGCATGACGGCGTCAATCCTGGTGAGCCGATTGATGACCTGCGCATTCTGACGACGCACTTCCGGCCCGAAAACCGCTACTTCTCTACGATTGGCGACACCAGTTCCGCAACCGCGCAAGCTGCCAAGCTCGCGGCAGAGATCATGGTCAGCCGGCCGGGGCTCTGGCCCGAGACTGTCCGTGCTTTATTGGTTCATTCTGCCGAATGGACACCTGCGATGGCCGCCCGCGTCACGGCCTGCCACGGCAACAAAACGCAATTGCAATCGATTTTGCGCCGCTACGGTTACGGCGTGCCAAATCTCGGCAGAGCGCTGCTTTCCGCCAATAACGATCTGACTTTGATGATCGAGGACGACATTCGACCCTTCCAGCGAGAAGGGAGCGGATCAGTCAAAATGAGAGATATGAAGCTTCATCTGCTTCCTTGGCCGAAGGACAATCTGCTGGCCTTGGGCGCTGAGCCTGTCGAGGTCCGGGTCACGCTGTCCTATTTCATCGAGCCGAACCCCGGCGAGCGAGGCTGGACTAGGCGTCACAGATACGCTTCTCACGGATTGCGCTTCCAGATGAAAACAGCCACGGAATCCGTCGACGAGTTCCGTGCCCGCATCAACCAGGCTGCCCGAAACGAGGAAGAAGGTACACCCGTCAACGTCGGCGAAAGCTGGTTATTGGGTACATTCCGCGACAGCGGATCGCTGCATTCGGATGGTGGCGTCGCCTTAACCGCCTGTTTTAGCCGACTTGATATTCGGATTGTCATGACCGAATTCCCTGCCGCCCACTTCAGACGCCACCGCTTTCCTGCCGAGATCATCACCCATGCGGTCTGGCTGTATTTCCGATTTCCGCTCAGTTTACGCGACGTCGAAGATCTGTTGGCCGAGCGCGGCATCAACGTCTCATTCCAGACCGTCTCGGAATGGGCGGCGAAATTTGGCTTGAAGTTCGCCAATCAGCTCCGACGCCGCTCACGAGGCCAGTTTGCCGACAAGTGGCAGCTCGATGAGATGGTGGTGACGATCAAGGGAAAGAAATACTGGCTGTGGCGCGCCGTCGATGCCAACGGCTACGTTCTCGACGCCCTCTTGCAAAGCCGAAGGAACAAGGCAGCAGCCTTGCGTCTGATGCGCAAACTGCTCAAGGGTCAAGGCATCGCCCCGCGCGTGATGCTGACCGACAAGCTGCGTTCCTATTCGGCTGCGAAGGCGGATTTGATGCCGAAGGTCGAACATCGCTCGCACAAGGGATTGAACAACCAGGCTGAAAATTCCCATCTTGCTGTGCGACGACGAGAGCGGCGCATGATGCGCTTCAAGTCCGCGCGGCAATGTCAGCGTTTCGTCTCCACTCACGGCCAGATCGCCAATCTCTTCCTTCTTCACCGCAAAGACTTGACCGCCGCAGACCATCGTCAGCTTCGCACTCACGCCATCTCGACCTGGCGGGAAATCGCTTTGTCGATTGATGCGTGAAGTTCAGGTCGAAGAGACTACCGCATCCCAAACTCGGTTAAGGCGACGCCACCTGGTGAGGTTCTACAACCAGCGCGGCACCGCAGAGCAGCACATCAAGGAAGGCAAATATGCCTTTCGCTGGACGCGGCTGTCATGCCGGAAGTTCCGGCACAACGAGGTGCGGCTGCAACTGCACGCGCTGGCCTACAACCTGGCAACCTTCCTGCGCTGCATCGAACTGCCCGAGGCCATGGCGGACTGGTCGTTGACCAGCCTGCAACTCAAGCTGATCAAGATCGGCGCCCGCGTCGTCCGCCACGCCCGCGCCATTACCTTCCAGTTGGCCGAGGTCGCCGTCACCGGCCCGATGGTGCGGGCCGTCCTTGCCGCCATCCGCCGTCTTCGAACGCCTCCGTCATGCGCATGACCACGATCCATGCCCAAGCTGAACGAAAGCGGCAGGACAGGTCCGTCTGCCGCGCGGAAAAGCGGCTCTGCCGGGCCAGAATGCTGCGGGTTCGAGGCTTGATCCACCCGACTTCGGCCGTTTGCGCGACGACAGACACCGCTCGGGGCGAAAAACGCTTGCCCAGCGAGCAAAATCAGGCGATCTTGAAGTCAAGCGGCAGGCCACTTGGGGAATGTCGGATGAATAGGAGTGCCCAGTATGGCCGACCTCGTAGTACTTGATTTTGACGGAACTGACACGGCTGACATCGTGCTCGGCAAATTGCGCGAACTGCGCAAGGAGCATCTGATCGACATGCTCGATGCCGTGGTTGTCATCCGCCCCGAGGAAGGGGACATACAGATCAAGCAATCCGTCAATCTGACCGCGATCGGCGCGAGCAGCGGGCTGAGCACGGGGGCGCTGGTCGGCACTCTTGCCGGTCTGCTTGTCCTCAATCCGATGGCGGGTTTCGCGATTGGCGGCATGGCGGGCGCCGCGATGGGTGCATTGAGCGGTCGGCTGTCGGATTACGGAATAAACGACCAGTTCATCAAGGATCTTGGCGAGACCATCAAGCCCGGAACATCGGCACTTTTCGTGCATGTGGCAAAGGCAACGACCGACAAGGTCGTCGCCGAGATCAAACAGTACGAGCCGCGCATTCTCAAGACATCGCTGTCGAAGGAACAGGACGACAAGTTGCGCGCTCTTCTTGCCGGGCCCGCGCTTTCGGGGGACGTGTCTGCGGCGGGCTGAGGCGCGTCGGGCTGCAACACGGCGCTTCGGCGCAAGGATCGTCAGGCCGATGCAATCCGGGCATCGGCCTTTCGCCGAGCAAGCATTCTCTGGACAACCTGCGCAACTCGTCCGACTGTGGTGCTTCAGATGTAAACCCGTCACCATGGAAGAGATCGTGCGAACCCAGATCATGATCATGCGCGTTTCGGTCGATTTCAGTCGTTTCACGTTTATCCTTGTGACCCTGGCCCTGCTGGTTCTGGTAGGCTGCAGCCGCACGCCGGAGATCATTGGCATCGACAATCCAGAGCTTCGGGCCGAGGCGGAGGCGCTCAGCACACGCCACCGCATCTTCATCACCAGCACGCGGGCCCCCTCGGACGAGCCGGGTGCCTTGCTGTCGGCCAACCGGGCCCGAACGCTTGGGCTCGCGTCGGTGGATGTCCTCGTTCCGCCCACGCATGTTCTCGGCCAGCTGGAACGGCCCACGCGCCTTCCGCCCGATCCGAGCCAGCATTTTATGGCCGTCGATCCCGTGACCTAGGTTCTGTCGCAAATATTTCGGGCATCGTATAGCCCGGTATGATGCGGCGCTGTATGAGGTGACTTCGCAGGGTGGCGTCGCCTTAACCGCCTGTTTTAGCCGACTTGATATTCGGATTGTCATGACCGAATTCCCTGCCGCCCACTTCAGACGCCACCGCTTTCCTGCCGAGATCATCACCCATGCGGTCTGGCTGTATTTCCGATTTCCGCTCAGTTTACGCGACGTCGAAGATCTGTTGGCCGAGCGCGGCATCAACGTCTCATTCCAGACCGTCTCGGAATGGGCGGCGAAATTTGGCTTGAAGTTCGCCAATCAGCTCCGACGCCGCTCACGAGGCCAGTTTGCCGACAAGTGGCAGCTCGATGAGATGGTGGTGACGATCAAGGGAAAGAAATACTGGCTGTGGCGCGCCGTCGATGCCAACGGCTACGTTCTCGACGCCCTCTTGCAAAGCCGAAGGAACAAGGCAGCAGCCTTGCGTCTGATGCGCAAACTGCTCAAGGGTCAAGGCATCGCCCCGCGCGTGATGCTGACCGACAAGCTGCGTTCCTATTCGGCTGCGAAGGCGGATTTGATGCCGAAGGTGGAACATCGCTCGCACAAGGGATTGAACAACCAGGCTGAAAATTCCCATCTTGCTGTGCGACGACGAGAGCGGCGCATGATGCGCTTCAAGTCCGCGCGGCAATGTCAGCGTTTCGTCTCCACTCACGGCCAGATCGCCAATCTCTTCCTTCTTCACCGCAAAGACTTGACCGCCGCAGACCATCGCCAGCTTCGCACTCACGCCATCTCGACCTGGCGGGAAATCGCTTTGTCGATTGATGCGTGAAGTTCAGGTCGAAGAGACTACCGCATCCCAAACTCGGTTAAGGCGACGCCACCCCATCGCCAGCTTCGCACTCACGCCATCTCGACCTGGCGGGAAATCGCTTTGTCGATTGATGCGTGAAGTTCAGGTCGAAGAGACTACCGCATCCCAAACTCGGTTAAGGCGACGCCACCACCGCAGCGGCTGCAATCCGCAACTCGCTGCCGGATGGCGGCAACATCGAGACCATATTGTCCAAGGTTCGTCTCCTTCAGACAGCGCTGGGGGACACGCCAATGCACGGACTGGATGGTGCAGGCTATGCTGGGTTGGGGAAGTCGATTTGCGCAGCTATCGGAGAGATCGTCGGCGCCAAGCTACCTGAAGGTCGAACGCCATATCACGAACTGGTCTCTTGGGTGAGCGGTACGCAGCGAGCCCATCCCATAGAATCGAGAAAACCCCTATGCAGCAGAGCGGATGCACGTTCTCGAAAACGTTATCATGCCAGCAATGGAGCAGCGCACTATCCGCGCATGGCATTACACTCCTGATCCTCCGCTGATCAGTATGAGTTTCAGATGTACGGGCCGGTGGTCGGCTGATCATTGAGCCCGAGAGCATGCCTTGCGTCATCAGCGTCCGGGGGCACAAGAGATGGTAAGCGGCGCCACGAAAGAAATTGTACCGAGCATCAGCCGGGGACCGACAGGGAGTTCTAGTCCCTAGTCAGATTATTGCGCATCATGAGCACCGGAGCCGATCATGATCGTCCTTTTGACAACGCCTCATACGGGAGCTTCAAAGGCAGCGCCTCCTGCAACAGGACATGTCATCCTTACTGGGGAGAGCCTGGCCTTTGGAGACGGACGTATCGATGATGATCTGCTAGCAGGTTCTAATGGATCAGGAGAGGGCGTTTCTTGATACGCTCGCCATCACCAATCATTTGTCGATCGGAGCCAATGGGCGGTTCACCTGCTTTACAGCGACGAGCCTTCGATCAGGGCCAATCCCATGAAGACCAGCGTACTTCAAGCCTAGGCTTGTATCCATGATGTAGATGGTCAGTCCGCTGAACCTGCGGCCCAATTGTTGAGCCAAGCCCCGAGAGAAAAAACAGCGGCTGCGGCCACGCCGGCTCCCAGTATGTCGATCACATATCCGAAAAGCGGAACGCTCCGAGGACGGTCGATGTAAAAGAGAAATGCCGACATGCATAGGCAGCCCAGCACGAGGCCCCAAGTGGCGGATCTAATAATGCCGATTCTTTTCACCTTCTGCACCTCCGCGTTCAGCATACGGCCCGCTGCAGACAATGTCGATTCGTCGCTCGCAACATCGCGGTATAACCCGACATTCCCCAAGTGGCCTGCCGCTTGACTTCAAGATCGCCTGATTTTGCTCGCTGGGCAAGCGTTTTTCGCCCCGAGCGGTGTCTGTCGTCGCGCAAACGGCCGAAGTCGGGTGGATCAAGCCTCGAACCCGCAGCATTCTGGCCCGGCAGAGCCGCTTTTCCGCGCGGCAGACGGACCTGTCCTGCCGCTTTCGTTCAGCTTGGGCATGGATCGTGGTCATGCGCATGACGGAGGCGTTCGAAGACGGCGGATGGCGGCAAGGACGGCCCGCACCATCGGGCCGGTGACGGCGACCTCGGCCAACTGGAAGGTAATGGCGCGGGCGTGGCGGACGACGCGGGCGCCGATCTTGATCAGCTTGAGTTGCAGGCTGGTCAACGACCAGTCCGCCATGGCCTCGGGCAGTTCGATGCAGCGCAGGAAGGTTGCCAGGTTGTAGGCCAGCGCGTGCAGTTGCAGCCGCACCTCGTTGTGCCGGAACTTCCGGCATGACAGCCGCGTCCAGCGAAAGGCATATTTGCCTTCCTTGATGTGCTGCTCTGCGGTGCCGCGCTGGTTGTAGAACCTCACCACCCAGTCTGGCTCCATCGGCAGGTTGGTGACGATGAAGCCGACTTTGGGGAACAGCTCGCCCGGATGCCATTCGATCTTGGCGATGACGCGGCGCGGCTTGTCCCAGGACGCCGCCTGATACTCGAAGTCCTCGAAGAACCGTTTGACCTTGGTCAGCGAAGGCCGTCCCACGGGCCGTGTCAGCCGATGCGCGATCTTCTCGCGCAAGACGGCGTTGGCGGGCAGACGGATGGCGTAGAAGAACCTGGCTTCTTCCAGCCGCATATAGATCGCGGGGATCGCGTAGGCAGCGTCGGCCCGGAAGAAGCGTCCACCAAGGTCGCGGCCAGCATATCGGGCAATGACGGGATCAAGGACATCCCGCCAGCCATCGGCGCTGTGGACATTGCCGTTACGCAGGGCGCAGCGCTCCAGCATGCCAAACTGGTTGAACAAGAAGATGGGGTGATAGCAGGTGCAGTCGAAATGCCCGTTCCAGGCAGCACCTTCCTGATCGCCGTGGGTGGGGCTGACCGAGCTGTCCATGTCCAGCACGATGTATTTCAACCCGTTGCGGTCATGAAACCGGTCGATCCATTGGCCGTTCAGATCGGCCAGCGCCGCCCGGTTCGCGGCCAGAGCCAGCGTCTCGGTCTCGAACCGTCCCATCTGCGATGCCGAAGCAGCTTGCGCCTCGACGGCCCTGCCGCCAACGACCTGACGCATCACGGGATCGAGGGCCAAGCGGTCGGCATCGTTCACATCCTCGTATCCGGCCAGTCGTCCGAACACCGATTGCCGGAACAATCCGTCAAGCCGATGGAGCGTGTTCTTCCCGGTGCGGCTGTCTCGCAGCGCCTCCGACGCCAGATTGGACAGGCCGAGCACGTCATCAAGCTCGCGCATCACCAGCAGGCCACCGTCTGAACTGATCTGCGCACCACGGAACTCCAGACGCACACGGCGGTCGAAATCAACCCGATCTCCCCGCGCCAAGCCCGCACCCTCCAGGTGATCCATGAAACGCGCCCCTCGCAGCCGTCAACGCCATGATTTATATGCGAAATATCACGATTACGACAGCGAAATCAGCGACTTACTTGGAGAATGTGGGTAGAAATATTCACGACAAACTACGACCTATTGATTGAATCCGCCTTTTCATGGCGATGAAAAATTGATTGTCTGGCATGGGCTTCACGGTCCTGTGCCAATTTTGATCCATATCCGGCCCTGCGGGTCGGGGAAGGCAACACCCGCTGCCCGGCGGGAAGCACCCTGTTGAACAAGGAAGTTAATGCCATGCCGATCAGTCTTGCCGCCGCTGCACAGACCTACCGCGAAGCCGCGCGCGATGCGGTGCGCCGCCATTCGACCTTCCACCTGGTACAGGCGGCGCTGCTGGTCGTCGCGGGGATCGTCGCCATCGTCTTCCCGGCCTTTTCTTCGGCTGCTGCCGTCGTGGTGTTCGGCTGGCTGCTGATCGCCAGCGGCATCATTCAGGCCATCGGCCTGATCAGCGCACGCCATGCGCCGAACTTCTGGCTGCAGATCATCTCGGCCATACTTGGTGTGTTGCTGGGCATTCTGCTCTTGCGCAACATCGCGCAGGGGATGCTGCTGCTGTCGCTTCTGCTGATCATCTTCTTCATGATCGAGGGGATGTCGAAGGTTGTCTTCGCATTGACGATCCGTCCCTTGCCCAACTGGCTTTGGGTTTTTGCCAGCGGGGTGCTCTCGGTCGTGCTGTCGCTTGTGCTTTTTGCCGCGATGCCGGTCACTGCGCTGTGGCTGATCGGGCTGATGCTGGGGCTCGACCTCATCGCCATTGGCGCGGCCCTTGGTGCGATGGCGTGGAGGCTTCGCGGGCAAGCGGTGCCCGCCGCCTGATCCCCTAGGGCGCCCGGCTTCGGGCGCCATTTTCTTGCAATGAATTGACTGAAAGGCGCCGAAATGGCCAGCAACCCGAAATCGCAGACGCGAAAAACCCTTCCCATCGACCTCGCCTTGCAGGGGGGCGGTTCGCATGGGGCGTTTACATGGGGCGTTCTGGACCGCATCCTCGAGGAAGACTGGTTCGAGATCGATGGCATTTCCGGCACCTCGGCCGGCGCCATGAACGCGGCAATCCTGGCGGCCGGCATGGCCACCGGCGGGCGGCAGACCGCGCGTGAGATGCTGACCGCCTTCTGGCGCCGGACGGCCGATGCCGCGCGCTTCAGCCCGTTCAAGCGCGGGCCGCTGGAGGTCCTGACGGGCAAATGGACGCTGGACAACTCGCCCGCCTTCATCGCCATGGATCTGATGGCGCGGCTGATCTCGCCCTATTCGCTGGGTGGGGCGGCAGGGAACCCGCTGCGCGACATCCTGACAGACCTGATCGATTTCGACGCGCTGGCGACCGGGCCGGTCAAGCTGTTCATCACGGCAACCAATGTGCACACCGGGCAAGGCAGGGTGTTCCGCAAGCATGAGGTGACGGCCGATGTGCTGCTCGCCTCGGCCTGCCTGCCATCGATGTTCCAGGCCATCGAGATCGACGGCGTGCCCTATTGGGACGGCGGCTATGCGGGCAACCCGACGATGACGCCGCTCGTGCGTGAATGTGAAAGCCTCGATACCGTTCTGGTGCAGATCAACCCGGTCGAGCGGCGCGAGACGCCGCGCACCGCGCGCGAGATCGCAAGCCGCCTGAACGAGATCTCTTTCAACGCCCAGCTACTGAAAGAGTTGCGGATGATGGCGCTGCTGCGCCGTGTCATCGACCCCGGCAATGGCGAGGCGCGGTACTGGAAAGAGATGCGCCTGCATCGCATCACCTCGGACATCATGGTGGACCTTGGACATTCCTCGAAGCTGAATGCCGAATGGGACTTCCTGAAGATGCTCTTCGACGAAGGGCGCCGCGCCGCCGAGGATTTCGGCCGCACCCATATTCAGGACATCGGGGTGCGTTCGACCTTCGATATCGACGCGCTGGCGGATGAGCTCTGACATGCTGGGTCTGCTGGGTATTCTGTTGGGCCTTGCCCTGATCATGGTGCTTGCGTTCCGCAGTTGGACAATCCTGCTGCTGGCGCCTTTGGCTGCTGCGGTGGCGGCGCTTTTTTCCGGTCAGCCGATGCTGGCGCACTGGACGCAGACCTTCATGCCTGCGGCGGCGGGGTTTGTGGCGCAGTTCTTTCCGCTTTTCCTGCTGGGCGCATTGTTCGGCAAGCTGATGGACGACAGCGGATCGGTTTCAGCGATCGCCGATTACATGACGCGCCGGCTCGGCCCCTCGCGGGCGATCCTTGCCGTGGTGGCTGCGGGCGCGATGGTCACCTATGGCGGTGTCAGCCTGTTTGTGGCGTTCTTCGTTCTGGCGCCAATGGGGCAGGCGCTGTTCAAGGCGGGAAGCGTGCCGCGCAGGCTGCTTCCGGCGGCACTCGCGCTTGGAACCTCGACCTTCACCATGTCGGCCATGCCGGGAACGCCTGCGATCCAGAACGCGATTCCGATGCCGTTCTTTGGTACCACCCCCTTTGCCGCACCTGGGCTTGGCATCATAGCCAGCATCATCATGGCGGCCATCGGCCTGGGCTGGCTTTCCTTCCGCGAACGTCAGGCCAAGGCGCGGGGCGAGGGTTATGGCGCGGCCGAAAAAGGCTCCGCCGTCTCGCGCGAGCTGGCCAGCACCGCACGCGAGTTTGACCCTGCCGAGATCAGCCGCGCCGGATCCTGGGGCGGGCGGCCACCGATCGGCCTGGCCATTCTGCCGCTGGTTCTGGTTGTCGTGGTCAACCTGATCCTGACGCAGTTCGTGCTGCCCAGCATGGATTTCGATTTCCTCTCGCAGCCCGCATGGGGCGAAACCACCCTGTCGGCTGTCGGCGGGGTCTGGTCGGTGGCGCTTGCGCTTCTGGTCGCCTGCATCGTGCTGGTTGCCATGAACCGGCGCCGCTTTCGCAATCTGCGCGAAAGCATCGACTCGGGCGCGACGGCCGCAGTACTTCCGATCATGAGCGTGGCAAGCCTTGTGGGGTTCGGCGCGGTCGTGGCGGCCCTGCCTGCGTTCGAGATGGTGCGGGACTGGGTTCTGGGCATCGGAGGCGGGCCGCTCGTGTCACTGGCGGTAGCGACGAACATCCTTGCCGCGTTGACCGGATCGGCTTCGGGCGGGATGACCATTGCGCTGCAGGCCCTTGGCCCCACCTTCATGCAGATCGCGTCAGACACAGGGCTGGACCCTGCGCTGATGCACCGGGTGGCCGTGATCGCCTCGGGTACGCTGGACAGCTTGCCGCATAATGGCGCGGTGGTCACGATGCTTGCGGTCTGTGGCTGCACGCATCGCGAAAGCTATCTGGACATCGTCATGGCCGCCATTGTCAGCGCGCTTGTTGCCCTTGTGGCCGTGATCGTGCTTGGCACAGCCTTCGGTTCCTTCTAACCCGGGGTCGGAACAAGATTTGCTAAAAATCGTACGCTAAGGCCGAACGGAGCGTGAACTCTCGTCCCGGACTCGCATGATGGTCTGACGACTGGTCCCGAATTTCCGGGCGATGGCGGAAACGCTCAGTTCGTTTGCCAGATCCTCCCGCACATCCTGCTTCTGTTCCTCGCTGAGTGTCGATGGCCTTCCGAGGGTTTTGCCTTCGGACTTCGCGCGCCTGAGGCCGGATTGGGTGCGTTCGATAAGCAGATCCCGTTCAAATTGCGCGACGGCGTTGAGGACCTGCATGGTCATCGTGCCGGAGGAACTTGTGAGATCGGCACCACCCAGGGCGAGACAGTAGACCTTCACGCCCATTTCCGAGAGCGTCTTGACGGTGGTGCTGACATCGATGGCGTCACGACCGAGCCGATCAAGCTTGGTGACAATGAGAACGTCGCCGGATTCCAGCCGGTCCATGAGTTTGGAAAAGCCACGGCGCTGCGCGATTGCCGTGCTGCTGGAAACTGTCTCGGTGACGATCCGGCGCGGCTCGACCTGAAAGCCGGCGGCCTCAATTTCCTGAATCTGGTTTTCGGTGGTCTGGCCGGTCGTGGAGACGCGGACATAGGGGCTCCGTGGGCATTTCTGCAATAATACCCGCTAAGGGAAAGCGAAGTTGTTTGGATTGAAACGGTTAGCGCGGATCGGCCTGAAGCGTTCGAGGGGTCGGTCAATTTCGTTCCAGAGATAGTCGCCGGTGAGTGCGATATGAGCCCAGGGAAGTGGTGCGACTTGGGAGAGCAGCTCGGCGGGAATATCGATGCCCTGGGTGCGGACATAATCGACGGCGCGGCTGAGATAGACGGTGTTCCACAGGATAATGGCGTTGACGACGAGGTTGAGACCTGACGCCCGATAGGCCATGGTTTCCGCCACGCGGTTGCGCAGCTCGCCAAGCTGGTGGAGGAAGACCGCCCGGGCAAGGGCGTGACGGCTTTCACCCTTGTTGAGGATGGCATGCGATCTGCGCCGGAGCTTGGTGTCGAGCAACCAGTCGCAGATGAAGATCGAGCGTTCAATCCGGCCCATTTCGCGTAGCGCCTGATTGAGCCGATTTTGCCGAGGCGATGCGGCAAGCTTCTTGAGGATGACGGACGGCGGCACGAGGCCCGCGCCAATCGATGACTTCAGCCGCAAGACCTCATCCCAGTGCTGCTCGATGACATCCATGTTGACGGCTCCCGAGATCAGCGCCCCGAGCGGGTCGTACGCCGCGTCGGGATCGATGACGAAGAGCCTGCGATTGCCGAGATTGCGGATACGAGGAATGAGCCTATAGCCGAAGCCATGGAACATAGCGAATGTCGTTTCGGTCGCGCCGGCGGTATCGGTTGCATGCTCATGGATTTCGACGGAGCTTTCGTTGTGAAGGAGGCCGTCGAGCACGTAGGGCGCTTCGCTCTCGGACGCCTGGATCATCCGGGAGAAGAAGGAGGCGAAACGATTGGACAGGAAGCCATAGACCGAAGCACCTGGTCTTTTGCCGTATTTTGCATTGTATTCGAGGCTGGCTTCACCGCGCCCGCCTGCCGGAAAGAACTGCCCGTCCGAGGAGGAGATATGACCGTCGCCCCAGACCGCGGCGAAGGGATGAGCCTGCTGCGCATCGACCAGCACGGCGGTCGCCGTAGCATAGGTTTCCGAGCGCAGATGCCTATCTACCATCAGCATCATCTGGTGGATCGTGACGCCGCGTGAGCTTTCCGCCATGCGTTCAGCACCGGCGTTGGTGGCGTCGGCAAGGATAGCGGCCATCAGCGCCGGCTCGTCGTTCGCCGTCTCGCCGGTGCGATAGTGTGTGAAGCTGTCAAGGAACCTGGTCCAGCTGTGGACCTCGGCAAGCAGGCTGGTGATCCTGATCCGGGGAACGAGGATGTAAAGACGCCGGCTGAGCGCGACGATCCCGTCACGCTCCTCCTCGCGGATCGGGGAGACCGACAAACCCTTGTCGGAAATAGCCGCATCCGGAATGGCGTTGGCGGCCGCCGCCCTTGCCAGCTCTTTGAGTTTCGCGTCGAGCGTGGCGGTGCGTTCGGCTCGCCATTCGGCAAAGCTGTCAGGGATGGCAAGCCCGAGCCGGCCTTCGGCGCGCATCAGGGCAAAGATCGGTCGAGGCAGAAGATAATCCTCGAAACTGCGCCATGCTCGGCTGCCATCAACCCATATGTCACCGGCCCGCAGGCGCTCCCGAAGGTGAACGAGTACCGCCACTTCCCAAGCCCGAAGGTCGATGGTGACACCGTCCGAGCGCACACGTCGCCGCCACTTGCGGGTCATGAACGCGAACGGCACCTGCGCGGGTAGTTTCCTGCCACTGTAGAGCGCACGCAGATGATCCACTGCCTTCAAAACCGGATCATCGGGACGAAACGACCGGAAAGAGAACGCGCCGAACATGAGCCTGCCCAGCTTTCGCAGCGATTTGTGCCGCTCTATGAGCTCATCGAATTCGTCGCTGCGATCGGGGCGCACGACGGACCTGGCTGCGGCCACGCTGGCGGTCAATCCGTCCCAGCCGAGTGAGACTGCAATTGCGGATGCGAGATCGGTGTTGTTCTCACGGGCGGCCAGAAGCGCCTCGCCAAGCTTGAGATGATCGAGCGCCACCCCATCAAGAATCTCGGCTTCTTTCAGCCGGCGTTCTGTGCGGCTCAGTTCAGCCTTGCGCCGGGTGCTGCCGATCAGTTTGCAGAACATGTCGATCGCAAGGTCGGTGATTGCCGCCTGCCTCTCGATGACGAACGCCGTCAGCGTGGCGTAGCGGCGCTCGGATGTAAGGCGTCGTATCTCACGGGCATGCAGAATGCGGGCGTCCCGGGCGATGAGGGGTCGTTTGCGGGAGGGGGCGGAATCCTACGCTAAGGCTTTGGCCAACGATATTCTCCGGTAAGGTTGATGTGCTCCCATCCGAGGGGCGAGACATGGGCCAGCAGATCGGGCAATAGCAATTTTCCCTCGCGTTTCTGGTTGGCGACGACTTCGCCCAGCTTCATGGTGTTCCAGAAGATGATGATCGCAGCGAGCAGGTTCATGCCGGCGATCCGGTAATGCTGGCCTTCGGCGGAACGGTCGCGGATTTCACCCCGGCGATGGAAGCTGATTGCCCGCTTCAGCGCATGATGCGCTTCGCTCTTGTTGAGCCCGATCTGGGCGCGGCGTTGCAGATCGGCGTCCAGAATCCAGTCGATCATGAACAGGGTTCGCTCGACGCGGCCGACCTCGCGCAAAGCCGTGGCAAGTTCGTTCTGCCGCGGATAGGAGGCGAGCTTGCGCAGTATCTGGCTGGGCGCGATGCTTCCGGCCGCAATAGTGGCGGCGATGCGCAGGATGTCGGGCCAGTTGCGCTCGATCATGGCCTGGTTGATCTTGCCGCCGATTAAGGCCCGCAAGTGCGCCGGGGCGGCCGATGGATTGAACGCATAGAGTCGCTTGGACGGCAGATCCCGGATGCGAGGGGCAAACCGGTAGCCGAGAATGGCGCATGCGGCAAAGACGTGATCGGTGAAGCCGCCCGTGTCGGTGAACTGCTCGCGGATATGGCGGCCAGCGTCATTCATGAGCAGGCCGTCGAGGATATAGGGGGCTTCGCTCGCCGTTGCAGGTATCACCTGGGTCGCGAACGCCGCATATTGGTCGGAGACGTGGCTATAGGCTTTCAGGCCCGGGGTATTGCCGTACTTCGCGTTGACCAGGTTCATGGCTTCGCCCTGCTCTGTGGCGGCGAAGAACTGGCCGTCGCTCGAAGCCGAAGTGCCCATGCCCCAGAACTGGGCCATGGGTAACGCTGCCTGCGCCTCGACCACCATGGCCAGCGCCCGGTCGTACGCTTCGCCTTCGACATGCCACCGTCCAATGCGGATCAACTCCCAGAAGGTGTGAGTGTTGGTGGCGTCCGCCATTTTGCGCAGGCCGAGATTGATCCCCTCAGCCAAGATAACGTTCATAAGCCCGATCCGGTCGGCGCAGGGGGCGCCCGTGCGTAAATGGGTGAAAGCTTCGCAGAAGCCGGTCGCAGCATCCGCTTCCAGTAAAAGATCGGTGATGCGTGTGGGCGCTATCTGCTTGTAGAGATCGAGCACCAGGTCCTCGGCGCCGTCGGGTGCGGCGGCTTCGAGCTTGTCGATATGCAGGACGCCGCTTTCGATCGACCCGCCGGGAATCGTGCCCGTGCGCGCGGCACGGCCAAGCTCTCTCAAACGGATGTCGAGGCGCGCTTGCCGGTCTGCCAGCCATTCCTCCGGCCGCAACGGCACGGCAAGACGGCCGCTTTCCGCCGCGGCCTGCGCCGGAACGAGTGCGTGTTTCAGATCAGCATAGATGGGCTAATCGGCTTCGTGCCCCATCTCATCCGCCCGGAAGAATGAGCCGCACTTTACTGCCGATGATACAAGTGACTTGTCGGAAACCAGCCACAACCATCATGCGGAGGAGCGCAGCCATGAAACATTATGCAGGCCTCGATGTCTCGGTCAAAGAAACCAGCGTCTGTATCGTCGATGAAAGCGGGAAACTATGCCGCGAACGGAAGGTGCCATCTCATCCGGAGGACCTTGTAGCGATCCTGAGCGATCCGGCATTCAGCCTTGAGAGGGTAGGCGTTGAAGCTGGCCCCCTGTCCCAATGGCTGTTTGAAGGATTGGCAAAAGCTGGCTTGCCCGTCTTCTGTATCGAGACGCGGCACACCAAAGCTTTCCTTGATGCTCTTCAGCAGAACAAGAGCGACAGGAACGACGCGCGTGGCATCGCCCACATGATGCGAGTCGGCCTGTTCAAGGACGTACATGTGAAGACGCTCACCAGCCAGAAGCGTCGTGCCTTGCTAACGGCCCGGTCGTTGCTGCAGGAAAAGGCGATCGACCTAGAGAACGAGATGCGCGGGCTTCTGCGCAACTTCGGACTGAAGGTCGGCCATGTCTCTGGCGGCATGTTCGAGAGAAGGATACTCGAACTTGTCGAACACGACGCGGAACTGGCGGAAATCATGGAGCCACTGCTCGCCGGACGGCGAAAATTGCGCGAAGGTCTTGCCAAACTTGAAAAGAGGGTCCTAGCCGAAGCGAAGCAGGATGAGGTTTGCAGGCGATTGATGACGGTGCCTGGCGTTGGACCGATCGTCTCGCTCGCCTTTGTCTCGACGATAGATATCCCCAGCAGGTTTCGTCATTCTCGCTCAGTCGGAGCGATATTAGGACTTACGCCCGTACTGAAACAATCCGGTGAAATGAGCCGGGTCGGGCACGTTTCTCTGCGCGGGGATGCCATGATGCGAAAGCTGCTTTATGAAGCCGCCCAGTCGATGATGACGCGCGTGGTGAAATGGTGCTGGTTGAAGGCATGGGCCATGAACATTGCCAAGCGGCATGGCAGCAAGAAGGCCAAAGTGGCATTGGCCCGCCGTCTCGCTGTCGTCATGCACCGCATATGGGTGGATGGCTCGGAGTTTCGCTGGACGAGGGAGGACAATGCCTCAACCGGAGCGGCATGACGGTCAGCCATAGAGGCGGGCGAGAGACAGAGAACCAGGGTTCCGCGTAGCGGCGGAAGACGTCCTTCGCGGACGATGGTGATATGAGTTCGTGGCGGCGTTTATTCCGGTGAACTGTCATCAGGATGCAGCATAGATTGGACCACATCATCTACTGGACCCCATCGTGGGAGGGCTAGATGCCTATCCCGGAGAGAAGCGAGGGCCGCGAAAAGACGTGGAACGCTGCGGTTAGAATGGTACCCCTTTGAGTAACGAGGATTCCGCCCAGAGACCTCGTAGCCGTGTTGGCTGAGGGTTGAGAGTCAAAAGCACGGGTCGCATTCGACATAGGCGCGGTAACGCGGATGCTCAAGAAGCGCCATACCTCCTAAGATCGCCCCAAGCCAAATTGCAACCAGAGCGGATAGCAACAGCGTAATCAGCACCAACAAGCGCCGGCGGTATCCAGTGCGATAAACGAAAATAGAACCGATAGCTGCAAAAACTGCTATCAAAACCGGGAGCCAGAGGACAGCAAAATACATCTCGATCATAAGGACGACAGGAGTGCCTTCGCGAAACTGCATAATGCCTCGTTTGATAATCGGTCTATTCTTGCTGACTCTAATCCACGATGTGGACAAGTGCATCGAGGTGGGTTCGGATACAAGTCTTCCGATGTGCAATCAATAGAAGCTCATCGAAGCTTGACTTTGGCCCGCCGATTAGAGAAGCGCCGGGATCTGGCCAGCCAGACATCCCCGGATCGGAAGGCATCGCGCAGATGGAACAGCACCGCGATCTCCCAGAGGCGAGTGTCGCCAGCCGCCTGGGCACGAAGATGACGATGCCATTTCGAACTCGGCCGCAGGAAGCCGGTATGTGCACCATCGTTCAAACCGTTGCGTAGGACCATCACGGCTTCCAGCAGCGGCATTGCGACCGGCGCAGCCCGAAGATCAAGCAAACGCAACATCCGCGGGGAATAGCGACGGAAGCGATGATACCCGTCGAGCACATGATTGAGCGGATCGTCGGCCATGGTGGCGGTCAGCCTGGTTGCCACTGCAACAAGGGTTTTGAAGCCATCCCAACCCGAACCGCTCGCGATGACGGTTTCCAGCGGCTGGCCGTCATCCTGTGCATCGACCAGGGCACCGCCAATTTCGGCGAAGGATTTCAAGGTGTCGCGCACCGCGTTCGCTTCATCCGCGACCTTCGCCTGGCAAATGCGCTCCGAAGCACGGTAGAGCCTGCCGACGATCCGGTCATGGGTCTCGACCACGGCGTCGGCAAGCATCGCCTGCCATTCTGATGCGCACACGGCCAGAATCGCAAGCCGCCTGTCCTCCGGGAGATCACGCATGCCGTCGGCATAATACCGCTCGCCCTGCCTGCGCAGACGTGTCACCCGATGGGCAGGAACACTGGCCAGCAGATCCTCGGGAAGATCAACACGTTGCAGGTATTCTAGCCGATCGAGCAGCCGGTTGGCCGACGCAGAGTTCGAGCCAGGCTCAAACTGCCGCAGCCACACGAAGCGGGTCACCCGATCGTCCGCCGTCTCCTCGAGCAATGCCAGTAACTGTTCCCGGATCGGCATGGACAACCGGCTGGCGATCCTCGTCTCGGTCCGCCGCTCGGCGTCGACCAGGGCCGTGGCGCAAAGCCGCTCGATCGTCGATGTCGCAGGAAGGACCGTGCGAGTTCGACGGCACTCGATCACGAAGCGACGGGCGATATCCTCGTTCGACACCGCCATCTCGGCTTCTCGGAACAGCCAATCCTTCAGCTCGCGCGCACCACGTCCCGAAAAGGTGCGGTATCCGTAGAGCGCCCGCAACTCGGAAAGATGCTCGTGCCGCGTCTCCTCGCGAGCGGCATAGTCAACGAGATCGTCGGCATTCAAGCCGAGTTGCGCTCCGATGAACTCGACGACCTCCGCCGGAATCAGCTCGCCCGGAGCCAGCACCCGACCAGGATAGCGTAGGACGCATAATTGCAAGGCGAAGCCGAACCTGTTGTGCGGGCGGCGACGCTGCCCGATATGCCCGAGATCCTCGTCACTCAGCGTATAGTGTTTGAGCAAGTCCGCCTGCGAGGTCGGCAGGTGCAACAGCGCGTCCTTCTGCCGATCGGTTAGAGTGACGCGACGTGGCATCGATGTTCCTTTTTCAAAATTTGATGATGTTCAAGATGCTTTGTTTATGAAGCTGGTTGAGATACATTTCTAGAGACCGATGCAATCGTGGCCGGCGCGCCGCCTCAAACCAACGTTTAAGAAACATGCTGATCGGATATGCCCGCGTTTCCAAAGCCGATGGCTCACAGTCCCTCGACCTGCAGCACGACGATCTGCGCGCCGCCGGTGTCGAACAGGACAACATCTATGAGGATCGCGCTTCCGGCGCTCGGGATGATCGGCCTGGCCTGGCCGCCTGCCTAAAAACCTTGCGCGAAGGCGATGTGCTGGTGGTCTGGAAGCTCGATCGCCTCGGACGGTCGCTTGCCCACCTGGTCAACACCGTGAAGGATCTGTCAGAACGCAGGATCGGCCTGCGGGTGTTGACCGGAAAGGGTGCGCAGATCGACACCACAACCGCATCCGGCCGCATGGTGTTCGGTATCTTCGCCACCTTGGCCGAGTTTGAGCGGGATCTGATCCGGGAACGCACCATGGCCGGTCTCGCCGCCGCAAGGGCGCGCGGACGCAAGGGCGGTCGAAAATTTGCCCTCACCAAAGCTCAGGTGCGCCTCGCGCAAGCCGCCATGGCGCAACGCGACACGTCCGTTTCCAATTTGTGCAAGGAACTGGGGATCGAGCGCGTCACCCTCTACCGCTATGTCGGCCCGAACGGCGAACTCAGGAACTACGGAAAGCGTGTCCTCGGCTTAGCGTAGGATTTCGCCCCCTCCCGCAAACGACCCCAATTAGGTGGTCGATCCGTGGCGGTCTACGATGATGCCGGCCAGGGCCATCGCCCGACTGGGAAGGATCGTGCATGGAAAACGAACTCAGCCGGAAGATTCGCGCCTATGTAGACCATCGCCGACCGTTTCGGGCTGAATGCGCCCTTGATCGTGCAATATGGCCGCTGGCTTGCCGGCGCGCTGACGGGCGATCTCGGCACTTCGATCCGGACCGGGCGGCCGGTCGCGCTCGAACTCGGCTGGCGGCTCTCGGCGACCGGGCTCATCGCCTTGCTGGCGACGCTTGCCTCCCTCGCCCTGACCTTCGCCACGGTCACGCTCAAGCGCTCTTTTCCGACGCCAGCAGCCGCGCGAGGCTTCGAATTGCTCGCCGTCGGCTCGATCGCGCTGCCCTCGTTCTTTCTCGGCGTCGTCCTGATCATCCTGTTCTCGCTCCGGCTCGACTGGCTGCCGGTCAGCGGCTTCGACAGCTGGGCGCATGTCGTGCTGCCGGTCGCCGTGCTCGCGCTCGGGCAGTTCGGCTTCAACGCCATCCTGCTCGACGACACGCTGAGCGAGGCGCTCGGTGCGCAACACATCACGACGGCGCGCGCCAAGGGGCTCGGCGACCGCGACATCCTCTTCACCCACGCCCTGCCGAACGCGCTGATCCCGCTGATCCCCTATCTCGCGCTTCAGTTCGCCTTCCTCGTCGGCGGCGTCGTCATCGTGGAGCGGCTGTTCTCGATCCCCGGGCTGGGCGCCTATCTCACCGACGCGCTCGATAGCCATGACGGCCCGGCCTTTCTCGGCGCGATCGGCGTGATCGCGCTGGCGGTGGCCGTCGCCAATCTCGCAGCCGATCTCATCCTTACCCGCGTCGATCCGCGCATCCGCCTGAAACGGACCGCGCCATGACGGCTCTTCGCCGGAGCGACTGGCTCCTTCTCGCAATCGCGGCCCTGTTCGCCCTCTCCATCGCATACGGGCTGATGTTCGACCCGGTCGAGACCTCGCTGCGCAACAGCCTGCGCGCGCCCGGAGCCGATTTCCTCCTTGGCACCGACCATCTCGGGCGCGATGTGCTGGCCCGGATCGCTCATGGCTTCCTGCTCGATTTCGGCCTGTCGCTGACGATCGTCGCCCTGTCCTTCGCCATCGGCGTCAGCATCGGCATGCTCGCCGCCGAGTTCGCCGGACCGGCCGACCGGGCGCTGACTTTCGTCATGGACGTGCTGACCTCCCTGCCCCAGATCGTCATCGCGCTCATCCTCGCGGCCCATCTCGGCGGCGGCTCGCTGTCGCTGATCCTCGCCCTGTCGCTGACCGGATGGGTCAAATATGCGCGCATTGCCCGCGCCACCGCCTTCTCGCTGCGGGAGCGCGAGTTCGTGACCGCCGCGCGCGTGGCTGGCGGCGGCCGACTCTATGTCCTGCGGCGCCATGTGCTGCCGCATCTGCTGCCGATCTTCTCCGGGCTGATCGCCCTCCAGTTCGGCCACAACATCCTGAACATCGCCGCGCTGGGCTTCCTCGGCATCGGGGTCCAGCCGCCTGCCCCCGAATGGGGCGCGATGATCGCGGAGGCCCGGCCCTATTTCTCGCGGGCGCCCTGGCTCGCCATTATGCCGGGCATCTACCTGTTCGCGATCACGCTATTCGCGCTGATGATCGCCCGCAGCCGCTGGATTCGGGAGATGCCTACGGCCTACAATCAGGGCTCGCCCGCCACCGAAGCCCGATCATGAGCCAAGCCGAAACCGTCGTCATTCTTCACGGCCTGGCGCGCAGCAAGGCATCGCTCCTGCTGATCGAGAAGACCCTCGCGACCCTCGGCTACGACGTCGTCAACGAGACCTACGGCTCGACGACATGCGCGGTCGAGGACCTGCTCGACCATGTCGGGAACGCGGTCGGCGGCTGCGGCGACGCGCCCGTCCATTTCGTCACGCATTCGATGGGCGGCATCCTGTTGCGAGCCTGGCTCAAGCGGCATCGGCCGGCCAATCTCGGGCGCGTGGTGATGCTGGCGCCGCCCAATCACGGCTCCGAGCTGGTCGACGGGCTCGGCCGGCTGCCGGGCTTCGCATTGATCAACGGACCCGCCGGCCTTCAGCTCGGCACCGCGCCGGACAGCCTGCCCAATTCCCTGCCGGACGCCGATTACGAACTCGGCATCATCGCGGGAAGCCTCTCGCTCAACCCGATCCTGTCGCCGTTCTTCACCGGGCCGAATGACGGCAAGGTCTCGGTCGAGAGCACGAAGCTGGAGGGCATGGCCGACCATATCACCCTGCCCGTGACGCACACCTTCATGATGAACAACCCGCTCGTCGTCGCGCAGGTCGTGACCTTCATCCGGACCGGGCGCTTCAACCACGGCCTGACGCTATCCGAGCTTATCCGGGATGTGGCGACCTATCTTCAGGAGCGGGTCGCTCGCTCCTGAAGACGCCTCATCCTCAGCCCCCGCGATTGTCGTAAGCGCCCTCTTCGCCATCGCGATCATCGCTGCCGCGCTGGGCGTGATCCCAGAGATGACGCTTCAACGCGGCCTGCGCCTCCGGCGACCAGCTCCCCGCCCCGGCCACCGCGACCCAGGCTTCGACATAGTGCTGCGGAGCGTAGACATGCCCGTAGCCCATCGGCGTCCTCGTCGCGAAGGCCATGTCGACGAGAAGCTGCAGGCCGGTCACGACGGGATACCAGCGGAACTGGGGCGAGACGTCGGGGCCGCGCGTCGGCTCGAGCCAGGCAGGCTTTCGGAAGAAGCTACGGCGATCGAAGAAGGTCACCGCGTCGCTGGCATATTGGAGATAGACGATCCGCATCACGCCCCAGGGCGTCGCAGGCGGAACGGTCGGTCCATTCTGGTTCATGAAACGGACGGCGCGGCCCTCCCGGTATTCCGGCAGCCAGGCCGGCGAACCCTCATTGCGCCGGTCTGTGATGTCGCGCCAGAAACGGTTACCGAAGGGCGGGCCGCTCCAGACGGCGCCATCGATCGGATCGCCGATCAATTCGAGCAACTCGATCGATCGCTCCGAATTCATCGAACCCAGGCTCAAGCCGTGCAGGTAGAGCCGCGGCCGGCGTTCCTTGGGCAGGCGCGTCCAGTGGCCATAGACCTCGCTGAACAGCGCACGCGCCGCCTCGGAACCGTATTCCGGCTGAGCCAGCAGCGAGAGTGGGCTCGACAGATAGGAATATTGCAGCGCGACACTGGCGACATCGCCGTCGCCGAGATGCTCGATCGGGCTGATCGCCGAGGGATCGACCCAGCCGGTGCCGGTCGGCGTGATCACCACCAGAATCTTCCGGTCGAAGGCGCCCGAGCGCTTCAATTCCTCCAGCGCCAGCCGCGCGCGCGCCTCCGCCGTCCCGGCCGCGCGCAACCCGACATAGGTGCGGATCGGCTGCATCGCCGGCCGGCCCGACAGGGCGGTGATATCGGCCGCGCTCGGGCGCGAGGCCACAAACTCGCGGCCCGCCCGCCCCAGCTCCCGCCATTTCACCAGCGAGGCCTGACTGCCGGATTGAAGCGGGTCCGTCGGCTGCGGACTGGCCGGCTCGATCAGGGCGTCGCGTTCGCGGAAGGAGGAATCCAGCACGCGGAAGCCGACGCGCACCAGGAAGCCGTTGGCGAGCGACCAGACCAGAACCGTCGTGATCGCGAGGCCGGCCACGAGCGCGACCCGCCGCGGCATGAAGCCCAGCGGCCGGCGCGCCAGGAAGAGGGCCATCAGCCTGAACAGACGCGCCAGGGTCAGCAGCACTGCGAAGGTGACGAGCGCGATCAGGCTGACCTTGAACGGATGGGCGCTCTCGATCGGCTCCATCGACATCACGCGGCGGATGGAATTCTGCCATTCCGCCGCATTCGCGAGGAAGATGCCGGCGACCAGCAGGCATATGCCGGCGACGACGATGTTGACGATGCGGCGCAGCCGCTCATTGGGCGCCGGCATCTCCAGATAGGTCCAGAGCCAGCGCCAGGCCGTGCCGAAGCCATAGCCTGCCGCGAAACAGACACCACCCAGAACGCCCTGGATCACGGCCGTGCGCGGCACGAGCGTGGGGGTGAGCGAGGCTGCGAACAGGAAGGTGCCGAGCGCCAGGCCGATGCCGGACAGGCCACGGCTCCAGCGCAGCGGAAGCAGGAGAGCTCTCGTGCCGAAGCTCATCATCGCACCTGCTGTCCGTCATGCCCGCCGATCGAGCTATTATATCCATCGATCACGCAGCGCCGGGGCTGCGTCCGATAGCTTCGGCCGGTGAAGCGAGTTCGGGCGAGTGCCCGGCAAGCACGAGGCGACATTCAGAAGCTCCAGACCATCGGAACGTAGAAAACGGATATGGGGCTCCGTGGGCATTTCTGCAATAATACCCGCTAAGGGAAAGCGAAGTTGTTTGGATTGAAACGGTTAGCGCGGATCGGCCTGAAGCGTTCGAGGGGTCGGTCAATTTCGTTCCAGAGATAGTCGCCGGTGAGTGCGATATGAGCCCAGGGAAGTGGTGCGACTTGGGAGAGCAGCTCGGCGGGAATATCGATGCCCTGGGTGCGGACATAATCGACAGCGCGGCTGAGATAGACGGTGTTCCACAGGATAATGGCGTTGACGACGAGGTTGAGACCTGACGCCCGATAGGCCATGGTTTCCGCCACGCGGTTGCGCAGCTCGCCAAGCTGGTGGAGGAAGACCGCCCGGGCAAGGGCGTGACGGCTTTCACCCTTGTTGAGGATGGCATGCGATCTGCGCCGGAGCTTGGTGTCGAGCAACCAGTCGCAGATGAAGATCGAGCGTTCAATCCGGCCCATTTCGCGTAGCGCCTGATTGAGCCGATTTTGCCGAGGCGATGCGGCAAGCTTCTTGAGGATGACGGACGGCGGCACGAGGCCCGCGCCAATCGATGACTTCAGCCGCAAGACCTCATCCCAGTGCTGCTCGATGACATCCATGTTGACGGCTCCCGAGATCAGCGCCCCGAGCGGGTCGTACGCCGCGTCGGGATCGATGACGAAGAGCCTGCGATTGCCGAGATTGCGGATACGAGGAATGAGCCTATAGCCGAAGCCATGGAACATAGCGAATGTCGTTTCGGTCGCGCCGGCGGTATCGGTTGCATGCTCATGGATTTCGACGGAGCTTTCGTTGTGAAGGAGGCCGTCGAGCACGTAGGGCGCTTCGCTCTCGGACGCCTGGATCATCCGGGAGAAGAAGGAGGCGAAACGATTGGACAGGAAGCCATAGACCGAAGCACCTGGTCTTTTGCCGTATTTTGCATTGTATTCGAGGCTGGCTTCACCGCGCCCGCCTGCCGGAAAGAACTGCCCGTCCGAGGAGGAGATATGACCGTCGCCCCAGACCGCGGCGAAGGGATGAGCCTGCTGCGCATCGACCAGCACGGCGGTCGCCGTAGCATAGGTTTCCGAGCGCAGATGCCTATCTACCATCAGCATCATCTGGTGGATCGTGACGCCGCGTGAGCTTTCCGCCATGCGTTCAGCACCGGCGTTGGTGGCGTCGGCAAGGATAGCGGCCATCAGCGCCGGCTCGTCGTTCGCCGTCTCGCCGGTGCGATAGTGTGTGAAGCTGTCAAGGAACCTGGTCCAGCTGTGGACCTCGGCAAGCAGGCTGGTGATCCTGATCCGGGGAACGAGGATGTAAAGACGCCGGCTGAGCGCGACGATCCCGTCACGCTCCTCCTCGCGGATCGGGGAGACCGACAAACCCTTGTCGGAAATAGCCGCATCCGGAATGGCGTTGGCGGCCGCCGCCCTTGCCAGCTCTTTGAGTTTCGCGTCGAGCGTGGCGGTGCGTTCGGCTCGCCATTCGGCAAAGCTGTCAGGGATGGCAAGCCCGAGCCGGCCTTCGGCGCGCATCAGGGCAAAGATCGGTCGAGGCAGAAGATAATCCTCGAAACTGCGCCATGCTCGGCTGCCATCAACCCATATGTCACCGGCCCGCAGGCGCTCCCGAAGGTGAACGAGTACCGCCACTTCCCAAGCCCGAAGGTCGATGGTGACACCGTCCGAGCGCACACGTCGCCGCCACTTGCGCGTCATGAACGCGAACGGCACCTGCGCGGGTAGTTTCCTGCCACTGTAGAGCGCACGCAGATGATCCACTGCCTTCAAAACCGGATCATCGGGACGAAACGACCGGAAAGAGAACGCGCCGAACATGAGCCTGCCCAGCTTTCGCAGCGATTTGTGCCGCTCTATGAGCTCATCGAATTCGTCGCTGCGATCGGGGCGCACGACGGACCTGGCTGCGGCCACGCTGGCGGTCAATCCGTCCCAGCCGAGTGAGACTGCAATTGCGGATGCGAGATCGGTGTTGTTCTCACGGGCGGCCAGAAGCGCCTCGCCAAGCTTGAGATGATCGAGCGCCACCCCATCAAGAATCTCGGCTTCTTTCAGCCGGCGTTCTGTGCGGCTCAGTTCAGCCTTGCGCCGGGTGCTGCCGATCAGTTTGCAGAACATGTCGATCGCAAGGTCGGTGATTGCCGCCTGCCTCTCGATGACGAACGCCGTCAGCGTGGCGTAGCGGCGCTCGGATGTAAGGCGTCGTATCTCACGGGCATGCAGAATGCGGGCGTCCCGGGCGATGATGCCATAGCGGTTGGCATGGATCGTTTTACGTCGCTCATCGGAAATCGCCGCCGAACGCAGAACCTCAAGCCGGGCAATCAGGCCCTTGAGGTTTTTCAGTTTCGTCCCCTCCGGCGCTTCCGCAATCCAGCCGAGATGGCTCCGATCGCCGGACCGATCGATGAGAAGCTGATCAAGCGCCTCGATGGACGGTTGCTCCATGCCCCGGATCAAGCCGCGATAAGCCTGTCGTCGCGCTGCCGCCCGGCCCGCCATCGCCAGACGTATCAGCAGTTCCGGCACAGGAACGAGCAGCTTCCTCTCCTTCAGGGCTTCGATCACGGCCTTGGTGATCGGCTCGCCTTGTTCGGTAGCGGCTGCCTCGCGTGCCGCCGCGGTGATCAGGGATCGATAATCGCTCGCCCGGACGGGCCGGAGATCCAGTGCGACGACAATCTCCCGCGTATGTTCTCGACGGGTTTCCTCCCGCTGGGCATAGAGTGCGAACACCGCAGCGTCGATGCCCAACTGGTCGGCGACAACGGAGACGACTGCCTGAGGCGGAACTTCCCCAGCGCGGAGCGGACGACCGAGATCACGCACCAGGGCGAGTTGGATGGCAAAACCCAGACGATTATGCGATCGGCGATGCGCCCTGGCGAAAGCGATGTCCTCAGCGGACAGCGCATAGCGCGCGAGGGCCTCTTCATAAACATCGGGTGGGTCGAACAGAACGGTGCGCGACTGCGCGTCGAGGAAGGCCATCGGTCACACCCGCTCTCAAACTGGGGGAGCAGGCTCATCTTCTTTGCCCGGTCCGGTCCATCCGGTTCGCCGCAATGTATCGATGAGAGTCGAGCGCGGCACCTTGAATGTCCGACACACCGACGCCTTGCTGGCGCCGGCTTCCAGCGCCGCCAGAATCTGCTCAACCTTTTCGGTGTCGATCGTCGGTGGCCTACCGCCCTTGCGACCGCGCCGGCGTGCCGCCGCCAGTCCAGCGTTGACCCGCTCCGTGATCAGCACTCTCTCGTATTCGGCGAGC
Source organism: Rhizobium rosettiformans (assembly GCF_016806065.1). Lineage (NCBI taxonomy): Bacteria > Pseudomonadati > Pseudomonadota > Alphaproteobacteria > Hyphomicrobiales > Rhizobiaceae > Rhizobium > Rhizobium rosettiformans. Next base: position 1,386,204 of record NZ_CP032405.1, read on the forward strand.
GTGCCAAACAGGTTGAACAGGAACGCACCGTGCGAATTCGTCGTGTCGATAGCTTCCGTCAAAGAGCGGAAGGCGACCCCGCGCATCTTCAGATCCTCAACGATTCTGATCAGGTGGGAGAGTGATCGGCCCAGACGGTCGAGCTTCCAAACGACCAGCACGTCACCCTCGCACAATTCCGCAAGGCAAGCCTTCAGCCCCGGCCGATCGTCGCGCGCGCCCGAAGCGCGATCCTGATGCAGGTGACGCTGATCGACCCCGGCCGCGAGCAGGGCGTCGCGCTGCAAGGCAACCGACTGCCGCTCATCACCGCTCGATACCCGCATGTAACCGATCAACATGCACGACAAACCTCAAATTCCGTGTTGCCGCACAGTCTCACATTCCGACAGGGTTTGTCGCGCAAATAATTGCCCAGTCACCCCGTCGATTTCGACCCGCCGAACCGCTACGCGGAAATCATCTGTTTTCCGTCACGCCAAAAATCTCTTAGCGGGTAATATTGCAGAGATTCCCACGGAGCCCCCAGATGCTGGCCCAAGGCGGTGATGGGGGCGGCGGATCCATCGTCAACCTGTCCTCGATCGCCGGGCTGATCGGCTTTCCGGGGCTATCGGCCTACGTCGCCTCCAAGCACGGGGTGAACGGGCTGACGCGCAATGCGGCGCTGGAATATGCCAAGGCGGGGATCCGGGTGAATTCGGTCTGCCCGGCGGGGATCGACACGCGGATGCTCGATTCGCTGGCCGATCAGGCGACGGGCGGCAAGATGACCAGCCGGCAGATGATGGACGGACTGCACCCGATGGGCCGCATCGGCACCCCCGACGAGGTGGCGGGCCTGATCGTCTGGCTGTGCTCGGCCGAGGCCGGGTTCATGACCGGCGCGGTGGTGCCGGTCGACGGCGGCTACGTCGCGCAATAGGCTAGAGTCGCGCCGAAGTCGGGCCAAAGTCGGGCCAGTCTAGATCAGGCTGGCCGCGACGACCGCCCCCGCGATGGCCAGCAGCAGGATGGCGGCGGCGGCGCCTTCGCGGAAGATGTCCTCGATCCGGTCCAGATCCTCGCCGATGACGGCCTGCTTTCGCGGGCGCGAGCGGCGCAGCGACCGTGACCCGGCGCGCAGGGCAGCCCTTGCGGCGGCGGTCAGGGCCGCTGCCCGGCGCTGCACCGGGCCAAGCGCGTCGCCCTCGGGCAGGGCGGGCGGCTTCAACCCGACCGCGACCGCGCCCGCGATCAAGAGCACCGCGAGACCCAGCGGCCAGGCCTCGGCCAGCTTCGACGCGAGGTCCGCCGCCAGCGGGGACTTGCCGGTCACATCGGCGTAAAGCAGCCAGGGCAGCCATAGCGCCGCCCCGGCCAGCGCCAGGAACGGCAGAGCCATCAGAAGCGGCGGGCGGCGGCGCGGTTTCGCCTTCGGCAGCACCGCCAGATAGCGCGCCATGGCCAGCGCCGTGGTCAGTGCGGACAGACCGATCAGCGTCGCGCCAAGCGCTCCGGCCGGGTCCTTCATCGCCGATTTCACAAGCGCCCCGGCCAGCAGCGGCATCCCGGCCAGCGACAGGCCCAGCACCGCCAGCACCGCCATCAACCCCCAGCGCCAGGCCCGCCCGCAGAGCGGCGCGAGGCCGACGCCCAGGAACAGCGCCCCCTTGGCCAGCCCGTGATGCAATGCGAACAGCGCCACCGCCGGCAGCACCGTGGCGGGCGCGCTGCCCGCAGCCAGCGCAACGCCCAGCACCCCCATGACCAGACCCATCTGGCTGACGGTGGAATAGGCCAGTACCGACTTGGCCCCGGCCTGCCCGACCGCCAGCAGCGCCGCAAGGAACAGGCCGGAAAAGCCCAGGATCATCAGCACATTGCCCGCGACCGCCGCAGGCGTGCCCAGCGGCAGGAAGGCCACCATGCCGAAGATCCCGGCCTTGACGATCGCCCCCGACAGCACCGCCGAGGCCGGCACCGGGGCTGCCGGATGCGCCACCGGCAGCCAGACATGCAGCGGCATCAGCCCGGCCTTGATCCCGAAACCGACGATGAGGAGCGGCAGCGCCGCCGGATGCGCCGAGGGCAGGGCTAACCCTGCGCGCACCGCCTCGATGCCGATGGCGCCGCCCGCCCCGAACGAGGCCAGCATCAGCCCGACCAGGATCGCAACTTCTCCCGTGACCGCCAGCACCAGATAGACCGTCCCCGCCCGCATCGAGGCGGGCTGGCGGTCGTGGATCACCAGAGGATAGGCCAGAAGCGAGACCAGCGCGAAGAAGACATAGAAGCTGACGATGTCGGCGGCGATGAAGACGCCCAGATTGCCCGCCAGCACCAGGTTCCAGAACAGCGCAAAGGCGGCGGGCCGCCCGTCGCGGCGCAGGTAGACGGCAGCATAGACCCCGGCCCAGAACCACAGAACCGCCGCTCCGCCAAGGAAGATCGCGCCGGTCGCAGTCAGGTCCAGCCCGCCGTCCAGAAGCACCCCCGGCAGCGCGACGGGCGTGTCGCGCGGCGCGAAAAGAGCGGCGGCCAGTGCCGGCAGGGGGCCAAGCGGCAGAAACGTCAGCATGCGCGGGCCCCAGCCCGGCAGCAGCGCCAGCCCGGCCAGCAGCATCGGCCACAGCACGGCCAGCGGCAGAAGGAGGGTCAGGTCGGCGGTCATCGAAGGTAGCCCCCCTCGGCGATCAGCGTGGCCCAGCCCAGCGGGCTGAACGGCAACGAGGCGAAGATGCCTGCCCCCAGCGATACCAGGGCCGTCAACGCGGCGGGCAGGATCAGCATCCGGTCGCGGGTGGTGGCCAGCTCGCGGATGGCGGGCCGGTCGGCCGGCGGTGGCAACAGCCAGGCGCGGTAGAGGAGCGGCAGGAAATAGGCGGCGTTCAACAGCGATGACCCCGCCAGCACCGCGACTACCCAGGCCGCATCCGATTGCAGCGCCCCGATCCCCAGATACCATTTCGAGAGGAAGCCCGCGACCGGCGGCATCCCGATCATCCCCAGCGCCCCCACCGAGAACGCCGCCATCGTCACCGGCATCTGCCGCCCGGCACCGTCGAGATCGGCAATCGCCTTGATCCCCATCCGGTTCGCCAGCGCGCCCGCGCACATGAACAGCGTGATCTTCATGATGCCCTGATGCACCAGATGCACCAGCCCGCCGATCACCGCGAAAGGCCCGATCAGGCTGGCACCCAGCACGATGTAGCTGACCTGGCTGACGGTGGAATAGGCCAGCCGCTTCTTCAGGTCTCTCTGCATCAGCGCCCGGACCGAGCCGTAAAGGATCGTCACCGAAGCCAGCGCCGCCAGCGGCACGCCAAGGCCCAGTTCGGCCACGGTGCCGATGCCGTAGACATCATAGATCATCCGCACGATGCCGAAGGCCCCGGCCTTGACCACCGCCACGGCGTGCAAAAGCGCGCTGACCGGGGCGGGGGCGGCCATCGCCTCGGGCAGCCAGCCGTGGAAGGGGAAGATCGCGGCCTTCACCCCCAGCCCGCCGATGCACAGGATGAAGATCAGCGTCAGGGTCAGCGCGGGAACGCCGGCAAGGTCCGGCGGGGTGGCGAACTCGATTGGGCCGACCAGCGATTGCAGCCAGAGGATCCCGGCCAGGAAAGCGACGCTGCCGGCCAGCGTGTAGGTCAGGTAGATCCGCCCGGCCCTGAGCGATTTTTCGTCGCCCTTGTGCGCGACCAGTGGCCAGGTCGCCAGCGTCAGGAGTTCGTAGAACAGGAAAAAGGTGATCGCGGTGCCCGACATCGCCACGCCGGTCGCCGCCAGCACGCAGAGGTTGAAAAAGCCGAAGAAGCGCGGCAGGTTCGGACCCCGGTCGAAATAGGCGATGGCGTAGATCGTGGTCAGAAGCCACAAGAACACCGACAGCGTCACGAACAGAAGCGCCAGCGGGTCCAGCCGCAGAACGAAATCATGGCCGGGCAGGAACTCGTAGCGCCATTCGAACACGAGGCCCGCCTCGGCCTGCATAAGCAGATAGGTCACCACCACAAGCTTGACGCAAGCCACGCCAAGGTTCGCGGCATTGCGCCAGGCCGAAAGCCGTTCCGGCAGGGCAAAGCTGACCACGGCGGCGGCCAGCGGCAAGAGGATCAGAGCCAAGGGCGCGAAGGTCATCATGGCGCGGGTTCCGGCAGGATTGCCGCAGGTTCGGCCCAGGGCGCGGCGATCGCCGACAGCTCGACCAGTGCTGTGCCGCCAAAGCCCATCACGATGGCCAGCCCCGCCAGTGCCAGCGGCGCGGCCGTGCGCAAGCCGCTGGTGACCGGCGCGCGCGGGGTTGTCGCGGGGGCAAAGCAGGCCGCGAGCGCGCCGAAAAGATAGACCGCCGCCAGAAGCCCGCCCAGGATCAGCACCCCGGCGTATAGGTAGGCGCCCTGCTCGATCGCGGCGGTCAGGAGGAGGAACTTGGCCGTGAACCCGCCCGAGGGCGGCAGCCCCATCAGCGACACCGCCGCCAGCCCGAAGGCAGTGACGGTCAGCGGCATCGCCTGCGCCAGCCCGCCCAGATCGGCGATCCGGTCTCCGGCGGCGGCCTTCAGCATCAGCCCGGCGGCAAGGAACATCGCGGCCTTGGCCAGCATGTGCGCCACCGCCTGCAAGGTCATCCCGGCCCAGGCGTCGCCGGGGTCAATGGCCCCCGCGACCAGCGGAAAGGCCAGGAACAGATAGCCGACCTGCGCAACTGTCGAATAGGCCACCAGCGCCTTCAGCCGGTCCTGCCGCATCGCCTGGACCGAGCCGTAAAGCACCGCCGCGGCGCCAAGCCCGCCCAGCACCTGCAGCGCGGCCGGGCCGGTGATGGCGGGGAAAGCCTCGAACCACAGCCGCACCAGGATGACGAAACCCAGCTTGACCGCGATCGCCGACAAAAGCGCGCTGGCCGGGGCCGGGGCGGCGGCATGGGCGGGCGGCAGCCAGCCATGCATCGGGAACAGCGCCGCCTTGATCAAAAGCCCCGCCGTCATCAGCCCCAGCGCCATGAGCGTCGCGAGATCAGGCTCGGCCAGCTGCGCCAGCAGGGTCACGTCCACCGTGTCGTAGCGTGCCACGATCAGCGCCACGCCCAGAAGATAGGCCAGCGAGCCGAGGAGCGCGATCATGAAATAGCGCAGTGCCGCCGCCAGCGAGCCCATCGCCGCCAGTGCCACCGCGGCCAGGCTGACCATCTCGAGCGTGACGTAAAGGTTGAAGAGATCGGTGGTCAGGAACCCCGCATTCGCCCCGGCCCATAGCAGGTAGACCAGCGGCCAGAAGGTCTCGGCCTGGGCGGCGTGGCCGGGCTTTTCCGGCGGCTCGGCCAGCGCATGCAGCCCGACCGCGCCGATCACCAGGGCGGTGGTCAGGATCATCAGCCGCGCCACCCCGTCGGCGCGCAGCAGGACGCCCAGCGGCAGCTCCCACTGGCCGACCAGATAGGCGGCATCGGGCGGCAAAAGCGCCAGCCACAGCGCCAGCCCCGCTATCAGCGGTGCCGCCAGCAGGATCAGCCAGCGCGCCGCCCGGCCCAGCATCAGCGCCGCCACCATGCAGCAAAGCGGCACGGCCACCACAAGGTCAAGCGGGCTCATGAAGCGCCCCTTGCGTTATCGTCGGCGGCAGGTTTCGCCGCCGCCCGCGTCTCGGCCTGCCGCACGATCATCGCCGCGCCGAAGGCGGTCAGCGCGACCGCGACGACGATGCCGGTTATGACCAGCGCCTGCGGAAAGGGATCGGTCGCGTCGGGGCCGCGGCCAAGGCTGCCCAGGATCAGGAAGATTCCGGCCCCGACCACGTTGACTGCCAGCAGCTGGCGCAAGGGGTGGCGCTGGGTGATGAAGGCGTAAAGCCCTAGACCCACCAGCACCGCGCCGGTCAGGGCATAAAGATGCCCGGCGGACAGGATGTCGGACAGCGGCAAGTCCATCTCAGCCCTTCCCTTCCGGGTTTGGGTCCGACGCGCCGGGGACCGGCGGGCCGGCCACCAGCAAGGCCAGCGTCACCCCGATCGACAGGAAAAGGGCGTATTCGATTATCACGATCAGCGCCTTGGCCATCCCCTCGGGATAGACCAGCAGGCCGCCCGCCGCGATCCCGGCCAGCCCGATCGCCAGGAACACCGCCGGCCCCAGCACCAGTGCCGCGCGCAGCAGCGGCCGGTCGCTGGACGGCAGGCCGATGGTGCCGCCCATCGCCGCCACCAGAAGGCCGCCCGCCAGGACCGTCCCGGCCTGGAAGGCGCCGCCCGGCAGGTCCGATCCGGCCCAGACCAGATAGGCCGCCATCACCAGCGCCACCGGCAGGAGCAGCTGGCCGAAGGTGCCCGCAACCCGGCGCATCGGCGCATCCGTCATGCCGGGATCGGCGGGGCGGCCGGGCCAGGCCCCCGCCGGGGCCAGCGACCAGACCGCGACCAGCGCGCCCAGAAGGACGAAGCTTTCCAAGAGCGTGTCATAGGCGCGGAAGGCCAGCAGGACGCCCGTCACCCGGTTCTCGATGCCAAGCCCCGGCATCAGCGGTGCCACCACCCGGTCCAGCCCGCTTTCGGGCGGGATCGAAAGCACCGCCGCCGCCAGCAGGACCACGAACCCCGCGCAGGCGGCAAGGGCCCCCAGCCGCAGCAACAGGGGCGAGCCGGTGGATGTCGCGGCATCCCCCAAGGCCAGCAGCCGCGCCCGCGCCAGGATCAGAAGGACCCCGGTGACGCCCGCGCCGATGGCGATCTCGGCCAGCGCCACGTTTACGGCATCTAGCCCCAGCCAGGCTAGGCCCATCAGGTTGCCGAAGGCGATGAAGAAGGCGATCGCGGCCAGTGCGTCGCGCACGAACAGCGCGATGGCCGCAGTGCCGAGGATCATCAGGCACAGGATGAGGTCGAAGGCGAAGGTCATCGCAGGCCGCCGTCCGGCGCGCTGTCGGCATCGTCCAGGCGGGCCTCGTCCAGGCGGGCGCGCCGGGCCAGCAGCTGCGAGGTAGTGCCCGCCGCGATCACCGCGAAAAGCCAGACCAGCGCGATCTTGGCCGCCACCGCCAGCGACCCGCCGTAAATCGCCGCAGCCAGCGCCATCAGCGCAAGGCCAAGGTTGTCTGCCTTGGTCAGCGCGTGCAGCCGCGAGGCGGTGTCGGGAAAGCGCAAGAGCCCCAGCGAGCCCGCGGCGTAGAAGGCCAGCCCTGCGCCGAGGAGCGCCAGCACCGCCAGATCGATCCAGCTCATTCCTTTGCCCCGGGTTTCGCGGTGCCACGCACGAAGGCGGTCACCGCAATGGCCGCCAGCAGCGTGCCGATCAGCGCCGCGTCGAGGAAGGCCGCATCTCCACGCGCCGCGCCAAGGACGACGGCGACGCCGATCACCCCGGTGCCGGCAAGCTGGGCGGCCATGATCCGCTCGACCGGGCCGGGCCCGCGCCAGCAGCGCACCAGCGCCGCCGCGACGGTCAAGAGCAGGAAGATCGCGACAAGGGTGAACCAGTCAGCCATGCGTCGCACCATATTCAGTGATGCGGCTGTCGAACAGACCGTGGATACGGGTTTCGTCGGCTTGAACCTCGCCCGGCGTGAAATTCGGCAGATACAGGACGTGTATGTCCATTTCGCCGTCGCCCGGTCCGGCGGACAACGTGCCTGGCAGGATGCTGATCAGCCCCCCCAACAGAACATTGGCCGCGTCATGCCGGCTCGACAAGGGGATGTCGACCCAACCTGGCGAAATCGGCAGGCGTGGATCGAAAGCACGTCGCGCGACGTCCAGCCCACCCAACCCGCTGTGCACCAGAAACCGGGGCAGTATCGCCGCCGCGCGCCAAACGACAACACCGGGCCGGTCAACCGGATAGATCAGCAGGCTGAGCACCGTTGCCACGGCGACTGCGGCCGCGCCATATGCTAGGGAATCGACCCCGCCGCCTGTCAGTACGACCCAGAGGGCTCCAAAGATGGCTAACCGATTCAGAACTGAGACAAGCTGCATCGAATCCTCAGGGTGCAATTGGGCCCATTCAACAGTTAAACACTATTCCGCAGACCACCACAACCGAAAACGGGCAGCAAACGTCCAAGGTGGACAATTGCTTTGCCATCTGGGTATAAACGTCAGGCGCTTCCGGTGTCGATCTGGAAGCTGGGCTCACCTATCCAAGCTTTGCTGATCTTCAGCTCAAGGAAGCTATGATCAAGGCGGCAGCCCATGTCCATCTGGTGGCCGATTCCACCAAGATCGGGCGCTCGTCGTTCACCCGCCTTGGATCACTTGATGTCGTCCAGTCTCTGATCACCGACGATGGAATTTCGGATCGGGTCGCAAAGGAGTTCGAGCGACGTGGTGTCGAAGTCTTGATCGCTTCTTAGTGGGCGGTGTTTTCCGAAAACATAATGCTGAGCGGGTATCTGGAACGTCAATCCTCGGAATGCTGTCAACGGCCTCGGAATCTGCTAATTGGCACAACGGGCCGAGATGAGTGTGCCGCCTTGCAGGCCCCTCATTTTTATAGGCTGTGGGTATCAAGCCGATGCGACTGCGACATCTATCTGTCTCTGAGCCGTCATCTTGATCATGAGACACTCATCCCGAATCCGATTGCTTTCGCAAAATGAGGGGTACGACGGCAAGAATGAGTAAAACGATTGCTGTCGACAACACCGCAGTTGCTTCCAGGCCAAGCCCAGCGATGATGCCGATCCCGGCTGTCGCCCAGATGCTTGCCGCTGTGGTCAGCCCTTCAATCTGATGCTGTGCGGATCGAACCATAATCGCGCCGGCCCCCAAAAAACCAATTCCCTGCACGACACCCTGTAGCACGCGTGACAGGTCTCCCACTTCAATGCCGCTTTGCAAGGGGCCGATAACGAAAAGTGCTGCACCGACGGCCACAAGCATGTGGGTACGCACGCCGGCGCTTCTCCCTTTACGTTCACGTTCGTACCCAAGGATCCCGCCCAACATCGCCGCAACCACGAGACGGACTGTGATGAGGGTCAGCGTAGAAGCGTCGGGAATGTCGGAGAATTCCCTGACGATGGCAGACCAGATTTCTTCAAGCACGCAGCATCTTCCTTATCCAGTTCATAAAGCAGTCGACGAAACGGAGCAGCACAGACCAACGACGGGCCAACAGAATTCGCAGGGTCGCAAGTTCAGATAGCAGCGACGGATGAGCGGATCCTCTTCCAGGACAGAGCAGGGTCTGCGCGTTGTCGAGGCAATGACATTATCAACGTGCAACATTACCTGCGACAGATGCAGCCCCGTAAATCAGAAAGACTGTCACACTCGCTGCTACAATGCTGAGCACAACGCCGACCAGCGTGATCAGGCCATCCTTCTCCATCAGGCCGATTGCCAGCACCACCAGCGATATGACTGGCAGAAAGTTACCGAGTGGGATCGGCAGCGCGATGGCGATTGCCATCATCAGGACCGGCAAACCGATGAGAATCTGGGCAGATGGTCCAGTCAGAAACTTCATGCGATCGACGCGGACTAGACGCTCTACTCGAGAAACGTGGGGCGCTGTGTGCTTTACGATAAGTTCCAGCACATTTGAGAATAGACGTCGATGCTTCAAAAAATCAGGAAGCCAGACTGATTTCCGACCAATGGCAATTTGCGCAGCGACGACGGCGAGTGCAGACCCAAAGACGAGACCGATTGGACCAGGAACTGGTGTTAGAGCGGGGAGGGCCAGAATCAGGATCGCGAACGCCATTCCAGCGGTGCCCATCGTCGCGATTACTTCGCCTAGCGACAGACTTCCGCGTTCTCGTGCAAGTTCTGCAATGGAAAAAAGTGCTGAAGAGGCTACACCCTGAGACGCCAGCTTTTCGCCAGTGCGTTGATCTTCCAAAATGATCTCCTGAAGGTAAGCTGGAGCCAAAGCCCCTTGCATTGGACAGAGCAGCAGGGGACTGAAGCTCAGGGTGAACACTCAACGGTATACGATCGCGTGTTACCCTATTACGTATCGATGGGGACTGCAACTACATCCCAGTAGATCATTGGCAAGTCTAGCGGCTGCTCGATGATGTTTCCAACGAACGAATACAGGATTGCTTTCGCCAAATCCTGCGCGCTATTCGTATGGCAAAGTCCAGGCGCTCTTCAAGGTTCTATCGTTCTCTTGGGCAAAGGAGTGAAAGAACGAGCATAGTCGCCGTAGGTGCCGTAGCGCATCTGTCCACGTGACGGATCTCATCGCTCAATCTTGATTCCAAGCTGCCGTCTCAATCATTAAACTCTCGAACATCAAACGGTTCCATAATTATGCTTACCCCACAAAGGGCTGTAGCGGCTATTTAGTAATGCGACAGTTGGGCCAGTTAGAGATGCGACAGTCTCGCCTCTTGATGCACTGGTCAACGCCAACGTCGGGAGCAAGGATGACGACTTCGAGCTTGGTCGAGACCATGAGCGGTCGGAGTCGTCATGTCCTTGTTGATCACCATGTCGCAGAGAGAGTTGCATCGCCTCGAAGTCATTCAGAAGATCCGTGACGACCGCCTTAGCGTCGTACAGGCAGCCGAGTTGCTCGATCTTAGTCGAAGTCAGGTCCATCGGCTGCTGCAGGCCTATGACCTTGATGGTGCAGCCGGTCTGGTGTCAAAGAAGCGATCTCGACCAAGTAACCGGCGCCACAGCGAAGAGTTTCGCAATGCGGCGCTGGACCTGATCCGCGAACGCTATCTGGATTTTGGTCCGACGCTGGCACGCGAGAAGCTGATCGAGCTGCATCGGATCTCGGTATCCAAGGAGACGCTGCGGCAATGGATGACTGATGCCGGCATCTGGGTCTCTCGCCGGGAACGCAAGAGGCGTGTTTTTCAGCCTCGCGGCCGGCGGGATTGCTTTGGTGAACTGGTGCAGATCGACGGATCGCATCACTGGTGGTTCGAGAACCGCGGCCCCAAATGCGCCCTCCTCGTCTATATCGATGACGCTACAGGAAAGCTTCTACATCTACGATTTGCTGGGTCGGAGAACACGTTTGACTACCTGCATGCGACGAAGGCTTATCTGCAGCAATGGGGTAAGCCGCTTGCATTCTACAGCGACAAGCATGGTGTTTTCCGGTCGACCAATGCTTCGAAGACGGACAGGACGACCGGTCTGACACAATTCGGTCGCGCGCTTTATGAGCTGAACATCGACATCATCTGCGCCAACACGCCTCAGGCTAAAGGCCGGGTCGAGCGGGCCAATCAGACGCTGCAGGATCGCCTGGTGAAAGAGATGCGGCTGCGGGGCATCAGCACAATTGATGCGGCCAATTCCTATGCACCGGAGTTCATTGAAGACTTCAATATACGTTTTGGCAAGGTGCCGCGCAATCCGAAGGACATGCATCGGCCTCTCGCTGATCATGAGAACCTGGACGGTGCTATGTGCCGCAAGGAAGTCCGCACCCTGTCGCAGGCTTTGACGCTACGTTACGACAAGGTGCTGTTCATTCTCGATCCGACCGAGATCTCGCAGCCACTGGCTGGGCAGAAGGTCGTCGTCTGTGATTATCCGGACGGCAGGCTGGAGATCATGCATCAGAGCTTTTCCCTGCCCTACAGAACTTTCGACAAATTACGGTCTGTGCATCGAGCGCAGGTCGTCGACAACAAGCGGCTGGATGACATGCTGTCGATCGTTGCTGAGATGCAGGCCGGGCGCCAACTTGAGCGCAGCAAGAGCGGCCCATCCCGGACGGGTCAGAAAGATCATATGTTTGGCATTCGGGACGGTAGCATTGGAAACGGTTATCAGAAGCGCGGCCGCAAGTCCGGCCCTCGGACGGATTTCATGAACGATCCGGAAGTCATCGCCAAAAGGAAGAAGGCTTTGGCGCGCATGGAAGCCGCGGAGTGACATTTCCCGTCTCAAAGCTAAAGCCGAAGAGGTGCGCCCCACCCGCCCCGATCTGATCTTGCAAGCGGGTCTGCCGCTCAGATCGGGGCTGATCGGCAGCGCAAGTGTCGCGTTTCTAACTGGCTAATGAGCACGCGTCTCTAACCAGCTTTGACAAGGGCTAACTTTAGCCCTCTCAACGTGGAAATTATGCAAGTCTCAGTGCAATCAGGCCCCCGCAACCAAATCCCCCAAACACATCAATCCAAACAACATCAAAAGACCATTCGTCCGATAGACGCTTCGCGTCTCAGTCAGCGAAAGTGGACAGGTATGACCGCGTTCGGCAACGAGCTGATCCACAGTCAGGGTAACAACGGCCCGAATGCAATGGCTCACTCTGCTTGGCGCCGGAGCACTGTGTTCCAAGTCTGTCCTGCAGTTCGTTGGCCAACCGTGTCGGCGCCCCGGACACTCTCATCTAACCTGCCAATAAAGAGACTAACGAGGGCTAGCAGCGCCGCTATCCCAGAACGACAGGATCGCAGCATTGACCCTGTCCCGCCAGTCGCGGGCCGCCCGTAGCCCAGGCGGAAAAAGACCGGGGATTGAAAAGAAGGATCCGGAAAGGTCCATGGCATCCATGCTGGCTGCCGCTGCAATGACCTCGCTGCGACGTGGGTCGTCACAATCGCCTCGCTTCTTAACCGACGCCATCCAGACCCCCACGGCATAGGCCGTCGCGACCGCCGTCTCACCTTTCGCCAGCACGTCGACGGCAGGCGCTAGAATTCGTTGCGGCAGTTTTTGCGTGGTGTCTTGCGCAATCTGGAGGTTGCGATGGTCGATGGTCGGATTGGAAAAGCGCGCCAGCAGATCATCGATGTAGCCGCCAAGCTCGATGCCGGGCACCGGATCGAGCGTCGAGACGACCTCTTCCATATGCAGCCGCGCCTTTGCCGCCAGATCCGGCACGGCCATCACGTCGCGGATATAGTCAAGGTTGGCGAGGATCCCGAGATGGGCGAGCAGCGTATGCGTGCCGTTCAGCAAGCGCAGCTTCATCTTCTCGTAGGGCTCGACATCGTCGGTGAAGATTGCACCGCCGGCCTCCCAGGCGGGGTGACCGGAGACAAAGTCATCCTCGATGACCCATTGTAAGAAGGGCTCGGTATCGATTGCCAGTGCGTCCTGGGCGCCGAGCAGTCTTCCGGCCCGCAGCCGGGTGGCGTCGGTCGCGGCGGGCACGATTCGGTCGACCATGGAGGAGGGAAACCGACCCTTCTCGGCGATCCAATCGGCCAGCGTCGGATCGCGCAGCTGTGCCATCTCCAGAACCAGGCGGCGCACGACCTTGCCGTTGGATGGTAGATTGTCGCAACAGAGAACCGTATAGGGGGGAAGCCCTGCAGCACGGCGTAAGGCAAGCGCCTCTACGAGGAAGCCGAGCACACCGACTGGCGCGTTCGGCGTCTTGAGGTCCGCGGCAACGGCTTGATGAGCGTGGTCCAACCCGCCCGTTACCGGATCAAGACCATAGGCTTTTTCCGACACGGTGAGCGTCACCACACGGATCGCCGGATCGGCCAGGGCCGAGAGCACATAGGCACGATCGTTGGCGGCGCAGATCCAGTCGACGGTGGCGCCGATGACTTCGGATTGATCGCCTGCCTCGCTGCGAGTGGTGGTGGAATAGAGGCCCTCCTGGGCGGCGAGTGCCTCGACCGGCTCGGGCGAACGCAGGTTTACGGCAATGATGCCCCAGGGTCCGAATTCGGCTTCCAGAGCACGCTGCGTGAACACCGCCTGATGCGCCCTGTGGAAGGCGCCGATCCCGATATGCACGATGCCGGGTTTCAATTTCGTCCGATCGAAACGCGGTTGCCGAACCGTATCTGGAAGACCTGTCGTGCTGGAGAGCCTTTGCAACGTCAGCCTCCCAGCCCGTATTGGGCATGCGACAGCGTGCGCTCGATGCCGCGAAGCTCTGCCAAACCCTTGAGCCTGCCGATGGCGGGATAGCCCGGCTGTGCACCCCGCGTGAGGTCATCGAGAATTTCCTGCCCGTGATCCGGACGCATGGGAATCTGGTGATCGTCACGCCCCTCCTTGCGCCGTCTTGCCTCCTCTGCAAGCAGCGCAGCGATCACAGCCACCATGTCGGTCCCGCCTTCCAGATGCTCGTCCTCGAAGAAGGAGCAAGGGACTGTGTCGGTGTCACGGGTCACATTGCGGAGATGCACGAAGTGGATTCGCTCGGCAAAGCGCTTGGCAAGAAAAGGCAGATCATTGTCAGGGCGCGCGCCGAGTGATCCGGTGCAGAGTGTGACGCCATTGGCGCGGACATCGACGGCATCCAGCATGTGCGCATAGTCGCCCTCTGTCGACAATATGCGCGGGAGACCCAGCAGTGGCCAGGGCGGATCATCGCCGTGTGCGCAGATATTGATGCCGACCTGTTGCGCCACTGGCGCGACTTCACTCAGGAAATCGACAAGGTTCTGCTGCAGCCGCTCGCGGTTGATGCCTTGGTAGGAGCGTAGCTTTTCGAGCAGCTGCTCAAGCGTGTAGCCATCGGCAGAGCCTGGCAGGCCGGCACCGATGTTCTTGCCAAGCGCCATGATCTTGGCTTCCGGCATGCCATGGAAACGGTGTGCTGCCTCCTCAGTGAGCCAGTCCGGATAATCCGCGGTAGCCTCGGGTCGCTTCAGGATATGGATGTCGAAGGCTGCGAAATCCACGAGATCAAAGCGCATGGCTTTGGCGCCATGGCCCGTCTCCCACCGCAAATCCGTGCGTGTCCAGTCGAGAATCGGCATGAAATTATAGCAGACTGTTCGTATGCCCGAGGCCGACAGGCGTCTGAGCGTTTCCTGCCAGTTGGCGATGTGGCGCTTCCAGTCGCCGGTCTGCGTCTTGATGTCCTCGGACACCGGAATGCTCTCGACCACATCCCAAACCAGACCGCCGGCGCGGATCTCGTCATGCCGTTTGGCAATCTCGTCTTCCGGCCAGACCTCACCGGTTGCGATGTGGTGCAGTGCGGACACGATGCCCTCGGCACCGGCTTGGGCCGCATCTCTCACACTGACTTTGTCGATGGGGCCGAACCAGCGCCAGGTATGTCTCATCTCTCGTCCTTTGGGCTTTCATCCGTCTGTTTAAATGTGATCTGCACTTTGCAGGCCACCGACCGGTCACCGGCCTGTTCGAAGGCCTCGACCACCGCATCGAGTGGGAAACTGTGCGAGATGATCGGACGCACATCGATCTGGCGCGTCGAGATCAAGGCGACGGCATCTGAGAACTCCTCATGGAAGCGCTGCGAGCCGCGCCAGACGATTTCCTTGCCGACCAGTGCGTTGAGAGGAATGGTAACGTCGCCAGTCACGCCGACCTGGACCAGGACGCCGCGCGGCTTGATAGTCGCAAAGGCCGAGCGCAGGGCAGGTCCAGCAGCCGAGCAATCGAAAACCATGTCGAAATAGCCCTTGTGCTCGGTGAAGGGGAGAAGCCCGTCCGGCTCGCTTTTCACATTGATGGCTTGCGTGGCACCCATTGAGAGCGCCCGCGACAGGGCGGAGTCGGCCAGATCCGTGACCACGATCTGGCCTGCACCTGCATGACGGGCGGCGGCCACGGTCAATAGACCGATCGGACCTGCGCCGGTAACGAGAACCGCCTTGTCCTTGAGATCGCCCGCCTGGGCCGCTGCATGGAGGCAGACTGCCAGCGGCTCTGCGCAGGCCGCTTCTCCGGGGGTGACGCCGCCGCCGACCGGATGGCATTGAATGGCCGGCACGACCAGTTGTTCGCGAAACATGCCGTCTTCATGTGGCAGCCGCATGGCCGAGCCCATGAAGCGCATGTCAAGGCAGTGAATGGGGTGCCCGATCCGGCAATACTGGCACTGGCCGCAGGGTCGGGACGGATTGACCGCCACAAGTTGTCCGAGTTCAAGGCCTTTAACACCCTCGCCTATTTCCTCCACAAAGCCGGAGGCTTCGTGACCGGCGATGATCGGTTCACGGACGCGGACCGGGCCAAAGCCACCATCCTGGTAGTAGTGCAGGTCCGAACCGCAGATGCCACCTGCGGCCATGGCAAGGCGAACCTCCCCGGCGCGACATGTCGGATAATCGAGATGCTCGACGCGCAGGTCGCGTTCGGCATGAAGGCGGGCAACGCGGGTTTGCATCGCAAAGAGACCTTTCGTTCAAGTCCGCGACCGGCCCGCCCAAGCGGACCAGTCGATCAACGGATCAGACCGAGTTGTGTCGGTAGCCACATGGTGATGGCCGGGATGAAGGTGATGAGGCCAAGCGCCAGGAAGAGCGGAATCATCCAGGGCAGGATGGCCAAAGTCGTCTTTTCGACCGACAGTTTGGAGATGCGTGAAAGCACGAACAGCACCATTCCGACGGGCGGGGTCAGAAGCCCGATCATCAGGTTGAGGGTGATGACGACGCCGAGATGCACCGGATCGATGCCATAGCGGACTGCAACCGGCATCAGGATGGGCACAAGGATGCTGATGGCTGCTATCGTATCGAGGAAGGCCCCGACGACCAGCAGCAGGATGTTGACGATGATCAGGAAGGTCCACCAGTTGTCGGTGAGCCCGAACATGAAGTCCGAGAATAGCTGTGCTGCCTGGCTCACCGTCAACAACCAGGCGAAGATCGACGCGGCGGTGACGATGAACAGCACCGAGGCCGTGGTTTCGATCGTGTCGAACGACGCCTTTGCCAGCGTTCTCACCGTCATCGTCCGGTAGCGAACGAGCCCGAGAAACAACGACCAGAGAACGGCAGCCACGGCCGCCTCTGTTGGTGTGAACCAGCCCATCGTCATGCCGCCGATCAGCAGCACGGGTGTCATCAACGCCATGACCGCGGAAAAGTCGAAATACCAGTCGAGCGCCACGAGAACCGCAAGTCCGATCAGCACCGCGATATTGACCGACATTCCCGCCAGGATCATCAGATAGATGGCGACAGGGAAGGCGAGGACGATCACCACTTCCAGCGAGGCAGCCAGCAATTGCTTCAGCTCGAATGGCGTATCAGAGCCCCAGCCCTTGCGCTTGGCGAAGATGTAAACCGTCAGCATCATCAGGATCGCCATCACGACCCCGGGCACGATACCAGCCATGAACAGCGCCCCGATCGAGGCATTCGCCATCATGCCGTATATGACGAAGGGCAGGGATGGCGGGAAGATGGGACCGAGCGTGGCAGAGGCCGCGGTGACCCCGACGGCCGCCTCCACCGGATAGCCATGGTCCTTCATGGCCTTGATTTCGATGGTGCCGATGCCGGCGGCATCGGCAAGCGCCGTACCCGACATGCCGGAAAAAACCACCGAGCCGATGATGTTGACCTGCGCCAAGCCACCCTTCATCCAGCCGACGAGTGACAGGGCGAACTTGTAAATGCGGCCTGTCACCCCGGCAATGTTCATGAGATTGCCGGCCAGAATGAAGAAGGGGACCGCAATCAGAGGAAAGCTCTCGACGCCGGCGATCATGCGTTGAGCGGCGATGATATCAGGAGCTACGCCATAGATCACGAGATAGGCGAGCGACGCGACGGCCATGGAGACCGCGACCGGTGTGCCAAGGATCAAGAGAAGCAGAAAGGAACCGATGAGAAGCAGCATGGTCAGATCCCCCCTGCGTTGATGTCTTCCTGCGCCTTCTGGCGCGCGGTTTTCGTTCCGGTCAGATCCTTGACAAGGTTATGGACAGAGCGGGCAAACATGAGCGCAAAGGCTGCAAAGACGGTGTAGAAGACGATGCCGCGCGGCAGGTCCACGGTGACCATGCGCTCCTCGCCGACGATCTCCAGATAACGCCACATGAGCCAGGTCATGTAGGCGAAAAAGGCGATGCCGATGGCATCGACGACCGTTTCGAGCACCCTGACCGCCCGTGTTGGGAGAAACCGGTAGAGCAGGTCCACCTGGATATGCCGCATGGTGCGCACGCACATGACGGACCCCATGAAGACGACGACAACGAGACAATTGGCGGCGATTTCCTCGGTCCAGGAAAAGCTGTTGTTCAGGACGTAGCGGGTAAAGAATTGCAGAAACACGGCGAGGCCCATGCCCCAGAACACGGCCAGCGTCACCCAATCCTCGATGGCGTGATGGGATAGATCGACCGGTGCTGCCTCCTCCTCGAAGGCATGCGCCATCTCTTCCACACTGATCGGCGCGTGCGGGTGCTCCGTCATGGGTCGGCTCCAATTCTCGATGATTTCAGAAGGAGTCCCGGCGCCTGACTGGCGCCGGGATGGCGCTATTATTGGATGGCGCGGATGGCTTCCCAATCAGCCTTGTCGTAGCCGAAGTCCTCGAACTTCGCCTTGGCGAGGACATTCTCTTCGAAGTCAGCCTTGTCGACTTCGGTGACTGTGATGCCCTTTGCCTTGAACTCGTCGACCAGCGCCTTTTCACGGGCTTCGATCGTCTTCGTCGTGCGGGCCGCTGCTTCCAGCATCACCTCGGTGAAGATGGCCTTGTCTTCATCCGACAGACTTGCCCAACGGGTCTTGGAGACGACCGTGTTCAGGTGGTCAACGATATGGCCGGTGAGCACGATGTTCTTCTGGACTTCGTAGAACTTCTTGGCCTCGATCGTTGTCAGCGGATTTTCCTGGGCTTCAACCGTGCCGTTCTGCAGGGCGAGATAGACTTCCGCAAAGGCGATCGGCGTTGTGTTGGCGCCGCAGGCCCGCGGCATCGCCAGATAGGCCGGAACGTCCGGTACGCGGATCTTCAAGCCCGCCATGTCTTCGCATTTGGCGATGGGTCGGTTTGAGGTGGTATGCCGCGTTCCATAGTAGCTGACGGCAACGATATGGTTGCCGGTCTTCTCTTCATAGCCGGCCGTCAGCTTCTTGAAGACGTCGCTCTTCGTGTAGGCCAGGAGATGGCTCGGGTCGCGGAAGATGTAGGGATAGTAGGTCACGCCGATCGGATTGTGATCGCGTGCGGCAAAGCTCGAGCCTGAGATGATGATATCGACCGTTCCGAGCTTGAGGCCCTGGTTGATATCGGCTTCCTTGCCGAGCTGCGAGGCCGGGAAGACGTCGATCTTGTAGCGGCCATCGGTCCGTTTGTTGATCTCTTCTGCCGCCCAGACGGAATCCGTGTGGAAGGGCTCCGAAGTCTCGTAGACATGGGCCCATTTCAGAACGGTCTCGGCATGGACCGAGACAGTGGACGCGACAATCACCGCCGCTGCTCCAAGAAGCGTCTTAAGTGTCAGTTTCATGTTTTCCTCCCATTGAAACAGAACTCTTTGGAAACCGTAGGCACGAGGCCCGAACGGTCAGTCTTCTCTGGTCGGCTCCTCCTCAAAGCTTTCCGAGAATCTCTTTTGCGCCAGCGTCAGATGACGCCGCATGGCCTCTCGGGCACCGTCCGGGTCCCGAGCTGCGATGGCGTTGCGAATGATGCGGTGCTCCTCCAGCGCCAGCTTCCAGGTATGCGGTCCCTCGAAGTAGCTGGCCAGCTTCTTGAAATACGGCGACATGCGCGAATCGTAGATCAGACCGGTGAAGTGCTTGAGCGCCGAATTTCCGATGATGTCGGCAATCGCCGTGTGGAAATCGCGGTCACAAGCCAGAGCCACGGCGCCATCGTCCAGTGCGCCCTCCATGCGCTCCAGAATGGCGTCGATCCGCATGAGACCTTCCGCGGTCGCAAGCCTTGCAGCCTCTTCCGCGATACCACTTTCGATCAGACAACGCGCCTGCAGGATTTCCAGCGGGCCTTCGCTGTCGTCATTGGCGGCACCCTCTTGGGCTGGCAGGGGCCGGCTGCTGATATACACACCAGAGCCCATACGGATCTGAATGTGTCCCTCCACCTCGAGCACGATCAGTGCCTCACGGACGGTGGGTCTCGAGACTGAAAAGCGGTCTGCGAGCTCGCGCTCGGGCGGAAGCCGCGAACCCGGCTTCAACTCACCCGTTTCGATAAGCGCACGGATCTGCTCCGCGACCTGGCGATAAAGCCGGCGCGGCTCCAAAGCCACGAACATGGAATTCCTCCGAGCGCATCACTCCCCTGATGCGCAGGCGGTCAGATTGTCTGACCAATTTCGAGTATGAGTTTTTTAACGAAGCTGTCAAGCGGGTTGCCAGAGCCGAGCATAGTGGCGAGGACCATGATGGAAGGTTGCAACCCAACCAAGAGCTGCGCGCGATAGCAACGCGAAAAGGCAATCAAGCGCTGAAAAGCAGTCGCATATCTTCCGACTTGGTGTCCATGTCCAGTGATGATTTGTTACCATGGTGTTGCATCCTGCTGGAAATGCGATCATATTTCAATCGAGAAGATAACAACATGGAGCACGATGGTGCTTATCATCATTGCCGATGATTTGACGGGAGCACTGGACTCCGCCGCTCCCTTTGCCGCGCGCGGGCTGCATACGGAAGTCGCCTTGACGCCGAATGCGGTGACGTCAGGCCTTTTGCAGGCGCCGGAGGTGCTGTCCGTCAATCTGGCCTCTCGGGAAAAGCCTGCAGAAGACGCGTTCCGAACCCTGCGTCAGGTGATGGAAGCGCTGCCATCCGATGTCATCCTGTTCAAGAAGGTCGACTCGCGCCTCAAGGGACATATCTCGACTGAACTCGATGCCATTCCATTCACAAGGGCACTCGTTGCACCCGCCATCCCTGCCTTTGGTCGCTTCGTCCGCGACGGGCATGTCCAGGGATTTGGAGTGCCCACGCCGATCTCCGTGGCCAACGCCTTGGAGCACCATGTAGCGCGATGCAGCATCGTCGATACAATAACGGATCAGGACCTGAGTAACGCTCTAACGCATGCACGCGCCGAAGGCATCGATCTCTTCATCGGGGCAAGGGGGCTTGCCGAGGCACTGGCCTTGGAAATGACCGGACAACCGCTGTCCGAACTGGTTGAGCCGCCCATCGGCCCTGCACTCTTTGTCATCGGATCGCATGATCGCATTACCGTGGAGCAGGTCGATCGGTTGCGCGAGATGGAGGCTGTGAACCACCATCCGGCACCCAACGGCTTGCTGGAGTTTGTCGCCCAGCCAGAGACGTTCCCAATGCTTGTGCAGGCGGTCTCCGGTGACACAGAGATAAGCTCGGAGGAGGTCGCTCGAAACCTTGCGTTCTCGGTACACCCCGGTTTGACTGCAGGTGCCCGAACTCTCCTCCTGTGCGGCGGCTCGACCGCCGAAGCCGTGATGGCTCGTATGGGGATCGAGTGTTTCCGGTTGCAAGGGGAATGCCTGCCAGGGCTCGGGCTAGCCTATGCCGATGGACATTGTATCATTGCCAAATCAGGCGGATTCGGAGTGCCGGAAACATTGGTGACGCTCGCCGAAAAACTGCAGGGGGGCAGGGGCTGATAATGGGACTGCAAAACGGAACGCCACGGAAAAGTCTGGCCGACCTGGTTTTCGAGCGAATGCACAGGGCGATCAAATCGGGTGCCTACCAGTCGGACGAGCGCCTGCCGACCGAGCACGATCTTGCGATCGAGTTCGAGGTTTCGCGCCCCATTGTCCGGGAAGCCCTTCGCCGGCTACGCGAGCAGGGTTTTATTTATTCGCGGCGCGGTGCCGGCAGTTTCGTGCGATCCGTTGGCATGAAGCAGCCGCTCGGTTTCGGTCAGCTCGAGAATGTCGCGGATCTTTTGAACTGCTATGAATTTCGCCTGACGCTCGAGCCGGCTGCGGCTGAGGCAGCCGCCATGCGCCACACGCCGGCTGCGCTCGCGTCAATCCGAGAGGCGCTCGAATTGATGCGTGACGCGACCAACCGCCAGGCGCATCGCGAAGATGCCGATTTCCAGTTCCACCTTGCGATCGCGCGCGCCGCCAACAACACCTACTTTTCGACGGCCATGGAAGCCTTGAAGGACCACATCGCCGTCGGCATGCGCTTCCACGGCGTCTCGGTCAAACGGGACGTAGCTGGGCTGTCGCGCGTGTTTGCCGAGCATGAAGCAATTGCAACGGCGATTGCGGCGGGTGAAGGGGGCCGGGCGAAAGAGCTCATGCATGCTCATCTGACAGGTTCGCGCGCCCGCCTCTTCCAGACGAGTGCATCATTGACGGCCCTGCCGGACGGCTGAACGGGTATCTGCGTAACGCTCGATCTGACAACTGAAAAGGGGCCGATGGCCCCTTTTGCTTTTAGTCGAATGAGAAGCCTTCAATAGGCCGCCCTGTAGATCGCCAAGACATCTTCGACAGCCATGTCGGCCGGGTTGTTGTCCATCAGGCGACGATTGGCATGGGCCTCGGCCGCATATCCCGCCAATGCGTCTTCCTTTGCGCCGTGCCGGGAAAGCTGCATCTCGATGTTGAGGTTCGTGCAGAAGCGGCAGGCGTTTTCCAGCAAGTCATCAGGCGAGTTGGCACTGAAGCCGAGCGCTTCCGCTACTTCCGCCGTCTTTTCTCTGACGACGGGCTGGTTGAAGGCCAGCACATGCGGGAAGACGATGGCGTTTGCCAGCCCGTGTGGCAGGCCGAGACGCGTGCCGAGTGGATAGGCGATTGCGTGACCCGCTGCCGTGTTGACCGGGCCGAGGCAGATCCCGCCATAATAGGAGGCGAGCATCATGCCTTCGCGCGCTTCGGTGTCGGAACCATCCTTGACCGCGCGGGCCAGATACTTGCCGACAAGGCGGAAGCCCATGCGCGCAAAGCCGTCGATCATCGGATGGGCGCGCTTGTTGGTGAAGGCTTCGACGCAGTGCGCCATGGCATCGACGCCGGTTGCGGCAGTGACTGCGGACGGGACGGTGAAGGTCAGCTGGGGATCGAGAACGGCTGCATCGGCGATCATGTGCGGACTTTCAACCGCGATCTTCGCACCCTTGACCGGGTCGGTGATCAGCGATCGTATGCCGGCTTCCGATCCGGTGCCCGCCGTCGTTGCGACCTGGATCAGCCGGGTTTTGCGACCGGCGACCTTGTTGGGGCCGGCGACGTCGGCCAGCGTCTGCTCGCTGTCCCAAAGCGCAGCCACGAGCTTTGCCACGTCGAGAACCGATCCGCCGCCGAGGCCGATAACGGCCTGAGGTCTGACCCGGCGGGCGACGGCAAGTGCCGCGTCGAGTGTCGCTACATCGGGTTCACCCGGGATCGCATCGAAAATTTCGATCTTTCCCGGAAGCTTCAGACGATCGACAAAACCTGCGGTGATCGGCGTCGCAATGACGAGTGTAGCCGTGGCATCCGCCACAAGGTTGCCGACCTCCCCGATCGTCCCGGCGCCGACGATGAGCCGACGCGGCTGGTGAAGGGTGATGGATGCTGTCATCGAAGTCATCCTTGCTTTGCCTTGCCAGCGACCAGCTTGCGGGCATAGGCGATGGCGGAGTTCATATTGCCGTGGTTGGCGATGCCCTTGCCGGCGATGTCGAAGGCGGTGCCGTGATCGACCGAGGTGCGGTCGATCGGCAGCTCGACGGAGACGTTGACGGCCGTGTCGAAAGCGACGAGCTTGATGGGGATGTGGCCCTGGTCGTGATATTGCGCGACCACGAGGTCAAAGGCGCCGGAATAGGCGCGGTAAAAGACGGTGTCGGCGGAGATCGGTCCCTGCACGTCGATGCCCTCGGCGCGCGCGGCCGCGACCGCTGGGGCGATCTGGTCGTCGTCTTCGGTGCCGAAGAGACCGTTTTCGCCGCAATGCGGATTGACGCCTGCAACCGCGATGCGCGGCTTGTCGTAGCCGATGCGCTTCAGGTGGTCGTTGCCGGCCTTGATGGTCGCGAGCACGCGTTCGGTCGTTGCCCGGCGGATCGCTTCCTGAAGCGAGACATGGGTCGAGACGTGGATGACCTTCAGTCGTTCCGAGGCAAGCAGCATATAGGCGGCCTTCGAGCCCGTCAGGCTGCGCAGCATGCCGGTATGGCCGTCATAATGGTGGCCGGCGAGGTTCAGGGCTTCCTTGTTGATCGGGGCCGTCACGATGCAGCTGATCGCTCGCGCTTCCGCATCGCGGACTGCCTTTTCGATGAAGCGGAAGGCAGCATCGCCAGCGACCGGGCTCAATGTTCCCCAGGGAAGCGGAGCCCCTTCGACTTCGACGTCGACGACATATGGGGCGAGATCGATGGGCAGGCCGAGCGCGTCACGCGCGGCGTTCAAGGTCGCGAGATTGCCGTATATGCGTGTGGCCGAGCGATCTTCGGCCGACATCTCGGCCAGAGCGCGGACCGAGATTTCGGGCCCGACGCCGCAGGGGTCGCCCATGGTGATGCCGATAATGCCGCTCATGTCAGTCTCCGTTCTCGGGACGATCCCAGCCGGGGGCGAGCCGGACATATTTGATCGCGCGTCGGTGATAGGTGTAGGCGATATGGAGCGATCCATCCTGATCGGCCAGCAGCCAGGGATAGGACATTTCCTTGTTTCGTCCATCGGTGGAATCGTTGGACAGGCAGGTTCCCGGGCCATCCTCGATCTGGATCCGCTGCGGGAATGTCAAACCGCCATCGCTAGAGATGCAAACCGTCACAGGAGCTCGCGGCACTCCCCAGATAGGGGCGCAGCCCCCGGTCGGGTCCGCCTCCGGCCTGTCGTCTTCCTCACCGAGTTCGTCGTAGAGGGAGATGCGACGGTCCGGGGAGGCCGCGGCGTTAACGGGATTGCAGATGATTGCAACACGCCCGTCGTCCAAGGCGATGGCCGCGATGGAGGAATTGTTGTTGGGCAGATCGGTCGGTGCAGGCGCGCACCAGGTCCGTCCAGCATCATGGCTCTCCGTCCGGTAGACGAAATCCGCTTGGCGACGTCGGAAAAATGCGGCCATCGTCGTGTCGCCCAAATCGACGGGAGACATGTGCACGCAGCCGATCGATTGGCTCAGTTCTTCGAGCCGCCAGGTCGCGCCGCCGTCTTCGCTGATGCCGACGGCGGCGGTGTCATGGCTGCCGTTCCACTTCTGGCCGGGGCGCGGGATGCATCGGAATATCGGCAGGAGCCAGGTCCCGTCGGTGCGGATCGCGACCGGGGCGCGCACGAAGCTGCCGCGGGGCAGGTCGAGATAGCGGCCTTCGGTCGCCATCAAGCGCGTTGGGTCCGCCGCGTCGACGCTGATTTCGGTCATGCGGATCCGGCACTCGTCCTGATTGCCAGAGGGTTGCGACGTGTGGAACAGACGCAGCCGCCCGTCGGGTGCCTGAAACAGCACCGGGTTCTGCTCGGAATGATCAGGATCGGAACTTAGCCGCTGCGGCGCGCCCCAGGCGTTTGCACCGGCTACGAGCACCGACGCGTAGATCGAAATGTCCGACTTTCCTTCGAGTGATCCGCCAAACCACGCGCAGATCAGACTTCCGTCTGCCTGTCTGTGCAGGAAGGATGCGTGGTTCTGCACCATCGGCGACGGAAGATAGGCCTCGGTCCGATCGGAATCCGACGTGGTGAGTATGCCGGTCATCTGCCGGGCAATGTCATCAGGTGTCATGGAATGCTCCTCTTGCCCTCCGAAGTCCGCCATTTTTCCAAAGTTGTCAAGTTTGTTTATGTCGTAAGGCGTTGGAATTTTACTGAGTAAATCAATGAACTATATGAAATCATTGTATTAAATTAACGTCTTTTGGCGTCAGAGATTTTACATTGGGAAATCATTTGACAAAGATGTCCGGAAGTTGGATGTTTTGGCCGTGCCGACGTGGAGGTCGGTTCGGGAGGATGGCATGCATGCAATAGGGAAAGGCGAGCGGATTCCCGCCGCAGTGCTCTTTGCAGTCGGAGCGGCAGCACTGGCTGCATCCGATGCCGTCATCGTACGTGCTCTGGATGGTGCCGTGCATCCCTTCGTGATCGCCTTCTTCCGCGCCTTGTTCGGTGCCATCGTGCTCTTGCCCCTCGTTGTTCTGCGGCCAAAGGTGCTGCGATCCACGCATACGCTTGGTCAGCACGGCATCCGGGCGCTGTTCAAGCTTTTCGCAATGGTGGCCTTCTTTGCGGCCTTCAGCATGGGCCCGCTTGCTGACGTCACGGCCATCGCCTTCATGTCGCCAATCTTTGTCGTGCTTGGCGCCGCAGTTCTTCTCGGGGAACGGCCTGGCCTTTCGATGCTGTTTGCCGTCGTGGCTGGCTTTTGCGGTGCCATGGTCATTGTCGGGCCATCGCCTTCTGGCTTCACGCTCGCGATCGGGCTCGCTTTCGCGGGGGCGCTTCTGCAAGCCGCGATCCAGTTGATCCTGAAGTCGATGTCGCGCGGCGATGCGACCTCGACTCTGGTGGTCTGGAACCTCCTTTTGACCGTGCCGATCTCGTTGGTGCTCGCCGTGCCCTTCTTCGCCATGCCGGGAAACCGGGAGCTGGCGCTGCTCGCGGTTCAAGGGGTGGTCGGCACAAGCTGTATGGGGCTGATGACGCATGCCATGTCGCTTGCCCCTGCAAGCATCGTCGCTCCGGTCGATTTTCTGCGGTTGCCACTCGTGGCGGTCGGCGGTTTTGCCCTGTTCAATGAAACCATCGCTCTGACGACAATGGTCGGCGCTGTTCTGATCTGCCTTGCAGCGCTTATCGCTGCGCGCTCGCGAGGCGTGAAAGCTTCAAACTGAATTCATCTGGGAGGAGAATGGAAATGAGAAAGACTGCATTGTTGTGTGCCCTTGCCATGGGCACGTCCCTGTCGCCGGCCTATGCCGGGTCCGGCCCGATTAAGGTCGTGCTCGCCGAAGAGGCCGATCTGCTCGAGCCCTGCATGGCGACGCGCTCGAATATCGGCCGCATCATCATGGAAAATGTCAGCGAAACGCTGACCGAACTGGATGTTCGCGGCGGCACCGGCGTGCAGCCCCGCCTCGCTGAAAAGTGGGAGCAGAATGCCGACGGCAGCTGGCGCTTCCATCTGCGCCAGGGGGTCACCTTCTCCGATGGCAGCGCCTTCGATGCGAAGGACGTCAAGCACAGCTTCGACCGCATGATGAGCGACGCGATCACCTGCGAGTCGCGTCGTTACTTCGGCGGTATGACGGTCACGCCGACCGTCGTCGATGACTTCACTGTCGACTTTAAGGCCGAGCCGGTCCAGCCGATCCTGCCGCTGCTACTGTCGCTCGTCACGATCGTGCCCGAGGAGACGCCTCTCGAATTCGTTCGCGAGCCGGTTGGAACAGGCCCATACAAGCTCACCAACTGGACGCCGGGACAGCAGATCGTTTTGACGGGTCGCGACGACTATTGGGGTGGCAAGCCTGAGGTGACGGAAGCCACATATCTGTTCCGCGCAGATCCTGCGGTCCGCGCGGCCATGGTGCAGGCGGGCGAAGCGGATCTGTCGCCGTCGATCTCGCAGGTGGAGGCCACCAATCCGGCGACCGACTTCTCCTATCTCGACAGCGAAACCGTCTATCTGCGTATCGACCACAATATTGAGCCGTTGAACGACGTTCGCGTGCGTCGGGCGCTCAACCTCGCTGTCGATCGCGAAGCCTTCCTCGGCACCCTTCTCCCGGACAGTGCGCTGCTTGCCACGGCCATCGTGCCACCACCGACACTCGGCTGGAATCCGGATATTAAGGTTCCGGCCTATGATCCTGAAGCGGCCAAGAAGCTGATCGAGGAGGCCAAGGCCGATGGCGTGAAGGTCGATACACCGATCACGATCATCGCCCGTTCCGCCAACTTCCCGAACGTCACCGAGATCATGGAGGCGATCCAGCAGCAGCTGCAGGAAGTCGGCTTCAACATCGAGTTGAAGTTCGTCGAAGTGGCCGAGCACGAGCAGTATTATTCGAAGCCCTTCGCTGAAGGTCGTGGCCCCCAGATCGTCGCTGCGATGCACGACAATTCCAAGGGTGATCCTTCCTTCTCAATGTTCTTCAAATATGCGACCGAAGGCACCCAGTCGGGCTTCTCCGACCCCAAGGTGGACGACCTGATCACACGCGCTTCGGCTGCCGTCGGCGATGAACGTGCCAAGCTCTGGTCGGAACTGATCGCCTATCTGCATGACGAAGTCGTCGCAGATGTGCTTCTCTTCCACATGGTCGGCTTCTCGCGTGTTTCCGAGCGACTGGATTTCAAGCCGACAATGGCGACGAACTCCATGCTCCAGCTCTCCGAGATCAAGATCAAGTAGTCGCCGGGCGGCACGCGCCGTCCATTTCAAGGCAAGTCATGCGGCGGGATGATCCCGCCGCACCGTTTTCTCCGAGGACGCCATGCTGAGCTTCATCCGAAAACGCGCCGTGGCCAGTCTGATCTCCCTGATCGGGCTCGTGGTCATGGTCTTCTTCCTCTCCCGCTTGACCGGTGATCCGGCCGCCCTGTTCCTGCCGGTCGAAGCATCGGAAGAGATGAAGAACCAGTTTCGGG
The DNA here is from genome assembly GCF_016806065.1 of Rhizobium rosettiformans. Classification (NCBI taxonomy): domain Bacteria; kingdom Pseudomonadati; phylum Pseudomonadota; class Alphaproteobacteria; order Hyphomicrobiales; family Rhizobiaceae; genus Rhizobium; species Rhizobium rosettiformans. The sequence continues at coordinate 1,414,358 of NZ_CP032405.1, forward strand.
AACTGCATGGTCTGAACGATCCACTGCTGGTGCAGTTCGGCCGTTACGTCGGCGATGTTTTGACCGGAGACCTCGGCGAATCCCTGCGCAAGGCTCGGCCAGCGCTTGATGTGGTGCTCGAGGCCTTTGTCTGGACGCTGTGGCTTGCGGTCATCACCATGACCCTGGTAACCGCTGCCGCCATCATTGTCGGCTCGCTTGCCGCCTTCCGGGCCGGTGGCTTCTTTGATCGCTTTTCGTCGATCGTCTCGCTTGTCGGGGCCTCCGTCCCTGACTTCTGGCTGGCCATCGTCGCCATCGTCATTTTTGCCGTGAACCTCACCTGGCTGCCGACCTCTGGCACCGGCACGATCTGGCACTGGATCCTGCCGATATCGGTGCTTTTCGTCCGTCCCTTTGGCATCATCGTGCAGGTGGTGCGCGGCTCGATGATCACGGCGCTTTCATCGGCCTATGTGAAGACCGCGCGTGCCAAGGGTGTGAAGTCCACGCCGATCATATTCATTCATGCGCTGCGCAACGCTATGCTGCCGGTCATTACCGTGATCGGCGACCAGGCCGCGAGCCTCTTGAACGGTGCCGTGATCATCGAGACCATTTTCGGCTTTCCGGGTGTCGGCAAGCTGATGATCGATTCCATCCTGCAGCGCGATTTCAACGTCGTGCTGGCCGCGATCCTGGTCACGGCACTCGCCATCTTTCTCATGAACCTGTTGATCGATCTCGCCTATGCGCTTCTCGATCCTCGCATCCGGAATTGAGGAGAGGTCCATGTCCATCGACGCCACCGTCATCATCGATGAGCCCCCCTTCCTCAAGCGCATGTTTCGCATGCTGCTGGCCGACAAGTTCGCGCTTTGCGCCGCGATCTTTCTCCTCATCGTCCTGGCGATGGCCATCCTTGGCCCAAGCTGGCTTGGGGACCTGGCGACCAAGCAAAACCTGCGCGGCCGAAATGCAGCACCCTTCGATTTCGAGAGGGCCTGGGTCTGGTGGATGGGCGCGGACGCGCTCGGCCGGCCGCTTCTGGCTCGCATCATTGTCGCTACCCAGAACACCGTGATGGTCGCGGCCGGTGCCGTGCTGATTTCGGCTGTCATCGGAACGGTTCTCGGCCTGATCGCCGGCTTTTCTTCGCCACGGGTCAGCCAGATCATCATGCGGCTCGCCGACGTGATCATGTCCTTTCCGTCGCTGCTGATCGCGGTCATCGTGCTTTACATCCTCGGCTCCTCGATCTTCAATCTGATGATGGTGCTCGCGATTACCCGCATCCCGGTCTATCTGCGCACCACGCGGGCCGAAGTGCTTGAGATCCGCGAACGAATGTTCGTCCAGGCGGCGCGCGTCATGGGCGCTTCCAGCAAACGCATTGTCTTCCGGCATATCTTGCCGGTCGTTCTGCCGACTCTCACCACACTCGCCACCCTCGACTTCGCTTATGTCATGCTGGCGGAAAGCGCCTTGTCATTCCTTGGTATCGGCATCCAGCCGCCGGAGATCACCTGGGGCCTGATGATCAGCCAGGGGCGGCAATATCTGACCAACGCCTGGTGGCTCTCCTTCTGGCCGGGGCTCGCGATCATCCTCACAACGATGTCGCTCAACCTTCTGTCCAACTGGCTGCGGATTGCGCTCGATCCGGTTCAACGCTGGCGTCTGGAAATGAAAGGGGCCAAGAATGGCTGACCATCTTCTCGAAGTCCGCAATCTCTCCGTGGAGTTTCATACGGCGGTCGGCGTGGTGAAGGCCGTGCGCAACATGTCCTATCATCTCGATCGGGGCGAGACGCTGGCAATCCTCGGCGAAAGCGGCTCGGGCAAGTCTGTTTCGTCTTCGGCAATCATGAACCTGATCGACATGCCGCCGGGACGCATCTCCTCGGGCGAGATCCTGCTCGATGGTGTCGACCTGCTGACAATGCCGCTGTCGAAGCGACGTGAAATCAACGGTCGCAAGATCGCGATGATCTTCCAGGATCCGCTCAGCCATCTCAATCCGGTTTACACCGTCGGCTGGCAGATCCGCGAGGCGCTGACCACGCACGGCACGGACAGCACGAAAGCCCAGACCGAGGCCCTTCGCCTTCTCGGGCGTGTCGGCATTCCCGACCCCGAGAACGCCCTCGACAAGTATCCGCACGAGTTCTCCGGCGGGCAGCGCCAGCGCGTGATGATCGCAATGGCGCTCGCCCTTCGCCCCGATCTCCTGATCGCAGATGAGCCGACGACCGCGCTCGATGTCACCGTGCAGGCCGAGGTGCTGGCGCTTCTCAAGGAGTTGCAGCGCGAAACCGGTATGGCCATTCTCATCATCACGCATGATCTGGGCGTCGTTGCCGAGATCGCCGACCGCGTCGTGGTGATGGAAAAGGGCGTTTTGGTCGAGGCCGGAAGCGTGCGCGAGGTCTACAAGAACCCGCAGCATCCCTATACGAAGAAGCTGATTGCAGCAGCCCCCGGCAAGGGCGAGATGCACGAGCCCCTGAAGGGAGCCGAACCCGTTTTGAGCGTGCGCGACATGCGCAAGAACTACGGCGCATTCGCAGCCTTGAAGGGCGTTTCCTTCGACCTCCTGGCCGGCGAAACGCTTGCCGTCGTCGGCGAAAGCGGTTCGGGAAAGTCGACTCTCGCTCGCATCCTGTTGAGGCTCGACGAGCCGGATTCCGGGTCGGCGCGGTGGAAGGGCAGGGACCTTTTCCAGCTGTCTCCGGCCGAGCTCTTCAAGCTCCGCCGCGATCTGCAGATGGTCTTTCAGGATCCGACCCAGTCGCTCAATCCGCGCATGACCGTTTACCAGCTGATCTCGGAGGCCTGGGTCATCCATCCCGATATCCTGCCGAAGTCCAAATGGCGGGAGCGTGTCGCCGAACTGCTGACCCAGGTGGGCTTGGGGCCTGAGCATATGGGGCGCTATCCGCACCAGTTCTCCGGCGGCCAGCGACAGCGCGTCGCGATTGCCCGAGCGCTCGCGTTGGAGCCGCAGCTCATCATCTGCGACGAAGCCGTTTCTGCGCTCGATGTTTCGGTACAGGCCCAGGTCATCGCGCTGCTTGACAAGCTGCGCCGCGAAATGGGCATCGCCTTTATCTTCATCGCGCATGACCTGCCGGTGGTGCGCGATTTCGCCGACCATGTCATGGTCATGCAGAAGGGCGAGGTGATCGAACTCGGCACAGTGCGCGAGATCTTCGAGACGCCGAAGCAGGCATACACCCAGGCACTGCTCGCAGCAGGGCTCGATCCCGACCCGGATGTGCAGGCGCAAAACCGCGCCGCTCGCCTGAGCCGTGCCTCCTGAACCTTCTAATTACCGGAGAATACTGATGTCGAAAAAGGCCTTCGTCGCGCTCGTCACCTGCTTCAACGAGGACGAGACGATCAATTACGAAGCCACCCGTGCGCAGGTGCGCCGTCAGGTGGCGGCCGGCAACAACATCATGTGCGCCGGCACCAATGGCGACTTTACCGCGCTCACCTTCGAGGAAAAGGTGAAGCTTGCGGAAGCCGTGGTCGATGAAGTCGGCGGCAAGGTCGACGTGATCGTCAATGCCGGCATGCCGGCGACCTTCGAGACGATCAAGCTCGCGAAGGAGTTCGACCGGATTGGCGTGAGTGCGATTGCCGTCATCACCCCCTTCTTCATCGCCTGCACCCAGGATGGCCTTGTCAGGCACTTTTCGACGGTGGCCGATGCGGTGAAGACGCCGATCTATCTCTACGACATTCCGGCCCGCACCCAGAACCACATCGAGCCAGAAACGGCGCGCAAACTCGCTTCCCATGGCAATGTTGCGGGTATCAAGGATTCGGGCGGCGCCAAGGAGACGTTGGAAGCCTATCTTGCGGTGTCTCGCGACATGCCTGGCTTCGAGGTCTATTCCGGTCCTGATCATCTCGTGCTCTGGGCGTTGCAGAATGGCGCTGCCGGCTGCATTTCCGGGCTTGGCAATGCGCTTCCCGATGTGCTCGCAGGGATCCTGAACGGCTACAATGGCGGTGACATCGCAGAGGCCGAGCGTCAGCAGGCCATCTTCACGGCCTTCCGGACCGATCTCTACGCCCTTGGCTTTGCGCCTGCCATGGTCAAGCGTGCACTCTTCCTCCAGGACAATTCAGTCGGCGCCAGCCGGCAACCGGCACTCTTGCCGGATCCCGAGCAGGACGCAAAGATCGCAGATATTCTTCGGCGATTTGGCCTCTCGGTCCAGTCGCACTAGAGCGGAACGGACCCTTGGCGACTGCGACCTTCCTGGTATCCGCAGTCGCCAAGGCGTTGATTCTTAGGCTGCGCTAGGCCTGTGCACGGTCTTGATCTCGAGAAAATCTTCAAGCCCGAACATGCCGCCTTCACGGCCATTGCCCGACTGCTTGTAGCCGCCGAACGGGCTGCCATAGCGGTGAGGCGCGCCATTGATATGCACCATGCCGGCGCGTAGACGCGCAGCAACACGCTCGGCGCGGTCGAGATCACCGGACTGGATATAGGCAGCCAGGCCGTAATTGGTGTCGTTGGCGATCTCGATCGCTTCCTCCTCGGTATCGAAGGGAATGATCGCCAGCACCGGACCGAAGACTTCCTCGCGGGCGATGCGCATCTGGTTGTTGACGCCAGCAAAGATGGTCGGCTTGACGAAGTAGCCGGTCTCGAAACCTTCAGGCTTGCCCGGGCCGCCGACGATCAAATCTGCGCCTTCGGCAATGCCAGCCTCGATCAGGGTCTGGACGCGGCCATACTGGATGTCGCTGACCAGCGGGCCGATATGTTCGCCGGCTTCTTCGGGGTTGCCTACCTTGACCTCGCTTCCGACGCGCTGGGCGATCTCCACGGCCTGGTCGTAGACGGATCGCTGGACCAGCAGACGCGTTGGAGCATCGCAGGACTGGCCGGAATTGTTGAAGCATTCGAGCACGCTGCCGGCAATACGCTCTTCAAGATCAGCATCCTCGAAGACGATGTTGGGCGACTTGCCGCCGAGTTCGAGGGTAACGCGCTTGACGGTGTCAGCCGCATCCTTGCTGACGGCGGTGCCGGCGCGGGTCGAACCGGTAAACGACATCATGTCCACGTCCCTGTGCTTCGAGAGCGCTGCACCGACATTGATGCCATCGCCATTCACAAGGTTGAACGTCCCGGCCGGGAAGCCCGCCTCGTGAACCATCTCGGCATAGAGAAGGGCATTCAAAGGCGTAAATTCGGATGGTTTCAACACGCAGGTCGAGCCGGTCGCCAGTGCGGGAATGACCTTGAGGGCTATCTGATTGATCGGCCAGTTCCAGGGGGTGATGAGGCCGCAGACGCCAATCGGTTCTCTGAGCACGATGTCGCCGTTCGGCAGCTCTTCGCGCAGCTTGACGCGCTTCAGCGCCTCGATGAAGCCCTCGAGATGGCCGACACCGACATGCGCCTGCTGATCGGTGCTCATGGTGATCGGGGCGCCGAGTTCGAGCGTGATGGTGCGTGCCATCTCGTCATAACGGCGGGTGTAGATCTCCAGGAGCTTTTCGAGGAGTGCGATACGTTCGTCGAGGCTCGTGCGGCTGTAGCTTGCAAATGCCGTCTTGGCAGCGGCAACCGCACGATCGATATCGGCTGTCGTGCCCATCGAGATCAGGGCGATCGGCTGTTCGGTCGCGGGATTGATGACCTCAAGGTCGTGAGGCGCGATCGGGTCGATCCACTCGCCGTTGATGTAGAACTTGCGCTTGTCGAGCATGCTTGCCTCCCGTCAGAGTGTCTTGTGTTTTGCGTCGAGCCAACCGGTGATCAGCTCCCGATATCGTTCGCCGCTGAAGCTTGGAAAATGGCCGCCATGCACCAGCCGCACCTTCAGCCGCAGCAGGCGCTCCATCGAAGCGTGATAGTCATTGGCGTTCGAGTGGTAGGTGTCCTCGATCAGCGGACCGTCGTAGAGAATGTCGCCGGAAAACAGGATTTCCGTCGCTTTCTCGTAGAGCGCGATGCCCCCGGGGGAATGGCCGGGAGTGTGAATGATCTCGAATTGCCGATCGCCGAGGTCGACCATGTCGCCGTCCTCCAGCAGGCGCGTCGCCGGCGCCCGCTTCACCGCATAACACTTCGAGCAATAGGGCTCGGGCGGCAGGGCGTCGAAAATGTCGTCGGTAACATAGGGGTCGGCCAGCGTGTTTTCGCGTGTCGGATCAGCGAGCAGATCCGCCTCTGCCGAATGGACCGCACGGCATTCGAACTCGTGGTGGCAGCCGATGTGATCGAAATGGGTGTGGCTTGCCACCGCGATCAGCTCACGCTCGGTGACAAGCGGGACCCATTCACGAAGCGAGACGACGCCCATGCCACTGTCAACAAGCATGTCGCGATCGCGCCCACGCACATGCCAGATGTTGCAGCGGTAAAATTCCTGGATATGCGGCTCGCAGATATAGGTCACGTCATCGTCGAGACGCCGGACACTGTACCAGTCCTCAGGGCGCATGCGCGGTTTCATCACGTGTCTCCTATGCTTCGACCAGAGCGACGATGGTGTCAGCCTTGACCGTCAACTCGAGCTCATCGCCAGGCTGCGGGTGCGCGGTTTGCGGCAGATGGGCGGTTATGACGATCTCGGAATTGCCTTGGGGCTGAAGGTGGCACCGGTGATGCGCTCCGAAGAAGGCACTGTCGGTGATCCGCGCATGGCCGAGCGCAACTGTTGCGCCCGCCTCGCCGGCGGACCGGAAATGTTCAGGGCGAATGCACAGAGTGATCTTTTGCTCTGGAGAAGGCGCGTCCCCGGTGAAAGCCGTGATGGGGATAGTGGCTGGACCGAGCGCCGTTTCTACCCGCGCTTCGCCCTCCGCAAGCGAGATCACCCTACCGGGCAGGAAGTTCGCCTCGCCCATGAAACCTGCGGCAAACAGCGAACGCGGCCGCATATAGATGTCCGAGGGTCTGCCGACATCCTCGATCCGGCCGTGGTTCATCACGACGATCCGATCGGCGATCGCCATGGCCTCTTCCTGATCGTGGGTGACATGGATGAAGGTTGTGCCCACACGCTTCTGAATGGCCTTCAGCTCGTCCTGCATCTGGCGACGCAGCTTCAGATCCAGCGCGCCCAGCGGCTCGTCGAGTAGAAGAACATCTGGATCGACCGCGAGCGCACGTGCAAGCGCCACGCGCTGACGCTGGCCGCCGGAAAGCTCGTGCGGCTTCTTCGCTGCCGAAGCCTTGAGCCCGACCAGGTCGAGCATGGCGAGCGCCTTTTGGTGGCGCTCGGCCTTTCCCATGCCGCGCATGCGCAGGCCGAAGCCCACATTATCAATGAGCTTCATATGGGGGAACAGCGCGTAGTCCTGGAACATGGTTGTCGTCGGCCGTTTTGCCGGCTCAACATGTGTCATGTCCCTACCGCCGATGGCGATCGCGCCAGCGCTCGGCTCGATAAAGCCACCCAGGATCGAGAGCAGGGTCGTCTTGCCGCAGCCAGAGGGGCCGAGAAGCACGATGAACTCGCCGGCGGCTATCTCCAGCGAGACATCATCGAGCGCGCGGAAGGCACCGAAGACTTTCGTGGCGTTTCGGATCGAGACGTCTGCGGTCATTGAGATTTCCCGGATTTTCTGAAGACGGCGAGTTCGAGAAGGATGATGAAGGCGACAGAGAGGAGGAAGACGACGCTGCCTATCGCGTTGGTCTTGGGGTCGAGGCCGGAGCGCAGCATGCTCCAGATCTCGACCGGCAGCGTCACGTCGAAGCGCGACAACAGGAAGGCTATGATGAACTCGTCCCAGCTGAAGGTCACCGACAGGAAGAAGGCGGCGAGGATGGATGGCATCAGCATTGGTGCGGTGACGAGTGCCATGACCTGCCAGTCCTTCGCGCCAAGATCGCGGGCGGCGCGCTCGATATTGACCTGGTGACCGCCCATGGAGGCGTAGATGATCGCAAAGCAGAGCGGCAGGTTGATCACGACATGACCGATGCCGACGGTCCATAGCGACAGCGAAACATTGAGCCTGGACAGCATCGACAGCAGGCCGAGCCCGATGATCAGCGTGCTGACCGTCATCGGCGCGACGATCAGGGCGCGCTGCAGGCCGGATGCGGGAAGCTTGTAGCGGGCAAAGGCATAGGCTGCGAGGAAACCGAGCAGGCAGGAGATTGCAGACGATACCATGGCAACGACGAGCGAGTTAAAGAGCGCTGCCATCAGCTTTTTGTCGGCGAAGATCTCGCCATACCACTTCCAGGTCATGCCATGCAGGGGGGGCACGGGTAGCGTGCCGTCCTGGAAGGAGAAGAGCACAAGAACGGCGACCGGCAGGAAGATGAAGATATAGAGCCCACCGGCATAGAGGATCGCAAGGGCCGTATTGAGGTGCCGCATGGTCAGGTCCTCTCCATCTTCAGCCATCTGGCGCAAGCGAGATAGGCGATCGTCACCACCACCATCAGCACCAGCGACAGGGCTGCAGCCATGGGGAAATCAGCCCGACGGCCGAGCTGCAGCATGATGAGCTGCGGCAGGACGAGCTCGTTGTTGCCGCCGAGGATCTGCGGGGTGATGTAGTCGCCGATGCACAGCACGAAGGTGAGAAAGGCGCCAACCATGATGCCTGGCAGGGTCAGCGGCAGGATCACATGCCAGAAGGTCTGGAAGCCGTTTGCACCAAGATCGGCGGCTGCACGGCGGTAGTTCGGCGAGAGCTGAACAAGATTGGCATAGATGGTCAGCGTCAGCAGCATGACGAAGAAATGCACAAAGCCGATCACCGTGCCGATTCGGTTTGCAGACAGTTCGAGCGGCTCGGCGATCAGGCCCGTCCACATCAGGGCCTGGTTGACGACGCCGCCCTTGGACAGGACCAGCAACCAGGAATAGGAGCGAACCACATAGGAGGTCCAGAACGGCAAAATTGCCATGATCAGAGCAAAGCGTTGCCAGCGACGCGGCACGCGCTCGGCGATAATCCAGGCCAGCGGATAGGCAAGCAGGATCGAGATGATCGTGACGGTCAGTGTCACTTCAAGCGAATTGAAGAGTGCCTTGAGAAGATGTGGCTTGCCGAAGAATGCGGCGTAGTTGTCGAGGGACCAGGTCGCGATAATCTCGCGCCCCTGCCGCTTCCAGAAGCTGAGCGCCGCCATGTAGAGGAAGGGCACGAGGAAGAAGGCCACGGTCCACAGCATCGCGGGCAGCGCAAATCCTAAAGCCTTGCGGCGTTCTCTGCGCTCTTGCGCGGTGGCAGTCATTGACGGGTTGCTCCGTTCATCTGGCTAAAGCGGCTGGGCTGACAGGAATTTATGGTGCCCAATCTTCAAGGCGGCCACAGATCTTCAAGACCGCCTGTTCTGTTGAACGCGCGCAGTTGCTACCTGCAGCATATGACCCATCGGGGCCGCGATACGCGCGATGAAGCAATTGTTTGAGAGCAAGCTTGGGGCGCGGACTGACTGTGCCTGCCGCGCCCCCTAAGGGCCGCGCTTATTGCTGCAGCATTTCCGTCCAGACATCCTGCATAGCCACATCGAGATCGGCATTGGCTACCGGATAGAGCTGGGTGTTCTTCAGGTATTCGGGCTGCTTGTCCCAGCGCAGCGCCGTCTTCTGCTCGCCGGTGAGCTGCTCACCGGCCTTGGAATTTGCCGGCATGCCCCAGTAGCAGGACGAGGTGGCAAGGCGAGCCTGGCCTTCTGGGCTCAGAATGTACTGCACAAACTTGACGGCCAGATCCTGCTTGGTGGAATCCTTGAACACGCCGATCGACTGTGCCCAGCGCAGGGCGCCCTGCTTCGGCACGGTCCAGTCGAGGTCCGGCTTTTCGGCCGTGAGACCTGCAGTCACCCATTCGCCGCCGCCGAGGATGATGTCGACTTCGCCGCTGACAAGTGCTGTCTGCGAGGCGACGACATCACTGACCTGGCGCGAGACCTTCTTCATCTCGAACAGTTTTTCCCTGATCGCGGGGAGATCGGCTTCGGTCAGATCTGCGGTGTTCTTGCCGATGGCAAGGCCGGTCAGACCGATCATCGGCAGGTAGTAGTCATAAAGCGCAATGCGGCCCTTGTATTTCTCAGACCAGAAGATCGACAGGTCTTCCATGTCCTTCGGATCGACCTTGCTCTTGTCGTAGGAAATCGTGTTGTAGCCGAACTTTTCCGTCACGGCGTAGATCTTGCCGTCCTTGGTGTTGTTGGCTTCCATGCGGACTTCCGGGAAGATGTCGGCCATCGGCAGCTTGTCGGCCGGAATTTCGGCGAGAAGATCCATTTCGACGGCGCGCGGCACGTCGACACCGTCGATGACGAAGATATCCCAATCACCCGGTCGCGACTGCTCGACGATCGAGAGACCAGCGCCGGTTCCCTCATATTCCTTGAGATTGACCTTGACGTTGTTGGCCTTTTCGAAGGGTTCGATCAGCGCCGGGTCAGTGTGGTCGCACCAGACGAGGGCATTCAGCTCCTCCTGGGCATGAGCCCTTCCGGACAAGGCAGAGATGGCAACGGTCGCAAGAAGCAGGCGGCGGGAGAGCCCGCCGGTTACGGTCTTTTCCATAAGTTCACCCTCTTGTCGAAGGCCCGGGGCGGACCCTCGCGTTGATCAGAATAGCGCTCGTTCCGGCGCCTTGAGAAAAAGATTGAGTGAATTCATTTTTTAAGTCAATCTCAAATTTGAGGAGATTCCAACGGAGCTAGCCATGACCGGATTGCGCGCCCGACAGAAGGCCGACAGGAACCGTCGCATCCTGGAATCGGCAACGACCCTGTTCCGGGAGCAGGGCTATGACAGCGCGCGCATCGAAGATATCGCCGAGATGGCAGAGGTCTCGGTCGGCACGCTCTACAACTACTATCAGAACAAGGGAGACATCCTCGTCGCGACCGTTTCGATGGAGGTGACCGAGGTGCTCGAGGCCGGTGAATTGATTGTCGCCAATCCGCCGCTCAACGTGAGCGATGCGCTCGGCGCGCTGATTAACCAGTATTACGATCACTCGCTCGTCTATCTCAGCAAGGAGATGTGGCGCACGGCGATGGCGTCCTCGATCCACCAGCCAGAAACGCCGCTGTCCAAGCGTTACACTGAGCTAGATACGCGTCTCTGTGCCCAGGTCGTGCAGCTCATCGAGACCTTGCAGCGGCGCGGTGTGATTGTCGCCGGCGTCGATGCACGGGCGCTGGGTGAGGTGTTCTTCAACAACCTCAACATGATGTTCATCGAGTTCTGCAAGAAAGAAAGCATGCCGCTTGAAGAGCTCAAGGCCCGTGTCGCCGAGCAGAACCGCCCGATTGCCGAGTTGATCAGCAGCGTGAAGCGCCTCTGACGCCACCGAAATCCCGAAGAAATGACAGAGATGACAGATCATACGACCGCAGTGCTTTCCGCAGCCGATGCCCTGGTGGCAGCCTTCGGCCGTCACGACACCAAGGCCTATTTCGATGCCTTCGCGCCGTCGGCGACTTTCATCTTCTACAATCTCGATCGCACCCTTGTCGATCGCGCGGCCTATGAGGCGGAATGGGCGCTGTGGGAAAGCCGCGACGGCTTTTTCGTGAAGGCCTGCCGCTCGACGGACCGCAGCCTATACATCGTCGGGGATGTCGCCATTTTCACCCATGCGGTGGAGACCGATCTCGTTATCGGCGGCAAATCGATAACCAACCATGAGCGTGAAACGATCGTCTTTGTCCATCAGCCGGACGGTCGCTGGCTTGCCATTCATGAGCATCTTTCGCCGCTCCCGATGTAGTTGTTGCTTGTGACTGGGCTACCACAAAAAAAAGGCCTAGCTAGGCGTTCGGAGCGAACTCATACAAGTCTCTGTGCAATCAGCCCCTCGCAACCAATATAACATAAATCTACCAACGATATTTCAGCAGAATGCCCAGCAATTCCCTGCACCAATTCGCATTGGATGCCGTGGCGCCGGTAGACACCGAAGTCCATCATGCCCTGTTCGGACTGACCGTCGTAGCCCGCACGAAGAAGCACAACACGTTTCCCGTTGCGCGCCATGCCGACGATGGTGTCGTGTAGGTTCACCGCACCAACTGTGTCATCCCGCGCGACGACGCTACTGACCAGCATCCTTTTTGCTTCTCGACGGGCGAGTTCAAGAACATCCTGCGAGACGCTTTCGTCAAACAGGATGATGTCGGCAGCCTGCAGTGTCCGGACAGCCTTGAGCGTCAGCATTTCGGCATCTCCCGGCCCTGAACCGACCAGCGCCACCGAACCGGATACTTCCATATGGCACAGCTGATCCATGTCCGTCACAACCGCCTGCCGATCGGTCTCACCGGGCGGACGTGCCGACGAGAAGCAGCGATCGACGAAGCGCTCCCAGAAGGCCCGACGCCGCGGCCCGGGTGCGAGATGCAGATTGACCGTGTCTCGCAGACCCTGTGCCAATGCAGCCCAGCCCTTGAGAGAGGGCGGCAGGAGCGTCTCCACGCGTCTGCGAATGGCCTGGGCGAGGATCGGAGCGGCACCGTCCGTGGAGATCGCCAGGATCACCGGTGAGCGATTGACGATCGATCCGAACTGAAACTGGCAAAAGGCCGGTTTGTCGATGACATTGAAAGGCACGCCGGCTGCGCGCGCGGCACAGGCAAAGGCACGCGCCTCGTCATCGGTGTCGCAGTCCGCGATCGCCATGGAAGCCCCGGCGAAAACGCCGATATGCCATGGCGTATCGCGGATCGTGACCTTCTCCGCGCGTGCCAGTTCTGCCATGACGTCTCCGACTGTGCCGGCGGCTGCGAAGACTTCGACCCTTGCTCCGCAGGCAGCCAGAAGCTCCGCCTTCCAGGCCGCAGCGTCTGTTCCGCCAGCCACGAGCGCCCTCTTGCCCTGTAGGTCGAAGAACAGCGGCAGCTTGGCGAGCGGCTCGATCCGAGCGGCCGGATCACTCCGCTGCGAGGAGCGGTTGCGCATCGAGGATCCTCCTGATTTCGGGGCGGCACGAGCCGCAATTGGTGCCGGCGGCTAGCGCGTCTCCGACAGCCTCGACGGATCGGCAGCCGTGATCAATGGCGCGGCGGATGTCATTGACGCCAACCGAGAAGCAAGCGCAGACGATCGCGCCGCGATCGGGTCTGTTCGTTTCGGGGCGCCCCGCAACCAGCCTGCAGCGCGCGAGACGGTCACCATGATCGACATTCAACTGGTCGACAGCCCATTGCCGGGAAACCGCAACAGGCGCCCGGGAGACGAAAAGCGCGGCCAGCAGATCAGTGCCGTCAAAGGCAAGGATGCGGCTGTCACCCGACGTCGAGTCGACGTAGGCAACCATGTCGACATCTGCGCCAAGTTCGAGGCTTCTCGAAAGCCACGCCCCAAAGCCGCCATCCGGTTCGTCTCCGGCGAGCTCCAGTCGATAGCCGCCTTCAGTCTTTGCCATGGCCCAATAGGAAAACGGCAGGTTGGACGGCTTGTTGCGCGTCACCAGAAATGCGTGGAGGCGTGCCGAGTAGCGTTCAAGCAAAACACGCGCCTGTTTCAGGGCCGGCTGCCCGGAAATCGGATCGGTGAGCGACGGCACCAGGGTGTCGACGCGGGCTGCCGAGGCGGTCTCGTCGCTCCAATGCATTGGAACGAAGAGCGATCCGCGCGACTGCCGGTCGCTGAGCAAGGCCCGGACGATGACCTCTCGTCCGCCCTGGCCAGTGACACGAACCAGGTCGGCATGCCCGACCCCATGGTCGGCGGCGTCGAATGGATGGATTTCGCAATAGGGTTCCGCCATGTGAGCGGAAAGCCGCGCACTTTTGCCGGTGCGGGTCATGGTGTGCCAATGGTCGCGCACCCGCCCGGTGTTCAGAATGAAACCGTCTTCCTGGGAGGCCACGGCCGCTTGCACGGGCGCGAACCGCGCCTTGCCATCTGGATGGTAGAAGCGACCATTGCCGAAGAAACGCTCCGGCGCCTCACCGGTTGCCGGCCGAGGCCATTGGAACGGACGAAGATCGTCATACTGATCCTCGTCGATCCCAGCGAAGGCACCGATGTCGAAATCTCTGGTGCCTTTGTTTTCAAAACTGGACAGAGCCGCGTGCTCCGCGAAGATATCGACCGGCGAAGCGAAATCGAAAGCGCGGGTAAATCCCATGCGCTTGGCGACTTCGGTAATATGCCACCAATCCGGCCTTGCCTCGCCGGGTGCGGACAGAAACGCTCGCTGGCGGGAAATGCGCCGCTCGGAATTGGTCACCGTGCCGGATTTCTCGCCCCATCCCGTCGCCGGGAGAAGGACATGCGCCAGACGCCCCGTGTCCGTATCTCCCTGCATGTCCGAGACGACGACAAAGGGACAGGCTTCGATGGCAGCCTTCACCTTGTCGGCGTCCGGCATGGAAACCACGGGATTGGTGGACATGATCCAGAGCGCCTTGATCCGACCGTCTGCCACGGCATCGAACATGTCCACGGCCTTGAGCCCCGGGCGGTCGGCAATGCGTGGTGCCCCCCAGAAGCGCTGAACCCGATCACGGTGATCGGCATTCTCAATCGCCATGTGCGCTGCGAGCATATTGGCAAGGCCACCGACCTCCCGACCGCCCATGGCATTCGGCTGGCCGGTCAGCGAGAAAGGCCCCATCCCCGGTCGCCCGATACGCCCGGTCGCCAAATGACAGTTGATGATCGCATTGACCTTGTCGGTCCCGACCGAGGACTGATTGACCCCCTGGCTGTAGCAGGTGACGACACGTTCCGTGTCCGCGAACAGCCAGAAGAACTGCCGGATTGACAGTCCGGAGAGGCCCGTCACCTCCGAAAGCGCAGCCATCGATTGAGGCGATGCCGCAATCAGCGCTTCGGCGAACCCTGAAGTATGTGCCCCGACAAAGGCTTCGTCGATCCGGTTGGTCTCGGCAAGATGCGCAAGCAGCCCATTGAACAGGGCGACATCTCCGTCCGGACGCACGGCAAGATGGAGATCGGCAATGTCGGAAGTCGCGGTCCGACGCGGATCGATCACGACCACCTTCATCGTCGGCCGGGACGCCTTGGCAGCGGCGATGCGCTGGTAAAGCACCGGATGACACCAGGCGAGGTTCGACCCGACGAGAACCACCAGGTCGGCGAGCTCGAGATCCTCGTAGGTTCCGGGCACCGTATCCGATCCAAAGGCGCGGCGGTGTCCCGCAACCGAGGACGCCATGCACAGCCTGGAATTCGTGTCGATGTTGCCGGAACCGATGAAACCCTTCATCAGCTTGTTGGCGACATAGTAGTCCTCTGTCAGCAACTGGCCGGAGACGTAAAAGGCCACCGAGTCCGGTCCATGGGAAGCGATCGTATCGCTGAAGCGCTCGACGACCAAGTCTAGTGCCGCATCCCAGCTCGACCGCTGCCCGTGTATTGTCGGGTAGAGTGCGCGTCCGTCCAGGTCCAGAGTCTCGGCCAGAGCCGATCCCTTGGAACACAATTTTCCGAAGTTCGCCGGATGCTCGGGGTCGCCCCTTACGGTAAAAATACCCGCCTCGTCGACGCTTGCGATGACACCGCAGCCGACGCCGCAATAGGGGCACGTAGTGCGGGTTTCGCAGGCCATGGGTTCACTCCGCCGCCACAAGGACGCTCTCAAGCGCGATCGATAGCTGGCCATCGATATTGCGGATCGGAATGGTGCGCACTGCACCTTCATCGGCCCCGAGTGCCTTACCCGTCTCCAGCGAGATGACCCAGTTGTGCAAAGGGCAGGTGACGGAAGCGCCGTGCACGATTCCTTGCGTCAGGGGACCGCCCTTGTGGGGGCAATGGTCCTCGATCGCATAAACCTCATTCTCGGCGGTACGAAACACGCCGATCTTGCCCTGCGGGGTCTTCACGCAACGGGCACCGCGCAGGGGGATATCATTGATCGTGCCGATGGCGATCCAGTTCATGGGGCATGCTCCTTGTTGTTCAACATTCACCCTCCCCTTGAGGGGGAGGGTCGGACCGAAGGTCCGGGGTGGGGTGATAAGCTGCAATGATCGATCACCCCACCCGCGCGTTCCGCGCGACCTCCCCCTCAAGGGGAGGTGTTCACTCCGCTGCCGCTGAAAATCCGACGGTAGCCATGGGCTTGAACTCGTGTTTGTCCTTGCCGGAGACACGCTCCGACCACGGGTCGACCTGGGCGAACTTCTGAGAGAACACGAAGCGCTCGTAATAGGCGCGCCGCTTGTCATGGTCCTCCATGATCTGGCGGCGGATCTCGTCATGGCCGATGCGTTTCGCCCATTTGTAGATCCGCTCGAGATAGCGGCCCTGCTCGCGATACATCTGGGTGAGCGCCACGATATGCTCCAGCGCCTCGTCCTCGGTCTTCACCTGACCCAGGACATCGGTGCCCTTGATGTCGAGGCCGGCGGCGCCCGCGAAGTGGATCTCGAAACCAGAGTCGACGCAGATCACGCCGATATCCTTGCAGGTCGCCTCCGCGCAGTTGCGCGGACAGCCAGAGACGGCGAGCTTGAGTTTGGCGGGCGTCCAGGAGCCCCACATGAACTTCTCGAGACGAATGCCAAGCCCGGTCGAATCCTGCGTGCCGAAGCGACACCAGTCCGAGCCGACGCAGGTCTTCACGGTTCTGAGGCCCTTGGCATAGGCCTGGCCGGAGACAAAGCCGGCCTTGCCGAGATCGGCCCAGACGGCGGGCAGGTCTTCCTTCTCGATGCCGAGTAGATCGATGCGCTGGCCGCCGGTCACCTTCACCATCGGGATCTCGAACTTGTCGACGACATCGGCAATCGCGCGCAGTTCGGCAGAATTGGTCACGCCGCCCCACATGCGCGGCACAACGGAATAGGTGCCGTCCTTCTGGATGTTGGCGTGCACACGCTCATTGATGAACCGCGACTGGTAGTCATCGGCATATTCATCCGGCCAGTCTGAGACGAGATAATAATTGAGTGCTGGTCGGCATTTGGCGCAGCCGCAGGAGGTCTTCCATTCCAGTTCCTGCATCACGGCCGGGATCGTTTTTAATCCCTTGGCCTTGATCAGACGACGGACATCGTCATGGCCAAGCTCGGTGCAACTGCACATGGGCGTGACAGCGGCTGGGTTGTAGGCATCCCCAAGGGTCAGGGACATCAGCTGCTCGACGAGACCCGTGCAGTTGCCGCAGGAGGCGGATGCCTTGGTATGCGCCCTGACGCCGTCCAGCGTCGTCAACCCCTTGCCCGTAATGGCGCCCGTGATCTTGCCCTTGCAGACGCCGTTGCAGCCGCAGATTTCCGCATCATCCGGCAAGGCTGCAACGGCCGCCATAGGGTCCAGCGGAGACCCTCCCTGATAGGACTGGCCAAAAATCAGTGTCTCCCGCATGGCGGAGATATCGGTCTGCTTCTTCAGGAGATCGAAGAACCACGAGCCGTCGGCTGTTTCGCCGTAGAGAACCGCGCCGATGATCCGGTTGTCCTTCAGCACCAGACGCTTGTAGACGCCTGCACTTGCATCGCGCAGCACGATTTCCTCTCGATCGGGCGCCTCGGCGAAGTCGCCGGCCGAGAACAGGTTGATGCCGGTGACCTTGAGCTTCGTATTGACCACCGAACCCTGATACTCGGCATTCCCGCCGGTCAGGCGATCCGCGAGAACGCGGGCGCTTTCGTAAAGCGGCGCAACGAGGCCATAGCAGACCCCGCGATGTTCGGCGCATTCCCCGAGTGAGTAAATCGAGGCATCCGAGGTCATCATGCCGTCATCGACCACAATGCCCCTGTTGACCGCGAGCCCCGCATCCTTGGCAAGCTGGGATGCCGGACGGATGCCGACTGCCATGATCACCATGTCGCCGGAAATCACCCTGCCGTCTTCGAGTTCAACCCCTTCTACCCTGTCGCTGCCGAGGATCTGTTTCGTATTCGCCTTGGTGATGATCTCGATGCCGCGCTCCGCGAGCGCCTTTTCGAGGAGGTAGGCGGCAGCCGGATCGAGCTGGCGTTCCATGATCGTCGGCATCAGGTGGATGACGGTCACCTCCATCCCCTGACGCTTCAGGCCATAGGCCGCTTCGAGCCCGAGAAGACCTCCGCCGATGACGATTGCCCGTCCCTTGGCCTTGGCGATTTCCAGCATCTTCTCGACATCGTCGAGATCGCGATAGGCAAGAACGCCGGGTAATTGATGGCCGGGTACCGGGATGATGAAAGGCAAAGATCCCGTCGCTATGACCAGCTTGTCATAGGAGACCGTAATCCCGTTTGCCGATGTCACCGTCTTTGTCTGCCGGTCGATCTCGGTGACCTTGGCGCCCTTGTGCAGCGTCACGCCATGCGCCGCATACCAGGCGTCATCGTGGATGACGATATCCTCATAGGCCTTCTCGCCCGAGAGCACCGGTGAGAGCATGATACGGTCGTAATTGACCCGTGGCTCGGCATTGAAGATCGTCACGTCGTAGAGGCCGGGCGCTCTTTCGAACAGTTCTTCCAGCATGCGGCCGGGCGCCATGCCATTGCCGATAATGACCAGTTTCTCTGCCATTGACATCACTCCGCAGCTTCCACGAAGCGATGGCGCTCGTAGAGGAATTTCAATACGGCCTCGCGGCACTTGAGATAGGTCCGGTCGGAGGCAAGCTCGATCCGATTCCGGGGACGTGCGATCGGCACCTCCAGGATCTCGCCGATCCGGGCAGCCGGTCCGTTGGTCATCATCACGATCCGGTCGGAGAGCAGCACCGCCTCGTCGACATCATGCGTGATCATGATCATCGTATTGCCGAGCCGGCCATGGATCTCCATGACCGCATCCTGCAGATGCGCGCGCGTCAGGGCGTCGAGCGCACCGAAGGGCTCGTCGAGCAGCAGCACCTTGGGCTCCATCGACAGGGCACGGGCAATGCCGACACGTTGCTTCATGCCCCCGGAGATTTCGGCCGGCCGCTTGTCCTTGGCATGTGCCATCTGCACCAGGTCGAGATTGTGCATGACCCAGTCATGCTTTTCAGCCTTCGTCTTGCGTCCGGAGAACACCTTGGAAACAGCCAGATTGACGTTCTCGTAAACGGTGAGCCAGGGCAGCAGCGAATGGTTCTGGAAGACCACGGCACGGTCTGGCCCCGGGGCGTTGACCTCCAGGTTTTCAAGGAGAACTGCACCTGCGCTTACCCGCGTAAGCCCGGCAATGAGATTGAGCAGCGTCGACTTTCCGCAGCCGGAATGGCCGATGATCGAGACGAATTCGCCCTTGTCGATAGTAAGCGTGATGTCCTTCAGAACCTCGGTGCGGACCCCGCCACGCTCGAAGCTTTTGTCGATGTGGTCGATCTTGAGATAGCTGGACATGATGGCGTCCCCCTCAGTTCTTGGCTGTGCCACGGGTGACGACGCTGCCGAGCAGGGCGACGAGCTTGTCGAGGACAAAGCCGGTCACGCCGATATAGACGAGCGCCACGATGATGTCGGAGAGGCGCGAGGAATTCCACGCATCCCAGATGAAGAAGCCGATACCGACGCCGCCGGTGAGCATTTCGGCTGCAACGATGGCGAGCCAAGAGAGGCCGACGCCGATCCTGAGGCCGGTGAAGATGTATGGCGCTGCAGCCGGCACCATGATCCGCACGAAGAATTCCAGCGGATTGAGGCGCAAGACGCGGGCGATGTTGCGATAGTCATCGGGAATGTTGCGCACGCCGACCGCGGTGTTGATGATGACAGGCCAGATCGACGTGATGAAGATAACGAAAATCGCGGAGGGATTGCTGTCCTGAAAGGCCGCAAGCGAGAGCGGCAGCCAGGCGAGCGGTGGTACGGTGCGCAGGATCTGGAAGATCGGATCAAGGCCACGCATGGCCCAGATGGACTGCCCGACGACGGCACCGAGGAAGACGCCGACCACGGCGGCAAGGCCAAAGCCCATGGCGACACGTTCCAGCGATGTCAAAACCCGCCAGGCGAGCCCGATATCCTGCGAGCCGTATTCGAAGAATGGGTAGGCGATCAGATCGTAACTGTCGGCCCAGACCTGGGAAGGCGACGGCAATGTCGCGCCGGGCTGCGAACAGGCGATCTGCCAGATGGTGAGAAGCACCAGCGTGACCACGAGCGGGGGCAGTATATTGCGCAAGACATCGGCGCCGGCCCGCTTCAGATCGATTTTCGGCGTCGCGCGCCTGGCCAGGTGAACGACGGTTCCGGTCCGGTCCGGGGAGACGGCGATCGCCTCTGTCTCTGCTTTTCGGGCGGTTGCGGGCATGTGTTTTTCCTCTGCGCGTGTCGAAAGGGAGTTGTTCTTGCCTCCGAAGGCCCTGCGAGTACCGCAGGGCCTTCGGAAATGGCGCGCGTCAGGCGCTCGCCTTGATGGCGAGGCTGTCGAGATAAGCCTGCGGATTGTCGGGGTCGAAGACCTTGCCGTCGAAGAAGGTTTCCGGACCACGCGAGGCGGAGGACGGAATGTCGGCAGCTGCGACGCCGAGTTCCTTGGCGGCCTCGCGCCAGATGTCCTCGCGGTTCACCTTGTCGATGAGCGCCTTGATGTCGGTGTCGGGCGCGAACTTGCCCCAGCGGACATTCTCGGTGAGGAACCAGGCGTCGTGGCTCTTGAACGGATAGGAGGCATGATCCTTCCAGAACTTCATCTCAAGCCCGGAGTTCTCGACCACGCGGCCGTTGCCGTAGTTGATCGTGCCTCTCAGGCGACCCACAACGTCCTTCGGCGGAACGTTGAACCATTGCCGCTTGCCGAGAATGTCGGACATCTCGTCCTTGTTATCCATGCTGTCGGCCCACATCTGGGCTTCCATCACGGCCATGAGAAGTGCCTTCGCGGCAATGGGGTTCTGTTCCACCCAGTCGGAGCGGAGGCCGAGCGCCTTTTCGGGATGCCCCTTCCAGAGTTCGCCGGTCGTACAGGCGGTGAAGCCGATATCCTGGTTGACCAGCTGCTCGTTCCAGGGCTCGCCCACACAGAAGGCATCCATGTTGCCGACCTTCATGTTGGCGACCATCTGCGGCGGGGGAACGACGATCGTCGACACGTCCTTGTCCGGGTCGATGCCGCCGGCGGCCAGCCAGTAGCGAATCCAGAGGTCGTGTGTGCCGCCCGGGAAGGTCATGGCCACCTTCACCTCGCCGCCGGCCGCCTTCTTGGCGGCAAAGACATCCCGCAGCTTGGATGCGTCGAGGCCGACGCCAGTCTCGGCATATTCCTTGGCGACCGAAATGCCCTGGCTGTCGAGGTTGAGGCGCGCGAGGATAGACATCGGCACCGGCACATTGTTCTGCGTCACCTTGCCGGCCGAGATCAGGTAGGGCATCGGGGTGAGAATATGCGCACCGTCGATCCCGTTCGAAGCGCCGCCGAGCACCAGATTGTCGCGGGTGGCACCCCAGGACGCCTGCTTCAGCACTTCGACCTCGGGCAGGCCGAACTTAGCGAACAGCCCCTTTTCCTGGGCGATCACCAACGGTGCGGCATCGGTCAGCGCGATGAAGCCGAGCTTCGCCCCCTTCACCTCCGGCCCGGAGCCAGCCGCAAAGGCACCGAATGGAAAGGCCAGCTTCGCGGCACTGACGACGGCAGCTGCCGATGTAAGCTTCAGAAGCTGGCGGCGGGTGGTGCTCATTCCTGTAGTCTTCGTCATTTTTTGTGCCCCTCTGGTGTGACGGAGATCCGGAAAAACAAAAAAACGCCGCTCGGTGACTGCATCTGCGGGATCGAAGGATCCCGTGTGCAAACCAAGCGACGTCGGTGTCTCTGGTGAGCGCGCTTCAGGCGCTCTTTCGTCCGGTCGCCGTTGACCGGATGTTTTTCAAGGAAGCAAAGGCCGTGCCAATTTCAATGGGAAGGCCCAAGTTGCTGAATTCAAATTGGAAAAATCTCTGCGGCCACGACTACGCCTGTACAAGACAATGGATGACCGGGGTTCAAAATTTGTGCAACTGCACAAGGGTGTCCAGAATTGAGGCCGCCCTTTCGTGCATTCGATCAGTCGTCCGTGGCCATTGACGGCCGCTTCGCCCCGGAACGGACCTCGAAACCAGAGACATAGTCGGTCATTCGATTGGGGTCGAAAATCCGTCCATCCATGAAACGGTCATCTTCCAAACTGCCTGGCAGAGGGGATGCATCGTCTGGCATTTGGGCTCCGGATCCGAGTGCTGCGCGATAGAGGTCGGCGCGGTAGGCGCTCTTCGCCCGCTTCAGATTGTCGGCGCTGTGATCGACCTGCCCCCACCGGATCATCTGGCTATAGATCCAGAGCGCCTGATTGACCTGCGGAAAGTTCGCCGCGTGGCGATGGAAAACGAAGTAATCGCGGATCAGTCGACGATTGCCTTGGGCATCCAGGCTGAACTCGCCGGCCAGGACGCGGCGAATGATGTCCCGTGATGCGGTGATGTAGCGAGGGGAGGCCAGCATCTCGGAAAGATGATCATGATTGTCAGGCTGGTCACACCAGCGGGCGGCCTTGTCGAGCGCCACGATCAGCCGGCCGACCGTATCGGCGTTGGCTTCCGCCCAATCCGGCCGCATGCCGACCACCTTCTCCGGCGCAGAGGGCCAGATATCCTGCTTGGCCGCGACGATCCGACCGACACCTCGTTCGGAAGCAACCATGTTCCAGGGCGCACCGACACAAAAGCCGTCGATCGCTCCGGCAGCCAGCGCATCGGAGGTGAGGGGTGGCGGCACGACAACGAGCTTCACATCACGATCCGGATCGACGCCGCCAGCGGCCAGCCAGTAGCGGAACTCGTAATTGTGTGACGAGAAAGGATAGGTCATGCCGAGGGTCGGAGGCTGCTCGCCGTTCTGCCGCATGTCCTGCAGCACGCTCGCTAACGCTCTTGCCAGTTGAAGCGCGCTCGCATCCTCTGCCAGATCGGCGCGCACCTTCATCCGTTCGAAGAGGCGCAGTGACAACGTGATCGCATTGCCACCGCGGCCCAGAGAAAAAGGGGTGATCGTCGGGGAGGGATTGGAGCCGAGCTCCAGCATCGAGGCAACCGGCATGGGCGATAGCATATGGGCGATGTCGAACTGCCGGAAAGCCAGGCGATCACGGACATTGGCCCAGGAGACATCGCGCACGAGGTCGAGTGTCAGTCCTTCCTTGTCGGCAAATCCCATCTCCGCAGCCGCGACCAGGATCGAGGCATCCATCAGCGGAATGAAGCCGGCACGCAGGATACGCTGCTCCCGCCCGGACACATGAACCGCCGGAGCGCCTGGATCGATGTTTCGCTGCCTGCTCATCATATCGCTCACTTCACTGTCCCCGCGCGCCGGTCATCACAGCAGCAATCCCGCAGCGGTCACTACGCTCTGGGCTATGTCGACCAGTTTCTTTTTCTCGTTCATGGCGGTTTGACGCATGAGCGCGAAGGCTTCCTCCTCGCTCATGCCGCGCATCTTCATCAGGATGCCCTTGGCGCGCTCAATGACCTTGCGCTCCTCGAGCGCGTTCTTCGCTTCGGCCAGTTCGCGTTGCAGACGGCTGAACGCGTTGAAGCGGCTGACCGCCATATCGAGGATCGGCTTCACCCGTTCCTTGCGCAACCCATCGACGATATAGGCCGAGACGCCGGCATCCACGGCGGCCTCGATGGAGGCGCTGTCTGAGCGATCGACGAACATGGCGATCGGCCTGCTGACCGAGCGGGTGAGCTGGAAGAGATGCTCCATCATGTCACGGTTCGGGTTCTCGATATCGATGATGATGACGTCAGGCGCCAGCGTCTCCACCGTCTTGGCAATTCCCTGTACCCCGAGAGCGACGGTCACGTGCCGGTGACCTGCCTCGCGCAAACCGTCCTCGATGATCGCTGCGCGAACAGCGTTTTCATCGATCACAAGGATGGTGAGGTCGAGATGGTTCATGTGCGATTGATGACGCAATGCAACAAAGTTGGCAAGCTTGGGGCCTAAATTTTGAGCTTGCTGCAATGGAAACTATTTTTTGAGCAGATTGGCCCGCCGTCCTCACCAGTGACGCAGAAAAACGAAGCCCCCGGAGTGGTCAACTCCGGGGGCTGTCGGAAAAGTGCGGGCTTCGTCTGTATTCGTTGGTGCTCAGTCCTGGCCCTTGGGCTGGAGCGATATCTGCCGTGCGAGCGCAAGCGCGATCAGCGTGCAGACGGCACCCGATAGAAGGTAGAGGCCGGCTGCAAACAGACCGAACCAGGTGGACAGCAGCAGTGCCGCGAGCGGCGCAAACCCTGCCCCGAACATCCAGGAGAGTGCCGAGACAATCGCGGAGGCCGTGTAGCGGTTTCGGCGGTCGAACAGCGAAGCGATGGTTCCGGAGGACTGGGCGAAATTGAAGCCGAGAATGACGAAACCAACCATCATGTAGGCGACGACACCGGCCTGGCCGCCGTTGAGGAGCAGAGGCGCCGTCAGCGCGAAGGCGCCGATGGCCCAGGCCCCCCAGACGAGGATCCTGTCGCGGCCGATCCGGTCCGAAAGCCAGCCGGAGAACAGCATGGCAAGGATACCGACGGCAGCACCGGCCGCTTCGATCAGAAGGAAGGTGCCCGGTGCTTCATCCGTATAGAGGAAGATCCACGATAGCGGGAAAACCGTGACCATGTGGAACATGGCAAAGGTTGCAAGCGGCACGAAGACGCCGAGCAGAACCGTGCGTCCGTCTTGTGAGAGGGTGGAGCGCAACCTCGTCGGTGTCAGTTCGTTCGTCTCGAAGAGCTCCTTGAACTCCGGCGTGTCGACGATGCGCAGACGCGCAAAGAGTGCCACGACATTGATCGCGAAGGCGACGAAGAACGGATAGCGCCAGCCCCAGTCGAGGAAGTCGGCGGCCGAAAGCGTCATGACGAGGTAGGCGAACAGCACGGCGGCGACGGCAAGGCCAACCACAGCGCCGAGCTGAGGGATCATGGCATAGAAACCACGCTTGTCCTTCGACGCAGTGATGGCCAGTAGCGGTGCAAGGCCATCCCAGGTGCCGCCAAGCGCCAGACCCTGGCCGATGCGCAGGAGCGCCAGCATGGCGATCGCCCACCACCCGGCGGTTTCATAGGAGGGCACCAGACCCATGGCGACGGTCGAGGTTCCCAGCAGGAAAAGCGCCACCGTAAGCTTGGTCACGCGGCCATGCCGGCGGTCGAGGGCCGTGAAGATCACCGTGCCCAGCGGTCGTGCCACGAAAGCGAGAGCCACAAGCACGAAGGACCAGAGTGTCCCGGTCAGCGGATCGAGGAACGGAAAGATGCGCGCTGGAAAGACGATGACCGACGCGATCGCGAACACGAAGAAGTCGAAGAACTCCGACGTGCGCCCGATGATGACGCCGACAGCGATATCGGACGGGGAAACGTGATGGTCATCTTCTGAAGTTGTGCGGCCGTTCTGTGCGGCCGGAGGTGCAGAACCGGTCATGCTCGCCATGTCGCGGGATCACTTTCTCGATTGTACTGGGCGGGCGCACATCGGGAGATACAGCCTTCGCCTTAGTCTAACATGCTGAAATGAAATGCCGCAGGTGCGGCCAAATTGACAGGTGACAAATTGTCGTATGTGCTGCACCGCAAAACCCAACTAACTACCTTGGCGAATGTCAATGGTCGTCGAGTGGTGTTCGGGGGGGATCCCTGCTCTGTGACCCGTCAGTGTATCAGGGTAAGAGATGCAAGAGCTTCGCCTCCCGAAAATACTGGCCGCCGTGGTGGCGGTCCTTTTCCTGTCCGCCTGCAAGGCCGAAGTCCTTGCTCCGACCGGCGACGTCGCCGCCCAGCAGCGTGACCTGCTCGTCATCTCTACGCTTCTGATGCTGATCATAATCATTCCGGTGATGGCGCTCACCTGCTGGTTCGCTTGGCACTACCGTGCATCCAACAGTCAGGCGATCTACAGGCCGAACTGGTCCCACTCGACCAAGCTCGAGCTGATCATCTGGGCAATCCCCCTGATGATCATCATCTGCCTCGGTGCGCTGACCTGGGTCGGCACCCACCTTCTCGATCCCTATCGGCCACTGGCGCGCGTGTCTGCAGAGCAGCCGCTTGATCCGCAGCAGGAGCCGCTCGACGTGCAAGTCGTGGCCCTCGATTGGAAATGGCTCTTCATCTACCCGCAATATGGCGTCGCGGCCGTCAATGAGCTCCCGGTTCCTACCGATCGGCCGATCCGGTTCTCGCTGACCTCCTCTTCGGTCATGAATGCCTTCTACATCCCGCACATGGCCGGCATGATCTACGCAATGCCCGGCATGCAGACGACGCTGCACGGCGTCTTCAATCAGGAGGGCACCTTCCAGGGCCTCGCCTCGCATTACTCGGGCGCCGGCTTCTCCGGCATGCGTTTCAAGGCGAGGGCAACTGATGCCGCAGCCTTCGATGCTTGGGTTGAAGAGGCCCGTGCGGGCGCCGACAAGCTGGACCGGGCGAAGTATCTCGAGCTCGAACGCCCCAGTGAAAACGTGAAGCCGGTGACCTTCGCCAGTGTCGATCCGCAGCTCTTTCCGCGCGTGGTCAACATGTGCGTCGAAGACGGTAAGATCTGCATGGCCGAAATGATGGCGCTCGATGCCCAGGGTGGAACGGGTCTCGCCGGAACGGTCAATATGAGCGCGCTGATCTACGACAAGCATGAACGTCGCGGCACGCGCGAGCCGGTCTTCGGCTGGGAACCCTTCAAGGTTCTAGGCTTCTGCTCGGCGGAAGAACTGGAGCAGATGCTGGCCGCTAAGCCCGCTTCCTACAACGACCAGCCCGTCGTTTCGGGTCCCCTGATGGGACACAACATGCCGCAGCCGGTATCGCCTTTCGGCGGTGAGGCCGAACGTTTTCTCACGCTCGTCCGGCAGGCATCCGGCAATGCGCCGCAACTCTGACAGGAATTTGGCATGGCTACGATAGACCATTCCACCACGCTTCTTCTCGGTCGCCTCAACTGGAGTGCGATCCCGACGGACCCGATCGTGCTCGCGACCTTCGTCGTCGTGGCCATCGGCGGCGCCGCAACGGTGGGCGCGTTGACCTATTACCGCCTATGGGGTTACCTCTGGCGGGAATGGCTGACCTCTGTCGATCACAAGAAGATCGGCATCATGTACATAATACTGGCCTTGGTGATGCTGGTGCGCGGCTTCGCCGACGCCATCATGATGCGACTGCAGCAGGTACTCGCCTTCAACGGCTCTGAGGGCTACCTCAACGCCCATCACTACGACCAGATCTTCACCGCCCACGGCGTGATCATGATCTTCTTCGTGGCGATGCCCTTCGTCACGGGTCTGATGAACTACGTCGTGCCGCTGCAGATCGGCGCGCGAGACGTCTCGTTCCCCTTCCTCAACAACTTCTCCTTCTGGATGACCGTCGGCGGTGCTGTGCTTGTCATGGCTTCGCTCTTCGTCGGTGAGTTCGCGCAGACCGGCTGGCTTGCCTTCCCGCCGCTGTCGGGCATCGGCTACAGTCCCTGGGTCGGGGTCGATTATTATATCTGGGGCCTGCAGATCGCCGGCGTCGGGACGACCCTCTCAGGCATCAACCTGCTCGTCACCATCGTCAAGATGCGCGCCCCGGGCATGACCCTGATGCGCATGCCTGTCTTCACCTGGACGGCACTCTGCACCAACATCCTCATCGTCGCCTCCTTCCCGGTGCTGACGATGACCCTGATCCTCCTGACGCTCGATCGCTACGTGGGAACGAACTTCTTCACGAATGATCTCGGCGGCAACCCGATGATGTATATCAACCTCATCTGGATCTGGGGTCACCCGGAAGTCTACATCCTCATCCTGCCGCTCTTCGGTGTCTTCTCGGAGATCACCTCAACCTTCTCGGGCAAGCGCCTCTTCGGCTACAGCTCGATGGTCTATGCGACCGTCTGCATCACGATCCTGAGCTACATCGTCTGGCTGCACCACTTCTTCACAATGGGTTCCGGCGCCTCGGTGAACGCCTTCTTCGGCATCACAACCATGATCATCTCGGTGCCCACGGGAGCCAAGATCTTCAACTGGCTCTTCACCATGTACAAGGGGAGGGTGCGCTTCGAATTGCCGATGATGTGGACGGTCGCCTTCATGCTGACCTTCACCATTGGTGGCATGACCGGCGTTCTCCTGGCCGTCCCGCCGGCAGACTTCGTCCTGCACAACTCGCTCTTCCTGGTGGCGCACTTCCACAACGTCATCATCGGTGGCGTGCTCTTCGGCTGCTTTGCCGCGATCGCCTACTGGTGGCCAAAGGCCTTTGGCTTCCAGCTCAATGTCTTCTGGGGCAAGGTCTCCTTCTGGAGCTGGGTCAGCGGCTTCTGGCTCGCCTTCATGCCGCTCTATGTGCTCGGCCTGATGGGTGTCACCCGCCGCATGCGCGTCTTCGATGATCCGGATCTCAGGATCTGGTTCATTCTGGCTGCCCTCGGCGCGCTCCTGATCGCCGTCGGCATCGCCGCCTTCTTCATCCAGATTGCGGTGTCGATCTGGAACCGGAAGGACAACATGGACGTCACCGGCGACCCCTGGGATGGCCGCACGCTGGAATGGGCGACATCCTCCCCGCCGCCGGCCTACAACTTCGCCTTCACGCCTGTGGTCCACGATCTCGACGCCTGGCATGACATGAAGCAGGTCGGTCAGAAGCGTCCGAAAGCACCCTATCTGCCGATCCACATGCCGCGTTACACCGGCACGGGTGTGATCATCTCAGGCCTCGCCACGGTCTGCGGCTTTGCGCTGGTCTGGTACATCTGGTGGCTGGCGGCCCTGGCCTTCCTCGCGATCATCGCCGTCTCGATCGCCCATACCTTCAACTACGACCGGGACTATTACGTCCCCGTCGACGAGGTCGAGCGCGTCGAAAAGGCGCGTGACCGCGAACTGGCAAGCGTAGGAGCGTAAAGATCGTGAGTACCGTCACCCACACCGATACGCCCGCCGTCTATTGGGAAACCGAGCCGCATCACCATCCGGAAGGCGGGTCCACCCGGCTCGGCTTCTGGATCTACCTGATGAGCGACTGCCTGATGTTCGCAGTCCTCTTTGCGGTCTTTGCCGTGGTCGGCCAGAGCTATGCGGCCGGTCCCGGGCCCAAGGCGCTCTTCGATCTGAACCTGATTGCGATCAACACCGGCTTCCTGCTGGTCTCCTCGATCACCTTCGGCTTCGCCATGCTCGCCATGTACGAGGGCAGGCAGGCTCGCATGCAGATCTGGCTTGCCGTCACCCTGCTGCTTGGCCTCGCCTTCCTGGCGCTCGAGATCTACGAGTTCCATCACCTGATCGAGCTCGGCGCCGGTCCCCAGCGTTCGGCCTTCCTCTCGGCCTTCTTCGCGCTGGTCGGCACCCACGGCCTGCACGTGCTGTTCGGCTGCATCTGGCTCGTCACGCTGATGGTGCAGATCAATCAAAAGGGCCTGATCCCGGCGAACACCCGACGCATGGAATGCTTGAGCATGTTCTGGCACTTCCTCGACGTCATCTGGATCGGCGTCTTCACCTTCGTTTATCTTTTGGGGATGATCTGATGTCACAACACTCCATCAAGCCCCATGGCCACAATGAACAGAGCCACGACAGCACTGGCCATGACCATGGCAGCTATCGTTCCTACCTGACGGGCTTCGTTCTTGCCGCCATTCTGACGATCATACCCTTTGCGGTCGTGATGAGCGGCGGATTCGACAGCCGCGTTCTGACGGCGGTGACGGTAATCGGCTTCGCTGTCGTCCAGGTCCTCGTTCACATGGTCTACTTCCTGCACATGAACACGCGTTCGGACGAGGGCTGGACCATGCTGTCGATGATTTTCACCATCATCGTGGTTGTGATCATGATCGCTGGCTCCGTCTGGGTCATGTTTAATCTGAACACCAACATGATGCCGTCAATGGACCACGAGAGCTTCCAGGGCTTCGGCTCCTGAAACAGCGAGGCGACATGACGCGAGCGGGCCGACCATGGTGGATTATCGGGCTCGGCACGCTCGCCGTCGCCCTGCTCCTCGGTCTGGGCGTCTGGCAATTGCAGCGTCTGCAGTGGAAGACGGCCCTCATCGAGCGCGTCGAGGCGGGGCTTCTTGCTCCACCGGTCGCTGCGCCCGGTCCGGTTGACTGGGCTGCCGTCTCCTTCGACACCGCGGAATATCGCCGCGTCGAGGTGCAAGGCCGCTATCTTCCGGGCGACGATATCCTCGTCAAGGCCGTGACGGCCCGCGGGTCGGGCTTCTGGGTCATGTCGCCATTTGAAACGCGGGAAGGATGGCGGCTCTTCGTCAACAGAGGCTTCGTTCCTGATGATCGCCGGTCACCGGCGGACCGTCCGCAGCCGAACGGCGAGCAGGAAGTGACGGGGCTTTTGCGGCTCACCCAGCCCGGCGGCGCCTTCTTGCGGGACAATGATCCCGCCAATGGTCGCTGGTTCTCGCGCGACACTGTTGCGATGGGCGGTACGCTCGGCCTCGGTGACGTCGCGCCCTATTTCATCGATGCCGACGCACGCGTCGACGCCCTCCCGATCGGCGGACTGACCGTCGTCTCCTTCCCGAACAAACACTTCGGCTATGCGATGACCTGGTTCGGTCTGGCTGCCGTCTTTGCCTACCTGCTTTACCGCGCCACGAGACCCGGCGCACCAGACCGCTAATAGCGCGCTTTGCGACGGGTTGGTCAGGATCTTTTCGATCCGGCGGCCCGGGGCGTTGGCACCGCGGTGTCAGCGGGTGCGGTCCACATGCTCTTGATGA
This sequence comes from Rhizobium rosettiformans, assembly GCF_016806065.1. Lineage (NCBI taxonomy): Bacteria > Pseudomonadati > Pseudomonadota > Alphaproteobacteria > Hyphomicrobiales > Rhizobiaceae > Rhizobium > Rhizobium rosettiformans. Next base: position 1,444,974 of record NZ_CP032405.1, read on the forward strand.
GCTGTTTCACCTGGTTTTGCAGAATATCGTCCTGTCTTGCCACTTCCACGAAGCGGCCGGTGAACTCGCGCGTGGAGCTCAAGAGACCTGCAAGCGCGATCGACGCCATCATGCCCAGCTTGGTGTCGAACGGGCGCTGCTGCCCCGATGCATCGAGGCTTGACTGCACGAAAGGATAGAGGACTTCGAGAAATGGCTTCGCCAGAGCCTCTTCGATGAAGTCCTTTCGTTCCTCGTCGCGGCTGTGAATGATTTCCGAAAACAGAATTCTCGAAAAATGCGTGCGCCGCCAAATCACTTCGACGACTTCGGAACTGATGAAATCGACACGCTCTGCCTGCGGGCGTTCACGGGCCCGATCAATCGCGGACTCGAGCAACTCGACGGTTTCGCGCGCCACTTCGGTCACGATCGCCTGCCAAAGGCCCATCTTCGATCCGTAGCGATAGGAGATCAGCGCAACGTCCACGCCTGCGGTCGTTGCGATCGCACGCAGTGATGTCTGCTCGAAACCATTTGCCGCAAAGGTCTCCATGGCAGCATCCAGAAGGCCTTCGGCATTCTGTTCTGCGCCCCGGCGAGGCCTCCCTCGTTTCCGTTCGGTCACGTTCTTAATCTGTTTCACACCACCCTCAATTCGTTCGCTTGACAAGCCTAGCCGCATTCCGGCATATATTCAACAGACGATGAATAATTCTTCCCTCGTTTTCAGGAGCTTGCGATGCCCACCCCGTTGGTAACGCGCCAGATGGGTCGGTTGCCCCCGACGTCAACAAAATTTCCCTTGCTGGTCGCGGCAGTTTTGCCCCTCCTGCTCGCCTCTTGCAGCGACGATGTGTCGGAGAAGGCCGGCTATGTGCCGACGGTGAGGGTCGCAACCGCGGCCGCCGTGTCCGATGTTGTTACCGTTTCCGGTACCGGAGAGGTGAAGCCCCGGGTGGAAAGTGTCCTGTCCTTCAAGGTCAGCGGTCGCGTCATTGCCCGTGATGTCGAAGTCGGTGATCGGGTAAAGGTTGGCCAGGTGCTTGCCAGCCTTGATCCGACGGAACAGAAGGCGGATCTGACGGCGGCAGAAGCGGCCATACGGGCCCGCCAAGCCACTTTGCGCACCGCCGAATCCTATCTCAACCGCCGCCGTACCCTGACCCAGACAGGTGCTCTGCCGCAGCAGCAGCTGGACGAGGCGATCCAGCAATATGATTCGGCCGTCAATGATCTCGATGCGGCTCAGGCCAATCTCGCAAGCGTTCAGGAGAGCCTGGCTCAGACGGAGCTGAAAGCCGATGCCGATGGTCTTATCACGGCCGTGAGCATCGAACCGGGCGAAGTCGTGCAGCCTTCCTCGGCCGCATTCGAGCTCGCCCATGATGGTGAACTCGATGCGGTCTTCAACGTGGATGAAAGTGCCTTGACCAGGGATGCCCAGCCTGAATCGGTGGAAGTGGCTCTTGTCGATCGGCCGGATATTCGCGCAGTCGCGCGCATTCAGGAGATCAGCCCCTCGGTGGATCGCAAGCTCGGCACCGTGCGCCTGAAGCTGTCGATCACCGATCCGCCGCCGGAGATCACGCTGGGTTCGGCAATTGTGGCCTATGCGAAGCTCTCCGAAGTGGGGCGGATATCCATTCCGTCGCAGTCGTTGACCAGTGACAATGGAAAGCCCGCAGTCTTCGTCGTCGATCCGGCGACAGAAACCGTCGAGACCCGTCAAATCGAGGTGCTGCGCTACGACGCCGACCGGATCATCGTCGCCAACGGGCTTGAACCCGGTGATCAGCTCGTCGTCGATGGAACGCAGTTTCTCTACCCGAAACAAAAGGTGCGTGCGGTTCCGGGAGACGCGCAATGAAGCAATTGAAAGCATTTGCATTTCTGTGCCTTGCCGTCGTCGCGTTGAGTGCCTGCAGCGAGGCCGAAGAACCGGCCGCGCCCCAGGTGCGCCCGGCTCTCTCGATCATCGCAGGTCCGCGCGAGAGCGAGCCCGGATCGACCTTCACCGGGACTGTCGAGGCCAAGCTGAATGTCGACATCGGCTTTCGTCTGCTCGGTCGGGTCACTGCGCGCATGGTGGATGTCGGCGATGTCGTTCGTGCCGGCGATGTTCTGATGACGCTCGACACGACAAGCCTTCAACTCGCAGTCCGTCAGGCCGAGGCAGATCTCGCATCCGCAAAGGCCAAATTCGATCTGGCGCAGGTGAATGCCAGCCGCCAGGCGACGCTTCTGAGAACCCAGGCGACCACGCGGGAGCGACTGGAAGAGGCCGAGCAGACGGCGGAAGCCGCTGAGGCAACGGTCAAACAAAAGGAAGCCGATCTGACCAAGGCGCGCGAGCAGACAACCTATGCCACTGTCGTCGCGCAAACCGACGGTGTCGTTTCGGCCGTGAGCGCGGAAGTCGGACAGGTCGTTGCAGCCGGTCAATCGGCCGTAACGATCGCCCGGCTGGAGGCCCTCGATGCGGTCATCGATGTGCCCGACACGCTGAAGGCGCTTCAACTGCCCGATACGGAATACGAGGTCACCCTCCTGTCGAATCCGCAGATCAAGGCACAAGGTCGCGTGCGGGAAGTCGCACCCGAGGCTGATGGCGCAACCCGGACGCGGCGAACCAAGCTTGCTCTGTCCGCCCCGGACAAGGCCTTTCGCTTGGGCAGCACCGTGGTCGCGAGACCAATCGCAGCCGTCGCCACCGCCATCTGGCTGCCTGAAACGGCTATAGGTGCCGATCAGTCAGGCGGCGCATTTGTCTGGGTCATCGACCCCGCCAGCGGTGCCGTGGAGCGTCGGCCTGTCGAAGCCGAAAAGGCCCAGGGCGGCGGCTATGACATTGTTTCGGGATTGCAGGCCGGAGAGCGCGTGGTCAGCGCCGGCGTGAACTCCCTCACCGAAAACCAGATCGTTTCCTTCACCGACGAGATCGCCCGATGAACAGCAAATTCAATCTTTCCGAATGGGCACTGCGTCACAAGTCGCTCGTCTGGTACTTCATGATCCTTGCCACTGTCGCGGGGGTCATGGCCTATTTCAATCTCGGACGGGAAGAAGATCCGGAATTCACGATCAAGACGATGCTGATCCAGGCCCAATGGCCGGGGGCATCGGTCGATGAAATGACCAGCCAGGTCACCGATCGGATCGAGAAGAAACTGCAGGAACTCGAATCCCTCGACTACACCAAGAGTATCAATGCCCCGGGACAGGCGACGATCTACGTCAACCTTCTCGAGAACACGAAGGCAGCCGACGTCAACCCGACCTGGGTCAAGGTCCGGAACATGATCAACGACATCGTTCCAAACCTTCCTCAGGGTGTGGTCGGTCCCTTCTTCATCGACAGCTTCGGGGATGTCTATGGCAATATCTATGCCTTCACGGCAGACGGACTGACACAGCGACAGCTACGGGACTATCTGGAAGCGGCACGAACCGAGATCCTTGCCGTTCCCAATGTCGGGAAGGTCGATCTCATCGGCGCTCAGGACGAGGTGATCTATCTGGAGTTCTCCACCCGGCGTATGGCCGCGCTTGGCATCACCCAGCAACAGATCGTCGAGACACTGCAGAACCAGAACGCCGTCGTCGCATCAGGCACTCTGCGCACCGCGTCCGAGAGCATCAGCATGCGCGTCTCAGGTCAGTTCTCCACGGAAGACGACCTTAGAAAGGTCAACCTTCGCGTCAACGACCGCTTCTTCCGACTGAGCGATGTCGCGACCATCACGCGCGGCTATGTCGACCCGCAGCAGGCGCTGTTCCGGGTCAATGGCGAGCCGGCGATCGGTCTTGCGATCGGCATGAAGCCGGGCTCCAACCTGCTCGAATTCGGCGAAGCCTTGTCCGAGAAGATGGAAAAGGTGACCGCCAGCCTGCCCATCGGTATTGGCATTCATCATGTGGCTGATCAGGCCGTTGTCGTCGACGAGGCCGTCGGCGGTTTCACCAAGGCCCTCTTCGAGGCAATCGCCATCGTTCTCGTCGTTAGCTTCATAAGTCTCGGCGCCAGAGCCGGGCTCGTGGTCGCTCTGTCGATCCCGCTGGTCCTCGCCATCACCTTCGTCGCCATGGAGTATCTGGGCATCTCCCTCCAGCGCATTTCGCTCGGTGCATTGATCATCGCGCTCGGCTTGCTGGTCGACGATGCCATGATCGCCATCGAGATGATGGTGTCCAAGCTCGAACAGGGCGAACCCCTGTCCAAGGCAGCGATAGCGGTTTGGACCTCGACGGCATTTCCGATGCTGACCGGCACCCTGGTCACCGTCGCGAGTTTCATTCCCGTCGGTCTGAACGACAGCGCCGCGGGCGAGTTCACCTTCTCGCTCTTCGTCGTCATTGCCGTTGCCCTCATCGTTTCCTGGATCGTCGCCGTTCTCTTCGCGCCGGTTCTCGGGGTGCTGATCCTTCCGGCAAAGATGGAGCGGCATCATGAGCAGAAGGGCAGGGTCGCCCAGATGTTCTCGCGCATTCTGGCGGCTTGCATGCATTGGCCGAAGATGACAGTCGCCGCCACATTCGGCGTCTTCCTCCTCTCCGTCTATGGCATGGGCTTCGTCCAGCAGCAGTTCTTCCCGGCATCGGACCGTCCAGAATTGATCGTCGACTGGACCGGGCGGCAGAACTCCACGCTGGCCCAGACCAAGGCCGACATGGATGAGTTTGAGGCCGCCTACCTCGCCAATGACGACAGCATCGAACACTGGACATCCTATGTCGGGCAAGGCGCCAAGCGCTTCGTTCTCTCATTCGACGTGCAGCCGTCGGCCCCCTACTTCGGCCAGATGGTCATCGTCACCAAGAGCATCGAAGCCCGGGAGGCTCTCAAGGAAAAACTGATGGCGGTTGCCGCGGATGGCTATCCGGGCACGGACATTCTGGTCAAGGAAATGGAGCTCGGACCGCCGGTCGGCCGGCCGATCCAGTACCGCGTCAGCGGCCCGGATCCGGAAAAGGTGCGTGAATACGCAACCGGATTGGCAGCCGTCATCGGCACGGAGCCGCGTCTCGGTCGCATCGTCTTCGACTGGATGGAGCCGGCTCGCACCGTCAAGGTCGATGTGCTTCAGGACAAGGCCCGGCTTCTCGGCGTGAGCTCGAGCGATATAGCAACAGCACTCAACAATATGGCCGGCGGATCGACCATGACGCAGCTGCGCGACAGCATCTATCTGATCAATGTTGTTGGCCGTGCGCCGGGCGACGAACGCCAGTCCGTCGAAACACTTCGCAATCTGCAGCTGCCCGGCGGTGACGGCCAGTCCGTACCGCTCGCCTCCATCGCCAGCTTCTCCTATGGCATGGAGCAGCCCGTAATCTGGCGTCGTGATCGCAGTCCGACGATCACGCTGAAAGCTGCCATCACCGATGCCACGCAGCCGGCCACTATCGATGCTGCCTTGAAGGACAAGGTCGAAACCTATGCCGCCGATCTTCCCGCAGGTTATCATGTTGCGGTCGGCGGTTCGGTCGAAAGCAGTGCCAAGAGCCAGGCACCGATTGCGGCCGTCGTTCCGCTGATGCTTCTGACCATGACCACGATCCTGATGTTCCAGCTGCAAAGCTTCCAGCGGCTGTTCATGGTTGTGATCGTGGCTCCGCTTGGACTGATCGGTGTTGTCGCAGCCCTTCTGCCCAGCGGGGCGCCTCTCGGCTTCGTTGCCATTCTCGGCGTCTTGGCCCTGATCGGTATCCTCATCCGAAACTCGGTCATCCTCGTGGTCGAGATCGATACGCTGCAACGGAACGGCCGCCATGCCTGGGATGCGGTCCGCGAGGCCACCGAGCACCGCATGCGGCCAATCATGCTGACGGCGGCCGCAGCCAGTCTCGCGCTCATCCCCATCGCCTCTGAGATCTTCTGGGGGCCAATGGCTTTCGCGATGATGGGCGGCATCATCGTCGGTACGGTGCTGACGCTGCTTTTCCTGCCGGCGCTCTATCTGATCTGGTTCCGGATCAAGGAGCCTTCTGTCACGGCCTGACCGACTGGACGAACTTGACCGGCCGCGACAAAGCTTGCGGCCGGTTTTCTTCTTGGCTCAATAAGAACTTTCGAGACTGTAGCGGCTGCCTGGGTAAAGAAGCCGAACGGATGTCACCAGCCGGTCGCCGGACCAGGTCCGACGCCGCACGAGTAGACAGGGTTCGGACCGTGCGATGGCCAGCAGCCGGCATTCCCACGGCAGCGGCAAGACCGCCTCGACGAACTGCTCGGCGCGCGAGATCGGCGCGATACCGCTCAGATAGGCGTTCGGCGTGATCGTCCGGAAATCCTGGTCGAGATAGGCGGGCGCAAGCTCCGCATGGACGAAGCGATCCTCGAGCTGGATCGGCAGGTCGTCTTCCTTGTGCACGATGACCGAATGAAAGGCTGATGTGCCGGCGGCCACTTCCAGCCTGTCCGCCAGATCGTGATCGCAGACTTCCGCCTGCATCAGCACGATCTCGACCGAATGCTGGCCGCCGCGCTCTGCAATTTCCTCGGCGATATTGCGCACATCGCTGACATTGGCCCGGCGCTTCTTCGGTGCAACGAAGGAGCCTCGCCCCTGGACCCGCACGATGACGCCTTCGCTGGCGAGTTCGCGAAGCGCCCGATGCGCGGTCATCCGGCTGACCCCCAGCATCTCGACCAACTCGTTTTCAGAGGGAATGCGAAAATTGATCGGCCATTCGCCGCGCTCGATCCGCGCCTTGATCTCGGCCTTCATCTGCTCGTAGAGCGGCGTATCCTGACCTTCCTCGGGAAGCGCAAAGCCTGGTTGATCATCGGACATGCTGGTCGATCCTGCTGGTGGCGATGCGAATGTAATGTCGCGGCGCGGCGTTCAATCCCTTATCGGCTAAGGCCTTGTCGAGGCAACTGGTTCGCAACTCGATCCCTCATCGGCCACAGCAGACACCTCGATGACGTAAAGGCAACAATCAGCCCCAAGAGGCTCGACGGCGAGCTCCAGCGGCATCTGTCCGCATATCAGCACATCACCGAGCCTGACATCCGATCGTAGGCTATCGATCTTAACCACAGCATCGCCGCGAAACACGATCGCGAGAGTGTCATCGGACATCGAGAGCGTTTGTACGGCTGACACGGCGATCTTCGTCATGTGATGGACGAAGATCCCGCGACGGCTCATGACATTGAGATCGAGCGTTTCACCGCCAAGACAATCCGCCTGAACCTCTGCATCGCCGGAAAAGGCAAAGGGAGGCGAGGCCACTAAAAGCGGCGGCTCCCGCCTCCCATCGACCGTCAACTGCATGCCGTCGCCTTGCAGAACAGCTATCGTCCTGTCGATTCCAGCAAAGACCGAGAACGGACCGGAGGTCCCGACGGTTGCCAGGCTGATTCGCCAGTCGAACCCGCCGGATCCATCCGAAGCCGGCCGGGAGATCACCTCGCGGGTGATCCCCAGCCCGTTTTTCCAGGGCATCTTCAGGTGCTCGTCAAAGCGCTGGATGCGGATGGACATGGGCGTGTCGTGTCCCCTCAGTTGCCGAGGATGCCGGGCAGACGAAGGCCCTTTTCCTTGGCGCAATCGAGCGCGATGTCATAGCCCGCATCGGCGTGGCGCATGACGCCGGTCGCCGGATCGTTCCACAGAACCCGCTCCAGTCGGCGTGCAGCATCGTCGGTTCCGTCGGCGCAGATGACCATGCCGGAATGCTGGGAAAAGCCCATGCCCACGCCACCGCCGTGATGCAGCGAGACCCAGGTCGCACCCGAGGCGCAGTTGAGCAGCGCGTTCAGAAGCGGCCAGTCGGACACGGCGTCGGAACCGTCCTTCATCGCTTCCGTCTCGCGGTTCGGCGAAGAGACCGAACCCGAATCGAGATGATCGCGACCGATGACGACGGGAGCCTTGAGCTCGCCACTGCGCACCATCTCGTTGAAGGCAAGGCCCAGCTTGTGGCGATCGCCGAGACCGACCCAGCAGATGCGCGCCGGCAGGCCCTGGAAGGAGATGCGTTCACGCGCCATGTCCAGCCAGTTGTGCAGATGTTTGTTGTCGGGCAGCAGCTCCTTCACCTTGGCATCGGTCTTGTAGATATCCTCCGGATCACCCGAAAGGGCTGCCCAGCGGAACGGGCCGATGCCACGGCAGAACAGTGGACGGATATAGGCCGGCACGAAGCCCGGGAAGGCGAAGGCATTCTCGAAGCCTTCCTCCTTGGCGACCTGGCGGATGTTGTTGCCATAGTCGAGCGTCGGAATACCCCTGTTCCAGAAGTCGACCATCGCCTGCACATGGGTCTTCATCGAGGCCCGGGCAGCGACTTCTACCGCCTTCGGATCGCTCTCCTGTTTCGCCCGCCATTCGGCAACCGTCCAGCCGAGTGGCAGATAGCCGTGGATGGGATCATGGGCCGAGGTCTGGTCGGTGACGATGTCGGGGCGTACGCCACGACGCACCAGTTCCGGGAAGATCTCGGCGGCATTGCCGACGAGGCCGACGGATTTCGCTTCACCTGCCTTGGTCCACTGGTCGATCAGCGCGAGCGCCTCGTCCAGCCTATGCGCCTTGGCATCGACGTAACGGGTGCGCAGGCGGAAATCGATGCGGGTCTCATCGCATTCGACAGCAAGGCAGCAGGCGCCGGCCATGACGGCCGCCAGCGGCTGGGCGCCACCCATGCCGCCGAGGCCACCGGTCAGGATCCACTTGCCCTTGAGATTGCCGTTATAGTGCTGGCGCCCGGCTTCCACGAAGGTCTCATAGGTGCCCTGCACGATGCCCTGGGTGCCGATATAGATCCACGAACCGGCGGTCATCTGGCCGTACATGGCCAGCCCCTTCTTATCCAGCTCGTTGAAATGGTCCCAGGTCGCCCAGTGCGGCACGAGGTTGGAATTGGCGATCAGCACACGCGGCGCATCCTTGTGGGTGCGGAACACGCCGACGGGCTTGCCCGACTGTACGATCAGCGTCTCCTCCTCGGTGAGCGTCTTCAACGTCTCGACGATCCGATCGAAATCGTCCCAAGTGCGCGCCGCCCGGCCGATGCCGCCATAAACGACCAGCTCGTGCGGTCGCTCGGCGACATCAGGGTCGAGATTGTTCATCAACATGCGCAGCGGCGCTTCCGTCATCCAGCTCTTGGCCGATAGTTCGGTTCCGATGGCGGCGCGGACGTCGCGGATATTGTGTCTAGGATTGCTCATGGTCCTGTTTCCTTGTGGAACGTCTCATCGATTTTTCAGAATGGCCCCTCACCTGACCCTCTCCCCGCAGGCGGGGAGAGGGAAAAGCGAGGCTGCGGCGCGCTGCCTTCTCCCCGTTTACGGGGAGAAGGTGCCGGCAGGCGGATGAGGGGTTGCATGTTTGGCAACTCGAGCGCGATGGCTTCGATTGATGTCAGAATGATCTTGAGATGATGTCTCAGCGCCTCGGCCTTCCCGACGTCATAGGCGAAGGGTGGTGCTTCGGTGGCCAGATGCGTGATCTGCGCCAGTTCCATCTGAATGGCGTGCACGCCGGTATCCGGCTGCCCGTAATGCCGCGTCGTCCAGCCGCCCTTGAAGCGGCCATTGACCACAGACCTGTAGCCCTCGGCCAGACCGGCGATCTCGGCGGCGGTTCTCTCGATCCGGGCATCGCAGGTGCGGCCCATGTCGGTGCCGATGTTGAAATCCGGAAGAGGTCCTTCGAACAGGTAGGGGATGCGTGAACGTATCGAATGGCAGTCATAGAGCACCGCCACGCCATGCATCGCCTTCACGCGTTCGATCTCGACCTTGAGCGCCGCATGATAGGGCTGATGGAAGCCTGCCAGCCGCTCGGCGATATCGTCGTCGGTCGGCTCCTCGCCGCTCTTCCAGATGGCGACACCGTCGAAATCCGTTTCCGGAACGAGGCCGGTGGTGTTCTGCCCCGGATAGAGGCTCACGCCATCAGGATCGCGGTTCGCATCGATCACGTAGCGATGGAAGGTCGCCCTGACCGTCGTCGCATCCGGCAACAACCCGGCATAGAGCTCATGGATATGCCAGTCGGTATCGGCCAGCAGCTTGCCATTGTCGTTGAGCCGATCCCGGATCGCAGGCGGCACGTCCGTGCCCGTATGTGGGAAGGCAAGGATGACGGGCGATGTGCCTTGCTTGACTTCGAAGACGGCCATCTCACCCCTCCAGACCCGGCAACAACCCGGCAGACACGGCCGAAACCAGCGTCCCATCCGCCACCAGGCGACCGGCAGCCTCGAGATCTGGCGCCATGTAGCGGTCCTCTTCCAGTGTGGCGACATGGGCACGCAAGGTGGAGATCACTCGTCGCAGTTCCGGGCTCGTCGTCAGCGGACTGCGGAATTCGACGCCCTGGGCGGCCGTCAGCGCCTCGATGCCGATGATCGAGAAGAGGTTATCGGTCATCTGCAGCAGGCGCCGTGCGCCATGGCAGGCCATGGAAACATGGTCTTCCTGATTGGCTGAGGTAGGTGTGGAATCGACCGAGGCCGGATGCGCCATCTGCTTGTTTTCGCTCATCAAGGCAGCAGAGGTCACCTCGGCAATCATCAGGCCGGAGTTGAGGCCGGGCTTCTTGGCGAGGAAGGCCGGCAGCCCGTAGGACAGGGCCGGATCGACCAAGAGCGCGATCCGCCGTTGTGCGATCGCGCCGATCTCGCAGACAGCGATCGCGATCTGGTCGGCGGCGAAAGCGACGGGCTCTGCATGGAAGTTGCCGCCCGAGACGACGCTCATGTCGGAAAGCACGAGCGGATTATCGGTAACAGCATTCGCCTCGATTTCGAGTGTGCGGCCGGTCATGCGCAGGAGATCGAGACAGGCGCCATCGACCTGCGGCTGGCAGCGGATGCAATAGGGGTCCTGCACCCGCTCGTCGCCTTCCAGATGGCTTTCCCGGATGACGGAGCCGGAAAGCAGGCCACGCAGGGCCGCTGCCGTATCGATCTGCCCCTTGTGGCCACGCAGTGTATGAATGTCAGCGGTGAAGGGCGCCGACGAGCCCATCGCAGCGTCAGTCGAGAGCGCGCCGGTAATCAGCGCGGCCTGTGCGGCCCGATGGGCGCGGAACAGGCCGGCCAGCGCCAGTGCCGTCGAGGCCTGCGTGCCGTTGATCAGCGCCAGACCTTCCTTGGCCGCGAGCACGACGGGCGTCAGCCCCGCGCGCTTCAGCGCCTCGGCGCCGGAAAGCCGTTCGCCCTCAAAGAAGGCTTCCGCCTCGCCCATCATCACCGCTGCCATATGCGCAAGCGGTGCCAGATCACCGGAGGCGCCGACGGAGCCTTTCTCAGGAATGAGCGGGGTAACGCCTTTCTCCAGCATGCCCTCGATCAGGCGCACCAGTTCGAGGCGGACACCGGATGCGCCGCGACCGAGCGAGATCAGCTTGAGCGCCATGATCAGCCGCACGATGTTGGCGCCAAGAGGCTGGCCCACGCCGCAGCAATGCGACAGGATCAGATTGCGCTGCAGGGTCTCGGTGTCGGCCGCATCGATCTTGATTGAGGCGAGTTTGCCGAAGCCGGTATTAATGCCGTAGACCGGCTCATTGCCAGCGGCGATTTCGGCAATCCGTGCGGCCGCTTTCTCGATGCCGGCATCGAAGCTGCGGTCTAGTACGGCGCTTTCGCCGCTCCAGTAGATCTGCGCGAGTTCGGCGAGAGAGACGCGGCCGGGGTGAAGCGTAATGGTCACGACAGAATTCCTTTGGTGATGTGGCCGTTCCAGATGCGCTGATGCAGCGGATTGAAACCGATGCGGTAGACGAGTTCCGCCGGGCTCTCGATCGACCAGATGGCAAGGTCGGCCTGCTTGCCGACCTCGATGGTGCCGACCGTATCGAGACGCCCGAGCGCGTGGGCGGCGTTGCGGGTCACGCCGAGAAGGCATTCCTCGACCGTCATGTGAAACAGCGTGGCCGCCATGTTCATGGTCAGCAGCAGGGAGGTGAGCGGCGAGGTGCCGGGATTGCAGTCCGTGGCAAGCGCGATCGCTGTTCCGTGTTTGCGGAATAACTCGACCGGCGGCTTCTTCGTCTCACGGATGAAGTAATAGGCGCCGGGCAAGAGCACCGCGACGGTTCCGGCCTTGGTCATCGCGGAAGCGCCGTCTTCATCGATGTATTCCAGATGGTCGGCCGAAAGCGCCTGGTATTCGGCTGCCAGCGCTGCTCCATGCAGATTCGACAGCTGGTCGGCATGCAGTTTGACCGGAAGGCCCAGAGACCTTGCCGCATCGAAGACAAGCCGCATCTCATCGGGCGAGAAGGCAATGCCTTCGCAAAAGCCGTCCACCGCATCGACCAGTCCTTGCGCCTGGGCGGCTTTCAATCCCGGCAGCACGACGTCTTCGATGAAGTCGCGATTGCGTCCTTTGTAGTCGGCGGGCGTCGCATGCGCCCCGAGATAGGTCGTGGTAATGGCCACCGGACGCTTCTCGGCCAGCTGCCGGGCGGCGCGCAGCATCTTGAGCTCGTCTTCGACGGTGAGCCCGTAGCCGGACTTACCCTCGACGGTCGTCACCCCCTCGGCAATCAGCGCGTCAAGCCGGGGAAGCGTTTGCGCGACAAGATCCGCCTCGCTCGCTTCGCGTACCTGGCGCACCGACGATACGATGCCGCCGCCAGCCCGTGCGATTTCCTCGTAAGATGCGCCGGCAAGGCGCATCTCGAACTCTTTCGCGCGATTGCCTGCATGCACGAGATGCGTATGGCAATCGATGAGGCCCGGCGTCGCCCAGCGACCTTCGCAGTCGATCACCTCGGCGCTACCAGGGATCGCGATCTCGTCCGCCTCTCCGACGGCAACGATCCGCCCGCCGTCGATCACCACCCTGCCATTCTCGATCACACCAAGCCCTGGCCGGTCAGGCGCCATGGACGCGAGCCGTGCATTGGTGAGTATAGTCGTCATGCGCCCTCGCTTTCGGGCCAGGCGGCCGTCGTCTTCAGGAGTGTTCGGATCTGCTGGATGTCGCGGTTCAGGGGCCGATCGTCCCGGTAGAAGGGCACCGCGTGACGAACCCGGTCATAGATCCGTTGTGTCATCGGAGCCTTGGCCGCATTGGAGGATTGCAGGTCATGGGCCTGCGCAGCGGCGGTCAGTTCGATGGCAAGCACCGTCTCGAGATTGTCGAGTATGGCGAGCGCCTTGGCCGCAGCCGGCGTCGCATGGGTCAGGATGTCTTCCTGCAGGCCTGAGGTGATTCCACCGTCGAGGCTCGCGGGCATCGCGAGCCGGCGGTTTTCCGCCACCAGCGCTGCCGCAGTGTACTGGATGATCATGAAGCCGGATTCGACGCCGCTACCCGAGGCGAGGAAGGCCGGCAGGCCGCTCACCAGCGGGTTGACCAACCTATCGATCCGCCGCTCGGAAATGGCGGCAAGTTCGGCTGCGGCCGTCGCCAGATGATCCATGGCGAGCCCAAGGGCTGCACCCACGGCATGCGCCTGCGAATGCACTTTCGGGTCGAGAGGCGAGCCGCTCACGGCGGGGTTGTCGGTGACGCTCGCCAGCTCCCGATCCACCACCGCACGCACGTCATCGAGCGCATCGCGCACCGCGCCATGCACATGCGGCACGGCCCTGAGGCTGAGCGGATCCTGCGTCCGCTTGCCGGCAGATTCGGCGAGAAGGGCGCTCCCGGCAAGCAGTTGGCGCAAGTTATGCCCGACCTGCTGCAGGCCATCGGACTCCCGCAGGGAAAGCGGCATTTCCGCAAATGGATCGCTTTGCGCGCCGAGGTTCTCGTAGCTCATCGCCGCTGCCGAATCCGCCCAGTCGACGAGATGCGCGAGCCTGGTGACGGCAAGCGAAGCAAGGCCGGTGGCGCAGGGTGTACCGTTGATCAGGCTCAGACCTTCCTTCGCCTGGAGCACAAGCGGCTTCTGACCGAGCGCTGCCAGCGCCTCGGCGCCCGACAACAGCTTGCCGTCATGGCGGCATTCGCCAGCGCCGATGACGACAAGCCCGATCGCCGCGCCATGCGTCAGGTAACCGACCGAGCCTCTCGACGGGATCACCGGAAGCATATCGCTGTTCAGAAGCGCAATGAGCGTCTCGACGACCTCAAGCCGAATGCCCGAATAGCCATGGGCAAAATTGGCGATCTGGGCCGCCATGATCGCGCGGGTCTCCACTCGCCCGAGCGGTTCACCGACACCACAGGAATGGCTGAACAGCAGATTGCGAGAAAGCGACGCCTGCTCCTCGCGATCGATGACCACGTCGCAGAGTGCGCCAACACCGGTATTGATCCCATAACCACGGATGCCTTGGTCGACCAGGGCCTCGACGATCGCGCGGGCATCGAGAATCCGCTGCCGCGCTGTTTCGCTCAAACCCAGCCTTGCTCCCTCGGCAACGGTAGCGATTTCATCGGATGTCAGCACCGTATCGAGCGTGATCGTCTGCGCCATCAAGCATCCCATCTGATGAAAACAATTTGCCGGCTAATTAAACTCATTGCAGGATCCTCTTCAGCGCACGGGCAAAGTCGCTGTCGATCCGTTCCTCTGCCAGGTGGCGACCCTCCCGAACCACGAAGTTTCCGCGAACCATCACGTCGCGCACGGCCTCACTGCCAAGTGCAAAGATCCAGCGGTCGAGGATCTGGTCGTCCTTGGCAGCGGCGATGAAAGGGTTGGCACCGTCGAGGACGACGAGATCGGCCCGTGCGCCGACGCGAATGCCGCTCGTCCTGAGACCCGCAGCCTGAGAGCCACCGGCAAGGCTGGCGTCGATCAGAGTGCAGCCGACAGAGCCTCCGGGACCGGACACAAGCCGGTTGCGGCGGCGGTCACGAAGCCGCTGGCCATATTCCAGCACGCGCAGTTCCTCCGCCACGGAAGTTGCGACATGGCTATCCGTGCCGATTCCGAAGCGCCCGCCCTGAGCCATGAATTCCGTCGCCGGGAAGATACCATCCCCGAGATTGGCTTCGGTGGCCGGACAGAGACCCGCGACCGCGCCGGATTTCGCCAGCCGGACTGTCTCCTCCGCCGTCATATGCGTCGCATGGATGGCGCACCAGCGCTCGTCGACCGCGAACTCATCGAGCAGATAGCTGACCGGTCGGCGGCCGCTCCAGGCAAGGCAGTCCTCCACCTCGCGTTCCTGCTCGGCCACGTGGATGTGGATCGGTCCGCCGGTCTGCTCAGATGACAGCACCGCGCGCATCTCGTCTGGCGTCGCCGCCCGCAGCGAATGGATTGCCAGACCAAGGCGCACCTCGGCAGCAGCACAAGCCGGCGCCAGTCGATCGAGGAGAGCCAGGAAACTGTCGACGCTATGAATGAAAGGGCGCTGTCCTTCATTGGGCGCGAGCCCACCGAAGCCGGCATGAGCGTAGAAGACGGGCAGGTGCGTCAGACCGATCCCGGCCGTCTCTGCCGACCGCAGGATACGGCTAGACATTTCGAAGCCATCGGACCTGCCGACCTCAGCCAAGGCATGGTGGAAATAGTGGAATTCCACGACCTGACCGAAGCCGCCCTTCAGAAGTTCACTATACAACTTCGTTGTAACAGCCTCGACATCGTCAGGCGACATCTGCCCGACCAGCCGATACATGGTGTCACGCCATGTCCAGAAGCTGTCGTTAGTTGACCCGGCAATCTCGGCCAAGCCAGCCATTGCACGCTGGAAGCCGTGAGAATGCAGGTTTTGCAGCGCCGGAACGACGGGTCCAGCCAGCGTGGTTGGATCAGGACCATGCACCTTGCCGCATTCGATCGAGGCAATCGAGCCACTCTGATCGATCCCGATTGTCACATTGCTCGCCCAGCCCTCGGGCAGAAGCACGCGCTCACAGAACAGAGTTTGAGGAGCTTTCATCTCGAAACCTTCGCAAGTTGTATAGGCAACATGGCAGGTTCCAAGCTCTGGCGCAAGAGGGCACCGATGCGCCTTTCAGATCCGGTATTCTGGTGACTGCACGCGGCCGAGACCTCGCCCCCACAGGCGCGTGGAATCAGATGGCCAAGGAGATGGCGTCAGGCACTCTGGCCTGAGGGCTCGCCAGAGCGGCAAGCTCCTCGCGATGCCGCATCATGGCTTTGAGCAGTGCGTGATCTCGCGCGAGAGCCTGTTGCCGCTTCGGCGATGGCGGAAAATGCTTCATGGCATACCGCATCCGGCTTCCCGCTTCGGCAGACGTCGAAAAGGCGCCGGCGGCAACAGCCGCATGCAGTGCGCAGCCGAGAAGAACGGCGTCGCGGTCGATCGGCACAAAGACATCGCAGCCGGTCGCATCGGCATAGAGCTGTGCCAGAAGCGGATGGTCGGCGAGACCGCCCGCCAACAGGAGCTGCTTCGGCGCTCCCGCACGCCGCGGCTGATGCTCGATGATGTGGCGGATACTGCAGGCGAGTGCCACACAGCTTCGCCAGTAGAGCCTGAGGAGGGAGCGCTCGCTCCGATCGAGATCGAGCCCCGCGATTGTCCCGGTGAGCATCGGATCGGACATAGGTGAGCGTGTACCATGCAGGTCCGGCAGGACGCTGATCGGGAGACCGAAGTCTGGTCCTTCGCTCGCCAGACACTCAGCAATCCCGTCGAGAATAGCGCGATGGCGCGCCTTCATCGGAATCCCGCCGGCCGGATGCTGCGTCACGATATAGTCGAGGAAGGCACCCGATGCGGACTGCCCTGCCTCCGTCAGCCAGAGGCCGGGAATCGCAGCATCACGGAAAGCGCCCCAGCAGCCGGGCCCGGACACAGGCTCGCTCGAAAGCCGCACGATGCAGCTTGAGGTGCCCGCGATCAGAACGGCTTCGGCGTCGAAAGAGACACTTGGCCGTTGTCCGGCTGCAAACAGTCCGGTGGTGCCCGCATAGGCATCGATCAGCCCGGGAGCGACAAGACATTGCTCGTCGAGACCGAGTTCCTGGGCACTGGTTCGGCAGAGGCGGCCGATCGCTTGATCTGGCTGCTGCGAAAGCGCCGGCAGCCCTGCTCGATCCATGACGTCGCCGAGTCCGACTTTTCGATAATAGTCGATCGGGGGCGCGCCGGGCGCTTCCGGCGTATAGCCCCATTTCGAGGCGAGCGCCGAATGGCTGCGTTTCTCGGAGCCGGTCGCGCGCCAGGTCAGGAAATCGCAGAGATCGAAGATGTGTGCGCTTTCAGCCCAGAGATCCGGTCTGTGCCTTTTGAGCCAGAGAAGTTTCGGGATCTGCATCTCGACCGATAGCCGTCCGCCAAAGCGTTCAAGCAACGGATCGGCAATCGCGTTGCAGTATTCGGTTTCCTCGAGCGCCCGATGGTCCATCCACAAGATGGTGTCGAGGGTCGGAGAGCGTGTTTCGGAGACGGAAAGCGGGCGTCCGTTTCGATCGCGCACGACGAGCGAACACGTCGCGTCGAAGCCGATGGCAAGGATTTGGGCAGCTGAAATTCCGCTGTCGGCAAGGGCTGCCTTCACAGCGCCGCAGACCGCAGTCCAGATCTCCTCGCTGTCCTGCTCCATGTGTTTAGGCAGCGGCTGGTGAACGCTGATCGGCACGACGCAGCGGGCAAGTTGCCGACCGCTGAGATCAAACACCCCGGCCCGTGCACTGCCAGTGCCAACATCCACGGCCAAAAGGTGCTCACGCATCAGTCAGATCTTCCGGTCTCCTCGCTCCGAGGACAAAGTGGAGCAAATTCTCCATCGCGTCAAACTGCCCGTCTGGTGCCAGATGCGTGAGCGCTTTTTGATAACTGGCATGGCCGGTGTGGGATCCGCCTGTAAAGGCGATGACCTTCATGCCGGCTGCTTGCGCCGCACGGATCCCCGCAGGGCTGTCCTCGATCACGAGACACTGTGACGGCGAGACCCCCATTTCGGCGGCTGCGTGCAGAAAAAGGTCCGGCGCGGGTTTGCCGCGTTCGACCATCGTGGCGCTGAAGATATGTGGGCTAAGACGGGGAAGAAGTCCGGTCACGGACAGGGACAGCTCGATGCGTTCCCGCTGGCTGGACGAGGCCACACAGCAGGAGACCTGCATGGCCTTCAGCGATTCGATGGCAGCCGCGACCCCGGGCAGGGGGTCCAATTCCGCACGAAACCGAGCGTAGAGCCCGTCCCGCATGCCGGCCAGAAAAGCCGGATCGATTTCAACACCGAATTCGGATCGAACCACCTCTGTCAGCGAACTAAGACTTCGCCCGAGAAAGCGCTCCGCCGCCTCGTCCGTCGTCAGCAGAACGCCCTTCTCGGCCAGCGCTTCGACCAGAACCTCGAGCGCGATGCCTTCGCTGTCGACGAGGACCCCGTCACAGTCGAAGATCACCAGGCGGATCGGCTGCGGGTCCATGGTCACTCAGCTTGAAAGGGTTCCGTCGAGATAGCGCTGGAGCGTAGCGGCAGCACCTTGGCTCCGCAAGCTGGCGATCGCTTCACCGAATCGCTTCTGGAACTGCGGATTGGCACCGACGGAACCGAAGATGTCGGTGACCCCGATGAAAGCCATGGGATCATTCCGGGAGGCAAGCGCTGCCGCGTGCAGCCGATCCGCGCTTGGATCGTTGAAAGCGATCGGCTTCCCGCCATCGCTCGTGCCTTCGAAGTAGCGGCACCACAGGGCCGAGACGAGTGCGAGGCCTTGCACGTCCAGATCCTGGGCCAACCGATCGGCCGTCGAGGGCAGAATGAACTTGGGCTGACGGTTCGAGCCGTCCTGCGCCAGGCGCGGAATGGTGTCGCCGATCTTCGGATTGGCGAAGCGGTTCTCGATGAGCGCGAAATAGTCCTGCAAGCTGGTATTCGGCACCGGCGGCACGACCGGGATGATTTCGTCGTTTTCGAGCTTCGCCAGGAAGGCCCGGATCAGCAGGTTCTCCATGGATTCATGCACGAAATGAATGTCCATCAGCGCCGCCGGATAAGCGATTGCCGCATGGCCGCCATTCAGGATCCTGAGCTTCATCAGTTCGTAGGGCGCCACATCGGGCACAAAGGTCACGCCCACCTCTTCCAGGGCAGGGCGTCCCAGCGGGAACTTGTCTTCGAGCACCCACTGCTTGAAGCCCTCGCAGAATACGGGCCAGCCGTCTTCGATCCCGTAACTCTCCCGCGTGATATCGATCTCCCGCTGTCCGGTCGCAGGCGTGATGCGGTCCACCATGGAATTCGGAAAGGCGACGTTGTGGTGGATCCAGTCTGCGATCTCGGGATCAGACAGCCGGGCGAGACCGCAGATCGTCGCTTCTGTCACCTCGCCATTGCCGGGGATGTTGTCGCAGCACATGACGGTGAAGGGTGGAATGCCCGCAGCGCGGCGCGCCTTGAGGCCGGCGATGATCAGTCCGAAGACGGTCTTCGGCGCGGCCGGGTTCTTCGCGTCGGCGACGATCGCCGGATGCTCAGGATCGAACTGGCCGGTGGCCGCATCGATAAAATATCCACCCTCCGTGATCGTCATCGAAACGATCCGGATATCGGGCGAGGCGAGAGTCGCAATGATCCGATCGAAATCCGGTGCGGTGATCACGTCCAGCATCGGACCGGTGATGGTCGCGGCCGACCGGTCAATGTCCTGTTCGACAACGGTCGTCAGGAAATCCTGGGCTTTCAGCGTGTCACGCATCCGCTGGTCGGAGGCCATGACACCAGCGCCGATGATGCCCCAATCGAGATCGCGACCGCTGTTGAAGAGTTCGTGCAGGTAGATCGCCATATGGGCACGGTGGAAATTGCCGACGCCGAAATGCAGGATCCCGGGACGGATATCCTCGCGGCGATAGGAGGGCAGGGACGCCCGGTCACCGATATCTGCCAGAGTTGCAAGCGAGAGTTTGATCGTCATGGGTGCATTCCTTGGCTGGGGGCCGAGCGAGCCGTCAGCTCATCCAGTTTCCGCCGTCGACATTGTAGGTCTGGGCGACGATGTAGTCGGCTTCCGCCGAGGCCAGGAAGACTGCCATACCGGTCAGATCTTCAGCCCGGCCCATACGGCCGAAGGGGACCGCCTCGCCGACCAGTTTCTTCTTTTCGCCGAGCGGACGGTTTTCGTATTTTGCAAAGAGCGCGTCGACCTCGTCCCACATCTCGCTGCCGACCACGCCAGGCGCGATCCCGTTGACGTTGATCCCGTGCTTGATGAGGTCGAGACCAGCCGATTGGGTGAGCGAAATGACGGCAGCCTTCGAGGCGCAGTAGACGCCGACCAGCGGTTCCCCGCGTCGTCCGGCCTGGCTCGCCATGTTGATGATCTTGCCACCACGCCGTTGCGCGATCATCTGCTTGGCCACAGCCTGCATCGTAAACAGCGTTCCACCGACATTGATGTCGAAAACGCGCTGATAGCTCTTGCGGGAAATCTCGATGATCGGGGCGAGATCGAAGATCGCGGCATTGTTGACCAGGATGTCGATGCCGCCGGCGCGTTCGACACAGGCCGCAACCGCGGCGTCGATCGATGATTGATCGGAGATGTCGATCCGAACGGCATAGGCCGCAGGACCGATCTCCTCTGCCGTTGCCGATGCGCGGTCGAAATCGATATCGGCGATCGCAACTGCCGTCGCACCCTCGCGAAGATAGGCTTCCGCAAAGGCGCGGCCGATGCCGCGGGCCGAGCCCGTGATCATTGCCGATTTTCCGCTCAATCTGCCGGTCATGCTGCCAGTCCCTTGTCATTGAATTTGTGCAGTCGATCGAGATCCGGTGTCACATAGACGGTGTCGCCGTGACGGACCGGGAACTCCCCGCCGGTGCGCGTCGTAATCGTGCCCACGCCGTCAACTTCGACATGCAGGAACGTGTCGGAGCCGAGATGTTCGGCGACCGTCACCAGACCGCGCCACATGCCGCTGTCGAGCGAGAGCGTGATATGCTCCGGCCGAATGCCGATCGTATGGGCGCCGTGGGCAGAAGCAGCCTGGCCGGAAATCAGGTTCATCTTCGGCGAGCCGATGAAGCCGGCAACGAAGAGATTGGCCGGGCTGCGATAGAGGTCGAGCGGCGATCCGACCTGCTCGATACGGCCCTTGTTGAGGACCACGATCTTGTCGGCCATGGTCATGGCTTCCACCTGGTCGTGGGTCACATAGATCGAGGTTGCCTTGAGCTTCTGATGCAGTTCGGTGATCTCGAGACGCATGGCGACGCGAAGCGCCGCATCAAGGTTCGAGAGCGGCTCGTCGAAGAGGAAGCAACGCGGATTGCGAACGATGGCGCGGCCGATCGCGACGCGCTGACGCTGGCCGCCGGAAAGTTGTCCGGGCCGGCGTTCCAGATAGTCGGTGAGGTTCAGGATGCGTGCGGCCTCCTCGACCTTGCGGTTGATCTCGGCCGGATCGACCTTCGCCA
Organism: Rhizobium rosettiformans; assembly: GCF_016806065.1. Classification (NCBI taxonomy): domain Bacteria; kingdom Pseudomonadati; phylum Pseudomonadota; class Alphaproteobacteria; order Hyphomicrobiales; family Rhizobiaceae; genus Rhizobium; species Rhizobium rosettiformans. The sequence continues at coordinate 1,466,227 of NZ_CP032405.1, forward strand.
TCTTCAGCGGAAAGCCGATATTCGAACGCACGCTCATATGCGGATAAAGCGCGTAGGACTGGAACACCATCGCCAGCCCGCGCTGTGCCGGCGCAGTATTCGTTTGATCCTTGCCGTCGATCACGATGCGCCCGCCGGTCGCGTCTTCGAGGCCGGCGATCAGGCGCAGCAACGTGGACTTGCCGCAGCCGGACGGCCCGACGAAGACGACAAATTCGCCGTCATTGATTTCAAGGTCGATCCCCGGGATGACCGCATGCTCGCCGAAAGACTTGGAGAGCTGTTCGAGTTTGATGCTGCCCATGGTCGGGTTTCCTTACTTGACGGCGCCGAAGGTGAGGCCGCGCACGAGTTGTTTCTGGCTGAACCAGCCGAGGATCACGATCGGCGCGATCGCCATCGTCGAGGCCGCCGAAAGCTTCGCCCAGAACAACCCCTGCGGACTGGAGAAGGAGGCGATGAAGGCGGTCAGCGGCGCTGCGTTGGTGGTGGTGAGACGGATCGTCCAAAATGCTTCGTTCCAGGCGAGAATGATGTTGAGGAGAAGCGTCGAGGCGATCCCCGGCAGGGCCATGGGCGTGAGCACATAGACGATCTCGTTGAACAACGATGCGCCGTCCATCCGCGCAGCTTCGAGGATCTCGCCCGGGATCTCGCGGAAATAGGTGTAGAGCATCCAGATGACGATCGGCAGGTTGATCAGCGTCAGCATGATCGTGAGGCCAATCCGAGTGTCGAGCAGACCGAAATCGCGGAACAGCAGGTAGATCGGCACGAGCACGGCGACGGCAGGCATCATCTTGGTCGAGAGCATCCACATCAGGATGTCCTTGGTCCGTTTGGTCGGCGAGAACGCCATGGCCCAGGCGGCCGGTATGCCGACGAAAAGTGCCAGGATCGTCGAGCCCACCGACAGGATGACCGAGTTCATGAACGGTTTCATGTAGTCGCGCTGTGTCTGGACCGTCACGTAGTTCTCGAGGGTAAAGGTCGGGATCAGGTCGAAGCCCTGAATCGCTTCCGTTTCCGTCTTCACGCTGGTGATCAGCGTGTAGAGGATCGGGAAGAAGATCACGAAGGCAATTGTCCAGGCAATCGCCGTAAAGATGATCTTGCGCCGGGTTGTGACGTTGCGAGCCATGGCCTTGTCCTTACCGGTCGAGGTTCTTGCCAACGGCGCGCATCAGGAAGATGGCGACGATATTGGCGAGAATGATTGCGATGATGCCGCCTGCCGAAGCGCCGCCGACGTCGTAGCCGAGGAGGGCTGTTCGGTAGATCAGGAAGACGAGATTGGTCGAGGCATAGCCCGGGCCGCCATTGGTGGTGACCAGGATCTCCGCATAGACCCCGAGCAGGAAGATGGTCTGGATCAGGATGACCACGGTAATTGCACGGGAAAGATGCGGAAGCGTCAGATAGATGAACTGGTTGATGAAGTTAGCCCCGTCCATCTCGGCGGCTTCCTTCTGCTCGACATCCAGTGACTGCAACGCGGTGAGCAGGATGAGCGTCGCAAACGGCAGCCACTGCCAGGCGACGATGATGATGATCGACAAAAGCGGATATTGCGCAAACCAGTCGACGGGCCTCAAGCCGAGCGCCCGGTTGATGTCGGCCAAAACGCCATAGCCCGGGTGCATGATCATGTTTTTCCAGATCAATGCAGCGACCGGCGGCATGACGAAGAAGGGCGAGATAATGAGTATGCGTACAATTCCCTGGCCGAAGATCGGCTGGTCGAGCAGCAGCGCCAGCAGCGTGCCGCCGAAAATTGTGATGAACAGCACGCCACCGACGATCAGCATCGTGTTCCAGATCGACTGGAAGAAGGCCGGATCCGTGTAGAAATAGCGGTAGTTGAACAGGCCGGCGAAGCTGACATTGGCAGGATTGAGCAGATTGTAGTTCTGGAACGAGAACCACAGAGTCATCGACAGTGGCACGATCATCCAGATCAGCAGGAGCCCGACAGACGGCGCCATCATCAGACGGGCCAGGGTGCGTGTGTTTTGAGTAGCCATGATGAAGCTCGCCCTGATGGCCATGTCGGAAACGAGGTCCGCAGGCCCGTTGGAGGCTGGGTGACGACGACCGGCATTGGCCGCAAACGGTCGAAGCCTGTCCTGCCCGGATCGCAATCCGGGCAGGTGGTTCGGGAGGGTGGATTACTTGATGTAGCCGCCGCGGGTCATTTCACGCTCGGTCAGGCTCTGGGCCTGGGCCAGTGCGTCATCAACCGACATCTGGCCTGCAAGCGCTGCCGAGAAGAGCTGACCGACGGAGGTGCCGAGGCTCTGGAACTCGGGGATCGCCACGAACTGCACGCCGACATAGGGCACCGGCTTGACCGTCGGGGCCTTCGGGTCGGCCGCGTTGATCGAGTCGATCGTCATTTTCGCAAACGGCGCTGCCTTCTGGTATTCCGGGTTCTCATAGAGAGAGGTCCGCGTGCCCGGAGGAACATTGGCCCAGCCTTCCTTGGATGCGACGAGCTCGGCATAGGCCTTGCTGGTTGCCCAGGAGATAAACTTCTCGGCCGATTCCGCCTTCTGCGAGCCAGCCGGGATCGCGAGGTTCCAGGCCCAGAGCCAGTTGCCGCGCTTGCCGAGACCGGTGTCAGGCGCGAGCGCGAAACCGACCTTGTCGGCAACCGTCGAGTCGGTCGGATTGGTGACGAAGGAGGCAGCAACCGTGGCGTCGATCCACATGCCGCACTTGCCCTGCTGGAACAGTGCCAGGTTTTCGTTGAAGCCGTTGGAAGACGCACCCTGCGGGCCGGCGTCATTCATCAGCGTGACGTAGAAGTCGAGCGTGTTCTTCCATTCCGGCTGGTCGAACTGGGGCTTCCAGTTTTCGTCGAACCAGCGGGCGCCGAAGGCATTGGAGGTGGCCGTCAGGAAGGCCATGTTTTCGCCCCAGCCGGCCTTGCCGCGCAGGCAGATGCCGTTGATGTCGTTGGCACGGTCGGTCATCTTGCGGGCGGCATCCGCGACGAACTCCCAGGTCGGAGCGTCGGGCATGGTAAGCCCTGCCTTCTCCATCAGGTCCTTGCGGTACATGATGAAGGAGGACTCGCCGTAGAACGGCGCGGCATACAGCTTGCCGTCTTCGCCGGTCAGACCCGAACGGATCGCCGGCAGCAGATCGTCGACATCATAGTCCGCGCCGAGGTTTTCGAGCGGCAGCAGCCAGCCCTGCTTGGACCAGATCGGAACTTCATAGGTGCCGATCGTCATGATGTCGTACTGGCCGCCCTTGGTGGCGATATCAGTCGTCACGCGTTCGCGCAGGACGTTTTCCTCGAGCGTCACCCATTCGACCTGGATATCCGGGTTAGCGGTGGTGAATTCCGAGGTCAGGCCCTGCATGCGGATCATGTCGCCGTTGTTGACGGTCGCGATCGTGAGGGTTTCGGCCGAGGCCATGCCGGCAAATGCCAGCGCTGAGCAGGCGCCCAGCAAAATCGTCTTCAATGTCATGTCTTCCTCCCAGAAGAAAAATGAGCATTCGCTTTGCTCATGGGCAATTACTCAATCGTAGAGCAAAAAATGTCAATCCGCATTTCATGCTGCGCTGCCACATGAATTGACTAAACGCCTGTTCCGAAATTGAAATTTTATAGAAGCCTAGCTCGCCAGAAGATGGCGCGCAGCGTCTTCATCCGTGATCAGGCCATTGATATGCCCGCCCCGGACGGCAGCCAGGATGGCCGGATGCTTGCGCCGACCCCGTGCGAGACCGATTACGGTCGAGGTTTCCCGGGAAGGTATTTGCAGGCTGGCGACCCGCTCATTGACCGGATGGGTCAGCAACTTTCCGTCGTCCCCAAAGATCCAGCCGCAGATCTCTCCAACCGCGCCGGCCTGAAGGAGACCTTCCATCTCGTCGGCGTTCAAAAACCCGTCGACGAGAAGCGGAGCACGCATGTTCATCTCGCCGATGCCGACAAAGGTGACGTCCGATCGGCGCGCGAGCGCGATTGTCGGCGCGACCAGAGGCTGGTCATGCAGCAATTGCCGCTCGGCTGGAGAAGAGACTATGACCGGCAGCGGCATTGGGAAGTGCGGTGCCTTGACCGCATCGGCCATGGAGAAGATGACGTTGAAATAGGCAGCCGATCCGTCAGGGCTGATATTGCCCGTAAGCGAGACGATCTTGTGCTGCGGACATTCCATCGGAGACAACTGATCGATCATCGAGCGGAGCGTTCGACCCGTTCCCATCGCAATGATCAGCGGCTCGGACTGCTTCAGCCAGCGCTCCAGCTGCGCTGCGCCGGCTTCCGCCACTCCCACTGTCGCGGACTCGGATCCCGGATCGGTGGGAACGATCTCCACCGCCTTCAGGTCGAATTTGTGCTTCACAGCTTCGGCAAGCTCCAGACATGCCGCGATGGGATGATCGAGCCGCACCTTGATCAGCTTTTCTGCGACCGACAGGGAAACGAGGCGCTGGGCGCTCTGCCGAGATATGCCCATGGCAGCCGCGATCTCGTCCTGGGTTTTGCCGGCGACATAGTAGAGCCATCCGGCCCGCGCCGCATCGTCCAGTCTCGTCTGCCCCTCGCCACGCCGTGCCATGCAGTCTCCTCTCCGTCTGGAACACTGCTGCCAATTTTGCCCCCTCGTGTCAAATCCGGGTTCTGCGCTCGTCCCTCTATTGGAACGGTTCGAGGACTGGCGGGTTGAACCAACAACCCGTTATTCAAGGAGAACCATCATGATACGCTCCATTTCGCTCGCAGCCGCAACTGCCCTCTGCCTTGGCGCCACGGCGATGGCTCAGCAGACAGCGCCAATCCAGCAATTACCGACTCCAGAGGCTTCGGCCGAAACCAAGGCATTGGGTCCGGCTGAGTTCGTAAAGCAGGCTGCCGCGACCAATGAGTTCGAAATACTGTCTGCAGAACTTGCTCTGAAGCGTAGCGAGGACGAGCAGGTAACGGCTTTCGCCCGTACCATGCTGGACGACTACAAGCGTGCGCAGGGACAGTTGACCGACGCCGCCGAGGCCGATTCAATCGCGATGGTCATGGAACTGTCGATGGAACAGAAGCAAACGCTCACCGCGCTGGAACAGGCAGAGCAGAGCCAGTTCGACGCGGCCTACATGTCCTCCCAGATGAAGGCTCATGATCAGGCGATCAGGCTGCTGGGCGCCTATGCCGATCATGGACCGGCCGGAAGCCTGAAAACCTACGCGATTGCCAATTACCCGCTCGTCCGGATGCACAAGGTGAGAGCACAATCACAAACCAATCCTTGAAGGTCTTTAGCGCAGCAACAACGAAGACAACAAGGATATCCCTCGGTACGGTATGCAACAGTAAGCCGGTACTCACGAAAAAGAACCCCGCCGAAGCGGGGTTCAGGTAGGCGCCCTTGGGGCGGCCGGGGGAGGTTCGGGGGAGGGAACAATGATCTCTCTCATGAACCGGTAAGGCGAAGCTTTGTTCCAACGCTGGAACAAAGAAATATTTGCCCTGCAATTCTCGTGACCAGCTGTTTCGCCTAAGCGCCGCATGGACTGGGAGACGAAGTGTTCCTTCCATCGACCGACTGCCCTTGACCAACCGTCCCGCCTCCGAGCCGTTCCCCCGGAACATTTCTTGACGCCTTCCGGTTGTCCCGGAACAATGCGAGCAGACAGTGAGGTGATGATGGAAGAACTATCCAATGTCGGGAGCCGGCCACGCGTCGTGATCGTCGGCGCAGGTTTCGGAGGTCTCGCCTGCGCAAAGGCTCTGGCCGATACCGAGGTCGATGTGACGGTGATCGACCGGCGCAATCACAATCTGTTTCAACCATTGCTCTATCAGGTCGCAACCGCGGCGCTTTCGCCTGCGGATATCTCGGAGCCGATTCGCCGCACATTGGGACGGTCGGATAACATTCATGTGCTGATGGGAGAGGTGGTGTCGATCGATCCGACCGCCCGGACGGTCTCCCTCGCCGATGGGGCGGCAATTCCCTACGATCGCCTCGTCCTCGCGACGGGTTCAAAATACAACTATTTCGGTAATGAGGACTGGCAGAAACATGCGCCGGGGCTGAAATCGATCCACGAAGCCCGGCAGATCCGTCACCGCCTCCTCCTCGCCTTCGAACAGGCCGAGCGAAGCCAGGACGAGGCAGAGCAGCGCCGCCTCTTGACCAGCGTGGTCATCGGTGGTGGCCCGACCGGCGTCGAGATGGCCGGCGCCATTTCAGAACTCGGTCGCTTCATGATCGAGCGCGACTTCCGCAGCCTGCGACCGGAGCAGCATCATGTCGTACTCGTTGAGGCCGGTCCGCGTATTCTGGCAACCTTCCCCGAGAACCTCTCGGATTACGCGGCCGACTACCTCCGGAACATCGGCGTGGATATCCGGCTGAACACGCCCGTCGAAGACGTGACCGCCGAGGGCGTGCAGGTGAAGGACAGATTCCTGCCGGCGAGCTGCATCGTCTGGGGAGCCGGCGTGAAGGCATCACCGGCCGCTGACTGGCTTGGCATCTCGCCGGGCCCGGGCGGGCGCCTACCGGTGGCGCGGGACCTCTCGGTGGATGGCTTAGAGGGAGTCTATGCCATTGGCGATACCGCGCTGGCTTTGGACGAAGATGGCGAAGCATTGCCCGCCCTCGCTCAGGTGGCCAAACAACAGGGCACGTTCCTCGGCAAAGCGCTCAAAGCCAGCCTCCTAAAGGGTGCGGCAGTGCCGAACTTCCGCTTCCACAACCGCGGCAATACGGCGGTCATCGGCAGAAACGCAGCCATTTTCGACTTCGGTACCTGGCAGCTCAAAGGCCGCTTTGCCTGGCTGCTCTGGGCGATCGTCCATGTCTATCTGCTGGTCAATTTCGAGAAACGCCTGCTTGTGAGCGTTCAGTGGATCTGGCGTTACACCACCCGCCAGAGAGGCGCGCGCCTGATCGACGAAAACTTCATCGCCCCTGACAAATAGCGGCTTTCATTGACGAGCTGAGGGTAGACGCTGTTTCACAGTAGACAACCCAATCTGAGATCTATAGACGTTACGATATTACATAACCAAGAAGATCGAGGCTTGACCGCCAGGGGCTGCAGGTCCTATGCAAGCAGTGACGGTTCCCCGCCGGATGACTCCGAGGGGATTAATAGGGAACACGGTGAGGACGACCCAATAGGGACCAAGACCGTGGCTGCCCCCGCAACTGTAAGCGGATTGCTGTCCATTCTCGCGGCGTGAAAGCGCCGGGCCACTGCGGGTCACCGTGGGAAGGCAAATGGAGAGCGCATATCCGTGAGCCAGGAGACCTGCCGTCAAGTGAAGAGAACGAAGCGGACGGGGTGTTCCGATGGATACGAACTGGCTTTTGCGCCGCGCCTCCTGGCGCGCCGACCACACGCCATTTTGCCTCCGGAGAAATCCTGCGGAGGAACGGCATGCATTACCTTCCAGATCATGACGCGCAGGGACGGGCGATCGGCCTTGGCCATGGCGTAACGCTCGGCGTTTCGTCGTTCGATGAGGTCCGCCCATGAGCTGTACCAGCAAGGGCTGCCCGATCCGGGTCACCGATATCGGTTGGGGGCCGAAGTCATCCCAGTTTTTGGTCCGAGGCGTTTCCTTCTCCCTCGATGCCGGCGACCGGCTGGCAATCGTCGGGCCGAACGGGGCTGGCAAGACCACGCTTCTGCGCTGCCTCTATCGCGGTGTTAGCCCGCTGGAGGGGCGCGTCGAGGTCGACGGTCAGGATATCTGGCAGATGAGTGCCCGCCAGCTTGCCCGTCGGGTGGCGGTCGTTCTGCAGGAAATGCCGGGCGACTTCCCGTTCACCGTCCGCGACGTGGTGATGATGGGGCGCGTTCCCTGGCGCGAAGGCCTTGCGGGCTGGAGCGAAGAAGACCGAGCCGAAGCAGAGCACGCGCTCGATCATCTCGATCTGCTGCGGCTGGCGAACCGGCAGTTCTCGACCTTGTCGGGAGGTGAGAAGCAGCGTGTCCTGGTGGCACGTGCGCTGGCGCAGAAGCCTGAAATCCTCATACTCGACGAGCCGACCAACCATCTGGATATCCGCCACCAGCTCGAGATCCTCGATCTGCTCGGCGCTTTGAACCTGACGATCATCACGACCCTGCACGACATTAACCTCGCCGCCGAGTTTGCAACGCATATTGCCCTGATGCATGGCGGCCGGATGAATGCGTTCGGCCCACCGGAAGCTGTTTTGACCGAACAGGCCCTGTCCGGAACCTTCGGTGTCCTCGCCGCCCGTCAACAGGCGGAGGGCGCTCGATCCCATCGTTTTTCCTTTTCCCTTGCCTTGACCTGATTTTGAAAGGATCCGCCCATATGGCTTCCCGTCTTCTATTGTCTGCTACGCTCTTTGCCTCGGTCTTCGCCGCCTCCTCGGTCTTCGCCGCCTCCTCGGCCTTCGCCTATCCTGTCACGGTCAAGAGCTGCGATCGCGAGGTCACGTTCGACGCCCCTCCGGCACGTGCGATCTCCAATGACGTCAACCTGACCGAGATGATGCTGGCCCTGAAACTGCAGGACCGCATGGTCGGTTACACCGGGATCTCCGGTTGGAAGACGCTGGATGAGGGGCTGCGGGAAGGTGTGAAGGAGTTGCCGGAGCTTTCGCCGAAATACCCGACGAAGGAAGTGCTGCTGAACGCCGATGCCGATTTCTACTTCGCCGGCTGGAACTACGGCATGAAGGTTGGCGGCGAGGTGACGCCCGAAACGCTCGAGCCCTTCAAGATCAAGGTCTACGAGCTGACGGAGTCCTGCATCCATATCATGGCGAAGAACAAGCCGACGATGGACGACATGTTCGTCGACCTGCTGAACCTCGGCAAGATCTTTGGCGTCGAGGACCGCGCCGAGGCCCTGGTTGCTGGCTACCGCAAGCAACTGGACGACATCACCACCCGCATCGGCGGCATCGAAAAGCCGGTCCGCGTCTTTGTCTATGATTCCGGCACCGAGAAGCCCTTCACCTCGGGTCGCTTCGGCATTCCGACCGCAATGATCGAAGCCGCAGGCGGCGTGAACATCATGGAAGACGTCGAAAAGAGCTGGACGGAAGTGTCCTGGGAGCCGGTCATCGAGCGCAATCCGGAAGTCGTCGTCATCGTCAACTACGGCGATGTCACGGCCGAACAGAAGATCGCTTTCATGAAGGAAAACCCGGCCTTCAAGAATCTCGATGCCGTCAAGCAGGATCGCTTCGTGGTGCTGGAATATGTTGAGGCAACACCGGGGCCGCGCAATGTCCAGGCAATCGAGCGGCTCGCAAACACCTTCCATCCGCGCAACATGTAATCCGCAAGGCGGGACCGCGAACCGGTCCCGCCCGGCACGAAATTCGAGGCAGAATGATGCACGGTCGCATGTTTCTCTGGATGGGTCTGGCTATCGTGCTGCTGGCCCTCTGCCTCACCGCTGGCGTGTCCCTGGGTTCGGCTCCCATTCCGGTCAGCACTGTCTGGTCGATCGTGGCCAGCAAACTCGCACCCGGTACATTTGAAGTGACATGGTCGCCCGGTCGCGAGAGCATCGTGTGGGACGTTCGCTTCCCGCGCGTCATCCTGGCTGGCCTCGTGGGTGCCGGCCTCGCAACGGTGGGGGCTGTCCTGCAAGCGGTGACGCGCAATCCACTGGCCGATCCGCATCTGCTCGGCGTCTCCTCCGGCGGTGCCCTCGGTGCGATAATCGCGCTTCTCCATACCGGTCTGATCTTCGGCCTGGTCACGGTGCCGCTCTTTGCCTTCGTGGGTTCCCTGATGGCGACGCTCGCGGTCGTCACTGTTACGCGCTTCACCGGCGCAGGTGCCGATCGCCTCGTATTGACCGGTGTGGCCATCGCTTTCGTGGCGACCTCGCTTGGCAATCTCGCGATCTTCCTCGGAGATCCACGCGCCGCTCATACGGTGGTCTTCTGGATGCTGGGAGGGCTTGGCCTCGCCCAATGGTCGCATCTTCTCTATCCGGTGGCGGTGCTTTCAGTTTGCCTCGTCTTCCTTGTCGTTCGCGCCCGGGAAATCAACGCCATGGCCATGGGCGACGAAACGGCAGCAACGCTTGGTATTCCCGTCGCCCGATTCCGCGCGGAGCTCTTTGTGATCACCGCGCTGCTGACAGGTGTGATGGTCGCCTTTTCGGGTGCCATCGGCTTTGTGGGCCTTCTGGTTCCGCATTTCGTCCGCCTGACCGCCGGCAGCGACAATATCAGGGTCATTCCCCTTTCGGCATTGGCCGGCGCCGTCATCCTCATTCTGGCCGATATCGTGTCGCGCACGATCATGGCGCCTGAGGATGTCCCGATCGGGGTAATTACCGGGCTTGTGGGCGGGCTTGCTTTCATTCTTCTCCTGCGACGGCGATAGTTGGAGCCTGCCTATTGCCCCTGTTTCGTTTTTGCCTAGACTGAAGAAAAACGAAATAAGGGGAGGGGGCGGCATGATGTTCTCCGCGAGACAGGCCGAGATCATGACTCTGGCCAAGGAGCAGGGCCGCGTTCTGGTGGACGAGCTCGCCGCGCGCTTCGCAGTCACACCGCAAACGATTCGCAAGGACCTCAACGACCTGTGCGACGCACGCGCCCTCAACCGTATCCACGGCGGTGCCGTCTTTCCGAGCGGAAACGAAAACGTCAAATACGAAGCACGCCGTTCGATGGCGGCCGGCGAAAAGCAGGCGATCGGCCGCGCTGCAGCCAACCTGATCCCGGACAATTCCTCCCTCTTCATCAACATCGGCACCACGACGGAAGCTGTGGGCGAAGCGCTTGTTGACCACAGGGAATTGATGGTCATCACCAACAACATCAACGTTGCCAATCGCTTGCGCGTCTATCCCTCGATCGAGGTGGTCATCGCCGGCGGTGTGGTGCGTGGTTCTGACGGCGGGATCGTCGGCGAGGCAGCCGTGGATTTCATCCGTCAGTTCAAGGTGGATTTCGCTGTTATCGGCGTCTCCGCGATCGATGAGGATGGTGCACTGCTCGATTTCGATTTTCGCGAAGTGAAAGTCGCCCAGGCCATCATCGCCAATGCCCGGCATGTGATCCTTGTTTCCGACGCTTCGAAATTCGAGCGCACCGCGCCGGTCCGTATCGGACATATCTCGCAGGTTCAGACCTTTATCACCGATCACTGTCCTTCGAGCAGCATCCGCGACATCTGCGCCGAGCGCGATGTCAGGATCATCGAAACGGCGCCGGTCGACCGCGATGTAGCCGCGGAATAACTTTCGTTTGACATTCGTTTAAATTTCGAAAAAGATAATCCTACTTTCGCAATAGCAGCAAATGCTGCAGGTGCGAACATACGGAGGAACGATGTCGGGGCAGCCAATTTACGATCTGTTTGTGATCGGCGGCGGGATCAACGGGACTGGGATCGCGCGCGACGCGGCCGGCCGTGGTTACTCGGTCGCCTTGGCTGAAATGAACGATTTCGCCTCCGGTACGTCGTCGGGCGCAACCAAGCTCATCCACGGCGGCCTTCGTTATCTGGAGCACTACGAATTTCGCCTTGTGCGCGAAGCGCTGATGGAGCGCGAAGTCCTCTGGGCCATGGCCCCGCATGTCATCTGGCCTCTGCGATTTGTCCTGCCCTTCCAGAAGGGCGGCATCCGTCCGGCCTGGCTCATTCGCCTCGGCCTTTTCCTTTACGACAATCTCGGTGGCCGAAAGCTGCTTCCGCCGACCAAGACGCTCGATCTGCGCCGTGATCCGGCCGGAAAGCCTTTGAAGCCGGTCTTCTCCAAGGCCTTTGAATATTCGGATGGCTGGGTCGATGACGCGCGCATGGTGGTTCTCAATGCCCGCGATGCACAGATCCGCGGCGCAACGATCCTGAGCCGCAACCGCGTTGTCTCCGCTCATCGCGAAGATGGCCATTGGGTCGTCACGACGAAGTCGCAGCGCGACGGCTCGACAGTCATCCACAAGGCCCGCATGCTGGTCAACGCGGCCGGCCCCTGGGTCGACCAGGTGCTTGCTGGAGCCTTCGGCCGCAACAATGTTCACAATGTGCGCCTTGTGCAGGGCAGCCATATCGTGGTGCGCAAGAAGTTCACCGACCCGCGCGCCTACTTCTTCCAGAACCCCGACAACCGGATCATTTTCGCCATCCCATACGAGGGTGAGTTCACCCTGATCGGCACGACGGATCGGGACTTCACCGAAGATCCCAAGGACGTCCGGATCAGCCCCGAGGAAGTGAACTACCTCTGCGGTGCCGCGAGCGAGTATTTCCAGGAACCGATCCGCCCCGAGGATATCGTCTGGAGCTATTCCGCCGTCCGGCCGCTTTTCGACGACGGTGCATCAAAGGCCCAGGAAGCGACCCGCGACTACGTGCTCAAGATCGAAGGGACGAGTGAAGAGGCCCCGTTGCTCAACGTCTTCGGCGGCAAGCTGACGACCTATCGTCGTCTGGCCGAACATGCCTTGGAGAAAATCGGTGAGACGATCGGGCAGAAGGGCACGCCATGGACGGCGGGCAGTCGTCTGCCCGGCGGCGACTTCGCCGCGACGGCATTCGAACCAACGGTTGCCGATCTCCTGAAGGCCTATCCGTTCCTGGAGCGAGGGCACGCCGAGCGTTTGATCCGCTGTTACGGAACGGATTCCAAATCGATTCTGGGCAAGGCCCGGTCTTTGGCTGATCTCGGTCGCCACTTCGGCGGCACGCTATACGAGGTTGAAGTTCGCTGGCTGGTGGAAAGGGAATGGGCCGTCACGGCCGAAGACGTGCTGTGGCGCCGAACGAAACAGGGATTGTTCCTGACGCCGGAGGAGGCGAAGGGGCTGGATGCCTATCTGGGGATGCTGGCGGCGGCCTGATCGCCCATCTCGACAAAGACCGACGGTTTGGAGGAGGCCCGAGGACATATGTTGGAACTGCGTAAAGTCTCGAAACTGGCGGGAGGTGGATATCACATCCACCCGACCGACCTGACGTTGCAGCGGGGTACGCTCAATGTCCTGCTCGGGCCCACTCTTTCGGGCAAGACGTCCCTGATGCGCCTGATGGCAGGCCTCGATAAGCCGACTTCGGGCACCGTTCACTTCGATGGTCGGGATGTCACGGGCGTGCCGGTCCAGAAGCGCAATGTCGCGATGGTCTACCAGCAGTTCATCAACTATCCGGCTTTGACGGTCTACGAAAACATCGCCTCGCCGATGCGGGTTGCGGGCAAGGATGCGGCCACCATCGATCGCGAGGTCCGCAAGGCGGCCGACCTCTTGCGCCTGACGCCCTATCTCGATCGCACCCCGCTGAACCTGTCCGGTGGACAGCAGCAGCGCACGGCGCTCGCTCGCGCTATCGTCAAGAATGCGACCCTTGTCCTGCTCGACGAGCCGCTTGCCAACCTCGACTACAAGCTGCGCGAGGAACTGCGCGAAGAACTCCCGAAGATCTTCGCCGAATCCGGCGCAATTTTCGTCTACGCGACAACCGAACCCTCGGAAGCTCTGCTGCTCGGCGGCAATACCGCGACGCTGTCCGAAGGTCGGATCACCCAGTTCGGTCAGACGATCGACGTCTATCGCCGCCCATTGGACCTCCTGGCCGCCAAAACTTTCGCCGATCCGCCGCTCAACACCATCGCGCTGGTCAAGCGGGGCGCAAGCTTCGAACTGAACGGCCAGCCAGTTCTGGCGGTGCCTGGCCATCTGGCATCGATCGCGGACGGCCCCGTCACGGTCGCCTTCCACCCGCATCACCTGTTGCTTGCCGCCCTGCCGGGCGCCCTGCCGATGCGCTCGCGGACGCTGGTTTCCGAAATCGCAGGCTCGGAGAGCTTCATCCATGTCGAATACGGCGCGGCCCGCTGGGTGTGCCTGGCCCATGGCATCCACGACATCGATCCCGATCGCGAGATCGATGTCTTCATCGACACCCGCCACCTGATGGCGTTCGGCGCCGACGGCAAGGCGCTCGGCGCGCCGGCCGAAATGGCCGCGTGAGGAGCAACGTCATGGCACGCATCAATCTCGACCACATCCGCCACGCCTACTCCCCCGCTGCCCGTGCGGCCGGAGATTATGCTTTGAAGGAAGTCCATCACGAATGGGACGATGGCGGCGCCTATGCGCTGCTTGGGCCCTCGGGCTGCGGCAAGACCACCCTGCTCAACATCATCTCGGGCCTACTGCACCCGTCCGACGGCCGCATCGAGTTCGACGGCGTCGACGTCACCAACCTGCCGACGGCCGCCCGCAACATTGCCCAGGTCTTCCAGTTCCCGGTCGTCTACGACACGATGACCGTCTACGACAATCTGGCCTTTCCACTGCGCAACCGCCATGTCCCGGAAGATCAGGTGAACAAGCGGGTCAACGAGATCCTCGACATGATCGACCTGCAGCCCATGGCCCGCAAGCAGGCGCAGGGCCTGACGGCAGACCAGAAGCAGAAGATCTCGCTCGGTCGCGGCCTCGTCCGCTCCGACGTCAATGCGATCCTCTTCGACGAGCCGCTGACCGTGATCGATCCGCATATGAAGTGGGTCTTGCGCTCGCAGCTCAAGCGCCTGCACCGCCAGTCCGGTTTCACCATGGTCTATGTCACCCATGACCAGACCGAAGCGCTCACCTTCGCCGACAAGGTCGTGGTCATGTATGACGGCCAGATCGTGCAGATCGGGACGCCCGCCGAACTCTTCGAGCGTCCCAGCCACACCTTCGTCGGCTATTTCATCGGCTCCCCGGGCATGAATGTCATGCCGGCCAAGGTGAGCGGCGCAACCGCCGTGATCGGCGACCAGACGATCAACCTGCCGGGCGCCCCGAAGCTTTCGGGCCAGAGCAAGATCGAGCTCGGTGTCCGCCCCGAATTCATCCGCCTCGGGCGGGAAGGCATGCCGGTCTCTATCGCCAAGGTCGAGGACATCGGTCGCCAGAAGATCGTGCGCGCCCGCTTTGCCGATCAGTCGCTGTCGATCGTCGTGTCCGAAGATGCAGACATTCCCGCCGATCCCCGCATCACATTCGTCCCCGAAGGTCTCGGCATTTTTGCCGATTCCTGGCGCGTAGGCATGGAGGGCTGACCGATGGAAAAAACCTGGAACAACAAGGCCTGGTTCATGGTCGTCCCGGTCCTGGTGCTGGTGGCCTTTTCGGCCGTCATCCCGCTGATGACCGTCGTCAACTATTCCGTCCAGGATACCTTCGGTAACAACCAGTTCTTCTGGGCCGGCACCGACTGGTTTGCCGACATCCTGTCGTCCGACCGTTTCTGGAACGCACTCGGCCGCAACCTGATCTTCTCCATGATCATTCTGGCGATCCAGGTGCCACTTGGCATCTTCATCGCGCTCAACATGCCGAAAACGGGATTGGGGGTTCCTGTCTGCCTCGTTCTGATGGCCTTGCCACTGCTCATTCCGTGGAACGTCGTCGGCACCATCTGGCAGGTCTTCGGTCGCGTCGACATCGGTCTTCTCGGCTATTCGCTCAACGCGCTCGGCTTCGACTACAATTACACGCAGAACCCGATGCATGCCTGGGTCACCATCATCGTGATGGATGTCTGGCACTGGACGAGCCTTGTCGTGCTGCTCTGCTATGCCGGTCTCGTCTCCATCCCGGATGCCTATTACCAGGCCGCAAAGATTGACGGCGCATCGCGCTGGTCCGTGTTCCGCTTCATTCAGCTGCCGAAGATGAAGCGCGTCCTTTTGATCGCAGTCCTTCTGCGCTTCATGGATAGCTTCATGATCTACACCGAGCCCTTCGTTCTGACAGGTGGTGGCCCCGGCAATTCGACCACCTTCCTGTCGATCGATCTCGTCAAGATGGCGGTCGGCCAGTTCGACCTTGGTCCGGCGGCGGCAATGTCGATCATCTACTTCCTGATCATCCTGGCTCTGTCCTGGGTTTTCTACACCGTCATGACCAACAGTGACGCGAAGGGCTGAGGGAGGCACCGATGAAAAGCACTGACAACCGCACCAATCTCGGCTTTCTGGTCCCGACGATCTACATCATCTTCCTGCTGCTGCCGATCTATTGGCTCGTCAACATGAGCTTCAAGACGAATGCGGAGATTACGGGCGCCTTCTCGCTTTGGCCCGTCAACCCGACACTTGCCAACTATGCGGTGATCTTCACCGATCCCTCCTGGTACAAGGGCTACATCAACTCGATCATCTATGTGTGCATG
Organism: Rhizobium rosettiformans; assembly: GCF_016806065.1. Lineage (NCBI taxonomy): Bacteria > Pseudomonadati > Pseudomonadota > Alphaproteobacteria > Hyphomicrobiales > Rhizobiaceae > Rhizobium > Rhizobium rosettiformans. The sequence continues at coordinate 1,482,373 of NZ_CP032405.1, forward strand.
AACACCGTGATCGCGGTTGCTGTTGCCCTTCCGGCAGCCTACGCCTTCTCGCGCTACAGGTTCCTTGGTGACAAGCATCTGTTCTTCTGGCTGCTGACCAACCGCATGGCACCGCCGGCCGTCTTTGCACTGCCCTTCTTCCAGCTCTATTCCGCCTTCGGCCTGATCGACACGCATATCGCAGTCGCGATCGCACACTGCCTATTCAACGTGCCGCTGGCTGTCTGGATCCTCGAAGGCTTCATGTCGGGCGTGCCGAAGGAGATCGACGAGACGGCCTATATCGACGGCTATTCCTTCCCGAAGTTCTTCGTGAAGATCTTCATGCCGCTGATTGCGTCCGGCATCGGTGTCGCTGCCTTCTTCTGCTTCATGTTCTCCTGGGTCGAACTGCTGATCGCCCGCACGCTGACCACGACGGATGCCAAGCCGATCGCTGCCATCATGACGCGTACGGTCTCGGCCTCGGGCATGGACTGGGGCGTGCTCGCAGCCGCCGGCGTGCTGACGATCATACCCGGGGCGCTCGTCATCTATTTCGTCCGCAACTATATCGCCAAGGGCTTTGCCCTGGGCCGCGTCTGAGGAGGTTCCGATGGACTTTACATGGATGGCCTGGACGATGCCGACGACGATTTTCTTCGTCGTGATCTTTAGCCTGATTCTGTCGATGGCGGTCTGGGAGTATCTGTCCCCGGGCGGCAATCCGCGGACCGGCATCCTGCGCTTCGAAACCACCCGTGGCGACCGTCTTTTCGTGTCGCTGCTCGGGTCGGCTTTTATCAATCTCGCTTGGCTCGGTCTTGTTGGACCGAACCTGTGGTGGGCTCTTGCTCTCTCCGTAGTCTACGCCATCGGCGTTTTCCGCTACGTCTAGAGCAGACAAGACGGGGTGGCGGCGGGAGGTCGCCATTCTCGAGACTGCAAACCGAATGCAATCGCAACCTTAGGGAGGACATAATGCGAAAGCACCTTTTGACGACGACGGCCGCCATGCTTCTGGCTATGACGGGCGCAGCCTTCGCCGACATGGAAGCGGCGAAGAAGTTCCTGGACGCCGAAGTCGGCGACATGTCGGCACTCGACCGTGCCGGCCAGGAAGCCGAAATGCAGTGGTTCATCGATGCCGCGAAGCCGTTCGCCGGCATGGAGATCAAGGTCGTTTCTGAGACCATCACCACGCATGAATATGAATCGAAGGTCCTCGCTCCGGCCTTCACCGCCATCACCGGCATCAAGATCACCCATGACCTGATCGGTGAAGGTGACGTCGTCGAAAAGCTGCAGACGCAGATGCAGTCGGGCGAAAACATTTATGACGCCTACATCAACGACTCTGACCTGATCGGCACCCACTGGCGTTATCAGCAGGTTCGCAACCTGACCGACTGGATGGCGAACGAAGGCAAGGACGTCACCAGCCCGACCCTCGACATTGAAGACTTCATCGGCAAGTCCTTCACGACCGCTCCGGATGGCAAGCTCTACCAGCTGCCGACCCAGCAGTTCGCCAACCTCTACTTCTTCCGCTACGACTGGTTCAACGACGAGAAGAACAAGGCCGACTTCAAGGAAAAATACGGCTACGACCTCGGGGTTCCGGTCAACTGGTCGGCCTATGAAGACATCGCCGAATTCTTCACCGGTCGCGAAATCGACGGCAAGAAGGTCTTCGGCCATATGGACTACGGCAAGAAGGACCCGTCGCTCGGCTGGCGCTTCACCGATGCCTGGCTCTCCATGGCCGGCAACGGCGACAAGGGCATCCCGAACGGCCTTCCGGTCGACGAATGGGGCATCAAGGTCGACGAAAACTCCCGCCCGGTCGGCTCCTGCGTCGCCCGCGGCGGTGACACCAACGGTCCGGCCTCCGTCTACGCCATCGAGAAATATCTCGAATGGATGAAGAAGTATGCCCCTCCGGCTGCTCAGGGCATGACCTTCTCGGAATCCGGTCCGGTACCGTCTCAGGGTGAAATCGCCCAGCAGATGTTCACCTACACCGCCTTCACCGCCGACTTCGTCAAGGAAGGCCTGCCGGTCGTTAACGAGGACGGCACGCCGAAGTGGCGCTTCGCTCCGAGCCCGCATGGCGTCTACTGGAAGGACGGCATGAAGCTCGGCTATCAGGACGCCGGTTCCTGGACGCTGATGAAGTCCACCCCGGAAGATCGTGCCAAGGCCGCCTGGCTCTACGCACAGTTCGTCACCTCGAAGACCATCGACGTGAAGAAGAGCCATGTCGGTCTCACCTTCATCCGTCAGTCGACCCTGGATCACGCCTCCTTCACAGAGCGCGCTCCGAAGCTTGGCGGTCTGGTCGAATTCTACCGCTCGCCGGCTCGTCTGCAGTGGTCGCCGACCGGCACCAACGTTCCTGACTATCCGAAGCTGGCTCAGCTCTGGTGGCAGGCGATCGGTGACGCTTCTTCGGGCGCCAAGACTGCCCAGGAAGCCATGGACTCGCTCTGCGCCGAGCAGGAAAAGGTGCTCGAGCGTCTCGAACGCGCTGGCGTCCAGGGCGATATCGGTCCGAAGCTCGCCGAGGAAAAGACCCTCGAAGAGTGGAATGCCGATGCTGTTGCCAAGGGCAATATCGCCCCGCAGCTGAAGATCGAGAACGAAAAAGAACAGCCGATGACGGTCAACTACGACGAGCTCGTCAAGAGCTGGCAGTAAGAACCGGCGATCGCCGCTGAATTGACAATTGCCGGGGCGCCAACTACGCCCCGGCTTCTTCACTTAAGGAGTTTCGCCGTAATGAGCGGTTACATTCTGGCCATCGACCAAGGAACGACCTCGACGCGCTCGATGATCTTCGATCACGAGATGCATATCGTCGGCGTCGCCCAGCAGGAGTTCACCCAGCATTTCCCGGATTCCGGCTGGGTCGAGCATGATGCGGACGAGATCTGGCAGACTGTGCTTGCCACCATCGAAAAGGCGGTTGCCGCCGCCAAGATCAAGATCGGCGATGTGACCGCGATCGGCATCACCAACCAGCGCGAAACCGTCGTCGTCTGGGACCGAGAGACCGGTCAGCCGGTACACCGTGCCATCGTCTGGCAGGACCGCCGCACGGCCCGTTACTGTGATGAACTCAAGCATAAGGGCCTGGAACCACTCTTCACCGAGAAGACCGGCCTGCTGCTCGACCCCTATTTTTCCGGCACCAAGCTCTCCTGGCTCCTGAAGAACGTTGATGGCCTGAAGGCCCGCGCCGAAAAGGGCGAGATCTGCTTCGGCACGGTCGATAGTTGGCTTATCTACAAACTGACCGGTGGCAAGGTCCATGCGACCGACGCGACCAATGCCTCTCGCACGTTGATCTATGACATCGGCGAAAACCGCTTCGACGATGAACTCCTCTCGATCCTGAAAATCCCGAGCGCCATGCTGCCGGAGGTCAAGGATTGTGCCGACGACTTCGGAATCACGGATGCGGCCGTAGTCGGCGCCGAAATCCCGATCCTCGGCGTTGCCGGCGACCAGCAGGCTGCCGTCATCGGCAATGCCTGCTTCGAGCCCGGCATGATGAAATCGACCTATGGCACGGGCTGCTTCGCGCTTCTCAACACCGGACCGGACCGCGTCGCCTCATCGAACCGGTTGCTAACCACCATCGCCTATCGCTTGAATGGCGAGACAACCTACGCCCTCGAAGGCTCGATCTTCATCGCCGGTGCCGCCGTCCAGTGGCTGCGCGACCAGATGGGCTTCGTAAAGGTCGCCTCGGAAACGGACGCGCTCGCCAGCAAGGCCGATCCGCATCAGCGCGTCTACCTCGTGCCGGCCTTCACCGGTCTTGGAGCGCCGCATTGGGATGCCGATGCCCGCGGCGCGATCTTCGGCCTGACGCGTGGCACAGGCCCGGCCGAATTCGCTCGTGCCGTGCTCGAAAGCGTCGCCTACCAGACCCATGACCTCCTGGAGGCGATGAAGAAAGATTGGAACGGCAGCGCGTCGAAGACGGTGCTCCGCGTCGATGGCGGCATGGTGGCGTCGGACTGGACGATGCAACGCCTCGCCGACATCCTGGCAGCCCCCGTCGATCGTCCTGTCGTGCTGGAAACAACGGTTCTCGGAGCCGCCTGGCTTGCCGGCTCCCGCGCCGGCCTCTGGCCTGACCAGAAGGGCTTTGCCGCGACCTGGAAGCGCGATCGTCGCTTCGAGCCAGGCATGGATGTGACCGACAGGGAAGCAGCCATCGCCGGCTGGCAGGACAGCGTTTCTCGCTGCCTGACCACGCGCTAGCTCCGGAGACGCTAGGCGTCAGAGCATCGCGACCAGCGTCTCCAACCGGTCGGCATCCCTGGGCAATTTGTCCTGACGCAGACGCGCGATGCGGGGAAACCGCATCGCGATCCCGGATTTATGCCGGGTCGACCGCGCCAGCCCCTCAAAGGCCACCTCGACGACAAAGCCATGCTCGGGTTCTGCCCGAAGACTCCGGACCGGGCCGAAGCGCTCCACCGTGTTGTTGCGCACGAAGCGGTCGAGCACTTCGAGTTCCTCATCGGTGAAGCCAAAGTAAGCCTTGCCGACTGGGACCAGCACATCCCCTTCGCCGGGGATCGCCGTCCAGACCCCGAAGGTGAAGTCCGAATAGTAGCTGGAGCGTTTGCCATGCCCGCGCTGGGCATACATCAGCACGGCATCGGCATTCATAGGGTCGCGTTTCCACTTGAACCACGGCCCCTTGGCGCGCCCGGCCTGGTAGCTGCTATCCAGCCGCTTCAGCATCACCCCTTCGATCACAGGATCAGGTGGGGTGGCACGCAGTTGCTCCAGCTCTTCCCAGGTCGAGAAGGAGACGAGCGGCGACAGATCGAACCGGCGCGGCTCTTGCCGCTCGACCAGTGCGCTCAGCCGCTCGCGGCGTGTGAGAAAGGTCTCGGGCCGCACATCCACATCACCGTCGAACAGGATGTCGTAAGCACGGATGAAGACCGGATAATCTTCCAGCATCTTGGCGGTCACCGTCTTACGATTGAGACGCTGCTGGAGATCGGAAAAGGTGCGCGTCGGCGCATTGGTCCGCGAGGTGCCACCGACGAGCAATTCCCCGTCGATCACGCCCTCGAGCTGGGCCGCCTCGACGATATCGGGGAAGGCGCTGGAGATGTCGTCGCCCGAGCGCGAATAGAGCCGGCTCCTGCCTCCGGAGCAGGAGAGCTGCACGCGAATGCCGTCCCACTTCCATTCGGCAGCGAAGTCGTTTGGATCGAGATTGGGCAGATCCCTGTCTTCGATCGGTGTGGAGAGCATCACCGAATGGAAAATCGCTGGCGTCGACAGGACAGGCTTCTCGATCCGACCCTCCAGCCACGCGAACAGTTCCGTATATGGCGGCTTCAGCCCGTGCCAGAGGCCCTCGATATCGACGATGTCTTTGTCGCCATAGAGTGCCAGCGCCTGTTTCGTCAGCCGCGCCGAGACCCCGATCCGGAGCCCCCCTGTGACGAGCTTGATCAGCGCGAACCGCTCCGACGTGTCCAGCCGGTCGAAGAGATCGCGCATGACGGCGCGTGTTTCGTTGCGCCCCAGACGTTGCAGGCGCTCGACGATCTTTGACAGGCTTTCGAAATCCTGCTCGTCCTCGGCCTCAAGCGTCTGCGGCTCCCATACCAGCGAGATGGTCTCGGCGAGGTCACCCACGTAGTCATAGGAATATTGAAACAGGATCGGGTCCATCCGCTCCAGCACCAATTCCTTCAGCAGCGCCGGCTTCACGCCCTTGATGTCGAGACCTTCGGTGAGCGCGGCCAGCGCATAGCCACGGTCAGGATCAGGCGTCTGCCGGAAATAATCCACCAGTAACGTCAGCTTACCGTTGCGGCTGGGTGTCAGCACGAGGCGATCGAGGAGGCGGGCAAAGGCCTTCATCTCAGTCTCCCTCGTCTTCGTAGCCGACAAGGTGCAGCGGTCGCGCCTTGATACCCTCAAGCTCGCACCAACGCACCAGCGCCTCCTCCCGGCCATGGGTAACCCAGACCTCCTGAGGGCCGACCTCGCGGATCGTATCCAGCAGTTCCGGCCAGTCGCAGTGGTCGGAGATGACGAGCGGCAGTTCCACGCCGCGCTGTTTGGCTCTCTGGCGCACCATCATCCAGCCGGATGCGAAGATGGCGAGGGGATCCTCGAAGCGCCGAGCCCAGCGGTCGTTGAAGGCCGAGGGCGGGCCGATCACCACGGCGCCCTTGAAAGCGCCGGACTTCTTGTCCTCGGTCGTCGCCGGGCGAAGCTCGCCGAGTTCCACGCCCTGTTCGGTGTAATAGTCGCAGAGCCGCGCCATCGAGCCGTGGATGTAGATCGGCTTGTCGTAACCGCCGCGCCGAATGAGTGAAATCACGCGTTGTGCCTTGCCAAGCGCATAAGCCCCGATCAGGTGGCTGCGTTCCGGAAATTGCTGCAGAGAGGTCAGCAGCTTCTGGATCTCGAGGCGTGGGTCTGGATGGTGGAACACCGGCAGGCCGAAGGTCGCTTCGGTAATGAACACGTCGCAGGGCACCGGCTCGAAACTCGCGCAGGTCGGATCCGCGCCACGCTTGTAGTCGCCGGAAACGACTATGCGTGTGCCCTGCGCTTCGATCTCGATCTGCGCGGAGCCCAACACATGGCCGGCTGGGTGAAAGCGAACGGTCACGCCATTGACCGATATCGTCTCTCCGAAAGTCGCACTCTGTGATGTGCCGCAAAAGTCCTCGCCGTAGCGTATCGCCATGATGTCGAGGGTCTGGCGCGTGGCGAGAACGTGTGTGTGGCCGGAGCGGGCGTGGTCAGAATGTCCGTGGGTGATCAGCGCCCTATCGACAGGCCGCACCGGATCGACAAAAAAATCACCCGGCGGACAATAAAGCCCGCCCGGTGTTGGATGGAGAAGAAGGTCCGGCTTGATCATGCCGTGAACATAGGGCGCCCGAAGACGCCCTTCCAGCACTCACTGCGTAAAGCGCGAAACGGCGAGATAACCTGCAGCGCAAGCGGTTGCCGAGAGAAATGCACCCCAGGCCATGTCAACGAGGCTGACCTGCAGCGACCAGCCCTTCAGCGTGGCGAGATTGGTCATGTCATAGGTGCCATAGGCCAGAAGCCCAAGGAGCGCCCCGTTGAACAATGCTGTCAAGAGGCTGCCGGCAGACACGGCCGGCATGACCGCAAAATAGACAAGTCCGACCACGTAGAAGAGATAGAAAATCCCGGCGGCCGCAAAGTTTGGGGTTGCCAGAAGAAGGGCGCCGATATGCTCGCGATAGAAGCCGATCGCAATCCGCGTCAGCCAGAGATAGTCGATGGCGAAAAACACAACGGCCGTAGAGATATAGGCAATCACGTAAGGCATATGTCTTCCCCCTCAGGCCGGGCATCGCCCGGCCATCCATCAAATTCCAAGAACCGGCTGAACCAGTCGGACAAGAAAACTCTTGAACTTCAGCGGCGCATCGGTGACCGCAAGACAGATGCAATCTTCGTCCGGCGTCGCCACAGGCTGATGAGTCAAGGTCTCGTCGGCCTCTTCGATGTCGCCGCGCTTGAACACGGTCTCACCATCGGTGAAGGCGCCTTTGAGCACCAGCGTCAGCTCACGCCCACCATGCGAGTGTTCGGGCACCGGCTTGCCGGCTGGGATCTTCAGCAGGCGAACCTGGCTCTCCGTATCACCCGTCTTGATCGGGATATGATAGGCGCCGCGGCCGAGTGCCTTCCATTTCAGAGCCTCGACGTCACCGCCGAGATAGGAGCGCAGCGGCTCTGGAAGGACCGGAAGGTCGGTCGGCGTGGCAACAGGCTTGGCCGCAGCGAGCCGCGCCGTCCCCTGCGACTTGAGCTTCGCCTTCATGGCCGACCAGCTGTCTGTCGCGGGTGCATCCTCGGCGGTCACCTCGGTCGCCTCGAGCAACTGACCGCCGGTATGCTCCATAAAGGAAAGGCGGTCGCGGCATGACGGGCATAGCGCCAGATGCGTTGCAACGGCAATGCTCCAGCCTTCGGCCAGGTTTCCTGTCGCATAATCGAGCAGAAGCTCGTCGCTGATGTGGTGTTGAACGTGGAGGGTCATGCCCGCTCCTCCAATGCTGCGCGCAGCTTTGCGAAAGCGAGGCGGATACGCGATTTCACGGTCCCCATCGGCAGTCCGAGTTCGGCCGCGATCGTGCTGTGGGATGCTTCTCTATAGAATGACATTTTTAGGAGTTCGAGCTGTTCGGGTGGTAGGGTTTCCATGGCGCGGCGAAGGCGATCAGCCTCCTGCTTGCCTTCGAATTCGACATCGGCCGGCGGCACGTCGTCTGGCACGAAGGCCGGATCGGACGGGTCGAAAGTCGGCCGTCTTTCGCGGCGGAAGGCGTCGATGCGCTGGTTGCGGGCGATGGTGAAGATCCAGCTCGAGACATTTCCTCTTGTGGGGTCGAACTGCTCGGCCTTGTTCCAGACCGCAAGCATCGTCTCTTGCATCAGCTCTTCAGCCGCCTGCCCGTCACGGGCAAGTTTCGCCATATAGGCACGCACCTTCGGACCATAAAACTTGAAAATCGTCTCGAAGGCTTCGATGTCTCTATCGCGGCCGACGGCGGCCAAAAGCTGCGAGAAGTTACGCTGGTCCAGTTCTTCCACCGACTCGGTCATCGAAACGCTTTTTTTCCCTCGTTTGAGCGACGCAACGACCTTTTGCCGTGCACTTCGCCCGGGGTCATTGTGGCACGCATCTGCCGAGATGTGTATCGCGTTCATCATGCAGCGGTCTACGCCGCGGTTCTCGGCTCGGATCACTGCCTGTGAATTTATTCGCTGCGATCAATCCATTGAGATTTGCTTTGCGTAATCAGCGACAAACAGATTGAATTGCATACGTGGCAAAGGGCGGGAAATGGACACTGGTAAGACGAAGGCCGCATCCGGCGGTAAACGCAGGATCGCGGTCATCGGATCGGGGGTTTCGGGCCTCTCATCCGCCTGGCTGCTTTCAAAAAGCGCCGATGTCGTTCTCTATGAAACAGAGAGCCGCCCGGGCGGTCATTCGAATACGGTGATCGCGCCCGGCGCCCAGAAAGACATCCCCGTCGACACTGGTTTTATCGTTTACAACGACCGCAACTACCCCAATCTCGTGAAGCTTTTCGAGCATCTCGATGTGCCAACCCTGCCGTCGAACATGTCTTTTGCCGCCTCTCTCGGCGGTGGCGCCTTCGAATATTCGGGTTCGGGGCTCTCGGGGCTCTTGGGGCAGAAGTCGAATATCTTTCGTCCGCGCTTCTGGCGCATGGTGAAGGACGTTCTGCGCTTCTACAAGGAAGCCCCCCGCCTTCTCGAGCGTCGTGAACTCGAAGGCGTGTCGCTCGGCGACTATCTCGCATCCGCCGATTATTCGCCTTCCTTCATCGAGGATCATCTCCTGCCGATGGGCGCTGCAATCTGGTCGACCACGGCCTCGGAGATGCGGCTTTATCCGCTGCACGCCTTCATCCGCTTCTTCGCAAACCATGGATTGCTTGTGCTCAAGGACCGTCCGCAGTGGCGCACGGTGAAGGGCGGCAGCCGCGAATATGTAGCCCGCATTCTTGCCGATTTCAGCGGCGAAGTGCGCCTTGGTACGGCTGTCACGGGTGTCCGCCGTGGCATTGCCGGCGTTCAGGTGACCGACGTGCATGGAGGCGTGGAAGTCTTTGATGACGTCGTTCTCGCCACCCATGCAAACCAGAGCATCGATCTTCTGGAGGACGCTGACAGTGAGGAGATCGAGATCCTCGAGTCCTTCCAGTACACACCGAATCTCGCCGTTCTGCATTCGGACGAGACTTTGATGCCGAAGCGCAAGTCGGTCTGGTCAAGCTGGAACTATGTGGCGGAGAAACAGGCGGGTTCCGGCGAAACTCTTTGCGTCACCTACTGGATGAACAAGCTGCAGTCGCTGGATCCGGCAACGCCTCTCTTCGTCACGCTCAATCCCTGCCGTCCGATCGATCCGGCCAAGATCATCAAGACGTTCAACTACGAACATCCGCTCTTCGATGTGGCCGCAATTCGCGCCCAGCGCCGTATCTGGCAGCTTCAGGGCCGCCGCAATACGTGGTTCTGCGGCGCCTATTTCGGCAGCGGGTTTCATGAGGATGGCCTGCAGGCGGGGCTCGCCGTCGCCGAAGCGCTCGGCGGCGTCCGTCGTCCCTGGTCGGTTGAAAATGAATCGGGTCGCATCGTGATTGGTCGCCAGCTTGAGGCGGCGGAATGAAGCTGAACTCTGCAATCTATGCCGGGCATGTGCTGCATGCCCGCAGTCGGCCCAAGAAGCACAGCCTGCGCTATAGCGTGTTTTCGCTTTTGGTCGACCTGGATGAGATCGACAAGTTGAACCAAAGCCTGCGTCTGTTCGGTTACAACAAGGCCGCACTCTATTCGGTGCATGATGCCGACCACGGCAATGGCCGAACCGGCGAACTGAGAGCCTGGGTCGAGGAACGCCTGGCCGCGGCCGGAGTGGAGGCTGATGGCATCAAGATCCATATGCTCTGCTACCCCCGGATCTTCGGCTATGTCTTCAATCCGATCACGGTGTTTTTCTGCTATCGCGCCGAAGGTGAGCTTGCCGCAGTCCTCTACGAGGTCTGCAACACCTTCAACGAGCGCCACACCTATGTGATCCCGGTCGAGGCCGAAGAGAACGGTATCCTGCGCCATAGTTGCGCAAAGGAGATGTATGTCTCGCCATTCATGCCGATGAACTGCCAATACAATTTCCGTATCAGCCCGCCGACGGATGATGTGGCCATCAACATCGGCGAGAGCGATCCGGAAGGGCCACTTTTGTTTGCAACTTTTTCCGGCCGGCGCCGTCCTTTGTCAGACAAAGGTTTGTTGCACATGTTGCTGAAGTATCCTTTGATGACCCTCAAAGTGATGGGGGGCATTCACTGGGAGGCGTTGAAGCTTTGGTGGAAGGGCGTTCCGATCTACCGACACAAGCCAGCCGCAGCCAAGATAGCCTCAACGATCGTCGTGCAGAATGGGATGAACAAGTCATGAGTCACGCTGAGCAGGAAATGCACCCTGTGGTTAGCTCTCTCACATTCTGGCAGCGCATGATGTGCCGCTGGGCCGACCGGATTGCCGTGGGCCGCCTGACACTTCAGTTCGAAGGTTATGGCGAACATGTCGCGATCGGCGCAAACCCTGGCCCGAATGCCGTCTTGTGTGTCCGCAATGCGAGCCCGGTCCTTCGGATACTAACGAATGGCACTCTCGGTTTTGCTCAGGCCTATATCGATGGCGATCTCGACTCGCCCGACATTGGCGCCGTGCTCGAACTCGCCCTCGCCAATGAGGCACAGCTCGGCCGCGTTCTGGCGTCTTCCTCCATCTTCATGACGCTCGCCCGCTTGCGGCACAAGCTGCGCCGCAACTCGAAGAAGGGTAGCCGGCGAAATATCGCCTATCATTACGATCTCGGCAATGCGTTCTACGGCCTGTGGCTGGACCGCACCATGACCTATTCCTCCGCGCTCTACAGCGCACCCAGCATGAGCCTTGCCGATGCGCAGGAGGCGAAATACGCCCGCATCGTCGACGAGCTGAAGATCGGTCCCGAGGATCATGTCCTGGAAATCGGCTGCGGTTGGGGCGGCTTCGCCGAACATGCGATCCGCAAGACCGGCTGCCGGGTCACAGGGCTGACATTGTCGACAGAGCAAGCGAAGTTTGCGCGCGAGCGGCTTGAAAAAGCCGGTTTCGCCGACAAGGTCGACATCAGGCTCGAAGACTACCGCGATTGTCGCGGGCAATACGACAAGATCGTTTCGATCGAGATGTTCGAGGCGGTGGGTGAAGAAAACTGGCCGGTCTATTTCAAGGCCGTGCAGAACCTGCTGGTCGACGGCGGGCAGGCGCTGATCCAGACCATCACCATTGATGAGAGCCGCTTCGACTATTATCGCCGCAGCGCTGATTTCATCCAGACCTATATCTTCCCCGGCGGCATGCTGCCCTCCGTGACCGTTTTCGAGCGGGGCGCTGAGGCTGCAGGCCTGAAGGTCGGCGATCGCTTCCGATTTGGCCGCGATTACGACCGTACTCTGATTGCCTGGGACAGCGCTTTCACGGCCAATTGGCAGAAGATCGAGCCGCTCGGTTTCGACCGGCGCTTCTACCGCATGTGGCGCCTCTATCTGCACTATTGCGCGGTTGGCTTCCGCTTCGGTCGCATCGACGTCGTGCAGTTCAGGCTGGACAAGCCAGCCTGAACGTCAGGGTTTCCACATTTGCAGTTTGTGCTCCGGTCAAGAGCCCTTCGGCCGGAGCATCTTGCGCGTGAGCGCAAAACGCAGCGCGTGGGGCAGGGCGTGCAGGAAACGGATCGCGAGCGCCATCTTCCAGGGGAAAATAATCTCGAACTTGCCCTTGGCCAGCCCCCTGGCGATCGTGTCGGCTGCTTCCTCTGAAGAAACGAGGAAGGGCATCGGGAAGTCGTTCTTCTTGGTCAGCGGGGTGTCGACGAAACCCGGGTTGATGATGGTCATCTTCACGCCGTGACGCTCGAGCTCGGGATAGAGCGCCTCGCACATCACGTTGAGCGCGGCTTTCGTTGCGCCATAGGTCGCAGCACCCGGCAGCCCGACATAGCCCGATACGGAGGCCACGACGGCGATATGTCCGCGGCGCCGCGCGATCATCGCGGGCATCACCGTTTCCAGGCACGAGGCGGTGCCGAGCACGTTGAGTTCGAACATCTGGCGGGTCCGCTCGCTGTCAAAGTCCTCGGCGTAGTCGCGTGTGTAGGAGCCGGCCGCAAAGACGGCGAGATCGACCGGGCCCATTTCGCTCTCGATCGCCGCAAATGCCTGCTTGACGGCTGCGGGGTCGGTGACATCGAGCGGGTAGACGCCGACTTTACCGGGATGGCTGGCGGAGAGCGACGCGAGCGCATCGACACTGCGAGCGCTGACGGCGATCCGGTATCCGTCTCGAAGCAGGCGTTCGGCGAGCGCGCGGCCAATGCCGGTGCTGGAACCCGTAATCCAGGCAATCTTGGTCATGATATCCTCTTGCTTGATCTCATGACCAATACGCCCCGCGGAGGGGCTCGGTTCAGACCGTCCAGCCCTCGATCAACGAAAGCCCCTGCTTCAGCAGCTGCTCTGCGTCTTCCTTGTTCGCGGCTTCGACATAGCAGCGCATTTCCGGCGCATTGCCCGAGGGGCGAAAGTGGATGACCCGGCCGTCGGCCAGCGTTGCCCGCAGTCCGTCGATGTCGCTGACGCTGTCGACGGCACCGATTGGGCTGAGGAAAGCCGACAGATGGTCGCCGGATTCCCGGAGATGCGCCATGAGAGACCCGCTGCGCTCGCTGGCATAATTCTCCAAGCGGTCGCTGAGTGCCACCGGCAGATTGAAGTCTTCGACGAGCCCAGATAGCGACAGGCCGCGTTCTGCCGCAGTTCCAAGCACGGCCAGTGCCGGCAGAAAGCTGTCCCGGGTCGGCAATGCCGCGATCGTCTTGTCACCGATGGTGAAGTCGGAGCCGAGCATCAGACCGCCATTCGCCTCGAAACCGAGCACGCCGGCTTCTCCAGCCGACAGCGCGTCCTCCATAGCAGCAATGACAAAAGGCGAGCCGACTCGCGTACGGCGCACGGCGAAGCCGCCATCCTGCTCCAGGCCGGAATTCGATGTGACAGGCGTTGCTACAACCTTCGCCTTGAGGAAGCGGGAAACGATCAGGCCGAGCAGATCGCCGCGCAGCGGCCTGCCATGTTCGTCGGCCACAAGCGGCCGGTCCCCGTCGCCATCCGTCGAGAGGATCGCGTCGAGGGCGAGCTCGTCGCTCCAATGCGCAAGTTGGGTGACGGTATCCGGCGATACCGCCTCGGTGTCGACGGGAATAAACTGCTCCGAGCGCCCCAACGGAAACACGGTGGCTCCGCAGTGCTCGAAAACCGTGACCAGCATGTCGCGGGCGACCGAGCTGTGTTGGTAGATGCCGATCCGCTTTCCCTTCAGCGCATCGGGCGCAAGGATGCCGAGATTGCGGTCGATGAAGAGCTGTGTCGCCTCTGCCTCGCCAGGCGTACCGGAACCGGCCTCGACCTTGTTGGCGTCTGCATCGTTTTTCAATGTGGCTGCGAGACGGGTGATCGCCTCCTCGTCGCTCTTGTTGACCTCTCCATCGGGGCGGTAAAATTTGATGCCATTGCGGTCGGCCGGAATATGAGAGCCGGTGACCATGATGCCGGCCGCCCCGATCGAGGCGCCGTAGAGCGCGAGCGCCGGGGTTGGGATGGTGCCACAATCGATCGGTTCAAGGCCAAGGCGTTTCATCGCGGCCATGATCGTGGAAGAGATTTCCGGGCTCGACGGACGAAAGTCGCGGCCGACGACAACAGGCGATCCAGGCTTCAGCGCCCCGCTTTCCAGCATGTGCCGTGCAAAGGCGGTCGCATAAAGTGCTGAAACCGAGCCAACGAGATCTGTCGAAAGCCCTCTCAAACCGCTCGTACCGAACTTTACCGTCATGCATGCCTCCTGGGGTCTCGCGAACAGATGGCGTTATATGGGCCTGTGCCCCACGCCATCAAGCGGAACTGTCGCTTGGCGGTCAGGCGAGTCTAAATCTGCAGGGGGATCCGGAAACGAAAAGAGCCTGGCGCGGGAGGAGGATGCGCCAGGCTCTTAAACTTGATCGGCAATTGGGAGGAGGAGGAGTATTGCCGATCCTACCGAGCGGCACTGGGAGGAGGAGTGCGCCGCTTCGATGCTTTGGTTATACCCACGGCACTCGATTCTGCCAAGCGCGCTTGTTGCAACGCAGCAGTGCGTTTAATGCATGGCTCAAGATTCAAGCGGCAACGCGCTGCTGCGACTTTTGCATCGGGACGCTTTCGTATCTTTCGCATCGGTGCGTTTTTCAGAGAACGAAAGCGCATTTGCGTAGCAATTGAGCAAATCTCTATCCTGCTTAGCAGTTTCTCATGCATCTATCACAAGGCTGTGACCGCCTTGAGTGGCCCGGGCAGGCGCGGGATGGTGCGCGGATGTGCTTTGGTCTATAGCGGGCAGGGACAACATCAGACTTCTGGAGCATCCGATGACGACGATCCGCTATCACGAGGGGGACATTTCGTCCGAGGCCGCTAGCCGCTATGTCGACGCCATTGCGATCGATACGGAAACCCTCGGCCTCGTCCCGCGCCGCGATCGTCTCTGCGTCGTGCAGCTGTCTTCCGGTAACGGAACTGCCGACGTAATCCGGATCGCCAAAAATCAAAAGGATGCGCCCAACCTCGTGGCGATGCTCGCGGACCCGGCCCGTCAGAAGATCTTCCATTATGGTCGCTTCGATATCGCGGTCCTGTTTCACACCTTCGGCGTGACGACGACCAATGTCTTCTGCACCAAGATTGCCTCCCGCTTGACCCGAACCTACACCGATCGGCACGGCCTCAAGGACAATCTCAAGGAACTGCTCGAGGTCGATATCTCAAAGGCGCAGCAATCGTCTGACTGGGCGGCCGAGACACTCAGTCAGGCCCAGCTCGAATATGCGGCCTCCGATGTCCTTCATCTGCATGCCCTGCGCGACAAGCTCACGCAGCGCCTGTTGCGCGACGACCGGATGGAACATGCCAAGGCTTGCTTCGAATTCCTTCCCACCCGGTCCAAGCTCGATCTCCTCGGCTGGGAAGAAACCGATATCTTCGCGCATAGCTGATCCGTCTGGCCGCCTCAGTCGCGCCTGACAATGCCGACCCGGGACATGACATCGGCCGGGATGGCATAACGCCGGATCATGTCGCCCTGGTTTCGCAAACCGCATAGCTCCCGTTGGACCATCAATCCGAATACCGCGTCAGCTGCTGCATAGAGCAAGGCCTCGATCGGGGCCTCGTCCAGGCCGCGCGCGCCAGCAAGCGTCTTGAGAGCGTCTTCGGCCTTTCGGCCAGCTCGCCCCAAGGCATCGGCTTTCTCACTGGCCAGTTCCAGGTCGAGCGGCGGGACGCTGTCTCGAAGCGCTGGCGAAAGCAGGGAGGCCGGTGGTTTGAAGCTCATAGCTAGATCTTCTCATCGGTGAGATTTGAGGGGAGCTCTGCCTATTTCGCCAAGGTTTCGTTAACCGAGACTTCGCATGATCCCCGCATAGAAATCGGTAACGCGATGGGCCTTTCAAGTTGCTCGTTGCACATAAGGCGTTGATCAGGCGACCATGACGGAAGCAGCCAGCATTCTCCTCGACTCTGTATCGCGTAATTCATCCAGCTATGATCTGGATCTGATCGAAGCGCCTGCGGAACAAGCCGACACTGAAGACCAGGGGCCGCGTTATGCGCCTGCCAACTGGCTGGACGCATTCATCGTCGACGAGCGCAGCCGGTCCGAAGAGGCCTTTGGCGAGCGTGTTCCGGTCCCCTCAGACGAGGCTGGCCTCTATCCGCGGTTCATGCGTCTCGTCGACTGAGCTAGCGTGGCAGGCTGGCGGCCGTTGCCCTGGCCCGGATCTCATCCAGACTCCAGTCCACCAGAAGCTCCCCGTCCTGCCAGACCGGCTGCAACAGGTTGGGGCGCTTTCCGAGGTCTTCCAGCGGGATAGGCATGATGTCGTAGCCGTCAGTGATCGCAGCCACACGGCCGGCCATCGATACCTTTTCCTGCGGATTGGATGGGCGGCGCACGACGGGATGCCATCGGCCCCCATCGTCCTGAACGGCGCTGGTGCGCATTGTGAAGGACATCGTGTCCCTATTGATCTTGTGCAGCAGGCCCGATCCCATGCCGAATGATATGTTTTCGGTAGAGAAACCCATGCCTTCGAGCCGGCCGAGGATCATCTGAATATCCTGGATCGAAACGCCGTCCGACTGGATCACCCGGACATTGCCATCGATCACCTTGAAGCCCTTGCCGTTCAGGCGCGTACCAAAGGCGTAGGCGAGTTGGGCCACGACCTGGACCGGGGTATCGATCGGATCGCCGCTGTCCGGGCGGACTACGAGCACGCCACCGGCCGCGCGCACCTTTGTCTGCAGCTTCTTGCCCCAGATCTCGGAGACCGCGTTGTGCAGATCGAAGCTGTCCGAGACAACGGAATAACCGCCGAAACTCGCGAAATTGTCGATCATGTTGGAATAGGCTTCCGTCTCATGCTCCTGACCCCAGGCAATGATCGTTCCATGTTCGGCCGCCGGGATCGAATGGGCAGGCATTGAGGCCTTGTAGAAGCGGCGTGCCTGCAGAATGGCGGGAAGCGAATCAGAGCTGTGGAAGTGCACGAGATGGGCTGCGCCTCCGATCGCAGCCTGTTCGACGCTGGACGTGCTGCGGCAACCATAGTCGCTGATCCGGCTCGGTTGCAGCCCGGCCGGATCATCAGTCGTCCTGTCCAGAAAGGGCTGTATCGCCATCCGGATGCGCCAGGCGGTCGTCGCGACCGTTGACGGATACCACACGGCGCGGAGCAATGCGGTCTCCATATAGGAGGTGAGCCACGGCACGAGAGGATCGGTATTGACCACCTGCATGACGGGCACCCCCCGACGGATCGCGGTGCCTTCCGGCAGTGCCTCGATGCGCAGGGGCAACATGCCGCCGTGCGCATTCAGGATATGCTCCCAGCCCTTGCGGTCGAACGGCTGGCCATGGGCTCGCGCAATCTCTTCTGCTTCCTCGATGTCGCCACGGGTGATCGGCGTCGACAGATAGTCCTTCAGGAACATCTGCAGGCCGAAGAACATCACCTCGGGACGGAAAGAGTTTCCCCGCGTGGTGACAAAGGCGCTGACGGCCCGCGTGTCCTTCGGATATTGCAGAAAGACGCCAAGCTTGTAGCTGTCGGTGTTCAGGAGGAGATTGCGTGTCATGCCTGCGTCCGTGTTGGATCGAATCGGCGACAGTACGCCGCCTCGCCCATCGTGCATGCCAATCAATGCGCGAGGCTGGTGTCGCCCGTGAAAATTGCGCCTTAGTAGTTCATTAACCAAATCAGGCAAGGATTGCGGATCGGGATCGGCAGCCGTGGCTCGGCTACTGACGTCCCCCGAAACTCTTGTCCCAAGGCACCAGAACCGGAGAGGTTGCCATGCTTCCTCCAGTCCTTGCGTCCCCTGCGTCCTACGCGTCTGCCACCGATGCGAAGCCGCGACCGGAACAACCGGCCGGCTCTCGCGCCACAGCGCTTGCCCCACCACCAGCGCCGACGCCCATCAACCAGAACTCTGCAATCGCGGGCCAGTTGAACATCATGCTCCTGTCGGGCCCGGAGCGCATGTCTCAGAGTCTTTCGGTTCTGGCAGACGTTCTCGGCGCAGCCTTGAAGATCGAGCGGCGCTCCGACGAGACACCTGGCGATTACATGGGTCGCTTGATCGAAGGCATCGCGGCACTGCCAGCCGCTGATCGCCTGAAGCTGCAGAAGCTTCTGAACCAGTCGTTTGCCGGACTACAGTTGCGCACATTGCTGGCGGCCATGGCCGCCCCGTCAGGCCCGGAACGCGCAACTCTGGCACTTTATCTCGAACTCTATCGCCAGTCGGACAGGGATGGAGCAACACGCTCGGTCATCTCATCCTATCGCGAAGCGGCTGGAGAGGCCCGCCCGACGGCTCAGAGCGTCAGCCGTCCCTTGGCCGCAAATGATGTCGGAGGTGCGCCGAACGACACCCAGCGCACCGAACAGACGGCAGCCGGGCAAAACAGACCTCTGAACACGCCAGCCGAGGCCAAAGGCAATGCCGAAGTGCGCGCCGCGAATGCCGGTCCGCCGCAGCGTCCAGACATGGATGTGACGCGCTCCGGTCGACCCACAACGGCAACGCCATCCGGCTCCATGCCGGGCCTCGGTATTGCGTCCGGTCGACCCGAAAGTTTGCAGGTGGCGACCGGCGCAAGCCACCCACTGCAGAAGGCCGGGATGGAACCGCAGACGAGCCGAACGGCACCGTTCACAGGTCTGTCGTTATCGCCCACCGGCAGCCCGGCCACGCAAGCCGAAAGTGGCCAAAGGCTGCCCATGCTAGCAAGCGGCGGCGCCAGACAGCCGGAAGAACGGGCTCCTGCTGGTATCGGCACCCCGGATCGCCAGACGCCGACCTCCGCTGCGTCTGCCACAGCCATGCCGGTGATCGCCGTGCCGGCGCAGGCGAAGCTCGTACCACCGATGTCGGCGGGTTGGCTCGCCGAACTGCTCGAATCGGATTTCGTTCGGACACTCCTGCAGCTGAAAAGCCTGTCGAGCTTGCCGCAAGCCGCGGCCCGGCCCGGCATCGCTCCCAGCCTGGAAACGCAACCAACGGCAACAATTGCCGTGCGGCCGGCGTCATCCGACGAAACGGGCGATTCAGCTGAACAGCTTGCGCGGATGCAGGATGCTGCCCTGAAGGAGACGACAGAAGAGCGTCCAGTGGCCGGAGCAATCCCCTTGCCGGAGCAGGCGCTGGCGAGGTTTCCGATTGCGCGGGAAGGCATGCCCTTGCCCTTCATTCCGTACCAGCTGGAAGACGAATTCGACGTCGAACGCGTCGAGGAGAAGGAAGAAGAGGATCCCGACAATCGGGATGGGGAGACGGATGCCGAGGACGATGACAGGGACGAAGCTGTCGATGGGGACGAGGATGGTGCAGACGTCGTGATGCCCGAAGACGAACGCCCGGCCGCTGAACCAGCGGAGACGTATATGCAGGAGAGCACGGTGGCGGAGTTGTCCGCACTACCGGCGCCTTCGGAGACGCCTTTGCCGCCCCCGCCCGAGCCCGCTCACGAACTCTATCTGCGGATGGCCGGTCTCAATTGATACTCCAGACCAAAGAAAAACCCGCCGGGATCGCTCCCGGCGGGTTCTTTGCATTCAGCGAACAGCGAGGATTAGTCGTTGTTGCGGTTCTTCAGGGCAGCACCCAGGATGTCGCCGAGCGAAGCGCCCGAGTCGGACGAACCGAACTGAGCAACGGCTTCCTTCTCTTCTGCGATCTCGAGAGCCTTGATCGACAGCATGACCTTGCGGTCCTTCTTGGAGAAGTTGGTGACGCGGGCGTCAAAAACCTGACCAACCGAGAAACGCTCCGGACGCTGATCGTCACGATCGCGGGCCAGGTCGTTGCGGCGGATGAAGGACGTGATGTCTTCGTGGCTGACGAGCTTCACTTCGACGCCACCATCATTGATGCCGATGACTTCGCACGAGACGACAGCGTTCTTGCGCAGTTCGCCCGAAGTTGCGGCTTCGCCGACAGCGTCGCGGCCGAGCTGCTTGATGCCGAGCGAGATGCGTTCCTTCTCGACGTCAACATCGAGAACGACGGCCTTGACCATGTCACCCTTGTTGAACTCTTCGATGACCTGCTCGCCCGGACGGTTCCAGTCGAGGTCGGAGAGGTGAACCATGCCGTCCACGTCGCCTTCGAGGCCGATGAACAGGCCGAACTCGGTCTTGTTCTTGACTTCGCCTTCGACTTCAGTGCCGGCCGGATGGCTGAAGGCAAATGCCTGCCACGGGTTCTCGAGGGTCTGCTTGAGACCGAGCGAGATACGGCGCTTGGACGGATCGACTTCCAGAACGACAACGTCGACGTCCTGCGTGGTCGAAAGGATCTTGCCGGGATGAACGTTCTTCTTCGTCCAGGACATTTCCGAGATGTGGATCAGGCCTTCGATGCCCGGCTCCAGCTCGACGAATGCACCGTAGTCGGTGATGTTCGTCACGGTACCGGAGATCTTCTTGCCAACCGGGTACTTGGCAGCGATGCCATCCCACGGATCCGACTCGAGCTGCTTCATGCCGAGCGAGATGCGGTGCGTTTCCTGGTTGATACGGATGATCTGAACCTTGACCGACTGGCCGATGGACAGGATTTCCGAAGGATGGTTGACGCGGCGCCATGCCATGTCGGTCACGTGCAGCAGGCCGTCGATGCCGCCGAGGTCAACGAACGCACCGTAATCGGTGATGTTCTTGACGACGCCGTCAACAACCTGGCCTTCTTCGAGGTTCTGCACGATTTCCGAACGCTGCTCGGCGCGCGACTCTTCGAGAACCGTACGACGCGAAACAACGATGTTGCCGCGACGCTTGTCCATCTTGAGGATTTCGAAGGGCTGCGGGTTGTGCATCAGCGGGGTCACGTCGCGGATCGGACGGATGTCCACCTGCGAACGCGGAAGGAAGGCAACGGCGCCGTCGAGATCGACCGTGAAGCCGCCCTTGACCTGGTTGAAGATAACGCCTTCAACGCGCTCGCCAGCTTCGAACTTGGCTTCGAGCTTGATCCAGCTTTCTTCGCGACGAGCCTTTTCGCGCGACAGAACAGCTTCGCCGAGAGCGTTTTCGATGCGCTCGACGTAAACTTCGACTTCGTCGCCGACCTTGAGCGTGCCGTCCTTGGCGCGTGCACCGAATTCCTTCAGCGCAATGCGGCCTTCGACCTTGAGGCCGACGTCAACGATGGCGACGTCCTTCTCGATGGCCGTGATGATGCCCTTGGCAACATAGCCTTCTGCCAGATCGGTCTTGGCAAAGGATTCTTCGAGGAGGGCTGCAAAGTCCTCACGCGACGGGGTAGAAACAGACATGAAATCTCCTGGTCGCATCCATCTGGATGCGTGAGCGCCGGGGGCTAGTGTTGATCTTGGCCAACAACCGATCCGCTCTTTTAGAAGAGCAATTCCGGCGCGGGGACTGGATGTCGGCCCTCAGGCTTCGGCTTGTCCGAAACCTGGTCACTTCATTTCGTCAGGGCAGCGTCGACGAGAGCCTTCGCCGCCAAGAATGCGGCCTCTATACTCATTTCGGAAGTATCTAGCAAGTGCGCGTCTTCAGCTGGTTTCAATGGGCTGTCGGCCCGTCCCATGTCCCGCTCATCGCGTTTCTTCACGTCGGCGAAGATCGAGTCGAAATCGGCGCTGCCGCCCTTCGACAGGATCTCGTCATGGCGGCGTCTGGCGCGAACCTCGGGCGACGCCGTCACGTAGAGTTTGACCGGAGCGTCCGGGCAGACGACGGTGCCGATATCGCGACCGTCGAGCACAGTGCCGGGCGCGCGCCTCGAGAAGGCGCGCTGTGCCTCGACGAGGGCGCGACGTACGGCTGGCATGACCGCGATCTTCGAGGCCGCTTCGCCGATCTCGTGCGCCGAAAGAACGTCGCGGTCCAACCCGGCGAGCTCCACGGCAAGCGCCATGCGCTCTGCCACCGTTTCATCGTCGAGGGGCAGTCCGGCGTCGAGCAGGGCCTTGGCCGTTGCGCGATAGGTGAGCCCCGTGTCGAGATGATGGAATCCGTAGGTCTCCGCGATCTGGCGCGACAGCGTCCCCTTGCCGGCGGCGGCCGGCCCGTCGATGGCGATGATCATCCGGTCCTCATTGTCTCTGTCTTTGATACCATCGCTGATACAAATCTTGGCAGCCCTTGCCAAGCGAAGCATGCGAACCCCCGGTTGCCAAAATACCTGCGCAGATAGCCTTTGACAGGAAGAGCATCAGCGATTAAGGGGACCGACTACAGTTTGGCCGGCCTCGCGCCGGGCGCTTGGCGCATGCCCTTAATCTTCACGACTTCATGAGGCTTTGACAGTGGCGAAGGCAGAACTTGGAACGAAACGGACTTGCCCCGACACCGGCAAGAAATTCTACGACCTGAACAAGGACCCGATCGTGTCGCCGTACACGAACAAGTCCTGGCCGCTTTCCTATTTCGAGGAAACCTCGGTCGCAGCCATCATGGAGAAGGCTGAAGAAGAGGAAGTCGCCGAAGTCGACACCGAAAATACGGATGTCGAGCTCGTATCCCTTGAGGACGCCGACGAGGCATCGGGCGACGACATCCCTGATATCGGCGACGATGACGTCGAGATCGACGGCGATGACGACGACACCTTCCTCGAAGCCGACGAAGACGATGACGACGATGACATGACCGGCCTGATCGGCGTCACCGGCGACGACGACGAAGTCTGATATTTCAAGGATTTCGAGCCCGGGCTTAAAAAAATGCCCGGGCTTTCATTTTTCGGCTTGCCATCTCCGACTACCGGAAGTATCAAGCCGCCACCCCGACGGAAGCGGTGCTTTCAAACGGGTTCCCGGAGCCGGAAATTAGCCGGCACCCTGATGGGGCTATAGCTCAGCTGGGAGAGCGCTTGCATGGCATGCAAGAGGTCAGCGGTTCGATCCCGCTTAGCTCCACCAAATTTCCATTGAGAATATGATGACTGTTCCACGCCGACTATTCAAGTCTGGCGACTGCAGCGCGTACCGTGTGTCGCTGGCCGCGCTGCCTCAGCCCTCACCGCCGAAACAGCTCTACCCGTTCCCCCGTCTCCGAGAGATCGATCTGGAACCAGTCGATGATCTTGCGGATGTCGAGCTTCACCTCTCCGTCGCGAAGCTTCAGGTGCAGATTGTTGTCGCTGACATGCACGGGCGTACCGATATAGAGGCGGTCATTGCCGGAGTCGTCCACGGTGTCGATGGCAAATCGCATGGTTTCCTCCCGGAAAATTTAGAATCGAAATGGGTGACAGTGGGACGAGGGTTTAGTAACGCCTCCTTGAGCGAAGCTGGCCTCCCTGAGGTCTGATGGCTTCAGGCGTAGGCGGAAAGTCGGATCGGGAGAGTGCAGATTGTTTGTGGTTTCAAAACTGTTTTGGAATGCGATCCAGCCGCTCTCGCTCGTTTTCCTGCTCGGGCTGCTCGCGCTGGCCTTGATCTGGTTCCGCTGGCTCCGGTTGGCCGTTGCTGCCCTGTCGCTCTCGCTTTTGATTCTGTTCCTCACCCTCTACACGACCCTTGGCTCCGTCCTGCTGCAAAGCTTGGAGGCTCGATTTTCCAAACCGGCGGCAGATCCGGCAAGTGTATCTTGCATGATCGTGCTCGGCGGCGCCTTCGAGACCGAAGTCACGACAGCGCGCGGCGGTGTGGATCTCAATCAGGCGGCCGACCGCTTCGTTGAGGCACTGCGCCTCGCAATGCGATATCCCGAGGCAAGCATTCTCGTGTCTGGCGGCGACGGATCCCTGAGTGGTGTTTATGAGGGCGATGCTGCGGCATCGATCCGTTTCTTCGAGGCTTTCGGGATATCAAGCGACCGGCTCATCGCCGAAACGACATCCAGAAACACCGATGAAAACGCCCAGAACAGTCGCGAACTTCTGTCCAGCCGCGATCTGGGTCAATGTCTGCTGATCACGTCTGCCTTCCACATGCCACGCTCAGTCGGGCTGTTTCGAAAGGCAGGTGTGGATGTAGCCCCCTGGCCGGTCGATTATCGCACTGCCGGCAATCTGACCTTCGCGCTCGACTTCACGCAGCCGACCCTCAACGCGCAGCAGATGTCGACAGCCGTCCGCGAGTGGGTGGGGCTGGCCGGCTATCGAATTCTCGGCAGGATCGACGACGTCTTTCCCGCGCCGTAAACGTCACTTTTTCGAGATCGTAAAGAATGTCGTGCCACGCACGCGAACCGTCATGGCGCAGGGCTCCTGGCCCTCTTCCCGCTCGCAATAGCGGGGATGCATCTTCAGGACGAAGACCATGTTGCCGAAGCGCTGGATGAAGTCATAGGAATACATCTGTGCCGTGGCGATCATGAAGTAGCCGCCTTCCTTCACCTGTAGATAGAAGTTGAAGGGGCATCCTTCGGCCGTGCAATCGGGCCCCCGCACGCCGTCGCAGACGATTTCGCTGCTGTTGGTGACGACGTCCTGGAGCCCGTCATTGTTGATGTCGATCCGGTCGAGGAAGCGGCCGCCATACTGCACCACGTCGCAACGCTTGGCATAGTGGTTCTTCTCGTAGATCTCGGGATCGGTCAGCAGTTCCTGCTGGGCGAAGGCGGGCATGGCGAAAATGCCGGTCGCGACAACGAGGAGGAGGCGGAATAGGAAAGACACGGTCTGGACTCCGGATCGCAATCTGTGCTGAACGAAAGAGAAGTCTAGCGGCTGCGTCTTGCCTCACCCTTAACGGCGTGCGGCAAATCTCGCCCGGACCGGAGGCTCCAGCGAGGAAAGAAGCCATGTCGCTCCTGTCTTATCTCGACTATGCGGGGATTGCCCTGTTTGCTGCCACCGGCGCGCTTGCAGCGTCGCGAAAGCAGCTCGACATGATCGGCTTCTTGTTCTTTGCGGTTGTGACCGGGCTCGGCGGCGGCACGGTCCGCGACATCGTGCTCGGTCGCGTGCCCGTCTACTGGGTTCTCAACCCCGATTACATCCTGATCTGCTGTGCAATCGGCGTCGTCGTCTTCTTTACCGCCCACATGGTCGAATCGCGCTACCGCCTGTTGATATGGCTCGATGCGATCGGGCTGTCGGCCTATTGCGTGATGGGTGCTGCAAAAGGTCTGGCCGCGACCGGCTCGCCGACGATCGCGATCGTGACCGGCACGCTGACCGCAAGTCTGGGCGGTGTGCTGCGCGATCTCCTGGCCAATGAGCCATCCGTGCTGCTGCGACCGGAGATCTACATCACGGCGGCGCTGGTCGGGGCAGCGGTTTTCACGGGTGCCCACGAGTTCGGCGCACCGCTCTATGTCGCTTCTGCCCTGGGGGCGATCGCGGCCTTCCTGTTGCGCGGCGGCGCACTCTACTTTGGATGGACGTTTCCGACCTACAAGCACAAGCCTGGCCGACATCCGGATGAGGTCATGTAAGGGGAGGCGAGGGCGAGTTTCAGCCCTGCTTGGGGCGCAGCCGGATCACGACGTCGACATGCGCGATTTCCATGCCTTCCGGCGGTGGCGGCAGATTGTCGATGCTGATGTTGTTGACCGGGATATCCAGCACCTTGTTCTCGCCTTCGACGAAGAAATGGTGATGGTCGGATACATTCGTGTCGAAATAGGTCTTGGAGCTTTCGACCGCGAGAACGCGGATCAGCCCTGCTTCGGTGAACTGGTGCAGCGTGTTGTAGACGGTCGCAAGCGAGACCGGAAAATCGGCGGAGATCGCCTCTTCATGCAGTTCTTCGACGGTCAGGTGGCGGTCACCCTTTGCGAACAGCAGGCCGGCCAGCGCAATGCGCTGCTTCGTCGGGCGAAGGCCCGAGCGGCGCAGTTTCAGTTCGATACCCGTTTGGCAGGTTGCCATCGTCAAAGACGCACTCCAGTCGTTGCGTGGCATGCACGAGCATCCACACGTGTCGATATAGCTGCAAAATCAGGCTCTTTCAATAGATACAGTAACGAGAAGCCTTGTGACGCCTGCCGTCGGGCGGTTTTTGATGTTTCGGGTCTGGTGATGCCCTTTTCCTTCCTGTATGCGACGATGATATGAGGATGAGGCCGGCAAGGCCTCTAGGAAACCGGCGGAGCGGCTGCGGGGCTTCAATTTGCCACCGTCTTGCTCTAATGGGTCCCGGATATCTGAAGCAGAGGGGGGAAGAAGAAGAAAAATGGTTACGAGACAATCCAGCTATAACTACGACGAAATCCTCGCCTGCGGCCGCGGTGAACTCTTTGGCGAGGGCAACGCGCAGCTCCCTCTGCCGCCCATGCTGATGGTGCACCGGATCACCGACATTTCCGAAACCGGTGGCGCCTTCGACAAGGGCTATATCCGCGCGGAATACGATGTGCGTCCCGATGATTGGTATTTCCCCTGCCATTTCCAGGGCAACCCCATCATGCCCGGCTGCCTTGGCCTCGACGGCATGTGGCAGCTGACCGGCTTCTTCCTCGGCTGGCTGGGTGAGCCCGGTCGCGGCATGGCGCTGTCGACGGGCGAAGTGAAGTTCAAGGGCATGGTGCGCCCCGAGACCAAACTTCTCGAATACGGCATCGACTTCAAGCGCGTGATGCGCGGTCGCCTGGTGCTCGGCACGGCCGATGGCTGGTTGAAGGCCGATGGAGAGACTATTTACCAGGCATCCGACCTGCGCGTCGGTCTGTCGAAGGACAAGGCGGCCTGAACCGGCCCGGTCCGCACCTGAAGTTTATAAAGAAGGTCTGAGAGATGAGACGGGTTGTAGTAACAGGTCTTGGCATCGTGTCCTCCATCGGTGCTGATGCCGCCGAAGTCACGGCATCGCTGCGCGACGCCAAGTCGGGCATCACCTTTTCTCCCGATTTCGCCGAACACGGTTTCAAGTGCCAGGTCTGGGGCAAGCCCGACCTGGATCCGACCGACCTGGTCGACCGCCGTGCCATGCGCTTCCTGTCCCAGGGTGGTGCATGGAACCACGTGGCCATGAAGCAGGCGATCGCGGACGCCGGTCTGGAAGAGGCCGACTATCAGCAGAATGAGCGCGTCGGCATCATCATGGGTTCCGGTGGTCCATCGACCAAGCAGATCGTCGAAGCCGCCGATATCGTTCGCCAGAACAACAGCCCGAAGCGCATCGGCCCATTCGCCGTGCCGAAGGCCATGTCATCGACGGCTTCCGCAACGCTTGCCACCTGGTTCAAGCTGCACGGCGTCAACTATTCGATCTCGTCCGCCTGCTCGACCTCGGCGCACTGCATCGGCAATGCCTACGAGATGATCCAGTGGGGCAAGCAGGACATGGTCTTTGCCGGCGGCCACGAAGATCTCGACTGGACGATGTCCAGCCTCTTCGACGCCATGGGCGCCATGTCGTCGAAGTATAACGACACGCCGTCGAGCGCCTCGCGTGCCTACGACGTCTCGCGCGACGGCTTCGTCATCGCTGGCGGCGCCGGCGTTCTGGTTCTGGAAGAGCTGGAGCATGCCAAGGCCCGTGGCGCCAAGATCTATGCCGAAGTCGTCGGCTATGGTGCCACCTCCGACGGCTACGATATGGTCGCTCCCTCGGGCGAAGGCGCCATCCGCTGCATGCGTCAGGCCCTGTCCACCGTGAAAGGCGATGTCGACTACATCAACACCCATGGCACTTCGACGCCGGTGGGTGATAGCAAGGAAATCGGCGCGATCCGCGAAGTGTTCGGCGACAAGATCCCGCACATCCAGTCGACCAAGTCGCTGACCGGTCACTCACTCGGTGCTGCCGGCGTGCAGGAATCGATCTATGGTCTCCTGATGATGCAGGCCGGCTTCATCGGCGAAAGCGCGCACATCACCGAACTCGATCCCGAGTTCGAAGGTGTGCCGGTTGTTCGCAAGCGCATCGACAACGCAAAGATCGATACCGTGCTGTCGAATTCCTTCGGCTTCGGCGGTACCAACGCGACGCTGGTCTTCCAGCGCCATCAAGGCTGATCTTTTAGACGTCTGAACAAAAAAGCCTGGCGCGTTGCCGCGCCAGGCGTTCATCCGAAGTGGTCCGCCAGCCGTGGGAGTACGGCTTACTTCGGTTGATGAGGATCGGTATGGTCGATGACGCCGATCAACATGGCGAGGCTCACCGCATGCATCAGATTGCTCGCTTCGAGCTTTTCTTGAGCACTGACCAGAGCCTGGTTCACCTCTTCCCTTGACAGCACGAGCGCATTCGCAGCCTCGTCCGACCGCATGCCCTCAGCCACGAGCTGCAGGCAGCGGATTTCGCGATCCGAGAGGATCGAAACAGCAGGCGATCGTCCGATTGCCCGTTTGGTATCGGTTTTCATGATTTTCGTTGCCGCAATGGAGAAAGGTCGACTTGATATCCATCAGGTCGTCAGGCGGCGCTCATAGCATTCTGCCGGAATGGCGTCGTTGACATCGCACGCCAACAACTTATCCGAACACGCTAAAATAAGGGAAGTTCAGCGCTGAAAGCACTTTGATCCCTCAATTAGGGCGGATCGTACCGCCCTTGTCAAGTTTCCGCGGCTGTCAGGCAGACTTCCGCTCGCGCACTTCCGTCGGCGTGGTGCCGAACCATCGCGTGACGGAGCGCGTAAAAGCGCTCGGCGCGGAATAGCCGAGCCTGTAGCAGATTTCCGAGATCGGCAGTTCACTCTCGGTCAGCAGATTGAAGCTGACCTCCTTGCGGATGTGATCCCTGAGCTCGTTGAGACTTGTCCCGTGGCCCGCCAAACGGCGCTGGAACGTCCTTTCCGACAAACCGAAATAGGGTGCGATTTCGGCGAGCGGATAATCGTCATCCGACACGTGCAGCAGCAGGTAGCGACGGACCTGCTCCAGGAAATCAGCGCTTTTCTCCGGCGTCGGCGGCCTCAGGCTCCGACATTGCAAATCCATCAGTTCGAATAGTCTGCGGTCACCGGTGGGATTTAAGGCCTGAAGGAAGCTGGGCGGAAAATGCACGCAGTTGACGCGTGCGCCGAAGCTCACGCGTCGCGACAGCAATTGCCGGAATGGCTTGTGATTGCGGGGAGCCGGTCTTTCCAGTTGGACCTCGATACTGTCGCTGGTGGCAAACGTCTGGGCCCGTTGCATGACAAGCCCGACCGACATGTCGACATACTGGTCGCGTTTCACGATGACGGGAGCGAAGGTCCAGGCGAGATGCGCACCGCGCTCGTCGAGCGTCAGCTTGGAATAGCTGGTATGGGTCACATACTGGATGTGGTCGTCGAGAAACTGGACAAAATCCAGCCCTGTCGGCGCCGCCATCAATCCGTAGCCGAATGGACCGGTCGAGCCCGCCTCATAACGCGTGATGCTTGTGAGCCCGAATGCCTCATCGTCGGACAGGAGAGCGCAGGTCTCCAGGAGCCTGCACAGGCGATCGAGGCTGATGCGCGCGGTCAGGCTCTGGAAAATCTGCGGATCGATCTCCAGCGCCTTGCAAATGGGCTTTATGTCGATGCCATAGGACTGGGCATGCTCGACCACCGCTGAAGCGAGGCCGGCCACGGTGGTCAATTCATCGGTGAGATTCCGAGAAGGCATGAGACCGCTGGCGCCAGAAGTGAAGCTTATGGCGCCAGATGCTAAGGCAGCTGCGATCCGGAGTCGAGCGGCGCGTAGTCTTAGTCCGCGCCCTCCCGATCACGATCGCTTTTGTGTCAGCGCTTTGCCCAGAGGACCTTGAAGCGGGCATTCCGGCAGACTTCTCCAGACTGCTTGAAATGCTGAGCCAGCACGGGCTCGTAGGTCAGGCCCCGGTTTGCCACCATCAGGAGGTCACCGCCGCCGCGCAGCGAATCTGCGGCGGCTTTTATCATCGCGGCACCGATAGACGGTTCGGCGGCGTGGCCCTCATGGAAGGGCGGGTTCATGATGACGAGATCGTATTTTTCCTTCGGCGGCTCGTTGCCGAGATCCTGCCAGAAGAACCGTGCCGTCAGATCGGGGCAGTTGCGCGCCAGATTGCGCTTGGCATGCTCCAGCGCCTCGTGGCTCGCTTCGAAGAGATCGATGCGATTGGTGCGGGGCGCAGCCTCCGCAAGCATGACCGACAGATAGCCCCAGCCCGCGCCGAAATCGGCTGCATTGCCGTCGAAGGCCGTCGGCAGGCGGCTTGCGAGCAGTTCGGAACCTTCATCGGCATGGGCGTGGGAAAAGAGGCCGGAGCGCGTCTCGAAGCGACCGTCCACCGTGACCGGCTTGGCGGAAAGCGTCGAAACGATTGTCGATGGATCCTCGGGTGCGGCGAACCAGACGACGACGCCGTGGTATTTCGGCATGGATTCCGGCGAAAGGCCGAGCCGGTCAAGCTGCTTGCGCAGCGGCAGGATGCCATCTTCCTTGGCGCCCGCAACCAGGATCATGCCGCCGGCTTT
The DNA here is from genome assembly GCF_016806065.1 of Rhizobium rosettiformans. Taxonomy (NCBI): domain Bacteria; kingdom Pseudomonadati; phylum Pseudomonadota; class Alphaproteobacteria; order Hyphomicrobiales; family Rhizobiaceae; genus Rhizobium; species Rhizobium rosettiformans. The sequence continues at coordinate 1,512,929 of NZ_CP032405.1, forward strand.
CACCCGCTGCAGCGCTTCGGCGACACGGTCCTCGTTGACGCCCTTGTGCTTGCCGCAGAGGATGAGGGCACCGTCGTAGCCCTCGCCATCGACGATCGGGACGGGCTGGAGGTGGCTGGCTTCGAGGCGCCGGAATTCCGGGCGGAAATCCTGAACCACGGTCAGTTCGGCGCCAAAGCCCTCGGGCTTGGCAAATCCCGCCTCGGCGCCGAGAAACAGGTAGCGACTTCCAGCTTCGGGAAGGGCGACGGTTTCGGTGACGAAGGGGTGGAACAGGGTCTTCAGCGTTTCGCGGCTCATGGCTCGGTCTTCTCTCTCGGCGAACAAAAAAGGCGCGGGAAATTCTCCCGCGCCTCGGATCGGGAACGACGTCAGCTTATTCAGCTGCTTCGCCGTCGTTCTTCTTCTCGGCAACGATTTCCTGGCCGGTGGTCTGATCAACGACCTTCATCGACAGGCGGACCTTGCCGCGCTCATCGAAGCCCATCAGCTTGACCCAGACCTTGTCGCCTTCCTTGACGACGTCGGAGGTCTTGGCCACACGCTCGGAAGCCAGCTGCGAGATGTGAACGAGGCCGTCACGCGAACCGAAGAAGTTGACGAAGGCGCCGAAGTCAGCGGTCTTCACAACGGTACCTTCGTAGATCACGCCGACTTCCGGCTCGGCCACGATCGAGTGGATCCACTTGCGGGCCGCTTCGATTTCCTTGCCGGAGGCGGAGGCAATCTTCACGGTGCCGTCGTCTTCGATGTTGATCTTGGCGCCGGTCTTTTCGACGATTTCGCGGATGACCTTGCCGCCGGAGCCGATGACTTCACGGATCTTGTCGACCGGGATGTTCATCACTTCGATGCGCGGTGCGAATTCGCCGAGCTGGCCACGGCTTTCCGAAAGGGCATTCGCCATTTCGTTCAGGATGTGCTTGCGGCCACCCTGTGCCTGGCCGAGTGCGACCTTCATGATCTCTTCGGTGATGCCGGCGATCTTGATGTCCATCTGCAGCGAGGTGATGCCGTCGGCAGTACCCGCAACCTTGAAGTCCATGTCGCCGAGATGGTCTTCGTCGCCGAGGATGTCGGAGAGAACCGCAAAGCGCTCACCTTCGAGGATGAGACCCATGGCGATACCGGCAACCGGCTTGGCGAGCGGAACGCCGGCGTCCATCAGGGCGAGGGAGGTGCCGCAAACGGTTGCCATAGAGGACGAGCCGTTCGACTCGGTGATCTCGGAGACGACGCGCAGCGTGTAGGGGAACTGCTCAGGCGACGGCAGCATCGGGCGGATAGCGCGCCATGCGAGCTTGCCGTGACCGATTTCGCGACGACCCGGCGAACCCATGCGGCCGGTTTCACCGACGGAGTAGGGCGGGAAGTTGTAATGCAGAAGGAAGCGTTCCTTGTACATCCCGGTGAGCGAGTCGACATACTGCTCGTCTTCGCCGGTGCCGAGCGTGGCGACAACGATCGCCTGGGTCTCGCCACGGGTGAACAGGGCCGAACCGTGCGTGCGCGGCAGGATGCCGACTTCCGACACGATCGCACGAACGGTGGACAGGTCGCGGCCGTCGATGCGGCTCTTCGTGTCGAGGATGTTCCAGCGAACGATCTTCGCCTGCAGGTGCTTGAAGACGGCACCGATGACTTCGTTGGTGTACTTCGGCTCTTCGCCTTCCGGGAAGAAGTGTGCCTTCACCTTGGCCTTGACAGCGTCGACGGCTGCATAGCGATCAGCCTTCTGGGTGATCTTGTAGGCAGCGCGCAGCTCGGTTTCGGCGATCGACAGCATTTCGGCTTCGAGAGCGGAATGATCTTCCGGCTCGAATTCGCGCGGCTCCTTGGCAGCCACTTCAGCGAGCTTGATGATCGCGTCGATGACCGGCTGGAAGCCCTTGTGGCCAAACATGACGGCGCCGAGCATGATCTCTTCGTTGAGTTCCTTGGCTTCCGACTCAACCATCAGGACGGCGTCCTGCGTGCCGGCAACGACGAGGTCGAGAACCGACTCGTCCATCTCGTCGAGATGCGGGTTCAGAACGTATTCGCCGTTGATATAGCCGACGCGAGCGCCGCCAACCGGGCCCATGAAAGGTACGCCGGAGAGGGTGAGGGCTGCCGAAGCGGCAACCATGGCCAGAACGTCCGGATCGTTTTCGAGGTCATGCTGGACCACGGTGACGACAACCTGGGTGTCGTTCTTGTAGCCTTCCGGGAAGAGCGGGCGGATCGGACGGTCGATCAGGCGGGAAACCAGCGTTTCCTTCTCCGACGGACGACCTTCGCGCTTGAAATAGCCACCCGGGATCTTGCCGGCGGCATAGGTCTTTTCCTGGTAATTGACGGTAAGCGGGAAGAAGTCCTGGCCCGGCTTCGGCGACTTGGCCGAAACGACGGTGGCGAGAACGACGGTTTCGCCATAAGTGGCGAGAACGGCACCGTCAGCCTGGCGGGCGATCTTGCCGGTCTCGAGCTTCAGCGGGCGGCCTGCCCACTCGATTTCGACGCTGTGAACATCAAACATATCTTGTCCTTCATATGCGACCAGCGTCCTGCCGAAAGTGCAGGGGCGACCGGTCCGCAATGTGCTGACGCAATCACGGGCAAGACAGTGGGAGGCTTCGGAAACGGCCTTGGCCGGCAAGTGCATCCTCAAGGATGCGGAAGCGTCCAACAATCCTGCCCCATGACAGGTCATCGGTTGGTGTCGACAGATCCGGCCCATCCGGTCTGTCATTCGTTTCGTGCGTTCGTCGCGCGAAACCGTGTCGCGGGTCGTATGGCCTGACCCGGAAAGGCGACCGGCGGATCTTCGTTGCCGAAGACCCGCCGGGAACTTGTTAGCGGCGGATGCCGAGGCGCGTGATCAGGGTCGTGTAACGAGCCTCATCCTGCTTCTTGACATAGTCGAGAAGCGAACGGCGGGTCGAAACCATGGTCAGAAGGCCACGACGCGAGTGGTTGTCCTTCTTGTGACCCTTGAAGTGTTCCGTCAGGTTGGTGATACGCTCGGTCAGGATTGCGACCTGAACTTCCGGAGAACCGGTGTCGCCTTCCTTGATTGCGTATTCCTTGATGAGGGCGGCCTTGCGCTCTGCAGTTATCGACATCGTGAATCCTTTCTACAATAAGGAGAAACAGGTCGCCAAACGCCGGGATGTCGTCCAGCATTGGCCGTGAATGCAGACACCCGAAGGTGCCAGCTGCCGCCGCCTATACTCTATTCCCCGATGAAAGGAAAGAGCAGGCGGCGGGAAGGCTTCAGGCGAAGACGCGCCGCGGGTGAAACTCGCCGCCTGCGATCTCGCCGATGGCGATCAACTTGCCGCCGGCCAATGCGACGGCCTCAGGCTCTGCAACCGGTGCATCACGGCCGCGCAGGATGATGGGATTGCCCATGCGAAGCCGATGCGCCTGGTCATCGGTGATCCTGAGTTGTGGCAAGGCGGACAGTGCTTCGGCCGTGTCACCGAGGAAGGCGTCGAGAGCGGCCAGCCGCTCGTCCCGGTCCTCGATGGCTTCGAGCGCCACGAGCTCCGCGAGCGGCACCATCGTCTCCTCGGCAAACGGGGCCACGAAGGTGCGGCGGAGCGAGGAGATATGGCCGTAGCAGCCGAGATCGCGACCGAAGTCGCGGGCCAGCGAGCGCACGTAAGTGCCTTTGCCGCATTCAACCTCGAAATGCGCCTTGTCGCCTTCGCAGTTCAGGAGCGTCAGGCGGTGAACTTCGACTTCGCGAGAGGGAATCTCGACCGTCTCGCCATCGCGGGCGAGATCATAGGCGCGCTCGCCGGCAATCTTGATCGCCGAGAACTGCGGCGGGATCTGGCTGATGGTGCCGGTGTAGTTGGGCAGCAACGCCTCGATGTCACTCTTGGCGGGGCGCTTGTCGGAGCTCTGCGTTACCTCGCCCTCAAGATCGTCCGTCGAGCGCTCCTCGCCCCAGGTCACCGTGAATTCGTAGATTTTGCGGCCGTCCATGACATAAGGGACGGTCTTGGTCGCATCGCCGAGTGCAATCGGCAGCATGCCGGATGCGAGCGGATCGAGCGTGCCAGCATGACCGGCCTTCTGGGCGTTGAACAGCCACTTGATCTTGCCGACGGCCTCGGTCGAGCCGAAATCCACCGGCTTGTCGAGAATGAGCCAGCCCGAAATCGGGCGGCCCTTGGGCTTTCTTGGTTTGGACATCTAGGTCTTCTCAGTCTTGATCTTCGTCGGAGCCGAGGTCGCGCTGGACCTCCGGCGAACGCAGCAGGGCATCGATCTTCTGGTAGTTGTCGAAGCTGGTGTCGTCGCGGAAACGGACTTCCGGCATGTATTTCAGCTGCCGCAGCTGGTTGCCCAGCCGGCCGCGAATGTATTTGGCGTGCTTGTTGAGGGCCGCAATGACCGTGTCATGGTCCTTGACGCCGAGCGGCGTGACATAAGCAGTCGCCATCTTCAGGTCCGGCGACATGCGGACTTCGGAGATCGAGATGACGGTCTTTTCGATCACCTCGTCGCGGACTTCGCCGCGCTGCAGGACCTGGGTGATGGCGGCACGCACCTGCTCGCCGACGCGCAGCATGCGCTGCGAAGGTGCCGAAGAGGTTGGTTTTGTCATGGTCTTCCTGACTTCATTTTATATTTAAGCACTGCGACAAGGGCGCCCATTGCCAGCGGCATCGCAAAGATGATGGACATGATGGTCCCTGACCACGCCGTTCGGCAACCTTCGGCAATCATGGAAAGCATGATCGGGTCATCGGTGTCGTCCGAAAAACCCAGCATCACCAGTCCCAGCGAGAGCAGCGTTGTTGGCCAAACCAACCATCGCCAACCCTTCAGAATGCCGACCGACAGAACAAGGGCGATGATCAGTGACCAGCGCGTACTGTCGATGATTTCGTTTGCCACTGTGACAGCGCCGTCTGATGGATCCCATCCGGCCTTGTCGCAGATTTCCGCGAACGCATTCGTCGCATAAAGAAAACAGACGATGGCGATGGCCACCGTCTGCTTGTTCGTATGACCGCCACAGGCAGTCAAGACCATTAGAGCGTACGCGTGATGTGTTCCACGCGGAAGCACTCGATCGTGTCGCCAGCGCGGATGTCTTCGTAGTTCTCGAAGGCCATACCGCATTCCTGGCCCATCGGCACTTCGCCGACTTCGTCCTTGAAGCGCTTGAGCGTCTTGAGCTTGCCTTCGTGGATGACGACGTTGTCGCGCACGAGGCGGACGCCGGCTCCACGTTCGACCTTGCCTTCGACGACGCGGCAACCTGCGACCTTGCCGACCTTCGTGATGTTGAACACCTCGAGGATCTCGGCATTGCCGAGGAAGGTTTCGCGACGCTCCGGAGAGAGCAGACCCGACATCGCTGCCTTCACGTCATCCACCAGATCGTAGATGATGTTGTAGTAGCGGATCTCGATGCCAGCACGCTCGGAAGCGGTACGGGCCTGCGCGTTGGCACGGACGTTGAAGCCGATGATTGCCGCATTGGATGCCTCGGCGAGCGAGATATCCGATTCCGTGATGGCACCGGCGCCCGAATGCACGATGCGCGCCCGCACTTCGTCGGTACCGAGCTTGTCGAGAGCAGCAACGATCGCTTCGACGGAACCCTGCACGTCGGCCTTGATGACCAGCGGGAATTCCTTGAAGCCGGTGTTCTGCAGCTGGCTCATCATCTGTTCCAGCGAACCGCGCTGACCCGACTGGCGGGCAACGGCCTTGTCGCGGGCCAGACGCTGACGATACTCGGAGATCTCGCGAGCGCGGCTTTCGTTTTCAACAACCGCAAAACGGTCGCCGGCAGCAGGCGTGCCCGAAAGGCCGAGGATCTCGACCGGCATGGCGGGACCAGCTTCCTTGACGTGCTCGCCCTGGTCGTTGACCAGCGCACGAACGCGGCCCCACTGGTCGCCGGCAACGATGATCTGGCCAGGCTTCAGCGTGCCCTTCTGGACGAGAACCGTCGCAACGGCACCACGACCGCGGTCGAGCTGGGCTTCGATGACGGTACCTTCGGCAGTACGCTTCGGGTCGGCCTTCAGGTCGAGGATTTCGGCCTGCAGCAACACCGCTTCGAGCAGCTTGTCGAGGTTGAGCTTGTTCTTCGCCGAAACCTCGACGTCGAGCACTTCACCACCCATGGATTCCACGAAGACTTCGTGCTGCAGAAGCTGCTGGCGAACCTTGTCCGGATTTGCCTCGTGCTTGTCGATCTTGTTGATCGCCACGATGATCGGCACATTGGCCGCCTTGGCGTGGTTGATGGATTCGATCGTCTGCGGCATCACGCTGTCGTCGGCCGCAACCACCAGAATGGCAATGTCGGTCGCCTGGGCGCCACGGGCACGCATCGCGGTAAAGGCCGCGTGGCCGGGGGTGTCGATGAAGGTGATCTTCTGACCGTTCTGTTCGACCTGATAGGCGCCGATATGCTGGGTGATGCCACCGGCTTCGCCCGATACGACCGAGGTCTTGCGGATGGCGTCGAGCAGCGAGGTCTTGCCGTGGTCGACGTGACCCATGATCGTGACCACGGGCGGACGCGATACCAGCTCGCCCTCGTCGTCCTTGACGTTGAAGATACCTTCTTCGACGTCGGACTCCGAAACGCGCTTCACGGTGTGACCGAATTCGGTCGCGATGAGTTCTGCAAGGTCGGCATCGATGATGTCGCCCGGCTTCATCATCTGACCTTCCTTCATCAGGTACTTGATGACATCGACGGCGCGCTCGGACATGCGCTGCGACAGTTCCTGAATGGTGATGGTCTCAGGCAGAATAACCTCGCGCATGACCTTTTCACGGGTCTCCTGCATCTGGCTACGGCGGAACTTCTCCTGGCGGCGGCGCATGGAAGCCAGCGAACGGCCACGAGCGGTGCCGTCGTCGTCAACATTGGCGCTGGTCACCGTCAGCTTGCCACGACGACGGTCTTCCTCGACCTTCGGACGGGCAGGGACCTTGGCAGCCACGGGCATGGCGACCTTGCCCCGACCGGGGATCGTCCGCGGGGATGCACGACCCTCGTCTTCGTCATTGGTCTTGCGTCCACGCACGAACCCGGGTGCGCCGGGTGCCGGAATGGCCGTACGGTTCACGACGACGGGCGCATCAGCCACTGGCGCCACAGCGGGCTCAGCGGCAGCTTCAGCTTCCGGCTGTGTCTCTGGCTGCGGCTCGGCGGCGCGACGTGCGGCCTCTTCTGCGGCCAGGCGTGCGGCTTCCTCGGCTTCGGCCTTGCGGCGAGCCTCGTCGATCACGCGCTGCTTGGCTTCCTCGACTTCACGAATCTGGGCTTCGGCAAGAGCGCGGCGACGCGCTTCCATCTCACCGGCCGACAGGTCGTGCAGAACGGCGCCGCGCGGACGTTCCGGCTGACGCTGCGGCTGCGAGGGCTGCTGGCGTTGCGGCTGCTGGGGGCGCTGTGGCTGCTGCGGGCGATGCTGCTGTGCCGGTGCCTGTGCCGGGCGTGCCGCTGCAACGGGTGCCGCAACCGGCGAAGGCGCCTGTGTCGGTGCCGGCGTCGGAGCTGCCGCGGCCGGTTCCGCACGAACAGGGGTGATCGGCGTAATCGGTGGCTTTTCGTCGAGCGGGCGGGTCGTGCGGCGCTTCACCGTTTCGACGACGACCGACTTCGTACGGCCGCGCCCCATGTCCTGGCGCACGGTACCCTGGCTCATCCCCGAGGGTTTCAGGGTGAGAGTCTTCTTCACGCCGATAGTCTTGTCGTCTTTGTTGTCGGTCATTCCGTTCCCGTTCCTTCGAGCGGGGCCGGATGCCGAGCATCAGGCCTCGCCGTTCACATACTGTCCTAAACCACGGAGGCCGACCTGTGCCGGTGACCGCGTCATTGTGATTTCGGGCCAGCGCCCGATACCCGCGGCGTGCCGCGGTAGGTTTCGAGCAGAGTTGCGCGCTTCACTACACCTTCACCTGCCTGCCCTGCAAGCACGCAAGCATGGATAAACGCATTCTGGCCCATCTGCTCGTCCAATTCCGCCCCGGTGAGCAGGTGAAAGGCGGGAACTTCCGCCTCTGCCCCTGTTCCGAGGTGCCAGGCCTTTCGGGCCTGGTCGATCTTTCTCACACCATCTGGCGCGGCATCCTGCGAATGGAAGACCGCGATGGCTTCTCCGCTGCGCACCGCCGCCTCGACCTTCGCCGCTCCGGTGATGAACTGGCCGGCCTTGCGGGCCATATTCATCATCCCGATCAGCTGCGTGACCAGAAGCCGCTCGACCACGGACCCGAGTTCCGGATCCGCCTTTACATCCCGTTTCAGTGCCCGGGCAAAGAGCTTCTTCGCCACGGCCTTGTCGACGGCCTCGCGGCTGGGGCTGACCCAGCAGCCCCGGCCCGGAAGCGCCCGCTTCAGATCAGGGACCACGGTCCCGTCGGGTGCCGCCACGAAACGCAGAAGCGTCTCGGGCGATCCGCTTTCGCGGGTGACGATGCACATGCGTCCGTTCACGTCGGAGAGGTCGAAGTCGTCTTCGGCCTCTGTCGCGTCGGGCGTCTGCGCGCCCATCACGTTGCCTGCTCGGCTTCTTCGCCTTCGAGTACGCCTTCAGCTTCGACTTCGGCTTCGGCCGCGAGGTCTTCCTCGGTGATCCAGCCGGCTGAGAGGCGGGCCTGCACGATCATGGCTTCAGCTTCGGCGCGCGAGATGTCGAACTTCGAGAACAGGCCCTCGAACTTCTTGGTCTCGCCGTCCTTGCGTTCGCTCCAGCCGATCAGGTCGTCGGCAGCGCAGCCGGCGAAGTCCTCGACCGTCTTGATGCCGTCTTCGCCGAGCGCGACCATCATCTGCGAGGTCATGCCGTCGATCTGGCGCAGTTCGTCCGCAACGCCGAGTTCGCGGCGCTTCGCATCCATCTCGGCCTCGATCTTCTCGAGGTATTCGCGGGCGCGGGTCTGGATTTCTTGCGCGGTGTCTTCGTCGAAGCCATCGATCGACGCAATTTCGTCGAGCTCGACATAGGCAACTTCTTCAACCGCAGCAAAACCTTCCGATGCCAGAACCTGGCCGACCATTTCATCAACGTCGAGCGCATCCATGAACAGGTTCGTACGCTCGTTGAATTCCTTCTGACGACGCTCGGATTCTTCCGCTTCCGTCATGATGTCGATGTCCCAGCCGGTCAGCTGCGATGCCAGGCGAACGTTCTGACCGCGACGGCCGATGGCCAGCGACAGCTGCTCATCCGGAACCACGACTTCGATGCGCTCTGCATCTTCGTCGAGAACGACCTTGGCGACTTCAGCCGGCTGCAGGGCGTTGACGATGAAGGAGGCCGGATCCTGGCTCCACGGGATGATGTCGATCTTTTCACCCTGCAACTCGCCGACGACGGCCTGAACGCGCGAACCGCGCATACCGACGCAGGCGCCGACCGGATCGATCGAGCTATCGTTCGAAATCACGGCGATCTTGGCGCGCGAACCCGGGTCACGGGCAACCGACTTGATCTGGATGATGCCGTCGTAGATCTCAGGAACTTCCATGGTGAAGAGCTTCACCATGAACTGCGGATGGGTACGCGACAGGAAGATCTGCGGGCCACGCTGCTCGCGACGCACGTCGTAGACATAGGCGCGGACGCGGTCGCCGTAGCGGAAAGCTTCGCGCGGGATCATCTCGTCGCGACGGATAATGCCTTCGCCACGACCGAGGTCGACGATGACATTGCCGTATTCGACGCGCTTGACGGTGCCGTTGACGATCTCGCCGACGCGGTCCTTGAATTCGTCGAACTGGCGGTCACGCTCGGCTTCGCGAACCTTCTGCACAATGACCTGCTTGGCCGACTGGGCAGCGATACGACCGAAGTCCATCGGCGGCAGCGGATCGGCGATGAAGTCGCCGAGCTTGGCATCGACGTTGCGGTCACGGGCCAGCTCAAGTGCGATCTGGGTCGCGTAGTCCTCGACCTTCTCGACCACTTCCAGAAGACGCTGCAGACGGATCTCGCCGGTCTTGGAGTTGATGTCGGCGCGGATGTTGGTCTCGCTGCCGTAGCGCGACCGAGCAGCCTTCTGAATCGCGTCGGCCATGGCGGCGAGCACGATTTCGCGGTCGATCACCTTTTCACGGGCGACGGCATCTGCGATCTGCAAGAGCTCAAGCCTGTTAGCACTGACTGCCATTGTCTTAGGTCTCCGTCTTCACGCCCGGGCATCGGCCTCGGGCTATAGGTCAAACGTTATTCTTCGCTGTCGTCTTCGTCGTTCTGGTTCGCGGCCTGCGCCTTGGCGAGCTTGTCGGCTCGGAGCGCGTCACGGATCAGATCGTCCGTCAGAATGAGCTTTGCCTCGGCGAGGGTATTGAAGGGGATAACCACCTTCGGTTCTTCGCCATAGGCCACCTGATCGCGTTCCAGGGTAAAGCCGTCCTGGTTCACGTCGGTAATCTTGCCGCGGAAGCGCTTGCGGTTGTCGACGAGGATCGACGTCTCGCACTTCACGATATGGCCCTGCCAGCGGCTGAAATCCGACTTGCGAACCATCGGGCGATCGATGCCCGGCGACGACACTTCCAGATGATACGCCTTGTCCACCGGATCCTCGACGTCGAGAACCGGGGAAACTGCCATCGATACGGCTTCGCAATCTTCGACGGTCATCGTGCCGTCGGTGCGTTCTGCCATGATCTGCAGTGTCATTCCGTTCTGGTTCATCATACGCACGCGAACCAGCTTGAAATCCATCGCGACGAGCACGGGCTCGATAATCTCTGCGATACGACGGTCAAGGCCCGTCTCGATGATGATCCGTGCTTCGCCGAGTTCCGGCTTCGGCATGTCTTCGGACAATCGTTTTACTCCCGATTGGCTGTGATCGCCAATAAAAAAGAGCGGGTCCTTCCGGGCCCACCCTTCATCTGTCGATCAAGAATTTGAAGCTCATATAGCCGACCGCCCCGGCTTTTGCAAGCTTTTAGCCGAAGGGTGAAAACAAACTTGCCATCCATGCGTTGCGCAAGGCAAGGTTTGACCCGCCGCAGCTGTTTCCAAACATGGTTGTGGCCAGAGAAGTTCAAGACATGTCCACACACGAAAGCCGTTCCCCGCTCCTGCCGCTGCGCAACGAAGCCTATCGCCGGATCTGGCTTGCCAGCATCTCGTCCAATCTCGGCGGCCTGATCCAGGGCGTTGGTGCCGCTTGGATGATGGCCTCGATCTCGACCTCCGAAAACATGGTAGCGCTGGTCCAGGCCTCTAACACCGGCCCCATCATGCTGCTCTCCCTGATCGCCGGAGCCATCGCCGACAGCTTCGATCGACGCCGCGTCATGATCGCCGCCCAGCTCTTCATGATCGTGGTCTCGGCCCTTCTGACGCTGTTTGCCCTGCTTGATCTAATCACGCCCTGGGCACTCCTCGCCTTCACTTTCCTCATCGGCTGTGGCACCGCGCTCAACAACCCGTCGTGGCAGGCTTCAGTCGGCGACATCGTACCGCGCGCCGATCTGCCGGCTGCTGTCTCGCTCAACAGCATGGGCTTCAACATCACCCGCAGTGTCGGCCCCGCGATCGGCGGCATGATCGTCGCCGCCGCCGGAGCGGCAGCCGCCTTCGCCGTCAACACGCTTTCCTACTTCGCCATCATCTATGCGCTTTTCCGCTGGCGACCCAATATCCCGAAAAACCCGCTTCCCCGCGAGCAGCTGGGCTCCGCGATTGGCGCCGGCCTGCGCTATGTCGCCATGTCACCCAATCTCGGCAAGGTGCTCTTCCGCGGCTTTGTCTTCGGCCTCACGGCAACGGCAATTCTCTCGCTGCTGCCGATCGTCGCCCGCGACCAGTTGGCCGGTGGCCCGCTCACCTTCGGCGGCCTGCTCGGCGCCTTCGGCCTCGGTGCCATCTTCGGTGCGCTCGCCAACCAGCGCGCCCGCGAACTCCTGTCGAGCGAGGATATCGTCCGCGCCGCCTTCGCCGGCTTTGCCGTTGCCGCTGGTGTCACGGGGATCAGCGCCTCGGTCTGGATCACGGCACTGGCGCTGATGGTGGCCGGCGCCTGCTGGGTCCTGGCGCTTTCCCTGTTCAACACCGTCGTCCAGCTCTCGGCTCCCCGCTGGGTCGTTGGCCGCGCGCTCTCGCTCTATCAGACCGCCACCTTCGGCGGCATGGCGACCGGCAGCTGGCTGTGGGGCAGTGTCGCCGAAAGCTACGGTTCCGGACACGCACTGGTGGCTTCAAGCCTGTTGATGATAGCAGGCGTCTTCATCGGCTTTTTCCTGCCCATGCCCGCATTCGCCACCCTCGATCTCGATCCGCTCAACCGTTTCAACGAGCCGTCCCTGAAGCTCGACATCCGCCCGCGCAGTGGCCCGATCGTCATTCATGTCGATTTCGAGATCGCCGACGAAGACGTTCCGGAATTCCTGAGGATCATGGTCGAGCGCCGCCGCATCCGCCTGCGCGACGGCGCACGCAACTGGACGCTGATGCGCGACCTGGAAAACCCTGACATCTGGACGGAAACCTATCACGTGCCGACCTGGGTCGACTATGTTCGCCACAACCAGCGGCGCACCAAGGCCGATGCCGAAATCACCGATCGTCTGCTCGAACTGCATCGCGGCGACAGGCCGCCCAAGGTCCACCGGATGATCGAACGTCAGGCAATCCCACCGGCTGACGACGTCTTCCACCAGTCGCACATCGATCACCACTAATGGCGGGTATCAGCGCAGCTTGGCCTTGAGGTCTGCACTCGGATAGCAGGTGGGTTTCATTCCGTTCTTCGCCTGCCATTCGCCGAGCGACCGCCGCGTCTTGAAGCCGGGCAGGCCATCGACCTTTCCGACATCATAGCCTTGAGCGACCAGGGCTTGCTGCATGGCGAGCACATCCGAGCGCAGCATCTTGCCGACATCGCCCCAGGGCGCCCTGAAGGCGCCACCACCGCTCGCGATGCGGTCGGCCAAATTGCCGATGAACAGCGCATACAGATCGGAATTGTTGTATTCCTTAAGCACATAGAAATTCGGCGTCACCAGGAATTCCGGACCATAGGTGCCGGCTGGCACCAGCATCATCGCCGGCTGCGAGGCCTCCGACGACGGGAAGGCCCGACCGGAGATCCGGGTCAGCCCGCCGCTTGCCCAGGCGGATACCGCCTTTGCCCTGTCCGGCCCTTCCTGAGCACAGGAAACGCCGTCGGGAATGGTGATCTCGTAACCCCAGTCGCGACCTCTCTGCCAGCCACTCTTGACCAGATAGTTGGCTATGGATGCCAGCGTATCCGGCACCGAATTCCAGATGTCGCGCTTGCCGTCGCCGTCGAAATCGACGGCGTATCTCAGGTAGCTTCCCGGCATGAACTGCGGCTGTCCGAGCGCGCCTGCCCAGGAGCCCATCAGCCTGTTGGCACTGACATCCCCGCTCTCGACGATATGCAGGGCCGAAATCAGCTCCTGCTGGAACATCGGCTTGCGCGTCGACATGAAGGCCTTGGTCGCCAGCACGTCGATCGCCGGATGCGGCAGCTTCGCCCGGCCATAACCTGACTCGCGCCCCCAGATCGCGACGATGATCGAGCCGGGGACACCATAGGTCGCCTCGATCTTGCGGAGCGTCGCCGCATGCTGGCTCGCAAGCGTCCGCCCGGTCGCGGCCAGTCCCTGCAGGCGCTTCTCGTTGAAATAGGACGCGGGCGAGCTGAATTCCGCCTGGCTCTGCGTTCGCTCCTTCGGCGGCGCAGTGCCGGGAGGCACGAGATCCGGCAGATCCCAATTCAACTGTACGTTCTGAAGCGTCCGGTCGAAAACCTCTTTGCTGATCCCGCCTTCCTGAGCGGCGCGCCAGAGATCCCCCGCGATCCACTGCCGGAACTGCGCCTCGACGGCGCTGCGGGAAGCCGCAGCAGCCGGTACTGCCAAACTCCCGGCCAGCAGCAGTGAAACGGTGGTCATCAGCCACTTAAGTGGCTTGCGGATGCGTGCCATCGGTTCTTCCTCGCGGTCAGATCGTGGTCCGGGCCCTGATCGCCGCAGACAATGTTCCCTCGTCCAGATAGTCCAGTTCGCCCCCGACGGGCACGCCATGGGCAAGCCGCGTGATTTTCACGTCGAGCCCTACCAGGTGGTCGGTTATATAGTGTGCTGTGGTCTGCCCCTCGACAGTGGCATTCACAGCGATAATGATCTCGCGGATCCCGCCTTTGGCCACCCGGTCGATCAGCCCCTTGATGTTGAGATCATCGGGCCCGATGCCGTCGAGCGGCGACAGCGTGCCGCCGAGGACGTGATAGGCGGCATTCATCGCGCCCGCCCGTTCCAGTGCCCAGAGATCGGAGACATCCTCGACAACGATGATGACGGACTGGTCGCGAGCGACGTCCGTGCACACGGTGCAGGGGTCGATCGTATCGACATTGCCGCAGCAGGAGCAGATCTTCACCTTGTCATAGGCCTCGCCCATGGCATGACCCAGGGGGCCCAGAAGCTGATCCTTCTTCTTGATCAGATGCAGCGCCGCACGCCGTGCCGAGCGTGGTCCAAGCCCCGGGACTTTCGCCAGAAGCTGGATCAGTTTCTCAATTTCAGGGCCGGTGACTCGTTTTGCCATGGCGGCGTTTCTAGCCCATATAGACGCCAAACGGAATCGCCGAAGGAGCGCTCCAGATGAAAATCCTCGCTGTCTGCCTCGGTCGACCCGAGACCCTGCCGGGGAAGAAATACAAGACCGGCATCAACAAGCTCGCCATCCAGGGCCCTGTTATGGTCGATGCGGAAGGTCTTGTCGGCGACGCGATCCTCAATCGCAAACACCACGGCGGCGTTGATCAGGCCGTCTATATCGAGGGCTCCATCGATCTCGACTGGTGGCAGGCCGAACTCGGCCGCGACCTTCCCTATGGCACCTTCGGCGAGAACTTGGTGATCGAGGGGCTGGAAAGCGCCATGTTGGCAGCCGGCGACAGGTTGGCGATCGGCGAGGTGCTCCTGGAAATCACCTCAGCCCGCATTCCCTGCGCCACCTTCGCGGCCAAGATGGGCGAGCCCAGCTTCGTCAAGCGCTACACGCGCGCCGCCCGCCCGGGCGCCTATGCCCGCGTGCTTCAAGGCGGCATGATCGAAGCTGGCCAGGCCGTCGCGTTCACCCCCTGGAGCGGCGACCGTGTGACGATGCGCGAGATGATGGCGACCTTCGGCCGCAGGCTGAGCGACGCCGATCGAGCCCGCTACATGGCGGCTCCGGTCCACTACAAGATCAAGGACGCAATCCGCGCAGGCGAGATGTGAGCCTCCGCCAAAGGTCGTAAAGCCGCCCGGCTTTACCCGCCCCATACTTCTCGCCATCATGCCGCCCGCTTGGAGGAGCGATGGACCCGAGGAGAATAGAGCTGACCGCAGCCGATGGCGTGCGGCTGACCGGTCATTGGTGGCGGCTGGAAGGGGCGTCTCCATCTACAACCGTGATCATCAACCCGGCAACCGGCGTCCACTCCCGCTACTATCACCGCTATGCCGCCTATCTCGCCGAAAACGGCTTCTCCGTCCTCACCTATGATTATCGCGGTATAGGGCTCTCCCGTCCCGAAAGCCTCAAAGGGTCGACCTTCACCTGGCGCCAATGGGGCGAGCAGGATTTTGACGCGGCCCTGCGCCATGCCTTGCAGGAGGACAAGACAGGACGCCTGCTTGTCGTCGGCCACAGCATCGGTGGTTTCCTGCCCGGCTATTCGCCGGCGGTCGGACGCGTCTCGGCTATCCTCTCGGTCGGTGGGCAATACGGCTATTGGGGGGACTATCTGCCGGCCCGCCGCCTGCCGCTCTTTTTGAAATGGCATATCGCGATGCCGGTCATCACTCTTGCAATCGGCCATTTTCCCGGCAAGCGCCTTGGCTGGCTGGAGGATCTGCCGAAGGGGGTCGCCTATGGCTGGGGGCTGCAGCAGGGCAGAGCGGAGCAGGGGCTGACCCGCGAGGCGGCCGAAGTCATGCGCGACCGGTTCGCCACCGCAACCTGCCCGATCCTCAGTGTTGCCATGTCGGATGACGAGATCGCGACGCCGAAGGCGATAGATCGGGCGATGCGTTATTATCGCCGCGCGCCAGTGACCAAGGTGCTGCTCGCACCAGAGGACTTGGGCTTCGCCCAAGTCGGTCACTTCGATCTTTTCCACGCCCGCCATCGGGATGGCTTCTGGCGCGAAACCCTCGCGTTTCTGCGCGAGGGGAAAAACCCGTGGAATGATCGGGTCTATCCTTGACGGACCCGATCAGCAGTTTTTGTCAGAACGGGAACTTCATCCCCGGCGGCAGCGGGATGCCGGCGGTGAGTGCCGCCATCTTTTCCTGCGCCTGAGCTTCGCCCTTGTCCTTGGCGTCCTTGTGGGCAGCAACGATCAGGTCTTCGAGAATCTCGACATCGTCTTCCTTGAAGAGCGACGGATCGATCTTGAGGCTGCGCATCTCGCCCTTGCCGCTGAGAACAACGGTCACCATGCCGCCGCCGGACTTGCCTTCGATTTCGAGCGCAGCAATCTCTTCCTGCATCTTCTCCATCTTGGACTGCATTTCCTTGACCTTGCCCATCATGCCCATGATGTCGCGCATTACCGTCTCCTTGGATTGTTGTCGTGTTCTGCGAGAAGAGCCTTCGGCCCTAGAATTCGATGTCGTCGCCCGGCAGGATGTCGCCTTCGGCGGATTCGGCTGCCGCTGGCGGCGCCGCGACAATGTCGTCGTCCTCGATGGCGGCCGCCTTGATCCGGACGTCGGTCACCTTGGCGCCGGGAAAGCGTGCGAGGATCGCGGCCACGTCAGGATCCTGCCGCGCATCGACCAGCCGCGCCTCGCGCGTTGTCTTCTCGACTTCGACCAGCGTCGGCGCGCCCGCCTCGTTGGACAGCGTCACCCACCAGGTGATGCCCGTCCACTCGCTGAGCTTCATCTTCAGCTCGTTGACGATCGTAGGTGGGCATTGCGATTCCAGACGAATTTCCAGCCGGCCCGGCTCGATCTTCACGAGATGCACGAACTGGCGCAGCTGAGCCCTGAGGACCGGCGCGCGGTTCTTGGTGCAGAGATCGGCGATATCATCAAGCGTCTCTACGCGGACGCCTGGGATCACTGCTTCCTCGGCCCTGGCTTCCCGCCGCTCCATCGCTTGCGGCAGCGCGTCACCAGCCGGCACGCTCTGCAGATGCGCAACCGGCTGGCTCATCGCCGGGCGGGGGGCACTGTCCTGCGAGGGTTGGCCCACGGCCTGCACGCGCATCGCCATCGAGGCCCCACCACCGCCGCCATTCGGCCGCGGCGCAGAAGGCGAGCGATCTCCACCACCTTCACCATTGGAAAGTTCAAGCAGGCGTCGCGCCGCATCCTCGGGCGAGGGCAGATGCGCGGCATGCGCAAGTCGGATCAGCACCATTTCGGCGGCCCCTGCCGGTCGCGATGAAGCCTCGGCTTCCGGAATGCCCTTGAGCAGCATCTGCCACATGCGTGACAGCGTCGTCACCGCCACGCTGTCGGCGAGATCGGCGCCCCGCACGCGCTCGACTTCGGAAAGCGAAGGATCCTGCGACGCAGAGGGAATGTATTTGAGCCGGGTCACCAGATGGGTGAAGTCGGCAAGATCGGTCAGCACCACGGTCGGGTTCGCACCCGCTTCATACTGGCTGCCGAATTCGGAAAGGGCTGTTGCCACATCACCGCGCACGACATGCTCGAAGAGATCGACGATACGGGCGCGGTCTGCGAGACCCAGCATGGAGCGCACGGCATCGGCATGCACCACGCCGCTGCCGTGGGCGATCGCCTGATCAAGCAGCGACAGACCGTCACGCGCCGAGCCTTCGGCCGCGCGCGCAATCATCGCCAGCGCGTCTTCGTCCGCCTCGATGCCTTCCTTGGATGCGATCGTCGAGAACAGGCCGACAAGATCGCCCGCACTGATACGGCGCAGATCGAAGCGCTGGCAGCGCGAGAGAACGGTGATCGGAACCTTGCGGATTTCTGTCGTCGCAAAGATGAACTTCACATGCTCCGGCGGCTCTTCCAGCGTCTTCAACAGCCCGTTGAAGGCCGCCGTCGACAGCATGTGCACTTCGTCGATGATGTAGACCTTGTAGCGCGCCGAAACCGGGCGGTAGCGCACCTGCTCGATGATCTCTCTGATATCATCGATACCGGTATGCGAGGCGGCGTCCATCTCGATCACGTCGACATGTCGGCCTTCCATGATCGCCTGGCAATGTTCGCCGGGGATGCGAAGGTCGATCGTCGGCTTGTCGATCTCGGGCGTCTTGTAATTGAGTGCGCGCGCCAGAATGCGCGCCGTCGTGGTCTTGCCCACCCCGCGCACGCCGGTCAGCATATAGGCCTGGGCAATGCGGCCGGTCTCGAACGCATTGGTCAGGGTCCGCACCATCTGCTCCTGGCCGACCATCAGGTCCGTGAAATCCTTGGGGCGATATTTGCGGGCGAGAACGCGGTAGCCGCCGGGGGCGGGCGTGGCCTCTGCTGTCGGCTCCAATTCGCTCATCGCGCTGCCAGCTTCCCCGTTCGCCCGCTTCCGGGCATGGCACGGCCCGTGTTGAAACAGGGGCCGGAAATGAAGATGAGGTGGGAGGCTGGCACGATGACCCGTGCCGTGCTCGTTGGGGCTGCTTCCTTCCGGACCTGACCCGGTTGGCGAGTGGCTCGTCCACCACCAACCTCCCAAGGAGACATATCGGCAATTACGTCGCCAAATGCAAGCCAAGCCAAAAAAAAACTGCTAGTCTCGCAGAAAACGTGAGGGAGAAAACGCCTTGCAGCCATTCGTCCTGGATGACCGCCTCGCGAGGGACAGCGAGTCGATCCTGAAGCTCGGCCTCTGTGACCTGAGGCTGGCGAGGGACAGTCGCTGGCCCTGGCTTATCCTCGTGCCGCAACGTCCTGATGTCTCAGAGATCTTCGACCTGACCCCGCTCGATCAGGCGCTCCTGACATTCGAGCAGGTGACGGTCGGGACGGCGCTGAAGAAGATGACCGGTGCCGACAAGATCAACATCGCCGCCATCGGCAATATCGTGCGCCAGCTTCACGTGCATGTCGTCGCACGCAGCGAGAATGATCCGAACTGGCCCGGCCCCATCTGGGGCTTTGGCCAGTCTGTCCCCTATGAGGAAAAGGCCTTCGAGGCGATGAAGCACAGGATACTTGAAGCATTCCAATGAAGAATTCCATTTTCCTCAATCGTGCCCCCCATCTTGAACCCAGCGAACTCACGGCCTTTTCCGGCAACAAGCTCGACCGTGACAGCGAACATCGCGACGAGACCTCGCTTGAACAGGCACTCAAGGTCGAGGGCATGCATATCCTCGCCTTTTCCGGCGCTCAGCTTGTCTTGAAGCATGATGGCCAGGTTCTCGATCCGCTGTTTGCCCCTTACGAGCTCGCGGATCTCCAGCCGAATTTCGATGACGCCATTCTGCTCGGCCACCGTGCCTCCGGGGAACCGCGTCTGGCAGTCCCCGTCAATGTTCCCCCGGAAGCGCTCGCCGCGCACTACAAGCCCGCCGACCCCCGTGCGCTTTTCCGCGATGCCCTGATCGGTGACGAACTTTTGGGCGAAGTCGCCCAGGCCCTCAGCCTCCTGCGCTGGAACGCCGACAACAAGTTTTGCGGTCGCTGCGGCGGCACGATGGACACCCTCATCGGCGGCTACAAGCGCAAATGCGCCGCATGTAGCCACGAGATCTTCCCGCGCACCGATCCGGTCGCCATCATGCTGGTGGTCGATGAAAAACAGGATCGCTGCCTGATGGGCCGCAGCCCGCGCTTTCCGGCGGGCATGTATTCCTCGCTCGCCGGCTTCGTCGAGCCGGGCGAGACGATCGAAAACGCAGTCCGCCGCGAAACGCGCGAGGAGTCTGGCATCACCGTCGGGCGCGTCCGCTATCACGCCTCGCAGCCCTGGCCGATGCCGCATCAGCTGATGATCGGCTGCTATGGTGAGGCGACGAATTTCGACATCACTTTCGATACCGCCGAACTCGAAGACTGCCGCTGGTTCACCCGCGACGAGATTGGCCGGATGCTGTCAGAGGGTTCAGCCGATGGCAGGACCCTGCCGATCCACGGCACGATCGCCCGTCGTCTGATCGAGGATTGGTACGAGTGGCGGCACTGAGCAATTCCGGCCAAAGTGCGTAGCGGTTCTGCGGCCGGAATTGCGCGAAAACAAAAATAGAGCGTTCCGGCGCTTCTTTTCGCCGGAACGCTCTATGCCGCCACCGTAGTGATTAGAGCTTGCCGCGCATCTCGTGCGCCTTGTAGACGCCGAGGATGCGAACCTTCTCGGAGAAGAAGCGCAGTTCTTCCAGTGCCCGCTTCACCGGCGCATCGTCCGGGTGCCCCTCGATATCGGCATAGAACTGTGTGGCAATGAACTTGCCGCCGATCTGGTAGCTTTCGAGCTTGGTCATGTTGACCCCGTTCGTCGCAAACCCGCCCATCGCCTTGTAGAGGGCTGCCGGAATGTTGCGCACGTTGAACACGAACGTCGTGATGAACAACTCTTCGTCGCTCACGCGCTTCGGCTCGTCTTCGTCGCGGGATAGCACGACGAAGCGGGTGACGTTGTTCTCCGAATCCTCGACGTTCTCGGCGATGATGTCGAGCCCGTAGAGCGGCGCCGCCAGCCGCGGCGCAAGGGCTGCCATCGTGCGGTCGCCCTTCTCCGAAACCAGTTTGGCAGCTCCCGCCGTATCGCCGGCGACGACCGCTTTCCAGCCATGGCTGCGAATGATCTTGCGGCATTGGCCGAGCGCATGGATATGGCTGTGGACAGTGCGGATCTCGTCCAGCTTGACGCCCGGCAGTACCATCAGCTGGAAGCGGATCGGCATGAAATACTCACCGACGATATGCAGGCGCGAGAGCGGCAGCAGGTAATGGATGTCGGCGACGCGACCGGCGAGCGTGTTCTCGATCGGGATCATCGCCAGATCCACTTCTCCCGTCTCCAGCGCCACGAAGGCATCCTCGAAGGTCGGGCAGGGCAGCGGCTCCATTTTGGGGAACATGTCGCGGCAGGCCATGTCGGAATTGGCGCCGTAGTCGCCCTGGAAGGAAATCTTGTTCGTCGGTGCCAAGGGATCAGTGTCCTGCGTTTGAGTAGGATGCGGAAAGAATACGGCGTGCTTTTTCAAGGTCGGCGGGCGTGTCGACGCCGAGCGGCACGGTTTTCACGATCTGGGCATCGATCCGCATGCCGGCTTCCAGCGCTCGAAGCTGTTCGAGTGATTCCCGCCTCTCGAGCGTGGACGGGCGCAGAGTAACGAAGCGTTCGAGCGCGGCGCGCCGATAGGCATAGAGCCCGATATGGTGATAAAGCGGGCCTGCACCGTAGGGCGCAGTCGCACGCGTGAAATAGAGCGCCCGCAGCCTGTCCTCGGAAAGCGGCGAGCCGATCACCTTGACCACGTTCGGGTTCGTCTTCTCCTGCTCGTCCGCGATTTCGACGGTGAGAGTTGCGATGTCGACTGCAGGATCTTTGAGCGGCTCGAGCGCCGCGCGGATGGTCTGCGCATCGATTGTCGGCAGATCGCCTTGAACGTTGATCACGATCTCGGCCACGCCGTCGGGGTCCATCTTCGTCAACGCCTCGTAGATGCGATCCGAACCGGACTGGTGATCGCCGCGCGTCATGACCACTTCGAACCCTGCTGCCTTGACGGCATCGAAGACCCTCTGGTCATCGACAGCGACGATGATTCGCCCGACTGCCGCCTCCTGGGCCCGCTTCGCGACCTGCACGATCATCGGCAGACCTGCGATATCGGCCAGCGGCTTGTCCGGAAGACGGGTGGACGCCATGCGTGCCGGGATCAGGACCAGGGTTTTGGCGGCTCCGCCTTCATTCATGTCCATAACCCCTTCAAATCCCCATACAGAAGTGTCAAATAGTCCCAGCCGCGGGACCATAATCGTGTTGCAAGTGTTATGCAAAAGACATAGGTTCCGCGCGATTTCAAGATCGTCCGGTTGCTCATCGGCCGGCTGCACGGGGAGCTTTGCAGATGAACTCTTATACCAACATGGGCGTGGGTGCCTTTCTCGGCACCGTCTTCGTCCTGATGTCTGTGTCAATCGCATCGGAAGGGATATTCCATTCTGAAGCGCCTGAGCAGGAAGGCTTCGCCATCGTGGCCGAAGAAGCCGCTCCGGCTGACGCAGCACCGGAAGTCGCCGCCACTCCCATCGCAGTCCTGCTTGCCAGCGCCGATGCAGCCGCGGGTGAATCGTCTTTTAGGAAGTGCGCGAGCTGTCACACCGTCGACAAGGGCGGCGCCAACAAGGTTGGCCCGAACCTCTATGGCCTTGTCGACCGTCCCATCGCCTCGCATGAAGGCTTCAGCTATTCTGCTGCTATCCGGGAATTCTCGCAGGGCGGCAGCGAGCTCTGGACGTGGGACCACCTGAACGAATTCCTCCTCGCTCCCAAGCAGCATATTCCTGGCACATCTATGGGTTTTGCCGGCCTGAAGCAGGATGCCGAGCGCGCCAACGTGATCCTCTATCTGCACACCATGGCCGACAGCCCGGTTCCGCTGCCGTCGCCTGAAGATGCTGCTCCGGCTGAAGATGCTGCCGCGCCTGCCGATGCTGCTCCGGCCGAAGACGCCGCTGCACCTGCGGATGCCCCTGCCGACGCCGCTCCTGCCGAAGCTCCGGCTGATGCTGCTCCTGCAGATGCCGCCCCTGAGGCTCCGGCTGATGCTGCCCCGGCTGAGCCTGCACCAGCACAGCCTGCAACGCCCTGATCGTCATCGCCTCTAGGCTTTGACAGTTTGAAGACTGCGCCCGGCCCTTGTTGGCCGGGCGTTTTGTTTTTTGAGCGTCAGAGCAGGAGCAGCGCCCAAAGCGAGACGGTCGCCACGCCGGCGGCAGTCGAGAGAGTAATGACCGAGGCCGCCAGTCCCTGGCCGACACCGAAGCGGTTTGCGATCAGCCAGGCGTTGATGCCTGTCGGAACGGAGGACGTCAGAACGAGTGCCGCCGTCCATTGCGGGGAGAGGCCGAGCAGCGTGGACGCGAGCCAGACAACTGCCGGCATCAGGCCGAGCTTCAGGAGCGAGATACCCGTCGCGATCCTGACATTGCCTGCCATCCCGTATTTGTTCAGCGTCATGCCGAGCGAAATCAGCGCTGCCGGGGCTGCCATGCCGGCCACCTGAGCGACGATGCCGTCGATCAACGCCGGAACGGGCGTGCCGAGAAGCTGCAGCAAAACCCCGCCGGCAAGACCGATGATCAGCGGATTGCGCACCAGATTGCCACCCACCTGTTTGGAAACCGCGAGCACACCAGCGGCCTTGCGTCCTCCGCTTCTCTGCTCTGCCCGCTCCATCGCCAGAACGCCGGCGATCATCATCAGCGGCAGATGCACGGCGAGCAGAATCGACATGGCGACGATCCCTTCCGGTCCGACGGTGCGTTCGACCAGCGGCAGTCCGATGAAGACATTGTTGGCAAAGGATGCGGAAACGCCTGCGAGCACGCCGACCTTCTGGTCGCGTCCAAAGACGCGCGTTGCCAAAAGATGGCCGACGATCCAGGTAATCAGGACTCCGGAGAAATAGGCGATCCACAGCCGGAACGGCGAGGCGCCGTGGAAGTCGGCATTGGCGATCGTCCGAAGCAGGAGGAGCGGCACCGCGACCTTGAACACGAAGTCGCCCAACCCGTCACCGATCTCGGCGGTCAGGATCTTCAACCGGACGAGCGCCCAGCCGAAGAGAATGAGTATGAATATGGGAAGGACGTCCTGGGCAACGGTGGTCATGAAAATCGACTCGTCATGGCAAGAAAGCCCTTCTTAGGCCTCTTGCCGCGCCCGGCCAATCCATCAGAAACGACAAAAGCAGGCGAAAAGCCTGCTTCGACGCCCGGCCACACCGGGGTGGGATCTGCCGCCAGTACATCCGTGGTCGGCTTTCCCGCACGGAACCGTCATGGTCCGGTGGAGAGACCAGGGGAGATGGTCATCTACGGCGGTTTTCATACCCGCCTGATGTAACGACGAGATGACGTCGGCCTGCTTTTCCCTTCCCATCGGCGGAAAAACGGCTATGACCGTCAGGCCAAGCAAACGGAGCCCCGGACCTCATGAGCCAGTTCGATGTCCTGACGATCGGCAACGCCATCGTCGACATTATTTCTCGCTGCGACGACCAGTTTCTGATCGACAATGCCATTACCAAAAGCGCAATGAACCTGATCGACGCCGAGCGTGCCGAACGGCTCTACGGCATGATGGGGCCGGCTGTGGAAGCCTCCGGCGGCAGCGCTGGCAACACGGCGGCCGGCATTGCCAATTTCGGCGGCAAGGCCGCCTATTTCGGCAAGGTGGCAGAAGATCAGCTCGGCGAGATCTTCACTCATGACATCCGCGCCCAGGGCGTCCATTTCGAGACCCGTCCGCTCGGCAGTCAGCCGCCGACGGCCCGCAGCATGATCTTCGTCACTGAAGACGGCGAGCGTTCGATGAACACCTATCTCGGCGCCTGCGTCGAATTCGGCCCCGAAGATGTCGAGCCCGAGGTCGTCGCCAAATCCAAGGTGACCTATTTCGAGGGTTATCTCTGGGATCCGCCGCGCGCCAAGCAGGCGATCCTCGACTGCGCCCGCATTGCCCATGAGGCAGGCCGGGAGATGTCGATGACGCTCTCCGACAGCTTCTGCGTCGGCCGCTACCGCGCCGAATTCCTCGATCTGATGCGTTCCGGCACCGTCGATATCGTCTTCGCCAACGAGCAGGAAGCCCTGTCTCTCTACGAAACGGACGATTTCGCCCGCGCGCTTGATCTGATCTCGAAGGATTGCAAGCTGGCCGCCGTCACCATGGGCGATCAGGGTGCGGTCATCGTCAAGGGGGAGCAGCGCATCCGCGTGCCCGCGACGAAGGTGGAGACGGTGGTCGATACGACCGGAGCCGGCGACCTCTTCGCGTCTGGCTTCCTCTATGGCTACACGAATGGTCGAAGCTTCGAGGATTGCGGCCATCTTGGCTGCTATGCGGCGGGCGTTGTCATCCAGCAGATCGGACCGCGACCGATGATGTCACTTGAGAAGGGTGCCTCGGCGATCGGCCTCATTTAAAGGCCTCGCCCGGATAAGCGCCCCAGATCTCGTTCTGGGAGATCCAGCCGCTGACGCCGCTGGTCTCGGCCTGGCACCAGTTGCCGTTGCACTCCCTGAGCCGGAGCACGACACCCGGCTCGAGCTTGGCAATGACCTGAGCCGACGAGTTCGAATCGCGGCGCATCATGACATAGACACTGTCGCCATTGCCGCGCATCCACGGGGCGGCAACCGCCGTCCGCTCGCCGGTAAGCAGGGTCTGGTTCACCCAGCCCTCGGTGCCGTCGGCGTCGCGGATCTGCCGCCAGTTCTCGTATTCGCGGATGATTTCGACCGGCAAGCCGGATTTCATGTAGCGCCAAGAGACGGCGTAGTCGGTGCTCGGACCGATTCGCAGGTTCACTCTTTCAGCCTTCAGACTGACGAAGCGCGGCAGCGGCAGCCCGCTCGAACCCTTGGTCGTGGATTGCGCATGACCGGCGATCGGGCCGGCCACGAGAGACAGCGCAAGAACGCTGAATGCAATGCTGACGCGGCACAGATTATGAAACATGGTCATTCCGGGCTAAGCTGTAGAAATGAAGGGCTTTCTGACCACCCCGAGACGCGTCGCGCGTATCAGGGACAAATCCGCCGCCATCCGACGAGTTTTGTTTGTCTTCGCCGACGGGTTTGGTAGAAATTGCCTTCCTGAGAAGCGAAGTATCCCGCGACTTGGTTAATGAGTTCTGAAGAAGGCATCGATCCGGCCCATGACGAACAGGAAAAGACCCCAGGTCTATATCACGCGGAAACTGCCCGATGCCGTGGAAACGCGCATGCGCGAGCTCTTCGATGCCGAGTTGAATGTCGATGACAAACCGCGCACGCGCGAAGAATTGATCGCCGCCATCAAATCGGCAGATGTGCTGGTCCCGACGGTGACCGACCGAATCGATGCAGCCCTGATTGCGGAGGCCGGCCCGCAGCTGAAGCTCATCGCCAGCTTCTCGAACGGTACGGATCATATCGACATCGATGCCGCGGCGAAGAAGGGCATCACCGTCACCAACACGCCGAATGTTCTCACCGAAGACACGGCCGACATGACCATGGCGCTGATTCTCGCCGTTCCGCGCCGACTCGTGCAGGGTGCGCGCGTGCTGATGGATAAGCCGGGCGAATGGGAAGGCTGGTCGCCCACCTGGATGCTCGGACGCCGAATCTGGGGCAAGCGCATCGGCATCATCGGAATGGGCCGCATCGGCACGGCCGTTGCCCGCCGTGCCAAGGCCTTCGGCCTGTCGATCCATTATCACAACCGCAAGCGGGTCAGTCCGGCAACTGAGGACGAGTTGGAGGCGACCTATTGGGACAGCCTCGACCAGATGCTCGCCCGCGTCGATATCGTATCGGTCAACTGCCCCTCGACGCCAGCGACCTTCCATCTGCTCTCGGCCCGTCGTCTGGCGCTGTTGCAGCCGACGAGCTACGTCGTGAACACGGCGCGCGGCGACATCATCGATGAGGATGCACTGGTTCAAGCCCTGCGCGCCGGCAAGATCGCCGGTGCTGGTCTCGACGTGTTCGAGAACGAGCCCGCGGTCAACCCGAAGCTGGTCAAGCTCGCCAACGAGGGCAAGGTCGTGCTCCTGCCGCATACCGGTTCGGCGACGATCGAAGGCCGCATCGACATGGGCGATAAGGTCATCATCAACATCAGAACCTATTTCGACGGCCACCGCCCGCCGAACAGGGTGCTGCCGAGCCGCAACTGAGCCGCGTCAGGTCAGTCGCTTCTGCATCTCGATATAGGTCGGGCGGTCATAGCCGGCATGGCTCTTCTCGGCGGTTCTGACGAATCCCCAGGCGCCGAACCGCTCATGGTTCCCGGTCAGTTCGATCCGGGTCTCTAGCCGCAGCGCCCGTTTGCCTAAGCGTTGGGCGATCGCCTCGCCCTCGGCCAGCAGTCGGCCACCGATCCCCTTGCCTTGCGCCTCTGCGGCAACCGCGAGCTTGCCGAGATAGAGAAATTCCGGTTCAGGACGCAGAAAGGCGCAGCCCACGAGGTTTCCGTTCAGTTCGGCGATCAAGCCGATCTCGTCACGAGCCTTGTCTTTCATGGAGCCGATGGTCAGGCGATGCGCGGAGGAGGGCGGGTCGATCACGCCGTCCATATAGGCGAAGGACGCCATGATTAGCGCCAGCAGTTCCTCGTAATGCGAATAGCTCTGATCGATCTGACGGATGACGATGCTCATGTTCATGCCCGGCGTTTGTAGCGGATGGTATCGAAACGGGCCGCAAGCCCATCATACATCAACAGCCGTCCGACCAATGGCTCGCCGATCCCGGTGATCACTTTGATTGCCTCCATCGCCATCAAGGTGCCGATCACCCCCGTCAACGCGCCGATGACGCCAGCTTCTGCGCAGGCCGGTATCAGGCCCTCTGGCGGTGGCTCGGGAAAGAGATCGGTATAGCGCGGATACGCCATCCCATCCGGCCCGCTCTCATAAGGTTTCAACACTGTCACAGTTCCGTCGAAGCGACCGACAGCGCCTGTCACCAGCGGCACCTTCGCAAGTTCGGCGGCATCCCCTGCCGCATAGCGCGTCGAGAAATTGTCGGATCCGTCGATCAGCAGGGTGAAGCGCGGCAGGTAATCGCGCGCGAAGTCAGTATCGAACCGCTGCTCGTATCTCACGACACGGCAATGGGGGTTGAGCCGCGCAATAGCCTGGGCCGCGCTTTCGGTCTTCTTTTCACCCAGCGTGCCCGTGTCATGGATAACCTGCCGCTGGAGATTGGAGAGCGACACCCCGTCGTTATCAACGATCCCGAGCGTGCCGACGCCAGCCGCCGCCAGATATTGCAGCACCGGTGAGCCAAGACCGCCAGCGCCGATCACCAGCACGCGCGCGGCTTTGAGCAGTTGCTGCCCATGGCCGCCCACTTCTGGCAGCAGGATATGGCGGTGATAGCGGGAGAGTTCTTCGGGCGAGAGCGGGTCCATGGGTCTACCTTGCCACCCGAGAATGGAGATGAAAAGCGCACTCACGCATCGATCTGCCCATCTGTCACGGTGACGAACTGCGCCCGGTCGCCCAGTGCAGAGAACATCGCTCTGTCCGTGCCCGTCATGAAAGCTTGGCCGCCGAGTGCATCGATGCGGGCAAAGAGCGATGCCCGCCGGCCCTCGTCGAGATGTGCGGCGATCTCGTCGAGCAGCAGGATCGGCGCAAAGCCCGTCATCGTGGCAACCAGTCGCGCATGAGCAAGCACCAGCCCGATGAGGAGAGCCTTCTGCTCCCCCGTTGAGCAGCGCTCGGCGTCCATGTCCTTTTCGATATGTCGGACCATGAGATCCGCGCGGTGCGGTCCATCCAATGTCCGGCCGGCTGCCGCATCCCGATGGCGGGATTGTGCGAGGATCTCGATATAGCGCTCTTCGAACTCAAAGGCCGGCAGGTCGGCCAAGTCATCGAGAAAACCGGTCAGGGCGAGCGAGGCCGATGGAAAGGCGGAGGTTTCCCTGTCCGCCTCGATCAGGCCGGAGAGCAATCCCAGCATCTCGCGCCGTGCGGCCGCCATGGCAACGCCCAGCGCTGCCATCTGCTGCTCGATGCCGGAAAGCCAGGTCGGATCGAAGCGCCCTTCCGAAAGCAGCTTGTTGCGGCTGCGCATGGCGCGCTCGAAATCGCTGGCACGTCGTCCATGCGCTGGGTCGAGGGAGAGAACCAGCCGATCAAGGAACCGGCGCCTGTCGGAAGAGGAGCCGGTGAACAACCCATCCATGGCCGGCGTCAGCCAGAGGATGCGCAGGTGGTCGGTGAGCTCATCGACCGACTTTGCCGGGCCGCCATTGATCCGGAGACGCCGGACGAGGTTGCCTTCCTCCGTGGTCTCCGTGCCGGTGCCGATATCGGCCTCGCCGGCCATGCCCTCGATGGCGGCAAAGACGGTGAAGCTTCCGGAGGCGCCAAGACGCGGAATGTCGGAGAGTACCGCACGGCGCAGGCCACGCCCGGGTGAGAGGAAGGAGATCGCTTCCATGAAGTTGGTCTTGCCGGCCCCGTTGTCGCCGACCAGCACCACATGCCGTCCGTCCAGCGCAAGGCCTGCCTGCGCATAGTTGCGGAAGTCTGTGAGTTTGAGCCGCTGGATCTGTGTCTTCTGGGTCATCGGTCGGATTCGCTGTCGCCTTGAGCTAGGCCGAATGTGCCGTGAAGGCAAGGCGCAAGCGCGCTTTCCGGAATTTGCCGAGGTGTGCGGCGCTTGGCGACATGAAACTCTTTTCCAGACGTGTTAGTTTTGTCGCATTGCCGCCGCCCTGGAGCTCAGGCCATGTCCCAGCATTCCGATGATCTGACCCCCGAAGAAGCCCGACGCGACCACTGGGAGATGCTCGGCTTTCTTGCCCTCAACGCATCGCTCGGTGCAGCAATCGGTTTCCTGGTCGCTTTTGCCATCGTCTGGCTCGACCTCGGCGGCCTTGGCACCTCGCTCTCGCGCTCCAGCCACCCCGTGCTTCCGACGATCATGATGGCCGTGCCCCTGGCGCTGATCTTTGCCGCGGCCGTGACCGCCTCTGCCGTCATGACCATGCCGTATCGCAAGAAGAAGCAGCGCTGATCCGATGCCTTCAGCGCCACGTTTGACGGGGCGTACGTCTTGCGGCATCTAGGCCGCTTGAGAGACGATGGAGAAGATCATGGACACGCAGGACGAGCGCATCACACGTCTGGAAGAGACCGTCGCCCATCAGACGCGGGTCATCGAGGAACTGTCGGACCAGCTGACCGAGCAATGGAAGGTGGTCGAACAGGCCCGGGCCAAGCTGGATCGGCTCACGGAGCGCTTCCTGTCCCTGGAAGAGCAGGGCCTGGAAGCCCCGGCCATCACCCGCCCGCCGCATTACTGAGCGTCACGACCTGTCGTCGCAAAGCCGGTCAGCACGGCATCGACGATGTGTGCTATCTGATCGCGTGACGGGTTGAGCCGACCGGTCAGCAGCCGCTGCCAGCAGAAG
Organism: Rhizobium rosettiformans; assembly: GCF_016806065.1. Classification (NCBI taxonomy): domain Bacteria; kingdom Pseudomonadati; phylum Pseudomonadota; class Alphaproteobacteria; order Hyphomicrobiales; family Rhizobiaceae; genus Rhizobium; species Rhizobium rosettiformans. Next base: position 1,543,018 of record NZ_CP032405.1, read on the forward strand.
CTTGAGAACAGTTCCATGACGAGTGGGATGTCGAGGCCGGAGCGGATATCACCGCGCGCCACGCCCCGCTCCAGGATCACGCCGCTTGCCCGGCAGCGCGTCACTGCGTAGTCGCGCAGCGCCTCCAGAGCCGCCGGATCGCTCTGTGCCTCGGCGATGATCGAGCGGAAAACTTCTCCAGCACTCGTCTTCCAGAAGCCGAGCAGGGTTTCGAGAAAGACGATGAGGTCCTCGCGTGTGTTGCCGGTGTCCGCATAGAAGGTCTCGCCCTTTTGTCTGTGATAGACATCGAGCAGCAGTGCGGCCTTGGAGGGCCACCAGCGATAGATCGTCGGCTTTCCGGCCTTGGCCCGTCGCGCCACCGCTTCGATCGAGAAGGCGGATAACCCGCCTTCACGCAGGATCTCGGCCGCTGCCGTCAGGATGGCGTCCTCGCTGGCCGGGTTCCGCTGTGCGCCGATCGATGTGCGCTTTGTGATGTCAGGTGCAGTCATCGTCACAGGCTGTACTCCTCTGCAATTCCTCTAGCAGAAAAATCTATTGAACGAAACGGCCCGTTTCAATATAAACGGAACGTACCGTTCTAATGGAGCCTCCCATGTCGAATTCGTCTGCATCCCGCCCAACACCGTCTAAGCATCGCCTTGCCCTGCTGATGCTGCTCGTCATCTATCCCTTCGTCACCGGCATTCTCTACGTCCTCATGCCGCTGACCGAGGGATGGCCGATCTGGGCTCGCACGGCACTTCTGGCGCCGATCATGGTGTTGTCTATCGTCTATGGCATCGCACCCGCGATCCACAGGCACTTTGCCTGGTTCATCCTGCGCCAGCCGCGTCTGCTGGCCTGACTTCATGCAAAAAGGGGCGGCCCCTGTCGGACCGCCCCTTGCAAATCTTGTCGCTGACGATCGCTCGCTCAGTCGCTGAGCGTATCGAAGAAATCCTTCATCCGGGCAAAAAAGCCCGTCGATTCCGGATTGTTCTCCTTCGACGACAGCTGCTCGAATTCCTGCAGCAACTCGCGCTGACGCTTGGTCAGCTTCTGCGGCGTCTCGATCTGGATCTGAATGTAGAGATCACCGACCTGTGTCGAGCGCAGCACCGGCATGCCCTTGCCCTTCAGCCGGAACTGCCGACCGGGCTGGGTGCCCTCTGGAACCGTCACACGCGACTTCGTCCCATCCAGCGTCACCACGTCGAAGGTCCCGCCGAGCGCTGCCGTCGTCATCGAGATCGGCACGGAGCAGTAAAGGTCTGCCCCGTCGCGCTGGAAGAACTCGTGCGGCTTCACCGACAGGAAGATGTAGAGGTCGCCTGAGGGACCACCGCGCAACCCGGCTTCGCCTTCGCCCTGCAGGCGGATGCGCGTGCCGTCCTCGATACCAGAGGGAATGCTGACCGAAAGTGAGCGCTCTTCGGTAACACGGCCCTGGCCGTGGCACTTGGTGCAGGGATCAGAGATGGTCTGGCCGCGACCGTGACAGGTCGGGCACGTCCGCTCGATCGAGAAGAAGCCCTGGGCCGCACGGACGCGGCCAGAGCCCTGACAGGTCGTGCAGGTCTTGGGCTGCGTGCCCGGCTTTGCGCCTGAACCCGTGCAGACGTCACAGGTGATCGAGGTCGGAACCCGGATCTGGGCCGTCTTGCCGGTGAAGGCTTCTTCGAGGCTGATCTCCATGTTGTAGCGCAGGTCGGCACCGCGTTCGCGGCCGCCGGTCGAACGCGCGCGTCCGCCACGCCCGCCGCCCATCATCTCGCCGAAGATGTCCTCGAAGATGTCGGAGAAGCCGCCGCCGGCAAAACCGCCGCCGCCACCAAAGCCACCACCGCCCATGCCGCCCTGTTCGAAGGCTGCGTGGCCGAAGCGGTCATAAGCTGCGCGCTTCTGCGGATCCTTTAGAGTTTCATAGGCCTCGTTGAGTTCCTTGAACTTTTTCTCGGCCTCTTCGTCACCTGGGTTCTTGTCCGGGTGGTATTTCATGGCCAGTTTGCGGAAGGCGCTTTTCAGCTCCTTCTCATCCGCCGTCCGGCCCACGCCGAGGGTCTCGTAGAAATCTGCTTTTGCCATTGTATTACAAAGCTCTCAAAGCTTTCCCAACGCTCGTGTGGCTGCCCGTCGCCTTGCCGGCCTGCTTGTCACAGGCCTGCATGTCTTTCTGGAAGTCGGACGCAGCCGAGATCGCATCCTGCATCAAGAGCTTGCGCGCTTCGCCTTTGCTGATCAGCCCGTCTGCGGACGTCACGGCTGCAAAGGCCAGCGAATGCGCAGCCATGTCGCAGGAAGTTACCTCGCCACCGTTCTCACGCCTCTGAAGCGCAGCTTCGATGATCTTGCCGAGATCGTTGCCGATGCGGGAAAGGGTATTGCTGTCCTTCGCGGAAATCGCCTTGGCCACACCGGCCTCGGCGGCGCTCACCTGGCGGTGAACGGCGCTGACCTGCCCCCTGTCCTGTGCCACGGCACCGGTCGCCAGAATCAACGAAAATGCGGCTGGCCCGAAGGCCAGCCAGGTCTTGGAACGGCGTCCGAAGTGGCCCTGCATCAGGCCGACTTCTTCGCGTCTTCGTCCTTCACTTCTTCATAGTCGGCGTCGACGACGTTGTCGTCCTGGCCACCATCTGCGTCGCCTGCACCGCCGTCGGCCTGCTGGGCTTCATAGATGGCCTGGCCCAGCTTCATGGAAACTTCCATGAGGGTCTGGGTTTTGGCCTGGATGTCGTCGGCATCAGGCTCGGAGGCTTCGATGGCGCCCTTGAGGGCAGCAATCGCATCCTCTATCGCCTTGCGATCGGTTTCCGAAACCTTGTCGCCATACTCGCTGACCGACTTTTCGGTGGAGTGAACGAGGCTTTCGGCCTGGTTCTTGGCTTCGACCACGGCGCGACGCTTCTTGTCGGCCTCGGCATTGGCTTCGGCGTCCTTCACCATCTTTTCGATGTCGGCGTCGGACAGACCACCGGAGGCCTGGATGCGGATCTGCTGTTCCTTGCCGGTGCCCTTGTCCTTGGCCGAAACCTGGACGATGCCGTTCGCGTCGATATCGAAGGTAACTTCGATCTGCGGAACGCCACGCGGCGACGGCGGCAGACCAACCAGGTCGAACTGGCCCAGCAGCTTGTTGTCCTGAGCCATTTCGCGCTCGCCCTGCGATACGCGGATGGTGACGGCCTGCTGGTTGTCTTCGGCGGTCGAGAAGGTCTGGCTCTTCTTCGTCGGGATCGTCGTGTTGCGATCGATCAGACGGGTGAAGACACCACCGAGCGTTTCGATGCCGAGCGACAGCGGGGTCACGTCGAGCAGCAGAACGTCCTTGACGTCGCCCTGCAGAACGCCGGCCTGGATGGCGGCGCCAAGAGCAACCACTTCATCCGGGTTGACGCCCTTGTGCGGCTCCTTGCCGAACAGCTGCTTTACGACTTCCTGGACCTTTGGCATGCGGCTCATGCCGCCGACGAGAACGACTTCGTCGATATCGGCTGCAGAGACGCCGGCATCCTTGAGGGCTGCCTTGCACGGTGCGATCGTGCGCTGGACGAGGTCGTCGACCAGGCTTTCGAACTTGGCGCGGGTCAGCTTCATCGTCAGGTGCTTCGGACCCGAAGCATCAGCCGTGATGAAGGGCAGATTGATTTCGGTCTGCTGCGAGGACGACAGCTCGATCTTTGCCTTTTCGGCGGCTTCCTTCAGGCGCTGCAGGGCAAGCTTGTCGCCCTTCAGGTCGATGCCCTGATCCTTCTTGAACTCGGCTGCAAGATATTCGACGAGACGCATGTCGAAGTCTTCACCGCCGAGGAAGGTGTCGCCATTGGTCGACTTCACTTCGAAGACGCCATCGCCGATTTCCAGAACCGAGATATCGAAGGTGCCGCCGCCCAAGTCGTAGACTGCGATCGTCTTGCCTTCGGTCTTGTCCAGGCCATAGGCGAGAGCTGCTGCTGTCGGCTCGTTGATGATGCGCAGCACTTCAAGACCCGCAATGCGGCCGGCATCCTTGGTGGCCTGGCGCTGCGCGTCGTTGAAGTATGCGGGAACGGTGATGACGGCCTTTTCGACCTTCTCGCCGAGATAGGCTTCAGCCGTTTCCTTCATCTTCTGGAGGATCATGGCCGAGATCTGCGACGGGGAATAACCCTTGTTCTGGGCTTCGACCCAGGCGTCGCCATTGTCACCCTTGACGATCTGGAAAGGCACGAGGCCCTTGTCCTTCTCGACGGTCGGATCTTCGTAGCGACGACCGATCAGGCGCTTGACGGCGAACAGGGTGTTGGTCGGGTTGGTGACAGCCTGGCGCTTGGCCGGCTGGCCGACGAGGCGTTCGCCATCGTCCGAAAACGCAACCATGGACGGCGTGGTGCGTGCGCCTTCCGAATTCTCGATGACCTTTGCATCTTTGCCGTCCATGACGGCGACGCAGGAATTGGTCGTTCCAAGGTCGATACCGATTACTTTTGCCATGTCATATTCTCCTTGAAGCAGGCCGTCGGAACCCCAATCAGGCATTCCTGACAGCCCCTCGACGTGGATGGTCTGGGATACACTGCAGCGCCGCTGCGGTTATGTCGCGTATATAAGAAGCGGAATTTCTGACTGCAAGGCTGGATATCCGCTGGAAACCGGTAAAAAAGAACAGATTGGTGCAGCGTTTTCATGGGCTTTGCCGCACCCCTCGGTCCTTGACAGACCTGCTATACTAGAGTCGCGGCCTTGCGTCAGGCCGACGGCATCTCGCCGTCCTCATGTGGCCCTTATTGTCCCAGGATCAAGTCGAGCAGGGTGGTTCGGCGCGTGCCTTGCCCTCCGCCGACCTCGCCCGGCGGTATGGGGCCTGCAGAGCCAGTGACATCCTGGGATGGAACGGGACCTGCAGGATAGTCTTCGGCGTAGACGGGATCGCCTGAATACCGCTCTTCGCCGCCACCCTGCAATACGTCGGAGATGATGGTGCCGATCGTCATTGGGTCTTCCGCAGGTGCCGGCTCGATGAAGTCCCCGCCCGGCAGCGGGGCCGGCGCTAGACCCTGATGCGCCGCCTTCATGAAGTCATGCCAGGCCTTGGCCGGAAGCCCGCCGCCGGTCACCTTCTTCATCGACTGACCGTCGTCATTGCCGAACCAGATGCCCGTGGTCAGGTTGCTCGTATAGCCGACGAACAGCGCATCGCGGAAGGATTGCGTCGTGCCCGTCTTGCCCGCTGCTTCCCATCCGGAAAGCCGTGCGTTCTTTCCCGTGCCGTGATCGATGACATCGCGCATCATCGCGTTCATCATCGCCACCACCCCGTCGTTCAGCACCTTCGGCGGCTCGAGATAATTGTTCTCGTAGAGCAGGCTGCCATCGGCCTTGGATATGCGTCGAACGATATGCGGCGTCGCCTTATAGCCGCCGTTCATGAAAGGCGCATAGGCCGCCGTCAGTTCGAGGAGCGAGACTTCCGAGGTCCCGAGCGCGATCGAGGCATTATTCTGCAGGCCGGATTCGATACCCATCCGATGTGCGAGCTTGATCACCTGATCGGGTCCGACTTCCATGACCAGCTGGGCAGCAATCGTGTTCAGGGATTCGGCAAGCGCCTGCGTCGCAGTCACCGGTCCGCGAAATTTCTGGTCGTAGTTTTCAGGTGTCCACGAGCCAATCCGGATCGGCGCGTCATTGCGCACCGACGTCGGCCGAAGTCCGTTTTCGATGGCGGCGGCATAGACGAAAGGTTTGAAGGCCGAGCCCGGCTGACGCTTTGCTTTGACTGCACGGTTGAACTGGCTCTCGGCATAGTCCCGGCCACCGACCAGCGCCCGAATGGCCCCGGTCCCGTCGATGGAAACGAGCGCTGCCTGCGAGGCATTGACCTTATCGCCCTCGGCGGCCAGCGATTCCGTCAGCGCGGCTTCGGCCTTCTTTTCCAGCGTCATGTCGATCGTCGTCTCGACCAGGATATCTTCCGTGACCTGGCCGATCAGCAGGGTCACTTCGTCGCGTACGAGATCCGCGACATACTGGCCTGCACCGCTCCAGTAGCGCTTCGCTTTGGTCGGCGGTTGCGACATGGCGGTCTTGATCTCGTCGGCAGTGATGTAGCCTTCTTCAAGCATGGCCTGCAGAACGACCTGCGCGCGGGCTTCCGCTGCCTCCGGATCGCGCGCCGGCGACAGCCGGGACGGTGCCTTCAGCAGACCTGCCAGAAGGGCGGCCTCGCCGAGGTTCACGTCGCGGGCCGACTTGTTGAAATAGCGTCGCGATGCCGCTTCCACGCCGTAAGCGTTCGAGCCGAAGAACACCCGGTTCAGATACATCGCGAGGATCTGGTCTTTCGTGTACTTCTGCTCCAGCCAGAAGGCGAGAAGCACTTCCTGCACCTTTCGCTCGATCGTTCGCTCCGGCGATAGGAACAGGTTCTTGGCCAGCTGCTGGGTGAGCGTTGAGCCGCCCTGGACGGCTCGACCGCTGGTGACATTGGTAACAAGCGCGCGCGCCAGACCCAGCGGATCGACGCCGAAATGCGAGTAGAAGCGGCGGTCTTCGATCGCCATCACCGCCTGCGGAATGAAGGGCGACATTTCCTCAAGCGGCAGCGCTTCGCCGCCGGTCGCGCCGCGGTTCGCAATCACGGTACCTTCGACGGACACGATTTTCATGTTCGGTGGGCGCTCGGGGATCGACCAGCTGCTGGCGCTCGGCATCTGCGAGCCGTAATAGGCGACCAGACCCACCACGCCGATGCCACACCAGATGGACAGCACGAAACCCCAGTAGATCAGCTTTCCAAGCCCAAATCCGCCGCCGCTGCTTTTCGCTTTCCGGCTCTTCTGGTTGCCGGATTTGCCGCGCTTGGCCGAACCCGCCGTCTTCTTGCCACCGGCGCGTACCGGCCGCCCGCCGATGACACGATCATCTGCATCCAGACGGAAATCCTCGTCCTCGCGCTCGTCACCGAAGCTGGGTTCAATACGGTCGCGGGATTTGCCTCTGCTCACCATTGCGGTGATCTTGCTCCAGATGCTCGTTATGCGCTGCCCGGGGAGGGCATGCGCGGAAATGGCTTCAAGAAATCTCGGACGATCATCTACCCTCGTCGAGCCGATGATCGCGCAATTGCACAGTAATTGCGGCGATTTAAGGGGTGGTTAAAGCCCGGTAAACAAGCTCTGAACGACGCGTGAAGTTACTGGCAGAGATCCGCCCATTCCCCATTGACGAGTGACCTCATGCGCTCCGGCGCAATCTTCACCGCAGCATTCGTCGCGCCTGCCGCCGGAACCACCTCTTCGAAGTCCTGAAGTGACAGGTCGCAATAGACCTTGAGAGGTGAGGGCAGGCCGAAGGGGCACACGCCACCGACCGGATGGCCCGTTGCCTCGACCACGGCTTCGGCATCCAGCATGCGCGGCTTCACGCCGAAACGATCCTTGAACTTGCGATTGTCGAGCCGCTTCGTGCCCGCGGTGACCACGAGCACCACGTCTTCGCCGATCCTCAGGCATATCGTCTTGGCGATCTGATCAGGCTCGACGCCATGCGCTTCGGCCGCAAGCGCCACGGTGGCGGAGCTTGCTTCGGTGACGATCACGGAGATGTCAGGGGCATGCTCAGAGAAGAACTGGCGGACGGATTCGAGGCTCATGGGAGAAGTCTAACCGGAGCGCTCAAGGCTTTTCAAGCGCATGCATCTTGAAAGCCGGATCGAGCATCCCCATCTCTGGATTACCAGACGATAGAGCGTTTGCAGGGATCCTGTTTCAGGAACTTCGAAACGCTTAACCGGTTGTTAAGCATCCAGAGTGATCATCTAGATCCGGGATGCGGTCCACGAAGGTGGGCCAACATCCGAGACATCGAATGGCACGTTTCCGTCCCTGACCACGGATGTACTGGCAGGCAAGCGTAGAAGCGTAAAGGAAAGGCCGGTTTTTGACCGGCCTTTTTGCTTTTCTGGCCTTAGCCGTTTGCGAGCCCGTCAAGGATGCGGATCCACGAGCGGATGCCCTTGTGGAACGAGTTGAGGTCATATTTCTCGTTCGGCGAATGGATGCGGTCGTCGGTCAGGCCAAAGCCGACCAGCAGAGAATCCATGCCCAGCATCTTCTGGAAGTCGCCGACGATCGGGATCGAGCCGCCCATGCCGATAATCACGGCCGGCTTCGGCCACTCATCCGAAAGCGCATTCTTCGCCTTGGTCAGCTCCGGCGAATCATAGGAGAGCTGGATGGCCGGCGAACCGCCATGTTCGTGGAACTCCACCTTGCAGTCGGCGGGAATGCGGGCCTTTACGAAGGCGCGGAAGCTCTCGCGCACCTTGGCCGGATCCTGCGTGCCGACGAGGCGGAAGGAAATCTTCGCAGAGGCCTTGGCCGCAATCACGGTCTTGAAGCCCTCGCCGGTATAGCCGCCGATGATGCCGTTCACTTCCGCCGTCGGCCGCGCCCAGGTCAGTTCCAGCACGGAACGGCCCTTTTCACCCGCAGGGACTGACAGGCCAACCTCGCCGAGGAAGCTTTCCGCCGTGCGACCAAGGCTCTCCCAGGAGGCCTTGATGTTGGCCGGGGTTTCCTCGACGCCATCGTAGAAGCCGGGAAGCGTGACCTTGCCCGTTTCGTCATGCAGATCGGCAAGGATCTTGGTCAGGATATGAACGGGGTTGGCAGCAGCGCCTCCGAAAAGGCCCGAATGCAGATCGCGGTCAGCGGCAATCACGGTCACCTCTTCGCCGACGAGACCGCGCAGCGCCGCAGCGATTGCCGGCGTCTCGCGATCCCACATGCTGGTGTCGCAAACCAGCGCGAAATCGGCCTTAAGCTCGTCGGCATTGGCCGCAAGGAAGGGCTTCAGCGACGGCGAGCCGGATTCTTCTTCGCCCTCGAACAGAATGGTGATCTTGACCGGCAGCGAACCCTTGACCGCCTTGTAGGCGCGGCAGGCTTCAACAAACGTCAAAAGCTGACCCTTGTCGTCGGATGTGCCACGACCGGTGATCACCTTGCGGCCGTCCTTCTCCTTGATCGCAGGCGCAAAGGGATCGTCTTCCCAGAGATCGATCGGATCGACCGGCTGCACATCGTAATGGCCGTAAAACAGCACGTGCGGCGCGTCGGCCGCATCAGCTGCGTGATGGGCGACCACCATCGGATGGCCGGGCGTATCACGCAGCGAGGCATCGAAGCCGAGCTCGGTGAGTACGGATACCAGCCATTCGCCGGCCTTGCGGCAATCGGCCTTATAGGCCGGATCCGTCGAGATCGACGGAATGCGCACGAGATCGAACAGCCGTTCGAGGCTCTGCGGCAGGGCCTCGTCGGCCTTGGCGAGGATGGGGGAGAGATCGGTCATGGTCATGTCCTGCAAATTTGAAAGTGCGGCGGACGATAGACCAAAGCTCCTGATGTTTCGAGGCGTTCGGACCGCGAATTTTTCTCAACTGCGCATCAATATCTGCTCACAGCTTGCGGGCATTCGCGATCGCCCAGCGGATGTATTCCTTGAGCAATTCCTTCTCGAAACGCCGGAAACCCTGGAAGATGGCCTGCTCGGCCGCTTCGGCGGCAGCCATCGCTTCCTCGCGCATGTCGCGCGCCTTATCGGTCAGGAAGATCTGCTGCGCGCGTCTGTCCTTAGGGTGAACGCGGCGCTCGATCAGCCCGTCGCGCTCCATCCTGGCAAGCGTATTGGCGATCGTCGCCTGCTCCACATCGACGCGGTCGAGCAGCTGCCTTTGGGTCAGCCCCTCTTTCTCCCAGAGTTCGATCAGGATCGGAAACTGCCCGGGCGAGAAGCCGAGCTTTGCGGCTCGCGTCTGCAGCGCCCGTGTAAACCCGCGCGCAAGCTGGCTCGCCAGCCATGTGGCGGACTCGGAGCGGTCGGGGATCGTACGGTCATGGGCCATGGCGCTCGACACGTCGTCGTGGTTCGTCTTCCGGGAATGATCGCATGCGATCCATTTCCGAGGCTGACTAATTTTGGGTTTTCATACGAGGGGAACGGAAGCCGCCGTGGCGTTAGGCGGGGGGGCTGCCACGACGGCTCCGGAATATGGGGACAAAGGCCCGGAGAGGGGGATAAGGCCTTTGCCCGAGTCTGAAGCGGCGGGGGACGAGCCTCTTTCAGACTACGGCGTGATCAGGCGCCGATGACTAGCAATTGTGATTTGGAATGTGTTTTTTCAAGGGAGGACGGGATTACAAATCGGTAAGCTTTTCGTGAAGGTTGGCGACTGATCCGATTCATTTTCGTGCCCGCCCCTTGGCGGGTGATTTTGGCGCCTTCTGGCCAAACCGTCATGGACGTTTCAGCCGCCCCGCGCTATCCATGCCGACATGAAAAAAGGCGATCATCTCTTCCTCGTCGACGGCTCGGGTTTCATCTTCCGCGCCTTCCACGCCATCCCGGCCCTCAACCGCAAGTCGGACGGTCTGCCCGTCAACGCGGTCTCGGGCTTCTGCAACATGCTGTGGAAGCTCCTGCGCGACGCCCGTAACACCGATGTCGGGGTGACGCCGACCCATCTGGCCGTGATCTTCGACTACTCCTCGACGACATTCCGCAAGGAAATCTACCCGCTCTACAAGGCAAACCGTTCGGCCCCGCCGGAAGATCTTATCCCGCAATTCGGCCTGATCCGCCATGCGACCCGCGCCTTCAACCTGCCCTGCATCGAGACCGAAGGCTTCGAGGCCGACGACATCATCGCCACCTATGCCCGCCAGGCAGAGGCCGTCGGCGCCGATGTCACCATCGTCTCCTCCGACAAGGACCTGATGCAGCTCCTGACCCCGAACGTGCATATGTACGACGCGATGAAGGACAAGCAGATCGGCATTCCCGATGTCATCGAGAAATGGGGTGTAGCCCCGGAAAAGATGATCGATCTGCAGGCGATGACCGGCGATTCGACCGACAACGTGCCTGGCATCCCCGGCATCGGTCCGAAGACCGCCGCCCAGTTGCTGGAAGAATTCGGCGATCTCGAAACGCTGCTCGCCCGCGCCGGTGAGATCAAGCAGATCAAGCGCCGCGAAAACATCATTGCCAATGCCGAGCTCGCCCGGGTCTCCCGCCAGCTGGTCGAACTGCGCACCGACGTGCCGCTCGACATGAAGCTGGAGGACCTGGTTCTGGAGCCGCAGGACGGACCAAAGCTGATCGGCTTCCTCAAGGCTATGGAATTCACCACATTGACGCGGCGCGTCGCGGAGGTCTGCGATTGTGATGCGGGTGCCATCGACGCCGCTGTTGTTCCCGTCGAATGGGGTGACGCCGCCCGCGGTCCCGATCTCGACGCCGGCGACGTTTCCACCTCATCTGACACTGCGACCTCGGCGCTATCAGCCGCATCGTCTTCAGCTCCGGCAGCAAGCCCCGACGGCAAGACACCCGCCGATCTCGCAGCAAGCCGGGCCAATGCATTCGCCGGCAAGCCGATCGACAGAAGCGCATACGTGACGATCCGCGACATCGAGACCCTCGAGCTCTGGATCGCCGCTGCCCGCGAAACCGGCCTCGTCGCCTTCGACACCGAGACGACCTCGCTCGATCCGATGCAGGCCGAACTCGTCGGCGTCTCGCTCGCCATCCAGGACAACGTCCTGTCGCCGGGCTCGACCGACATCCGCGCGGCCTACATTCCGCTCACGCACAAGACCGGTGTCGGCGATCTCCTCGGCGGCGGTCATGCCGAGGGCCAGATCCCGATGAAGGAGGCGCTCGCGGCATTGAAGGGGCTGCTCGAAGACCCCTCCGTGCTCAAGGTCGCGCAGAACCTGAAATACGATTACCTGGTGATGAAGCGCCACGGCGTGACGCTCCAGTCCTTCGACGACACCATGCTGATGTCCTACGTGCTCGACGCCGGCAAGGGCAATCACGGCATGGACGGCCTGTCGGAGAAGTGGCTCGGCCACACGCCGATCCCCTACAAGGACGTCGCCGGCTCGGGCAAATCCTCCGTGACTTTCGATCTCGTCGATATCGATCGCGCCACGGCCTATGCCGCTGAAGATGCGGACGTAACGCTTCGCCTATGGCTGGTGCTGAAACCTCGCCTGGCCGCCGAAGGCCTCACCCGCATCTACGAGCGCCTGGAACGTCCGCTCGTCCCCGTGCTCGCCCATATGGAAGAGCGCGGCATCACCGTCGACCGCCAGATCCTCTCGCGTCTGTCAGGCGAACTTGCCCAGAAGGCTGCCGCCACCGAGGACGAGGTTTATGAACTCGCCGGCGAGCGCTTCAACATCGGCTCGCCGAAACAGCTCGGCGATATCCTGTTTGGCCGCATGGGCCTGCCCGGTGGTTCCAAGACCAAGACCGGTCAGTGGTCGACCTCGGCCCAGGTGCTCGAAGACCTCGCCGCCGAGGGCGCCCCGCTGCCGCGCAAGATCGTCGACTGGCGCCAGCTGACCAAGCTGAAGTCAACCTATACCGACGCGCTTCCCGGATACATCCATCCGCAGACCAAGCGCGTCCACACCGGCTATTCGCTCGCATCGACGACAACGGGGCGCCTTTCATCCTCAGAACCGAACCTGCAGAACATCCCGGTCCGCACCGCCGAGGGCCGCAAGATCCGCACGGCCTTCATCTCGACGCCGGGCCACAAGCTGCTCTCGGCTGACTACAGCCAGATCGAACTGCGCGTGCTGGCCCATGTCGCGGAGATCCCGCAGCTGCGTCAGGCCTTTGCCGATGGCATCGACATCCATGCCATGACCGCATCCGAAATGTTCGGTGTGCCGGTCGAGGGCATGCCGTCGGAAGTCCGTCGCCGCGCCAAGGCGATCAACTTCGGGATCATCTACGGCATCTCGGCCTTCGGACTTGCCAACCAGCTGAGCATCGAGCGCTCGGAAGCGGGGGAGTACATCAAGAAGTATTTCGAGCGCTTCCCCGGCATCAAGGACTACATGGAGAGCACCAAGGCCTTCGCCCGCGAGCATGGCTATGTGGAAACCATCTTCGGCCGCCGCGCCCATTACCCGGAGATCAAGTCCTCCAACCCCTCGATGCGCGCCTTCAACGAACGCGCCGCCATCAACGCCCCGATCCAGGGCTCGGCTGCCGACGTCATCCGCCGCGCCATGATCCAGATCGAACCCGCACTCGTGGCTGCCGGCCTGTCGGAACGCTGCCGCATGCTGCTGCAGGTGCATGACGAACTGATCTTCGAGGTCGAGGACGAGGCGGTCGATGCCGCCATGCCCGTCATCGTCGACATCATGGAAAATGCGGCCATGCCGGCCGTCTCCATGCGCGTGCCGCTGAAGGTCGACGCCCGCGCCGCCCACAATTGGGACGAGGCGCACTGAGAATTCCCGGCCTGGCCGGAACCACAAAGACGGGCCGAGAACGGCCCCACAGGAGTATGAGATTTGGCCTTCACCACCATCAACGGCAATGTCGTCCATTACGAGCTGATCGGAGAGGCGAAAGCCAAGAACCTGATCGTCTTCTCAAACGGGCTCGGCACCGACTTCCGCATCTGGCTGCCGCTCTTCGATGAGCTCGGCGATGACGTCTCGGTGCTGTTCTACGATAGCCGCGGCCACGGCCTCTCCGGCGGCGCCGACAAGCCCTTCGGCATGGCCGATCTGGTCTCTGATCTCGCGACCCTCTGCGACGAACTCGGCATCCGCAAGGCCACTTTCTGCGGCCTCTCGGTCGGCGGTCTCGTCTGCCAGGGCCTCTGGCAGGAGCGGCCTGATCTCTTCCGCAAGCTTATCCTCTGCGACACCGCCCCGCGCATCGGTTCTGCCGGGATCTGGGCCGAGCGCATCGCCGGCATCGAGAAAGACGGGATCGAAAGTGCCGCCGACAGCGCCATGGCGCGCTGGTTCACCCCGGCCTTCCACGAAGACCGCGCCGATGAACTGGCCGGTTACCGCCTGATGATGACCCGCCAGTCAAAGGCCGGCTATCTCTCGACCTGTGCCGCCCTGCGCGACACGGATTTCTCCGACGTCCTGCCGACCATCACTGTGCCCACGCTCTTCGTCGTCGGCGATCAGGACGGCTCGACGCCGCCTGCCACTGTCGAAGCCGGCTCCCAGCTGGTGCCTGACGCGCGTTTCGAGGTGATCGATGACTGCGCCCATATCCCTTCCGTCGAACAGCCGGAAGCGCTCGCCGAGCTGATCCAGGGCTTCATGCGCAAGCAGGCGAACTGAGAATAGTCACTGAAAATGCAGAAGCCGCCTCATGGGCGGCTTCTTTCAATTCAGGAGCGTAATCCGCGCTCAATGTGCGGCGGACATGTCGCCCAGCACTTCCTTGGAAGCCACGGTTGAATCCGCGTTCAGCTTGTAGACCATGGGAACGCCCGTCGCGAGGTTGACGCCGAGGATCTGCTCCTTGGTCAGCTTGTCGAGCACCATCACCAGCGAGCGCAGCGAATTGCCATGCGCTGCGACCAGCACCTTCTCGCCACGTAGCACGCGCGGCAGGATTTCGGTCAGGTAATAAGGCCAGACGCGTGCACCGGTGTCGCGCAGGCTTTCGCCACCCGGCGGCGGGATGTCGTAGGAACGGCGCCAGATATGCACCTGCTCCTCGCCCCACTTGGCGCGGGCATCGTCCTTGTTGAGGCCGGAAAGATCACCGTAGTCGCGCTCGTTCAGCGCCTCATCCTTGATCGTCTCAAGGCCGGTCTGGCCGACGTTTTCGAGGATGATGTCGCAGGTCTTCTGCGCACGGGTGAGCACGGAGGTGAACGCGATATCGAACTTGATGCCGTAATCGGCAAGCGCCTTGCCGCCGGCATTGGCTTCCTGCACGCCGAGCTCGGTGAGATCAGGATCACGCCAGCCGGTAAACAGGTTTTTCAGGTTCCAGTCGCTCTGGCCATGGCGCACGAGCACGAGTGTACCGGTCATCGACAATTCCTCTTCTGACGATCAGGGGGTGGAGTTAAGCCCGAGCACGTCGAGCATGGTATAGCGACCGGGCTTCTGGTCCCGGGCCCAAATGGCGGCCTTCAAGGCGCCGCGGGCAAACAGCGAACGGTCGGTCGCACTGTGAGACAGGGTCACCATTTCGCCTTCGCTGGCAAACAGCACGGAATGCTCCCCGATCACCGAGCCGCCGCGCAGCGTGGCAAAACCGATCGAACCTTCCTCGCGCGGTCCGGTATGGCCGTCGCGCACCCGAACGGAATGATCGGCAAGCGATATGCCCCGGCCTTCTGCCGCTGCTTCGCCGAGCAGAAGCGCGGTGCCCGAGGGAGCGTCGACCTTGTGCTTGTGATGCATTTCGAGCACCTCGATATCCCAGCCGGCCGCATCGAGCGCCCGCGCCGCCTGCTTGATCAGAACCGAGAGCAGATTGACGCCGAGGCTCATATTGCCCGACTTCACGACGCGGGCATGCCTGGCCGCCGCATCGATCTTCTCTTCGTGCTCCGGCAGGCAGCCGGTGGTGCCGATCACGTGGACGATCCGCGCCTGCGCGGCGAGTGCTGCGAACTCGACGGTCGAAGCCGGCGTGGTAAAGTCGATGACCCCATCTGCGTGAACGAAGGCCGCGAGCGGATCGTCGGTGACGGCAACGCCGAGCTTCGGCAGGCCGGCCAGTTCGCCGGCATCCTGACCGAGCACGGCCGAGCCTGCCCGTTCGACCGCCGCATGCAGGACAAGGCCTTCTGTCTCGCTGATCAGCTTGATCAGCGTCTTGCCCATGCGACCGGCGGCACCGACGACGACGAGCTTCATGGGTGTATTCATGCGGGTCTATTCCTGGCTGATGAGCAGGCCGTTCGGAGCAGCCTGCAGATTGTTGAGGCGAGCGTAAAGACCGCCCTGCCGCTGTGCAAGGCTCTCATGCGTGCCTTCTTCCACCACTTCGCCGTCCTGCATGACAATGATCTTGTCGGCATTGACGACGGTCGATAGACGATGCGCGATGACGATCACGGTGCGGCCGGCCATGGCCGCATCGAGCGCCTGCTGCACGGCCGCTTCCGATTCCGTGTCGAGCGAGGACGTCGCCTCATCGAGGAGCAGGATCGGTGCGTTGCGCACCAGCGCGCGGGCAATCGAGAGCCGCTGCCGCTGGCCACCGGAAAGCGTGATGCCGTTCTCGCCGACGGGCGTATCGTATCCCTGCGCTTGCGCCAGGATGAAGTCATGGGCGTTTGCCAGCCGCGCCGCGTCTTCGATTTCGGCATCGGTCGCTTCCGGACGGCCGTAGCGGATGTTGTCGCGGATCGTGCCTTCGAAGAGGTAGGGTTGCTGCGACACATAGGCGAGTTGCTGGCGCAGCGACGATTTCGTCACGTCTGCAATATTCTGCCCGTCGATCAGGATCTCGCCTTCGGCCGGATCGTAGAAGCGCGGAACAAGCGTAATGACCGTGGACTTGCCGGCACCTGACGGTCCGACCAGCGCAGTCGTCTTGCCGCCTTCGGCCGTGAAGCGCAGCTTGCGCAAGACAGGCTCGTTCGAGCCGTAGGCAAAGGTCACGTCACGGAATTCGATCTTCGCCTCGGTCACCGACATCTGCTGGGCGCCGTCCTTGTCCCGCTGGTTCGGCTGCGTGTCGAGGATCTCGTAGATCATCCGCGCATTGACGGCGGCGCGTTCCATATGGACCTGCAGACGCGCCAGTCGCTTTGCGGGCTCGTAAGCGAGGAGCAGGGCCGTGACGAAGGAGAAGAAGGCGCCCGGCAGCACGCCGCCATAGATCGATTGATAGGCGGCATACGCCATGACGCCGGCAATCGACAGGCCCGCCAGGCTTTCGGTCAGCGGTCCGTTGCGTTCGCTGAGGCGGGCAATCCTGTTGGCGCGTCCCTCTGCGGCATTGATCGTCGACTGGATCTTGTTTTCCAGCTGGCTTTCCATGGTGAAGGCCTTGACGATCGCAATGCCCTGGACCGCTTCCTGGATCGCGCCGAGAACATGCGAGTTCAGAATGACCGATTCCTTCGTCGCGCTTCGCAGACGCCGCGAGATATAGCGCAGGCCGAGGAAAAGCGGCGGCGCCACGGTGAACACGATCAGCGACAGGACGATGTCCTGATAAAACATCACGGCGAGCAGCGCGACGAGTGTCACGAGGTCGCGCGCAAGCGAGGTGATCGTCATGTTGAGAACGTCACGGATCCCGTTGATGTTCTCGTTGATCTGGGCCGCGAGCCGCGCCGACCTTGCCTCGCTGAAATAGCCGACGGAGAGCGACATCAGATGGGAAAACAGGCGACGCTGGTAACGCGCCACGATGTTGTTGCCGATCGTCGACAGCGTCACGGCCTGACCGTATCCGGCAAAGCCGCGAATGAGGAAAGCCGCGAAGATCGATCCGCAGATGAGCCAGACGAGGTCGGCGCGCCGGTTGGCAAAGGCCTCGTTAATGACGGCTTCCATGATCCAGGCGGTGAAGGCGGTGGTCAGGGCAACCGTGATCAGGCAGACAATGGCGAAGGCATAGCCCGCCACATGGTCCCGGCCATTTTCGGAGATCACGCGCTTCAGGACAGCGGAGACGCTGTCCATGTCTGGCTGACGGGTCTGGCTATCCTGAGCGTCCAAAAAAGAATGTCCTGTCCTGTTGCCTTGCACGCCTCGAAAGGCGCCGCCGCTCTATAGCCAGTCGCAGCGCCTTTGACCATAGTGGGACAGGCGCTCAGCGCCAGTGACGCCCTTCGGTCGCAAGCCCGAAATCCGAAGGCGCGGTCGCAAAGGCGGCCAGCCCATGCAGGGCCGCCTGCGGATGGGTCACGACGAAGGTTGGGATCCCGTGCATCACGGCCTGGTGCGGCGCCTTGTCTTCGAAGGCGGCGCGGAACTCGCCGCTCTGCAGCGCCGGCAGGATCTTTGGCGAGATGCCACCGGCGAGGAATACGCCGCCCTTCGCCATGAAGATCAGCGCGAGATCGCCGGCAACCCGACCCAGATAGGTGGCAAACAGGCTGAGCGCCTCGCCCGCTCTCGCATCGGCGCCCGAGATACCCGCTGCCGAAACCTCGGCAGGCTCGTCGTAACGCGGCGTCAGGTTGCCGTCCGCCTTGCAGAGCGCCCGGTAGATGTTCATCAGACCTCGGCCGGAGAGCAATTCTTCCGCCGAGATCCGGCCAAGCGATGCGTTGGGGTCGCGCACAGGCGTTAGATGCGGCCAGATCTGGTGATCGCGACTTGTGCGCGGGCCGACATCCACATGCCCGCCTTCGCCCGGAACCGGAAACCACATGTCTCGCGCCCGGACCAGACCGGCAACGCCGAGTCCCGTGCCCGGACCCAGCACGACGCGTGAGCCGAGCGGCGCTTCGCTCAGCGAACCGAGATGCTGTCGATCATCGACATCCAGCGTTGCGGCCGCAAGCGCCTGCGCCTCGAAGTCGTTGAGCAGCAGCACTTCGGAAAAGCCCAGATCGGCCATCAGCACCTTCGGACGAACCACCCACGGGCAGTTGGTGAGCGGCACTTCGTCGCCCTTGATCGGCCCAGCCAGCGCCAGGATCAGTGAACGCGGCTTGTGGCTCGTCGTCTCCAGAACACTCGCGCGGATGGCGTCGTCGATCGTGGCGAAATCCTTGTTCACCACATTGGGGAAGCTGACCTTCTCGCCGCTCTCGTCGAGGAGGATCCAGAAGCGCGCATTGGTGCCGCCGATGTCACCAATCAGGATCGGAAAGGGAAGGGTGTCGTCGCGATGTGTCTGGGCCATGGTCTGTCCGGTCTTGGGCCCCGCTGCTCAGGCAGTCAGGGTCTGCATCAGGATGTCGGCGGTTGCGAGGTTCAGCGCCATCGGAATGTCATAGACGGTCGCCAGACGCATCAGCGCCTTGACATCCACATCATGGGGCATGGGAGTCAAGGGGTCGACGAAGAAGACGAGCATGTCCACTTCGCCGGTCGAGATCAATGCGCCGATCTGCTGATCGCCACCGAGCGGACCGCTTTTCAGCCGCGTCACATCGAGCTCGGGCACAGCATCCTTGATCCGGCCGCCGGTCGTGCCGGTCGCGACGATCCGCCAGCCCATGAGTTTGGCCTGGTGACGCCGGGCGAAATCCGCCATGTCGTCCTTTTTCTGGTCATGCGCGATCAGGGCGATGCAACGGGTGCGGCTCACGAGGGACCCCAGCTGATTTAAATCGATTTGATGGACCCATCTAGCGCAGGCAGAGGCGCTTGAAAAGCGCCTGGTACAACCTCGTCTTCACCAACCGGCCGGCCGGGCCGGGGGGACCGGAACGATGGCGGGCAATTCGAAAGGTTCAGCCACCCTCGCGACCGACGGTGCCGCGAAGGCCGACGCTGCGCTGCCGGGCATCGAACCACCTGCGGCCTGATAGGTCACCTCGAACTCGCTCGATGGGCCTTGCGCATCGAGAACCATGGCGCAGGCCTTGGGCAGATCGGAGACCTGCACGGCCCGTGGCTTCGGCGCAGGCTTTGCATTCGGGTCCTTCTTCGGCGCGGCCCACGGCTCCTTGGTGAACCACCAGGCAAGCGACTGATCACAGCCATCGCCGGGCGGTACGGCCGCCTGTGGTTTGCAGCCGGCAGCGCCTTCGGGGCAGCGCATGCGGATATGGAAATGCGCGTCATGGCCGTAGATGGGCCGGATCTTGCCGAGGACCGCGCGGTCCCCCGTCCAGGTGTCGCAGAGCTTCTTCTTGATCGCCGGATTGACGAAGATGCGCTCGACTTGCGGATAGCTCGCCGCCTGCACGACGACCCGGGCATGGGTATTGGTCCAGAGCCGCTTGTTGACGGTCAGAAACTTGTCCTTCTCCAGCATGGAGGTAAATGGCAGATCCTCGCGCTGCTGTGCTGAGAGCGGATTGGCAGGCTTCGGCGTAAACCAGATATCGGCATCGAGCCCGATCTGATGCGAGGCATGACCCGACAGCATCGGCCCGCCGCGCGGCTGCGAGATGTCGCCGATCAGAATGCCGGAACCCCAACCGAGCTGGACCGCATCTTTCGAGAAGCGCTCGAGAAGCGCGATCATCTCCGGGTGGCCCCAACGTCGATTGCGTGAAAGCCGCATCGCCTGCCAGGTGGGTCCGTCCGTCGGAATGGCGACCGCGCCGGCAATGCAGCCCTTGGCGTAAGAGCCGTAGGGCGAGGGGGCCGCCTTGGCTGGCAGTGCCATACCGCCGAAAAGCTCTTTGGCCGGACGCCCCTCGGCAGATGCCGTGTCGCTGATGACGGTCGCGAATGCGCAGGCAAACGTCAGTGCCATGGCGAGCGGGCGTGCGCCCTTGGTTTTCTTCATCGTGTGCATGTCCCCGGTCGATCCGAATTCGATCCCCCGCCGGATGGCCGGGGTGAATCACCTGTGAGTCTAGCCTGAAACGGAATTGGGGTGAATCTGCGGAAGCCACGACGCTCACATCTCTGTCAGTCCCCTGTTTTTTGCCTGGTTTTGCCCTATCCTGCTTCGCAACAAGAGCAGATAAGGGGAAGTCGGCGGATGGATCGCAACAAGTCGAGCTTTGCAATCTGGGGCCTGATGGCGGTGTTGGCATTCACGCCATCTCATGGGGCGGCGGAAGAAACGGCAGAGCCGTTCCGCCACGGTGTCTCGATTTTGGGCGACCTCAAATATCCGCCCGGCTTTGCTCATTTCGATTACGTCAATCCGCAAGCGCCGAAGGGTGGGACCCTGCGTATGTCGGCGACCGGAACCTTCGACAGCTTCAACCCGGTACTCGACAGGGGCGAAGCGGCGCCCGGCTTGATCAACGTCTTCGACACGCTTCTGAAAGACACGAGTGACGAGATTTCCACCGGCTATGGTCTGCTCGCGGAAGGCGTCTCATTTCCCGAGGACATCTCGAGCGCCACCTTCCGTCTTCGTGCCGAGGCTCGCTTTGCCGACGGTGAACCCGTCAAGCCGGAAGACGTCATCTTCAGCTTCGAGAAGCTGAAGGAACTGAACCCACTCTACATGAGCTATTACAGCCATGTGGTCGCGGCCGAGAAGACCGGCGACCGCGACGTCACCTTCCGCTTCGATCAGAAGAACAACCGCGAACTTCCGATGATCCTTGGCCAGTTTCCGGTTGTCCCGAAGCATTGGTGGGAGGCGAACGGGTCTGGTGGCCAGCCTCGCGACATCGCACGCACGACCTTGGAGCCGGTCATCGGGTCGGGGCCGTACAAGATCGCCGAGTTCAAGGCAGGCTCCACCATCCGCTACGAACTGCGTGACGACTATTGGGGCAAGGATCTCAACGTCAACTTAGGCTACAACAACTTCAAGAACATCACCTACACCATGTTCGGTGACCGCGACGTCGAGTTCGAAGCCTTCCGCTCCGGCAATACCGATTTCTGGGTGGAAACCCGAGCGGCGCGCTGGGCGACCGGCTTCGATTTCCCCGCAGCAAAGGATGGCCGCGTCAAGAAGGAAGAGTACGAAAACACGTTCCGCGCCACCGGTGTGATGCAGGCGCTGGTGCCCAACATGCGGCGCGAGATGTTCAAGGATCAGCGGGTTCGCAAGGCGCTCAACTACGCCCTCGACTTCGAGGAGCTGAACCGCACCGTCTTCTACAACGCCTATTTCCGCGTCAGCAGTTTCTTCAGTGGAACCGAACTTGCCTCCAGCGGGCTGCCGCAAGGCCAGGAACTGGAGCTCCTGACTGCTCTGAAGGACAAGGTTCCCGCTTCGGTCTTCGACACGCCTTACACGAACCCCGTCGGCGGGTCTCCGCAGGCATCGCGAGACAATCTGCGCAAGGCCGTCGAGCTCTTCAAGCAGGCGGGCTACGAGCTTCGCGGCAATGCTATGGTCAATGCGCAAACAGGCCAGCCCTTCCGCTTCGAGCTCCTACTGTCCAACCCCCAGCTTGAGGTGGTCGCGGTCCCTTACCAACAGCAACTGCGCAAGATCGGCATCGAAATGTCCGTCCGCACGGTCGATCCTTCGCAATACACCAATCGGACCCGAACCTTTGACTACGACATGACCTGGACCGTCTGGGCTCAGACGCTGAACCCGGGCAATGAACAGCGTGATTATTGGGGCTCGACATCGGTCAACCGCGAGGGATCCCGGAACTATGCCGGTATTGCCGATCCGGCCGTCGACGCCCTGATCGAAAAGATCATCTTCCCGGCCGACCGAGAGGAGCAGGTCGCCGCCACCAAGGCCATGGACCGAGTGCTCCTTGCCCATGACTATGTCATTCCGCTCTATTATGGCGGCACGTCCCGCTATGCCTTCTGGGACAAGTTCGAGCATCCCGCCGAACTACCGACCTACAGCACCGGCTTCCCGTCGATCTGGTGGGCGAAAAGCCCATGATCTCCGCTCGGGGCTTGCGCCCCCTGTGTGAGACTCTAGGAATGTAGCGGGCGAATCGCTGGATAACGGAGCAGCTGATATTGGCGGACGATACGAGCTTGGACATCGTGGGCAGATCTGATTGTGAGTGGGGGCGCCCCGCATGACCGCCTATATTTTCCGGCGTCTGCTGCTCATGATACCCACAATGATCGGCATCATGGGGATCTCCTTCATCGTTATCCAGTTCGCCCCCGGCGGCCCCGTCGAGCAGGTCATCGCGCAGCTCAGCGGCCAGGGTGACAGCGCAGATGCGCGCCTTTCGGGCGGCGGGGACATGCTGGGCCAGTCCGCCGGCGCAGATGAGGGGGGCTCCCGCTATCGCGGCGCCCAGGGGCTCGATCCGGAGCTGATCGCCAAGCTCGAAAAACAGTTCGGCTTCGACAAGCCGCCGCTCGAGCGTTTCCTCGAAATGATGTGGAATTACATCCGCTTCGATTTCGGCGAGAGCTTCTTCCGCAACACCTCCGTCATCGACCTGATCATAGAGAAGCTGCCGGTGTCCATATCGCTCGGCCTCTGGGTGCTCTTGATTTCCTACGCCATTTCGATCCCGCTCGGCATCAGGAAAGCGGTCTCCGACGGCTCCCGTTTCGATGTCTGGACGTCAGGCATCATCGTCGTTGGCTACGCCGTTCCCGGCTTCCTGTTCGGCATACTGCTGATCGTGCTTTTCGCCGGTGGATCCTTCTTCGACTGGTTCCCGCTTCGCGGCCTTACCTCCGACAATTTCGACCAACTCTCCTGGTGGCAGAAGATCCTCGACTACTTCTGGCATCTTGCATTGCCGCTGACCGCCCTCCTTCTTTCGGCCTTCGCCACGACCACGCTGCTCACGAAGAATTCCTTCATCGACGAGATCAAGAAGCAGTATGTCGTCACCGCCCGCGCCAAGGGTCTCGGCGAGCGCCAGGTGCTCTACGGTCACGTCTTCCGCAACGCCATGCTGATCGTCATCGCCGGCCTGCCGGGCGCCTTCATCTCCGCCTTCTTCACCGGCTCGCTTTTGATCGAGAACATCTTCTCGCTTGATGGCCTCGGCCGCCTCGGCTACCTCGCAATCGTCAACCGCGACTATCCGATCGTCTTTGCGACGCTCTATATCTTCTCGCTGATGGGCCTCGTGATCGGCCTGATCTCCGACCTGATCTACACCTGGATCGACCCACGCATCGATTTCGACCGGAGGGATGTCTGATGTCCGCCGTCGAAACCACGACCGTTGCTCCGCCGAAGAAGGGTTGGTTGAACCCGACGAACCGTCGGCGGCTTGAAAACTTCAAGGCGAACAGGCGCGGCTTCTGGTCCTTCTGGATCTTCATGGTGCTTTTCGTACTCAGCCTGTTTGCCGAGTTCATCGCCAACGACAAGCCCGTTATCGCCTCCTACAAGGGCGAGATCCTATTCCCTGTCGTCGTCGATTACCCAGAAGAGAAGTTCGGCGGCTTCCTCGCCGTCACCGACTATCGCTCGCCCTTCATATCCGACGAGATCAACGCCAATGGCTGGATGGTCTGGCCGCCGATCCGCTATTCCTACCGAACGGTCAACTCCGAGGTCCCGCATTCGGCGCCGACCGCACCCTTCTGGCTGATGGACAAGGAGACCCGTTGCGCCGCCTATCCGCTCGGCGCCGAGGATCCGAACTGCGTGCTCGGCAACATGAACTGGCTCGGCACGGATGATCAGGCCCGCGACGTCATGGCGCGCATGATCTACGGCTTCCGCATCTCGATCCTCTTCGGCCTGGCACTCACGCTCGCCTCCGCCGCGATCGGGGTGACGGCTGGTGCCGTGCAGGGCTACTTTGGCGGTTGGACCGATCTTCTGATGCAGCGTTTCATCGAGATCTGGTCATCCATGCCGGTTCTCTACATCCTGCTCATCATCGCAGCCATCCTGCCGCCCGGCTTCTTCGTCCTGCTCGGCATCATGCTGCTTTTCTCCTGGGTCGGCTTCGTCGGCATCGTCCGCGCTGAGTTCCTGCGTGCGCGAAACTTCGAATATGTGAATGCAGCCCGGGCGCTCGGCGTCGGCAACGGCACGATCATGTTCCGCCATCTCCTGCCGAACGCCATGGTCGCGACCCTGACCTTCCTGCCTTTCATCCTCTCAGGCTCGATCACGACGCTCACCTCGCTCGACTTCCTCGGCTTCGGCATGCCGCCCGGCTCGCCTTCACTTGGCGAACTGATCGCCCAGGGCAAACGCAACCTCCAGGCCCCCTGGCTCGGCCTCACCGCCTTCTTCACCATGTCGATCATGCTCTCGCTCCTGATCTTCGTTGGCGAAGCCGTCCGCGACGCCTTTGACCCGAGAAAGACCTTCCGGTGATGCTGGGTTCGTCAAAAGACAGCATCTGTGGCATGATGGACGCAGGCCTGATCAGGAGTGTGATGCGATGAACAAGATCGTCAGAGAGCATTATCCGGTTGAGAATTTGCCGGCGGATCTGCGTGAGGGACTGACCGAGGGCAGCACAGTTCGCGTCGTGCTGGAGATGGAAGGCGACGCCCCGAGCCCGGCCAAAACGAGCTATGAAGAGTTCATGAAAAAGGTAGAGGCCTATCGCAGCCAGGACGACCGCCGCGTTACGACCGCTGAAGCCGTGGCGCGTATTCGGGAACTTCGTGACGAATGGGACGACTGATGCCGCAACGGCACCAAATCTACCTCGACACGAATGCTGCGATCTTGCTCGTTGAGGGTGATGGCCCTCTACGTGACTTGATGCGAAACTTGACCAGCAAGGCATCATCTCGACCGAGCGCGATCTTGTCTACGAGCGCGTTGACCATTTCGGAACTGCTGGTGAAGCCATTACGCGATGGCGATATGAGACTCGTTGAAGTCTACAGGGCTTGGGGCTCGGGTCTGCCGTGGCTACAGATCGTTCCCGTAGCGAGCAACATCCTGGATACCGCCGCACAATTGCGGGCCCGCCGGAACAGCCTGAAACTGCCAGATGCCATCCATGTCGCATCAGCTCTCGCTGTCGCCACCACGCATTTCTTGTCAGATGACCAAGGCATTTCCAACTCTGTGACAAATTCGTCCTCGAAAGAGCCTGACTTGTTTGAAGTTTGCCGGTTGAACGCGTCCTCTCTCACCTCCCTGATCGAAAGCCTTACCGCATGACCGAACCCCTGCTCTCCGTGCGCGATCTGTCCGTCGCCTTTCACCAGGGTGGCCGCAAGAGCCTGGCGGTCGACCATGTCTCGTTCGACATCCAGCGCGGCGAGATCGTCGCTTTGGTCGGCGAATCTGGCTCCGGCAAATCGGTCTCTGCTGCATCCATTCTGAAACTTCTGCCCTATCCGGCAGCGAGCCACCCATCCGGCCAGATCCTCTTCGACGGCCGCGACCTGATGACCGCAAGCGAGCCAGAGCTCCGTTCCGTGCGCGGCAACGACATCACCATGATCTTCCAGGAGCCGATGACCTCGCTCAATCCGCTTCACTCGATCGAGCGGCAGATCAGCGAAATCCTCGCACTTCACCAGGGATTGCAAGGCGCACCCGCTCGCGCCCGCGTGCTCGAACTTCTGCACCAGGTCGGCATTCGCGATCCGGAAAAGCGGTTGACTGCCTTCCCCCATGAGCTTTCCGGCGGCCAGCGTCAGCGTGTGATGATTGCGATGGCGCTGGCCAACAGGCCGAAGCTCTTGATCGCCGATGAGCCGACCACAGCCCTCGACGTCACGGTCCAGGCCCAGATCCTCGAACTCTTGGGGCGCCTCAAGTCGGAGCACGGTATGTCCATGCTCTTCATTACCCATGATCTCGGCATCGTCCGCAAATTCGCCGATCGCGTCTGCGTCATGACCAAGGGCAAGATCGTCGAGGCAGGTCCCGTCGAGGATATCTTCGAGCGACCCCAGCATGCCTATACGAAGAAACTGCTCGCCTCGGAGCCGCGCGGCGAACCACCGTTGCTGGACGAGACAAAGCCAATTGTCATGCAGGGCGAAGACATCCGCGTCTGGTTCCCGATCAAGGCCGGCTTCCTGCGCCGCACCGTCGATCATGTGAAGGCGGTCGACGGCGTTGACCTCACGCTCCGCGCCGGCCAGACGCTCGGCGTCGTCGGCGAATCCGGTTCCGGCAAGACGACGCTCGGTCTTGCCCTTTCGCGCCTCATCTCCTCGAAGGGGCGCATCAGCTTCATCGGCAAGGACATCGATGCCTTCTCCTACAGCGAGATGCGGCCGCTGCGCGATCGCCTGCAGATCGTTTTCCAGGATCCCTTCGGTTCGCTGAGCCCCCGCATGTCCGTGGGCGAGATCATCGCGGAAGGTTTGAAGGTTCACGAAAAGCAGTTGACGGCAGAAGAGCGCGACAGCCGCGTTGCCTGGGCACTGGAGGAAGTTGGCCTCGACCCCGCCACCCGCTGGCGCTACCCGCATGAATTCTCCGGCGGCCAGCGCCAGCGCATCGCGATCGCCCGCGCCATGGTGCTGAAACCCCGTTTCGTCATGCTCGATGAACCCACCTCCGCCCTCGACATGACCGTCCAGGCGCAGGTCGTCGATCTCCTGCGCGATCTGCAGGCCAAACACGATCTCGCCTATCTTTTCATTAGTCACGATCTCAAGGTGGTGAAGGCGCTCGCGAACGAACTGATCGTTATGCGCGGTGGCAAGGTCGTTGAGAAAGGCCCGGCCGCAGAGGTCTTCGCTGCGCCCAAGGCCGATTACACCCGTGCCCTGATGGCCGCCGCCTTCAATCTCGAAGCCGTCGAAGCCGGCGGCATCCGCCAATAATGTGAGTCTGGAATGTCCGAAAAACGCCCCGTCGTCGTCGATCTCCGCTTTGCCCGCGAAAGCGTCGTCAATGCGCTTCGCTCGGCCTTCCCCGATCGTCCGGTTATCGACATGGGTGACCCGGCGAATGCGGACCGAGACCTCTCGGATGCCGAATTCGCCGTGGTCTGGAAACCGGATCCGGCCCTTTTCCGTCGTGCAACCGGGCTCACCGCCATCTTCTCCGGCGGTGCCGGTGTGGATCACATCCTCTCGGTATACGAGCTGCCTGATCTCCCGATCATCCGTTTTGTCGATCGAAGCCTGACGGACCGCATGAGCGAATGGGTGGTCTGGCAATGCCTTCACCATCTGCGCAACGGTATTGCCTATGCCGGCCAGCAGCAGGCTC
Source organism: Rhizobium rosettiformans (assembly GCF_016806065.1). Classification (NCBI taxonomy): domain Bacteria; kingdom Pseudomonadati; phylum Pseudomonadota; class Alphaproteobacteria; order Hyphomicrobiales; family Rhizobiaceae; genus Rhizobium; species Rhizobium rosettiformans. Next base: position 1,570,447 of record NZ_CP032405.1, read on the forward strand.
GCGTCTGGCACGAGATTGCCGATCAGCCGGAGGCACGGGAGGTCACGGTCGGCGTCATGGGACTTGGTGTACTGGGCGCAGACGCCGTCCGGAAGCTCGAGGTCATGGGCTTCGACGTCATAGGCTGGTCCCGTCGCGCAAAGGCGATCGACGGCGTCGTAACCTTCGACGCAAAGGGGCTCGACACCTTCCTCGGTCGCACCGATATCCTGGTCGGCCTTCTGCCGCTGACGGACGACACGCGCGGCATCTACGACCGGGCTCTGTTTTCCAGGCTCCGCCGCACCGGCCCCTTGGGCGGTCCGATCTTTCTCAATGCCGGTCGTGGCGGCAGCCAGAAGGAAGCCGAATTGATCGAGTGCCTCAAGGACGGCACGTTGAAAGCGGCCTCGGTCGATGTCTTCGAAAAGGAACCGCTCGATCGTGACAGTCCGCTTTGGTCGATGCCGAACGTGATCGTCACTCCTCACGCTGCGGCCGCCTCCGATGTTCGTGCGCTCTTCCGTCACGTCGAGGCGCAGATCGCTCGGCTCGAGGCTGGCAAGCCCCTCGAATTTGTTGTCGATCGTACCGCTGGTTACTAGCCTCCCGAGAATTGCGGGAACAAACCCCACTGAGCTCCCGTTTCCCTTGAGAATTCGCGCCTTGCGCGCCTCAGGACACAAGGGAGCAACCACATGAGCAGCCGAACCGATCTTCCAGATACGACCGACCGTCGCACGCGCGGCCTTCAGCCGGAACCCATGACGCCGACCGAGGCGCGTCAAGGCTTTAAAGGGAAACCGGTCCTCATCGTGCTGCTGGGCGGACTGATCCTCGCCATGCTCGTCTGGATCCCGGCCGAATGGTGGGGCAATTCCATTGCACCGAGTGAGCCGGCCAACCAGCCTGTCGAGCAGACGGCCCCGTCGCCGAGCGACAACAATCAGGTTGTGCCAGACTCCAGCCCGACACCCAGCCAGTAACGCGGTCAGACCTACCAGAGAGCGGCACAACGCCGCTCTCTGGACATTCCCCCGGTGATTGCCGATAACTGCACCGGAAACGGCCGAAGCGTTTCGGCCGTCCCCCGCAGTCCCCCTGCGGATGGCAAGGCAGTCGATCATGACCAAGACAGATATTGCGACCAGGGTTTACAATCATGCCTGGAAGCTCGATCCCATTATCCGCAGCCTGATCGACACGGACTTCTACAAACTGCTGATGCTCCAGATGATCTGGAAGCTCTATCCGCAGGTGAACGCCACCTTCACGCTCATCAATCGCACGACTTCGGTGAGGCTCGCCGATGAGATCGACGAGCAGGAACTGCGTGATCAGCTGGATCATGTTCGTTCGCTACGGTTGACCAAGAAGGAAATGATTTGGCTGGCCGGTAACACGTTCTACGGTCGAGCCCAGATTTTCGAGCCTGAATTCCTCGCTTGGCTCGGCAATCTCCAGCTCCCCGAATACGAGCTCTCCAAGCGTGACGGTCAATACGAATTGACATTCCACGGCTCCTGGATGGAAACGACGCTGTGGGAAATTCCGGCGCTTGCCATCATCAACGAGCTGCGCTCACGGGCTGCCATGCGCTCGCTCGGCTATTTCACACTCGACGTGCTCTATGCGCGGGCCAAGGCCAAGATGTGGTCGAAGGTTGAGCGCCTCCGCGAATTGCCTGGTCTGCGCATTTCCGATTTCGGCACCCGTCGCCGTCACAGCTTCCTATGGCAGCGCTGGTGCGTCGAAGCCTTGAAGGAAGGTATCGGCCCGGCCTTCACCGGCACGAGCAATGTGCTGCTTGCCATGGATTCCGACCTCGAAGCCGTCGGCACAAATGCCCATGAGCTGCCGATGGTCGTTGCGGCACTGGCTAAGACCGATGAGCAACTGGCCGCAGCCCCCTATCAGGTTTTGAAAGACTGGAATCGTCTCTACGGCGGCAACTTGCTGATTGTTTTGCCCGATGCCTACGGCACGACGTCCTTTCTCCAGCATGCACCGGAATGGGTCGCTGACTGGACCGGTTTCCGTCCCGATAGCGCACCGCCGATCGAGGGCGGCGAGAAGATCATTGAATGGTGGAAGAAGATGGGCCGCGATCCGCGCAAGAAGCTCTTGATCTTCTCGGACGGGCTCGATGTCGACGCGATTATCGACACCTACCGCCATTTTGCCGGACGCGTCCGCATGTCCTTCGGCTGGGGTACCAATCTCACCAATGACTTCGCCGGCTGCGCGCCTGTCGAGATCGCTGGCCTGAAGCCAATTTCCATCGTTTGCAAGGTCTCGGAAGCCAACGGTCGCCCGGCGGTCAAGCTTTCCGACAACCCGCGCAAGGCGACCGGGGATCCGGAGGAAGTCGAGCGTTACCTCCGCTTCTTCGGCTCGCAGGACCGCGTTGAGCAGGCCGTTCTCGTCTGACGGTCGGTTGCGCTGATGGTTCAGCAGTCTTGCATCCGCCGCCTTCGCCATGCAGTCTGGGACTGCGGGAGGGAGCCCGCGATCCGCAAGGGAGGAAGACCGGATGGACATGCAAGGCAGCGAGCGCATCGAGGCGCCGGTGGAAACCGTTTGGCGTGCGCTGAATGATCCCGAAATCCTCAAGCAAGCCATTCCAGGGTGCGAAAGCCTGGAAAAGATCTCTGACAGCCAGATGGCCGCCAAGGTCGTTCTGAAAATCGGGCCGATCAAGGCAAAGTTCGAAGGGGCCGTCGAACTGCACAATCTCAATCCGCCGCATTCCTATACGATATCAGGCGAAGGCAAGGGTGGCCTTGCCGGTTTCGCCAAGGGTGGTGCAGATGTGACCCTGACCGAGGAAGAGGGCGGAGCGACCTTGCTCAGCTACACGGTAAAGGCCGAGGTCGGCGGCAAGATCGCCCAGCTTGGCAGCCGGCTGATCGAATCGACCTCCAAGAAGCTCGCAGGCGAGTTCTTCTCGAACTTCAATGCCGCAGTGACCGGTGGGGTCGAGACTGGCGCTTGACGGATGACGCAGGATCGGGTGAAAGCCCGGCACAAGGAAGCGGCGGCATCGTGGAACCAGCCGAGATGATTCGGCCTTAAGGGGACATGATGATGAACGAAGGACCTGATCAGTATTTCGAGCAGCAGGACATGGCGATCAAGCTGATGCTTCTCGAGAACAAATCCGACGAACTCACGGACATCCTGGTTGAAGCGCTGCAGGATGCGCTGAAGCTCCTCGAAGAAGAGCTGGCGACTGTCCACTGACTGCGACCAGCCTGTCGGTCAGAACCTGTCGGAGACCTGGATCCCTGCGGGCCCCAGAATGACGGCGATCAGCACCGGCAGAAAGAACAGGATCATTGGAACGGTGAGCTTCGGCGGAAGGGCTGCTGCCTTCTTCTCCGCCTCGTTCATGCGTTCATCGCGGCCCTCTTGTGCAAGCACGCGCAGAGCTTGCGCGACGGGCGTGCCGTATCGGTCTGCCTGGATGAGGGCCTGAACGACGTTTTTGACGCCGTCGAGCTGCGTTCGCGTGCCCAGGTTTTCGAGCGCCTGGCGGCGGTCGGGAAGAAATGAAAGTTCGGCCGTGGTCAGCACCATTTCCTCGGCGAGTTCGGGTGACTGCTCGCCGATCTCGTCCGAGACGCGCCGCATTGCCGCTTCCAGCGAGATGCCCGATTCCACGCAGATCAGCATCAGGTCCAGCGCATCCGGCCAGGCGCGCTTGATCGATTTCTGGCGTTTCGTGATGCGGTTCGACACATAGATGTTCGGCAGGTAGAAGCCGAGATAACCGCCGAGAATAGTGACGAAGAGCCGGATCGGCAGTGCCTTTTCGGCGAGATTGCCGAGCACGAAGATCCAGAAGGCCGTGAGGGCCAGTGTTGCGAACGGCAACAGGAAGCGCGCCAGAAGAAACATGTTCAGCGCGTTTTGCGACCGAAGACCCGCCGCCTTCAGTTTGTCCACGGTGGTGTCGTCCACCAGCGCCTTGCGCAGGTTGAAGCGTTCGACGATGTTGCGGACTGACTTGTTGTTGGTCGTGCGCAGCGATGCCCGTCCCTGGGCGGCGTCAGCATTCAGCTTGGCGCGCTCACGCGCACGGATGAGGTCACGTTCGGTCGACACGGCGCGCATGCGTTTGTTGAGATCGCCGCGCTCCATGTAAGGCATCGCGATGGTGTAGAACGTCCCGAACACCGCAAGCGCCACGAGGACGGCAATGATCAGTGCCGGATCGGTCACTTGTGCAGCCCAGTCTTCGGTCATCCTACCAGCCCCTCAGATCTCGAAGTTGATCATGTTGCGCATGACCAGCAGACCGATGCTCATCCAAACCGCGGATATCCCGAGGATCAGGTGGCCGCGCGAATCGGTGAAGAGGATCGTGATGTAGCCGGGCGACGTGATGTAGACGAGAAACGCCACGATGAAGGGCAGGGCGCCGATGATCGCGGCCGAGGCCTTCGCCTCCATCGAAAGCGCGTTGACCTTGGCTTTCATCTTCTTGCGGTCTCGCAGCACGCGCGAGAGATTGGCGAGCGCTTCGGAGAGGTTACCCCCGGCCTGGCCCTGGATCGCGATGACGATGGCAAAGAAGCTGACTTCGTTGAGAGGCATGGTCTGGTGCATACGGGCGACCGAATCGGCGACGCTCAAGCCCAGCTGCTGCGATTCGACGATGCGCCGGAACTCGGTCTTGACCGGTTCCTGGCCATCGGCAGCGATCATCCGGATCGCGTCGTTGAGCGGCAGACCCGAGCGGATCGAGCGCACCATCACGTCGAGGGAGTTTGGAAATTCTTCCAGAAACTTCTTCTGGCGGCGGCTGACGAGGAAGCCGACGATCCAGCGCGGCAGACCGAGACCGGCGACGAAGGCGGAGCCGACGATCACCAGGGTCGGCATCCCCGCGAGAAAAGTCATTGCCAGAACGACGATGCCCAGAATGCCGCTCAGAAGATAGAACTGGGACAGTGAAACCGAAAGGCCGGATTGCACCAGCTTGGCCTTGATGCTTGCGGCATTGGCCTTCTTGGTCTTTTCCTGTTGCTGTTTCTTCTCGAGTTCTTTCAGCGAATCCTGAACCGATTTGCGGCGCTTCGAGATCTCCTGCACGCGATCGCGTGCCGCCTTCATCTGCGCCGTGTCCGTCTCCGCCGATCGCACCCTGTTGATGCGGCTCGCGGTTTTCTTGTCGGTTTCGATCCGGGAATAGAGCACGCCATAGGCGATCGCGCCTGTCGAGACGGCAGCGAGGAGGACGATGGCGAGAATGGTGGGATCGATTCCGAACATGGTGATCAGATCCCCTTGGACTTCTGTTCCATGGCGTCGAGTGCAGCCGCCAGGCGACGATCTTCGTTGTAATAGCGGGCGCGATCCCAGAAATGCGGCTTGCCGATACCCGTCGACATGTGCCGACCGATGATCTTGCCATTGGCGTCTTCGCCGTCGATTTCGTAGCGCATCAGGTCCTGGGTAATGATCACATCGCCTTCCATCCCGATCACTTCGGTGATGTGGGTGATGCGGCGCGAACCGTCGCGCAGGCGCGCCGCCTGGATGATGACGTCGATCGACCCGGAGATGATTTCACGCACGGTTTTGGCCGGCAGCGAGAAGCCGCCCATGGCGATCATCGATTCCATACGGCTCAGGCATTCGCGCGGCGTGTTGGCGTGGATCGTGCCCATCGAGCCGTCGTGACCCGTGTTCATCGCCTGCAAGAGGTCGAAGACTTCGGGTCCGCGCACTTCACCGACGATGATCCGCTCGGGACGCATACGCAGGCAGTTCTTGACGAGGTCACGCATGGTGATCTCGCCTTCGCCTTCGATGTTCGGCGGGCGTGTTTCCAGACGTACCACATGTGGCTGCTGCAGCTGCAGTTCGGCCGTGTCTTCGCAGGTGATGATGCGCTCGTCCTGGTCGATGAAGCCGGTGAGGCAGTTGAGAAGCGTCGTCTTACCCGAGCCGGTACCGCCTGAGATGACCACGTTGCAGCGAACGCGTCCGATGATCTGCAGGACTTCCGCGCCTTCGGGCGTAATCGCGCCGAACTTGACCAACTGGGCGAGGTTGAGCTTGTCCTTCTTGAACTTACGAATGGTGAGCGCCGGACCGTCGATCGCCAGCGGCGGTGCGATGACGTTGACACGCGAACCGTCGGGCAGACGCGCGTCGCAGATCGGGCTCGATTCGTCGACACGGCGACCGACCTGGCTGACGATGCGCTGGCAGATCGACAGGAGCTGCGAATTGTCGCGGAAGCGGATTTCCGATTCGATCGTCTTGCCGCCGACTTCGATGAAGGTCTGCCCGGCACCGTTGACCATGATGTCGGCGATGTCGTCTCGGGCGAGCAGCGGTTCAAGCGGGCCATAACCCAGAACGTCGTTGCAGATGTCCTCGAGCAGCTCTTCCTGCTCGGAGATCGACATCGCAAAGTTCTTGATCGTGATGATATCGTTGACGATATCGCGGATTTCTTCGCGCGCGCTTTCGCCGTCGAGCTTTGCAAGCTGCGACAGGTCGATCGTGTCGATGAGCGCGGAGAACACCTGGCTCTTGGTGTCGTAATAGTCTTCGGTCCGCGGCGGCTTCTTACGACCGGGTGTCTGCATCGAAGGCGGTGTCACCTGCTGACGCGTGCTGACTTCCGGGCTACCGGGTTCGATGAGCGTGCTGGAGCGTGCCGCGGGCGCAGCAGCAGACGGCTGTGCCGGGATCGTGCCGACGCCCGCCCCGCCCTTGCCGAAACCGTCGTTTCCGCGTTTGCCAAACATGAGCTCTACCTGTTCCTGTTAGCGGTCTACTTCTTGCGCAGCTTTTCGATGAACGAGCCGAGACCCGCCTTCTTGGGTTTCTTGATCGTGGCACGGCCCGTCACGAGATGTGCGAGCTGTGAGAACGTTTCCGCCGTCGGCGACTTCCCATCCATCTCGCTGATCATCCGGCCGCTATTGGCAGCGGTGCCGAAAAGCTGGGCGTCGAACGGGATGATTGCGACCGGATCGAGCTCGAGCGGTTCGAAGAAGTCGGATGGCGCGATCTCCGGCCGCTTCGGCATGCCCACCTGATTGAGGATCAGATGCGGCGGCTTGTCCTGCGGTCTCAGCTTCTTCAAGGCGTCGATCATGTTCTTCATGTTGCGCAGATTGGCGAGATCAGGCGCGCAGGTGATGACGATCTCGTCGACGTCGGAGAGCACCGCGCGGGTCCAGTCGGCCCAGGTATGCGGCAGGTCGAGCACCGTCACCGGAGCACTCCGCTGCAAAACATCGAGGATCGGCTGGAAGGCGCCGCGCTCGTAGTCATAACCGCGGTCGAGCATCGACGGGGCTGCGAGCAGCGAGAGGTTCTGCCCGCATTTCGTCAGCAGTCGGTCGAGAAAGACCTCGTCGAGACGCTCTGGCGAGAATACGGCTTCTGCCATGCCCTGGGCCGGATCCTGGTCGAAGTCGATATTCGCAGTACCGAACGGCAGATCGAGGTCGGCAAGCACCGTTTCGGTCGAAAACAGCGAGGAAATGCCGAAAGCGCAGTTGTGCGCGATGGTCGAGGAACCCACGCCGCCCTTGGCGCCGATGAAGGCGATGCTGCGGCCGAGCGGTTCTGCCTCCGGATCGACGAAGATGGAGGCGATGGAGCTCATCATGTCGGCCATGGTGAAGGGCGCCACGATGTATTCGGAAATGCCGTTGCGGATCAGTTCGCGGTAGAGCGCGATATCGTTGTGCCGGCCGACGAGGATCACCCGCGAGCTCGGATCGCAGACTTCGGCCAGCGGTGCAAGCTCCGTCATCAGGTCGCGTGGCCCGGCGTCGGTTTCCAGAATGATGAGGTTCGGCGTGGGCGTCGAGGAGAACATGTTCGCCGCAGCGGCGATATTGCCATGCGTGATGCGCATGCTGACGCGGGCCATGCGTCGGTCGCCGGCGCATTGCTCCATCGTCCGATGCACGCCTTCGCTGATGCAGAAGGCATGAATCGAGATGCGCGGCAGCGGGCGCAGGCTTTCGACGTCGCCTGCGATCACGCTCTCGGAAGCGCTCCGATATCCCTCGTTGGATTCGCCGATGTCATAGTCGATCGCGTTCATGCTCTCATCCTGTCCTCTTGGACCGCAGTCGCATCAGTTCGTGGAGGTGTCGGCGCCCCGGCGATAAAGGCCGATGACGGTCGAGCGCCTGGTGGCGTCGATCGGAGCCATGTCGCGGGGGGTGACGAGATCCATCGGATTGGCGATCTGTGCGGCGAGGTTGCTCTGCGTCGCGCAGCCGAAATTGTGATAGTTCTTGTTGCTGAAGGTATTGCTCTGCAGGTCTTCCGGCCATTCGCCGCAGGGATTGGTCATTGCGGTAATCGCCACATAGCTGAGGCGCACCGGAGCCGCATTGCTGTTGGCCTCTGCCTGGTAAGACGTTTCGATGATCCTGTTGGCCGCAACGCCCCGCGTGGTCAGAACATGGCGGATCTGCTTGCGCATGGCCGACGCGGCGCCGGAATTCGGCGAGCCGTGCGGCACCATGATCTGGATCGTGCCCGTGGAAGCCGACAGATAGTCTGCGGCAAATCCGGCGATCGAATCCTGCACGCCGACCGTCAGCGACCGGTCGCCGGAGGCGATCGGAACGTCGAGCGTGTGTTCCACCTCGCTCAGCATGATCGGATGTCGCGTACGGTAGTCGTCGGGGATGGCGGACGTCGTCATCCGGTCCTTCGTGCTGCCGCAACCGGAAAGCGCGACGGCTGTTCCGAGAACGAGGCCGGCGAGGAGGATACGCTGGAATGAATGACCCACTGATGCCATGGCTGGCCGACTTTCCCTGACTTGACGCGCCGAATGTTGCATTTCGATCCTCACGCCGTTCACTTGTAGATGAAGCCGACAGCGCCATGGTACTGGCCGGTCGGTTGGTTGTTCTCGCGGCGGCCATAGACCTTGTTTACCTTGTTCAGGAAGAAGGTCGCGCCGTCGTTTTCCGGGTTGAAGTTGTCGTCCGGTCGCGACAGGGCGCCGCGTGCAACGGGCCGCACCAGATAGGGCGTCGCGATGATCACGAGTTCTGTCTCGTTGCGCTGGAAGTCCTTGCTGCGGAAGAGCGTGCCGAGAACCGGCACTTTGGAAAGCCCCGGCAGCCCGGACATCGCCTGGCGAATATTGTCCTGAACGAGACCGGCAATCACGATCGAGCCACCGGACGGCAGTTCGACGGTCGTCGACGCTTCGCGCTTGCGGATCGACAGGAAGGTCGAGCCCGGGACCTGATTGAGAACGTTACCCGTCACCTGAGAGGACTCCCAGGTCGGCTCGGAGACATTCGTCTCGATCTGCAGGCTGATACGACCCGGCGCCAGAACGACCGGACGGAAGTTCAGCTCGATGCCATAGTCGATGCTCTGCGTTGTGCGCTGGATGGAAGTGCCTTCTTCATCGCTCGACACTTCCTGCGGTCCCGCAAGCCGGAATTCGCCGCCGACGTAGAACTTCGCGGGCTCGCCCGAGATTGCGGTGAGGCTTGGCTCGGCCAGCGTGCGCATGACACCGGCCTGCTCCATGGCATTGATGTAGGTATTGAGCCCGAGGCCGCCGATGCCGGCCGAAATCGTGGCCGTACCTGTCGGATCGATGGCATTGCCGAGGTTGGACGGATTCGCATAGCTGATGCCGGTCGATCCGTCGGAAATGCTGCCGGAGAATCCGAGCTGCTTCAGCACCTGGCGGCTGACTTCGGCGACGGTGACCTTCAGCGTCACCTGATCCTCGCCCTCGATGGTCAGGAGGTTGACGATCTGCGATGTCTGTCGCTGTTCCGCATAGATGGCAACAGCGCCGTCGCCGCTGCTCTCGCTGGTGGCAGTCGTGTTGCGGGTCGTCGCTTCACCACCCTTTAGAAAGGCCTCTGCAAGGCTCGCTGCACGCGCGGCGTCCTGCGGCGTGCGGACCGTGCCGGTCAGAACGATGTTGTCGGATACGATCTCGACCTTGATGTCGGACTCGGGGATAAAACGGCGCAGATTGGCTTCGAGGCCGGTGATGTCGCGCTCGATCTGTATATCCAGGCTGACGATTTCCTCGCCATTGGCACCGAAGATGAAGATATTGGTCTGACCGACCATCTTGCCGAACAGATAGATGCGGCGCGACGAGCGCGTCACGGCATCGGCCATGACAGGATCTGCCACCAGAATGTCGTGTGCGTCTGCGGGCAGGTCGACGACGAGTGCCTTGTTGAGGCCGAGCTTCACCGCGCGGCGAGCGCCTGGACCGGAATTGGTAATGCGCAAGACCGTCTGCTGCGCCGCCTCTGCTGCGGGCACCATGCTTCCGTGGTCAAGAAAGGAGCTCGGAGCGCCGGTGATCGCCATGGCAAAGGCGATGCTGGCGGTCAGCGATACCTTGAGTTTGTGTGTCAGGCTGGCCACGATGGGTCTCCACTCATTGCATGGAATTGGCGGTCGATGAGGTCGACTTGACCACCTCGCCAGACTTGATGACCTGGATGATCGGCTGACCGTCTCCGCCACTGAGCAGATGGTCGGCAGCTGACGTGTCTTCCTCCTGCGCGTCGGCGACCGAACGCAGGGCGAGCGACAGGCGGTCTGCCATCTGTTGTGCCACTGCGATGACCTTGGTCTGGTCTGGCGTCAGTTCGAGGGTTGCCGTCGTGCCGATGACGGATTTGGAGCCATCAGGGGCTTCCGCGATCTGCTGGTCAATGGCCAGCACGCGAACATTGGAGAGAACGGTCTCGGTCAGGAAATTGTCCTCGTCCCCCTTGCGGACCATGATCACGTCGACCCGGTCGTTCGGCAGGATGAAACCGCCGGCGCCGGTCGCCACCGAGATTTCGGTCGAGACGGCCCGCTTGCCCGAGGGCAGGAGCGACGAGAGGATACGGGAAGAAGAATCGGCAATCTTTTCACGCCGCAGCGGCTCGCCTTCGAAAACGGGCAGGCGAACCACGACGCCGGAAAGCTCGGCGATGGCATCCGGTCGCGTCGATGATGTGATGAAGCCATCCACCACACTGCCTTCCGGCCAGGCCATCCAGCGCATGGAGTTTTCATCGAGGCGGGCACCGACCGGAAGGTTAGCCGCCGAGACGAGCACCTCGACGGTCGGCTCCTTTTCGATGACGGCATCCTGCACGATCACGGTTTGGTTGCCGCTGAGCCGCATGGCAAGCAGACCGGCCATACCGGCAGCCACGACGGCGACAGCGAGTATGATGAGGCGGGCGGGTTTCATGATCGATCCTCGGGCGACGCAATAGGTTCTGCCGACAAGGTTGATCAGGAATTGGTGTACTTATGGTTAATGAGCCGCTTACATTTGTGGTTAACGTAAGGTTTCTTCGGTTCCGGTCACAGCGCTTTCTGGATGGCTGCAACAACCAGAGGAGAACTTGGATAGGCCAGAAGTCCTGCGCCGCCGATTGCAATGGCGTAAGGGATCTTCTTGGCGACCATGAGGGTTTGTGGAAGTCGGACGCCGACAGTCGCGAGCTTGTCCCAGTTGGCACGCAGGAGCATGACCACGATGGTCAGCAGACCGCCGAGATATCCCGTGTAGACGAGAAACTCGAAGAGCGAGGTGTTGAAGCCGAACCAGAGTGCAGCAGCCGTCAACAGCTTGGCATCGCCGCCGCCCATGACATTGAGTGCGAAAAGGCTGAAACATCCGAAGAACACGAGTAGCGCAGCCGCCAGATGCCAGCCGAGCTCGATTACGGACAATCCGCTGAACGGAGCAATCAGGACAAAGGTACCGATGAGGAGGAGCGAGATCCAGTTCGGAATCGTCATCTCAACAAAATCGGTGATCGCCGCCAAGACAAGACAGACCGGAAGGACAAGAAAGATGGCGGCGTTGTACATGATCAGCTCCAAAACGGTTCCTCATCGTCTCCCAAAACTCTTTGTAAATGGCAAACGCCTCAAGCTTTCGCGCTGATTAAAACTGAAAAAGCCGCCCTAAGGCGGCTTCTCCATATGCTGTGAAGGGTTATGCCATTAAGGTGTGGGCGTGCTGGCGGTAACGCCCTTGCCCATTTGTGTGGCGACATTGGAGAACGTGTTGTTCAGAGCGCCACCGAGGGTCGTCGCGCCGGTGATCAGGGCGACCGAGATGAGGGCGGCGATAAGGCCGTATTCGATTGCGGTTGCGCCGGACTCGTCCTTGACGAAACGTGCGAAAAGCTTGGTCATGTTATTTCTCCTACTCCGCGAGGTTGATCAGCACTGCCGGCAACTGTTTGCCGTTGCTCGGATGTCGCCAACCTAAGCGGCGCCCTATTGCCATCGGCTTAAGAAAGACGGTTACCGGATCGTGAAACGGCGCAAGCCTCCGGTGTGGTAAATGAATACTGGCTTAGACCGATAAGATGCCTCAGATCTCAGCCAAAACAGCGCAGTAGCGGGAGCTTTTCCATCCCCATGCCGGGTGCGGCACGCCGAGGTCTTTCCCGTCGCAGGCAAGTGTTAACGCATCGGTCTGTCAGGCTGCGCCTGAATGGCACACATTCGGCCAATGGGTCGCTCGAGCCTGTGGCAATTTTTGATAACAGAGCCGAACGCGTGCTCTGACTAGGCCGCAGAAATGCACTTAACCCTTCATTCACCAAAAGCCGGCATGCTTCCCGCAACATCCCCACGCGCGTACTCAAAGGCACGTTCATGACCGACCGTCTTATTGTTGCTGCAACCGCCATGACCATGGTCCTGGCCATGATGTCGCCAGCAACCGTTGTGCATGCGCAAGATGAAGGCATCCTGCGCGTCTATATGAACAGCGCACGGGTACTTAAGCTGGATCGCCCGGTGAGCAAGGTGATTGTCGGCAATGCCGAGGTCGCCGATGCGACCGTCGCCGACGCACGCACGATCGTCCTGACGGGTCGTTCCTATGGCACGACAAATCTTGTCCTGCTGGATGCCGACGGCAATGCCATCGTCGACGAACGCATCCTCGTATCCATCGACGAGGCAAGCACGGTGCGGGTGTTCAAGTCCACCGCGCGCACCGTTCTCTCCTGCACGCCGAACTGCGAAGAACACGCAAAGACCGGCGCTACGCCGTAATACTCTTGAGTTTTGCCTTCAGACGGCGTGGCAAAGTGTAAATATTCGGGAAACGGAAAATCAATATTTGGCTCGTAGCTTCACCTGAGCTTTGAGGATGAAGAAGGCTATGACCAGCCAGGATATCGATCGAAATCATCGGATTGAGCGACGCAGACCACGCTTTCGGCTGTGGCGCAAGCTCGCGCGATCGAAGGACGGCGCCGCAGCGATCGAATTCGCGATCCTCGCTGTACCCTACTTTCTTATCATCTTCGCGATCATCGAGACCTTCGTGGCTTTCGCTGCCGAGCAGCTGGTGACCAATGCGGTCAACACGCTGGGCCGGCAGATCCGCACCGGTCAGATCACCTATCAACTCAACCGCCCTGCCACGGACATGGATGTCACCAAGTTCCGCAAGGCGTTCTGTGACGAGGTGAACATCATGATTCAATGCTCGGAGGCGGAAATCGCCACTCCGAGCAAGCTCTATATCGACGCCCGAGCCTTCACTAAGTTTTCGGATATCCCGAAAAACATCCCGCGTGTCTCGACGGCCAATTTCGCCGACATCGATCCGACGAGCTTCAAATTCACGCCGGGAGGACCGAATACGGTCAACATGCTGCGCGCCTATTATCGCTGGCAGGTGATCACCGATCTCGTCCGTCCCTACATCACGACCATCAGACCCTCGGATGGGTCCCTGCCGTCAGACTTCCTGATCGTCGCCACCACCGCCTTCCAGAACGAGAAATATCCATGACCGTGAGCGGCAGAGATAAATCCGCGCTGAGACGAAGCGTGACGAGCCTTCAGCAGGGCTATCTCGGCCTTGTCGGCACCTGGAAGCGCCTGATTGGCGACAGACAGGGCGTGGGTGGAGTCGAGTTCGCGCTCGTCGCCCCGATGTTGATCGTTCTCTATCTGATGGCATTCGAGCTCACCATGGGCCTGAGCGTTGCCAAGAAGACCTCGATGGCAAGCAGCACGATCGCAGATCTCGTTTCGCGCGAGGACAAAGTCGACCCGGCCTTTCTCGCAGGCATGGCAGACGTCTCCGGCGCAATCTTTGTGCCCTATCCCTCCAAGGATCTGCTGATCAAGGTCAGCGCGATCGAGATCGATTCCTCTAAAGCGGCGAAAGTCCTCTGGTCTTGGTCGACCACAGGCGTGGCCCCCTATGCCGTCGGCACGGATGCACCCGTGCCCGCCGACATGCTCGTCGCCGATACGTTTCTCATCCGTAGCGAACTCAGTGTCAGCCACGAACTGATGATGTATCTCCCGGGCCTGTCTGGCACCGAAGCCAAGAGCCTCACCATCGCGCGGGAATACTATTTCCGTCAGCGGCTTGGCACCGAAGTCAAATGCGGCAACTGCTGATCTGAGGCGTTTGCCAAGCCTTCGTCCAAGCGCTAAGGATGCGATAAAAGGCCGGCAGAACAACAAACCAGACCCGGCCGTGGTGTTCACATGGCACGTGCTTTCCTTTTCGTTCTCGATTCCTTCGGTATCGGCGGCGCGCCCGATGCGCCCGCCTATGGTGATGATGGCTCCGATACGCTCGGCCATATCGCCGAGTTCTGTGCGGCTGGCGCCGGCAACCGCAAGGGGCTGCGGCAGGGTCCGCTCGTCCTGCCGAACATGTCCGCACTCGGCCTCATCGAGGCCGCCAGGCTCGCCACCGGCAAGGCGCCTGACGGCATGCCGATCCCCGAGCGCGTTTTTGGGCTTCATGGCGCCGCAAGCGAAGTGTCGCACGGCAAGGACACGCCCTCCGGCCACTGGGAAATCGCCGGCACGCCCGTGATGTTCGACTGGGGCTATTTTCCGGAGGGCGAAGAAGCTTTCCCTCAAGATCTGGTGGAAGCGATCTGTCGCGAAGCGAACCTGCCGGGCATACTCGGCAATTGTCATGCATCCGGCACAGAGGTGATCGCCCGCTTCGGCGAGGAGCATATCCGCACCGGCAAGCCAATTTGCTACACTTCGAGCGATTCCGTCTTCCAGATCGCCGCCCACGAGGTTTATTTCGGCCTCGAACGCCTGCTCGAACTCTGCCAGATCGTCCGAAAGCTTCTTGATCCCTTGAACATCGGCCGGGTTATCGCCCGTCCTTTCATCGGCGAAACTGTCCAGACCTTCGAACGCACCGGCAACCGCCGCGACTATTCCGTACTGCCACCTGAGCCCACGCTGCTCGACCGTCTCGTCGAGGCCGGTCGCAAGGTGCATGCCGTTGGCAAGATCGGCGATATCTTCGCCCATCAGGGTATCTCCCGTGTCATCAAGGCCAATGGCAACATGGCGCTGATGGATGCGACGCTGAAGGTCATGGACGAGGCAGAAGACGGCGATCTCGTCTTCACCAATTTCGTCGATTTCGACATGCTCTTCGGCCATCGACGCGACGTGCCGGGTTATGCCGCAGCGCTCGAAGCCTTCGACCGCCGCCTTCCGGAAGTTCACCGCAAGCTCAAGCCCGGCGACATGGTTCTGATGACGGCCGATCACGGCTGCGATCCGACCTGGCGCGGCACCGACCATACCCGCGAGCGCGTGCCGATCATGTGCTTCGGTCCCGGTGTGCGCTCGCGCAACATCGGTGTCCGCAACACCTATGCCGATATCGGCGAAACCATCGCGGCGCATCTGGGGATCGCTCCCGGCCGCCACGGACGGAGCTTCCTGTGACGAGACAAATGAAGAAGGCCGAACTGCACTGTCATATCGAAGGTGCGGCGCCGCCGACGCTGGCGCTTGCCCAGGCCGAGAAATATGGCGTGGACCCCGCGACCTTCATGCAAAACGGCACCTACGCCTGGAGCGATTTCGCCGAATTCATCAAGGCCTATGACCGCGTTGCCGCCCTCTTCCGCACGGAAGAGGACTATGCCCTCCTGACCGAGACCTATCTGCGTGAACTCGCAGCCGTCGATACGATCTACAGCGAGATCATCGTCTCGCCCGATCATGGCGATCGCATCGGCCTCGGCGCGGACACCTACCTCTCCGGCATCACCGCCGGCATCGAGGCCGCCAAGGCAGCCACCGGCATCGAAGCGCGCATCATCGTCACCGGCGAGCGCCATTTTGGCCCCGACAGCGTCATTGCCGCCGCCGAATATGCCGCCCGTAGTAACAACCCGCTGGTCACGGGCTTCAACATGGCCGGCGAGGAGCGCATGGGCCGTGTCGCGGATTATGCCCGCGCCTTCGACATTGCCCGCGAGGCGGGCCTTGGTCTCACCATCCATGCCGGTGAGGTCTGCGGTGCCTTCAGCGTCACCGATGCCCTTGACCTTGTGAAGCCTGCGCGTATCGGCCACGGCGTCCGCGCCATTGAGGATCCCGAGCTTGTCAGCCGCCTGATCGATCTCGGCACCGTGTTGGAAGTCTGCCCCGGCTCCAACATCGCGCTCAAAGTCTTCCCCGACTTCGCCAGCCATCCGCTCAAGAAGTTCCACGAGGCCGGTGTGAAGGTCTGCATCAGTTCCGACGATCCACCCTTCTTCGGCACCTCACTCGCCCAGGAATACGACTGGGCCTCGAGCGAATTCGGCTTCACTGACGCCGAGATCGACGGCATGACGCGCACCGCGATCGAGGCGGCCTTCGTCGATGAGGAGACCAGAGCGCGGCTTCTCGCCCGGCTGTGATGTCGCAACTGTTGAAGACCGGGCAAAAACCGGCATCGCTCTTGCGGCATCTTGAGAGAACGTGAAAATAGAAGCACCTCAGAAAACAAGAAAAGAAGGCTCGACCATGGACGGCGTAACAGTCATCGATCACCCCCTCGTGCAGCACAAGCTGACGATCATGCGCCGCAAGGAAACGTCGACCTCGAGCTTCCGTCGGCTGCTGCGCGAAATCTCCACGCTCCTCTGCTACGAGGTGACCCGCGACCTCGAACTGACCATGGAGACGATCGAGACGCCGCTCACCGAGATGCAGTCGCCGATCCTTGAGGGCAAGAAGCTGGTCTTCGCCTCGATCCTGCGTGCCGGCAATGGGTTGCTCGAAGGCATGCTGGAGCTGGTGCCGGCCGCGCGCGTTGCCCATGTCGGCGTCTACCGCGACCATGAGACACTGCAGGCCGTCGAATACTACTTCAAGGCCCCGGAAGCTCTCTCCGAGCGCCTGATCATCGTCGTCGATCCTATGCTGGCGACCGGGAATTCCTCGATCGCGGCCATCGAGAAGCTGAAGGAGCGCGGCGCGAAGAACATTCGCTTCCTCTGCCTCTTGGCCGCACCCGAAGGCATCAAGAACTTCCACGCAGCGCATCCCGATGTGCCGATCTTCACCGCGTCTATCGACAGCCACCTGAACGAGAAGGGCTACATCATGCCCGGCCTCGGCGATGCTGGCGATCGGATGTACGGGACGAAGTGATTTCTTAACCAGATCGCAAGCTTTGACGGCCCGAAACCCCGGTTTCGGGCCGTTTTGCGTCACGGCTTATCCGTTTTTTCGGGTGCGGCTGATATGTTCGGCCCCATCGCTCTCGGGGGATCGACGATGTTTGCTCGCACATTCTTCATGGTCTTGATGCTTGCGCTCTCTGCCAGCCAGTGGCCGACGATCGCGGAGAAGGTTCAGGCCATGCTGGACGAGCGCGAGGCGGCTGAACCCGCTGCCGTCGTGGCCAAGCCTGCCGCAGCGGTTCCCTCCGGCCAGACGGTTCTCACGATGGGTCGCCATGGCCACTATTCGGGAACGTTCAAGATGAACGGCAAGCCCGTTGACGCCATGGTGGATACCGGAGCCTCCAGGGTGGCGATCAATGTCTCGACGGCCCGCCGCCTCGGTTTCAGCCCGGCAGCGCTCGATTTCCGTTACCAGGTGAGAACTGCGAACGGGGTGACCAGGGCGGCACACGTGACGCTAGACCGTGTTGAGATCGGCAGCATCCGGGTGCGTGATGTCGAAGCCGTTGTTCTGGGTGACGAGGCGCTTTCATCCACGCTTGTCGGCATGAGCTTCATGACAAAGCTCAGGTCCTATACGGCGGAGAAGCGCACGCTGCGGATGATCCAGTGAGGTTTTCGCCCGTTACTCGGCAGCGATCCTGAGCCCGATGACCGGTGTCGCAGCCGGCTTCGTCTCTGAAATCCGATAGCAGTCGGACACAGTCTTGGCGGCTTGAGCCGCAGTAGCTTCGTCATTCGCCTGCACGAAGGCGATTGGCTCGCCCTTCTCGACCTTTGCGCCCAGCGGCTTGAAGCCGGAGAGACCCACGCCGTGATCGATCTTGTCGCTGGGACGCTGGCGGCCACCACCGAGCGACACGACAGCGAGACCGAGACCGCGCGTATCGCACTCGCCAAGATAGCCGTCCTCATCGGCAAGAACGGCGACCTCAACCTTGGCCCGTGGGAGATATGTTTCTGCCTTGTCCATGAAATCGGCGGGACCGCCGAGCTCCGACGCCATCTGCCCGAAGATCTCCGCCGCCTGGCCGGAGGCCAGCACCTTTGCGCAGCGGGCAAGAGCAGCCGCCTGGTCGCTCTCGACGCCGGCATTGACCAGCATCTCGGCACCGAGCGCCAGCGTGACCTCCTCAAGCCGCGTCCCGCTCTTCTCGCCTTTGAGGAAATCCACCGCGTTCAGCACTTCGATTGCGTTGCCGGCGCAGTCGGCGAGCGGCTCGTTCATGTCGGTCAATAGCGCGGTGGTCTTCACACCCGCACCATTCGCGACACGCACCAGCGAGCGCGCCAAGGCTTCCGCATCCTCAGCTTTCGCCATGAAGGCGCCATTGCCAACCTTCACGTCGAGAACCAGGCTTTCCAGCCCGGCCGCAAGTTTCTTCGACAGAATGGAGGCCGTGATCAGCGGGATGGATTCGACCGTCGCCGTCACGTCGCGGATCGCATAGAGCCGCTTGTCGGCCGGGGCCAGATCGCCCGTCTGGCCGATGATCGCGCAGCCGGCGCGGTCGACCGTCCGACGGAAGGTGACATTGTCGGGCATCACATCGTAACCGGGGATCGACTGCAGCTTGTCGAGCGTGCCACCGGTATGGCCGAGGCCACGGCCTGAAATCATCGGTACGGCCAGCCCGCAGGCCGCCACGATCGGCGCCAGCATCAGCGAGACATTGTCGCCCACGCCGCCGGTCGAGTGTTTGTCGGCGATCGGCTTCCCGACGCCTGCCCAGGAGAGCACGTCGCCGGAATCGCGCATGGCAAGCGTCAGCGCTACAATCTCGTCTGGCGTCATGCCCTTGAAGAAGACGGCCATCGCAAACGCGGCCACTTGCCCCTCGGAAATCGTTTCCTTCGATAGACCCTCGATAAAGCCGCCGATCTCCTGCGCGCTCAGGGTCCCGCCATCACGCTTGCGTCGGATGATCTCCTGGGGAAGCATGGCTCAGTACCCCGATGCCGCAGCGGTCGAGCGCTCGCCCGAGAGCACGGCGATTACATCGTCGAGCAGGCCCGATGCACCGAAGCGGAAGGTCGACGGCATCACCCAATCCTCGCCCATGATGGTATCGGCGAGCTTCAGATAGTGACCGGCATCCGCCACCGTCGAAATGCCGCCGGCCGGCTTGAAACCGACCTTCTTGCGGCTGTCGCGGATCGCCTGCAACATGGTGTCGGCGGCCTCGAGCGTCGCGTTCACGGCGACCTTGCCGGTCGATGTCTTGATGAAATCAGCACCGGCCGCGATGGAGAGCTCTGAGGCACGGCGGATGAACGAGATATCCTTGAGTTCGCCCGTTTCCAGGATCGTCTTCAGGATCGCCGAGCCGCACGCGCCCTTCACCGCCGAAACCATGTCGGTCACGGCCTTATCGTCACCAGCCGCCAGCGCCCGGTAGGGGATCACCAGATCGATGTCGTCGGCACCATCGGCCACGGCATCGCGTGTCTCGGCCAGCACGTCCTCGGTCTTCATCTCGCCCGCGGGGAAGTTGACGACGGTCGCGATCCGGATCGGGCTGTCGGGGCCCAGCAGCGTGCGCGCCTGCATGACGAAGCGTGGCCAGATGCAGATCGCAGCCGTCGGACCGAAGGCGCTCTGGGCGCGCTCGCAGAGCGTCACGATCTGGTCGGGCGTGCAGTCGTCCTTCAGATTGGTCAGGTCGAGCAGCGCAAGCGCGCGTGAAGCCACGGCGCGCAGTTCTTGATTATTCAATGTCGTTTCCTCCGCCGATCATCCGTTTCAGGATGGTGGCCAGACGTTTGCCGCCGATCGGCGCCATGTCTTTGGTTTCTTCGTGGCTGAGTTCGCCACCGGTCATGCCTGCCCCATAATTGGTGATCACGGAGGCGGCTGCAACCCTCAGACCATAGAACCGGGCCAGAATGACTTCCGGCACCGTTGACATGCCCACGGCGTCGGCGCCCAGAATACGCGCCATGCGGATCTCCGCCGGGGTCTCGAAGCTTGGGCCCGAGAACCACATATAGACGCCCTGCGCGAGCGGCACGCCTTCGGCTTCAGCAGCTGTCCGCATCGCGGCCTGCAACTCGGCATCATAGGCCGAGGTCATGCCGACGAAGCGCCCGTCGCTCGGTTCGCCGATCAGCGGGTTCTTGCCGGAGAAGTTGATGTGATCGGTGATCTGCATGACCGATCCGGGGGCCATGTCTTCACGCAGCGATCCCGCAGCATTGGTCAGGATCAGCGACTTCACGCCAAGCCCCATCAGCACTTCGATCGGTTTGCGCATCGCATTCGCATCGCCGTGTTCGTAATAATGCATGCGGCCGGCCAGCATGATCACGGGCGTGCGCCCCAGATAGCCGGCGACAATTTCTCCGGCATGACCGGAGACGCCACTCAAGGGAAAGCCTGGCAGATCGGAGTAGGGGATGCGGACGGCGTCACGGACCTCGTTCACCAGAGATCCCAAGCCGGAGCCGAGAACGATGCCGTGGCGCGGCATCAGCCCGTTCAGGCGTTCGACGAGCAGATCTACGGCCGCCTTCATCCGAGGATGTCCGTCTTGAAGCTGAGCGGCAGAAGCTCGTCCATGGTCATGGTCTTCTGTACTCCGACTTCGTCACAGAGATAGATCTTGGTCGTGGCGGATGCGAATTCCGAGATCTTCTGCCGGCAGCCGCCACAGGGCGGGCAAAGCGCCAGCTTTTCGGCAATCACTGCCATCTCGACGATCTTCTTGCCCCCGCCCATGATCATGCAGCCGATCGCCGTCGGCTCGGCACACCACCCTTGAGGGAAGGAGAGGTTCTCGATATTGGCGCCGGTATAGATCTTGCCGTCGTCCGCGCGGATGGCAGCCCCCACAGGGAACTTGGAATAGGGCGCATGCGCGAATTTCATCGCGTCGCGCGCCGCTTCGAAAAGATCGTGCGCCATGATCAACGCTCCTTGGAGTAGGCCACGCCACCGGCCTTCGGCGGATTGGCAGAGCCGATGAAGCCCGCAAGCAGAATGCAGGTGAGGATATAGGGCAGGGCCTGGAAGAGCTGGACCGGCACTTCCCCGATGAGCGGTATTTCCTTGCCCTGCATGAAGTTCGCAAGCGCATCGAGGAAACCGAACAGCAGGCAGGCGAACATGACCGGCACCGGCTTCCACTTGGCGAAGATCAGGGCTGCAAGCGCGATGAAGCCCTTGCCGGCCGACATGTCCTTGATGAAGGCAGCCGACTGGGCGATTGCAAGGTAGGTGCCGGCGATGCCGCAGAGCAGGCCGGCCATCAGCACCGCGCGGTAGCGCAGGAACGTGACCGAGATCCCGGCCGTGTCGACCGCCCCCGGGTTCTCGCCGACGGCGCGCAGGCGAAGGCCGAAGCGTGTGCGATAGAGCACCCACCAGGAGATCGGAACGGCGAGGAACGCGATATAGGTGAGCATGTTGTTGCCGGAGATCACGTTCGAATAGAGCGGCCCGATGAAGGGCACGTCGCGCATCATGTCGGCACCCGGCAGGATGATGGGGGAGAAGCGACCGTCGCCCGAGACCTGCGGCGTGCGGCCGCCCTGGCCGAACCAGGCCTGGCCGAGCACGACGGTGAGGCCCGCTGCAACGAAGTTCAGTGCCACGCCAGAGACGATCTGGTTGCCCCGATTGGTGATCGAGGCAAAGCCGTGAATCAGCGAGAACACCAGCGATACCGCGATGCCGGAGAGAAGACCGAGCCAGGCCGAGCCAGTGAGATAGGCGACACAGGCCGCAGCAAAGGCCGCTGCCAGCATCTTGCCTTCAAGCCCGATGTCGAAGACGCCGGCGCGTTCAGAATAGAGGCCGGCAAGGGCTGCCAGGATCAGCGGGATCGACAGACGGATCGTCGAGCCGAGGATGCTGATGAGCATGTCGAATGATTCCATGGTCGCGTCCTCAGGCCTTTGTCATTGTCTGGTAGATGCGCACGATCATCGGCCGGCACATGAATTCGAGCGCACCGGCGAACAGGATCACGAGACCCTGGATGACCACGATCATCTCGCGGGTAATGTTCGGCATGTCGAAGGAGAGCCAGGCTCCACCCTGATAGAGAATGCCGAACAGGATGGCGGCGAGCACGATGCCGAGCGGATGGTTGCGCCCCATCAGCGACACCGCGATCCCGACAAAGCCGGCACCTGCGACAAATTCCACCTGCAGGCGGGCAGAAGCGCCGAGCACCGGATTGAGCGCCATCATGCCGGCGAGACCGCCGGAGATCAGCATGGTGATCATGACGATCTTCACATAGGGAATGCCGGCATAGGCGGCGGCCGAACGGCTGATGCCGAGCGTACGCATCTCGAAGCCGAGCTTGGTGCGCCAGATCAAGATCCAGACGAGCACGCACATGACGAGCGCGATCAGGAAGGACACGTTGAACGGGG
This sequence comes from Rhizobium rosettiformans, assembly GCF_016806065.1. Taxonomy (NCBI): domain Bacteria; kingdom Pseudomonadati; phylum Pseudomonadota; class Alphaproteobacteria; order Hyphomicrobiales; family Rhizobiaceae; genus Rhizobium; species Rhizobium rosettiformans. The sequence goes on from NZ_CP032405.1 coordinate 1,593,291, forward strand.
CAGGTCCGAGCGTACCGCCGAACATCGCAATCAGCCAGTCCAACTTCGGCAGCTGGCCGCCTTCGAGGAAGGTGCGGGTCTCCGGTGCCATCTTACCCGGCACGATCAGCACGTTGACCAGCAGATAGACCATCAGCGCTGCGCCGATGAAGTTGAACATGATCGTCGTGATGACGATATGGCTGCCGCGCTTGGCCTGCAGCCATGCTGGAATGAAAGCCCAGGCCGCACCAAACAGGGCGGCCGCCATGATTGCAAAGGGCATGGTGACATACCACGGCACGTAATGGTCGAGCGCAAGGGCAGCGAGCGCTGCGCCTAGGCCACCCAGATAGGCCTGGCCTTCCGAGCCAATGTTGAACAGGCCGGCGTGATAGGCAACCGCAACGGAAAGCCCCGTGAAGATGAAGTTCGTCGCATAAAACAGCGTGAAGCCGATGCCTTCGCCGCTGCCGAGTGCGCCTTCCAGCATCAGCTTCAGCGCCTCCCACGGGTTTTCCCCGATGATCCAAACCACGAGGCCCGAGACCAGGAAGGCAAGCGTGAGGTTGATCAGCGGCAGCAGCGCATAATTGATCCAGTTCGGAAGGGGTACGGATGCAGTGCTCATCAAATCCTCAAGCGGCAATGCCGGCCATCATCAGGCCGAGTGTCTGTTCGCCTGTGTCAGGCGTTTTCTCGCCGACGACCTTGCCGGCGAACATCACCAGAATGCGGTCGGAGAGCGAGCGGATCTCGTCGAGTTCGACGGAGACGAGCAACACGGCCTTCCCGGCATCGCGCGTCTCGACGATCCGCTTGTGAATGAATTCGATCGCGCCGATGTCGACGCCGCGCGTCGGCTGGCCGACGATCAACAGCTTCGGATCGCGTTCGATTTCGCGGGCAACCACGATCTTCTGCTGGTTGCCGCCTGAGAAGTTGGCGGTCTTCAGTCGAGGATTCGGGGGGCGGATATCGTATTTCTCGATCTCCTCGACCGCCGCCTTGCGCATCAGGTCGGGGTTCAGGAACGGACCCTTCCCATAGCGCTCGTCTCGATGATAGCCGAGAATGGCGTTCTGGCTCTCCTCGAAGGGCAGCACGAGACCCATATGGTGGCGATCTTCCGGAATATGCGCCACACCGATGCCGCGCAGTTCCGCCGGGTCGAGGCCGGCGACATTCTGGCCATTGATCCAGATTTCGCCTGCAGTCGGCTTGCGAATGCCGGTGATCGCTTCGAGAAGTTCGCTCTGACCATTGCCGGCGACGCCGGCGATCCCGACGATCTCGCCGGAGCGCACATCGAAGGAGACGTTGTCGACCATGACCACGCCGCGGCTGTCCTTGACCGTCAGGTTGCGCACCGACAGAAAAATCTCGCCGGGATTTGCGGGCTTCTTCTCGACATGCAGCAGCACCCGGCGGCCGACCATCAGTTCGGCGAGTTCTTCCACGGTGGTTTCCGCTGTCTTGCGGGTCGCGACCATTTCGCCGCGGCGCATGACCGACACCGTATCGGTAATCGCCATGATTTCGCGCAGCTTGTGGGTGATCAGAATGACCGTTTTGCCCTGGTCGCGCAGCACGCCGAGGATCTTGAACAGGTGGTCGGCTTCGGCCGGGGTCAGCACACCCGTCGGTTCGTCGAGGATCAGGATCTCGGCACCGCGATAGAGCGCTTTGAGGATCTCGACGCGCTGCTGCAGGCCAACCGGCAGTTCCTCGACAACAGCGTCGGGATCCACGTCCAGCTCGTAGTCTTCTTCCAGTTTCTTCAGCGCCGCGCGGGCCGCATCCGTGCCCTTGCCGAGAAGCGCGCCGCCTTCGGCACCGAGCATCAGGTTTTCGAGCACGGTGAAGTTCTCGACCAGCATGAAATGCTGGTGCACCATCCCGATCCCGGAATTGATGGCGGCCTGACTGTCCTTGATCGTGATCGGCTTGCCGTCGATCTGGATGGATCCCTGATCGGCCTGGTAGAAGCCGTAGAGGATCGACATCAGCGTCGACTTGCCGGCGCCGTTTTCACCGATGATGCCGTGGATCGAGCCCTTGGCGACCGTCAGATTGATATTCTTGTTGGCATGCACCGCACCGAACTTCTTGTCGATGCCGATCAGTTCGATCGCGGGTGCCTGGCTCGCTGCATTCATTCCGGTCCCCCAGACATACAAAAAGGGCGCAGGACGACAATGGAGCCGTCCTGCGCCCGGATTCTAAATCACTTCGGGCAGGAATTGTCCGACATGTAGTCGTGGACCTTGACGGTACCGGCGGCGATGTCGGCCTTGGCCTTCTCGACGGCAGCCTTCATTTCTTCGGTGATCAGCTTGGCGTTGTTGTCGTCGAGGGCGTAGGCGACACCCTCCTGTGCGACGCCGAGAACCTGCAGGCCAGGCGTGAACTTGTCATCCTTGGCATCGGCATAGGCGTTGTAGACAGCGAGATCGACGCGCTTGACCATCGAAGTCAGAACCGAACCCGGATGCAGGTGGTTCTGGTTGGAATCGACGCCGATCGAAAGCTTGCCGTTGTCGGCTGCGGTCTGCAGCACGCCCAGACCGGTCGCGCCGGCTGCCGCGTAAACGACATCCGCACCCTGGTCGATCTGGTTCTTGGTGAGTTCACCGCCGCGAACCGGGTCGTTCCAGGCAGCGCCCGTGGTGCCGGTCATGTTCTGGAAGACCTGGATGTCGGCCTTGGCAGCGCGTGCGCCCTGCTCGTAGCCGCAGGCGAACTTGCGGATGAGCGGGATGTCCATGCCGCCGACGAAGCCGACCTTGCCGGTGGTGGAAGCCATGCCGGCCAGCAGGCCGACCAGGTAAGAACCTTCCTCTTCCTTGTAGACAACCGAACGGACATTCGGCTTGTCGACGACGGAATCGACGATCACGAACTGGGTATCCGGGAATTCAGCGGCGACCTTTTCGATGGCCGAAGTCCAGGCGAAGGAAACGGCAACGACCGGGTTGAAGCCGCGCGAGGCGAAGTTGCGGATTGCCTGTTCACCCTGCGTGTCGCTGGTCGGTTCGAAGTCGCGGTAATCGATACCGGTTTCGGACTTGAACTTCTCGGCGCCACCGTAAGCAGCCTCGTTGAAGGATTTGTCGAACTTGCCGCCCGTGCCGTAGACCAGCGCCGGCTTGATGTCGGCCGCAAGCGCGGTCGCCGACATCGCGGCCAAGGCAAAGAGACTGAGGAGGGTTTTCTTCATGGTGCAGCCCTGTTGTTGCTATTGATCTTGTTGGGTCCTCCCGCAAGCCTTTCTCACAAGAAAGACATGTCTGCGGAACCGCCGCCCCCTGTTCCGGAGGTCCTGGCTGGCTTTCATCCTTGCATGGCTCGCTTCAAAATTCACCAGATTTTTTTCATCTGGTAAAGATTCACAAGCCTGCTGATTTTTCAGCGCAGGACGCTGAAAAATCAGTCAGATCAATGGGGTTTGTGCTGCGCCTTTGGGCAATTGCCCTCAGGCTGCGGGCGAGATCGGGCAGGAGACGCCTATACCGCGCAGGCCGCAGTAACCATTCGGATTCTTCGCCAGATACTGCTGGTGATACTCCTCGGCGTAATAGAACGGTCCGGCAGGGGCGATTTCCGTTGTCACCCGGCTGCTGCGTCCAGCCTTCACCAGCGCCTCCTGGAAGCGATCGCGAACGGCGATGGCAAGCGCCATATCCTCGTCATCCTCGACATAGATCGCGGAGCGATAGGTGGTGCCGATATCATTGCCCTGGCGCATGCCCTGGGTCGGATCATGCGCCTCGAAGAAGATCTTCAGCAGCCCTTCCAGCGAGATTTTTGCGGGGTCATAGACCACCTTCACCACTTCGGTATGGCCTGTGAGACCCGTGACGGTCTCCTGATAGGTCGGATTGGGCGTGATGCCACCCTGGTAGCCGGAGACGGTGAGATAGACCCCTGGCGTCTGCCAGAGCAGGCGCTCGGCGCCCCAGAAGCAGCCCATGCCGAGATAGACGGTCTTCATGCCCTCGGGCGCTGGACCCTTCAGCGGCAGGCCCGAGATGAAATGCGTCGATGCGGTCGGGATCGGCTCGGCCCGGCCAGGCAGGGCGTTTTCTACCGTCGGCATCACAGTCTTCTTGTTGAACATGTCGATCAGGAACATCTTGAAACCTCCTGAGGCCGTTTGCCGGCCTGTTTTGCATTTTGCTCTGCCTTTCCGGCAGATCCCCGCGCGCCGCACAAAACGGCTGCGGTCTTGGATCATTGGTCGTCGGCACGCACCAAAACTTACAATCTGCCGGGCACGATCAAGCCTTTGCCGCCCCGAAGACCCGTTTCAAGCTGCAAATCGCCCGGCGGGCGACGGCCTCTTGTAACCGATCATCCAGAAGGCGAGTGACAGCACCAGCATGGCGGCAAATGCCGGCTGCGGCAGGACGACGTCGCGAAGCGCGAGCCAGGCACCGGCTCCGAGACGCCCGACGACAAGCTCTTCGAGTGTCATCAGAGAGCCCGGATGCGTCTCGATCCACGCTTCCGAAATCGGGGTCATGATGACCTGCGATGCGGACACCGAAGCAATGGCATCGATCACGCCGAACACGACGCCGACGCAAAGCGCAAGCAAACTCAAGACCCTGAACAGGAAGCGCACCACCAATGTCTCCGGCTGAAGCCCGGCCCGGCCTTCAAGGCCCGCCGCACTGAGCCTATAGATAGGGAATTGTCGGCCGATGTCAAAATTCTGATAGATTTCGGTTGATCCGCCGAAATTCCTCGGTATATATCGCGCCCGACCAACCGCGGTGGTTTTCCCCGCGTTCCCCCTGGACAGGTGGCCGAGTGGTTTAAGGCGCACGCCTGGAACGCGTGTGTGCGTGAAAGCGTACCGTGGGTTCGAATCCCACCCTGTCCGCCACCTTCTCTATTAGTGATTTGATTTCTCATCTTATTCGCCTTTCCTTTGTCCAACTTTTCGGTTGGGTTGGACAATATTTGTTCGTGATTTCTTCCCCGCGATTGCCTTAGCTCCCATTTCGGCAAGTGCAGTCTGATTGGCTGCGGCGGTGTAGACGCTGACCTGCTTCAGGTCCGTATGCCCGGTCACGGCCTTGATGATATCCCCGCTCATGCCACCTTCCGCCATGCGACGCGCCGCCGCTTTACGCAGTCCGTGGGCTGAACAGTGAGGCAGGCCTGCTTCATTGCACCGGTCCCTGAACCAGTTGCCAAAGCCGGCTGCCGTGAAAGGCTTGCCGAAATCGGTCGTCAGGAACGTAGGCTTGTCTCTCGGCAGCTCACGGATCGACGTGAGGAGGGCAGGGAGCATGAACAAATCCAGCTCTGCCCCGGTCTTTTCCTGCTTCACGCTGATTGTTCGCCCGTTGATCTGCTGCCAGCCCATCAGCACAACGTCGCTCCGCCTTTGCGCGGTGTAGAGAAGCAAGTTGAGCGCAAGGCGCGCCCTGGTTCCCTCTAGATGCCTTTCCTCGAAAGCCGCGATCTCTGCGTCGCTCCAGGTGTGAAACCCCTTCGTCTTCTTCGAGAAGCCTTTGATCCCTGTGGCCGGGTTGGCCGTGATCCAGCCGTTGTCGAGGGCGTGATCGAGCATGATCTTGAGCAATGACAGCAGCCGATTTGCGGCTTGTGGCCGATCCGACATGTCGCCGATCAGCGCCTTGACGTGCTCGCGCCTGAGATCCCGCATCATTCGAGCGCCGTGCTTTACGCGAAAGTTCTCTATAATGCGGCGGTAGGTCCGCTTTGTGGTCTCGCGTAGACCTTTGAAGGTCGGCGAGCGATAATAGGAGACCGCCAGCGCGTCGAAAGATCCCGGCCGCGTTCTGCTTGCGCCAATGTTCTCGCGCCACTCGGTGACGCCCGCAAGGGCCGCCGCGTAGGCCATTTCGAATTCCGGTCCGACAGGCGGGAATGGAAGATATGTGTCGACGCCTTTCGTACGGAACCGAATGCGCCGCTTCTTGTGACGATCGATCACCAGCGAGCAGTATCTCGGCAGTCCGTTGCGGCGCTTGCCCTTCATCAGCGCAGAACCTCGTCCCAGGTGTTGACAGGTTTCGACTGCTGTTGGTCGGCCATGGAGGCAGACGCCTCGATACGGCCGTCGGGATGGATGACGACCGTCGCGGACTCAAATCCAGCGCTCAAGGCCGCTGCGAAAAGGCGCTTCGCGTCTATCTGCTTGAATTTTGACTCTCGCTTCATAACAGCCTCATCAGGAGATTATGTTCAAGATGGTGTTTGTCATTTTGGCAGTCTCCGGTTCCACGTCTTGGTGTCTCTGTGGCGGAGCTATTCTGAACTGCCGGTTCGAATGCGCATTCTTAGAAAACAGAGTGCATTGATTTGACCGGCTGAAAAGTCGCAAATCTGTCAACGACCGATACAGGCGAACAGTATCGTATCATCCTGAAAATATTGAATAATGCCGCATGTCAGGCTCGGTGAGAGAATTGTGGCAATTGTGAATTTTTGTTCTGTGAGGGGAGAGTGCTGCCGTTCGGCCTCAAATATCTCGACTGTCAATGTTCGAATCTGTCAGGAGCGGAAGAGTGAGCGGGGTAAGTGTTCTCGATCCGGAGTTACTCGGCCGGCGGTCGCGATCGACGCGGAAAGGGAGGCGGAAGATGTCGACGGCATCGAAAATCTTCCCGGTGTCGACTACGCCGCCATCGATGCCCCGCTTGCCCGATCGGATGCGGTAATCGAGTATGCAACACGGCCGGCCGCGCCAGCGCGGCATACAGAAACGCACTGGCAATGGTCTCGACTGGGACGACGATGCCCTGCTGGAGGACTAGTGGGGTGCGGTGCACCACGCCGAAAACTTGCCGGCGGTGCTGCAGGCGATTATCGCCTCTCGATGACTGGAACGAGCTGGTCGAGCTGGTGATCTCGCGGCCGCGGGTGTCGGCCGGTATGATTGCGAAGGGGCTGGGCTTGCGGGAAATGACGGGGAGGGGGAGGTTTGGGGCATGGGGATAATATGAATACCGAGTTTATCCGTCATCCTATCTAGCTGTAAGATGGAATTCTCGGTTTCGGTATGGGTATTTTTTCGCTAAGAGCGGCGGTCAATCAAAAGCAGGTAGTGAGTATGGCTCTGCACAAGGACGAAGTCCTGAATTCTCTCGCGGCAACGGCGAATGTGGCGCAATTCGTAAGTTTTCGACCGTTATCCAAGGGTGGCCTGTCGCAGAGTTATTGCCGTGTCACGGGATATCCAGAGAATTACCGGTTTGGTGACGTCAAGGAAGCAGTTGCCGCCCTGTTAGCTGCTAGCTCCGACCGGATGGTCAACGTAAGAAGCTACGAGCCCAACAGTCCTCGAAGCCGTGAGTTTATCTATGGACTCGAAACAGCTGATGCCGTGCTTGAAACCATTGCGCGCCTCGCGAACGAGAATCTGCACCTGATCGTGAACGAAACTATCGACATCCATGATGGTGGCGTGTCCGGCGTGCTTCAAGGACAGCTCATCGAGTTTGCGCCGGATGACACGCCGAGATGTGTCGAAAAGCCAGGAATTGCTTCGCTTCCGGTGTATATGGGGGAGAGGATACTGCATACCGTTTATGGCTTCTCTCCTGATCTGAACTTCCCGCCAAACGCACGAGTTGAGTTCAGCATTCATCCCAGGGCGAGAGGGTATCATCACCGGCACACGATCGTCTGGGAGTTCGAGCCGGATGTTGCAGATTTTTTGCCGGCTGCAGTCTATTGGCCAAACCGTTTCAGTCAGCATGTAGGCGATAAGGTCTACGGCCTGCTGGTAGCTGATAGCCTGGGGCTCCCGGTTCCCAAAACGACAGTCATCGCGCGACGGACAGCGCCGTTCACTTTCGGCCGAGAAACGGGGTCAGCAGAGGTCTGGACGCGAACCTCTCCACGTGAGCCTCAGCCCGGTCTCTACACGACGGTTAAAGGTTGGATAGATCCCTTCGCGCTACTCAGTAAAGAAGATCCGAATGGAGAAAATCTGCGATCGGTCTTGTGCCAGGCAGCTGTGCGGGCGAAATTCTCAGGTGCTGCCGTCGCAGGCGCTAAGGGACATGTAATCATCGAAGGTCGACGCGGCGAGGGTGACCTCTTTATGCTCGGCCACCAACCACCGGAAAGCCTTCCTTCATTCGTCGTCGAAAACGTCCAAGCGACTTACAAGGTCCTGTCCAACCGGCTCGGTCCAGTTCGCTTCGAGTGGGTGCATGATGGCGACATAGTCTGGATCGTTCAGCTTCATTGCGGAGCCACGGGTTCAGAGGCTGATGTAGTGGTTCCCGGCGAAGCCCGGTCCTGGATCGAGTTTGATGTGGCCGAAGGGCTGGATGCCCTTCGGAGGAAATTGATATCCGTTGAAGACGATCAGGGCCTGCTGATCTTAGGCGAGGTTGGTCTGACGAGCCATGTTGCGGATTTGCTAAGAAAGGCGAAGCATCCAGCGCGCCTGAAAGCGAAATCAACGATCTAGGGATGATCGTTGTCGGTCGCCCGATCGCTTCTCCAGATTTCCTGGATGATCTCCGTCCCGCGCACCTTGTGGACCGCCAAAACGTGCGCGGCCACATCCGGAACGGAGTGATCGACTACCAGTTCAACGACATTGTTTTGCTTCGGTCGCTTGGATCGTTCCTTGAAGGGAAAGTCTTCAATCCTCTTGAACGTGTCTTTGCCCCGCGGTTGAGGTTTGAAGAGCGTCGAACCACTGTTCAATGGGCTCAGCCAAATCCGATCTCGGTGCGCCGCAATTAGTCCTGCTGAATCGATAGTCAGAACCGTTTGTGATTTTTGCCTGTACGCCCGGGCCTTGAGAAGACCCCAGACTCGAGAGGCCGATAGCCAGAAGAAGCTTCGGGAGTTGAGAAGTTCGTACCAGTCTTTGGGTGTCAATTTATCCTGCAGGCAACGCGTAAGCAGATGGTCCTGCATGGGCTTCTGATCTCGGATTACGGCGCCAAGCAAGTTCGCTCTCGTCAATGGGACCGACTCCGGCCGGCGCTGAGATTCCAGTGCGAAACGTGCTTTCCCTGATACCTGGTAGAGGTCAAGGAGCGCACTTGCGCTCAGTAGCCCATGCTTCTGAATTGCTGGCCAAGCATCGTCATGCGCCATGTGATATAGACGGGGATATGTAGCAATCAACTCTTCTTCAGTCATTCCAGGTCCTCCGATCAATCAGGCCCGCACGACCAAAGCCCTTGGAGATAAGTGATACGGGCAGATTACATACACGCTCGACGTCCGAAATGAACTTTCGGCTCCCCACGTTAAGCTCGTCAAATTTTGACGCGGCAGAATTATCGGTACCAAGGTAATCCACAAACGTCAGGGCGATATCAGTCGCGCCATTCCAATAGGCTGATCTTCTGATTTGCTCCCAGTTGAATTCGGCCATTCTCCTCGTTTTTCCGGAAACGCTTCCGATCTCGGTCTTATTGATGGCCTCTATGGCAAGGCCTGACCGCCTGGCAATTTCTTCAAATGTAACCATGGTTCCCATTGGGCCAGACTCGCCCCCGACGCGGATCGGATATGTCCGGGCGACGAGAATGACCTTTCTCAGTCGGGTAAATGGTATTCCTGCGTCTGACAGGCACCCCGCCGCCGAGGTCTCGCGCGAGGTAACATGTGGGTAAGAGCCGTGATGAATGCTGAGGTCAGTTCCCTGAGTTCCTTCAAGCATGACCCTTTTTCCGGCAGCCAGTGCTAGCTCAACCTTTTCGCGAACGTCCGCGATATAGCTCTCAAGCTCTGGAATATGGCGGGCCAGCCGTACCTTGGGTCCCCAAGACAAATCACCGTCCCGGCCCATAATTTTGCGCGCGGACGCCGCTCCCACGCCCTGTTTCGTGGAGGAGATCCCGTCGAGCAGCTTCTCCTCCAAAGCGATGTCGTCGTCTTCGATAATCATCGCTTGCGGATCAATAAAGAGACCAGCTTTTTGGAGCCGTGGATGGGCGTCCAATTCGAGACTGAGGCGCTTTAGTGAGATCGTCGAACCTGCAGCGATGCAAATTTCTGCGTTGGGATTTGAGCCAGTGCCAGATGGAAGCTGCCTATAGGTGTATTCAGGATCCTGCACCTTATGACCCGCGTTTGGACCACCGACACGGACCAGTATGTCTGGCCTGCTGCCGGTTTTTCGGACACCGAGTTAGGCTAATCCCACTTTGTTTTCAAATTCCATAGGGCTGAGGTAGCCCAGTGTCGAATGGCGACGCTTTGGATTGTAGAAGCGCTCGATGTAATCGAACACGTCCGCCTTTGCATCGTCCCTGGTCCTGTAGACCTTGCGAGCTGTCCTTTCCGTTTTGAGTGATGAGAAGAAGCTTTCCATCGCGGCATTGTCCCAGACATTGCCGGATCGGCTCATCGAGCATGTGATGCCGTGGTCGGCCATGAGACGCTGGAACTGCTCGCTTGTGTATTGGCTACCCTGGTCCGAATGGTGGAGGAGCGCATCTGGCTTGCCTCTGCGCCAGATGGCCATGATCAACGCATCTGTAACGAGCTGGGCTGTCATATTGGTGCTCATCGACCAGCCAACAACACGTCGCGAGAACAGGTCGATGACGACGGCCACATAGAGCCAGCCCTCAGCCGTCCATAGATAGGTAAAATCGGCCACCCACTTCTGGTTCGGTCTTGCTGCCGCGAACTGTCGGTCTAGCACATTCGGCATGATGACAGGGCGCTCACCGTCGTCTTTCGGCAAGCCACGCCGTCTCGGCCTTGCTCTCAATGCATTTTCCCGCATGAGACGCTCGACGCGATGCAGGCCACAGGAGAGGCCTTCGGCGAGGAGGTCGTGCCAGACACGCCGCGCGCCATAGGTGCGGTCGCTATCCTTGAAGCTGTCCTTGATCTTGTCGAGCAGAGCCTCGTCATACCGGGCATGCTGGCTCGGAGACCGGTTTAACCAGGCATGAAAGCCGGAACGCGATACACCCAGCGCTTCGCAGAGCCATGCCACCGGCCAGATCGAACGGTGCTTTGCAATGAACGCGAACTTCATATCACGTCCTTCGCAAAGTAGGCGGCGGCCTTTTTTAAGATGTCACGCTCCGCCTTCAGCTTGGCCACTTCTTTCCGAAGCCTCTCGATCTCAAGCTGCTCAGGCTTCATCTGTCCCTGACCAGGAAACGCCTGTGCTGGGTCCGAACCATATTCCCTGACCCACTTGCGCAGGACATTCTCATGAACATCCAGATCGCGGGATGCCTGCGCAACGCCGACCCCACGCTCTCGAACCAATCTCACCGCCTCAAGCTTGTACTCGCGGCTGAACTTCCTTCGTTGCATTAATGCACTCCAGTTTCATTGGAAGCACCTTAACTCGGTGTCCAAGAAACCGGCAGCAGGCCAAAGATTCGAAAGTCGCGAATTTCGATGCTGCTTAAATACATTTCTGGTTACCCCCACCGTTACCCTATCCCGGTGGATGTCGATCTACCAAATTCATTCCAAGCTTATCCAGCTCGAAGTCTCTAGGCGGGGTTCTGAAAGAGCTAAGATCGATGTAGCTGAGAAATAAGGTGGTTCTCATATTTCATTTCTCTAGGCACCAATGCCGAGGGAGAGCGGGAATCCCTTCAAGGCGTGAGATTTCTGCATGTTGTCTTGGTCGTGAGGAAGTTATCCCTAGATCTATGCAGGAAACGAAGCTGCGGTGTTCGCGAACTCACACTATAGCCACCCAGTTCAGCGCTGTTGAGTCTCATGGGCCTTGCTTTGAGCCTTTAGCCTCACGCCTGGCCCGCCATCTGGCGTGGCGCCCGCGTCAAAGAATATTATACCTCTCTCTTCATAAACGCGCTTGATGGCATCAACCGTAATTGGCTGTGGGCCGCGTGGCCCCGCTTCATCCTGCTCCAACCTGCTAACAGTGTTGGCGGTTACCTTTGCAAGCTCTGCGACTTCTCTGACGCCTAGCTTTAAGATGGCACGAGCGGCTCTAGCTTGACTAGGGTTCACAGATACCTCATATCTATTTCAATACAGTGTATTGACAATCATCATCTGCTCTTATAGATACACTGTAATCATTATTGGTTCAACAAATGCGCCCTCGGAGGAGCCACGCATTTGCATGTCCGGCCCATAGCCGCAGGATCGGAACTGTTATGGAAATCCGCCAGCTTTCCTATTTTGTAGCGGTCGCCGAGGAGTTGCACTTTGGCCGAGCCGCCATGCGGGTGAACATCGCCCAGCCGGCGTTGAGCACGCAGGTACAGGCGCTGGAGAAGGGGCTCGGCGTGCAGTTGCTTACGCGCTCGACGCGCAAGGTGGAGCTGACGCGGGCAGGGGAGGTGTTCTATGATCGCTGTGTCCGGATGCTGGGGGAGCTGGATCTGTCAGCCGAGATGGCACGTGCGGCTGGAGGCAGGACGATGCGGGAGATCAGGATAGGGACGATCTATCCGGCAACGACTGGGGTGCTGCCAGCGTTCCTGGCTAGGATCGGACGGAAGTTTCCTGATATCCGTCTGCATGTGTCGAATGGCTCGACCGCCGATATCATCCGCCAGCTGGAGTGCGGGAAGCTCAATCTTGGCTTTATCCGACCAGTCGAGAACATCGGATCCTTGCGCTTCTTCTCGATTGCCCATGAGCGTTATCTGCTGGCCGTGCCGATGAGAAATCCGCTTGCATCGAAGAACGAAGTGACGATCGAGGATCTCAAGGCCGAAAAGATCATCGCCTTCAAGCGGCAGAACCTCTCCTACACCGAGCGCTACTTTGCCGAGACCTTCGAAGAGCATGGGCTGAATGACAATGTCGCCTATACCTGTGACGACACCTTCTCGCTGATCTCGCTCGTCTCTTCCGGTCTTGGGGTCGGCTTTGCCCCGGCGTGGACTGGAGATCTGCCGGGCAGGGACGTGGTCTTGAAGAAGGTGACGGGCATCGATCTGAAGATCGGGCTCGGTGTTGCCTGGAGCAAGGATGATCCGACGGCGGCACGCGATGACATCCTCGACATCGCCAGGACACTGGGGCGGCCGGGCAGGTGAGGGTGGCGGTTTGCTACAGAGCTCACTCTGCCCATTCATGCGGAACGCCATGGCCGGGGGAAGGCGGTCCCGCCTGACCCTTCGGGTCGTTATGCTCAGGCTCCTGCGGCTTCCCTTTTTCCGGCCCTGACGTGACGAGAATTCCCGCTTTCGCGCCCTTCGGTCGCCGCGATGCTGAAAGCTCCGATATTCTTCATTGTCTGACCCGGATCTCGCGCAAGCGCGGCTTTGATCCGAGTGGTCTTGAGCGATGGCGCGCTATTGCTGGCTTTTCCGTCACTCAATACGTATCGAACAAGGTTCTGAACTCTGGGTCTGCATGGTAGCGCAGCTTTCGCGCCAGTGCTTGCCTCTGCCCGGTGCTGAGAGCGATCGAACAGGGTCATGGCTGCTGCTCCCTATCTGTGGCCTCGTCCGGCTTGGCTGTCCCGAGGATATCGTCGAACAGATCCCGGTCCTTCTCGCGCGTCAGAAACCACGGCAGCTCGGCACGCAGCCACTCGTCGAGACGGCCGGTCATATACCGCTCTGGTTGCCGCTCGATCCGATCGAGCACGAGCGCCCGATCAGGATCTTGCGTCTTGTATCCTGGGCACGCTGCTCTTTGCTCAGCCGTGCCACCAGCATCTGCTTACGGGCTTCCAGCTGTCGCAGTCTTTCCTGAATGCTCCGTTTGGTCATCGCAGCGTCCTTTCGCAATAAAACTTAATTCGACGCGCAGCAGCCAAGTCGCACAAGGTGCAAATCTGTCATCGGTCGCGATCGGCGGAGCCGCATCCCAACTGCTGGCGAGCGAAGCGAAGAAAGCAGGAAGGGCGCACTTACGAGTTGCTGCGCAACTCAGCGCTCTGACGCTTCTCATCAGCTGGAGACGTGCGAATGGCGATTTACCATTGCAGCATGAAGCCGGTGAGCCGCGGTGGCGGCCGAAGCGCCGTGGCCGCGATCGCCTATCGGACCGCCAGCCGGATGATCAATGAACGTGAAAACGTCTGGTATGACTTCACCCGAAAGTCTGGCGTCGTGCATTGCGAGATCGTGCTGCCGGAAGGCCCGGATGCGACGTGGGCACTGGACCGTTCGACACTCTGGAATGCGGCGGAGTTTGCCGAGAAACGCAAGGATGCGCGGCTTGCCCGCGAAGTCGAGATCGCCCTTCCGCATGAGCTGAATGCGGATCAGCGGTTGGCCTTGGTACGTGCCTTTGCCCGTGATCTCGCCGACCGGTATGGGGCAGCCGTCGACTTTGCCATTCATGCGCCAGGTGGCGAGAGCGACATTCGCAATATCCATGCGCATGTGATGATGACGACGCGGACAGTCGGACCCGATGGCTTGGGCGAAAAGACACTCATCGAGCGGGAGAACAAGTGGCTGTTGAACCACGACCTGCCGACGGCGCAGATGCAGCTGCGCGAGATCCGCCAGGCCTGGGAGACGCATGCCAACCGGGCGCTGATGCGGGCAGGGCACGAGATCAGGATCGATCATCGCTCTCATCTGGAGCGTGGCCTCGAGATCGAGCCGACCGAGCATATGGGCGTGCATGCATCCGAGATCGATCGTCGCGGTGGATCCGTCTCACGCACCCGGATCGACGAGGAGGCGGCACGGCGGAATGCCGAGCTGATCCGGCAGAAACCGGAGCAGGTGCTGACGCTGATTACCGGGGAGAAGAGCGTCTTCGATCGATATGATGTGGCGCGTGCACTTCACCGCTACATCGATGATAGCCAACAGTTCCGCAATGCCTTTGCCGCAGTCATGGGCTCGAAGGCTCTGGTGGAATTGCGCAAGGAAACTTCTGGCGAGCTTGCCCGCTACACAACGCGGGAAATGTTGGAGATCGAGCACGCCATGGCCGTGCGTGCGGATCGCATGAGCCGCCACTCATTTACGCAAGTCGGCTCGCACGCATCCCATAATGGGAGCGGCCATGGCGTCGATCGACATCATGTCGACCGCGCCTTGAGGCTACAGGACGAGGCCCTCAGGGCAATGACAGATGGCTCAACCTCGCAAACAGTTGAACAGCACACACTAGCTTCACCCACAGGTGTACCCCGTTCGACGTCACAAGCGGGCTTGAGTGAAGAACAGAGGCTTGCCGTCCGACATGTCACCGGTCCTGGGCAGATCGCCGCGGTCATCGGCTTTGCAGGTGCCGGCAAGTCGACCATGCTGGCGGCTGCACGTAGGGCGTGGGAGGCGCAAGGCTTCCGGGTGCACGGCGCAGCGCTCGCCGGCAAGGCGGCGGAGGGGCTGGAGGAATCTTCCGGGATCCTCTCGCGAACGCTCGCCTCCTGGGAACACAGTTGGCAGGCGGGCAGGGCGAAGCTTGGGACCGGCGACATTCTCGTCATCGATGAAGCCGGCATGGTCGGCAGCAGACAGCTTGGCCGGTTCGTCGAAGAGGTCGAGCGACGCGGGGCAAAGCTGGTGCTGGTCGGAGATCATGAACAGCTACAGGCGATCGGGGCGGGGTCTCCCTTCCGGGCCATTGCCGAGCGGATTGGTGCGGTCGAACTCTCCGAGATCCGCCGGCAGGAGCAAGAATGGCAACGACAGGCTTCGATTGCCTTTGCCACGCATCGGACGGGTGAGGGATTGTCTGCCTATGCCGATCGCGGACAGGTGCACTTCGCAGATAACAGGGACGAGGCAAGGGACGCTCTGGTGCGGGATTATCTCGCCGACCGTGATAAGCGGCCCGAGGGCTCACGGATTGCGCTTGCCCATCGCCGCGTCGATGTCCGGGCGATAAATGATGTGATCCGCAGAGAATTGCAGGCGCGGGGAGTGTTGGCGAAAGGCGAGGCGGGAGAACTGGGCCAGGCAGGCCAGGGCAGTCCAGATGGCGAACAGCAGGATGGGGACAGGACCAACCGGGAGATCCTCTACCAGACCAATGACGGCAGACGCGGCTTCGCACCGGGCGACCGCATCGTGCTCTTGGAGAACAACCGGGATCTCGGTGCGAAGAACGGCATGTTGGGTACGGTTACTGCCGTCGAGCCTGACGCACTACAGGTGAGGCTCGACGGTGCAGGGCAGAATGCCGCCCGTGTGATTTCCATACCGGTCAGAAGTTACCAAAGCTTTGACCATGGCTACGCGACAACGATCCACAAGTCGCAAGGTGCAACGGTCGACCGTGCCTTCGTTATGGCATCCACGACAATGGACCGGCATCTGACCTATGTGGCGATGACGCGCCATCGGGATGCAGTTGCCCTCTACGCCGGACGCGATGAACTCAACGATCTGAAGGCTCTCTCGATGAGCCTCGGCCGCTCCGGCGCCAAGGAGACGGTGCTCGATTACACCGATGCCTTTGCCGCACGGCGAGGGCTGGGCGAAGGCATTTATCTCCGGAGCGAGATCGTCATGGGCGCAGCGCCACAACGGGATGCCGCACACCGGGCTGCCGATCGGCCGGCGGCTCACTACGGCGCTATGGGTGAGCGCGTTCGCTCGCCCGCCGATCGGCAGCCGTCGGAAACACCATCCTGGCCCGAAAGCCATCAGATGGGTGTTGGTCAGGAGAACAGGGTGCCACCGCTGGTGCCTGCCATCACTACCTACGCCCGGACGGTCGATCAGGTGGCACGGGAGGAAGCAGCGCAGCATATGGAGCGGGGGTTGGAGACGGTACGCTGGCTGGGTGCCGGGGTCTTTGTCGATCGTAACCGGTTTGTCGAGCTGGTCGCGAAAACCATTCAGCAGCGGGATGGCGACGTGGCGGCGCTGGCGAAGGCCGTGGCCGAGCGGCCGGAAGAGTTTGGCGCCTTGCGAGGCAAGGCCGGGCTGTTTGGGGACAACAGGGAGCGGAAGGAGGCTCGTCATCTGGCGAGATCACTTGGGGCTCATGTGGGCTACACCGGAAAGGACTGGATCCGGCGTTATGAACAGGCGGTCAATACCGAGAAGTGGAGACGGGAGAAGGAGGATGTCATCGAGGTTCCGGGGTTGAGCCGTCGGAGTGAGGCTATCTTAAAGCAGCTCGATGGGCTCGACACGTCGGATAAGCCCGCGTTCCTGAAGAAGATTGTCGAGACGTCGGATGGAGTGCTCCCCGTTTCACCGGACATGTCGGCTAGTTTGATTTAGCCCTGATGAACTGCCGAGGGGAAGCCATCTTGAGCGCGGAATGGGGATGGATTTCGTTGTAGTCCTCGATCCATCCGTTGATGAGCCGGAGCGCCGTTTCGGCGTCCGGTAGTGCTGCGATGCGGATATAGTCCCGCTTCAGTGTTTTGACGAAGGCTTCCGACATGCCGTTCGACTGCGGACTGGCCACCGGCGTGAAGCAAGGCGTCAGATTGAGCGCCTGGGCAAACAGCCTCGTGTCCCTCGCGGTATAAGCCGAGCCATTGTCGGAGAGATGCTCGATTGCGTGCGGGGCTCGGGTGGCTGCGAACCGCTTCTCGACGGCCTCCAGCATCATGTCGCGCACGTCAGAGCCGGAGATGCCCGCGTTGCCGACCGCCGTCCAGGCGATGATCTCCCGGTCGAAGGCATCGATGATGAAGGCGAGACGGATGACCTCGCCGTTCCAGCAGGTGAACTCCAGACCGTCCGAGCACCAGCGCAGGTTCGAGCGCATGACCATCACCTTGCCATCGTGGAGGCGGCCCTTGCGAACGGCCGTGTGTTTCTCCAGCAGCATGGCATGGTTGCCCATGATGCGATGAACCCGCTTGGCGTTGACGATAGGCTTATCGGCGGCTCGCCTCTCGCGATTGAGGAGCGCGGCGATCCGCCGATAGCCATAGGTTGGCCTTTGATCCACCAGCCTGCGGATGATGGGCAAAAGCTCTGCATCCTCGGCCTTGTGATAGGAGCCGCGCGGCTTCGATCTGCCTTTCAGGCGCTCGATCAGATTGGAACGGGACACGCCGAGCGTGTCGGCGACAGCCTTCATCGGGAACCGTCCTTCGGCAACAAGATCGGCCGCGATATCCGTTTTTTTGAGTCCGCTTTGGACAAGGCTTCCCGCAGGATTTCGACCTCCATCGTCTTGCGGCCGAGCATGCGCTCCAGCTCGCGAACGCGGTCCTCCAGCTTCTTCACTTCCGAATTGCCGACAACCGGCTCGTCAGAATCCACGGCTGCAGCACCTCCCTCGCTCAAGAGCCTGCGCCACCGGTAAAGCAGATTGGGCGCAACACCATGGCGGCGAGCGGCCGAAGACACCGTCTCGCCTGGTTCGAAACTCTGCTCAATGATTGTCAGCTTCTGCTCGGTTGTCCATCGTCTACGGCGGACATCACCCGTCAGCAATTCAACGTGTCGATACTCGTTAGACATAAGCCTGTCCTCAAGCCTGTGCTTGAGCCTTTCTGCTTATGCCGACTGTCCGGTCGAAATGGGGGGCAGTTCATCGGAGGGGAAGCGGGCGCTTGCGGAGGCAGAGGCCATCACTGACGCGATGAAAGAGCGGTTCGGGACCGACGATCTGCGCAACAAGAACCTGGCGGAATTGACGAGGGGGCTGGCGGAGAAGGTGGATCTGGCTCGGGTGGCAGAGGTGGTCCGGGTCGCGTATCGGGCGAAGAACGCGGAAATGTTCAGGCAGCAGGATCTGGTGCGGAGTGAGAGGAAGGGGTTGGGGTTGGGATTGCGGATGTGAGCCGGTGGGCCGTCGAAGGTTTCAGCATGGCCAAGTGTGTGACGGGAACTAGTTGGATTTCGATGTATCCCGGAGCTAGACCATTCCGTCGCCATCAGTTGGCATGAGCACTTTGAACGGCTGAAGAATTTTCGCGAGCTTGGGCACTCCGGCCTTCGCCAGGCTTTCCAGGTATTCCTCGTAGACCAGAGGCGGTTTGCCGTAGTGGCCGAAATCACTTTGCACGGCGTCGACAAAATCCTCCGGTGACAGATTGTATGCGTCGACCAGGAAATCATCCGGATGCTTGGTATGGAGCCCGAACCGCGAAATCGCATCCTGCGGGAAGTCTCTTTGATTGAACGTCACGATGACGTTTGCTCGCGTTTGAATGGCTGCTGCCAGTACATGGCGATCATTCTCATCGGGGAGCTGAAGTCCGGCAATGAGAGGCTCATAGCCCTCGACAAGGCAGTCGGGTACCGCGCTGTTCATCAGTTGTCGGGTGCGATCAAGATCGCTCTCTTTGAGATCCGGACGGTTCTTGACGAGATTTCGAACCCATTCGTCATGCACCTCGTTCGACCAGCGGGCACGGAAGATTTTGGACTGTGCGACAAAAAGCACGAGGCTTCGCAGCCTCGCGCCGTAAAAAACATTGGCATCTATGAACGCGGTGAAGGTTGAAATCATTCAAGCCCAAGCCGTTTGGCTTCATCGTTTAGATCAACAAGAGCCTTTTTCTGCTCGTGCCGGCATGCTCGCTCGTAGTCGATCAGATCGGCGAACCTAACCCTACGGTGGCTTCCCACTTTGCGATACTGAAGCTTATTGGCTTCGAGCTGACGGATCAGGTGGGGGCGAGAGACGTTTAGATAGTCCGCAGCCTGCTGCGTGGTAAGCTCCGCATCATGCGGGATCAGGGACATGGGCGTCCTGTTCGCCATCGCCTCGAGAACCTCATAGATGAACGCAACGGCGCGAGCCGGCAGTGGAACGATGATCTTTTCGTCCTCTTTGCCGTCGACCGTGATTTTGACGCCTACATTCGCTTCTGCGACAGCCTTCAATTTGTCGGCAGCCTTTCTTGCGATCACCGCTTCAGCCTCATCGGCGACAAACGGCTCACGCGTCTGATCCATGAGTGCAAGCATTTCAATCTCCCTACGTGTCAGACAATCAGGAATATCATTCGACGCGTTTAAAGTCACTTACTAAACGCAATAAACGCAACGAACGAAACAATCGGTGCCGCAAACTGTTCCGTGCTCTAACGTAATGGCGAAGGTGACGCACAACGAGCAATGATAATGCTTGTTGGCGAAACGGAGGAGGTCTCAGCGCAACGGAAACGGGGTCAGGCCGCGGACTACTGTCACGGTTTCCGGGTCATCATAATGCAGGCAGTCGGCGAACGGTCCGGTTTGTCCTCAATGTTTGCCCTGGCGGCGCGAGGCTGCGCGCAGATGCGTCAACATTAACGCGCGTTAACCAGGCGTGGTCCTGCTGGGAATGGCTTTTTGGCGTAGAGCGAGATTTTCCTGCCCGGTACCCTTTGGCTTATAGCGACAGTCCGGAAAATTGGAGCATGATCGGAAGGCGCCAAAAGGGCCGGTTTTTTGGACAATAACGCCCCGCCGGCATGCTGGGCAGGTTTCCTCCTGCACCGGCTCGCCCTCTGAAGTCTGAATTCTCAGCGCACCGTCCGCCTCAAGTTCATTCAAGAATGTTGAGCACTGTCCCCGCACGCTGAACAGTGCAACGGAGCGTTTGGCACGTGTGAGGGCCACATAGAACAGCCGCCGCTCCTCACTGTCGGGGTAGTTGTCTCCGGCTGGCATTGCCAAACCTAAGACCGGATCATCCGCACGCGTGTTGGGAAAGCTACGCCCTCTCAACGCGCTGATCATTTCGGGCAGGATGACAAAGTCCGCCTCGCTGCCTTTAGACCGGTGGATGGTCAGGAAGGATACCGTTACCCATTTCTGCGCGGCACTCGTAATGCGAGGCACATATTGCTGATCGGCATTGTACCGACCCAGGACATAGATCGACACCTTGCCATTTCGGCCGGGTCTGACGTCTCCAGACTGGATGCGTTCCGCCAAGCGCTCGACATACTGGCGGATGGCGTCCGCCAGTTGCTCTCGTCCATCCACCTGATAGGCTTGTATAACAGGCCCTTCAGCAGGCGTTTGTGAGCGTACCTTCTTCGGGAGCTGGGCAGGGTTCTTGGACACGAACCGGCTGGAAATATCACACAGTTCTTGCGGGCAGCGGAATGTCTGCTCGAGTTTCATGACCTGGCCATGGCCGAACCAGTCGCGGAAGCCCGTCATGACAGAGATGTCGGCCCCCGCAAATCGGTTGATGGATTGCCAATCATCGCCAACGGCGAAGAAGAAGCGCCCCTTCTTCTGCACTAAGGCCCGGCAAAGTCGGGCTCGCGCCCGGGACGAATCCTGAAACTCATCCGCCATCACAAGTTGATACGGTTCTTCAATAGCACCCTCTTCAAGGTATTTGGCTGCGAGATTGAGCATGTCTTCAAAGTCGATGCCGCCTTCCGCCGCAAGCGCTTCGTCCCAAGCTTTGATGATGGGGAGAGCGAGTGCGGCAAACATCCGATAGCGATACTTAAAGGCATCCGTGGGCAGTCTATCCAAGCGTTCCTCTAGGTCTGCCGGAGTCATGCTATTGCTTTTAAAATGGCCGATGAACGCCCGGACCAAGCCTATCAGTTCCTCTGCAGGCATAGGCTTCAGACCATCCTTGGGGATCTGTCTGTCGGGATTTGGGTTGAGCACGATGCCCCGTTGGGTGAGTTCCCTTTCGAGATGCTCAAATAAGGTTCCCGTGCGCACCTGGTGCGAGGTCGTCTCGATCAGCGCGGTGCCCTGCTCTAAATGCAGGTTTCGCTTCCATTCCACGCCTGAGACATAATCGTCGAAATGGGTAGGGGCGTTGCCTCGCGCATCAAGCGCGAAATGCTCGTGATAGAGGTCTATGTCGGGATAATAGAAATCTGGACGGTATTGCCGGTGCGTCGCATCCGCCGTGTCCAAGACATAGGATTTTTCATACCTGTAATTGACCCCGTTGTAGAAAAGCCAGTTCGCAATGAGCGCTTCTTCCTGGCTGCGCACGCGTGTCCCGTCAGCCGTGAGAACCATTCCCCTGCCTTGCTCGTCCCACGCGGTCGGCGCGGACTCGCCAGGTTTCGGCAAATCCCGTTTGAAGACAAAGCGAAACAGGTCCCACTGCGCGCGAAAGCTCAAAGAGCTGTCTTTCAAACCGTCGATCAAGTCAGCGAGCTTGCGCAGGCCATCCGCAGGATCGATTGCCCACTGCGGGATATCTGGCTTCTTTCCGGTGGCCCTACCGATGATTCCAAGACCCAGAGCGTTGAACGTGAAAGCCTTCACGGGGACATCATACATGCCCAGACGCGCAAACGATTGGCTGGCCCGTTCTGCAAGTTCTTCGGCAGCCTTCTTATTGAACGCGAGCATGACGATCTGTTCGGGCTTGGCGATACCTCGATGGATCGCGTAAGCCGCTCTAGCTACCATTGTGGAGGTTTTACCAGAGCCCGCAGAGGCGACCACCTGCACTCGATTGTCGAAGCAGACGACGGCTCGCGCCTGCTCTGGTGTCAGTGGTTTGCTTTCGACCTTGTCGAGCAGCTCTTTGCACTCGATGAGCTCTCTGTCTGTGTGTTTGGAGTTCAGGTTTTGCCATGCTGTAGCGATGTCGGCGCCCCAGTCCCGCAAGTCCTGTTCCAGCTGGATGGCTCTCTGGCCGAACCGGGCTTTCAGCGAACCATCACGCAGCAGCATTCTCATCCTGGCCGTATCCAGTTGAGGCCGTTCACTCTCCAGAGAATTTAACATCTCGTGCGTCAGCCAGCGCCTTTGTGACGCCGCCGTGTCCTCCACCGATCTGCGTTTGCTAAGCCAATCGCTCATGGTCTCGTGAGCGCGAACCAGCAGGGCGGTATCTTCCCTGAGGCGGATCTCGCTCAGGACATCATCGAAATTGGCTCGCAGGTTTGCTGCCCCGCTCTTGGACAGTCCGCCGACCTGAATGGCATCCGAGCCGGCAGGCTTCAGCGTGACGCTGGCCCACAGTAGGCCGTTTCTCACCGAGAATGATGCAGAGTCGCGGACATTGACCGTGTGAGAATCTCCATCGATTAGGAGGGTCAGGCATATGCCGTCCTGAACCAGCAGCCACTTTGGCGACCGGGAAACAATGCGTCCCCATTTCGATGGCTCCCACTCGTTCTTCATTAGATTATCCAAATGGTTGCATATGGAGTCGGCACTACCTCGTCTGCTGCATGCGGACAAGCCCGTTCAATCGGACATTGCTTAGGCAGGGAACATCAGGGGCAGGTTAAGGGCGGTTTCTTGAGATGCTGTCAACAAAGGAGCTGTCGTCATACTGGATCGCCAAGACGGGGGTGCGGGTCATAGTTCGTGTCGAGGGGGGAGATTTGCGGCTCCGTTATTCGCCGAATATCCCGCCTGCTCTTCAGACATTTGCTTTCCGAGGGCGCTGTTGAGCACACAAGAAGAAAATTGCGGAAGGATGACGCTAATTAACGCGCACGCATTGTGATGCGTGGTAAGGCATTATAACGTCTATTGACGCATCATGATGCGTGTATTCTGCGTTAGGTTGGAGACTGAAGATGCCGGTCATTACGGTGGCGAACCCCAAGGGTGGGGCCGGGAAGTCAACAGCGGCCCTCGTGCTCGCCACGTCGCTTGCCCAGCAGGGTGCGAGCGTCATTATTCTCGACTGCGATCCCAACAGGGCGATCGAGGGGTGGCGGGCAGGGGCCTCGAAGAACCCCGTCATCGTGGATGGTGGGATCACTGAGAGCACGATCACCACCAAGCTCGATGAATATCGCAAGAAGTATCAGTTCGTCTTTGTCGATCTGGAAGGCACCGCCAGTCGGCTCATGTCGCGTGCTCTTGCCCGGGCGCAGCTCGTGATCATTCCGATCCAGGCAAGCCCGCCTGACGCGGAACTCGCAGCGCGCGCAATCCATCTGATCCGTGAAGAAGAGCAGGCCTTCGAAAAGACCATCCCCCATAGGGTGCTGTTCACCCGGACCTCTCCGGCGATCGCCTCTAAGCTGGAAACGCAGATTACGGCTCAGTTGAAGGCAAGCGAGGTGCCGATGTTTCGCAATCATCTGAACGAGCGGTCCGCCTACAAGGCGATGTTCTTCTACCAGCAGGATCTGGAGGAGCTTGATCCGCGGAATGTGAATGGGCTGCCGGCAGCCCGGGACAATGCGTTCCGGCTTGCAGAGGAACTGGTCAATCTGGTCATTGATGCGAGGGTTGCGGCATGAGCGGGAAGAACCTGGGCTTTGGCGACAAGCTCGCCAACATCACGCCCGACACGGAAGAGCCGGCGCGGATTCCTGATGCCAGGATCGACGAGGTTGGTGAACGCCATGGTTTCGTAGCACGAGAGCCTATCCAGAAGCTGACGCGGCGCAAGCCTTCTGAGCCGTCTGCAAATCTCAACATCCGCCCGCCGATCACGACCTTCAATCGGTTTCTGATCTTTTGCGAGCAGAACCGCATGTCATATCCTGAGGCGTTGAAGGAGCTCATGGACCGCGCAGGTGTCTGAACCTGATGCAGAGAGTTGGCTGCGTCACCATTGACGCGCGTTCATGAAGCTCGGCATCCGAGTTCCGTTGATATGCAGCGACAGCGCGTCTATGCGACCGATTGATAGAGGGGAGTTGTCCTGATCGCCGGGCTTCGCAAGGTAAACCCGCGCCTGAAATGCAGGCTTAAGGGCTCCAAGCGTTTCTACGGTGCCGTAGGAGGTCGTGGGAGTCATAACTAAACACGATAAGGATCACGTCGACGGTCAGGCCCCGGCATAGGCGCTTGCTTTGGCGATGCAGGCTATCAGCCCCTCAAGCAACCATGAACGAGTGATGGGCTCGACCCTCGGGGCCACAGTCTCGATACCTCCCAGGCGGGAAGAAGTCGTCACTGCTGGCGAAAGGCCGCGATCATATCTCTGGACACATCTTCGGCAAAGCAGACGGGCGCATAACCACCAGGCTTGGAATATGCACTTCGCTTGCCGCATTGCCGACCTCGACGATCCCGGCTGTAGGGGCATGGGCAGGAACCGGAATAACGTTCGATCGATTGAGCGATGATCCGCTGGACGATTGTTGCGTCCGATATGGCAGGTACGGACCGAGGCTGCTGCTGCGGCGGCTGTTGCGACTTAGTTTGTCGAGGGGCTTCACGCGCTGGCTGGCTTTTAGACAAGAAGCGGGTCGCTATCCATCCTGTACGCTGTGTCAGTTGATCGCGCACCTGCGACCAGTCTGCACTCATGTTCACGCGCATCACCTCACGCCCCTTGTCAAAGCGATCGAGAATCGAGTTCGCAGTGCCGGGACCAGCGCGAAAGGCAACTCCACTGCCCGTCACATACATCGTCTCCGCGGGTGCCGCCTGAATAGAGGGTTGAGTGGTGGCACCTGGCTGATCCGAGGCGACGGCTTGCGGGGATTGCTCAGGCGATACGACTGCGGGCTGTGGGGCAGAATACGGCGCAGAGGGCTTCTCGTCTTCCCGACCAAACAGGGCGAGTGCGACAAGGAACACTCCAATGCAAGCCGCGATCTTTCGCATCAGGAATCCTCTCCTGAGCTGCTGTCTGCTATTTCTTGGGCCTGATCACCCTGGGGCTGATGTTGTTATAGACCTGTTGGGCGTCGAATGAACCGGGCGGCGATACTGCACCGCCAGGAAGCTTCAGGACCTGCACGATCAGATCTTGTCCGGGTTTGACAATGTCGTAGGCCACGCCGGGGTTATAGGTGGTGTATGCTGTGTTGCCGTAAACATTCGTCTGGAAGGTTCCCGGGGTCGAGCCCACGGATCGATTTGTCGAGTCGTTCGCCGTCACGACGAGGAAGTGGGTGCCCCCGGCAGCCAAGGTCACTTCAGCAGCTTTCAACAGGCTATAGTCCTGAATTGTGGTTGGGTCGGTAAACCCGTTTCCCCGTGAAGAGATGCGATAGGTATCGTTGGTTATCGGGGCCGCGGTGACCCCTCCGGTTGCACCCATCTCCTGATATTGCGTTTGGCAGCCGGACAAAATCATGGTTGTGGCGGCGACCAAGGCGAGGTGCCTGAAAGTCATTGAAATCTCCCCCTGTTTTCCGTGAGCAAAGGAGAAGTCATCATCGAAGTCAACCTAAGGCTGCGACTTATTTTGACGCGGCAAATCCACCGGGGCTGACGCCCCATCACCCGTCAAGACCTTGAACCCTTCGGGCAAAAGCGTCCGGGCCGTGGCTCGGGGCTTTTAGCCCCTGCGCCCGCACCACCCCGGACGCTTTTGGGTCTGGACGGGTTCCCCCCTCTCTTCGCCAGAGGGGCAGATCGGTTGCATGCGCAACCCGATCAAAGGAAAAGGGACATGAAAAACAGTATTTACGCTGAAGTGACGGACAAGATTATTGCCGATCTGGAAAAGGGGGATCTGACCTGGCTAAAGCCGTGGAATGCCGGCAACACGGCCGGGCGGATCACAAGACCCTTGCGGTACAATGGGCTTGGCTATGGCGGCATCAATGTTCTGATGCTGTGGGCGGCGGCGATCGAGGCGGGGTATTCGTCTGCCTGCTGGATGACGTTCAAACAGGCCCGCGAGCTCGGCGCCCATGTGCGCAAGGGTGAGACGGGCAGCATGGTCGTCTATGCGGGGACCATCAGCCGGGAAGGGGATGAGGACGAAAACGAAGATAAAGACAAAGAGGAAGGAGAGGGGGTCAAGCAGATACCGTTTCTCAAAACCTACACGGTCTTCAACGTCGAACAGATCGAGGGACTGCCCGAGCATTATCATGAAAAGCCGGCGCCGGTGATCGACCCGGTTGAACGTATCGCACATGTGGATCAGTTCTTTGCAGCAACGCGTGCCGAAATCCGCCACGGCGGCAATCGGGCCTATTACAGCGGTTCAAGTGATCATGTTCAGATGCCATGTTTCGAGAGTTTCCGGAGCGGGGACGCCTATTGTGCAACGCTTGCGCATGAAATGATCCACTGGACGAAACATGAAAGCCGTCTTGATCGCGACTTCGGGGCAAAGAAACGGGGCGATGAGGCGTACGCGTTCGAGGAGCTCGTTGCTGAATTGGGTGCGGCCTTTCTATGCGCGGATCTGGCATTGACGCCGGAGCCCGGTGCCGATCATGCGGCCTATATCCAGAGCTGGCTCAAGGTACTGAAGGAGGACAAGCGTGCCCTATTCAGTGCCGCCGCCCATGCGCAGCGCGCGGTCGAGTTTCTGCAGGGTCTGCAGAGCTTGGCCGGAACAGGAGAGCCGCCGCGTAAGCGGCGGATTTCCTTTCTCGGCAAGAACGCGCGCCCGCCGACGGCGGACACCTAATGAACGGATCTGAAGCCACGTTCAGTGGTTACCCCTCATTCACTCGAATGCCTGAAAATCAGGGGAACTCAAGGCGCGGCGGCACTCCTGAACCGGCTCAGACTGTAAGACTGCAACGCAGGTGCGTCGAAATGCGTCAACATTGACGCGCGTTAAAGATCTGGATTGGGGCTACGCCTCGGGAGCAAGTCTCGCCCACTCGCAAGGCGCGCCTCAGGCTGTGTGAGAGGTCCAGATGCTAATCGTGTGCCGCACCAGGGTCTCCCGGGCTGGCTTCAGGGTCGCTCTCGTACGGAGACCGGTAGCGCTCCTCAGGAGCAAGCCAGGATGCGAGGAACTGGAACGGGTCCGTATCGCCGACCATCTTCCTGGCCAGCGCCATGCGCGTTTCGAGATGCGGTCGTCGATCGTCCGAAACCTTGGCCAGGCGATTTTCCGCTTCCCTGAAGAACCGCTCCACGCCCATCACTTTCGTCCACTGCTCGATGATCTGGGCAAGCTGTTTCTGGCTTTCGAGCAAGGCCTCCGCCTTTTTTCTCTGGTCTTCGCGGCGACGGCTACGCTCCCGCTCGGCTTCCCATTCCTGTCTCCGCTTTTCGGCGGCTTCGTCTGCCGCCGTCATCAAGGCCTGGACCTGGCCGACGGCGCCTTGCAGGGACTCGATAAACTCCGGGATCGAGCTTTCCAGCGAGGCATGCTCCGCGTCCTGACGGGACAAGAACCACTCGACACCCCGCTTCGGTGAATACGCCACGATCTTGAAGCGTCCGCTTGGTACGTCCTGGAGATGTGTGTAAGAATGAACCAACTGCCAGGCCTTGGCGGACTTGATGACCTTGCTCTCGGTTCGATGGTATTTGCCGGCGAAATATCGCATAGACACCCGCTCCGTCATTTCAGTCACTGCAATGCCAATCGGAACCGAGTCGAGCTGGAACACAGTCGGTCGGTCCGGACCCCATATGTAGCCAGATTGATAGCGGCCATACTTGCGGTCCTTCCGCTCGGTTTCCCGTTCGTCGATATCGATGCGGTGAAGGCCATCTTCGGCTGCCGCGATGCGCAGCTTGCAGCCTGCGTCATCGAGGGCGAGATAGACCTGATTGGCAATCGCAAGCGCGCGGGGCAGGGCACTCTCTGAGGCGACGATATCGGGCAGGATCCTCTTGTAGGGGCGGAGAAATTCATACTCCTCCACGACACGGGTCTTTCGCAAATGCTCCTCAACGCCAAGGAGCAGAGGATGTCGCGACCTCCTCGGCGGTTTCAGGCCCCGCTTTTTCCGGATATCCGGGCTTGGAGGCGGACCTTGTCGCCTGGGCCGGGGGGCCGGCTGTGCGATCTCGATGATAGCGTCGAGGGCCTCGGGAAGTAGTGGCAGTTCCGCTGGCAGGCCCATCGCCTTGCGGGTCCAGTAACCTGCCCCCGGAAACGGAACGTCATGTTTCCTGCAGATGGCTGACAACGCTGTCGGCGATAGTCCGAGTTCAGGGGCAATTTTGTTCAGGGGCGAGTTGCAGACTCTTTGGTAAAGCTCAAGGCGCGTCAGTTGCATTGCTCGAAAAACGTCTCGTTCAGTGAGCTGGTACAGAATCGGCACTGAGCAGCTTATGGCCAGCGGTGGCACTTCTCCCGCCGCCTTGCCGTTCCCCGGCTTAATCCAATCGCCGACTGGGCCTCCACTATTGCTGGCGGCTCCATCGGCATGGGTTCATTTTTAGCACGAGAATTACATCATCGTGTGCGATCCAGTTCAAAAGGATCTAGTATTCTTACCCTTATGTCCATCAGCCGTCGCGACTGTGCAACCGTCTGGATAGATTAGATTGGAGTATTGTTTTAAGCGATCGTTCAGCGCGAATCTTGCTGATTGGTTGGCTCAAATCACGTGAATTCGAATATCTATGGAACGCGGATTAAGGTCACGCAAAAGCGAGTTTCCGTACTTGCCGTCAACCTGACTATCTCTCCTTCGCTCGGAGACGCGCACATCGTATGTGGCGTTTAACATCGCATCAAGAATTTTAACTTCCTCAGGGTGGCCGGCGTATTGGCTTTTGGTCATGTTAAAGGGCTTCGGTGATGGCGTGAATCCGGTGCTCACCTTTTCTTCGTCTTTGCGACGACCGATTTGGTTGAACCAAAAGCCGAGCGCCAGAAGTATAACCGACGCGACGAAGAAAGAAGCAGTGAACCAATAAATCTGTAGCTCGTAATTCAATACATCTTCTTTTCCTATCAAGCCAACAGCGAGACCGGCAAATGAAGATATGCCGGTGGCAATCGAGGCATTGCTGAGCCACTGGCCAAGATAGGTGTCATTGTTCATAGATTGTCGCTCCTTCCCATTTGTATAATTGGAAAATGCAAATATTTTGTCTGAGGCAAGGCTAAATTTTTAATGGAACGCTGCACGACCGGAGATGGCATTGAACGATAACCACAAAAGTTGAGTTCGCGAATTGCTGAGCTATCTCGCGGTACTGCCGTCGACGATCAACGATCAACGATCAACGATCGCGATGGTCGCCTGGTCGCCTTGAATGTGTGATATCGGCGTCCAATGGAGCTCAATACAGCGGATCAGTGAAAACGACCGTGGAGCCACGCTGCATGGCGTTTATCTTCTTCACGTCAAACCCGCATCCACCTTCACTCGCGATGGGCTGTAGCGCGCAGGCGACTTGTGACCAATCAGCAGGAAGAGGAACCTGCATATTGTTCCTGCGTGCAGCGATAAAGCTCTCCCACCATTTGAGTAGCTGAGTGCCATTAGATTCACTCAGCACGTCGAGGTGCTCGATGTGGGTGACAGCCCAGGCTTGAGATCGATAAACGTTCTCCAAATTGGGTAGGCAGTCCATGGGGTTAGTGATTACGTAGTCCACGAACGCAAGGTAGCATTGATCCCCGTCTGACACTTTGATGACGGTAGTATCACCTGCACGGTGAAACACCCGGCTGCATGCCCCTTTGCCAACCTCGGACCACCCCGCCCGCACGAGCTCGTTGCAGTATCCAGCTGCACCGTTGGAGCAAGAAGGATCAGGCGGATTTGTCTGGAATTCCATACCGCGACTACCGGACAATCCGACCATGTCGATCATGATTGTCGCCAATTATAACTAGCATCATGCTGGGCTGATTGTACAACTTTTGTCCCGATTCTGATCGATTAGTACGTATTCGAAAATCTAATCATAATGATGATTAAGCGCAGCCATTGATCTTTTTGGCTATCTCCATCAAGTGACTCCCGTAATATTTGTTCTGCTCCTCGGTCGGCATAGTAATTTCGCTTAGGTTAGCTGAGTTTTGCTTCGTGATTGCAAAGGAAAATGTCATAGTTACGGAAAATTGTCCTGATCCAGATTCCTCGCTAACGCTTTTTATGCCCGAGAGACGAAGGTCCAGCAGTTCTCTATACCCAACGAACAGCTTGGACGCCCCTGCAACCTTTTTGAGTACTATCCTGAAGCTATCATCTTGTGTCCTGTCCAAGTTTCTTTCGTCTGATGTTAGCTCCAGCCTGTTCGCAAAAGCGTTCCTTACAGTCTCGTAAACCACGTGAGATGGGTTCTTTGAGTCAGATGGCCATCGGCAAACAAATTCATACTCTGGTTCAAAAAGGTAACCGCCTTCGAAACTTTTGACGACAAACCTTGCGAACTGCCTGCCGTCCCGCTCAAGCAGCACAGGGTGGCACGGTTCGGCGAATGGGTCTTCGGGGCGAAAAAACCACCAGCAAGCACTATAAACTTTTGTAGCTCCCTGCTCGTTTTTGGTTATGAAAAAACCATCCTGTAAAAGCGGTTGATCGGCAATGGCCTCGACAATCTCGCGCCATATCTCGCCAACTTTCTTAGCTGTCTTGTCACTCTCTTCGTCGATCCATACGAATGTGTTTTCAGCAGCCCAGTCAGTCCTCAGCGGAGTGAGGAATTCAAATTCATTATCAAAATTGAAGTTCGTTAAGTTGCGCGAGAACTCAGCAAAATCTAGTTGGTACGGTTCGGGAAACCAGCTCCGATCTTTTACCTTTCCATCCTGAATGTACTCTAGAAGATCTAAGGGCATCACAGGGATTGGATACTCTGTTATTCGGTCGCCTTGGATATTGACGCAGTCAACATGCAATCCATGAATATTGCAAACCGAGGCTAGATCGGGATCAAAATTTTCGTTTTTAGCCCAAATGGAAGATTCTTCTTGAGAGGTAATTCCCTTATTCTGAGGCGTAGAATCCAAGAAAACGAGCGCATGGGACGCGTCAGTAGAAAATATTAAGAACACTAGGAACAAAAGTATCCTCATTTTGATTCACCATTACCGAATAACCATGCTGTAATTACAGAGACCGATGCTGAAAATAGCCCAAGTAGGATCGATATCCAGTCTGTTAAGCGTGCAAATGACATGCCTGTATCCGGTGGACTATCAATGTTGTTGGATACGGTGAATGCAAATATGATGGCGACCATGATGACTGTAAAAACTAAAAATGGCCCGACACTTAATATGTATATAAACCCGCCTTCTTTTAGTTTGTCTTTGCCGGTTGTGCCGTTTTGCCTCGTGACGTAGTACGCAGCTTGCCCAACGTATCCAATAAATATTGGTGCTATCTGTTTAATTGCAATATATGATTGATCGTAGCTCAAAGGAGCTCCGTATACCGGTGCAAGTGCAAAGAACACCATACAGATCAGTAGGGCTCCAAATGACGAGGCAAGAATAAAATACCGGCACCAAGAAAGCGATGGCAATGAATTTCCCTCCCTAAAGATCGTAAAAGCGTCTCGCATACTTGCACTGTATTTGATTATAGAGGCGCTTTACTGAGGTTGTTGATCCGTTTCGCACATGCGTTTTCGTGCCAGATTTGAAGTATTCGTTCTCATTCAGTGACATAGAGATCGAATTTACCGATGTTACGGTGCAATATCCAAATGGCTTCTCAATAAAATCATCATCAAAATTCAATTTGATGTCGAACACATTAAAAGACAATTCCCTCGCGGCGTTTTCTAAATGTCCATCTATTCCCGTAAATTGCATGTCCAAAACAGAGTTGGTCAATAAAGAAATCGATGCGGCTCCATAGTTTAGTTTAAAGGAAAATGATATCTGTAAAACACTTTGTGGATGTGATTTATTTTTACTGTCGCAACTAAGTGAAAAGTGAGAGGAGGCTCCATCAAAAGATGCTGCGACCCCTTGTTTATTCTGAACAATATCTATTAGTCGTGTACCGCTATTGCACCCGTGAACGAAGTAGAACACTTTTCCAGATCGATCTATGTAAAGGATATATCGGTAAACTTGGGCAGTGCCCGCATCTTTCAAGAATTCTGCTCTTCCGTTCTCAACTGAATAATAGTCGCCAATTTGGGCGAACTCTACGTGTACGAAGACGCCGTTACCGTAGTCCGATGTTGAGAACGATGCCTCCGCCGAATGGGCAAGGCGCCAAGGCGCTAGTAAGCATCCAGCGATCATAATTTGGAGAATTGGTCGGTACAAGACACGCTCCTTGCCCAAGTCGAGCTCGCGAGCACTCTAGAGGACAATTTATTACTTTAGAAGCGGCTTGATATACCGTCATTAGGGAGGCAGAGGTACATTTTGATAGTAGGTGGCCAAATTGACCTCCTCCCGGACATTTGGGATCAGGTCACAGGCTCAAACAAAAAGGGCGAGGAAATACCTCGCCCCATCACCCGTATGTTTACGGTCCTAGGCAGCAACCAGCTCGTAAGCATGTCCGCCATTATCGACTTTGCTGATTTGGATAGGCTGCGGTACCGCCGAAGGAACGCTTCGGCGAGAGAGCTCATCGATCCCAGCATCAGGAAGCTGGAGCTTCTCGATCGCAAGCCTCCTGATCAGTGCTTCGGCCGAGCCGTCAAGTTCTATTTCACCACGCTCCCACCGACCGAGCGACTGCTTATCGCGATGCACGTGGTTCGCCAATTCGGTCTGTGTCAGCCCCATTTCCGTTCGCAGGAAACGCAGCTCCTCACCGCTCATTCCCTTGGAATGGCTAACGATTCCGTGAGCAATCACGCGATGCAATTCGTTGACAGCAGGGATGCTGACGACCTCATCGCCATCATCATCCACGCATACGTCGATTCCGCTGATGAACACATTCATCAACCCGCATTCTGTGTAGTGATGATCAACCTTACTCATTCTTCTTCTCCAATTATCGAGCCTGCTACACGCTCGAACTCGTCGATCCACATGACCGTGATAACTTTTAGAAAGTACCCTTGGTTCTCTGGAATCACGACGACACCAATAGAACGGCTTCCGCTGTTTGGTGTCCGACACTCAACCCGATATCGAAAATACCCAGCGCGAGTTGCAGGAATTGCCTTTTCATAGACAAACCCGTTTTTCAGCGCGTACAGGACGTCGGATATGATAAGCCCACGCTCGGAGAGGCGATCCCTGGCGTGTAGCTTATACGTTAGGGTCAATGCCGGGTTTCGAGAAATCAGTCTGATTTTGTCGGTAGCCACCGCCGGCTCCCAAGGCTGAATTCCTATCACGCTACCCTTCATTCCCTTAACGCACCCTACTTCTGGTATCATGGTGATACTTACATAGGCGTTAATCGTCAATTGACAAGAGCGTCAAATGGTGAAGAAATGTTGGGAGCTTTTCTTTCTCTTTGTTTTTTCAAGATAAATTTAGCGTCCCTAGCGCTTGACATCTCGACGCATGAAGCATGCGATTCTAATGCCAACAATCTGCACACGCTTCATGGCTCGCTGACCTTAACCAGCGCGGTCTTCAGGCCGTGCACTCCCTTGAAGGGGATGAACTTCCGAGCGCCTCGAGCTTTGCTTCGTACTGGACGCGATCTGTCTGAGCGTCCTGGAGTGCCGCAGCGGCCGGCGACGCGCCGGAAACGACCTTGGCGCCTGGTCGACAGATGGCCGCTGCGCTCCAGCCGATAGCATGCCAGTTCCTTTTCTCAAAAAGCAGGTTCGTCAGGTCTGTGTCGGTCTGTCAGGGTTCCGTCAGACTTTAAGGTCAGCTTTCTTGACCTCGTCACTAGTCAAATCGCGAGGTCGCCCCGACCCGCTTGGGGCGGGGGCTGATGATTGCTGCAGCCTCGCTCGGCCCGCCTTTCGGAAACCAGACGTACTTCACTGCGCTCGGCACCTTCAGCCATGGCCAGCCTTTGTCCGCGAAGTGCACCTGCCAATCGTGGAAGGTGACGGAGTCGACGGTCAGCGCTTCCATCTCCGGAAGCGCTGCCGACAGCTCGGCAGCAACCGTGCAGCCCTTCCCCTCCAAAGCCTGTTGGAACATGAAGTTTACCTTTGGCCATCCGAATAACGCGAGGCGGTTACGCCGCTCGCTAAGCCCGATAGCCGTTCCCTGCTCGATCTGCTTGGCCAGATAGGCAGGAGCATGAGGCAGGGGTGCATGAGGCTTGCTCAGTTCGACCAGAACGCCGACCATCCAAGCCTTACCAAAGGGTGCCGCCATCTTCAACGGCGATGCCTCGACCTCGTCTGACACGCCTTCCCAGAGCCTTTCGTGGAGATAGGTCGAGGGCGCTGGTGTGTGATCCTTGCCGTTCTTCCGCAGAATCGAGATCCAGGCGTCGCGCTTGGCCGCTGCCGCCGCTTGATCCTCGTCGCTCAGAGCGAACCATTCTCGCTCGGCCTTGGCGAGTGACAGCCCCTCGAAGCCGGGCCAGTTCTTGACCAGAAATCGAAAGGCTCTGTGGTCAGACTTGTTCGCCTCACGAGAATTGTCGTCACCGTCGACGGTTTCAGAAATGGTCCGAGCCGTGGACCTATTTGCAAAAGCGTTTCCATTGAAAGCGCTTTCTCCGGAACTATTCTCTTCGGGGATATTTGCGAGATCACTCTCTCGTGGGCGCGCATGCGCACAGAGAGGTTCCTTTGATGGTTCTATGACGGTTAGGGTGACGCCCACGTCACCCCCTGGTGTCGGGTTTGTCACCCCTTCCGCTTGATTTGTCACCGGGTGACAAGATGTCGGGGGTGCCAATTTGTCACCCCTTTTGAGCGCGTCGCACTGCGCGAACAGATCCGGAAAGGCGTCCAGCTTCTCGACGTCGATCTTGTACTTGTTCGTTCCGCTCGGTCCCGCGTTCGGTATGATCTTGATCAGCCCAGAGCGCTCCAGTCCGCGAAGGCATCGCTGGGTGTTGCGCTGGCTCATCCGCGCCTTGGTGGCCAGATAGGGAATGCCGGGATAGGCCGTACCGCGATCGTCCGCGTTGTCGGCGAGGGCCTGCAAAAGAAGAAGTTCGCCCCCCTGAACGGGTGCCTTGCTCCATACCATCGACATGATCCGGATGCTCATGACTGCACCTCCAGACCTTTTGCCGAGTTCAGCGCTTTGATACGCACCCGATACTTGTTGACCTCTAGATCACCTTCGCGGGTGCCAATCTCGACGAAACCCGCCGACCTCAGAAGGCCCAGCACATGGCGCAATGTCTTAACATTGCAGCGGCTCTTGGCGGCGATGAGATGTAGGCTAGGGGTGCAGAAACCATGATCGTCCGCCATGTCCGCAAGCGCTAGCAGCACGAGAAGGTTTTGAGGCTCACGAGGTCCGTTCTGCCATACTTGGCTCATGATCTGGATGCTCATGGCAGCACCTCGACCCGGTTGGGAATCGCACCATTTTTATCAATGATTTCAATGAATGGAAAAGTGTGGTTGGGAGGGCTAACCCGTTGGAAAATCGGGCGCGGCAGATGACCACCCTGTCCGCCATATTCTAAGATACCAATCCAATTTCATTGTAGAATCTTGGGCTGCAGTCTTGTCCGTTGATCAGCGTGCGACGCGATTTGGATCGGACGTTCTTAGCGGGAACCGTTGATCCAATCCAGCGCCTATGGCCCATCCCCCTCAGATTCAATCAAAGTCTGGCCATCCAGCCTAGTCCTTCGAGGGTGCCGTCGGCCGGCCGGTATTCACAGCCGACGTAACCCTGATAGCCGATGGCGTCGATTGCGGCGAAGATCCTGCGGTCGTCGAGTTCACCGGTTGTCGGTTCATGGCGGTCGGGCACCGAGGCAATCTGGATGTGGCCGATCAGAGGTGCCATCTGCCGGAGTGCCATGATCACGTCGCCATGCAAAATCTGCCGGTGATAGACGTCGAATTGCAGTTTGAGATGACTTGCATCCATATCGCTGATGAAGTCGATGGCACGCTCGAAGTCGTTGAGGAAATAGCCCGGCATGTCACGGCCGTTGATCGGCTCGATGACAAGGCCGATGCCGGCCTCTCCCGTGCGGTCGACGGCGCGCTTCAGGTTGTCGCGATAGGTCTTGATCGCGGTCTGATCGGCGGCTGGTGCAACACCCGCCATCATATGCAACAGCGGCGTGCCGATGACCTTCGCATAGTCGATCGCCATGTCGAGAGCTTGTGCAAAATCCGCCTCCCGTCCGGGAAGCGCCGCCATGCCGCGCTCGCCGGCCGTCCAGTCGCCGGGTGGCATGTTGAAGAGCGCCTGGGCGAGACCGGCCCTTTGCAGCCTTTCGGCGACGACCTCTGCCGGCTGGTCGTAGGGAAAGAGGTATTCGACCGCCCTGAAGCCGCATTCTGCCGCCGCCGCGAAGCGGTCGAGAAAGGGGACCTCGTTGAACATCATCGTTAGATTGGCGGCAAATTTCGGCATGTCAGTCCTCTTCCTCCATACCCGGCCGTTTGAGGCCTACAAACGTTCCGGACTGCGTGCCAACGAGCTGTCATCGTCACGTACCATGCTGCCGGCCTCGGTCGCGAGGCTTCGCGCCGCATGCGCGATCGGCAGGGATCGATGCTCACCTCGTAGGAAAGTTCAACTGGATCAAGGACGCTGGCAAGCCCCTGCTCGATCACTCCGCGTCCGTGATCAAGACGGGCCGGTCGGCCGATCTGGACTCTGATTGAACCTCGTTCTTTACCCTCAATGGTGGCGACATACCTGCCTTGTCCTCACCCATGTAGAGCGTGACGTGCGGGAACGGGATTTCTATGCCTCGGCGGTCGAAGACCTGCTTGATCAGCTCGTTATACGCGCGACCGGTTGCCCAGTGCCCCCCTGGAACGGTCTTGATGCGTGCGCGCACCATCACGGCGCTGTCGCCGAAAGCGGTTACACCATGCATGTCGAGCTTGTCGACGATCATTTCCCGCCATTCGCTTTGCATCAGAAGGTCGAAGGCCTCGTGCATCGCCTCCTTCACCTCGGCGATGTCCTCTCTGTAGGCGACCCCGATCTCGGCGACGTGGTAGCTGAAACCCTTCATCATGTTGGAAACGGTGTCGACGGAGGAGAAGGGGATCAGATGCAAAGTCCCGTCGAGCGAACGGATCGACACCGAGCGGATCGTCAGCCGCTCCACGACCCCGCTGACATTGCCGAGGCTGACGACATCGCCTTCGTTCATGACATTCTCCAGCTGGATAAAGACACCCGTAATGATGTCCTGGACCAGCTTCTGGGCGCCGAAGCCGATCGCCAGACCAAGGACACCGGCGCCGGCCAGCAACGGAGCGATATTGACGCCGATCTGCGCGAGCGCCAGCATGGTCACGAGAACGACCAGAGCAATCGTGAAGGCGTTCTGAAAGAGTGACAGAAGGGTTTTTTCACGGCTGGTCGGAATTGTCCCGAATTGGGGGTTGAGCCTATACTCGACCCAGGAAGACACGGCCAGATAGGCAACGAAGCCGAACAACAGGATGATGAGCGCCGCCAGGGTGGAGCCGCTAACGCGCTGGCCACTGTCGGACGCGAGCCAGCCGAGAAAATCGATCAGTCCCCAGGCTTGGGCGATGGCGATCATCACGCCGAAGGTTACGATGACCCGGATGATCTGCATCACACGTGGCACGAAGGCCTTCAGTCGTGCCTCCAGTGCCGGAAGCCGGGCACGAAGGTCATCCGGAAGCCTGAGACCGGCATTGGCGAAGCGTCCGATAAAGACAGTCACAAGCCCCCCCACAACAATTGCGACGATGGATTTCAAGGTGGCTGCCATCATGTACGGAAGGGCACCGGAAGGATTGACCAACCAGACCAGTACAATCGCGAAGAGATAGGCGATAGCCAACAGATGCCATATCCCGGCGAGCAAAGCGCTGCTGCGACTGATGAAATCGCTTCGCCCCTGAGCAGCGCGCGACGACAGGGTGTGGCGCACACGGTCTTGGTTTTGCAAGATGATGACGACACCGATCACCAGGGCGGTAAACATGACCAAAACGCGAACGGCCTGGGCCGCGGACTCCGAAACATTGGTTGCCATGATCGGTGCGACAAACATGAAGGCATAACCGATGAGCGAAACGATGCGCGCGAGCCAGAAATACCAATAGGCTGCCGACGTGTCCGAGACCGGTATGGGTCTGAGGTTTGGAAACCGCGCATGCAACAGTAGGCGCATCGTCACCTTGATCATCTCAACCAGGAGGAAGGCATTCAGGAGGAGAGTCTGATTGATATCCATCTGGCCGGTTACGCCACCGACCACTTGCAGAGCGAGGAAATAGCCCACGCCCCAGGCCAGAGCGACGGTGACGACATCCGAGACGGTAGCGACCAGTACATATATCGCTTTGACGAACCAGTGACGACCGGCGGCGCGATTGTCGAAGCTGCGCTGAAGAGGATGGACAAGTATCCGCAAGACAAGGAACGAGGCGAATAGCCCGGCGGCCACCAGCACTACGTTCAGGATGATAGAACGGAGCGCTGTGTAGTCGCCCGGGTCGGGATCCGTGATCATCGCGGCGAGCGCCACCAACCCGGTCCAAACCGTGCTCCCACCGGCCACGATCTGCTCGGCTGCCGCTCGTGTTTGTTCTGCGACTTGCCGCGCAATGGTGGCTTCGCCGCTCGGTTGATCCGTGGACGCCTGTGTTGCCGCCTCGGTCTTCAGCCTGGTCAGAAGTGCTGTTCGGGCCTCTTCACTTTCCAGGATACGGATAAGCTCGTCGACGCCCGTCACGGTCTGCGGCGTCGATTGATCGTTCTCCTGCGCCTCGGCAGCTGGCGGCAGGGCGAATAGCGCTAGGAGCGCCAGAAGGCTGACGAGGTGGCGAAGAGTGATCATGTGTCGCTTTCAAACGGATTTGGTCATGATGCGACATGGAACTTCCGCCTTTTTCGTCAACCCTCGCTGTTATGCGAAGGCGGACAAATTGCAAAATACGACGATGTTTGCCTTCATCGGAGATGCTGAGGAAGGGGCGCCAAGGTCAACGACTGATCGAGCGGCAAGGACTGCTCGCAGAAACATCATCAGTTGCGCTGACGCGAATGCGAACACCTGCACTCTGCCGACCGAGGTGTTCAAGCGAGAACAGCCTCGCTACCCGATGTCATGACCCGAACGACAAAACCGCGCGGTTTCGCTGCTTCTGATGAGGATTTGACGTCATTCAACCCTATGACTCCGCACCGCCGGCAACTCCCTTTGCATTCTCGGCTTCCGAAACATTCTGCTTGACCGCGATGAAGCTGTCTGGCGTGACCGAGATGCTGTCGATGCCGCACTCGACGAGGAACTTCGCAAATTCCGGATGGTCGCTCGGTGCCTGGCCGCAAAGGCCGATCTTGGCCCCGGCAGCCTTGGCTTCGCCGATCACGCTGCGGATCATCCATTTGACCGCTTCGTCCTGCTCGTCGAACAGATCGGCCAGTTCGCCGGAATCGCGGTCGACCCCGAGTGTCAGCTGGGTCAGGTCGTTCGATCCGATGGAGAACCCATCGAAATGCTGGGCGAACTGCTTGGCAAGAATGACGTTCGAGGGGATCTCGCACATGACGAAGACCTGCAGGTCGCTTTCCCCGCGCCTCAGTCCGTTTTCGGCCATCACGCCAAGTACCTTTTCGGCCTCCGCAACGGACCGGCAGAAGGGGATCATCACCACGACATTCTTGAAGCCAAGTTCGTTGCGCAGCTTTCGAATGGCTCTGCATTCCAGGGCAAATCCGTCCCGGTATCGCGGCGAATAATAGCGCGAGGCGCCGCGAAAGCCGATCATCGGGTTTTCCTCGGTCGGCTCGAACGCCGCGCCGCCCAGAAGCCCTGCATATTCATTGGTCTTGAAATCGCTCATCCGGACGATGACCGGTTGCGGGTAGAAGGCTGCTGCGATCCTCGCCAGCCCTTCGGCGAGTTTGTCGACGAAATAGGCGGACTTGTCGGCATAGGTCGCCGTCAGCTCGGCGATTTCGGCCTTGGCGCTTTGATCGGTCAGGCTGTCGAAATTCACCAGCGCCATGGGATGGATACGAATGGCATTGCTGATGACGAATTCCATGCGCGCCAGGCCAACGCCGTCCGCCGGCAGTCGCCACCAGCGGAATGCGGCACCCGGATTGGCGAGGTTCAGCATCACCTTGGTCTTTGTCGCCGGAATATCCTCCATGTCGAGTGTCTGGACCTCGTATTCGGCGCGGCCCTCATAGATCGACGCCTCGTCGCCCTCGGCACAGGACACGGTGATCTCCTGGCCGGAATGGAGGATCTGGGTGGCTGTCCCCGTCCCGACAATTGCCGGTAGCCCCAGTTCCCGGCTGACAATGGCGGCATGCGAGGTGCGGCCGCCATGGTCGGTCACGATGGCAGCTGCCCGCTTCATGATCGGAACCCAGTCGGGGTCGGTCGTGGACGTGACCAGGATCGATCCGTCGACGAATTGCCCGATGTCGCGGGCATTCTCGATCAGGCAGACCTGGCCGGAGACGACGGCGTCGCCGATCGACAGGCCCGTGAGCAGTGTCTTGCCCTTGCTCTTGATCTGATACGAGCTGAACACTGCGGTTTCGCGGTTCGACTGGACCGTTTCCGGCCGTGCCTGGACGATATAGAGGCGCCCGGTATGCCCGTCCCGGGCCCATTCCATATCCATCGCGCAGCCGTAATGGCGTTCGATGGTCGTCGCCCAGCGTGCCAGTGTCAGGATCTCGGCGTCTGATAGCACATAGGCGGCGCGCTCCGCTTTCGACGTCGGCACGTTGCGCGTCGGCTGCTCGGCAGAGCCATAGACCATCTTGATGGTCTTGCCGCCGCACTTCTTTGAAATGATCGGGCTGAGCGCCGGATCGTCCAGGAGCGGCTTGAAGACCTGATATTCGTCAGGGTCGACGGCGCCCTGAACGACATTTTCGCCGAGCCCCCAGGCGGCATCGATCAGGACGACCTTGTCGAAACCCGTTTCCGTGTCGATTGAGAACATGACGCCGGACCCGCCAATGTCGGAACGCACCATTTGCTGGATCCCGACAGACAGCGCGACCTTCATATGGTCGAAGCCTTTCGTCTGACGATAGGAGATCGCCCGGTCGGTAAACAGCGAGGCAAAGCAGCGCTTGCAGGCCTGCAAGAGTTCCGTCTGCCCGACGATGTTGAGAAATGTCTCCTGCTGTCCGGCAAAGCTCGCATCCGGAAGGTCTTCGGCCGTTGCGCTGGAGCGGACGGCGACACTGACGTCAGGTTGACCGGCTCTGTCTGCCAAGCCGCGATAGGCCTCGACGATGGCAGCGGCCGTGGCAGCCGGCCAGTCTGCCCTGAGGAACAGCTGGCGGATGGCTGCCCCCGTCTCGGAAAGGCTTGCCTTGCCGGCAGTCCAGTCGGCGATCGATTTGCCGATCGATTCACGGATCTGGTTTTCGTCGATGAAATGCCAGTAGGCATCGGAGGTGGTCGCAAAACCCGGCGGAACATCGACGCCCTGGAGGCTGAGCTCCTGGATCATTTCTCCGAGCGAGGAATTCTTACCGCCGA
The DNA here is from genome assembly GCF_016806065.1 of Rhizobium rosettiformans. Lineage (NCBI taxonomy): Bacteria > Pseudomonadati > Pseudomonadota > Alphaproteobacteria > Hyphomicrobiales > Rhizobiaceae > Rhizobium > Rhizobium rosettiformans. Next base: position 1,635,133 of record NZ_CP032405.1, read on the forward strand.
CCTTGGCGACATCCGAGCGTTTGAGGTCATCAAACCAGACGACATGAGTTGTTACATGATGCATGCCTACCTCCTCCAGGGACGGGTTGCTTCAAGCGAACCCAAGGGGAAGGCTATCGGCAAAGCGCCGACTGGCGGTTGACACACATCAATAGCGGCCAGCATTCGTTGCCGGAGCGTTTCGCCCGGCCTCGGAGAGTTCCTCGATTTTCCACGCGCTCAAAGATCGGTGCTACGCAGATATCCAAGCACGGCGTCAGCGATCATCGACTTGTGACGGTCGTAGAGGTCCGGTTCGGAGAGGTCGCGCTTGAAGATCGTGCCGAAGGTGTAACGGTTTGAGACGCGAAAGAAGCAGAAGGCGCTGATCAGCATGTGCAGATCGATCGCGTCGACTGGACGCCGGAACAGGCCGCTCTTCAGGCCGCGGTCGATGATGTCCTGCAGCGTGCGAATGACGGAGATGTTCAGATCGGCGATTTCACTCGATCGCTTCATATGCATAGCATGATGGATATTCTCGATGCTGACGAGCCGCACGAAGTCGGGATTGTGCTCGTCGTGGTCGAAGGTCGTGCTGATCAGCCGGCGCAGAGCTTCGTCTGGCGCCAGTTCCGACAGCTGCAGGTCCGCTTCGAGCGATCGGATCTTGCGATAGGCCTTTTCCAGCACCGCCAGATACAGCCCCTCCTTGCTGCCGTAGTAGTAATAGATCATCCGCTTGGACGTGCGCGTCTTCTCGGCAATCTGATCCACCCGTGCGCCCGACAGCCCGAACTCGGCGAACTCTTCCGTTGCGACATCCAGGATGTCTTCACGTGTCCGCTCAGGGTCGTTCCTGCGCGTTTCCCTCGCCGTTTTCGCCATAGTCTCCATCCCCGATCGCGATTGCGGCCATTGCCGACGCAGCGCGCCTTCAGTTCATAGTGGTCTCGGGACCACGCTTCAAGCCAGCCAACGTTGACACTAACTAGTTAGTACATTATCGTCGTTGTCAGGTTGGGAGGCCGGAAGCGTGGACGAGGTCCGGGCTTCGACATTGGGAGGCGGTTATGAAGCAAAAGCGCGATATCTTGCGCGCCGGACTGATCGGGTTCGGCATTCAGCGCTCGCTGACCCCTGCCATGCACATGCGCGAAGGCGAGGCCCAGGGCGTCGACTACCGCTATGAACTTATCGACCTCAACGAGCGCAAGCTCGGGCCAGATGACCTCGAGACCCTTGTCGTCGAGGCCGAAGAGCAGGGCTTCTGCGGCCTCAACATCACCTATCCCTGCAAGCAGAGAATCCTGCCCTTGCTGACCGACATCTCCGAGGACGCGCGCAAGCTCGGCGCCGTCAACACGGTGATCTTGCGCGACGGAAAGCGCATCGGCCACAACACCGACTGGTGGGGATTCGCGCAAGGGCTTTCCCGCCAACTGCCTGACGCGGACTTGTCGTCTGTGATTCAGATCGGTGCTGGCGGTGCCGGCGCGGCGACGGCCTATGCCGTGCTCGAAATGGGCGCGCGGTCACTCGCGATCTTCGACATCGATCCGGACAAGGCATCGGAACTGGCGTCCCTCATGGGCATGCATTTCCCGGAAGCATCGGTCAGCGTGGCCTCAGATCTGCAGGCCTTCATCGGCCACGCCACCGGGCTCGTCCATGCCACGCCGATCGGAATGGACAAGCACCCGGGAATGCCACTTTCTGCAGAACTGTTGCACCCGGGCCTCTGGGTTGCCGAGGTGGTTTATTTCCCCTTGGAGACGGCGCTGCTGCAGGCCGCCCGTCAGCGCGGATGTCGCGTGGCGAACGGAGGCGGCATGGCGGTCTTCCAGGCCGTCGGCGCTTTCTCGTTGTTTACGGGCCTGGAGCCCGATGTCGGTCGCATGCTTCGCCATTTCGAAGCGCTGACGGAAGCGGGCGTCACACGCCAGCCTCAGACGGCTTGAGGCGAAGAGTACATTTGGAATGGTAGGTGTCAGGCGCTGACAGCCTGGCTGGATTGAAACTGGTGGCCCGGAAGGGCAGGGAGGAGGAAGACATGTCCGGCATCATCGACATCCTGTACTCCCAGGCTATTAGTCACGCGTCGCTCTCCCGTACGCCAATTCCTTGCATAGTATCCGCTCTGCTGGCTGTTCCCGCCTGTGAGAGGAGGCGCGCATGAAGACCTCGATTGCGACCGTCTCCATCAGCGGTGAGTTCGAGGAAAAGCTCGCCGCCATCGCGCGCGCCGGCTTCGATGCCGTCGAGATCTTCGAGAACGACTTTCTAGCCTTCGACCGTTCGCCGGCAGAGGTCGGACAGATGGTTCGTGATCACGGGCTTGCCGTGTCGCTTTTCCAGCCGTTTCGCGACTTCGAAGGCATGCCCGAACCGTTCCGGTCCCGCAATTTCGATCGCGCCGAGCGTAAGTTCGATCTGATGGCCGAGCTCGGCACGGATCTGATGCTGATCTGCTCGAACGCCTCACCGGTCGCGCTGGGCGGGATCGATCGCGCCGCCGAGGATTTCCATGCGCTCGGCGAGCGTGCCGCCCGCCGCGGCTTGCGGGTGGGCTATGAGGCGCTCGCCTGGGGTCGGCATATCAACGACCATCGCGACGCCTGGGAGATCGTGCGCCGCGCCGATCATCCCAGCATCGGGCTGATCCTCGACAGCTTCCACACATTGTCGCGCAAGATCGAGTTGAATTCGATCCGCTCTATTCCTGGAGATCGCATCTTCATCGTCCAGCTCGCGGATGCGCCGCTGATCGAGATGGATCTCCTTTATTGGTCGCGCCACTTCCGCAACATGCCGGGCGAGGGTGACTTGGCCGTCACCGCCTTCATGCAGGCCGTCGCGGCCACCGGGTATAACGGCTACCTGTCGCTCGAGATCTTCAACGACCAGTTTCGTGGCGGCTCACCGGACGCGATCTCGCGGGACGGGCGTCGTTCCCTGGTCAACCTCATGGATCAGGTGGCGCGAGCCGAACCGCAGATCAATATACCGGTGCCGGTCATGCCCGATCGGGCCAAGGTATCCGACGTCGCCTTCATCGAATTCGCGGCCGGCGAGGACGAAGAGCGCGAACTCGAAGCCCTTTTTACACTCCTCGGCTTCGTGCCCACCGCCCGGCATCGCTCCAAGGCCGTGACGCTCTATCGTCAGGGTGACATCAATCTCGTCATCAACAGGGAAGAGAAGGGTTTCGCCAACGCCTCCTATCTCGTCCATGGCGCCAATGCCTATGCCTTCGGACTCATGGTCGATGACGCGGCAGAGGCCCACAGGCGCGCGCTTCAGCTCGGTGCCGAGGATTTCCGCCAGTCCGTCGGTCCAGGTGAGCTGCAGGTCCCGGCGATCCGCGGCGTTGGCGGAGGTCTCGTCTACTTCCTCGACCAAAAGAGTGAACTCGCGCGGATATTCGACGTCGAGTTCACGCCTATCGATGAAACGCCGGAGAGCATCGTCGACATCGGCCTGACCCGGGTGGACCACATCGCCCAGACCACGCGCTACGAGGAAATGCTGACCTGGCTCCTCTTCTACACATCGCAGCTTGATGCCCGGAAGACGCCGATGGTCGACATCATCGATCCGGCGGGCCTCGTCAGAAGTCAGGTGGTCGAGACCCCGGACGGGCGCCTGCGAATCACCCTGAACGGCGCTGAAAACCGCAACACGCTGGCCGGCCGCTTCATCGCCGAAACCTTCGGCTCGGGTATCCAGCATATCGCCTTCGAGACCGACGATATCTTCGCCACCGCCGAGGCGCTTGCCGCCAAGGGTTTCCGGTCGCTCGTGATTTCGCCAAATTATTACGACGACATCGAAGCCCGCTTCGGTCTCGACCCCGATCTCGTTGAGCGGATGAAATCGGCGAATATTCTCTATGATCAGGATGAGGCGGGGGAGTATTTCCAGCTCTACTCGCCGACCTATGGCGAAGGCTTCTTCTTCGAGCTCGTCGAGCGCCGTGGTTATCGGGGCTATGGTGCGCCGAACGCGATCTTCCGCATCGCCGCCCTCAAGCGCCATCTGCGTCCGAAAGGAATGCCGAAATGAGCGCCCAGATCAACCATTCGGCCGGCCGCGGCCGTTCAGTTCGCCACCGTGCCACCGAGCGCGATCGTCAGCGACTGGTCGATGTGACGCGACAGAGCCGCGGCAGCCTGCTCGGCAGACCCCTCCATCAGCGGGTTGAGGAAGGCCAGATGCTCGGAGATAACCCGTTTGGCATTGTCCCGGGTCACGCGCACTCTGGTTTGCGCGGTCATCCGGATCTTGATCGCCGTGACACGGTAGACATTGGAGATCAGGCTGTTCTCCATGACATCGACCATGTCGGCATGCATCTGCCAGTCATACACCTGCAAGTCGCGCAGGAAGGCCGGAAGATCGGTGATGTCGTCGCCGCTGAGCCGCTCGCGCGCCTGGATGTGCCAGTCGAGCCAGTTCGCGATCACGGCACGGTCGAGGCGCTGGATCATGTCCGGGATGGCGCTGAGTTCGATGATGCGGCGCATCTGATACGCTTCCCGCACGAAGGTCACATCGAGGCTGGGCACCATCAGCCCGCGTTGCGGCAGCGTCTGCAAAAGGCCTTCAGCCTCGAGCCGCGGGATGGCTTCGCGGATGGCGCTGAGCGTCAGACCCGTCGTCTCGACCAGCGCGCGCTGGGAGATGACCTGGCCCGGCTTCAGCCGGCCCCAATTCAGAAGTTCTTCAATTCGACTATAGGCGAGCTGCCTGAGGGAGCTTTCACCTGTCGTCGACATAACTGCCTGCCGGGCGCTCGGTTTGTCTCTCATGGGGTCACACTGTCGTTGTTCGGGATTGATAACAGCACACTAACATGTTAGTTCGATATCAGTAAGGTAGGATCTCTGCCAGCAGCGCGTTTTCACAGGTTTGGAGGACCGGAAGCGTGCTGGGGCGGAAAAACAACCAGAAGTTCCATAGTCAAACGGGAGGAGACTACGCAATGAAACTCACACTGACCCGCCGCTTCCTGATGGCATCCGCCATCACCTTCACGGCACTCGCAGCAAGCGGTCCGCTCGCAATCGCACAGGACAAGCCAGTGATCCGCATGTCCACACCGGCCTCCGAAACCGATCAGCGATCCGTTGCGCTCGCAACCGTCTTCGGCCCCGCGATCGCCGAATTCGCCACCTATCAGCCGCACTACAACGCCTCTCTGGTTCCGCAGGGCTCGGAACTCGAGGCCATTGCATCCGGCGACCTCGAAATGTCGATCACCTCCGCACAGGAACTCGCAAACTTCCTGCCGGAATTCTCGATCTTCGCCACTGGTTATGTTCACCGCAGCGCCCAGCATCAGGTCAACGTGTTCAGCGACCCGCTGATGGATCCGTTCAAGGAGAAGGTCGAGAGCGAACTCGGCGTGAAGCTCCTCGCCGTCATGTATCTCGGCAAGCGCCACGTGAACCTGCGCTTCCCGCGCTCTGAAAAGAACATCATGACCCCGGCAGATCTAGCTGGCGTCAACCTGCGCATGCCCGGCAGCGACGCCTGGCAGTTCCTCGGCCGCGCGCTCGGTGCAAACCCGACGCCGGTCGCCTTCACCGAAATCTACACCGGCCTGCAGACAGGCTCGGTGGACGGTCAGGACAATCCGCTGCCGACGGTTGTCGATGCGAAGTTCTACGAAGTCACCAAGCAGGTGAGCCTCACCGCCCACCTCGTCGACCTGAACTACGTCGCATTCTCCAAGGCCGTATGGGACAAGCTGACGCCGGAACAGCAGTCGACCGTGCAGAAGGCGGCCGAAGATGCAGCCCAGGCCGGCCGTGAAGGCCAGCTGAAGAAGGAAGACGAACTCGTCGCCTTCCTCAAGGATCAGGGTCTCGAGGTCTACGAGCCCGATCTCAACGCCTTCCGCACCCATGTCCAGGCACAGTATGTCGGTTCCGACTTCGCCAAGGCCTGGCCGGAAGGTGTTCTCGACAAGATCAACGCCATCGCTGACTGAGCGCGATCTGGCCTGAACCGGGCCGGGGAGCGATCTCCGGCCCATCGTCGAACATGATGTCCTGTCGAAGGTGATGGTGTGTCTTCTCTAACCAGACTGTTTCGGACCTCGGCGGAGGCCGTGGCTGCCGCGCTGATGGCCGCCATGTTTGCGACCTTCATCCTGCAGGTCCTCGTTCGCTACACGGCGCGCCTGCCCTGGGTCGCCGAGAACATGCCCTTTCTCCAACCGACCAACTTCGGCTGGACGCTGGAATTCTGCCTCGCGCTCTGGGTCTGGCTGATCTTCTGGGGCAACAGCTTCGTCGTCAGGGTTGAGGATCACGTCACCTTCGACGTCCTCTATGTTTCCGTGTCCCCGCGCATCCGCCGGATCTTCACCGTCGTTACTGGCCTTGCCGTCGCCATCGCACTGCTTCTGTCCATCGCGCCCACCTGGGATCGCCTCGCCATCCTTCGCCTGAAGAAGACAGCTACCCTCGGCGATCTCTTCGGCGACTGGATCCGGATGCGGGATGTCTACATGATCTATATCGTCTTCCTCGTCGCCGTCGCCGGCCGCTATCTCTGGCAGGTCTGGCAGGCATTGCGCGAGAGCCTCAGCGGCACGGGTGACACCGGACATACGGGAGGCCAGGCATGAGCATCGCCTTCCTCCTTTGCATCGTTATTTTGCTCGGCCTCGCCGTGATGGGCACGCCCATTGCCTATGCGATCCTCGTCGCCTCCTTCGCCTATCTTGCCGCCAGCGGTCAGAGTATCGGCATCAGCGGCAAGATCCTGCTGGATGGCCTCTATCAGAGCTTCATTCTGCTCGCCGTGCCGCTGTTCATCATCGCGGCCAACATCATGAATGCCGGCTCGGTCTCAGACCGTCTGCTGCAGTTCTGCGTCGCCCTGGTAGGCCGCTTCCGCGGCGGCCTTGGCCATGTCAACATCCTCTCTTCCCTGGTCTTTTCCGGCATGTCCGGTTCGGCCATCGCCGATGCCGCCGGCATCGGCAAGATGATCATCGACATGATGGTGAAGTCCGGTCACTACACGCGCGGCTATGCCGCCGCGATCACGGCCGCATCCGCCACCATCGGCCCGATCATCCCGCCGTCGATCCCGATGGTGCTCTATGCCCTCGTGTCCAACACCTCCATCGGCTTCCTCTTCCTCGGCGGCATCGTCCCCGGCCTGATGATGGGGGCCATGCTGATGGCCATGAATGCCTGGATTTCGCACCGGCGCGGCTTTGCCAAGCATGAACCCGTGCCGCTGCGGGAATTCCCGGCCCTAACGATCAATGCCGGCCCTGCATTGATGATGCCGGCGATTCTGCTCTACGGCATCTATGGCGGCGTCACGACACCGACTGAGGCAGCAGCAGTGGCAGCCTTCTATGCGCTGATCCTGGCGACGATCTTCTACAGGTCGCTCAGCTTCAAGCATTTCTACGAGATCCTGGTCACCAGCGCCCGCTCGTCCGCTGCCGTCGGCCTGATCATCGGCGGCGCGCTCATCCTGAACTACATCGTCGCCTCGGAAAACATTCCGACCGTCGTCGCCAATGCCCTGGTCGATCTCGATGTGCATCCGCTGGTCTTCCTGCTCGGTATCAACCTGCTGCTGCTCGTGCTCGGCTGTTTTCTGGATGCCTCCACGATCATCCTGGTCATCATTCCCTTGTTCATCCCGACATGCCGGGCGCTTGGCATCGACCTCGTGCATTTCGGTGTGGTGGCCGTGGTCAACTGCATGATCGGCCTGATCACCCCGCCCTACGGCATCCTGCTCTTCGTCATCAATGCCGTGACGCGCATACCGCTCGCAGAAATCATCCGAGAGATCTGGCTCTTCCTGGCGGCCCTTATGGTTGCCCTGCTGCTGCTGATCCTCATTCCCGACATCACCCTGATGCTGCCGCGTGCCCTCGGTTATGCCGGCTGATCGCAACTGCCCCTGTTTCGAGGACCCGCTTCAATGACGCATAACTTTCATGGGATCGTCCCGGTGATGATCACTCCCTTCGATGATAACGACCGGATCGACTGGGATGGCTATGCCAGGCTGATCGAATGGTACATCGACAATGGCTGCCATGGCCTGTTCGCCGTGTGCCAGTCCTCGGAAATGCTGTTTCTGACGCTCGAGGAGCGAACCGAGCTCGCCTCCTTCACCGTCAAACAGGTCAAGGGTCGCGTCCCGGTCGTCGCGTCCGGACATATTTCCGAGAGCATGGACGACCAGAAGGCAGAGCTTCGGGCCATGGCGGAAACGGGTGTCGATGCCGTCGTGCTCGTGACCAACCGCCTTGCGTCTGCCGAAGAGGATGCGACCGTCTTCCGCTCTAGGATGCAGGACCTGCTCGGCGCGATCCCCGCCGACATGACATTGGGGCTCTATGAGTGCCCCGCACCGTATCGCCGATTGCTGACCGATGATGAGGTCCGCTGGTGCGCCGAGAGCGGCCGCTTCGCCTTCCTGAAGGACGTGTCTTGCGACCTCGATCACATCCGCCGCCGGTTGGCTCTGGTCGAAAACACGCCGCTTGCGATCAACAATGCCAATGCAGCGATCGCCTGGCCCTTCCTTCAGGCCGGCGGCCACGGCTTTTCCGGCGTGATGAACAACTTCCACCCGGATCTCTATCGTTGGCTCTACGACCACGGCAAAGCCCATCCGGAACTGGCCGCGGAACTGGACACCTTCCTCGTCCTATCGGCGATGTCAGAGAGCCTCGGCTATCCCAAGCTGGCCAAGCATTTCCACCGCCGCATCGGCACGTTCGCGAATGTTCACAGCCGCGCCGTGCCACATGACATCACGGAGCGCCACTGGGCCGTGGAAACCATTCTGGATCATATCGTGACGGGTGCAGACCGCTTCCGTTCGAAAATCGCGCGAGCCTGAACCGGTTCTAGCCCAACTTAGGCCGGTGCGGTGCTCAAGGCCGATCGTTTGCGACTGAGGTAACGTCCCTCTGCCGCACGAACGATGGATCCCTGATCCATCACGGTCTTGCCGCGGACCAGCAGGCGCACCGGCCACCCCGTCACCGCAAGCCCTTCATAGGGCGTGTAGTCTGCTCCGTGCTGCAGCATCTCATTGGTCAGGGTGAGCTGCTTTCTTGGGTCCCAAAGCGCGATGTCGGCATCTGAGCCGATCGCGATCGTGCCCTTCTGCGGATACATGCCGTAGAGCTTGGCGTGGTTGGTCGACGTTACCGCGACGAAGCGGTTGATATTGATCCGCCCCTTCATCACCCCTTCGGAAAACAGAATGGGAAGCCGAGTTGCCACGCCCGGTATTCCGTTCGGGATCCAGCGGAAATGCCGCTTGCCCTTCTCGTTCAACTTGCCCTCCGGATCATCGAAACGGAAGGGGCAGTGATCGGACGAGAAGAGGTCGAAGACGCCCTGTTCGAGACCCTCCCAGCAGGCATCCTGGCTCGGCTTGTCGCGCGGCGGCGGCGAGCAGACGAATTTTGCGCCGTCCAGACCTTCGAGATCGAGATCATCCGCCGTCAGCATCAGATATTGCGGGCAGGTCTCGCCGGCGATCTTCTGTCCGCGCTGGCGGGCGCGGCGGATTTCCTCCATCGCCTCGCGGTTCGAGACATGGACGATGACGATCGGCACGTCGACGATTTCGGCGAGCGACAGGGCCCGGTGGGTCGCCTCGCGCTCGGCCGCCACCGGGCGGGTGGTGGCGTGGTATTTCGGGGCGAATTTGCCCTCTTCCTCGTGCCGGCCGATCAGGTAGCGGATCGCATCCTCGTTTTCACAGTGGACCATGACCAGCGCGCCGGTGCGACGTGCGGTATCGAGCGTGGCTAGAATTTCATCGTCACGCAGGCGCAGGCCCTCATAGGTCATGAAGACTTTGAGCGAGGTGTAGCCAGCCTCGACAAGCGCCGGCAGTTCCTGGCCGAGAACTTCCACCGTCGGATCGGTCACGACGAGGTGGAAGGACACGTCGATATGACATTTCCCCTCGGCTTTGCCGTGATAGACCTTGAGCGCCTCGCGCAGTGACTGACCCTTTTCCTGCATGCAGAAGGCGAGCACGCTGCTGTTGCCGCCGATCGCAGCCGATCGCGTGCCGCTGTCGAAATCGTCGGCCATGACGATGCCCTCGCCGGAGGGCTGGTCGAGATGCACGTGGCTGTCGATCCCGCCCGGCAGGACGAAGAGCCCCGTTGCATCGATGACCTCGTCTGCATCCCTCAGATCGGTTGCCAGCGCCACGATCCGACCATCCTTGATGCCGACATCGCTGACGAAGCTGTCGCTTGCGGTCACCACCGTTCCGTTGCGGATCACCGTGTCGAAATGCATGGGGCTCGTCCTTCTCTGTTGCGGTTCAGCTCGCCTTGGCGAGCCCGGCCTGTCCGGCCAGGATCCGGTCAAGCGCTGCCGTGAAACGGTCCACTTCCTCCAGGGTGTTGTAATGCACCATCGAGACGCGCAGCATGCCGCCATGATCCGTCAGGCCGAGATATTCGGCGAGCCGGCGCGAATGAAAATCGCCGAAGCGCATCGCGATCTTTTCTGCGTCCATCGCCCTGCACATCTCGCCGGCCTCGCGACCGTCGAAACGGAAGGCGATGGTCGGCACCCGACGGCTCTCGTGATTGGCAGACTGGCCGACGATCATGCAGTCGTTGCGGGAGCGCAGATAGGTGAGCAGGCGTTCGGTAAGCGCGTCTTCCTGCGCCGTGATAGCTTCATAGGCGGCCTCGATCTTCTGGCGCACGCTGCCGGTTTCCCCGGCCTGTACGCCAAGGCTCACGAGGTAGTCGACGATACCGCATGTGGAATAGGCGAGCTCGTAGTTGGGGTTGCCCGGCTCCAGCTTGCCCGGCACTTTATCCTTGCCGTAAAAGTAGTGGTAGAGCGGGTCGAGCTCGAGAAGCAGGTCGTATTTGCCATACATCAGCGCGTAATGCGGACCATAGGTCTTGTAGAGGCTGAAGACATAGTAATCGACGTCGAAGGCCTGCACGTCGACAGCGCGGTGAGGGGCATAAGCGACGGCATCGACGCAGATCTTGGCGCCGCGGGCATGCACGAAATCGGCGATCTCGCGGATCGGGTTGATCGAGCCCAGCAGGTTCGAGCAATGGGTGACGCAGACGAGTTTCGTGCGCTCGGTCATCAGCGGTGCGAGATCGGCGAGATCCAGCGTCAGCGTCTCCTTGTTCAGAGGCCAGATCTTCAGCACCACGCCGCGCTCCTGCAGCCGGTCCCAGGGGCCGATATTGGATTCGTGGTCCGCAATCGTGATGATGATCTCGTCGCCTGCCGATAGCTGGCTATGCATCGCGCGTGCGAGGTTCTGCAACAGCGCTGTGGTGGAATTGCCGAAGACGATCTCTTCCGGCTGGCCGGCATTGACCAGATGCATGGCCGCCGTGCGGGCCTCGTAGAGCGCGGCGGCTGCCGCCTGCGAGACCTCGTAGGAGCCGCCGATCTGCACGTTTTTCTCGAAGAGGAAGGTGTTGATGCGCTCGACCGCACCTTTGAGGATCTGCGAGCCGCCCGCATTGTCGAAGAAGGTCCAGCCGCGGGCAAGGCCCGGGAACTGGCTGCGGACATAGTCGAGATCGAGCGTCCTGGGGGATGGGGTTGCCATGGCGGGGTGTCCTCCGGTCTTTTTTTGTTCAGTGGTTGAGGACTGCGCGCAGGAAGCCGCGCGTCCGTTCATGCTGTGGGGCGTCGAAGATATCCTTGGGCGCTCCGCTTTCCACGAGGCGGCCGCCATCCATGAAGATCACCCGATCGGCCACCTGGCGGGCAAAGCCCATCTCGTGTGTCACCACGATCATGGTGACGCCGGAGCCTGCAAGCTTGCGCATCACGTCGAGCACCTCGCCGACCATTTCCGGGTCGAGCGCCGATGTCGGCTCGTCGAAGAGCAGCACTCTTGGCTCCATGGCGAGCGCTCTGGCAATCGCCACGCGCTGCTGCTGGCCACCGGACAACTGCCCGGGAAACTTGTCCGCCTGCTCCGAGATGCCGACCCGCGCCAGAAGCTCGCCTGCCTTGCGCGCGGCCCCCGCCTCCGACGTGCCGCGCACCCGCATCGGTGCCAGCATGACATTCTTGAGGACGGTCATGTGCGGGAAGAGGTTGAAGGACTGGAAGACCATGCCGACTTCCGCCCGCACCTTGGCAAGCGCCGGGCCGGGTTCGACGCGGATGCCGTCGACGGTGATCCGGCTTTCCGGCGCAAAGGCCTCCAGATGATTGATGCAGCGGATCAGCGTAGACTTGCCCGAGCCCGAGGGGCCGATGACACAAACCACTTCGCCTTCGGCGATATCGAGGTCGATGCCGTGCAGAACCGTGAAGGTGCCATAGGCTTTCGTGAGCCCGCGGATGGAAATGAGCGGGGCTGTGGGTCCGGTCATCAGCGTTTCCCCCGGCTGAAATGTTTCTCGAGACGCGAGACGATGGCAACCATCGGCCAGAGCAGGGCGATATAGATGAGAGCCGCCCCGATCAGTGGCGTCGGATTGGCCGAGAGCGCCTGCGCCTGAGTCGCCTGCTTCAGGAGATCCGGCATGGCAACGACCGAAGCCAGAGCCGTATCCTTCATCACGTTGATGCAGTTGTTGGTGAGCGGCGGGATGACGATCCGGATGGCCTGGGGCAGGATCACGTCGATCATCGTGTGACGATTGGAAAGACCGAGTGCGGCCGATGCCTCGAACTGGCCATGCGGGATTGCCTCGATACCGGCGCGGAAGATCTCGGCAGTATAGGCGGCAGACACCAGCGACAGCGCCGTGACCGCCGACAGAAAGGGCGACAGCCGGATGCCGACGAAGGGCAGCGCGTAATAGACGACGATCAGCAGGACCAGAAGCGGGATCGAGCGGAAGATGTCGATGTAGACGCGGATCAAAAGCTTGAAGAAATTCGGTGCGTAAAGGCGGGCGACGGCGAGAAACAGTCCGCCGGCAAGGCCGACCAGAATGCTGGTCACGCCGATCTGCAGGGTCACCACCAGACCCCAGAGGAGGGCCGGCAGGCTGTCCGCGAGGACCTGCAGATTGAAGAAGGTATTCAGAAGTGTCATGCCGCATCGGCTCCCTTGGTGAACCGGCGGAACGTATCCGTCCCGCCGGATGCATCACAGGTTACTTGCCCTTGGGCATGTCGAGTACGGTGACCGTCGAAGTCGTGTCCTCGGCCTTGGCGCCGAACCAGGTCTCGTGCAACTGGGCGATGAAGCCTTCCTGCTTGAGCGTGGTGATCACGGCATTGACTTCCGTTGCGAGCGGATCGTCCTTGTTGAACATAATCGAGTATTTCTCGCCGGTCGGGATGCGCTCGACCACCTTCAATTCCGGCTTGTCCTTGACGTAATAAAGAAGCGCCGGGATGTCGGAGATATAGCCATCGATGCGACCGGCAACCAGATCGAGCATCGCGGGCTGCAGGCCCTCGAAGCGGCGGATTTCGCCGAGTTTATATTCGCCCTTGTTGGCCTCGGACCACATGTCACCGGTCGAGCCGGTGTCGACGCCGACGACCTTCTCGCCCATGTCCTTCAGACCGGTGATGCCGGAGGCGGCGGTCACGGTGAGCGACTGGTCGCTGTCATAATAGGGCTGAGCGAAGGACACCGATTCCAGGCGCTTTTCGGTGATGGTGATCGACGAGATCGCCATGTTGATGCGGCCCGACTGCACGGCCGGGAAGAGGCCGTTGAACGGCGTGTTGACGAATTCGACCGTCTTGCCGAGGCGTTTGGCAATCTCGTTGACGAGGTCGACTTCAAAGCCGGTGACCTTGCCGCTGGCATCTTCGAATTCCCACGGTACATTGCCGATATTGGCGCCGACGGTCAGATCGGCTGCATGCGCGGACGTACCGAGTGCGGCAAGCAGGCCTGCGAAGATGGATGCTTTAAAGGTGCTTGAACGTGTCATGAGAGTTCCCCTTGTTTTTTGAACATGACTCAATCTACATTGGTCTAACTGGTCAGACCAGTCAGGCCAAACAAGCATGCGGCTTTCCGCTTGGCAAGGGGATGCCGAAAAAAATAGATTGCGCTGAGAAGCACGCCGCCGGGGAAGGGACCGCATGTTCAACAAGACGCTCGTGCCGCAATCGGTGGCACGCGAGATCCAGGGCATGATCCAGTCCGGGCAGTTAAAGCCCGGCGAAAAGATCCCCTCGCAGCGGGAGTTTTCCCAAAAGTTTGGCATCAGCCGCGCCTCACTGCGAGAAGCCCTGCTGACGCTGGAAACACTCGGTCTGTTGAAGACGGAGGCGGGCAGGGGCACCTTCGTCGCAAGTCCTGCCACGCCAGCCTCCGCTGCCACCGGTCACATGGCCCCCTGGCGCTATTCCGACAGCCATTCGGTCTTCGATGTCTTCCAGACCCGCATCCTGCTGGAAGGCGAGATCGCCCGCCTGGCGGCCGGCCGCCTCACACAGCTGCAGCTCGACAAGATGGAGCAGGCGACGCGCACCATGGAAGAGTGCTGGGCCAATCAGGATCTGCTGGCCAATGTCGAGGCTGACCTCGAATTTCACGGGCTCATCGTCTCCGCCTGCTCGAACGCCATGCTGAAGGCCCTCTACCAGACCGTCCGCGATCTGGTGACGGAAACGCAGCGCCAGCCGATCCCGATCACCGATCCCGAACGCATGCGGGAATCCATTGCGGAACACCGCAGGATCATCCTTGCCCTGCGCTCCAACGACGGCGCGCGCGCCAAGCTCGAGATGGAAATTCATATTCGCAACACTGCGCGTTGCGCCGGCCTCGAGCCGTAGGCGGCCAGCCAGTTCTATCCCGAGCCGACCCGCCCGGTGGGAACCTGTCGGATCCCTTTCCCGTTCATCGCCCAGACGGCAATTGGTGCGCACATTCCGAAGGATTGAGCGGCGCCGTGCTGTCCTGCCCCGACCGAGGAAGGACCCCATGACCGACACCTTCAAGCCGACGGCCGCCATGGCGGATGAAGCAGCCCGTGGTCTGGAACTGCGCGAGAAGTTCAAGCGCGGCGGAACCGCAGTCGGCGTTGCCCGCGCACGGGACCTGAAAAACCGGCGCAACCTGAGCGAAGACACGCTCAAGCGCATGAAAAGCTATTTCGCCCGCCACAAGGTCGACAAGCGCGCCAAGAATTTCGGCGATAATGAAAACCCGTCTGCGGGTTACATTGCCTGGCTCCTGTGGGGCGGTGATGCCGGGCGCGACTGGGTGAAGGACAAGGTCACCTGAAATTGACGCAGGCCGAAGCCAACAGGACCAGGGAGAACCGCATGACAAAGACTTTTCACAAGGGCGACAAGGTCGAATGGAAGACCAACCAGGGCAAGACCGAAGGCAAGGTGGTGAAGAAGCAGACCAGCCCGACGAAGATCAAGGATCACCCGGTCAAGGCGTCCAAATCCGCTCCGCAATACATCGTCGAAAGCGCAAAGACCGGCAAACGCGCCGCGCACAAACCGGATGCGCTTCACAAGGCTTGATCGAAGCCGGGGGACGCCCAAGCGGACGGCAATGTTCGGGATTGGGCAGGGACGCTGGTGTTGACCCATTGTCCAAGGACTGCGACAAGGCTCGAATGCATACACCGATCGATATTGACCCGGATTATCTCAGGTCTCGGCTGAAGGCATTGCTCGCCATTCCGAGCCCTACAGGCTTCACCGATGAGGCCGTCCGGCACACCGCCCGCGAACTGGAACGTCTTGGACTTGAGGTCAAGCTGACCCGCAGAGGGGCGATCCGCGCCCGTCGACCGGGAGCGGCCGACAGGCCTGCCCGTGGCATCGTCTCCCACCTCGACACCCTCGGCGCCCAGGTGAAAGCGCTGAAAGACAACGGACGTCTGGAGCTTGTCTCCATCGGCCATTGGTCGGCCCGCTTTGCCGAGGGCGCCCGCGCCTCGATCTTTTCGACCAAGGGCATTTACCGTGGCTCCATCCTGCCATTGAAGGCATCCGGGCATACCTTCAACGACGAGGTCGACACGCAGCCGACAGGCTGGCGGCATATCGAAATGCGCATCGACGCTCTGGCGCGTGACCGCAAGGACATCGTGCAGCTGGGCATCGATATCGGTGACATCGTTGCGATCGACCCGCAGCCGGAGTTTCTCGACAACGGCTTCATCGTCTCGCGTCATCTCGACGACAAGGCCGGTGTCGCCATCATGCTGGCAGCACTCGAGGCGATGCAGCGGCAGGAAATCGAGACACCGGTCGATACCTATTGGCTGTTCACCATCGGCGAAGAAGTCGGCGTCGGCGCCTCCGCCGCGCTTGTGCCGGAGATCGCCTCCCTGGTTGCTATCGACAATGGCACCACAGCACCCGGTCAGGCTTCCGACGAATTCGGCGTGACACTTGCCATGGCCGACCAGACTGGCCCCTTCGACTATCATTTGTCCAAGAAGCTCTTCGAACTCTGCGGCGAACATGGCATTCGCGTCCAGAAGGACGTCTTCCGCTACTATCGCTCCGATGCCGCCTCGGCAGTGGAGGCCGGCCATGACGTGCGCACGGCGCTTCTGGCCTTCGGCGTCGATGCCTCCCATGGCTACGAGCGCATCCATCTTCATGCCCTGATCTCGGTCGCCAAGCTGGTGGTCCATTACGCGGCCAGCGAAGTGCAGATCGAGCGCGATTCCGAAGAGGTTTCCGGTCTGCGCGGCTTCACGCGTCAGAAGGTGGCGCCGGCCGAGCAGGTGCTTCGAGCAAACGAACCCGACGAACCATAATTCCGGCACGTCGAGCCATCTGCCCGCGTCGCGGATCGCCGCAGTTGGAGCCGCATTTGAGGCACGATTGTTGCGAAGTTTTGCGCATGGCTTGACATCCGATTGCGGCGATTGTTTCCCCCTGCTAGCGTTCGGAATGGCGGATGCGCCGAAGCTGCGGAGAGTGAGACAATGTCGGGCGACGAGGCAACGAAAAGGCCGCGGCTGAAGATCGGCTTCGTGCTGTCGCGCTCCTTCACTTTGTCCGCTTTCGCGCTCTTTATCGATACGATCCGGCTTGCCAGCGACGAATATGATCGCTCGGGCCGAGTGCTCGCCGATTGGCAGGTGCTGGGCAGCACGCGCCACCTGATCAGTTCCAGTTGCGGTGTGCAGGTCGCACCGACCAGCGACTTCGTCGATCCGAGCCGCTTTGACTACATCGTTGTGGTCGGCGGGCTGCTCGGACGTCAGGCCGCGGTGGACGACCAGACCATCGCCTTCCTGAGAAGGGCCGATGCCCAGAAGGTGCCGCTGATCGGCCTTTGCACGGGAACCTTCATCCTCGCGGACGCGGGTCTGATGAAGAGCCACCAGACCTGCGTCAGTTGGCTCCACTACCAGCAGTTCCGCGACCGCTTTCCCGATCATGAGGTCCGCTCCGACCGTCTGTTCAATCTCGATCGCCGCCGCGGCTCCTGTGCCGGGGGCAGCAGCTCCGCCGACCTCGCCGCCTTTATTGTCCGCCAGTATCTGGGCCACGATGCGGAGCGAAACGCGCTGGAAGTCCTGCAGATCGAGAAGGCCCGCACAAACAGGGACATCCAGGTCCGCCGCCCGCTCACCATCGAATGCGACGACCCCCGTGTGAAGGCGGTTCTGATCTTGATGGAGCAGAGCCTCGAAAACGAATTGACCATCGATCAGCTTGCCCGCTCGGTCGGCCTTTCGCGCCGCCAGCTCGAGCGCCTCTTCGCCCAGAAGATCGATGTCTCACCCGCCCGCATGTACACCAAGCTGCGCATGGAGCGTGCCAAGATGCTGGTCACCCAAACCAATGCGTCGCTGATCGATATCGCCCTTCAGGTCGGCTTCCAGAACACCTCGCATTTCACCCGCGTCTTCAAGGGCACCTATGGCAGAACACCCGGCCAGATGCGCAGCCATCCGACGGTTTGACGTCGGCACGGGTCGGCGCAGCGAGTGCATGAGCGGGACCTTTTTTAGGTCTGCTGCCTGCGACGCAAAGGCCCCGGCCGCCCGCTTGTGAGCCGGCTCTGCCGGTGCTATCCCAGCAGACATCTGTCGGGGGATAGAATGGCCGAACGGGGCTTTGAGTTGAGTTTTGACCGGGCGATACGCATGATCTGCGTCATCGCGCTGGTGCTGCTCGGCCTCGCGCATCGTCCTGCCGTTCCATCCATACCGCAGCTGACACCGCAGGAAATCGCAGCCCTTACCTTGCCGGATGGCAGCCTGCCCGAACTCTGCCTGCCCACAGAGGACGGCAAGGCCAAGGGCCACACCGCCTCGTCCGATTGTGAAGCTTGCCGCATCGCGGCATCAGCACTGTTGCCTGCCCCGGCCGATTCGGTCGGCATCCGCATGCCGCTCATCGCAGCAGTGACCTTGCCGCAGCCGGCAGAGGCTCACTATCGCCAGCTTTTCCCTCCCGATAGCCATCCCCGCGCGCCCCCTATCACCGCCTGATCGAAAGCCATGGCCGGCGCATGTGTGCGCCCGGCTGTCCGTGTAGTCAGGCCGGTGAGCTAGCAGTCGCAGCTCCGGTCGAAATCGGATGTCTGTTATGCTGCAAATGTTTGCCGATTGCGGGGCGCTATCTGCGTTCCCGCCTGTCTCGTCAACCTTGTCCCCACAAAGGGCGATGTCGCTCGCCGGTCCGCTTCTGCCACCGCGCACCGTCGTCTTTCTCGAAGGTCTGGCCCGCTCTCCGCAATACCGCGTCGTCGATGGCTGTGTCGCCACCGCCCAGACATTGGTCGATGGTCGGCGCCAGATCATCGATCTCGTCGGCCCCGGACGCCTGATCGGCCTCGGTTTTGGCGATCAGAACCGCTATTCCGCCGAGACGCTGGGTTTCACCCGGCTGGAGGCCGTGTCTGAAAGCATGGCCCAGGGCGAGCGTGATCTGGCGCTGAGCGAAATGCTGGCCCGGTCGCAAAGCCTCGTCATGTTGCTCGGTCGCAAGACCGCACCGGAGCGTGTCGCCTCTGCCCTCATCGATCTTGCGGAGCAATTCGGCCGCGCCGCGCGCGACAGGAAGCGGAGATCCGTCACCTTCCATCTTTACCCGACGCGCGGCGATCTCGCCGACTGGCTCGGCCTCACGATCGAGACCGTCAGCCGCTGCCTCACCCGCCTGAAGAAGGCCGGGCTCATCGAGATCAGACACGGAGATCTCGTCACTGTGCTCGATCCCGAACAGCTCTCGGGCGTCGCCGCCGGCGCCCGTGCGCTCACCAATTGAATTTTCTCAAGATAACAGAGTATTAGGATGACCATCGTTTCCGACCTCACCCCCGCCCAGGCGACAGACAAGGATCTGTCGCGCCGCTTCTATATCACCGCCTGGCGCTGGCACTTCTATGCCGGCCTTTATGTCGCGCCCTTCATAATCATGCTCGCCGTCACCGGCCTGATGATGTTGTGGACGGCAACCCTGTTCGGTCGCGATGGCGAGAAGACCTATACGGTCGAGCCGCAGGCCGCGGTCTCCTCCGTATCGGACCAGGCGGGAGCCGCGACCCTCGAAATCCCCGGCCAGATCATCCAGTACATCGCCCCGCGCACGCCTGAACAGGCCGCCCTCTTTCGCATCAACCAAGGCGATGCGTCCTACATGGTCGCGGTCGACCCCTACCGTGCCGAAGTCCTCGGGTATTGGGACCGGCGCACCGGCCTCTACGATCTCGCCGACAACATTCACGGCACGCTGCTGATCGGCACACTCGGCGACCGCCTGATCGAGATCGCGGCCGGCTTCGGCATCGTCCTCGTTGTCACCGGTCTTTATCTGTGGTGGCCTCGAGATGGCCGCGGCCTCGGCTCCGTGCTCGTCCCGCAGCTCTCTGCCAAAGGTCGCCAGCTGTGGAAGTCCCTGCATCTGACCATCGGCTTCTATGCCTCGCTCTTCCTCGTCATCTTTCTGCTGTCGGGCCTGACCTGGGCCGGCATTTGGGGCGAAAAGTTCACCCAAGCCTGGAGCACCTTCCCGGCGGAGAAATGGGACAATGTTCCGCTGTCCGACAAGACCCATGCCAGCATGAACCATGGCGGCGTCAAGCAGGTGCCGTGGACGCTGGAACAGACCCCGATGCCCGCGTCCGGCTCGGATGCCGGTGTCACCGGCACACCGGCAGGTGAGCCCGTTTCGCTCGACGCCGTCGTCTCGCTCGCCCGCACCATCGGCTTTGATCAGCGCTTCCAGCTGGCTTTCCCTGGCGATGAGACAGCCGTCTGGACCATCTCGCGCGACACGATGAGCAATGACAGCGCCAATCCGCTTGACGATCGGACCGTGCATGTCGACCAATATACCGGCCGCATCCTCGCCGATGTCGGCTTCCACGACTACGGCGCAGCCGGCAAGGCCATGGCCGCCGGTATCGCCTTCCATGAGGGCGATATGGGCCTCTGGAATCTGGTGCTGGTCAATATCGTTTGTCTGTCGATCATCTTCCTCTCGGTCAGCGGCTTCGTCATGTGGTGGAAGCGCCGGCCGAAGGGCGCGGCCCGTCTGATGGCCCCGACCGTTGGCGAGCCTGGACCACTCTGGAAGACCGGCGCCTTTGTGATGCTGGCGACAGCACTTCTGTTCCCACTCTCCGGCGCCGTCCTCCTGGCAGTCCTTCTCCTAGACTTCCTCGTCTTTCGCCACATCACTCCGCTGAAAAAGGCCTTGAGCTGATTGAATATCGGCGCCCCCAAAAGCGGGGCGCCGAGCAAGCGTCTGCCATGTTCCGAAAAAAGAATGGAACAATGGAACCTCTCGACCATTTGCAAATCATGTGTCCGGTAAACCGAAGAACGGTTTGCCGGCACCTTTTCGTTTGGTCTTTCAACGGAGGTTTCAGCCCGGTTCATGTGTGGCATTTGTGGAGAAGTGAGATTCGATGGCGCATCGCCGTCGGTAGCGGCAGTTTCGATCATGGCGGATGTTCTGGCCCCACGAGGGCCGGATTCGGCCGGCGTGATGGTCAGGGGCAATGTCGGGCTCGGCCATCGACGATTGCGCATCCTCGATCTTTCCGACAAATCCCAGCAGCCGATGGTCGATCCCGATCTCGGCCTTTCGCTCGTCTTCAACGGCTGTATCTATAACTTCCGCGAACTGCGCAGCGAACTGGAAGCCAAGGGTTACCGCTTTTTCTCCGATGGCGACACCGAAGTGATCCTGAAGGCCTGGCATGCCTGGGGCACGGACTGCGTATCCCGCTTCCACGGCATGTTCGCCTTCGTCATCCATGAGCGCGACACCGGCCGCGTCGTCATGGCGCGTGACCGTTTCGGCATTAAGCCGCTTTATCTCGCCGAAGTCTCGGGTGGCCTGCGTTTCGCCTCCTCGCTTCCCGCCCTCGTCAAGGCGGGTGGCGTCGACACCGCGATCGATGTGACCGCGCTTCATCACTACATGACCTTCCATGCCGTCGTGCCGCCGCCGCGGACGATCTACAAGGGCGTGCGCAAGCTGCCTCCCGCAACCATCCGCGTCTACCAGCCCGATGGCAGTTTCGAGGACAAGCGCTATTGGGACCCCGCCTACACGCGTCGGTCCGAAGATGCAGGCATGAGCCGCGAGGACTGGCAGCAGCAATTGCTCGATGCGCTGCGTCTTGCCGTCAAACGCCGGATGATTGCCGATGTGCCCGTCGGCGTCCTTCTGTCCGGCGGTGTCGATTCCAGCCTGATCGTCGGTCTTCTGGCGGAAGCCGGCCAGACGGGCCTGATGAGTTTTTCCGTCGGCTTCGAGGAAGCCAATGGCGAAAAGGGCGACGAATTCGTCTATTCCGACCTGATCGCCAAACGCTTCGGCACCGACCATCACAAGATCTTCGTACCCTCGGCCGATCTGATGGGGGCGCTTCCCGGCACCATCGCTGCCATGTCCGAGCCCATGGTCTCCTACGACAATGTCGGCTTTTACCTTCTGTCGAAGGAAGTCTCGAAACACATCAAGGTCGTCCAGTCCGGTCAGGGCGCCGACGAGGTCTTCGGCGGCTATCACTGGTATCCGCCACTGGTCGGCTCCACCGATGTCGTCGGCGACTACGGCCGTGCCTTCCGCGATCGATCGCATGAAACGCTCGCAACCCAGCTGCAGGATCGCTGGATCGCCAGCAGCGATGTCAGCGGCGACTTGCTGCGCGAACATCTGCTGCGCTCCGGTGCCGATAGCCCGGTCGACCAGGCACTCCGCCTCGACAGCAATGTCATGCTCGTCGACGACCCGGTCAAGCGCGTCGACAACATGACCATGGCCTGGGGCCTGGAAGCCCGCGTGCCCTTCCTGGATCACGAACTGGTCGAACTCGCCGCCCGCATTCCCCCTGAGGAGAAGCTGCGGGACGGTGGCAAGGGCATCCTCAAGGATGTCGCCCGCAAGATCATCCCGTCAGAGGTCATCGACCGCAAGAAGGGCTACTTCCCGGTCCCGCAGCTGAAATACATCGCCGGCCCCTATCTCGACATGCTGCGCGACGCCCTGTCGTCCCAGGCTGCACGCGAGCGCGGCCTCTTCCGCCAGGACTACATCGATCGTCTGGTGGCCGATCCTGCCTCGCATATCACGCCGCTTCAGGGCTCCGAGCTCTGGCAGATCGGCCTTCTCGAAATGTGGTTGCAGGCCCAGGAGAACTGACGTGAGCAAGGCAGAGAAGAAGCCCGCCACCCAGCCGCGCAAGGCCCGTCGCGGCAATGCCCTGTCACACCGGTTGACCCGGCTCCGCACCCCCGGCGGCGGCAGTCAGGGAGCGACCAGTCGCGCCTGCGAAGCGGATGCGCGCAACCGCAACGTCGCCCTCGATTGCGGCTGGGGTCGGCTTCTTTTCACGCCGACCTTCGACGCCTATCCCGACCTCCTCGAAGCGCTGCGCGAGGAAGCCCCAGATACGCGCGACATCGCCTTTCACGTCGGAGATCCCCATGTCCTGCTCGCCCAGGCGCCACAGGAGATCTTCCTCGATCCGTCCCATACCTTTAGGCTCGATCTTTCCACCTATCGCGCCGGCGGTCGTCGCCCGAAGGGCGTCACCTTCAGGCGCTTCTCGTCCGAAAGCGATGCGGCGGGCATCAATGCGGTCTATGCCAGCTGCGGCATGGTCCAGGTGCGCGAGGACTTCTTCGCCGGCGAACGAGACAACCGCCCCGTCACTTATTTCGTCGCGCAGGACGATCTGACCGGCGAGATTGTCGGAACCGTCACTGGAATCGACCATCACCGGCTGTTCGACGACTCGGAGCGCGGCGCCTCGCTTTGGTGCCTCGCTGTCCATCCGCAAGCCCGCCAGCCGGGCATCGGCGAGGGCCTTGTGCGCATCCTCGCCGAACATTTCCAGGCGCGGGGCCTCGCTTATCTCGATCTCTCCGTCCTGCACGACAACGACAAGGCGATCGGTCTCTATGACAAGCTCGGCTTCCGCCGTGTGCCGCTCTTCGCCGTCAAGCGCAAGAATGCCATCAACGAGAAATTCTTCGCCCAGCCGATCGAGGGCTACGAGGCGCTCAACCCCTATGCCCGCCTGATCGTCGACGAGGCACTCCGCCGCGGCATTCATGTCGAGGTGACCGACCCCGAAGGCGGCTTTTTCCGGTTGAGCCACGGCGGCCGCAGCATTCATTGCCGCGAAAGCCTCTCGGATCTCACCTCTTCGGTCGCCATGTCGATCTGCGACGACAAGGCCGTCACCCGCCGCTTCGCCGAGGCAGCCGGTCTCAGCGTCCCCGAACAGCTTTCCGCCGATGCCCCGGATGCGGAAAAACAGGCCTTCCTCGAAAAGCACGGCAAGCTGGTTGTGAAGCCCGCCCGGGGAGAACAGGGCAGGGGCATTTCGGTCGGCATCTCCTCGATGGACGCCCTGCAGGCTGCCATTCGCCAGGCCCGCCAGGTCTGCGACCGGGTTCTCCTGGAAGCCTGTTTCGAAGGGGAGGACCTACGCCTTGTGGTCATCGACTACAAGCTCGTCGCCGCCGCCGTCCGTCGCCCGCCCCGCGTTGTCGGCGATGGCCGCTCGCCCATCCGCAAGCTGATCGAGCAGCAGTCCCGCCGCCGCGCTGCTGCAACCGGCGGCGAAAGCCGCATTCCGGTTGATGCCGAGACGAAACGTTGCCTTGCTGAACAGGACCTCGATCTCGACAGCGTGCTGGAAGAGGGCCGTGAGATCACCGTGCGCAAGGCCGCCAACCTCCACACCGGCGGCACGATCCACGACGTCACGGCCCAGGCACATCCCGATCTCGTCGATGCCGCCTGCCGGATTGCCAAGGCCATCAAGATCCCGGTCGTCGGTATCGATTTCATGGTCCACGATCCCGCCAAGCCGGACTATGTCTTCATTGAAGCCAATGAGCGGCCCGGGCTTGCCAATCACGAGCCCCAGCCAACGGCCGAGAGCTTCATCCAGCTTTTGTTTCCCGGCAGCCGCGCCCGCGAGCGCCGCAACGCCTGACCACAGAGGTGAAACACAGCCTATGAAAGAGGGGCGGCATTCCGATGCCGCCCCTCTTTCAAGAGCACCCCTTCGCCGTTAATGCGATTCGCCGAGCGTGTCGGCCACATGCGCACCCCGCTGACCCATCGGCTGAGCCGGCCCCGTCGTCGTATCCTCGGCCGTCTGATGCTCGAGCTCGGCATTCAGCATAGCCCCGACAATCAGGATCACCACCGACAGCCAGGCCCAGAACATGAAGCCGATAAAGGTGCCGAGCGCGCCATAGGTCGCGTTGAAGTCGGCGAAATTCTCCAGATAGAAGGTGAAGCCGAGCGACATGATCATCCAGATAAGCGTGCTCAGCAGCGTGCCCCAGGTCAGCCATCGGAGTTGCGCGTTTTCGCGGCTCGGCCCGTAGCGATAGATCATCACGGTCCCGAACCAGATAACACCGATCAGGATCGGCCAGCGGATTAGTCCGACCATCATCTCGGCCCGGTCGGACATGAGGACTACCGCGATGATCAGCGGCAGGATCGCCAGCGCCGTGACGATGATGGCAAGAATGGCCATGGCCCCGAGCGTAAAGGCGATGGCAAGCAGCGTGGTGTGGACGAAACCGCGCTTCTCCGGCTCCTGATAGGCAATATTCATCGCCTCGAAGAGAGCAACCATGCCGTTGCGGGCGCTGAACAGCGAAACGCCGAGACCGACGAGAAAACCGGTGCTCAAGGTGCTGTCGTTTTCCTCGGCCAGCGCCTGCAACTGCCCGAGGATCATCGTGACTCCATCGGCGGGCAGCAGTTCGGAGAGGAAATCGAGTCGACCGGCGATCGTGGTCGGATCGGCAATCAGCCCATAGAGCGACACCAGCGCCGCAAGACCGGGAAAAAGCGACAGCATCACATAGAAGGATACGCCGGCCGCTGCCAGCATCACCCGGTCGGATGTCAGGCGCGACAGGACCCTGATGGAAACATCCCACAGGCCCCGCACTGGAATGTCACCGGGACTGCACGCGTCCCGTCCCCGTTCATCGCGGCTGTGGGAGGCGGTGAGGGTTGGGGATGCAGGTGTCACTGGCGGCATGTCGGGCTCCTTGCTCTCAAGGAAAATGGTCCGCAGGCCGCCATGTTCCCTCACAAGGCGCGAGAAGCAGGGCGGAACCGTATCCGGCCGAGATCGGTTGGACACCCGAGTGTTTCACAGGGAGAAGACCATGTCCGACAACAACGACCACGAAGTGCCGAACAACCTTCAGCAAGAGGACATTGATCCTCATCTTGCGCAGCCCGTGGAGGTGGCCGCGCGCCGGTCGGACGCCGCTGCCGCAGAACATGGAATGTCGAAGCATGGCGAACTGCTCAACATCTACCGGCTGGAACCCATCGCCGCGCCGGACGATCCGCGTTGGGACAATGCCCCCAGCCATGGTGTGGTAACCGTGGCCGCCCGGTCAACGGGCGATGCTCGCCTCGTCGCAGCCTCGCAGGAACTGGACTATATGGAAATCGACGCCAAGCCTGCCGAGGACGTCACGACCGGAATGGCAAGTGCCTTCCGCTCGGAGAAACTCTACACGGTCATCGAGATCGCACGGGACAGGCAGGGTCTCACCCGCGGCCTCATCGAGGGCAAGATCGGCATCGATACTATCCGCCCCGTGCAGATCTGATCGCTGGAAAGCATCGGGCGACAGCGCCTTCGCTGATTGACGCGGTCGGGGCCTCCATCGACCCCGACCAGATCCAATCGTGTCAGCCTTCGAAGTCGCCCTCGCTATTCACCTCTCGTCCACCGACAATGATCGCCCGCTTGCCGACATGGTTGGCAGCCCCCACGATACCTTCCTGCTCCATCCGCTCTACCAGCGAAGCCGCCTTGTTGTAGCCGATGGATAGCCGGCGCTGGATGTAGGAGGTCGAGCACTTCTTGTCGCGCAGCACAACCTTGACCGCCTTGTCGTAGAGATCGTTGCCGTCCTCTTCGGCCATGGCGCCCTTGTCGAAGACGGCGGTATCTTCTTCCGGCTCTTCCTCGACCTCATCGGCATCCTCGGTGACGGTGCCCAGATAATCCGGACGGCCCTGCATCTTCAGATGCGCGACGACCTTCTCGACTTCCTCGTCGGACACGAAGGGACCGTGCACGCGGGCAATGCGGCCACCGCCGACCATGTGCAGCATGTCGCCCTGGCCGAGCAGGTGTTCGGCGCCCGGTTCACCCAGAATGGTGCGGCTGTCGATCTTCGAGGTCACCTGGAAGGAGACACGGGTCGGGAAGTTCGCCTTGATCGTGCCGGTGATGACGTCGACGGAGGGACGCTGGGTCGCCATGATCAGATGGATGCCGGCGGCACGCGCCATCTGCGCCAGCCGCTGGATCGCACCTTCGATCTCCTTGCCGGCGACCATCATCAGGTCGGCCATCTCGTCGACCACGACGACGATGTAAGGCATTGGCGAGAGGTCGAGCTCCTGCTCCTCATAGACGATCTCGCCGCTCTGCCGGTCAAAGCCGGTCTGCACGGAAACGGTGATCGTCTCGCCCTTTTCGCGGGCCTGGGCGGCACGGGCATTGTAGCCGTCGATATTGCGCACGCCGAGGCGGCTCATCTTGCGATAGCGATCCTCCATCTCGCGCACCGCCCATTTCAGCGCCATCACGGCCTTCTTCGGGTCGGTGACGACGGGGGTCAAGAGATGCGGGATGCCGTCATAGACGGAAAGCTCGAGCATCTTCGGATCGACCATGATCAAGCGGCACTCGTCCGGCCGGAACCGATAGAGTAGCGACAGGATCATCGTGTTGATCGCAACCGATTTGCCCGAACCGGTGGTACCGGCAACGAGCAGATGCGGCATCTTTGCGAGTTCCGCGATCACGGGCTCGCCGCCGATGGTCTTGCCGAGGCAGACCGGCAGCTTGTAGCGCGTCTCGGCATAGTCAGGCGTCTCGATCAGTTCGCGCAGATAGACCGTCTCACGCACCGGGTTCGGCAGCTCGATGCCGATCACGTTGCGGCCGGGCACCACGGCGACACGCGCCGAGAGTGCCGACATCGAGCGGGCGATATCGTCGGAGAGACCGATGACGCGCGAGGACTTCACCCCCGGCGCCGGCTCGAATTCGTAGAGCGTGACGACAGGGCCGGGGCGCACGTCGATCACCTCGCCCTTGATGCCGAAGTCCTCAAGTACGCTTTCCAGAAGCCCGGCGCTCTGCTCCAGTGCTTCGGCCGTCATCGTGACGCCGGTCTGAACGGGCGGCATCTGCAGGAAGTCGATATACGGCAGCTCGTATTCGCCTTCGCCGAGAGCCTCTTGCGCCTTGAATAGGGGCTGGCGTGGCAGGGCGGCGGACATTGGAGCAATCGACGAATGGTTCGCCTGAAGCGGCGCCGGAGCAACGGCCTCAAGCGGGGCAGCGGTCTCGCTTGCCGCTGCCTGTGCCTGCTGCAATGCGTAGGACTGAGCTGACACCTCCCGATATGCGACTTCCCGATAGAGCGCGACGACCGAGCCCGGGGTTGCCTCGAACACCGGCTTGCGCATTGCGATGGCGAGCGGCGGCACTTGCGCAGACACTCCTTCCGGGCTATAGCGCACGACTTCGGGGCGAACGGGTGAAACGGCCTGAGCTACCGGCATTGCAGCGGTCGCAACCGGCTGTGGCGCAATCTGTTGCGCCTTCTGCGGCGCTGCCTGATTGCTGGCCTGTGAGACAGGTTGCGCGATCGCCGGACGCGCCATTTCGATCTCCAATGGAGCGTCCACCGGCGCGATCATCGCCTCGAAGAAGATGTGGTCCGACAGCAGCGCTGCGATTGGCAGACGTTCAGTCTGCGCTTCGGGCACGGCCGCCACGGGTGCTACGGCAGTCACGGCCTCGGGCTGCGTCGGCGACGGATTGGTCATCTGCGCCCATGCGATAAAGCCCGACGATACAGGCGGCGTTCCGGCCGGAGCCGAGAGAACCGGCTGTACCGGTGCTGAGGCAGCAACCGGTGCCGAAACTGGCTCAGGTGTCGCTGTCGCCGGCGGTGTCCGCAGAAACGCATTGCGCACCATGGGCGCGCGCGCCGCGGGGGCTGCCCGCTGGGCGGCAAGCCGTGCGGCTTCGGCTTGCTGGGCGAGTGACCGCTGCAGATGCGGCGGCACATGGGCTTCGGTCGTCGGTCGAACATTTGTCCCGACGGTCGCAGCCTGCGTGCTGGCCAGCACGCTGCGCATGCCCTGAACCAGGGGTGCTGGCTGCAAAGGTTGGGGAGCCGGGCCGATCTCGTGTGGCGAAGCGCCGTCCGCTATTGATGCTTCCCAAGCGGCCTGTTCGGCCTGCTGGCGGGCGAGTTCCCGGCGAAGCTTGTAGGTGAGCGCGCGCGCGCCCACGGCATCCGGCGGCTGCGGCAAGGTCACGGAAGCCGGCATGCGTGGTACTTCGGGCTTCGGTGCCGGGACGGGCGCGCCGGTGCGCGGCAATCCGGCATAGGGGACGCTGCTCGCCGCGGACGAGGCGGGCTTTGCCGGGGCGGGGGCCACGGGCTGGCGTGTCGGCTGATAGGCCTGTCGTGTCGGCGCCTGCGGCATCGCCGGCTGCGGTGCGACCGTGCGTGCAGGCGGCGCGCTCGGCTGAGCGGCGGGTGCAGGCGTTGGCTCGGCCTTGCCCGGCACGCGGTCGGGCGTACGGGTGAAACGCACATTGGGGCCCAGGACGAAGGCCTTCTGCCAGACGGGCGTTTCCTCGCGCCCCTCGATCTGGTCGGCGGCCGACTGATCGGCACCTTCACCCTTGTTGTCCCCTAACTGATTGAGCTGATACGCGGAATTTGAACGGGGAGGGTGCATCGGAAACCTGAACGCTGGCGGGATACAAGAACGCGAAAACTGAGCTATCTGAGTAGAAAATAAAGGTTAACGACCGCTTTCCGTCCGGCAGGAATTTCTAATGCATCGTGGTCTGAATCGGGCTGTTTTGCCCCCGATGCCGCTGTTGCCAAAGCCGAATTTCGCCCCTTGCCGGAAGATGCGTGGCCCCAAGTTTTTTTCTCGCACCGTGTCTCCGCTCGGGCTATGGACGGGGACGAACAGAAAGCCGGTCATGTCGAAGAAAGAGAAGCCCAGCCCCCTGAAGAAGCTCCTGAAGGCATGGACGTCAGCAGGTCCTGAGGATCGCCAAGCCTTTCTGGATCTGGTCGCCGCAGAGATGCGGGCCCGCGCATCGGCCGCCCCCGATCCGTCCGGTGCTGAACCGATTCCCGAAGATGCCGCGGCCCTCATCGCCAATGGCCGGTATCTGCTGCCGTCGACAATCGAGCGGGTCGAAGCGGTCATGCGCGCTCGAAAACTCTCGCCCTCCGGTGTCATGGCCGAACTCGGCTTCTCCAGCCGCGACGCCTCGCTCACCCGCGCGCTCGCCATGAAAGCAGCCTTGCGTCTCTCCGTGATCGCGGCACTTGCCGAATGGCTAGCCGCGCATGAAGCGGACGGCTGAGGTTCGAGGCCATGCCCTTCACTCTCGTCGCGCCGGTTGAATTCGTTCAGGACATCAAGAAAAGCCGCTTCATCGGCCAGGGAGCGCCCATTGCCAGCGAGGAGGAGGCGAAAGCCTTCCTCGCCGCGGTCTCCGATCCCGCCGCCAACCACAATTGCTGGGCCTGGCGCATCGGTCAGGCCTACCGCTTTTCCGATGACGGCGAGCCTTCGGGCACGGCCGGCAAGCCCATCCTCCAGGCCATCGATGGCCAGGATCTCGATGGTATCCTCGTGGTCGTGACCCGCTTCTTCGGCGGCATCCTGCTCGGCAGTGGCGGGCTGATGCGTGCCTATGGCGGAACGGCAGCCCAGATGCTGCGGGCCGCCGAGAAGCGCGAGATCATCCCGATGGTAACAGGCGAATCATCGGTGAACTTCTCGGACCTCGCCCTCGTGAAGTCACGGCTCGCCGCGATACCGCACCTCACCTTCGTCGAAAGTTTCACGGCAGAGGGTGTGGATCTCACGGTCACGCTGAGGCAGGGCGATGAGGATCAGGCGATCCGCCTGGTGCGCGATCTGACCAGCGGCCGTTCAAGTCTGGTCTTTCCAGACTGAAGCCTCAGCTCTTCTTTTTCGGCATGTCCTGGCTGGAAAGCTGCTTCCAGGAATTCTGCTGGGCGAGCATGCCGCGCAGATATTGCAGATTGGCCGCCGCCTGCTGCGGATCGAGTTCCTGGGCCGCCAGCTGTTCTGCCTCCTGGAACCGGCCCTGCAGGCCGACCACCAGCGCGAGGTTCTGGCGAACCCGGCTGTCGGCACGGGGCTGCTGCGACGCCTGTCGCAGATAGTCCTCGGCCGTCTTCAGGTCGCCGGAAAGCACGAAGGACATGCCCATGTTCGACAATACGCTTGGATCGTTCGGCTGCATCTGCAGCGCCATGCGGTAACGCGAGCGCGCCTCGCTGGAACGGCCGAGCTGGTCGAGCACGGCCCCTTCTGCCGAGTAGAGCCGCCAGTCAGGGCGGTCGGGTGTCTGCGCCCGCTGAATGGTGCCGAGTGCCTTTTCCAGCTGCCCCGCCGCAGCCTGCGCCTTGCCGAGCGAGGAGAGCACCTCGCGATCGTTCGGATGGGCAATCGCCACCTGCTGCATGACGGCAAGCGCCTGCGTGTTGCGGCCTGTCATCATCAATCCATTGGCATAGGAAAGCCCGGTATTCCGATCCCGCGGGTTGCGGTCATAGGCCTGGCCGATGCCTTCAACGGCGCGGCTGAGTTGCGGACCGCTGAGCGAATCGAGTTGCTGGCTTGCCTTGGGGATCGAACCGGTTGTCAGCTCCTTCTTCGCAGAGCCGCAGCCGGTGAGCGTCATCGCCGCCATCACCAGACCTGTCATGGCCACGATCCGCAGATGGTTTGCCGAGCCTGGAATTCGCATGCGCATGGTGATCGTCCCGAGTTAACTAGTCCCCGCCGCCGCGCCTCGTCCGGGCGGCGCAACCTCCACTCAAGCAATAATCTGTTAACCCTAACGGAGTGTTAATCGAGCCCCCACCGATTCTTCAGCCGAATCTCCAGAAAGCGTCTCCCCATGGCCCCGTTCCAGTATATCGAAAGACCGTCCCCCTTCAGCACCAAGGGCGGCAAGACGCTCCCGGTCTTCGCCGTCACCCCGGCCCATGTCGAGACCGGCACGCTGGAACCGCTCGCCCTCGACTGGGCCAAGAAGGCGGGCTTCAAGGCCGAGGCCGGCTCGGTGCTGCTGATCCCCACCGCCGACGGCCATGTCGGCGGCGCGCTGTTCGGGCTCGGCGCCAACCCTTCTGAAAATCCCTATCTGACCGGCAAGCTCGCGCGTGCGCTGCCGGCCGGCGAATGGCACATCGAAACCGCCCCGCTCACGGCCAACCGCCTGTTGCTCGGCTACGGTCTCGGAGCCTACAGCTTCGACCGCTATCGCTCTGAACGGGTCACCGAACCGCGCCTTTTGATCCCGCAGGATGCCGATGCCGCCGACATCAAGCGCCAGTTGGCGGGCGTCTATCTCGCCCGTGATCTGATCAACACCCCGGCCAACGACATGAGCCCGGCCGATATCGAAGCCGCGGTCCGTCGCCTTGCCGAACACTACAAGGCCGAGGTCTCTGTCATCACCGGCGACGAACTCCTTGAGAAGAACTTCCCGCTCGTCCACGCCGTCGGCCGCGCCTCCACGGTCGCCCCCCGTTTGATCGAGATGCGCTGGGGAAAGAAGGGCCATCGCAAGGTCACCATCGTCGGCAAGGGCGTGAGCTTCGATACCGGCGGCCTCGACATCAAGCCGGCCTCCTCGATGCTTCTGATGAAGAAGGACATGGGTGGCGCCGCCAATGTGCTGGGCCTCGCGCTGATGATCATGGATGCCAAGCTCAAGGTCGACCTGCATGTCGTCATCCCAGCCGTCGAGAACGCCATTGCCGGCAATGCCTTCCGCCCCGGCGACGTCTACAAGAGCCGCAAGGGTCTGACCGTCCAGATCGACAACACCGATGCCGAAGGACGCCTGATCCTTGCCGATGCGCTGGCCTATGCCGACGCCGAGGAGCCGGATCTGCTGATCGACATGGCCACCTTGACGGGGGCCGCCCGTGTCGCGCTTGGCCCGGATCTGCCGCCCTTCTTCACCGATGACGAAGACCTTGCCCATGGCATCGCCGATGCGAGCCTCGCGGTCGACGATCCGCTCTGGCGCATGCCGCTCTACAAGGGGTACGAGCGCATGCTGAAGGCCCAGATCGCCGACGTGACGAATGCCCCCTCGGGCGGCATGGCGGGTGCCATCACGGCCGCCCTCTTCCTCAAGCGCTTCGTCTCGCCTGGCCGCCGCTGGGCGCATTTCGACATTTTCGGCTGGTCTCCGACGGAGCGCGCCCATTCGCCGGTCGGCGGTGAGGCCCAGGCGATCCGCGCCCTTTACCGCTACCTGCAGTCCGGCGCCGACTGAGCCTAAATCCACCAGCCCCTTGCCAGATCGTTCCTTTGCCGGAATGATACTCGCGAGGGGCTGCTGGCCCGGATCAGAACGAGGGGGAGGGGCCATGGGCCTCGAAATGACGGCAACCCAGGCGCTTTGCCTGTGGCACAGGGTGACCCTGGATCAGGTCCAGAAAGACGGCCACGACCTCACCATGCGTCAGCTCGCCGTCCTGCTCGAGATCTATCTTGTGCCGCCGCCCCATACAGTGCGCGGCCTTGCCGCAACCCTCAATGTCACCAAGCCCGTCATCACCCGCGCCCTCGATACGCTCGGGGAGCTGGGCCTCGTTGACCGTATCAGGGACGAGCTCGACCGCCGCAGCGTCATCGTCAAGCGCACCGTCGGCGGTGCGCTTTTTCTCGAAAAATTCGGCGATAACATCATCGCCCGGGGCCGCGCGCTCGGCTGACGGAGACTTGAATATGCTCGACCGGCGCCTCAACGCCTTCCGGCCCGATCTCGCCGATATCGCCCTGAAGGGGCAAGTCGAGGCCGAACGTTTCATCACCCCGGAACCGGCGATGATCACCCAGCCGGTGGTGGCGCTTCGCCCAAAACCGGACCTGAATGTCGGCATCGATAACGAACTCCTGATGGGTGAAGAGGTCCACGTCTTCGAACGCAACAGGGGCTGGGCCTGGGTGCAGGCGGTGGACGATGGTTACGTCGGCTACCTGCCAGAAGAAGCGCTCGGCCCGGTCGCTGCGACCACCCATGTCGTCACCGTGCCGCGCACCTTCGTCTATTCGGGCCCCGACCTGCGCTTCCCCACGCGCATGGCCTTGTCGATGGGAAGCCGGCTAACAATCGTGGGCGAGGCGGAAACCCGTGGAACCCGCTACCTGCTGCTATCAGATGGAGGTGCTCTCGTCGCCCGCCACCTGAGCCCGATCTCGGACCCGCCCGTGCCGGATTACGTCACTGTCGCCGGACTATTCCTTGAGACCCCCTATCTCTGGGGTGGCAAATCCGGCTTCGGTATTGATTGCTCGGGCCTTGTGCAGCTGGCCATGCGCATGGCCGGGCAGGAAGCCCCGCGCGATAGCGACATGCAGGCATCGGGCCTCGGCGTGCCCGTGGAGCGTGCCGAGCTCAGGCGCGGCGACCTCGTCTTCTGGAAGGGCCATGTCGCGATCATGGAAAACGAAACAACCATGATCCACGCCAACGGCAACACCATGTCCGTGGCGCGTGAAACGCTCGAAGCCGCCATCGAGCGGATCGGCTGGCTCTACGGCACCCCAACCGGCTACCGCCGCCCCGTCGCCGAAACGTGATGATCCCGGTCTTGGTGCAGCCGTGGCGAGCGCTTATATCGGCACCATTAGAGCTGACGAGAAGATTGCCCATGCTGCCGGTCTGCCAAGAGAACAAGACTTCCACCAAGATCAGCACGGCTCTGGTGCTGGCATCGCTGGCCGTCTTCGCAGCGGTCGCCCCCGCCTCAGCCTCCGAAGGCATCGCCTGGGGCAGGGCCGGCCAGGAAAGCTTCAAGGACCTGCCGGGTGTCAAGCCGCAAGATCCGGTGAACCAGTTCGGTGAAAACGTCAGTTGTGAAACGCGGACGGTTGTCCCTAACCGCCATCACTTCGGTCGCCGTGATCTGCGCGACAGTCTGCCCTACACGGTCTACCGCTGCGAAAAGAACGGCATTGTCTATGAAGGCACCGAGCCGCCGCGGTCCGGCCGCATGTGGTATCCCGGCGTCAACCCGAGGATTATCGACTGATCTCGGCGGTGTCGCTTCAGTCGTTCGAGGCAGCAAGTTACGCGATCAACTGACGTTGATCGGGTTTTGCAAGATTTTACGTAAGATTAAAACGCGAAAGTAGTATTTCGTTCTTAGGTTGTCCTGAATAGAGGGCATCCGTCCATCCCGCGTGGTTCGGATCCATTGTCGTTTCAAACAATGAGGACACATCATGCTTCTGGAGAAGATCAGACACTGTTGGCAGGATCGGTCGGGCAACTTCGGTCTCATTTCCGCACTGCTCGCACCGATCGTCCTCGTGTCCGCAGGTGGTGCCCTGGATGTCGCTTCGGCCTACAACACGCGTATCGAGATGCAGGCTCAGCTCGACGCCGCCATGCTCGCCGCTGCCCGCAAGAGTGGGAAAAGCGCCCAGGAGCTCGAAGCCCGTAACTTTCTCGGTCTCAACGCCGAGCAGGACGAATTGAATGAAAGCGCCGGCTTCACGCTGACGGTCAATGCCGACGGTTCGCTGACCGGCGGCTACGAGCAGGATGTCGACAACAGGTTTCTCGGTATTGTCGGCCTGAGCAGCTTCACGCTTGGCGTCAACACCACCGTCGCTGCCGGGGCGGAAGAGGCGGCTGGCGGCAATGGCTGCATCTATGCTCTCGGCAACAAGAGCCAGGCCGTGCTCATCAACTCCGGTGCCAATGTCAAATCGACGAAATGCGAGGTCCACGTCCATTCGACCAGCAATCCCGCCTTCATCATGAATGCCGGGGCAACGATCGATACGGCGAAATTCTGCGTCAAGGGCACGAACTACATCAAGAACGGTGGAACGCTCAGCAATCTTCAGACGAAATGCGCGGCGGAAGCGGATCCCTTCGCCGGCAAGATGCCGGAGCCTAAGGTCCCTGCAAACTGCACCACCTCGGGCACGATGGACGGTCAGTCCATCACGCTGCAGCCGGGCAAGCACTGCGGAACCACGTTCAACGGCTCGCCGACCGTCACGTTCAAACCGGGTCTGCACATCATTTCCGGCCGGATGATCATAAATTCCGGCGCAACGGTGAAGGCGGAAGGGGTTACGTTCTATTTCCCCGACGTCAACAGCGAGATCCGCGCCAATGGCGGTCTGACCTTCACGGCGACAGCGCCGACATCCGGACCCTACAAGGACATCCTGATGTTCGAGAAGACCAGCGACGCCAGCAACAACCGCAACCCGCAGCAATATGTCTTTAATGGCAGCAAGGGCGAGATCCTCAAGGGGATCATCCATCTGCCCAATCGTGACGTGACCTACAATTCGACGACGAACCAGACCAACAACATCACGCTGGTGGTGAATACCATCATCATGAATTCGGCCAACTGGAAGATCGAGCCCCTGTCGGGTGGCGGTTCGACGCCGACGAGCGGTCTCGCCAATCCCCGCATTCTGCGCTGATGCCGGTCGAATGAAGTCAAATCGAGAAAGGGCGTCCGTTGGGCGCCCTTTTTCTCAAGCCTGATCGTCCTGGCCGAGCAAACCGTCGAATACTTCGATCAGCGCTTCGCTGATCGCGCCACCGAGCTTGTGGCCGGCCTCGCGCAACCCTTCTTCGTCCATGTCGCGCGCCGCAAGCGCCAGCGCCGTGCCCTCCTGGGCCACGATTTCCTTGGCGCGTTCGATGGCCCAGAGGGCAAATTCGCTGCGGCTTTCGATGGCGACGGTCTCGTCCATGGTCTGTCCTTGTGGCGGTCTTGGGGTGCTCGGGAATGCGTGAAAAATCGTGCTGGAAACGACAGTGCGACAGCACCGGAAACTGAAATTTCAGACAAGAAAAAAGCCCGGCAAGCCGGGCTTTTCAAAGTGTTTGAGGATCGCATAAACTGCTGATCTCAAATCGGAATTTGGTGCCCAGAAGAGGACTCGAACCTCCACACCCTTTCGAGTACCAGCACCTGAAGCTGGCGCGTCTACCAATTCCGCCATCTGGGCGACGAGGAGCCGTGTAAAGGGACTGCTCCGACCTGTCAACCGGCTTTTTGAAGTTTTCATGTCGGGGCGATGAAGGCGTCTGCCGGATTGGCGGGAAAAGCCGGAAGCGGATTCGCAGATGCGTTGGGACACAGGCATTTTGTACAGTCTGCCACGGATAACGCTGTCGTGAAAAAGCCGTGATCGAAACGCTCTATCTTTCGGTCGGCAAGGCGGTTCGCCCGCCGCCGGGATGAACGACGGGATGACCATATGAAGATTCGATCCGCTTTTGTGGCCGTGGCGCTTGCCGGTGCCCAGCTTTTCACCTCCGTGGCGGAGGCTGCGATGACGAAACCGACGCCACCGGTTTCGCAACAGAGCTCCGATGTGGAAAAGATCGATCTCGTCTGCGACTTCTCCGGTTGCTACGAGACCTGGGACCGCCCGCCGCCGCGCCGTCCACGCCCTCTGCCACCGGAATACTATCCGCCATCCGTCTATGACGAACCGCCGGTCTATCGCCCGCGCCCACGTCCGCCTGTCTATGTCGAACCCGGCTACCGTCCGAGACCGCGTCCGCCGGTTTATGCCGATCCGGGTTACCGCCCGCCGGGCCGCGGCTGGGAGCGGCATGTCGACTGGTGCCTGAACCGCTACCGGTCCTACAATCCCCGTACCAACCAGTTTCTCTCGTCGAGCGGCTACTACAAGGTCTGCCAATCGCCCTTCTATTGAGACGAGCGATTGTTGAAGGCGGTCTTGCGGCCGCCTTTGCAGGTCTCAGCTGTCGAGCCCTTCGTTGCGGCTCCCACGATCGACATGGCCGAGATCACGCTCGGGATCGATGGCATCCCGCACCTTCTGCTTCAGCTCCTTCGGGCCTGGAAAACCGCCATCACGCTTGCGTTCCCAGATCAGGTCGTCGTTCAGCTTGATCTCGAAGATCCCGCCCGTGCCAGGGATCAGTGCCACTTCGCCCAGATCGTCGGCAAAGGTATGCAGCAGTTCCTGCGCCATCCAGCCGGAGCGCAGAAGCCAGTTGCATTGGGTGCAATAGGTGATCGAAATCCGGGGTTTTTCCATCAATACATCCTCACTTCACGGATAAGTTAACCCGTCTAATCAACTTTTCTTCGTGCGTCCAATTGCCACGCGCCGAAGCTTCGGCCATGAGGCGCAGGTTATTGTCATTTTGGAGTTTGTTCATGTCCATTGAACCGAACCGTCTTTTCGTTCCCGCCCTTGCCCCCGTCTATCGTTCCGGCCACGAAGGGGGCGAAACCCTTCTGCGTCTGGTGGCCGGTGGCTTCCTGGTCATCCATGGCGCCGGCAAGATCGTCGATCCCTTCGGCGCCGTCCAGATGGTCGAAGGCCTCGGCTTCTATCCTGGCGTCTTCTGGTCGCCGCTCCTAGCGATCACCGAATTCTTCGGCGGCATCCTGCTCGCAATCGGTCTCCTCACCCGCCCGGCGGCCTTTGCAGCCACGATCGTCCTGCTGGTCACGGTCTATTTCCACTGGATCCAGCTGGATCAGGGTTTCTCCGGGGCTGAAAAATCGCTGCTTTGGTCAGCGATGACCTTCTTCTTCGTGATTCGCGGCGGCAACAGCCAGTCGGTTGATGCGCGCCTGAAGAGAACCTTCTGAAGCCTGGGGGAGGGGGCTTCAAGCGCCGCCCTCCCGTCTTGCCGTGATCGCAGGCGCATGCTTTCTCTGAAGCAACAGCCCACGAGATCCGATTCCCCATGCGCGTTG
This sequence comes from Rhizobium rosettiformans, assembly GCF_016806065.1. Classification (NCBI taxonomy): domain Bacteria; kingdom Pseudomonadati; phylum Pseudomonadota; class Alphaproteobacteria; order Hyphomicrobiales; family Rhizobiaceae; genus Rhizobium; species Rhizobium rosettiformans. The sequence goes on from NZ_CP032405.1 coordinate 1,673,393, forward strand.
CCATCGTCGAGAATACCAAAGTCACCGAAGCCGGTCAGGTCGGTATCGCCCTGGCCGAAGCCGGAGCAGAGATCATCACGATCCGCGCCTATGCGGGTGAACCTCTCCCGGAGTTTGGCGCGCATGACGCCCTCGTTGTCTTCGGCGGCGAGCAAAATGCCCGCGACGACGAAAAGCATCCTTATCTGCCGGCGCTCGCAAGCCTGATGCGCCGCTTCGGCGACAGCGACAAAGCCGTGCTCGGCATCTGTCTTGGCAGCCAGTTGCTCGCCCGCGCCTATGGCGGTGATAACCTGATCGGCGCCGCCCCGGAATTCGGTTGGCGCAGCATCGGCCGCACCGAGGCCGGCAAAGAGGATCCGGTGCTCTCTACCATGCCCGACCGTTTCCTCTCCTTCCAGTGGCACGACGACACCTTCACCCTACCGCAAGGCTCTCTTCATCTCGCGGAAAACGAAGCGGCCCGCCATCAGGCCTTCCGCATCGGCCGCGCCGCCTATGGCTTCCAGTTCCATTTCGAGGCCAATCGCGAGGTCGTGCGCAACTGGATGACGCATTTCCCCGAGGTCATCGAGCGCAAGGAGCCCGGCTGGCTCAACCGCCATCCTGAGATCGAACCGACCGACGGGCAGCTTTCCGATGAAGCCGGGCTGGAGCTGGCTCGTGCCTGGGTCCGGCAGATCCGCCCGTCTTGAGCGCATCTCCCGCGTCACCCGGATCCCTTCGCCGGGTTTGACCGACATCAAGCCGCCGCGGCATCCGACCTGCTATCTCCGACCTCACTGATCGGAGTTCTGCTTTGTCCCTGTCCACCTTTGCCTTTGCCGTCCTGCTCCTTCTGCTGACGCCGGGGCCGACGAATACCCTACTTGCCGTTTCAGGCGCCACGCGCGGCATCAAGGCCTCGCTGCCGCTGATCGGTGCCGAATGCGCCGGCTATCTCACGGCCATCGTTCCGCTTGTCTTCTTGGCCGCGCCACTGCTCATTGATCAGCCGGCTGCAGCCCTTGGCATCAAGCTCGCCTCGACCCTCTGGGTCTTGCTGCTCGCCGCCCGGCTCTGGATGCGTCCGCCCTCGGCCAATGCGCAGGGTGGAACGACGGCGGCTGCCGTCTACGCCACCACGGTGCTCAACCCCAAGGCCTTGATCATCGGGCTCGCCCTCATTCCCGCAGCCAGCACGGGTTCGCTGGAAGCACTGTTCCGGCCGCTCCCCTATCTCGCCGTGTTCTCCCTGCTCGTCGTCATCGTCGCCACCTGCTGGCTGAGCGCCGGCGCCGCCATGCTGCGGCGGCTGGCCACCACGAGCCCCCTACTGTTCGGGCGGGTCGCCGCAAGCTGCCTCGCGGTCTTTGCCTTGAGCCTTGCCGGCCGCGCCATCGGCTGGATTTGATCCCGCGTCATTCGCCTCCCTCTTGCGAGCCATCCGCCCCCGTGCTTAATCGAACTTCAATCGATTGAGTTCGCTTCAGAAACCTGTGGGAGGGGGACATGAAGGCAGTGGTCAAGCGCTTGGTTGCGCTCTGCTTCATCATCATCGGGTTGGCCTTCCAGCCGGCCCAGGCATCCCCTGTGGGCGCCGACATGGTCATGCGCGACTGGTATCGCCTGATCCTCGAACTCGTCCGTCATACGCCGACCTATTCGCCCCCCGTGGCAAGCCGCGCCTTCGCCTATCTCGGGGTCACCGCCTATGAGGCGCTGGCGGCCGGCGACACGACCATGACCTCGCTTGCCGGTCAGTTGAACGGCCTCACTCCAGTACCTCAGCGCGAGGTCGGTATCGCCTATGATGAGGCGGTCGTCATGCAGGCAGCCCTGTCATCAGCCGCACGCGAATTCTTCGGCAATACCGGTCCGACCGGTCAGCGCGCCCTGAAGCGCATGACCGAAAAGCTCTCGTCCGAAGTGTCCGCCGGACTTGCCCCCGATCTCGTCGCCCGCAGCCAGGCCTATGGCGAGAGCATAACGGCGCATATCCTTACCTGGTCGCTGGACGACGGCGGCGCCAAGGTCGAGAACATGGGCTTTCCCCTGGAATTCGCGCTCGGGAGCAAGAAGGACAGCTGGGTGCCGACCAGTCTGATCAATCAGCAGCAAATGCCCCTTCTTCCCCAGTGGGGCGAGAACCGTCCCTTCGCCCTGCAGACCGGTAATGCCTGCCCGCTGCCGGCGCCGCCCGTCTACAGCGAGGACAAGGATTCCGACTTTTACAACGAGGCGATGGAGGTCTATGAGGCGGTAAACACCGTGACCGATGAGCAGCGCGCCATCGCCCGCTTCTGGTCGGATGACCCGATGCTCTCGCCCACCCCGCCCGGCCACTGGATAGTGATTGCGCTGAAGGTCCTCGACGAGCAGGATGCAAGTGCTGCGGAGCACGCCGATTTGCTTGCCCGGCTCGGGATTTCGCTCGCCGACGCCTTCATCGGCTGCTGGCATTCGAAATTCGAATACGACCTGCTCCGCCCGGTCACCTACATCAAGCGGGTCATCGATCCCAAATGGGAACCGATCCTGATCACGCCGCCCTTCCCGGAATATCCCTCCGGCCATTCCACCCAGTCGGGTGCGGCAGCCACCGTGCTGACGGCCTTCTTTGGCGAGAACTTCGCCTTCACCGACAACACCCATGAAAAGGACAAGCTGCCGAACCGGAGCTTCAAGAGCTTCTGGGGCGCGGCAGAAGAAGCCGGCGTCTCGCGCCTCTATGGCGGCATTCATTTCCGCGCCGCGATCGATCGCGGGCTCGATCAGGGGCGCTGCATCGGCGAAAAGGCGGTCGCCCTGAGGACGCGCGGATGACGGCCGAAGCCATCCCCTCTTACCATCGCCGAACCGCCCTTGCGGCCGCCCTGTTCGCCGCGCTGCAAGCCGGCACAGCGCTTGCCAATGGCGGCCCCGTCGTTCCCCGCTTCACCGACGAAACCGCCTCCAGCGGCATCACCAGCACCTATCGCGGCGACTGGGAATTCATGGTCGGCGGCGGCGCCGGCAGCTTCGACTGCAATGCCGATGGCTTCCCCGATCTCGTGCTGGCTGGCGGCGAGGACAAGGCGAAATTCTACCTCAACCGAAGCGAGGCTGGCGGCCCCCTCAAGTTCGACGAACAGGTGTCCGGCCTCGAACTCGACAAGGTGATCGGCGCCTATCCGCTGGATGTCGATGGCGACGGGCTGCAGGACGTCGTACTGCTGCGCTCCGGTGAGAACGTCGTGATGCGCGGCCTTGGCGAATGCCGTTTCGAGCGCGCCAACGAGGCCTGGGGATTTGACGGCGGCGACGCCTGGTCGACGGCCTTTTCCGCCACCTGGGAGCGCGGCAACTCCTGGCCGACGCTCGCTATCGGCAACTATATCGACCGCTTCGAAGACTTCGAGCCCTGGGGTTCCTGCACCGACAACTGGCTGCATCGCCCGTTGTCCGCTACTGAGCATCGCTTCGCCCCGCCGCTCTCGCTCAATCCCTCCTATTGCCCATTGTCGATCCTTTTCACCGACTGGAACCGCTCCGGCACGCCCTCGCTGCGCGTCTCCAACGACCGCGAATATTACAAGGGCGGCCAGGAGCAGATGTGGCATGTTGAGCCGGGCAAGGCACCGGCGCTCTACACCCAGGAAGAGGGGTGGAAATACCTGCGCATCTGGGGCATGGGCATCGCTTCCCATGACCTCGATTTCGACGGCTATCCGGAATATTTCCTGACCAGCATGGCCGACAACAAGCTGCAAAAGCTTGGCGAAATTCCCGCGGACGGCAAGCCGAAGCCCTCTTATGTCGATGTCGCCTTCGCCAAGGGTGCCACGGCCCACCGGCCCTATACCGGTGGCGAGATCCGCCCTTCGACCGCCTGGCACACGGAATTCGAGGATGTCAACAATGACGGCCGCGCTGACCTTTTCGTTGCCAAGGGCAATGTCGCGGAGATGCCGGACTTTGCCGAGAAGGACCCCAACAACCTGCTCGTCCAGGGCGAGGACGGCAAATTCATCGAAATGGGCGACAAGGCCGGCATCGCCTCGATGGCCAAGGGCCGGGGCGGCGCACTCGCCGACTTCAATCTCGACGGATTGGTCGACCTCCTCGTCGTCAACCAGGGGTCTCCGGTGGAGATCTGGCGCAACACGACGGAAGGCGCTGGCCGCTTCCTGCAACTGGCGCTGCGCCAGGACGGTCCGAACCGCGACGCGGGCGGCGCCTGGATCGAGGTGAAAACCGGCGATGTTGTGCAGCGCCGCGAGCTCACCATCGGCGGCGGCCATGTCAGCGGCAAGACCGGCTGGCATCACTTTGGTCTGGGCGAACAGGCAGAAACCGAGATCCGCGTGCTTTGGCCGGATGGCGAGGTTGGGGATTGGCAGACGGTGGCGGCTGACGGGTTTTATCTGGTCGAGCGCGGGGCGGCCCCGAGGGCCTGGAAACCGGGCGAGGGGATGTGAGGGTGGATATCTCCCCCTTGGTGGGGGAGAAAGCGATTTCGATGAATTAGGCGAGCGCAAGCCGCCTAAACATCTGAAATCGCAAGAGAGGGGCTCCGTTCGTCGTGCCCGCAGACTGATCCCCTCACCAACAAAATCTGAGGTTTAGCCCGGATCGGGCTAAGTCCTCGATTTTGTAACCGCTCCCACAAGGGGAGAGGCATAATCAGCGCTCACTCCACCTCTTCGACCGCAGCCTCCGCCACCCGCTTCTGAAGCGACTCGATGCAGTTCTTGGCGCTGGATTTCGACTTGTAGGTTTCCGAGCGCACCATGATCTCGCCATTGCCGGCGCGGAAGCGGACAAAGGTCTCGCCGTTCTTGGCTTCATCGATCTCGAAGCGATAGCCGCTGCCGGTTTCCTCCTTGGTGAGGTCGACGACGGGGGCGGCGGGCGCATTTTTCTTCAGCGACTCGACGCAGTTCTTCGCACTGGCCTTTGACGCATAATTCTCCGACCAGACCATGATTTCGGCATTGTAGACGAACTGGACGCGGAACTCGCCCTTTTCGGTCTTCAGGATCTTGAACTTGTGCATGCCCGTCTCCCCTCTCTTGCCCATCGGCTTATGATTGCATTCGAATGCTAGCGTGACTGGGGCGAGCGGGCAAGAAGGCCTCAGAAGCCCTGGAAGAGGAAATCCGTGGCGGCAGTGATCTCATCGGCGCGGGCGGAGAGATCGGCGATCGAGGGGCCGACAGCAGAGATGGGGACCGTCGTCATGAACTGGGTGAGCATCGCAAAGGTTTCGCCATCGATGGCAAGGCGCGGATTGAGGCGAGGAACAAGGGTCGTAACGTCACCCACTGGTGTAAGCGGCACGACTACGCGCGTCGTCAGGGCATCCAGCAGCTTGGATTGCACATCGACGGCCAGGCTTCCATCGTTCCCGATCCGGTGAACGTGGAAGCGGGCCATGGTCAGAACATCCGATACTTCGCGAGTGGAAGGCCATGCTTGGCGACGTAATCGTTAGAAGCCTGGATCGCCTCGGCGTTCTCGATTTTCCAGCGCCGTTCTTTCTCGGCCTTGATGGCAAGCGCGATGCCCTGTTCAGCCGCACCCGTGATGTCGAGGCCAAGGGTTTCAGCCTCGGCAACAAGGGCTTCACTGACAGTCAGGTCATGGGCTTTGCGGGCTTCGATCGACATGGCGCAACTCCGAAGTTGCGCAATTATAGCGCGGAATTCGCATTCAATAAAGTCGATGCCGAGGGCGGCGAACCGCCCCCGGCGGAGGTGTCAGCCCTTCGGCGGATACGGATCATTGCCATAGGAATTGCGCCCGCGGATGCGACCGTTTTCTCCATGGATCAGCATTTCCGACTGCTGGTTCTGCGCGATGCCTCGGGCAATGCCGATAGCCTCGCGCTGGGTTTCGACGACCTTGGTGGCCCGCTCGGAGCCTGCACCTTTGACTGCCCAACCATTGGCATGGGGGACAACGTGTTGATCGCGTTTGGTCATTTTCAGAATCCTTTTTCGATCGTGAGGAGGAAGGTCGCTGCTTTCGCAGCGACCTCGCTTCGTCATGCTGAGCGCTTCTGAAGGGCCGCTTCGCGGCTGCCGATGAACTTCCGTTCTTTCAGAACTTCGTTCACGCGGCCCGGATTGACGTCGAGACGCGCCGCAATCCGGTTCTGAAACTCGCCGGTCCAGTGGCAGAGCCAGATCTGGACGGCGTCATCGAAGGTGAGCGCAGGGCTCGGTTTTGCATTATCGCTCATGATAATGACCTCCGTTGAGGATGCCCTCTTGAAACGGAGACCGAGAGATGCGAGTCTGAAATTGTAACGGTTCAGATATCGGCATTCTCAGTACATCCGTCCAACGGATTGGGCTTGTCCGCTGACACCACGGGTCACATTGCAGGTCGGGTTGCCGCCCTTTCTGTTTTGTGACCCTTTCGTTACTGCCAACCGCGACGGCGCTCGGTGGTGCGATTGGCTACTTTTCTTCTATTCATAATCGTCTCCGAATTACTGTCACGCAGGTCGATTCCGCGTGAATAAACTAGCTTTATATTGTGGTGATGGTGGCTGCAAACACTAAATATAGTACTAACAGATTGTTGCCGCCAGACCCAGACCCCCAGCCGGGCGGTCAAAGTCGCACAAATGTCCTGTTGCGGAAGGCGTCGTCAGAACACCATTCCACCTCACAGAAAGCCGCCACAATGTTTGATAAAACCCGGCCTCGTTATGCCCGGTCCAGTCGCCGCCGCAACAGGTTCCATTAACATCGTCCCGACTGATTCCGTCAAGGGGTGGTCTGTGAAGGAAATGTTAACGCTATATCTTGTGGTGGAAGACTGTGGGTAGCGCTTAAAGCGTTAAGTCATTGAATACAATGATTTAATCCCGTTGATCGCAACGGAAGTATTTCGTTCTAGCTGAATATATACTTGTAGATAAGTGAAAGAGGGGCCTGCCCACCCCTCACTCGTCGCTCATCTTCAACGCTGCGATAAACGCTTCCTGCGGGATCTCGACCTTACCGAACTGGCGCATGCGCTTCTTGCCGGCCTTCTGCTTGTCGAGGAGCTTGCGCTTGCGCGAAGCGTCGCCGCCGTAGCACTTTGCGGTCACGTCCTTGCGGAGCGCCGAGATGGTTTCGCGGGCGATCACGTTGCCGCCGATGGCGGCCTGGATCGGAATCTTGAACATGTGCTTCGGGATCAGGTCCTTGAGCTTTTCGCACATGTCGCGGCCGCGCTTTTCGGCTGCCATTCGGTGCACCATCATCGAGAGGGCATCGACCGGCTCGCCGTTGACGAGGATCGACATCTTGACGAGGTTGCCCTCGCGATGGCCGTCGAGATGGTAGTCGAAGGAGGCGTAGCCCTTGGAGATCGACTTCAGGCGGTCGTAGAAATCGAAGACCACTTCGTTGAGCGGCAGCTCATAGGTGATCATCGCACGCTTGCCGACATAGGTGAGTTCGGTCTGCACGCCGCGCCGGTCCTGGCAGAGCTTCAGGATGCCGCCAAGATAGTCGTCGGGGGTGAGGATCGTCGCCTTGATCCACGGCTCGTGGATTTCCGAGATCTTGACCACGTCGGGCATGTCCGCCGGATTGTGCAGCTCGCGCTCCGTGCCGTCGGTCATGAACAGCTTGTAGACGACGGAAGGGGCGGTCGCGATCAGGTCGAGATCGAATTCGCGCTCGAGGCGCTCCTGGATGATTTCGAGGTGAAGCAGGCCAAGGAAGCCGCAGCGGAAGCCGAAGCCGAGAGCGGCAGACGATTCCATTTCGAAGGAGAAGGAGGCGTCGTTGAGGCGCAGCTTGCCCATGGCAGCGCGCAGGTCCTCGAAATCGGCGGCATCGACCGGGAAGAGACCGCAGAAGACGACCGGCTGGGCCGGCTTGAAGCCCGGCAGCATGTTGGCGGTCGGGCGCTTGTCTTCGGTGATGGTATCGCCGACGCGGGTATCGGCCACTTCCTTGATCGAACCGGTGAAGAAGCCGATTTCGCCCGGGCCGAGGCTATCCACGGCAACCATCTTCGGGGTGAGCACGCCGACGCGCTCGACCGCGTATTTCGCGTCCGTGCCCATCATGCGGATGGTCTGGCCCTTGGTGAGCACGCCGTCGAGCACGCGCACGAGAACCATGACGCCGAGATAGGTGTCGTACCAGCTGTCGACCAAGAGGGCCTTGAGCGGGGCCTTCTCGCCGCCTTCGCTCTTCGGCGCCGGCAGTTTGTGCACGATGGCTTCGAGAACGTCGGGAATGCCAAGACCGGTCTTCGCCGAGATGAGAACGGCCTCAGAAGCATCGATGCCGATGACTTCCTCGATCTGCTCCTTGATGCGCTCGGGCTCGGCGGCCGGTAGATCCACCTTGTTGAGGACCGTGACCAGCTCGTGATTGTTGTCGATCGCCTGGTAGACGTTCGCGAGCGTCTGGGCTTCCACGCCCTGCGAGGCATCGACGACCAGCAGCGAGCCTTCGCAAGCCGACAGCGAGCGCGAGACTTCATAGGCGAAGTCGACGTGGCCGGGTGTGTCGATCAGGTTCAGCACATAGGTTTCGCCATTGTTGGCCTTGTAGTGCAACCGCACCGTCTGGGCCTTGATGGTGATGCCGCGTTCCTTCTCGATGTCCATGTTGTCGAGGACCTGCTCCGACATCTCGCGGTCGGCGAGGCCGCCGGTCGACTGGATCAGGCGGTCGGCCAGCGTCGATTTGCCATGGTCGATGTGGGCGACGATGGAAAAGTTGCGGATATGGTCGAGAGGGATGCGGGACGATGTGCTCATGGCACGCGCATATAGCAGCGACGTCTCTCCGCGCCTAGCGGGAAATTGTCGCGATGGCCCGGAGAAGCAGGCTTTTCACACCCCGAACTGCTCCGGCCAGTCGCGGCGGGTGGCGACCTGGCCTTCCGTGCGCAGACGCCGGACCGTGTCGAGGTCGATCTCGGTGATCAGCCAGTGGCTTTCCTCGACCGCGTCGCTCTCGCTTTCGGCATAGATGCCATTGGGCGGCATGCCGTAGTCGGAGGGCACGTAAAGGGCAGCGCGGCCGCGGTTTTCGTCGAGTGCCGGTGACCACGGGGCGGTTCCTGCCGTGGGTGACGATAGGACGGCAATCTGGTTTTCCAGCGCCCGGGCCTGGGCGCCGATGCGCACGCGATAGGCGCCGGCCAGCGTGTCGGTGCAGGAGGGGGCGAGGATCAGGTCAACGCCCTGTTCGGCGAGGGTGTGGGCTAGCATCGGGAACTCGTTGTCGTAGCAGATCAGGATTCCGAGCTTGCCAAGCGGTGTGTCGAAGGCGGTGAGGCCATCCTTTCCGGCAGCAATGCCCCATTGCTCGCGCTCGAAGCGGGTCATGATGATCTTGTCCTGATGGCCGATCAGACCATCCGGGCCGAAGAGGTAGGCGCGGTTCCGGTATTGGCCGTCGGGATCGAGCACCGGTGCGGAACCGGGCTGGAAGACGATCGAATGGGTGCGCGCAAGTTCCTCGCAGAGCTCGACCCAGGCCGGGATCAGAGGCTGGATGCCGGCGATCGAGCCGTGCCGATCCGAGCGAGTTTGCGCGTCAAGCTGACCCGCGAGCACCAGGCCGGCATATTCCGGCAGCAGCAAGAGTTTCGCGCCGCGATCGACAGCTTCATGCACCAGATGCGTCAGGTGAAGGACGTACGCCTCCCAGCTCTCGATCAGATCGATCTTGTATTGGCAGGCGGCAAGGGTGAGGGCTGTCATAGGGTCAGATCCCGGATCCAGAAGGAAAGCGGCTTCGGGCTTTCGACGGTTTCGTCGAGGTCGCGCCAGGTGAATGTCGTGCGAAGCTCGGGGTGATGGGTATAGCCGCGCTTGGCCCAAAAGGCGTCGAGCGGCACGTAATCGGCCGGGCGGCGCGGATGATCGGCGGGGCGCTCGACGGCGCAGAAAGTGGCGTAGCGCAGGCCAAGCTTTCTGGCCTGCTGCTCGCGGCCTTCGAAGAATTGCACGCCGATGCCCTGGCCGCGATATTGAGGCAAAAGCACGCTTTCGCCGAAATAGAAGAACTCGTGCGGATCGAGCCCGGCCTGGAGGAAGGGGCGTTTCACCTCGTCCGTCTCGCCGGCCATCGGAGTTCCCGTGGCAACGCCGACCACCTGGTCGCCATCGATGGCGAGCACGAAGATGGAGCCTTCGGACTTGGCATAGGTCGACAGATAGGTTTGTTCGTAGTCCGGGTTCCCCTCGTAGAGGTAGGGAAAGGTGCGGAAGACGGTAGTTCTCAGCCGAGCAAGGTCGTCGAAGAAGGGTGTCGCGTCGCTGCCGGAAAAGGATTGAATGGTGGTGGCCATAGAGTGTTTTCAGTCCGTTGCGGAGTGGTTATACCCATCTGCGACCACCCGAGAAAGCAATTCCACGACGAGGAGTGACCAATGACCGCCGCCACCACCATCCGCGCCTATTACGACGCCTTCAATGCCGGCGACATGGACCGTTTTCTGGCACTCCTGACCGATGACGTCGCGCACGACATCAACCAGGGTGCCCGCCAGACGGGCAAGGACGCCTTTGCCAAATTCATGGACCACATGAACCGCTGCTACAAGGAAGAGCTCACCGACATGGTGGTGATGGCCAATGAGGACGGCACGCGCGGCGCGGCCGAATTCATCGTCAACGGCACCTATCTCGCAACCGACGAGGGCCTGCCGGAGGCCAACGGCCAGACCTACCGCCTGCCTGCCGGCGCCTTCTTCGAGATCCGCGACGGCAAGGTCGCCCGCATTTCTAACTATTACAGCCTCCCCGACTGGATCGCCCAGGTCGGCGGCTGAACGGGGCCTTAGGGGCTCAGAACTTGTAGCGAACGCCAACGACATTGGCGTTCGTCGCACCCTTCATGTTGCCGAGTGTCCGCCAGGCGCCTGAGCGATGGTGCAGACGCCAGAAGAATTCCGTATTCGAGGTCTCGCTAAAGGACAGATTGACCTCCGGCCCGAGGTAAAAGAGCGCGCGGGCATTGCCCTGGTCCTCGCGCTCTTCATCAGCCTCGCGGCCCGGATGTGCTTTATTGACGAAGCTCAGACCGGCCGTGAATGCAGGCGAGAGAAAGAGGCCGTCGCCGAGGCGGATCTGGTCATAGCGCACAACGCCACCGCCCCAGACCTCACCGGTGAAACCTTCGCCAAAGCGGACCGCGATGCCGGCCTCGACGCCCAGCCTGATTCCGCCGATCTCGTAGGGAAACAGCTGGTAGCCACCGCCGATGATGTAGTTCTTTTCATAGTCGACAGGGATGAGGGCCGCACTTTTGAGCATGTCTTCGCGCGTCATCGCGCCGCCGAACCCGAAGATGGCTTCTTGCCCGCTGCCATCCATATATTGCTCGCTGGTGTCGGCGCGGGCTGCGGTGGATGTCTGCAGGGTGATCAAGCCGAGAAGACACAATGCGGCTGAGCGCTTCAGGATGTCCCTCGTGCAGCGAGCTCTGGCCAGGCCCGAACTTGGGGGCAGGGAGAGTGTCAGCAACATGGCGCTCTTTCCTCCATCGGGGTCGTTTCACAAAGTTAGGGGCCGCGTGTCACCACGCGACCCCTGCCTCCTGCCAGTATAGGCCTCAATTCATCGAGGACCAGTCCTTGCGCACGTCATCGGCATTTTTCGAGAGATGAACGTGCTGATCGACATGGTCGACCCAGTCGAGCGGAATGTAGTGGTGCTGGCCATCAGGGGAATCGTTCTTGGTCAGCTTGATGCGGCTTTCGCCGTCCATGTGGTCGACGGTGCCGACATGGGCGCCGTCCTGGGCGAGAACTTCCATGTGTTCGCGGATCTGATCTGCAGAAATCATTGGTCATGCTCCTCTCGGGTTGGGGTGCCAAAGAAAGACCCGACGGGTGGCATTTGTTCCGGCCGCTCGCCACACAAGACATCAGGCAGGCAGGGGAACATCCATGCCTCAGATGCATTGACAGACACCCGCGCGAGATCCCTCGCCGACAGCGAGTCCATATATGTTTCCGAGAATTGCGATCATCGGTACCGGTCCCACCGGCCTCTACACGTTCAAACAACTGATCGGTTCCACCGTTCCCTTGTCCATCACGCTTTACGAAGCGGAAGGCGAGCCGGGAAAGGGCACGCCCTACCATCCCGACATGAACGATCCCGCCATGCTCTCCAACATTCCGAGCATCGAGTTTCCGGCGTTTACGGAGACCCTGGTCGAGTGGCTGCGACGACAGGATGACGAGACGCTGATGCGCCACGGCATCCGGCGCGAGACGATTGATGAGCGGGAGTTTTATCCGCGTCTCGTGCTTGGCGACTACATGCAGGCGCAGTTCGAGCGGATGCAGGCTATCGCGGCCGAGCGTGGTCACGAAATCTTTGTGCTTGCCCGCCACAAGGTGATCGATATCGAGATCCAGGCCGATGCGATCCGCCTTCGCGTCAGCCATGTCGACGGCGAAAACGACGCGGCCTACGACCATGTCGTCATGGCGACCGGCCACAACTGGCCCGACAGCACGGAAATCCGGCCCGGCTATTTCGTCTCGCCCTGGCCGGCGACGGTTCTGACATCAATCCGCAACGAGGCGGTCGGCATTCTCGGCACGTCGCTGAGCGGCATCGATGCGCTGATGACGGTGGCCACAGCCCACGGAATGTTTTACGCCGATGCGGCAGGCGACCTGCAATATCAGCCAGCCGAAGGAACCGAGGCGTTCAAGGCGACGCTGATGTCGCGCAAGGGCATCCTGCCGGAGGCTGATTTCTACTGCCCGCTCCCGTATGTCACGCCCCTGGTCTGCACCGAAGGAGCGATCGATGCGCTGATTGCCACGGGACGTCACGATCTGCTCGACGAGGTCTTCGAACTCTTCCGCGGCGAAATCGTTGCGCGCGACCCCGACTATGCCGCCCGGATCGGCCTGTCGCAGCTGACGGTCGAGACCTTTGCCACCGCCTACTATGCCGATCGCAGCGAAAACGATCCCTTCGTCTGGGCGGCAAAGAACCTGGCCGAAGCGGAGGAAAACCGGCAGAAGCGCTATACCGTGCCGTGGCGCTACGCGATCCTGATCACCCACGAGATCGTGGCAAAGGTCATCCCGCATCTCGATCAGAACGATCTGAAGCGCTTCCATCGCCACTTCAAGGGCATCTTCATCGACGACTATGCAACGGTGCCGCTGATGTCGATCCGCCGGCTTCTGGCGCTGGCCCGTGCAGGCAAGCTGTCGATCCTGAAACTCGGCGAGGATTACGAAATCCGCACGGCCGAGGACGGCTTGGAGCGCGGCGCAGAGATTGTGGTCGGTGGCACCACGCATAGCTTCGGCGCCTTTATCGACGCGACCGGCCAGGAGACGCTGTCCGCGACCGACCTGCCCTTTCCGACGCTTGTCGATCAGGGTGGCGTCCGAGAAGCCACGACGCCGAAGGTCGAGGCTATCCGATCGCTCGACCGGGATCCCGACATGGTTCGCACCGGGGGCATTGACGTCGATGAATTCTATCGCCCGCGTCTCGGTCTGATGTCGGAAGGCAGGCTCTATTGTGCAGCGGTGGCCTTCCTGCTGCACAAGGAGCCCTTCGTGCAGGGCATCACCAGCGCGCGGGATATTGGCGAGACGGTCGGCAGGGCGATCCTTGCGGATATCGCGGAAGCCAAGGCACCCGTCTTTCAGATCTCAGCATAAACTTCGTCGCCGACGCTGATTGTCACGCCTTCGGTGGGCGTGGCGTAGACGCCGAGATTGCGCTTGTTGTGACGCATGATGCCGCGCAGGACATCAGGCTCTTCCCCCAAGCCTGGCTGGGCGACCAGCGTCATGCCGCAGCGGCGCGAGGCTTCCGTCACATGGATCTCTGCTTCGCCGATCCTGACGATACCGCCTACCCAGTCGTTTTCGACGAAGCCTGCATCGTCTTCCGTCTCGATCAACACCGAGGGGCGGAAGCGTCTCGCATCGATCGGCGGGAGGTCTGTGATCGATGCGAGCGCGTGCATCGAAGCCGTGGTCACGAGGTGAAGCGGCGCCGGTGCGTAGCGGTTGGAGACCACAGGGAAGCGGTAATCGCCCGTGCCGACGAGGCCGATCGCGACCGGGAAGCCGAAATGCTCTGCCAGCCGGTCCGGCAATTCGCCGTCATCGAGTGCATGCTCGGCGCCGTCGGCGAAGCGCAGGACAGGCAAGCCTGCTGCCGGTTGCGAGGCGGAGATGAAGAGGGCGGGGCGCCAACGCGTTTCCTTCTCAGGGGCGGCGGCAAGGCCCGTTTCCGGATCGAACAGCGCAAAGCGCCGGTCACCCTCGATGCCTTCAGGCGAGACGGTGATCGAGGCGAGCGGCTCCCCGCCAAGTGAACTCACCGGATAGCGCCAGACTTCCCGCACTCGACCGATTTTTCGCATGATGACTCCCGTTTCAGACCATCACCATACGTCGAAAAGCCGCTCTATGTTCCCGCATTTCTGCGGAGCGCCTCATTCCGCCGGATTGGGTCAGGTCCAGTCGAGCACGATCTTGCTCGCCTTGCCGGCGCTAGCGAGTTCGAAGGCTTCCGCATAGTCGTCTACCTTCATCCGGTGGGTGATGACCTTGCGGATATCCAGGCCGCTTTCGAGCATGGCGAGCATCTTGTGCCAGGTGTCGAACATCTCGCGGCCATAGATGCCTTTGAGAGTGACCATGCGGAAGACGACCTTGGAGAGATCGAAATGGAAGGGCCGGGCCGGAACGCCGAGAAGCGCGATGCGACCGCCCATTACGAGATGGTCGATCATCTGGTCGAGGGCCGCCGGCGAGCCGCTCATCTCAAGCCCGACATCGAAGCCTTCCTTCATCTTCAGCTTTGACATCACGTCGCGCAGGTCTTCCTTCGCGACGTTGACCGGATGCACGTCGGCGACTTCTGCCGCAAGCGCCAGGCGCTCCGGATTGACGTCGGTGATGACAACGTGACGCGCGCCGACATGGCGGGCGATCGCCGCACCCATGATGCCGATTGGGCCGGCGCCGGTGATGATGACGTCCTCGCCGACGAGATCGAAGGCAAGCGCCGTATGGACTGCATTCCCCAGCGGATCGAGGATCGCGCCGATCTCATCGTCGATCGTGTCCGGCAGCGGGATGATGTTGAAGGCCGGGATCTTGGCGAATTCGGCAAACGTGCCCTGCACATTGACGCCGATGCCACGGGTTTCCGGGTCAAGGTGATACTTGCCGGCGCGTGAGGCGCGGCTGTTCATGCCGACGAGATGGCCCTCGCCGGAGACACGCTGGCCAATTGTGAGATTGCGGACATTCGCGCCGACGGCGACGATCTCGCCGGCATATTCATGACCCGTGATCATCGGCACGGGGATGGTCTTCTGCGCCCACTCGTCCCATTTGTAGATGTGGACATCGGTGCCGCAGATGCCGGTTTTGTTGATCTTCACCAGCACGTCGTCGGGGCCGATTTCGGGAACGGCTGCATCGATCATCCAGATGCCAACTTCGGATTTCTGCTTGGAAAGCGCCTTCATTGTCAGATCATCCCGATGGTCTTGCCGGCATCGATGAATGCGGCGATGGCGGTGTCGATATCGGCCTCGGAAAGCGCTGCCGACATCTGGGTGCGGATACGGGCCTGGCCCTTGGGCACGACGGGGAAGAAGAAGCCGGCGACATAGACGCCGCGCGCATCGAGTTCGGCAGCAAGCTTTTGCGCCAGCACCGCGTCATGGGTCATGACCGGGATGATCGGCGTCTCGCCGGGAAGCAGCTCGAAGCCGGCCTCGGTCAGGCCCTGGCGGAAGCGCCGGGTGTGGCCGGTGAGCTTGGCGCGCAGATCGTCGGCGCTTTCGGCGATCTCGATTGCCTTCAACGAGCCAGCAGCAACGGCAGGCGCCAGGCTGTTGGAGAAGAGATAGGGCCGTGCCCGCTGGCGAAGCAGGTCGATGGCCGCCTTCGGCCCGGCAATGAAGCCGCCCATGGCGCCACCAAGCGTCTTACCGAAGGTGCCGGTGATGATGTCGACGCGGGTGCCGACACCGGTCAGTGTCGGCGTGCCCTTGCCCTTGTCCCCCAGATGGCCGGTGGCATGGCATTCGTCGATCATCACCATGGCGCCGTATTTTTCCGCGAGCGCGCAGATCTCCGGAAGCTTGGCGACATAGCCGTCCATCGAGAAGACGCCGTCGGTGACTACAAGCCGGAAGCGCGTGCCCTCGGCAATCGCCTTCTTCAGCTCGTCTTCCAGCCCGTCCATGTCCGAATTGGCGTAGCGATAGCGCTTCGCCTTGGAGAGGCGCACGCCATCGATGATCGAGGCGTGGTTGAGCGAGTCGGAAATGATCGCATCTTCAGGACCGAGCAGCGTCTCGAAAATCCCGCCATTGGCATCGAAGCAGGCGGCAAACAGGATCGCGTCGTCCTTGTCGAGATAGCGGGCGATCGCCTGTTCGAGCTGACGGTGGATATCCTGCGCGCCGCAGATGAAGCGCACCGAGGCCATGCCGAAGCCATGGCTGTCGATCGCGGCCTTGGCCGCCTCTTCGATCTCGGGATGGTTGGCAAGGCCGAGATAGTTGTTGGCGCAGAGATTGATCATCTCGCGCGTGCCCCGGGCGTCGCGCACCTGGATGCGGCCCGATTGCGGGCTGACGATTTCGCGCTCGCGCTTCAGGAGCCCGTCGGCTTCGATGCCCTGGAGAATGTCGTTGATGTGGTCGAGAAAGCCGGTCTGCATGGGAAATCCCTCGATGCTGAATAATTCCAGCATATCGGAATTTTGTCCTGCGGCAATCGATATTTTGGAATTGCCTTTTCGCCTATCTGTGTAGCACGACCAGCAGGCCCTTGCCGATATCCGTTCCGCCATTGCGGATCGCATGCGGAACATCGGACCGGTAACGGGCGGTTTCGCCTGATCGAATCTGGGTCTTGCTGCCGCCGCTGGAAATCTCGAAACCGTCTGTGAAGGCGGTGAAATGTTCGAAGGCACCGATCGAATGCGGCTGGCTCACAAGGGCACCGCCCGGATCCATTTCGAGCTCGTACCATTCCGTCTGGCCGGCGAGCCGGGGCGAGCTCAGGATCTTCAGCCGGCAGGAGCCGTCGGCGCTGCGGATGACGGGCGTGTGCATGACCGAGGTCACCTCGATTTCCTCACCTCCCGCTACAGAGGTGCCGTTGCCGATCAGGTCGGACAGCTCGATTTCCATCGCCTGGGTGAGGCTCCAGAGCACGGCGAAGGTGGGATTGGCCTCGCCGCGCTCGATCTGGCTCAGCATCGACTTGGAGACGCCGGACAATGTGCCGAGCTGTTCGAGCGTCAGCTTGCGCGCCTTGCGCTCGCGCTTGATGGCCGGGCCGATCTCGGGAGTGTGCTGCTGCATTGGCTTTGTCCTGCGGTCTCGCCGGCGGGTGCCGACCGCTTCTTTTACGCCGAGCATGCCGTGCTGCGGAAGAGGGTGGGCAGGAAAGCTTGACTCCAATATCTGCGCGTGAAATTCTCAGATAATGGAATCGGAAGATCAATTCGAGAAACATGTCGCCGAAAGGCTGAAGCGCCTGCGCGTCGAGCGGGGGCTGACACTCGAGCAGTTGGCGGACCTATCAGGCGTCAGCCGGGCGATGATCTCGCGCATTGAGCGATCAGAGGCAAGCCCGACCGCGGCCTTGCTGGCGCGGCTCTGCTCGGCGCTCGGTGTTTCGCTGTCTGTCTTCTTTGCCAGCGCTGAAACCGAGCCGTCGCCGCTTGCCCGACGGGTCGATCAGCCGGTCTGGCGCGATCCGGAAAGCGGCTATCTGCGCCGTGCGATTTCGCCCCCGGGCACAGGCAGCGGCACCGATATCGTCGAGGTGGACTTTCCGGCTGGTGCCGAGGTCCGATTTCCCGGTCGCCCCACGGGCCGCAGCCAGACCCAGCATGTCTGGGTCTTCGACGGCGTGATCGAACTGATGGTCGGCGCCACGGTACACCGGCTCGAAGCCGGCGACTGCCTCTTCATGAATGTCGGTGACGTGCATGGCTACAAGAACCCGACCGACAGACCCGCCCGCTATGCCGTGGTGATTTCCCTCGGCCCCTGACCCTCTCCCACATCCGACGACAGGACCTGACCCATGCCCACGCCCGACATTCGTCCGCTTTCCAAAGCCGATACGCTTGGCGCCTTGCCCGACCTCTGCGAAACGCTCTCCGATTGCGTCGAAGGTGGCGCCTCGCTCGGCTTCATGTCGCCTTTCGCGCCCCATGATGGCGAAGCCTTCTGGCGCGGCGTCGCAGAGGCAGTCGGGCGCGGCGAAGTCCTGCTCTACGGCGCCTTTCGAGGCGATCGGCTGGTCGGCACGGTTCAGGTCGGTTTTGCCTCGAAGCCGAACCAGCCGCATCGCGGCGATCTGATGAAGCTTTTGGTGCATCGCGACGCCCGTGGTCTCGGCCTGTCGAAGGCGCTGATGGCGGCCGCCGAACAGGGGGCCGCGCGTGCTGGACGCACGTTGCTGGTGCTCGACACGGCAGCAGGCGAGCTTGCCGAGGCGCTCTATGAAAAGCTCGGCTGGCAGCGTTCGGGCATCATTCCGAACTATGCGCTGTTTCCGGATGGGCGCTACTGCGACACAGTGATCTTCTGGAAAACTGTGGCCTGATGGCATCTCTGCCAAGTTATTGAGATTGAGCCCAAAAAACGTCTGAGCTTCGCCCTTTTCAGCGATAGACGCATCTGCTTATCGTCCGTCCGCTTAACAGATTCCGGGGGGAAGGACTTCAGATGGTTGCAAAAGCAACTTTGAGATGGATGGGATTGGCGCTGGCTGTGGCCGTGGCGGCGCCCGCACTGGCGGCAGACGTGACATTTGTCATGCGCAACGATCATCCGAATGCCGTCGAGGTCGAACTCTACAGCCAGGATCGCGACCATATCTGGCCGGGCGACGATCAGGTCTTTTATCTCGATGACGGCGAGACCAAGGAGATCCCCCTGTCTTGCGAAGAAGGCGAGACGATCTGCTACGGCGCCTGGATTTCGGGCGACAAGCAGAGCTATTGGGGTGTCGGTCCTGAGAATGCCGAGAATTGCGAGAACTGCTGCTATACCTGCACCGGTGGCGAGACCGAGCAGATCAATCTGACGGAATAAGTTCCGTTCGGCGGGGGCCGAGGGGCGGGGGTGATTTTTTTGGTCGGTTGACCAGGAAAATCGCCCCCTTTGCACTTGTGGCTGAGGCCGTGACGAGGCTAGTTTTCTCTCCAAAACACCAGAGGGAAAACAACAGACATGCGCGTATTTTATTCCGAAAAGCACAAGCTGCGTGACGCCAAGACCGAACTGCATGGCGGCCTGCTGGTCAAGCCTTTCGAAGGGCCGTTCCGTGCCGAATGGGTGCTGGCGGGTGTGAAGGAAGCAGGCTTTACCGATGTGCGCGCGCCGGTCGAGCATGGGCTGGAGACGGCACTCAAGGTGCATGATGCCGGCTATCTCGAATTCCTGCGCACCTGCTGGGACCGCTGGCAGGCACATGGCTTCGAAGGCGAGGCGATCGCCACCTCCTTCCCCTGCCGCCGCAGCCAGACGGGTCGCGTGCCGAAGAATATCGACGGTGCGGTCGGCTACTATACGAATTCGGCGGAAACCGCGATTTCCAAGGGCACCTACGAGGCGGCCATCGCTTCGATGGACGTGGCGCTGTCCGGCGCTGACTGGCTGAACGAGGGCAACCGCTTCGCCTTCTCGCTGTGTCGCCCGCCCGGCCACCATGCCGGCATCGATCTCTTCGGCGGCTATTGCTTCATCAACAACGCTGCGGTCGCCGCCCAGCGGTTGATCGACCACGGCGCGAAGAAGGTCGCGATCCTTGACGTCGACTTCCACCATGGCAATGGTACGCAGGACATCACCTATCGCCGCGGCGACATCTTCTTTGCCTCGCTGCATGGCGAGCCGGAAGACGCCTTCCCCTTCTTCCTCGGTTATGTCGACGAAACCGGCGAGGGCGACGGCGAAGGCCTGAACGCCAACTATCCCATGCCCTCCGGCACACCCTTCGAGATCTGGTCCGCAGCCCTCGAAGACAGTCTGAAGAAGATCAAAGCCTATGGTGCAGAGGCGATCGTCGTTTCGCTCGGCGTCGACACCTTCGAAAAGGACCCGATCAGCTTCTTCAAGCTGAAGAGCCCTGATTATATCCGCATGGGCGAAATGATCGCGGCAAACGGCGTGCCCGTCCTGACCCTCATGGAAGGCGGTTACGGTGTGCCGGAAATCGGCCTCAACGTCGCCAATGTGCTCAAAGGGCTGGAAGGCTGACAGCGCCTCAATAGGTCTTTGCGACCTCGGTGAAATGGCGCTTCAGCCGCGCCACGTCGGCCGGATCGATTTCAATTCCGGTCACCGCGATCCAGGGATCGATATGGTGCTGCGGCGCATAGACATGTCCGTAGCCGACCGGGCTCGTCGTCGCGATCATCATGTCGAACAGCAGTTGCAGCATGGTGAGCACGGGATACCAGGTAAGCTCTGGAGAGACATCCGGACCCCGCGTGCCAGAGAGCCAGGCGGGCGCGCGGTAGGCCGAACGGGGGTCGAAAAACACCACGGCGTCGCTGGCATATTGCAGGTAGACGATCCGCAGTGGCCCCCATGCGGCATAGGATGAATTGAGATCGGCTTGCTGGTTGGTGAAGCGCGCGATCGAGCCGTCGCCGTAGCGGGGCAGCCAGGCGGGTGAGCCCGCTTCCCGGCCCGCGGTGAGTTCGCTCCACATCCGGCTCTGAAACGGTGGGCCGACCCACAACGCGCCATAGAAGGGATCGGCGACGATTTCGAGAAGATCAACCGAACTCTGCGAGTTGAGGGCTCCAAGGCTCAGGCCATAGAGCACCAGCCGAGGGCGTTCATTGGCCGGCAACTGCTTCCAGTGACGATAGACGGCGCGAAACAGCGCCTTTGCCGACTCCGAGCCATATTCCGGCTCGACCAGCAGCGAGAGCCAGCTGGTCAGATAGGAATATTGCAGGGCGACGCTTGCGACATCGCCGCGGAGCAGAAGGTCGAGCGTGTCTGCCGCCGCAGGGTCGATCCAGCCGGTGCCGGTCGGGGCCTTGATCACCAGCGTCGAGCGTTCGAAACCGCCCTGCCGGATCAGTTCCTCGAGCGCGCGTGCTACGCGCGTCTCGATGTTTTCTCCATTGTTGAGGCCCGCATAGACCCGGATCGGCTCCAGTGCCGGCTCTCCCCAGAAGCGCTCGATATCTTCGCGCGTCGGGCCGGAGGCGATGTAGTGCCGACCCTGACGGCCAAGACCATGCCAGGCGAGACGCGAATCCGGGCCGCCGGTTTTTGCCGGTGAGGTCGGCGCGGCGAATTCGTCCTCCATCAGGTCGTCCAATTGCTGGAAGGAGGAATCGGCAAGCCGGATTGCGCCGCGCAGCACGACGTTTTCGCCGATCGACCAGAAGATGAAAGCGGCGATGACGAAGCCGATCGCGGTGGCGAAGCGTGCCGGGAAGATGGTGGCCATGCGTGCCGCCAGCCGCCTGAACAGCATCATGAACAGGCGGCCGATCCATAGCAGGCCGAAGAATAGGGCTGCGGCCACCAGCACCGCTTCAAGATATGAGACGTCGAGAGGGGGCATCTGCCAGAGCACACGCGCTGATTCCTGCCAGACCGCGGAGCGCCAGAGCGCCACGGCCATTGCGGAAACACCAAACGCGGAAATCCAGAAAAGCACCTTGTCCCGGCGCAGGCTTGCCTCAGGCAATTCGAAAAACCGCCAGAGAGAACTCAGGAGAACGCCGAATAGATAGCCGACGGCGGCAGTAAGTCCGGAGAGCGACCCCTGCACCACAGCCTCGCGTGGCATGAGGCTGGGTGTGAGCGATGCACAGAAGAAGGCGATCGCGAGAACCACGCCCGGCAGGGAAAGCTTGCCGATCAAGATCTTGACGATGACCGACAGTGCGTTCTCTCCTGCTTCAAGCCGTCAGAGCCGTTGCGGCTCCCGTTCCGTTCTGCCAAGGAGCTTAGTCGACTTGCTCTGCCATTTGAAGGGCATGGCGTGACCCTGCGGCAAAAGCAGACAAACCCGGCCAGGGGCCGGGTTTGTTGTTGTCGCGATGATGCCTTGATCAGAGCGTGCCCTGGCGCTGCTGGATCATCTGGTAGGTATCGAAGCTGTATTCGGCGATCTGAGCCCAGAGATAGGCGTCCTGCTTGAACGCCTGCTGGCTGTCGAAGAGCTTCTTGAACCACTCGTTCTTTGCCGAGAGATCCGCATAGGTTTCCTTCGCTGCCTTGTGGCAGGTGTCGAGGATATCCGACGAGAAGGCGCGCAGCTGTGCGCCGCCGGCCACCAGTTCGCGAAGGGCTGCTGCGTTCGAGGCGTCGTAGCGGGCGAGCATCCGGGCGTTTGCCGCAGCGCAGGCGTCCGTCAGGATGCGCTTGTAGTTTTCCGGCAGTCCATTGAACTTGTCGAGGTTGAAGAAGGCATGCACGGTCGGGCCGCCTTCCCACCAGGCCGGGTAATAGTAGTAAGGCGCGACCTTGTAGAAGCCGAGCTTCAGGTCGTCATAGGGGCCGACGAATTCGGTGGCGTCGATCGTGCCCTTTTCGAGCGCCGGATAGACGTCCGAGCCGGCGATCTGCTGCGGCGTGACGCCGACCTTGGCCATGATCTCGCCGGCAAGACCCGCGATGCGCATTTTCAGACCCTTGAGGTCGTCGATCGTCTTGATTTCCTTGCGGTACCAACCGCCCATCTGGGCGCCGGTATTGCCGGCTGGAAGCGCATAGATCTTGTGGCTGACGAGGAACTCGTTGAGCAGCTCGTTGCCGCCGCCGGCGGTGAACCACGAATTGGTCATGCGGGCATTGAGACCGAAGGGGATGGCGGTGCCGAGCGCAAAGGCCGGATCCTTGCCGATGTAGTAGTAGCAGCAGGTATGGCCCATCTCGACGGTATCGGCGGTCACGGCATCAGCCACCTGCAGCGGCGGCACGATTTCGCCGGCAGCGAAGACCTGGATTTCGAACTGCCCGTCGGTGGCCTTCGAGACGCTTTCAGCGATGTCGGTGGCGGCCCCGAAGATGATGTCGAGGCTCTTCGGGAAGGACGAGGCGAGGCGCCAGGTGATCTTCGGATTTTCCTGGGCGATCGCGGGTGCGGCAAGCGCTGCGGCACCGATGCCGGCGACACTGGCCTGCTTGAAAAATTGACGGCGGTTCATGATCTCTTGCCTCTGATAATACGCACTCCTCCAGCTCCCGCGGTGGGTCTAGTCGCGCATGACCCGGAGTGCAAGTTCAAAAGCTCAGGAAATTGTCCGGCAACCCGACCAAATTTGCCTATTCTTTCGCGCAGGCGGTGTTCCGCGCAAGGAACTGTCAGGACGGGTTGCGCATCCGCGGGTCGTCGAAGGCCGGATTGTAGAAGAGGGACAGGACAAGGCTCTTGGCAATGCGTTCGGCACTTGTCATGAACCAGCCATGCGCGTCTTCCGAAGCGCCGATCTCGACGAGCGTGTCGGAAAAGAGGTGCAGCCATTGATGGAAGAGCCCTTCCGCCATGCCGTCGACGTTCTGGTGAGCCATCACCGGCTTGCCGCCATAGGCGCCTGTCTTGAAGGCGACGGAACTCCAGAAGGCCTTCATCTTGACCATATGGTCCGGCCAGCGTCCGGCGAGCCGCCCGTCGAAGACAGGGCCGAGTTCCGGATGCTGGCGGATATGCCCGTAGAAGGTCTCAACCAAGAGGTCGATGAAGGCCGCATCGACGCCCATCGCCGCCATCTCGGCCTGGGCGCGCGCCGTGATTTCAGCGCGGTGGGCGGCACGCCCCGTTAGTTCCATTGTCATCGGTTTCGTCTCGTTCTTGGGCTTCGGACACCTGATGCATCCTGCCGTGCAAATGGTCCATGCGGCATCTTGATACAAGCCCTGCCATGGCATAAGTTTAGAATAGTTCTAATTCTGGTGGCAATCGTCATGTTCAGTCTTTTCCAGAGGGGCGGCAAGCGCCCCTTCGATACACTCTCCGAACAGGAGATCCTGGCGCTTGCCATTTCCTCCGAGGAGGACGATGCCCGCATCTACCTCGCCTATGCCGACCAGTTGCGGGCGGCCTATCCGCAATCTGCCAAGGTCTTCGAGGATATGGCCGAGGTGGAGCATACCCACCGCAACATGCTGATCGAGATGCACCGGGACCGTTTCGGTGAGCGCATCCCGCTGATCCGGCGCGAACATGTGCGCGGCTTCTACGATCGCAAGCCCGATTGGTTGCGCAAGAACCTTTCACTCGAGCAGATCCGCGAGGAGGCCATGCAAATGGAGGAGGGGGCCTATCGCTTCTATCATGAGGCTGCCCAGCACACCTCCGACGCCGGCATCCGCAAGCTGCTCGGCGATCTCGCCATGGCCGAACAGGGGCATGAAGAGATCGCGACCATGCTCGGCGACCGGCATCTGCCGGAAGATGCGCGCGAGACGGAAGACGAAACGAAAAAGCGGCAGTTCATTCTGACCTATGTCCAGCCGGGACTGGCGGGCCTGATGGACGGCTCGGTTTCGACGCTGGCGCCGATCTTTGCGGCGGCCTTCGCGACCGGCGACACGTGGTCGACCTTCCTGATCGGCCTCTCCGCTTCGGTCGGCGCGGGCATCTCGATGGGCTTCACAGAGGCCGCCCATGACGACGGCAAGCTCTCGGGCCGCGGCTCGCCGCTCAAGCGCGGTCTCGCTTCCGGCATCATGACGACGGTCGGCGGTCTCGGCCACGCATTGCCCTATCTCATCCCGCATTTCTGGACCGCGACGATCACCGCCATCGTCATCGTCTTTTTCGAGCTGTGGGCGATCGCCTTTATCCAGAACCGCTATATGGAGACGCCCTTCTGGCGCGCAGCCATGCAGGTGGTGCTCGGCGGCTCGCTGGTGCTGGCCGCCGGCGTGCTGATCGGGCAGGGATGACGCAATGCGAGGAGCGGCTGCCGTCGCCTTAGACTGCAGCCTTCTTCTGTCGCGGCATCTCCTCGGTCTGGTACATGGACAGCGTATGTCCGTCTGGATCGGCAAATTCAGATGACCAGCCGCCGGGCGCATGGCTGACGGGTGTCACGATTGTGACGCCCTGCTCGGCCAGTCCCGCAACCATGTCGTCGATGCCGCCGTCTTCGAGGTCGAAGACGATGATCGGTGAATTGCCGGGCCTGGTCTCCATTTGGAAGAACAGGAGATCGATGCCGTTGGCCGTCGAGGCAATGAGCCAGTCCGGTTCGCCCGGCTCGTTCGGCATGCGCTGAAGGTCGAGCCCCAGCGTCTCGCCATAGAAACGGGCGGTGCGATCGATATCGGCGACGTAGTAGCAGATATTGGTGAGTTTTTTGGATTTCAGCATGGAGAACTCCCGTGTTGGAATGCGAACGTGTTCATGTTGCCGCTGGCCGTGTTTTCGTGAGGTCGCGTCCAAAAGAAATCAGATGACCGTCCGGATCATGGGTCGCAAGCATCGCGTCGACATGGCCGATCAGCGGACGCAGTGACTGGCGGATCGAGCCGAAGGTGAGGTTTCCGCACAGCCGTTCCGGTACTGCACCAGTGAATTCAAAAGGCCGCAGGCGTTTGCGGATCTCGCAGATCCTTTGGCGCAGCGCCGCCTCGTTGAGCTTCAGCAGATGGCGGATCTCGGCATGCGTCTGGCCATTGAGAGCGAGCAGAAAGGTGGTTCTGAGGCCGGGCGGCAGGCGTTGCAGATGGCGGTCGAGGTCATTCGGCTCGGCCGGTTCCCTGGTCTGCGGTTGCCAAAATACGAAGACGCTCTCCTGCTGCCGACGCCTGACTGCCGATCTTGCCACGAAGGTGCTGCGATGGCGCAACACGCCGCGCAGCCAACGCAGGTTCTCCGGCTTGGAAAAATCCTCCCGGCCTGCGGTGATCGCGGCAAGGAGCGCGTCCTGGAGAAGGTCTTCCGCCTCGTCCGCCCGCCGGCTGAGGCGTCGTGCCTCGTTGAGAAGCTGTCTGAACTGTCTGGCCTGCACGATGTCCCCCACTCACCCGTCATGGTGGCAGACCCCGGCTGACCCGACAAGCAGCAGAGATTGAGTTTGGCTGAGGTGAGCGATTGCGACAGGAATGAATGGTCACATGCCTGCAACAATCCGTGGATAAGGCGCCTTCATGAAAGCATCTCCCGCGACCATCGGTCTGGGCGTCACCATGACCATCGGTTACGGAACGCTCTATTACTCCTTCTCGGTGCTGGCGCCCGAGATCGCGCGCGAATTCGGCTGGGGCCAGAGCTTCGTCTTCGGCGTCTTCTCGTTCGGGCTGCTGGCGGGCGCGGTGGCAGCCCCTGTGCTCGGGCGGCTGGTCGATCGATACGGCGCACGGCTGATCCTCTGTCTCGGCTCCGTTGCGGCAGCACTTTCGCTCGCGCTGTTTTCGATGATGCAGAACGCCTGGCAATTCGCGGCGATCACGCTTGTCGCCGAATTCATCGCGCTTGCGGTGCAATATGACGCGGGCTTCGCGGCTCTTGCCCAGAGCCATGGCCGCGAGGCGCGCGCCCATATCACGCTGGTGACGCTGATCGCGGGCTTTGCCTCCACCGTCTTCTGGCCGCTGCTGCAGTGGCTGCTCACCGTCATGACTTGGCGCGACATCTACCTGG
This sequence comes from Rhizobium rosettiformans, assembly GCF_016806065.1. NCBI lineage: Bacteria > Pseudomonadati > Pseudomonadota > Alphaproteobacteria > Hyphomicrobiales > Rhizobiaceae > Rhizobium > Rhizobium rosettiformans. The sequence goes on from NZ_CP032405.1 coordinate 1,699,985, forward strand.
TGATGGCCGCGATGCACCTCCTGATCGCGCTGCCGATCCATCTGGCCCTGCCGAGGGCACGGATGGTCGCGCCGGAAGCGACCGTCCGTGAAGAGCAATCGACCGGCGAGCCTGTTCTCGACGGCGAGCGCAAACGCCGGATGATCCTCATGGCAACGGCTTTTGCCGCCGGAGGTTTCGTCATGTCGGCGGTGGGATCGACGCTTCTCGTCCTGATGCGCGACCTCGGCTATGCCACGGCGATGGCAACGCTTGCCGGAAGCCTGATCGGTCCGAGCCAGGTGGCTGCCAGACTGATCGAATATGTCAGGCGCAACCTGTTCTCGCCGCCGCTGACTGCGATCATCGCCGCTTCGGCCATGGCGCTGAGCCTCGCCATTCTTGCCGGTGCACTGGTCCAGCCGATGGCGGCCTTTGCCATCGCCTTTGCGATCTTCTACGGTGTAGGGCAGGGGCTGACCTCGATCGTCCGCGGCGTCCTGCCGCTGCACTACTTTGGCGCTGCGGGCTATGGGCGGACCATGGGCACGCTGGCATCGGCCCGCATCATCGCCTCGGCGATTGCCCCCGTGTCCGTGATCTGGCTGAACGAGATGGTCGGGACCAATGCAGCTCTGGCTGCATTGGCAGGCATGGCCTGCCTGACCGTGATCGCCACCCTCGCACTGACGCGCGAGAGACGAAGCTGACCGACTTTACTGCAGCGCGCCGACCAGAACGTCGGAGGTGCCGTTCTCGATGGTGACCCAGCGGCCGGTGTCGGTCGAAGACTGGCGCTTGAGAAAGGCATAACGCGTTTCGGTCCAGAGCTTGACGTCGTCGTTGAGGTTGTCGAGCACGAAGTCGCCCGACTGGGTGCGGACCGTCAGCACCGCATGACCTTCGCCATCCGGCTTGCGCACCACGGTGATCAGGAGATCGGCCGCATTGAATCCGGCTTCCATCAGCTTCTTGCGCTTCAACAGCACGAAATCCTCGCAATCGCCGAGATCGACCGGATAGGCCCAGACTTCCTCGCGGCCGTAGATCTCCATATCCGTCATGGGGACGATGGCGTGGTTGACGCTGGCATTGATGTCGCGAATGACTGTCCAGCCATGGTCAGTCACCTTCGGCGGAAGTGTCGGGCGGGTCCGGATGCTGCACTCATCGGGCAGGGCCTTGCAGAATTCGTAATGGCCGATGGGCTGGGATGTCACGGCGCCGGTGATCATCGATCGCAATGTCTGCGGTGCCGAAAGACCCGCATGGGCAGGTGCGAGCACCGCAACTGCAATGATCAGCGCCTTGATGGCGCGCGAGCCGTTCGTCATGAACACGTCCCCTGTATCCTTAACAAAAGGTTAAGATTGCATGAGGACGTGAGTCAACGGCGCGGCAGGCTCTCTCCCGCGCAATTCATCCGGTATGGTTAAAATGCGACAGTTCCAACAGCCGAAATGAGAATCGGTTCCCAAGATCGAGAGAAAATATAAGGATCGAAATACTCAGATCATTGAAAGTATCGCCGATTTCATCTTGGCGATGTCTTCTGGGCGGGAAAGCCGGTGGTCGCCATCGCGAATCAGCGTCAGCACCACGTCGTCGAGCGGCAGGAATTCCATCAGCTTCAGGGCGTGCTGATATGGCACATCCGGGTCCTTCATGCCCTGTAGGATATGGACGGGGCAACCGGTTTCGATGAGCCCGGTCAGCACCCGGTTCTTAGCCCCGTCTTCCATCAGGGCGCGGGTGAAGATGTTGGGCTCCGGACTGTACTCGGATGGTTCTTCGAAGTAGCCACGCTCGGCCAGGGATTGCCGCTCTGCCGCAGTCAGGCCGGGCTCGATGAGCTCCGATGTGAAGTCGGGTGCCGGCGCGATCAAGACGAGGCCGTTCACCGCGAAGGGCAGGCCGAGGCGCCGTGCCTCCTCAATGACGCGAAGTGCAATCCATCCACCCATGGACGAGCCGATCAGCACGACCTTCTGGACGCCCGACGAGGCAAGAACGGCTAGCGCTTCCTCGGTCCAGCGCGAAATGGTGCCCTTCCGGAAATCGCCGCCGGATACCCCGTGGCCGGAATAGTCGAAGCGGATGGCGGTGAGCCCCTGATCCCGGGCGAGAGCGTCCATTTCGATTGCCTTGGTGCCGGCCATATCGGAGCGGTAGCCGCCGAGCCAGACCAGGGCCGGCCGTTCCGGGCCGGTTCCCATGCGGGTGATGACCGCGATGTCGCGGGCTGCGTCACCGGAGCCGACGGTCAATGTCGTCTGTCTGAGGATGTTGGCTGTGTCGGTCATCGCGTGCTCCTTTTGTCGAATGCTGTAAAACACATCCAGGAAGTGAGCGACAACAGGTGATTTTCTTTCGCAAGCATGCTATTGACACTGCCGTTGCAGATATCACATAGCCCTTTGACGCGGATGCGCGCGGGTTTACGCTGCGACATTCCGAAATGTTTTGAGGAGAATACGACCATTCGCAGACCGTTCAAGACCGATGCCCCCGTAAAGGACGGGCCGCGCTCCAACCGTGAAATCCGCATTCCGAAAGTCCAGCTGATCAACGAAGAGGGCGAGAACCTCGGAGTCATCGCGACGGATCAGGCGTTGCGCATGGCTGAAGAGGCCGGACTGGATCTGGTCGAGATTTCGCCGAATGCCGAGCCTCCGGTCTGCAAGATCCTCGACCTGGGCAAGCTGAAATACGCCAACCAGAAGAAGGCGGCCGAAGCGCGCAAGAAGCAGAAGATCGTCGAGGTCAAAGAAATCAAGATGCGCCCGAACATCGACACCCATGACTATGAGGTGAAGATGAAGGCGATGAACCGCTTCTTCGAAGAGGGCGACAAGGTCAAGGTGACCCTGAAGTTCCGTGGCCGCGAAATGGCCCACCAGGAACTCGGCATGAAGCTCCTGCTTCAGGTCAAAGAAGACACCGCGACAATCGCCAAGGTGGAAGCCGAGCCAAAGCTCGAAGGCCGCCAGATGATGATGGTGCTCTCGCCGCGTTGAGTGCTGCCGCATGGCAGGACCGGATGAAGCCGCCTTACGGGGCGGCTTTTTTCATGCGTGGTTTTTGCCGGCTCCTTGTCTGACAGAACGCTGATCTTCACAGCGGCCGCTCTGTCAGGGGCATTGATGCGTGATCCCTCCATCGAAAGCGATTGCGAAGCTCGAGGGATTCCAGATGCCCCGATTTTCTGCGCCGGACCTTGCTGGTCTCGATCACGACACTGGCAGCATTTACTCTGATCCATGCCGCCGGTCTCGCAGAAGCCCTCGGCAATGTGCTCGGCAACGCCAGCACTTTGCCCAGGCCGAATCGTCGTGGCCGTCGAGCGCGCCGCCAAACACATCCGGCTTGATGTTGAAGATGACCGTCCGGGTGTCGCAGAGGCGGCCCTTGCGGAGGTTGCCGCCCGTAGCATTCATCTGGTTGAAGGCAAGGTTCCCGGGCTCGGGCTGGCGATCACCTCCGATATTCTCACCGCTTATGGCGGTGCGATCGTCTTTTCGCGGGGTGTAACCGGGGCCGAAGGGTAAGCTTGCTTTTGCCGGCGGGCCATGAACGGAAGATTCCGCCCGCCACCCGTTGCGCTTTTTCGGGTCTGCGGTTATAAGCGCGCGTCCGAACGGTCCGGCAGGGCATGCCGTGGCCGTTCTTTATGCTTGAAAACGGGCAATCGTCAGCCTGTTTCGATACAAGAACAATGGAGTAGCAAAATGCCCAAGATGAAGACGAAGTCTGCCGCCAAAAAGCGGTTCAAGATCACGGCGACCGGCAAGGTTCTCGCCGCCGCTGCTGGCAAGCGCCACGGCATGATCAAGCGTTCCAACAAGTTCATTCGCGATGCCCGCGGCACGATGGTTCTGGCTGAACCTGACGGCAAGAAGGTCATCAAGAACTACCTGCCAAACGGTCTCTGAGACCCGCTCGCTGTTGGACAATTAAGGAGATCATGACATGGCACGCGTAAAACGTGGCGTAACTTCCCGCGCCAAGCACAACAAGGTATTCAAGCAGGCCAAGGGCTTCTACGGCCGCCGCAAGAACACGATCCGGGCCGCCAAGGCTGCCGTTGATCGTTCGAAGCAGTTTGCCTACCGCGACCGCAAGAACAACAAGCGCAACTTCCGCGCTCTGTGGATCCAGCGTATCAACGCTGCCGTCCGCGAATTCGGCCTGACCTACGGCCGCTTCATCGACGGCTTGAACAAGGCTGGCATCGAAGTCGACCGCAAGGTCCTCTCCGATCTCGCCATCCATGAGCCGGCAGCATTCGCGAAGCTCGTCGAAGCTTCCAAGAAGGCACTTGCCTACCTCAAGGACGCAGGCACCGCCAACGAGTTTGAAAGCGCGGTCAAGTAACCAGCGCTTCCCAGACTTTTTTGACTATGGATTGGGAAACCCGCGCTGGACGTCCGGCGCGGGTTTTCGTTTTGCCGTAACGGCGGCGAGGAATGCATATGGCCTCTCTGGCAGAGAGATCCGGTGCGCCAATGGGTGAACGGGATCTCCAGGACGATGAAATTGCGGAAATCGTGCGGGCGCTCGTCGAAAGCGACGGTCGGGTGCAGCGCCTTGACCTGCCGCGTCGCCGCCTCTGGATAAAACGCCAGGGCGGCAAGGTCATGCCGGGGTTCGTTGCCCTGCAGGGGCTGGCTGCCGCTCTTTTCCGCCTGCCGTTTCTCAGGCCGTCGCCGCAATTGGCGCCCGAGGCGATGCAGGCCCGCGAAATCGAGCGATTGCGCGCCTTCGGCAAGGCCGGATTTCCGGTGCCCCGGCTTGTCTATGCCTCGGCGACGGCGATGGTCATGGCAGATGCAGGACCGACGATTGCCGAACACATGCGACGGGTGCGCGCCGACGCCGCTGCCCATGACGCCTTTCTGGTCAAGGGCGCAGATGCGCTCGGGCGGGTGCATGCCGCGGGGCTCAGTCACGGCAGACCGCATGTTCGCGACTTCTTCCTGGCGGACGGTGCTGTCGGGTTCATGGACTTCGAGGAGGATCCGGCCTCCGTCATGCCGCTGGAAACGGCGCAGGCCCGGGACGTGCTCCTCTATTTTCTCGTCGTCACATCCTTTGCCGCGTCCCCCGACGTGACCTGCCCGGCCGCACTCGACGCCTGGCTTCGCCATGCTCCGATAGCTGCGCGCCGGGAATTGCGGGCCTTGGCCTCGGTCGCCGGTCGAATTTTGCCGCTCGCCCGGTTGATCGGCCGCGTGCACATGGGTAGTGATCTGCGACGCTTCATCATGGCTACGGAATTTCTGATGCAGGCCCCGCTCGACAGGGCGGATAGCCCGAACACCGCCAAGGCAGGACAAGATGGTTGAACTAGACGTTTTGAAGGCACAGCTGCTTGCCGAGATCGCCGCAGCCGGCGACGAGCAGGCGATCGAGGCGGTGCGTGTGGCGGCCATGGGCAAGAAGGGGTCGGTCTCCGAACTCCTGAAGACGCTCGGCACGATGAGCCCCGAAGAGCGCCAGACACGGGGTGCCGCGATCAACGCCTTGAAGAACGAGATCACCGAGGAGATCACGACGCGAAAGACGGCGCTCAAGGATGCGGCGATCAATGCCCGCCTGAAGGCCGAGACGCTGGATGTCTCGCTGCCCGTCCGCTCCTCGCCGGCCGAGCGTGGCCGCATCCATCCAATCAGCCAGATCGTTGACGAGATTACCGCGATCTTCGCCGATATGGGCTTCTCGATCGCCGAAGGTCCCGATATCGAGACCGACTATTACAACTTCACGGCGCTGAACTTCCCGGAAGGCCATCCGGCCCGCGAGATGCACGACACCTTCTTCCTCCAGCCGGATGAGAACGGTGAGCGCAAGGTGCTGCGCACGCACACCTCGCCGGTGCAGATCCGCACCATGGAAGCGCAGAAGCCGCCGATCCGCATCGTCATTCCCGGCAAGACCTATCGCCAAGACTCGGACGCCACGCACTCGCCGATGTTCCATCAGGTCGAAGGCCTCGTCATCGACAAGACGGCCAATGTCGCCAACATGCGCTGGATCCTCGAAGAGTTCTGCAAGGCCTTCTTCGAGGTCGACAGCGTCACCATGCGCTTCCGCCCGTCCTTCTTCCCCTTCACCGAGCCGAGCTTCGAGGTCGACATTCAGTGTGACCGTTCCTCGGGCCCGATCGTCAAGTTCGGCGAAGGCAAGGACTGGATGGAAATCCTCGGCTGCGGCATGGTCCACCCGAACGTGCTGCGCGCCGGTGGCCTCGATCCGGACGAGTACCAGGGCTTTGCCTGGGGCATGGGCCTCGACCGCATCGCCATGCTGAAATACGGCATGCCGGACCTGCGCGACTTCTTCAACGCCGATGTCCGCTGGATGAGTCATTACGGCTTCCGCCCGCTCGACGTGCCGACCCTGTTTGGTGGTTTGAGCAACTGATCTGCGAATGACTGGCCGCCATGACGGCCAGATGGAGGGGCAGTTGGAGGCTGCCCCATCCTTGTGAATGAAGGCAAATGTGACGTGATTGAACATCTCGACAACATGCGGCCGGTCGATCTGCTTTGCGATGACGACTTGCTGCATGTGGAACTGACGGACGGTCGTATCGTCAGCGTCCCGGTCTGGTGGTACCCGCCCCTGCAGGAGGCGATGCCGGTGGAGCGGAACAACGTGGAATTCATGCCGTCGAGCATTCACTGGCCCGATATCGATCTCGATGTGACGGTGGTCAGCATGCTCCTCGGAAGACAGGCGTCAGGCGCGCGACCGCTGGACGCTTCGGGCAAGATGCAGATGGGAACGAGACAATGAAATTCACACTCTCCTGGCTGAAGGATCACCTGGAAACCGAGGCCTCGCTTGAGGAAATCTGCGAGCGGCTGACGGCCATCGGCCTTGAGGTCGAGGATGTCGATGACAAGGCGGCCTACAAGCCCTTCGTCATTGCCAAGATCCTGACGGCGGAAAAGCATCCCGAGGCTGATCGCCTGAAGGTGCTCTCGGTCGATGCCGGTGACGGCAAGCCGGTGCAGATCGTCTGTGGCGCTCCGAATGCCCGCGCTGGCATGATCGGCGCACTTGCGCGTCCGGGCACCTATGTGCCGGGCATCGACGTGACGCTCTCCGTCGGCAAGATCCGTGGCGTCGAAAGTCATGGCATGATGTGCTCCGAAAAGGAGCTCAATATCTCCGATGACCACAATGGCATCATCGACCTGCCCGAGGATGCGCCTGTCGGTACATCTTTCGCCTCTTACGCCGGCCTCGACGATCCGGTCATCGAGATCAACCTGACGCCGAACCGCCCGGACTGCACGTCGGTCTTCGGCATCGCGCGGGATCTGGCCGCTTCCGGTCTTGGCAAGCTCAAGGCGCCTAAGGCGCCCGCCTTCAAGGTCGAGGGAGAGACCCCGGTCGAGGTGAAGCTCGAGCTCGAAGACCATCTTTGCCCGGGCTTTGCCTATCGCCTCGTGCGCGGCGTGACGAACGGCCCGAGCCCGAAATGGATGCAGCAGCGTCTGCTGTCGATCGGGCTTCGTCCGATCTCGGCGCTCGTTGACGTCACCAACTACATGACCTTCGACCAGGGTCGTCCGATGCATGTCTTCGACGCCGACAAGGTCAAGGGCGCACTGGTTGTCCGTCGCGCGAAGGAGGGCGAGGAGATCCTCGCGCTCGACACGCGCACCTACAAGCTGAACCCGAACAACGTCGTCATTGCTGACGACAACGGTCCGGAATCCATCGGCGGTATCATGGGCGGCGAGCATTCGGGCTGCGACGAGAACACCGTCAACGTCCTGATCGAATCCGCGCTCTGGGACCCGATCAACATCGCCAAGACCGGTCGTGCGCATGGCATCATCACCGATGCGCGCTACCGCTTCGAACGCGGTGTTGACCCGGAATACATGATCCCGGGGCTGGAGCGCACCACCGAGCTGGTGCTCGAGATGTGCGGCGGTGTCGCGGCCGAGAAGAAGGTCGTCGGCTACAAGGGCCATGAGAAGAAGGTCGTCGACTTCCCCTATGCGGAAGTGAAGCGCCTCACCGGTCTCACCGTTTCCAACGAGGAGTCCCGCGAGATCCTGACAGCCCTCGGCTTCGAGATCCTGTCGGGCGACGAGACATCCGCCAAGGTCTCGGTCCCGTCCTGGCGTCCTGACGTCGATGGCAAGGCAGATCTCGTCGAAGAAGTCATGCGCGTACACGGCGTCGACAACATAAAGCCGGAACCGCTGCCGCCGACCGGTTCGGTCAATGCCAAGATCTTGACCACGCTGCAGATCCGTACCCGCACGGCGCGCCGGGCGCTCGCCTCGCGCGGCATGCTGGAAGCCGTCACTTGGTCCTTCATTCCGGCCGAACACGCCGCGCTCTTCGGCGGCGGCCAGCCGACGCTGAAGCTGGTCAATCCGATTGCGGCTGACATGTCCGACATGCGGCCTTCGCTGCTGCCGGGTCTCCTAACAGCTGCCCAGCGCAATGCCGACCGTGGCTTCGGCGATGTGGCAATCTTCGAAGTCTCCGGCACCTATGAAGGCGATACGCCTGACACCCAGCGTCGCGTTGCCGGTGGCGTGCGTCGGGGTACGGCCTCGATCGCCGGGGCTGGCCGTATGTGGTCGAATGGGGCCAAGGGCGGCGGCAAGGCGGTCGACGTCTTCGACGCCAAGGCCGATGCGCTGGCCGTGCTCGAAGCCTGCGGTATTCCGGTTGGCAATGTGCAGATCGAGCAGGGTGGCCCCGAATGGTACCACCCGGGCCGTTCCGGCACGATCAAGGCTGGCCCCAAGGTCGTGCTCGGCACCTTCGGTGAGTTCCACCCGAAGACGCTGGAAGCGCTCGACGTTTCCGGTACGCTGTGCGGCTTCGAGATCTATCTCGACGCCCTGCCGGAGCCGAAGAAGAAGGCGACCCGCACCAAGGCAGCACTTGAGCTTTCGCCCTTCCAGATGGTGAAGCGCGACTTCGCCTTCGTCGTCGAAAAGGCTGTCGAAGCCGGCGCGATCATCAAGGCGGCGACCAGCGCGGATCGCAAGCTGATCTCGGGCGTCAACGTCTTCGACATCTTCGAAGGCGCATCCGTCGGAGAAGGCAAGAAGTCGGTGGCGATTGAAGTGCTGATCCAGCCGGCCGACAAGACGCTGACCGACGAGGATTTCGACGCGCTGACGAAGAAGATCGTCGGCAATGTCGAGAAGTCGACGGGTGGCACGCTGCGCGCCTGATCTTTTGGTGGCGGACTGACTTGGTCCGCTTGCCGTAAGACAAAGAAAAAGCCCTTTCCCTGCATGTCAGGGAAAGGGCTTTTTGATTTGAATCCAGTGGTCATGGACCATCAGGAAGGTCGGGCTTCACCATCAAACCTCAAAGGCTGACGCGACGACCTTCCTTGTCGGCGGACTTGCGGTCGTCGCCATGCTTGGCGAGAATCGCCTTGGCGTCTTCGACCGAGATGCGATGCTTCTTGGCAAAGGGAATGGGTTCATAGCCCTTGGTGTTGTCGTCTGCCATGCTGGTCTCCAATTCTGGAAATGCGCCGGCAGGATGCCGGAGCCCTAGATGTCGCGGGTATACGGGGAAGAAAAACTCGCATGTGGCGAGCGGATGCGACGCGTGCGAAGGGCGTCGCCTATGAACGCTATGTAGGGATTTGCGGCAGAAAGCTCAATACTTCTTCTTGCGCAGCGTCTTGTTGCCCTTCGGCCCGGAATAGACGGGCGTGCGGTCGCGGTTTTCCGCCTGCAGCTGCCGCCAGCGGTCGAGACGGGCAGGATCGAGCGTGCCCTCCTTGATCACCGCCTGCACGGCGCAACCCTTCTCATGCGAATGGCTGCAATCGCGGAACTTGCAGAGTGGCGCAAGCTCGGTGATCTCGGCAAACAGCGTGTCGATGCCATCGGTGATGTCGCTGACATAGAGCGTGCGAATGCCGGGCGTATCGATCACCCAGCCGCCACTCGCCATGGAATGCAGGGATCGGGCGGTCGTCGTGTGCCGCCCCTTGGCATCATGCTCGCGGATCGAGCCGGTCTTCTGAGCCGTTTCAGTGCCGTGACCGGCGAGCGTATTGACCAGTGTCGACTTGCCGACGCCGGATGACCCGACGAGCGCCACCGTCTGGCCGGGACCACACCAGGGCATCAGGGGGGTGATGGCTTCAGGCGAACGCGCATTGACGATGACGACGGGCAGATCGCGCTGCAGCCTCTGGGCCTCGTCGGCATAGACGGATGGGTCGTCGACCGTGTCGGCCTTGGTCAGCACGATCACCGGACGCGTGCCGGCCTCGTTGGCCATGACAAGATAGCGTTCCAGCCGAGCAACGTTGAAATCGGCATTGCAGGAGGTGACGATGAACAGCGTATCGACATTGGCGGCGGCGAGCTGCTGGCCGATGGCGCCTTCGGTCCGCCGCTGAAAAACGGATTGGCGATCGAGGCGACGTACCAGCAGACCTGTATAGGGTGCGGCGAGAACCCAGTCGCCTACGGCAAAATCAGCCGTATTGCTGTTTGGCGGAAGCTCGATCTCCACCGGCCCGGTGCTGTCGATCGCCTCCAGGCGGTCGCGATGTACCGAAGAGATGCGGCGCACTATGAGGTCACTCTCCTCGGCCGTCACCTGCTCGGCAAAAAAGGCGTTGAAGCCGAGCCGCGCGAGCGCGGCGGTGTTGTTGAGGGCGGTCAAGGGCGAAACCCTGGGGCAGGACGTGGAGCCATGGAGACTTTCAGCGTTGGGATCAGAGATCGACGCTTCTCTTAGCGCAGAAAGTTGTCGCTGACGCTAGAAATCGTCCGTGCCATCCGTCGCAGGTGCCGGATATGCGATCAGACCTTGAGTTCCACCGGCTCGGCGGCGGTGACGGGTTGTCGGCGCGGCAGCCGGGCAAACATCACCGCATTGCCGGCGAGCGTCAGTGCGAGGCCCACCATCGCCAGCGGCGTGAAGTGATAGTCCTCGTAGAGGCTCGACAGCGTCAGGGCGACGACGGGAAAGAGCACAGTGGCATAGGCGGCCTTCTGCGAGCCGATGCGCGAGACCAGCATCAGATAGGTGGTGAAGCCGACGACCGAGCCGATGACGGAGAGATAAACGAGGGCGGCGAGATAGGTCTGGTTCGGCGGCAGCACGATGGGCGTGCCGGTGATGCTGATCAGGGCAAGAAGCGCGATCGAGCCATAGCTCATGCCCCAGGCATTGGCGGTTACCGGCGCGATGCCGGCGGCGCTGTTGCGGCGGGACGCCATGTTGCCGAAGGAAAAGAACAGCGTGCCAAGCGCCGAAAGCCCGATGCCCTTCCAGCTGTCCGGATTGACGGCGATGAAGATCTCAGGCCCGAAGAGCAGCGCAAGCCCGTTGGCGCCGAGACCGGCGGCGACCAGCGTGCGTGGCTTGATCTTGTCTCCGAAGAAGATCCGGGCATTGACGGCGTTGTAGACTGTGGCGAGCGAGAAGACGACGGAGATGAGACCCGAGGGGACATAGCTTGCCGCGTGATAGAAGCAGAGGAAGTTGCAGCAGAAGAGGGACAGCGCCTGGACGAGGATGAAGGGCTGCTGCTTCAGCGTCGGCCCCTTCAGGCGACCTGTGAGCGCCATTACGCCGACGAGCACGAGAGCTGCAAGCGCGAAGCGATAGAAGACCGAGACCAGCACCGGCACCGGCCCGATCTGCAGCGCGATCGCGATCCAAGTTGTGCCCCAGATCAGCACGGTCGACGAGAAGAGAAGGAGATTGGTCATGGGCTATGCCTCGCTTTCGAAAGGCAGGTAACGCCGCAGGCGCCATCCATTCTTGCAAGATCTTGCGGTGATCTTCGGCGTGTCGGCCAATGAGGCCCGATTGCCGATGGCGCAGCGCACAAACCGCGCTAAAATACGAGGCGATCTTTTGAAGGTACTCCATGCTGCACACCGCCACCGTTTTCGGCTCCCTGTCCGCCTCGTCCCGTGCCGAGCGTGGGGAAACGCTTGACCTCGGTGAGGGCAGGGGAAGTGCGATCTGGCGCAACAGCCATGACCGCATGCGCTACGAGCGGATCGACGGCCACACTTTCAGCTGTTATCTGCGCGGCGGCGACGGGACGCGGCGGCTCGATGCCGGCAGCATTGCCGGCTGGCCGGGCGCGCTCTGCATCATGCCGCAGGGGGCCTCGTCGGAATGGGAGATCACCGACAACTTCGAATTCGTGCATCTCTATGTCGCCGACGACGAGCTGCGCCGCTTATTCTCGGAGACCTTCGACCGCGATGCCCGGCTGATGCTTCTGCCTGAGGCGACCTTCGACGAGGCGCCACGATTGGCAGAGGCTTTGGTGCATCTGGCCGCTGCCACGCAGGGCGGCAACCGGCTGCTCGCCGAACAGGCGATCACCTCGGCGGTCGAACAGCTGTTTGCCGATCCGCGTTATGGCGGCGAACGGCGTCCGGTGCTGCGTGGCGGTCTGGCGCCCATCCTGCGGCGGCGCCTTGTCGAGCATATCGAGGCGAGCCTCGATCAGACGATTACGCTGAAGGATCTGGCGAAGCTCGCCGATTTGAGCGAATTCCATCTGCAACGGATGTTTCGCTTGAGTTGCGGTGTCTCCCCGCATGACTTCATCCTCAACCGCCGCATCGATCGCGCCCGGCGCATGCTGGAAGGCAGCGAGCCGATTGCCCAGATCGCCACCGCCTGCGGTTTCAGTAGCCAGAGCCATCTGACGCGCATGTTCAAGGCAGTCACCGGCACGACGCCGTCGGCCTATCGCCGCGCGATCAGTGGCTGAGCGAGGCGCGGCGCTGTCGCTTTGCCCTAGCGGGCGGCGCGGGTGAACTGGATCAGCGGCCGACCATGATGCGCCGATGGCTCGACATGGGCGTCGATCGAGAAAACCTCGCGCAGCAGGTGCTTCGTGAGCACCTCCTCCGGCGTGCCGCAGGCGACGACCCGGCCTTCCTTCAGCACGATAAGCCGGTCGCAGAACATCGCCGCGTGATTGAGGTCGTGCAGGGCGATCACGCTGGTGAGCGGCAGATCCGAGATCAGCGACAGAAGCGCGATCTGATGCTGCACGTCGAGATGGTTGGTCGGCTCGTCGAGAATGATTTCCTTCGGGGCTTGTGCCAGGGCACGCGCGATATGCGCCCGCTGCCGTTCGCCGCCGGAGAGGCTCTGCCAGCTATGGTCCCGCTTTGCCTCCATGCCGGCCCGCTCCAGCGCCTGCTCGACGGCCGTCTGGTCTTCTGCAGTCCAGGCGGAGAACATCGAGCGATGCGGAAAGCGACCGAGCTTGACGACGTCGGCGACCTTCAGGTTGGCATTGGTCGTCGCATGCTGTTCAACGAAGGCGACGCGCTGCGCCATCGTCTTGCGGGCAATCGACTGGATATCGTGTCCTTCAAGGCTGATGCTGCCCGAATGGGGACGCTTCAAGCCTGCGAGCAGCCGCAGCAGCGAGGTCTTGCCGGAGCCGTTGGGGCCGAGCAGGCCAAGCGTCTCGCCGGGGCGTGCGGCAAAGCTCACCCGGTCGAGAATGGTCTTCGACCCGATCTTCCAGGTGATGGTATCGGCCGTGATGCTCATGTCGGGCGCTGGAAACGATAGAGGATGATCGAGAAGACAGGCACGCCGACGAGCGCGGTCACGACGCCGATGGGCAGCACCTGCTGCGGAACCAGGATCCGAGAGGCGATATCGGCAAGCACCATGAAGATGGCGCCGCCGATGGCGCAGGCCGGAAGCAGGCGGATGTGGAGCGGTCCGACGAGGAAGCGCGCAGCATGCGGGATGACGAGGCCTACAAAGCCGATCGAGCCGACCATGCTGACGATCGTCGCCGTCAGCATGGCGGTGAGACAGAAGAGCGCGAGCCGGGCGCGACCGACATTGACGCCAAGTGCTGCGGCAGCCTCGTCGCCAAAGGCGAAGGCGTCGAGGATGCGGGAATAGGCGAGGCAGGCGATCAGGCCAAACCCGACGACCACGGAGACCAGCATGAACTCCGGCCAGCGCACGCCGCCGAAGCTGCCGAGCAGCCAGAACATCACATCACGCGCCTGCTGGGCATTGCCGGCAGTGGTGACGATATAGGAGGTGGCGGCGTTGAAGAGCTGGGATGCAGCAACGCCGGCGAGGATCGTGCGGTCGGCCCCGCCCCGCGTGCCGTTGGAGAGGAGCGCGACGAAGAGGAAGGCGGCAAAGGCCCCGGCGAAAGCGCCGGCCGAGAGGGAGACAGCACCTGAACCGAAGCCGAGGATGACGATACCGACGGCCCCTGTGGAGGCGCCAGCCGAAATGCCGAGCACATAGGGTTCGGCCAGCGGGTTGCGCAGAAGCGACTGCATGATGGCGCCCGAGATCGCGAGCCCCGCACCGCAGAAGGCCGCGACAAGCGCCCGGCTCAGCCTGTAGTCCCAGATCACGGCTTCATGGATGCGATTGAGCTCGGCTGTCGTCCAGCCGAGCTTGTTGGAGATCGCAAGGAAAGTGGTGCTGATCGGGATCGGCAGATCACCGATCCCGACACTCAGAGCCACCACGAAGACGACGGCAGTCAGCGCCAGCGCGACCAGCGCTGAAACGCGAAACACCTGCGCTGTACCTGCCGACCGTGTCACTTGATCAGACCGCGTGCCTTCAGCTGCTCGGAAACCTGTTCGGCACCATAGATGGTGCGGATCGTCGGGTTCATCGCCTGGCCGTCCATGACGACGATGGCGTTGTTCTTGACAGCCGGCATCTGGCTGGTCGCGGGGTCAGAGGTCAGGAAGGCAATCTTGGCTTCCGGCTTGTCGAGTTCCCAGCGGTTGCGGTCGAGGCTGGCGACGACGATGACGGAGGGGTTGGAAGCGATGATGCTCTCCCAGCCGAGCGCCGGCCATTCGGCTTCCGTGTCGATCGCGTTCACGCCGCCAAGCACGTCGGCGATATAGCCGGATGCACCGTTCTTGCCGCCGAGATAGGCATCGGCAGACGGCGACTGGCTGGAGAACCAGAAGACGTAGGAGAGCTTCTCGTTCGAGGCCGGCACGGAGGCGCGAAGAGCTGCCTCGCGGGCCTTGAAATCGGCGATCAACGCCTGGCCGCGATCGGCGACGTCGAAGATCTGCGAGAGTTCGTCGATCTCCTGATAGAGGCTGTCCATGCTCCAGAGCTTGTCACGGGCTCCGTAGAGATCTGTGTCGTCCTTTTTCTCCAGGCAGGTGCTCGGCGAAAGATAGGTCGGGATATCAAGCTTGGTGAAGTCTTCGCGCTTGGCGACCTTGCTGTCCGGTCCAATCAGGCTCGGCAGGGCGGCGGCAACGAAATCCGGGTTTTCCGAAAGGATGGCTTCAAAGGTCGGGAACTCAACGGTGAGCAGCTTGACCTTGGCATTGGCCTCGGCCAGTTCCGGGAGCACTTTGCTCGGCCAGAAGGCCGTGCCCGCCATCTTGTCTTCGAGGCCGAGCAGCAGAAGGATTTCCGCGCTGTTCTGGCCGAGACCGACCGCACGTTCCGGCGCCTTCGTGAAGGTGACGTCGACGCCGCAATTCTGGATCGTCAGCGGATACTGCGTTGCCGCTGAAGCGGATGTGGCCAGAAAGCCGAAGGCGGCCACGCCGGCGGCAAGCAATGCGGAAGAAAATTTGGTCATGGGAGGATCCTGCAAAACACGATGGCAGCCACCTACTGCGAAATGCTTTTGCAAACAAGATAGAAAAACTCAGGTTATTGCGCGGCCAGCATCAAGATCCTGACTTCACGTGTTTGCCAACGTCTTCAACGCCCGTTCCAGCACCCGATACGGGCGCGCATCGCCCATATGCGCGACGTTGAAGCGCATGAAGCCGTCTGATGACAGCGAGGGGCTGAAGACATTGCCTGGCGCCAGCACCACGCCCTGCGGCAGGGCGGCCTGCGCAAGCGCGGTGGAGCTGACACCTTGGGGCATCCGGCACCAGAGATAAGGCCCGCCGCGTGGCATCAGAACCGGCGCGATGCCGAGGTCGCAGAGCCGGGTTGCGGTCGCGCGCCGCTCCGTGTCGAGGCGTCGATGCAATTGCTCAAGGTGTTTGCGATAGCCGCCGCTTGCGAGAACGCCGTGGATCGCCTCGGTCGCCACCTGGCTCGGTCCGCCGAACTGGATGGCGACCTGCAGGTCGGTGAGCATGCGGATGCGCTCGGGGTCGGCGGCGATGAAGCCGGTGCGCAGCGAGGCGGAAATGGTCTTGGAAAAGCTGCCGATGCGGATGACGCGGGAAAGCCCGGCGAGCGTGGCAAGCGTGATTGCCGGCTCCGGTTCGAAGTCCGCGAATATGTCGTCCTCGACGACCAGCATGTCCGAACGGGCGACGATGCCGAGCAGCTGGAAGGCGATCTGCGGCGATAGCGTCGCGCCGGTCGGATTGTGCAGGCCGGAATTGGTGAGATAAAGCCGCGGCGCCTCGCGCGTCACAGCGGCCTCGAATGCGGCGATGTCGGGTCCATCTGAGGTGTAGGGCACAGGGATCGCAACGGCCTGATGGGCCCTCAGCAGCGTCTGGAAATTGAAGTAGCAGGGATCGTCGACGATCACCCTGTCGCCGGGGCGCAAAAGCAGCCGGCAGACCAGATCGAGCGCCTGGGTGGCAGAGCCTGTAAGCAGCACCTGATCTCCGGACAGCGTAATCGACTGCTGACGCAGTCGCATCTCGACGAAGCGCCGGAGGCCAGCACTGCCGCGCGAGGGTCCGTAATCCGTCATGAGGCTGGGCGCTTGGCGGAGCACGTTTCGCATGCCGGCATGCAGGAGGGCGGTCGGCATCCAGTCCGGCGGCAGCCAGCCGCAGCCGGGCTTCGATGTGCCTGGATCGGCGTCCAGCGCCTGACGCGCTACCCAGAAGGGATCGACTTCCGGGGGCCTTGGCGGCTCAAGCCGGACAAGTGGTGCGGGCGTGCGGCCGGCCTCGGTGACAAAGAAGCCGGAGCCGGGGCGAGCCCGGATCAAGCCCTCGGCGGAGAGCCGGTCATAGGCTTCGACCACGGTCGAGGGCGATACCGAAAGCTCCGCAGCCAGCCGCCGGATCGAGGGCAGACGGTCGTTTGGTACGAGCTGACCCGAACCGATGCGGCCTTGAATAACGGCCATGACATGGGCCGTCCTTGAGGCGGGCAGCTCCGGTGGTTGAACGCGCTCGTTCATCTGTATGGCCTTTGTCATCAATACAGTTTGGCCAGATTGTATCGCTCCGTTTCTGGATGCGCCAGCCCCTTCGCGCGATAGGGGAGGGCAGGAAAGAAGGAGATAAGAATGACGACGTCTTGGAAAGCCTGGGCAAGCGGTTTCATCGGCGTGCTGATCTTCAGCGGTTCACTGCCGGCAACGCGGGTGGGGCTTGCCGATTTCGCCCCGCTGTTCCTGACTTCGGCGCGGGCCGTGATCGCCGCACTTCTGGGAGCTGCCCTGCTTATCGCGATGCGGGAGAAGCGCCCCCTGCGCGGAGATCTGTTGCCACTGGCCATCGTCTCGCTTGGCGTCGTTGTCGGCTTCCCGCTGCTGACGGCGCTGGCGCTGCAGAGCATCAATTCCGCCCAGTCGATCGTGTTCATCGGATTGCTACCGCTCTGCACCGCGCTGTTCGGCGTCTTGCGGGCGGGGGAACGCCCCTCTGCTGTTTTCTGGATGTTCTCCGTCACGGGAGCGGGGCTCGTGGCCGGCTATGCGCTGTTGGCGACGGCGGACATGGCGCTGCAAGGCGCAGTGTTGATGATTGCCGCAGTGATCGCCTGTGGCCTGGGTTATGCCGAAGGCGCGCGGCTGTCGCGTCGGCTTGGCGGCTGGCAGGTGATCAGCTGGGCGCTGGTGCTGTCGCTCCCGGTGATGCTGCCACTGGCGCTCTGGAGCGTGCCGGAGGATCTTACCGCCGTTTCGACATCCGGCTGGTTGGCTCTCGCTTACGTCTCGCTGTTCAGCATGATGATCGGCTTCATCTTCTGGTATCGCGGTCTGGCACTGGGCGGCATTGCCTCTGTCGGGCAGCTGCAGCTGCTGCAACCCTTTCTCGGTTTCGTGCTCGCCGCAGGGCTGTTGCATGAGAAGGTGAGCCTTCCCATGCTGGCGACAGCCCTGCTGGTCGTTCTCTGCGTGGCGGGTAGCCGACGCTTTGCTTGACAAAGCATGTCCAGCAAAAGTGCGTCAGCGGTTTTGCGTCCGGACTGCGTCAAACCAGCCGAGCGACTTACCGTCCCGCCATCTTCGCCATGGCCTCGCCATACCGTGCGCCGGCCACCTTGTCAGGCGAGACGACGGAAGACAGCGTGGCGAGCTCGTCGGCCGAGAGCGTGATCCCGGTCGCATCGATGTTGCTGTCGAGATTGGCGATCTTGGTCGTGCCGGGGATCGGCACGATGAAATTGCCCTGGGCGAGTACCCAGGCAAGCGCCAGCTGGCCGGGCTTCACGCCCTTGTCCGCCGCCATGGTTTCGAGCGCGGTGACAAGCGCCAGATTGGCGTCGAAGTTCTCTTGGTCGAAGCGCGGCAACCCGCGGCGGAAGTCGTTTTCGCCAAGCTTGGAGAGATCCTTCAGGGCGCCGGTCAGCATGCCGCGACCGAGCGGCGAAAACGGCACGAAGCCGATGCCGAGTTCGCGGCAGGTGTCGAGCACGCCGTTGGTTTCGGGGTCGCGGGTCCAGAGCGAATATTCGCTCTGAATGGCCGAGATCGGGTGCACGGCGTGCGCCCGGCGCAGCGTCGCAGCACTTGCTTCGGACAAGCCCAACGCCTTGACCTTGCCTTCCTTAACGAGGTCCGCCATCACGCCGACGGTCTCCTCGATCGCAACATCAGGATCGACGCGGTGCTGATAGAAGAGATCGATGACCTCGACGCCGAGCCGCTTCAGCGACGCCTCGGCGACGGCCCGCACATGTTCCGGGCGGCTGTCGAGGCCGGAGGGGCGTGCGGCCTTGGCCTCGTCGCCGATGGTGAAGCCGAACTTGGTGGCGATTACCACCTGGTCGCGATGCTGGCGTAAGCCTTTGCCAACCAGTTCCTCATTGGTGAAGGGGCCATAGACCTCCGCCGTGTCGAAGAAGGTGACGCCACGCTCCACCGCGTGGTCGAACAGCTTCTGCGCCGCCGCCTCGTCGATATTGGTGCCATAGCCATGGCTCATGCCCATGCAGCCGAGGCCGATGGTCGAAGTGGTGAGGGTGCCGAGTCTGCGGGTCTTCATGATCATGCTCCGGCTTGATTGAGTTGGTTCATCTGCGCGGTCGTCAGCTGCAGTTTTCCGGCCGCGATCAGGCTCTCGAGCTGTCTGAGGCTGGTGGCGGACGCGATCGGTGCGGTGACGCCGGGCTGTGCGGCGATCCAGGCGATCGCGACGGATGCCGGACTGGTGCCGGTTTCAGCCGCCACCTGGTCGAGGGCGCCCAATATATCGAAGCCGCGCGTGTTGAGATAGGGCTCCATGTCCTCGCCCCGCGCCTTGCCTTCGGTATCGGCAGCGCTGCGATACTTGCCGGTGAGGAAACCGGAGGCCAGCGCATAATAGGTGATGACGCCGATCTCTTCGCGCTGGCAGAGCTCTGCGAGTTCACCCTCGAATTTCGAGCGGGTATAGAGATTGTATTCCGGCTGGATCACGTCATAGCGCCCGACGCCGGCCTTGGCTGCCGCATCGAAGGTCGCCTGCAGCTGTTCGGCGTCGAGGTTGGAGCAGCCGATCGCGCGCACCTTGCCGGCATCTTTCAGCTTGGCGAAGGCGGTCAGGCTTTCCTCATCGTCCGTTTCGGCATCCGGCCAATGGGCCAAATAGAGATCGATATAATCGGTCTGCAGGCGGCGAAGCGAATCCTCCACGGCCTCTGCAACGCGGCGGGCACTGAGGCCCCGCTTCTTGCCGCCGAGATCGGCGCCGACCTTGGTAACGATGACGGCATCCTCGCGCTTCACACCGCCGCGCTTCAGCCAATTGCCGATGATCGTCTCGCTTTCGCCACCGACATTGCCGTCGACCCAGAGCGAATACATGTCGGCGGTATCGATCGTATTGAAGCCGGCCTCGAAGAAACGGTCGAGTATGTCGAAGGACGTCTTCTCGTCGGCCGTCCAGCCGAAGACATTGCCGCCGAGCACGACGGGAGCGATCGAAAGGCCGGTGCGGCCGAGAGCACGTTTCTGCATGGAAAGCCTCGGGAAGAGATGGGGGATCAAGGGTCGACGCTATCAAGCGTAAGTCGAAGGCACCATTGAAAATCATTGATGGGTTCTGAAGCTGGACTATCAATAGCCCAGTCCCGACCTCGATATGGGCCTCGTATTGCGGCTTTCCAGTGTCGGTGCCGCTTTCAGGTCCCAGTCTTGCGAAAGGCGCTGGGCGACAGGCCGTGATGCTGGGAAAAGACCCGGCGCATGTGGCGCGAGGAGGCAAAGCCTGCGCGCAAAGCGAGGCTCTCCATGTCTAGCCTGCTTTGCATGAGCAATTCCTGCGCCAGCGTCACCCGCATCAGGTTGACGTAGTCGACAACCGACTGACCGACATGTTCGCGGAAGAGGCGGGACAGATGCCGTTCGCTCAAATGCGCGATCTCGGCGAGCCCCGGCAGCGACCAGTCGCGCGCTGGATCCGCCATGATCGCATCCTGGGCCCGGTGGATGGCCGGATGAATATGGTTGCGGCCCGAAAGCCAGGGCGAGAGCTGAGGGTCCTGGCCGCTGCGCCGGAGATAGATGACCATCTTGCGCGCGGCAGACAGTGCTGCCTGCGGCGAGGCGAAGCGGCTGACGACATGCAGCATGAGGTCGATGCCGGTCGAGATGCCCGCACTCGAAAAGCGGTTGCCATCTTCGACATAAAGCCGGTTCTCCAGAACACTCGCCGTTGGGGCAAGTGCCCGGAGTTCGTCGAGGCAATCTGCGTGCGTGGTACACTGATAGCCCTCCATCAGCCCGGCGGCCGCAGCAAGCAGCGCGCCGGAGCAGATGGTGACGAGCCGCGTGTCTGGCCTGACCGTGCGGGCGAGCCAGCGCGTCAGTATCTTCAGTTCGGCCTCGCGGGCGATCTCTTCCGCGCCGACGGTAAGGCTGCCGGAAATGACAAGGATCGCATTCTCAGGCAGCGTCTCAGGCAGGGGTTCGAGACCGTCAATCATGAGCCCGATGGAGGTCTGCTGCCGCGATTGGGCAGAAATGTAGCGATAGTCGAAACGGACCCGGTCCTGTTCCTGGTTCGCGTAGCGCAGCACCTCCAGCGGACCGGCGATGTCGATCAGCAGCGTGTCGGGCGGAACGAGGATGAAGACCGGGATCACGTCCATCGTGGGTGGTCTCAGGCGGCGGCCGACAGCGGCGCAAGCGCCTGCTCGACGGTCACGATCCGAGCGAAGCGGTTGGCGAGCACCAGCTCCGTGCGCATACGGATGTCGTCGGCGGTAAAGACCCGGCCGGATGCATGCGTCATGGGGAAGGTGAGCGTCGCCTCGGTGACGAAGTCGACCGCGAAGCCGAGATCGGATGCATGGCGCGTCGTGGTCTCGCAGCACTGCTCGGTGCGGATGCCCGAGACGACCACGCGGGAGATGCTCTTTTCGCGCAGCCAGGCCTCGAGACCGGTGTCCACTAGTGCGGAATGCACGCCCTTGTGGAAGGTTACTTCGGGGTCGATGGAGATCTCGTCGAGTGCCCGGATGAGGCCGCTTTCCAGCCGGAAGGCCGCGTCCGTGTCGACATGGAAGATCTGCACGATCGGCATGCCGGCGGCCTTTGCGCCATCGATCAGCGCCTGCTGCCTCGAAAGGTAAGCGGGAAGTTCTGATGCGTCCCAATAGGGCGCATGGCGAAAGCTTTCCTGGACGTCGACCACGATGAGGGCGGTATTATGAGCGGACATATTCGTCTCCTGTCGTTGCGATGACATCTAGCATATGTCCTCGCATTCAGGACACCATGCGCGGAGCGGACGAAGATGGGACATATTCGGCCATTCGCCTTTCTGTCCGCGCGGGCAGATTGTCTGACAACCCGTTGCGCCCCGCCTGTGCTTCGCCTAATGTCCGCCGCGACATTTTGGAGGAGGAATAAAGATGCTGCGTTTTGGAATTCTGTCGACGGCCAAGATCGGTCGCGAGCTTGTCGTGCCGGCGATCCAGGATGCCGAAAATGCCGTGGTGACAGCGATCGCCAGCCGCGATCTGGCGAGAGCCCGCGAGATGGCCGATCGCTTTTCGGTGCCGCATGCCTTCGGCTCCTACGAGGAGATGCTGACCTCCGACCTCATCGATGCCGTCTATATTCCGCTGCCGACCTCGCAGCATGTCGAGTGGGCGATCAAGGCCGCTGACGCCGGCAAGCATGTGCTCTGCGAAAAGCCGATCGCGCTAAAGGCTGAAGAGATCGACGAGATCATCGCGGCCCGCGAGCGCAACAAGGTGCTGATCACGGAAGCCTATATGGTGACTTACGCACCGGTCTGGCTGAAGGTCCGCGAACTGCTGGCCGAGGGCGCGATCGGCACGTTGAAGATGGTCCAGGGCTCCTTCACCTACTTCAATCGCGACCCTGACAACATGCGCAATATCCCCGAGCTTGGCGGCGGTGCATTGCCCGATATCGGTGTCTACCCGACGATCACCACCCGCTTCGTCACGGATAAGGAGCCGGTCCGCGTCCAGTCGACCATCGAGCGTGATCCGGATTTCGGCACGGATATCTATGCGAGCGTGAAGGCTGACTTTGCCGATTTCGAACTGAACTTCTATGTCTCGACCCAGATGGCCAACCGCCAGCTGATGGTCTTCCACGGCACTGACGGCTTCATCGAGGTGAAGTCACCCTTCAACGCCGATCGCTGGGGTGCCGAGGAAGTCGAACTCACCAATCGCGGTCACAACGTCTCGCAGATCTTCCGCTTCCCCGACAGCCGCCAGTACAAGCTGGAGGCAGAGGCCTTTGCCCGCGCCGTGGCTGGCACCAAGGGGGAGGTCGTCACACTGGAAAGCTCCAAGGCAAACCAGAAGCTGATCGACGCGATCTACCGCGCCGCCGAGAAGGACGGTTGGGAAGCGGTCTAACCAACCGCTTACCCGTCAGCGTCTGAAGACGTAGCGCGAATAGCCGAAGAAGCTGAACAGCATGGCCGCGATGGAGGCAAAGACCAGAGCGGCATAGGGGCTGAGCAGCGGTGCGCCGATCAGGAGCAGGGCATAGACCCCGTAATTGATCAGCGACGTCACGACACCGATAAAGCCGTAGCGAAAGCCTTCGCTGACGACTGAGCGCTTCGATGCGCCGAAGGTGAAGTGCCGGTTCAGAAGCCAGGTCGTGGTCATGGCAACGGCAATCGCGCCGATCCGGCCGGCGAACGGGCCGATTGGCGTGAAGCTCAGGAACAGCCAGAGCACACCGGCATCCACAAGGAAGCCGGTAGCGCCGACGATGGCGAAGCGCAGAAACTTTCTCATGCCGCCCGCGATGCGTCCTTTGTCGAAACCTTCGACGACCGTTCACGCCGCGGTTTCCCCACTTCCGTTGCCGGCTCCTTGGCGGGAGTCGAAGGGGCAAGTGCCGGCAGCGTTAGATAGTGGATCCGGAGCTGTTCGGCCCTGGAGCGCGCGAGCGAATCGAGAATGAGCGCTGCCGTAAACGACAGGAAGGACATCATCATCAGCGCCATGGCGCCGATCCAGGTCGGCATGCGCGAGACGAGCCCGGTAGTGAAGAATTCGTAGAGAACGGGCGCCATGGCCGCGAGGCTGACACCCATCAGGCCGGCCGCGATCAGGCCGAAAAAGGCGAAAGGTCGCGTTTCCTTCATGAGCATGGCGAACATCCAGAGGATCTTGAAGCCATCCTTGAAGGTCGAAAGCTTGGAATGCGAGCCTTCCGGCCGGCGTCCGTAGTCGAGTTCGATCTCGCAGACCGGAAGCTTCAGCCGCGAGGCGTGCACGGACATTTCCGTCTCGATTTCGAAGCCCGCGGAAACGGCGGGAAAGCTCTTCACATAGCGGCGCGAAAAGGCGCGGTAGCCGGAGAGGATGTCGGTGAAATCATTGCCGAACAGCACGCGGTAAAGTTGGTTGAACAGTCGGTTGCCGAAGGCATGGCCCTGGCGACCGGCGTCGTCATGCACCCCGCGTCGGGTGCCGACCACCATGTCGACACGTTCGGTGATCAGCGTGCGGATCAGCTCCTCGGCATCTGCAGGGCCATAGGTCCCGTCGCCATCGGCCATGATGTAAATGTCGGCATCGATATCGCAGAACATGCGGCGCACCACATGGCCCTTGCCCTGGCGGCGTTCGCGCACGACGGTCGCGCCCGCGAGCATCGCCTTCAGCGCCGTGCCGTCGGTCGAGTTGTTGTCATAGACATAGATCTTCGCCTCGGGCAGGGCCGCGCGGAAATCGCTCACCACTTGGCCGATAGTTGCCGCCTCGTTGTAGCAGGGCAGGAGAACGGCGATGTCGAGGGAAGGGCTGGCCTGCTGGCTCATCGGGACCTGCTCTGAAGCGCTGGGGTTCGGGCAGCCTGCGGCCACCATTGGTTTTACTATTTCTTGAGAAGGTTAAGGCTAGGTTTCAGGCCACCGCAGTGTTTGAAATACGGTCTGCCGGTTGTTTCCCTCGAAGAAACGCCCGAGACGGACCCGGAGGTTTGACGAAGCATGGCCGACATCACCTTGCCTGGCGCGTCGAAAGCCCGGGCGCCGCGCCCGCTCCTTTTCTGGGCGCTGGTTTACGGTATCGTGACCATGGTGGTGCTGGCTGCGCTCAACCTGCCGGCCGCCCGGGACTATGTGGGAGCCGACAACGACGATGTCCTGCGGCTCGTGCAGGTGCGTGATCTGCTTGCCGGTCAGTCCTGGTTCGACCTGACGCAGTATCGGCTGGGGCTTGTTGGCGGCACGCTGATGCATTGGTCCCGCCTGATCGATCTGCCGATCGCGCTGCTGATCCGCCTATTCGCCCAGTTTGTGCCGATGGAGCAAGCTGAGGCACTGGCCCTGCTTGTCTGGCCCTTCCTTCTCATTCTGCCGCTGATGGCGGCGGTCGCCGTTGCAGCCCGCCGCATGGGCGATGATGTCACCATGCATCTGGCACTGATGCTGACGGCGGTCTTCGTCGTCACCGGCAACCGCTTCCTGCCGGGCTCGATCGACCATCACAATGTCCAGCTGGTTCTGGTCGCGACCATGGCTGCGGGGCTGGTCGATCCGGCGCGTGGGCTCGTTGGTCATGCGTTCGCCGGCCTCGCAGCCGCACTCGCGATCGCCATCGGCGCCGAGACCACGCCCCTGGTGGCGACCGCCTGTGCCACCGTCGGCATCCTATGGGCGCTCGAGGGTGAGGTTTATGCGAGGGCGGCGCGCGCCTTCTCCCTGACGCTTCTAGTCAGCCTGTCTGCCATGTTCTTTGCCACCGTGCCATCGGTCCAGTATGCGGTGGTGACCTGCGACAGCCTTTCGGTCGGCTTCTATGCGGTCGTCGGCATCGGAGCCGCGTCCCTCTTCATTGCCACGCAGCTTCCGCGCATGGGCGATCGTCGGTTGCGGATTGCGGCGATCGGCGTGACCGGCGCCCTGGTGTTGGCCGGCACCCTGGCTATCGCGCCGCAATGCCTGCAGAACCCGCTGAACGAACTCGATCCATTGCTGCACACGCTCTGGCTTTCCGGCGTCATCGAGGCCCAGTCCTTTGTCGATCAACTCGCCAAGGACCCCGCAGCCTTCGGAGGCTTCTACGCCGTCGGTTTCTTCGCCATTGGCGTCTGCCTGTTTCGCCTCGTCAATGGTGACCGGATCCGCAGCCATGCGATCATGCTCGGTCTGATAGCAGTCTCTTTCGTCATTGCGCTGATTCAGGTGCGCGGGGCGATTTTCGCCAATTTGCTCGCCATCCCGCCGCTGGCGCTTTTGATCGGCGAACTGAGGCGCAAGGCGCGCGAGGAGCCGCAGCAGCTTGGCACGGGCCTGCTTTTTGCGCTCGCCGCCTTCCTGTCCGTGCCGAGCGCCTGGGCGCTGTCCGGGGTGCTTTTTGTCGAGGGAACGGCGGGTGTAACCAACCGGATGAAGGGGCTTGCTCAGACACCGGCCGCCATGGCTGGGGCCAAGCCGGCCTGTGACGCGCCGGCAGGATTTGCGGCCCTGAGCAGCCTGCCGGATGGCGTGGTGGTCGCAGCTGTGGATCTAGGCCCGGAAATCCTGCGTTTCACCCGCCACCGCGTCCTGTCCGGCCCCTATCACCGCAATCAGGGTGGCATGCTGACCGAACTGCATGTCGGGCTGGCCGAGCCGGAGGAGGCAGCCGCCTTCCTGCGCGGCGCCGGGGCGACGATCCTCGTCTTCTGCCCCGACCTCACGCCCACACAAAACATCGCGTCGACAAAAGTCGACGGGCTCTATGCCGGCATGATGAAGGGGGAGGTGCCCGCCTATCTCAGGCCCGTGCCCGTCGAAGGCGCCTCCGGGATGCAGATTTACAGGGTGGACCTGCCGTGAGCGGAAAGCGCTTGATGACGGGTGCTTTGGGCTGATCTTGGCCCCGTTTTCCGCTAGGGAAGGGGCATGAGCAATTTCTTCGACAACGATTCGCCGACGAACCTCACCGAATTTTCCGTTTCGGAGCTTTCGGGCTCGATCAAGCGCACCATCGAAACATCCTTCGATCATGTGCGGGTGCGCGGCGAAATCTCCGGCTATCGCGGGCCGCATTCCTCGGGCCATGCCTATTTCAGCCTGAAGGACGACAAGGCGCGCATTGATGCGGTGATCTGGAAGGGCTCCTTTTCCAAGCTGAAATATCGCCCGGAAGAGGGCATGGAGGTGATCGCCACCGGCAAGGTCACGACCTTCCCGGGTTCGTCGAAATACCAGATCGTCATCGAGCAGATGGAGCCGGCCGGTGCGGGCGCGCTGATGGCCCTGATCGAGGAGCGTAAGCGTCGCTTTACGGCCGAGGGCCTGTTTGACCCCGCGCGCAAGCAGCTTCTGCCCTTCCTGCCGAAGGTCATCGGCGTCGTGACTTCGCCGACCGGTGCCGTCATCCGCGATATCCTGCACCGCATCTCCGACCGTTTCCCGGTGCATGTGCTGGTCTGGCCGGTCAAGGTCCAGGGTGAGGGATCAGGCGACGAGGTGGCGAACGCCATCCAAGGCTTCAACGCGCTGGAGCCCGGCGGGCCGATGCCGCGGCCTGACGTGCTGATCGTGGCGCGCGGCGGCGGCAGCCTGGAGGACCTCTGGAGTTTCAACGACGAGGCCGTGGTCCGTGCGGCGGCTGCGAGCAGCATTCCGCTGATTTCGGCGGTCGGCCACGAGACTGACTGGACGCTGATCGACTATGCGGCAGACGTCCGTGCGCCGACCCCAACGGGGGCGGCGGAAATGGCAGTGCCCGTGAAGGCGGATCTTGAGGCGCAGGTGGCCACGCTGTCTGCCCGGCTTGCCGGCGCGATGAACCGCCAGATGGACACTCGCCGCCAGAACCTGCGCAGCCTTGTGCGGGCGCTGCCTTCGCTGGACCAGTTGCTGGCCTTGCCGCGCCGCCGTTTTGACGAGGCGGCCGCAGGTCTCGGCCGCAGCCTCGAACTCAACACCATGAACAAGCGCCGCAGCTTCGAGCGCGCAGCGGCGAAACTGTCGCCCGACATGCTGGCGCGCAGACTGGTGGAGCGTAAGCAGAAACTCACGGAAAATGCCGTGCGCGCCGAACGGGTCATCGAGCGGCTGATCGAGCGCAACAAGGCCCGCCTCGGGCGTTTCGATGCAACGTTGACGGCAGTTCCGGCGCGGTTGAAGGCGATGACGGAGCGCTCGAAGGACAGGCTGGAAAGCCTCGGTCGCCGTGCCGACAGCGCCGTGATGAACGACCTGCGCCGTGCCCGACAGTCACTGGTGTCGCAGGATCGTGTGCTGCAGTCACTCTCCTACAAGAACGTACTGGCGCGCGGTTATGCCGTGATCCGCGACGAAAATGATCGCCCGGTTTCGCGCGCCGACGGACTGTCGCATGGCCAGGCGATCGCGATCGAATTCGCCGATGGGCGAGTAGATGCCGTTGCTGGCGAGGGCGTGTCCCCGCCGGAACCGTCTGCCCCGCAGCCGGCCCGCGCAGCCGCCGTGTCCAGGCCGGCCCGCAAGAGCGAGCCGCCCGCCGGGCAGGGTAGCCTCTTCTGATGGTCGCCCGACGGTTCCTCGTCGTGCTCGCCCATCCCCTGCCGGAGAGCTTTGCCGCGTCTGCCGCACGGGCCGTGGTGCAAACGCTGGAAGCAAAGGGCCATCAGGTCGACCTGCTCGATCTCTATGCCGAGAACTTCGACCCGCGCCTGACGGCCGCCGAGCGGGCGGCCTATATGGAGCCGGGCTATCAATCACCTGAAGACGTCTTAGGCATTGTCGAGCGGCTGAAGGCAGTCGACGGGCTGGTGCTCGTCTTTCCGCAGTGGTGGTTCAATCTGCCGGCCATCATGAAGGGCTTCATCGACCGCATCTTCGTGCCCGGCGTCGCTTTCGACCACGACAAGGCCGGCGGACGGATCGTGCCGCAGATGACCCATATCAAGAGCTTCTGGGTCGTCACCTCCACCGGTTCTCCGTGGTGGGTGGTTCATCTCTATATGGGCAATCCTGTCAAACGCATCCTGAAGCGCGGTGTGGCCGCCTTCTGCGCCAAGTCCGTCGATTTTCGCATGCTGGCGCTGCACGACATGGACCGCGCGACGGAAGAGAAGCGCAAAGGCTTCTTGGCGAAACTCAAGGCCGCCGTCGCGAGCATTTGATGCAGAAAACGGGATGCGGTTGCAATCGCGCAAATTACACTTTTGATTGAGATTAGAGCCGGAATGAAAACCGATGGTTGACATTCATTAGGAAGGCGTCTATCTATTGGTCATCGATATTTGCTTGCTGAGCTTTGGTTACCGCGCATCATTTGCGCCCTGTCGAACCTTCTTTCAAAAATCGTTACCTCCGCAGCGCATCCGCGCTGGGGCACTCTATGCGCTATGAAAGGGTTCATCATGACCACTGGCACAGTAAAATGGTTCAATTCCACCAAGGGCTTCGGCTTCATTCAGCCTGACAACGGCGGCCCGGACGCTTTCGTTCACATCTCTGCCGTTGAACGGTCGGGCATGCGCGAAATCGTTGAAGGCCAGAAGCTGGCTTACGACATGGAGCGCGACAACAAGTCGGGCAAGATGTCGGCCTGCAACCTGCAGGCAGCCTGATAGATCCGGGATCCGCTTTCCTTTGACCACGGATGTACTGGCACTGTCGAAGGCACGATCCCACGGAAGGTCAGGCGGTTTGCCTGGCCTTTTTTTATTGCCCGACATGGGCAAGCCTCCTGAAAGGAGATGACATGACCGAGCAACTCACCAAGTCGCGCCAGACCGCCGAACTCGCCTTTGCGAAGACGCAGTCGCAGTTTCTGGCCCGCGGTCGCGCGATCGACGAGCAGGATGCGATTACCTCTGCCCGTGACGAGAAGACGCTGCGCCTGCGCGAAGCCCGTCTGACACGCGAACGCGAAGCGCGCGAAAGCGCAACGGCGGCCCTCGTCGCCAAGCGCGCCCGTACCTGACCCCAGTTCCAAGAGATCGGAGCCCCAATGAAATTTACGAGAGACCATGGCCTCGCCGAGCGCCGTACCACCGCAACCGACGCCAAGGCAGCGCTGCTTCAGGCTTACAAGGCCGCCCATGCCGCTGCCGATCCTGAGCGTGAAGCACGCATGGCAGAACGCGCGGCCCGTGCCGAAGAGCGCGTCAAGCGCCATGCCGAACGCGACCGCCTGAAGGCCGAGGAAAAGATCCGCGCCGAACAGGAAGCCCGCGAACGCGAAGAAGCCGCGATCGCTGCGGCAAATGCCGAGAAGGACGCCCGCGAACACGCGGAAGCATCGCGCATCAGCCGCGTCGTCGAAGACGAAGCCGCCCGCAAGGCCGAGCGCGACCGTCGCTACGCCGCCCGCAAGGCCCGCCAGGGCTAATTGCAGTCATGATTCCTCGTCGGGCTGCGAGACTGCGGCCCGCATCGGCGGACGCGAACGCTCCGTCACCGCGATTGGTTGTGCGCAACCGATCAAGCTGATGTGATTATACTGGAAAACCATTCTTCCGATCTCCACATGTCCGGATGAAGCCGGATGTGCTCCCAAGCGTCCGGCGAAAAGGAGCATGATCATGATGAAGAAACTCGTCGTCGCCGCAGCCCTTGCTGCGGCTACTTTCGCCGCCCTTCCGGCCGGTGCCGCAACCTATGTCGAGGCCGGCGGCTGGACGCCCCGCGAAATCCTCTTCGGCAAGCAGTATAATGGCAATGTCAATGCGATCCGCGTCGATCGCGGCGGTGTCGACCGCCATACCTATCCGATGCAGGTCATCTACCCCACCGGCAACAGCATGCGGCTTGCCCAGGCGGCCGTGACGGAAGATCCGAGCCTGTCTGCAGCGCTTGAGGTCCGTGGCATTGCCGTGCATAACGTCTTGTGGGTCGAGACCGCCTTCAATGGCGGCAAGATCGTCTATTATCGCTGATTGGAATTTGGCGGCGCGTCTGTCGCGGGAAATCTCCGAGATCTCGCGACAGACGCGCATCACAAATGTCTGATATGACTCCGTCCCAGATCGAGAGCCTGGGAGGGAGTTATGCGCCTTGCAGTCTACAACGTCGAGAACCTGTTTGATCGCGCCAAGGCGATGAACCTGGAGACCTGGGAGGACGGCCGCCCCGTCCTCGAGAAATTCGCCGCTTTGAACGCCTTGCTCGGCGAGGTTAGCTATACGCCTGCTGACCGCAGGAAGATGGCGGATCTGATTGTCGAGCTCGGAATGGAAAAGAGCGACACCGGACCCTTTGTCATTTTGCGCCGGAATCGCGGCGGCCTGCTGAAACGGCCGAGCACGGGCGGCGTCGAGATCACAGCGTCTGGTCGCGCCGATTGGGTCGGCTCGCTCGAACTGCGCGACGAACCAATCAACGAACACGCCATGCGCAACACCGCGAGCGTGATCCGCGACCTGAAGGCGGACGTGCTGGGCGTGGTCGAAGCGGAAAGCCGCCCCGTGCTCAAGGCCTTCAGCGACGAGGTTCTCGCCTCGATCGGAGGCACACCGTTTCGCCACGTGATGCTGATCGATGGCAATGACGAGCGCGGCATCGATGTCGGCCTGATGTCCGGCCCACAATTTCCGATCGGCCGGATGCGCAGCCATGTCGACGACCGGCTATCCGATGGCAGCGACCGCATCACCTTTTCCCGCGACTGCCCGGAATTCGAGGTGACGACCGCAAGCGGCAACAGGTTGCTGGTGATGGTCAACCACTTCAAGAGCAAGGGTTTCGGCGGCAAGGCCGAGTCCGACCGGCGCCGCAAGGCCCAGGCGACGCGCGTTGCCGAGATCGTTAAGGAGCGCATCGCCGAGGGCTGGGATTATGTCGCTGTCATCGGCGACCTCAATGATACGCCCGACAGCGATCCCCTGAGTCCGCTCCTCAAGCATGGCGGCATGACCGATGCCTTCACTCATCCGGCTTTCGACGATGGTGGCTACAAGGGCACCTATGGCCTCTGCAATCCGGGCAACAAGATCGACTATCTGCTGCTCTCGCCGAACCTCATCGACAAGGTGGAAAAGGGCGGAGTGATCCGCACCGGCATGTGGCCGGGATCGAGGCCGAAGCGCTGGGACACATACGAGGAACTGAAGAGGCCGCAGGACGCGGCCTCCGATCACGCGGCACTGTGGGTCGATCTCGACATTTAATGCACTGCCCTCAGGCCCATTCGCCCTGACGCATGACCGGCACCTTCGAACCATCCGCACGGATGCCGTCGATATCCACCTTGTCCGAGCCGATCATCCAGTCGATGTGGATGAGCGAGGAATTGCCGCCTTGCGCCTTGATCTGCTCTTGGCTGAGCGAGGCGCCGTCCAGGAAGCACTTCGAATAGCACTGGCCAAGCGCGATGTGGCAGGAGG
This sequence comes from Rhizobium rosettiformans, assembly GCF_016806065.1. Taxonomy (NCBI): domain Bacteria; kingdom Pseudomonadati; phylum Pseudomonadota; class Alphaproteobacteria; order Hyphomicrobiales; family Rhizobiaceae; genus Rhizobium; species Rhizobium rosettiformans. The sequence goes on from NZ_CP032405.1 coordinate 1,731,879, forward strand.
CATTTTCGTCGAACAGCGTGTTGTAGAACAAGACGCCCGAGGCCGAGATCGGCGATGAATGCGGCACGAGCGCCACTTCGCCGAGGCGCCGCGCACCCTCGTCGGTGTCGAGCACCTTGTTGAGCACGGCCTCGCCCTTGGAAGCCTTGGCCTCGACGATCCGGCCACCTTCGAAACGCACCTGGATGTCGTCGATCAGGGTGCCCTGATGGCTGAGCGGCTTGGTCGAGGAGACATGGCCCTCCACCTTCAGCGCATGCGGCGTTGTGAAGACTTCCTCGGTCGGGATGTTCGGATTGCAGGTCACGCCGTTCTTCGCCGTTGAGGCGCCGCCATGCCATTCGTGGCCGTCCGCAAGACCGACAGTGAGATCCGTGCCGGGGCCGGTGAAATGCAACGCTGCAAAACGCTCGCCATTCAGCCAGGTCGACCGCTTCTTGAGTTCGCCGTTGTGCTCGGCCCAGGCCGCGATTGGATCATCGCGATCGACGCGCGACGCGGCAAAGATGGCATCCGCCAGCTTGCGCACGGCCTCTTCGATCGGCATGTCAGGGAAAACGAGCTTCGCCCAGGACGGGTTGGGATAGGAGCAGATGTTCCAGTTGATGTCGAAATTGGAGATATGCTCGAGTGCCGGCTTGTAGGCGATCGAGGTCGCCTTGTTGGCGCGCCCCACCTTGGTCGGGTCTTCCTGCGACAGCAGCAACGGATTGTCGCCAGCGATCGCAAGGCGCGCGGCGCCGTTCTCGTAAGCCTTGGCCATGCCATCAAAGAGCCAGTTCGGCGCCCGGTCGAAGCTTTCGTCATGACCGTGACGATAACGGGCGAGCGTCGTCTCCTCGTCCGAGTAGAAGGTCGTAACCGTCGAGGCGCCCGCCTTATAGGCATGCGCCGTGATCAGCCGCACCAGCGGCACGGCGACGAGCGGCGCGGTCAGCACCAAGTCCTGACCCTTCTGCAGCTGCAGCCCGACCTTGATCGCCACATCGGCGAGCTTGTCGAGTTTGGCGGGATCAATGGAGGCGGAGGAATCGGGGAGGGTCATCGGGCATTCCTGTGTTGATTGTCACGCCAGACTTAAGGGGAAAGATGGCGAAGTCCAGACCATGGGCAAAGGTCAGGCCATTAGCGGCGCCGCGATCGCGCCAAGCGCCTTCAGCGCATCCTGCGGCGAGAGCCGCACCTGCAATCCGCGCTGCCCGCCATTCATGTAGACGAGCGCCTCGTCCATGGCTGATATCTCGATAGCCGTCGGCACCTGCTTCTTCTGGCCGAAGGGGCTGATGCCGCCGACGACGAAGCCGGTGAGCTTTTCCGCATTGGCCGGTTTCATCATCGCCGCCGATTTGCCGCCGAAGGCGCTGGCGAGCTTCTTCATCGACACTTCCTTGTCGGAGGGCACGACCACGCAGACCGGCTTGCCATCGAGCTCGGCCATCAGCGTTTTCAGCACCCGCGATGGATGCTCGCCGATCGCTTCCGCCGCCTGCAGCCCGATGCGCTCGGCATTCGGGTCGTAGTCATAGGCCACGGTGGTATAGGCCACACCGGCCTTGTCGAGAAACTGCGTGGCGCGGGTGGTCTTCGCCATGCCATCAGTCCTTGAAGGTCTGCTGATAGATCTCCGGCTTGAACCCGATGGTGAGTTCTCCGTCCACATCGAGCACCGGCCGTTTGATCATCGACGGCTGCTTCAGCATCAACGCCTTGGCCTTGGCGGCATCAAGCCCTTCCTTCTTGTCGTCGTCGAGCTTCTTAAATGTCGTGCCGGCCTTGTTGAGCAATACTTCCCAGCCAACCTTGCCGATCCAGCTGTCGAGGGTTGCCGCATCGATGCCCTTGGCCTTGTAGTCGTGGAAGTCATGCGCCACGCCATGCTCGTCGAGCCAGGTGCGCGCCTTCTTCATCGTGTCGCAGTTCTTGATGCCGTAGATGGTGATCGCCATGGGCCGCTGGTCTCCTGTTCGTGACCGACGGATAGCAAGACGATCACATAGCTGGCAAGCCGACCGCGTGGCCTCGCTGTGCACCCGCTGGGTGTCTGTGCATCCCTACATGAAACGGGTTGATCGTTCGCCCCGATCGGGCCAACCTGCACCGTCAGGAGAGGATGCTTGATCATGGCGACCAACCACGTTTTTGCGGTGTTCGAAACAAGGAGCGGCACCTGTGCGATCGCCTGGACCGATGCGGGCATTTGCGGCTTTCATCTACCGGGTGACGAGCCGGAGCAGGCAGAGCGCGCTATTCGCCGGCGTTTTGCGGCTGCGGAGCGCGCGTCTCCGACCATGGACATCGCGGTAGTCATCGATCGTGTGCGAGGCTACTTTGAAGGTGAACGCAGCGACTTCTCCGACCTGCCTCTCGACCTCTCTGCCCAGACGGATCTGTTCCGGCAGATCTATCTCGCCACCCGCCGTCTCGGCTGGGGGAGCACCACGACCTATGGCGGTCTCGCTGGGGCACTGGAACTTGGGCCGGCGGACGCCTGGACGATCGGCCAGGCCATGGCCAAGAACCCGATCCCGCTGATCATTCCCTGCCACCGGGTTCTGGCGGCGGGTCGCAAGATCGGTGGCTTTTCCGCCCCCGGCGGATCGGACTCCAAGCAGCGTATGCTGGAGCTGGAAGGTGTCGAATTGCCCGACACGACCCCGGCCCAGCAGTCTTTCGGCTTCTGAGAAGGGGCCAAGAAAAAAAACGGAGGGCGATGGCCCTCCGTTCTATTGGCGTTGTCAGAGTTAAGGCGCCTGCCTCATTCCCACTCGATTGTGCCCGGCGGCTTGGACGTCACGTCGTAGACGACGCGGTTGATGCCGCGGACCTCGTTGATGATCCGGGTAGCCGCCCGTCCCAAGAATTCCATGTCGTAGTGGTAGAAGTCGGCGGTCATGCCGTCGACCGAGGTGACGGCGCGCAGCGCGCAGACGAACTCATAGGTGCGGCCGTCGCCCATGACACCGACGGTCTGGACCGGCAGCAGCACGGCAAAGGCCTGCCAGATCGCGTCGTAGAGGCCGGCCTTGCGGATCTCGTCGAGATAGATGGCATCGGCTTCGCGCAGGATGTCGAGCTTTTCGCGCGTCACGCCGCCTGGGCAGCGGATGGCGAGACCCGGACCGGGGAAGGGGTGGCGACCGATAAAGCTATCGGGGAGGCCGAGCTCCTTGCCGAGCACGCGCACTTCGTCCTTGAAAAGCTCGCGAAGCGGTTCGACGAGCTTCATGTTCATGCGATCGGGCAGGCCGCCGACATTGTGGTGGCTCTTGATCGTCACCGATGGACCGCCGGTAAACGAGACGCTTTCGATGACGTCGGGATAAAGCGTGCCCTGGCCGAGGAAGTCAGCGCCACCGAGCTTCTTGGCTTCGTCCTCGAAGGTCTCGATGAACAGGCGGCCGATGATCTTGCGCTTGGTTTCCGGATCGGAAACCCCTTCCAGTTCGCCGACGAACTTGTCGACGGCATCCACATGGATGAGGTGCAGGTTGTAGTGTTCCTTGAACATGGCAACGACATCGGCCGCCTCGTTCTTGCGCATCAACCCGTGGTCGACGAGGATACAGGTCACCTGATCGCCGACGGCCTCGTGGATCAGCAGGGCTGCGACGGAGCTATCCACGCCGCCCGAGAGCGCGCAGATGACGCGCTTGTCGCCAACCTGGGCTCGGATCTGCTCGACCGCCTTCTGGCGATAGGCATGCATGGTCCAGTCGCCCTTGATGCCGGCGATGTTCTGCACGAAGTTCTGGATGAGCTTCGCGCCATCGGGCGTGTGAACGACCTCAGGGTGGAACTGCACGGCATAATACTTGCGCGCCTCGTCGGCGATGAAGGCGAACGGTGCGTTGGACGAGGTGGCGAGCACCTTGAAGCCCGGCGGGATCGCGGTGACGCGGTCGCCATGGGACATCCAGACTTGATGGCGCGAGCCGACCGACCATAGACCTTCGAAAAGGCTGCAATCCTGTTCGACCTCGAGGAAGGCGCGGCCGAATTCGCGGTGATGACCACCTTCGACCTTGCCGCCGAGCTGGGCGCACATGGTCTGCTGGCCATAGCAGATGCCGAAAATCGGAAGACCGCTGTCAAACAGCACCTGCGGCGCGCGGGGGCTTCCCTCATCTAGCGTGGAAGCGGGGCTTCCCGACAGGATGATCGCCTTGGGCTTCAGGCGGTGGAAGCCTTCTTCGGCGGACTGGAAGGGGACGATTTCGCAATAAACGCCGGATTCACGAACGCGGCGTGCGATCAGCTGCGTTACCTGGCTGCCGAAATCGACGATGAGAACACTGTCGGGATGTGCTGTCTGGGTCATGGCGAGCCTTTAAAGAAAAAGGCGCCCTGTTTCAATGGCAGATCGCCCAGAGAATCTCGAATTTTTGTGCAGCCTCTCAGCAGAGGGGAGGTTGCTTCGGCGGGCTGATCACCGTGTTGGCCGGCAATATACGAGCTTCTTCCACGAAACCCGTTGTTTGCCTTGCCATTCATATCTCTGGACGTCGACACCCGATTTATGACTGACGTCCGTGATGATGTTTTCGGTTGTCGGACGCCCCTGAACCTCCGCACATGCCTCTGTAAGGAGCTTGTCGATAAACGCCACCTTAGCCTCCATCGACAGTTCGGACGCGTCGTCCGGCTTGTTGATGACGATTGTCAGATTCGGCCCATACTCCGCAACGCCGCTTTGCATGGCCGTCTGACTGACGAAGTAGGTCTTTCCATCGGGGCCGATAACTTCGCGTTCTCCGGAGCTTGGCAGCCGTTGAGTGTCTTGTGCGCGAGACCTCTCATGCTGTTTCAGCATTTCTTGGATCTCGGGCGGCAGTCTATTGTCAGCCCTCGATGCGCATCCGCCAAATACCAGGAGTGCAATGCTGGTCAGTGAGGCGACAAATGTCCGCATTAAAGGCTGTCCCAGAAAGTGCTGAAAGAACTGAACGTATAGCGGTGCGGCTTAAAACCAGAAGACGCCGTCTTCAAGCGCTGTCTGCAGACCATCGACCGCCAGCGCCAGCTTCTTGTCGATGACGTGCAGATACTGCGTCCAGTCGTCGATATGGTTGACGTCGTCACGGCCATCCGAAATGCCGCGCAGCCCGATCAGCGGAATGTTGAAGCTCTGGCAGGCGCGCAGGATCGCGAAGGTCTCCATGTCGACCATCTGCGCATCGATTGATTGGTAGGCTACGCCTGAGACGACATTCGCCCCGGTCGACAGCGTCGCCGTTGGAATGCCGGGGATGCGCAACGGTAGCTCGACGGAAACGGGGAGATCGAGAAACGGCGTCTTGCCCTTCTCAAAACCGAAGGCAGAGGCATCCATGTCGCGATAGGAGACGGCCGAGACCTGATAGATTTCCGCCTGTTCTAGTGTCGCCGATCCGGCCGAACCCAGCGAGACCACGAGATCCGGCAGGTCGTCGTGGCTCGACAGGCGGGCGAGTTCCTTGGTCAGGACAACGGCAGCCTCGACAGGTCCCACTCCGGTCATCAGCGGCGAGATGCGGGTGCGCAGGAAGACGCCGTATTCGGCATCCGCTGCCATCACGAAAAGCACGCTTTTGCCGGCGATCGGCTTCATCTCATAGGTCATCCGGAAATGCCCTCGCGACCGCGGATCACCATCATCGTGCTGGTCATCGAGGCGATCAGCTTGGCCGGACCGTCTGTCAGCGCGTAGCCGCGTCCGTCTGCCACGATGATGTTGGAGCCGGGCTTGGTGATTTCGCCGCGAAACAGGAAGCGCTCGCCGCGCCCCGGCGACATCAGGTTCACCTTGAACTCGATGGTGAGCAGCGAGACTTCGGGCGTGGTCACCGTATAGGCCGCATAGCTGCAGGCGGTATCGAGGGCGGCCGAGATCACGCCGGCATGCAGGAAACCATGCTGCTGGGTCAGCTTGCGGTCATAGTCGAGTTCGATCTCGACGACGCCGGGGCTAACGCTCGACAGTGAAGCCCCAAGCGTTTCCATGGCTCCCTGCCGCGCAAAACTCTGCCGAATCCGTGTTTCCACGGCTTCCTGATCGTAGTCCACCATGCCTAGTCCCCTTCGGCGGCGAAAGTGGCACGGTCGTTCCGGGCAGGCAACCCGGCGACCGGCAAATTCAGTTCAACCAGGCGAGGCTGATATTGAGAATGCCGGCGAAGGTGACCCAGGCGAGATAGGGCACGAAGAGCAGCGTCGAGATTCGGTCGATCGGCCTCGCCTTGATCATGAAGGCGATGATCGTCACCAGCATGCCCACGATGACGGCAAGCGCCAGTTCGGGGTTCTGCAGACCGAAAAAGGCCGGCGACCACATCAGGTTCAAGGCCATCTGGGCGAACCAGAGCTGCATGGCCGCCGATTTCGGCGCGCGCTGCCAGATCCGGGCGCCAGCCACGCCGATCAACACGTAGAGCGTCGTCCAGACCGGGCCGAAAAGCCAGGCGGGCGGGTTGAAGAACGGCTTTTCGAGCGACTGGTACCAGTCGCCGGGCGCATGGGTGAGGCCGGCGAGTAGCCCCGCGCCAACGACGAAACCGATAAAGAGGATGTAGCTCAGGATCTTGGACATGCCAGGCATCTAGGGCAATCCTTGCACTTCGGCCAGTCTTTAAAGCTGGATGATATGCTGGTCCCACGCGACTGGGTTCTTTCGGTCGAGAAAGTCGCCGCGATAGGAGGAGACGGCAAAGCTAGTCGGCGAGGGGGCAATGCCCGCTGCATCGGTAAGGACCGTTTCGGAAATCAGCCGTCCGTCCCTGCCGTCCAGCACGGCCCAGAGCCCGTTCTTCGGTGACGCGATACCGACGAGACCTTGCGCCTGGTTGACCGCGATGGCACCGACATAATTACCCAGCCGGTCGGTCGTTTCGTCGGGCAGATCGACGAAGGAAATCGGCGCGCCCTTGGCAAAATGCCCGACCAGCGGCGGCCGGTCGGTGCGCGGCCCTTCATACTGGCAGGCAAACCAGATCCGACCATCTAGTGCTACATCGAGGTGACGCGTGGAAAGCTGCTTGAGATCCGGCGGCAGCACATGCTTCTCGATCAGCGCCCCGGTCGTGGCATCGGCCAGAACCAGCGAGGGCTCCATGTGGTCGAGATTGCGCTTGGTGCGGCCAAAATCCGGATGCGTCTCGATCCCGCCATTGGCGATGACCAGAAGCCCGTCCGCCGTGACGGTGATGTCATGCGTGCCGATGCCATGGGCCGGAACCTCGCCCACCCGCTCGAAGCCGGAGAGGCAATCATAGATCCCGATCACGCCGGCATTGGCATCGAAGTCGTTTTCGCTGGCATAAAAGAGCCGGCCATCGGGCGAAAAGGCGCCGTGGCCGAAATAGTGTCGGCCTTCCGCAGCGGCGATGATGCGGGGCTCCACGGATTTTTTGGCGTCGAAGATGACGGCGAAGGTCCCGGGCCGCCTTGCAAAGGCAACCGAAAGCCCGTTTGCAGCGCTATGGCAAAGGCCGTGAATACGACCGGGCAGGGCGATCTCGTCGATCAGTGTGCCCGCCTCGCTGACGAGGCCGATCGCGAAGCTGCCGTCGGGGCGCTTCAGGCCGCTGGCATAGACCGCATCCGTGCGCTCAAGCGCAAAGGCCGACCGTGCGCCAAGCCCCGTCACGAAGGCAAGCCCTGCGGAGCGCAGAAAGGCACGACGATCGATGAGCGGCGTGGATATCATCTCAGTCGCCGTCGGAGAACGAGAAGCCGGCGGCAAGCCCGATGCCGCCACCGAGATCGTTGTTGAGACGGAGGATCAGGTCGCGACTGTTGAGCAGCAGGAAGTCGAGCTTGGCGATCTGCGCCGGATCCTCGAAGACCTTCGCCACATCCGGCTTGATGTCGGCCGACACGCGCGAGAGGGACCGTGCGACGAAGTCCGTCGAGGAGACGACCGAGCGATTGCCATCGGCCAGAAGCTCGACCATGCCCGAGGTGTCGAGCAGCGCGCGCACAGCCTCGATATTGACGGTGATGGAGCGGAAGGTATTGCCAGAACGCCAGTAGATCGCCTGGCGCGGCAAGGCTTTCTTGGGGTCGCCCTTGTAGAATTGCTCGATGCGCTGGTCGCGGATCGTCTCGGCCGCATGCACGAGCACGCCGAGCAACTCCTTGGCGACTTCCGCCTCGTCGCGGTAGAGCGGACTGTCGGGCCCCGGTGCCTTCCAGGCGGCGGCCACACCGTCCGGCGCATCCCAGGCGGCGGAGAGCTCCGAGCCTAGGCGCGTGAGGTTGGCCGCAATCGCCGTGCCATACTGGCAGCGGTAATTGCCTTCGGTAGTTGTGAGCACCTCGGAGCCGGTGCCGAACAATACGAATTCCAGCGCGCCGAGCCCCTGCATGGCGACGCTCTTACCCTTCAGTGTCTCAACCGAGGTGACGCTTGGATCGGGCTTGGCAAGGGCTGCCTGGACCTGCTTCAGCCCGGTACCCTTGCGATCAGGGAAGAACAGGATGCGCTCGAAGCGGTTGTCGTCGAGTACAGGGCCGACGCGGACGATCTCGATGCGCGACCAGGCTTCGACGAGATCGCCGAAGGTCGACTGCGCATTCAAGAGGTTCTCGGTCGAATGCGCCTCGCACAGCATGGCCATGGATTCCTCCATGGTCGCAGCCTCTTCGGTGAAATGGCGGTAGCCGGGACGGATGAAACCGTCGACGGCTCGGGCCATCACGGCTGGCACCTTGGCGGCGTCAAGCACGCCAACGGTCGAGTTCGATTCCTGCGCCAGGGCTGGCAGTGGCAGCAACATCGTGGAGAGAAGGACAAGGCGCGTGAAAAACCGCATCAGAGGGACTCCAGAAACGAGATCAGGGCCTTGCGGTCCTTGGGGGTGGCGGCGGCGAAGGCATTGCGGGCGGCTTCCGCCTCCCCGCCATGCCAGAGAATGGCCTCGGTCAGGTTTCGCGCCCGGCCGTCATGCAAGAAGAACGTGTGGCCGCTGACCACCTGCGCGAGACCGATACCCCAGAGCGGCGGCGTGCGCCACTCCCGCCCGGTGGCATCGCCCACGGCCTGACCGTCGGCGAGACCTTCGCCCATGTCATGCAGCAGAAAATCGGAATAGGGCCAGATCAGCTGAAAGGCCTGTGCCTTGTTTTCTGCCTTGCGGCTGGTCACGAATTTCGGCCGATGGCAGGCGATGCAGCCGCTGGCGTAGAAGACCTCCTTGCCACGCAGGACTTGGGCGTCAGCGACATCGCGCCGCTTCGGCAGGGCCAGGTTCTTGGCATAGAAGGTCACGAGATCCAGCACCGGATCGGGGGCTTCGGTATCGCCCAGCCGCGGCTGGACGCCGGTGGCCGCTTCGAAGCAGGCGGTCTGCTTCTCGGTGCAGTCACCGAAATGCCTGGGATCGTCAGGTGTCGAAATCCCGATATCGCCGGCAAAGGCGCTGGCGCTCTGATCGCGCACCGAAGCGTTCTGCGCCTTCCAGCCGAAGCGGCCGAGCTTGATCTCTCCCGTGCGGTGATCCCGGGCGCGGGCGGCGCGTCCGGAGATGCCGTCACCATCGAGGTCATCGGGATCGGCAAGTGCCCTGATGTCTTCCTCCGGAATCGCTTCGATCAGGCCGAGCCCGATCATCGGATTGGCGATGCGCGGGGAGAGGGTCGTCGTCGGATCAAGCGGACCGTAATTGAGGTCACGGACGGAATAGCTGGGGAGGCGCAGCATGACCGTCTCGCCGCCTGATAGCGTCACCGGCTCTTCGGTATAGGTGATGACCATGCGCCCCTCGGCGGAGATGCCGGGCACCGCCTGGTCCTGCAACTGGCCACCATAGACGGGATCGGGCAGCGAGGTGATGTCGAGCCGGTCGAGCTTGGCCTGCTCCTCGGCCGTCGCAGCAGCGCGCGCGAGGCGGAAGAACATCGAGGTATGGTCGCGATCGCCCTCCGGCGGGTGGCCACGCCCGTCCTTCAGGTGGCAGCTCTGGCAGGCCCGCGCATTGAACAGGGGGCCGAGGCCGTCCGAGGCCTGGGTCGAGGAGGGGGAGGAGACCCAGAGCTTGCGGAACAGAGCGTTGCCGAGCTTGAACTCTTCTTCTTCGGCGAAGGTGATGTTGGCGGAAAAGTCGGAAAAGGAGTCGGCGCTCACGCCGCGCGGGGAGGTGCCGGCCCCGCCCTGCATCAGTTCAAAATTCTCGGCCTTGCTGAAGTCTTCCGTCGGACGCGTGACGGCGATGACGCGGGAGATGTCCTTCGGCTTCAGATCGGTTCGTCCGACAGCCTCTCCGGCGGCAACGGGCGAGATGGTCAGGCCCGTTGTCAAAAGCATGCCGAGGCCGGCGAGGGTGGCCTTGCGAGTTCTCATGATGGGGATCGGGCCGCTCCCTTGGAGGGGCGGCCCGCCTTTGCTGCTTACTGGAAGACGGCCTCAGGACTATCAAGGCTGTCGGAACCTTCAAGCTCGATCGTGCCGAGCTCCAGCGACGCAATGACGCGCTGGATGGTCTGGGTCTGATCAACAAGGCCGTCGATGGCAGCCTGCACTGTGGCATTGCCCTCGGCATTGCCTTCGCCAATCATCTGGTCATAGGCTTCCTTGGTCTCTGCACGCTCGGCCATCGTGTTCATGGCAGCCAGCGTCTTGTCGAGCTTGTCCTTCATTTCCTGATCGAGCGACTGATCCTTGGCGGCAACGAGTTCGGAAAGCGACGGTCCGGTCATCTTCGTGCCGTCGACGCGCGTGTATTCGCCGGTATAGGCGGATGAGATGCCGATGGCGTCGTTCAGATGCGAGGCATGCGTGTTGTCGGAGAAGCAATCATGCTCTTCTTCCGGGTCATGCAGCAGCACGCCGAGCTTCATGCGCTCGCCGGCGAGTTCGCCATAGGAGAGCGAGCCCATGCCGGTGAGGATCGCGGAAATGCCCTTCTGCTCATCGGCGAGAACGGCCTTCGTCGCTTCGCCCTCCGGCGCCCAGGCCACGACCATCTCTTCCAGATCCTGCAGCAGCAGCGTCGAGGCGGCCTTGAGATAAGCGGCGCGGCGATCGCAATTGCCATTGGTGCAATTGGCCGTGTCATAGTCAGTATAGGGGCGGTTGCCGGCGCCGGGCCCCGTGCCGTTCAGATCCTGGCCCCAGAGCAGGAATTCGATGGCGTGATAGCCGGTCGCGACATTGGCTTCGACTTCACCGGCTTCATGCAGCGTCTCGGCGAGGAATTCCGGCGTGATCTCGGAGGCATCGACCTCTTCGCCATTGATCTTGATCTTCGGGTTGGCAATCACATTCGCCACATAAAGCGCATTGCCGTCACTCTCGGTACCGTAACCGGCATCGACATAGTCGATCAGGCCTTCATCCAGCGGCCAGGCATTCACCTTGCCTTCCCAATCATCGACGATCGGGTTGCCGAAGCGATAGACTTCCGTCTGCTGGTAGGGGACGCGTGCGGCAATCCAGGCTTCGCGGGCAGCCTTCAGCGCCTCTTCGCTGGGCTTTGCGATCAGCGCATCAATGGCCGCATCGAGAGCCTTGGCGGTGGAGAGCGAGTCCTCGAACTTGGCATGGGCAAGTTCTGCATAGTGCGTCAGCACGTCCTTGGGCGCAGGTGCCGCGATCGCCGGGCCGGCATAGATCGCAGCCGATGTGACGAGCAGCGCGACGGACGCGCCGATGACGGATTTCCGGATCATGGTGTCTCCCTTCGGCGCCGACTGGGCGCCTCAATGTAATCGGACGGCCATGTCTTCGCGCAAAAAGAAACTGGTGTCAAACAGTCGAGTATACGAAGTACTCGCTGAAATTGACGAGGGTCAAATCACGTCGGGCGACGGCGCATCCGACAGAAAAAGAAGCCGTCCGTATCCATGCTGGCGGGGCTGAGTGTCACCGTCTTGCCATCCGTTGACCGCGGCTCTGGAGCCGAGCCGCCGAAAAGGCGCGTCCAGTCTTCAACCACCGAGACGATCTCGAAGCTCGGATTGGCCTCGCAGAAGGCCTGGACCTGACGGTCGTTTTCTTCCGGCAGCACCGAACAGGTGACATAGAGCAGGGAGCCATTCGGTTTGACGAAGGTTGAGGCTTCGGTGAGTGCCTCCTGCTGCTGCGTCATCCGCTCCTGCAGGTTCCGGTCGGTCAGGCGCCACTTGGTATCGGGGCGGCGCCGCCAGGTGCCGGTGCCGGTGCAGGGGGCATCGACCAGCACCTGGTCGCAACGCTCTCGAAGGTTTGCGAGCCCCTTGGTGCTGTCATGGACCTGGACGTTATGGGTGCCGGCACGCTTTAGCCGCTCGATGATCGGCGCCAACCGCTTGCGGTCGGCGTCATAGGCATGCACCTGGCCCTTGTTGTTCATGGCAGCCGCCATGGCGAGCGTCTTGCCGCCACCGCCGGCGCAGAAATCGAGAACCTGATCGCCTTCGCGCGGCGTCACGAGATCGGCGACGATCTGCGAGCCCTCGTCCTGAACCTCGAACCAGCCCTTCTGGAAGCTGAGTTCTGCCGTAACGTTCGGCAGGCGGGACGGGCCTTCGCCAGCCGGAACGCGCATGCCGAAACGCGCGATCGGCGAGGCCTTGGCGCCGGAGCGATCGAGCGCCTTCAGCACCTTGTCCCTGTTGGCCTTCAGCGTGTTGACGCGCAGATCGAGAGTCGGGCGGGTGGCGAGCGCCTTGGCTTCGGCCAGCCAATCGTCGCCGAAGGCTTCTTCGAACGACGGTTGAACCCAGTCGGGAATGTCACCCTGGACGTTGAGGGGAGCAACGGAAAGGTCGCGGGTGGTAAAGGCCTGGATCTGGCTTTCGGAGAGGGCAGCGGGCGCAAAATTGTCGCCTTCGAGTTCCGCCTGCAGGGTCTCAAGGCTCATGCCCCATTGCCGCAGGAGAACGGCCCAGCCAAGCGCGTGCGCGCTGTCGTCATCCATCAGCCAGGCATGGGAGAGCTTCATGCGCAGGGCATCGTAGACGATATTGCCGATGGCCGCCCGATCGCCGGAACCGGCGAAACGATGCGAAAGGCCCCAATCCTTGAGGGCATCGGCAACGGGACGGCGACGGGTTTCGATGTCGCTCAAAACTTCGATCGCACCGGCAAGACGGCCGCCCAGGCGCATGGTCATTCTCCTCTGAAAGAAGAGAGCGTGGTAACGACGATCAGGGGCAAGAGCAAGCGCCTAAAACCCGACGGACCAATCGCCGCTCCCGAACTTGGATGTCTTAGCTGATGATCTCGTAGCAGACCTTGGCATGGCCGGAGCGGATCATGCCGATGTTCTGGGCCGCAGCCTTGGAGAGGTCGAGCACGCGGCCGCGGATGAAGGGACCGCGATCGTTGATGCGGACGACAACGCTCTTGCCGCTTCGCGCATTGGTGACTTTCAGCTTGGTACCGAAGGGCAGGGTCTTGTGAGCCGCCGTCAGTCTCGTCGGGTTCATGCGCTCGCCGGAAGCCGTCTTCGATGTCAGCGCATACCAGGATGCGCCACCGCAGGACGACTTTGCATTTGCACTCGAAGGCGCGAAAGCAAAGAGTGCAGCAATAGTTGCGGCGGCGAAAGCAGAGCGGTGGTTGATGATCAAGATTTACGTCCCTAGTCGTTGACACGAGCAATTTGTTGCGTGACGACGGCTAGGCAGGGTGAAAAATGGCAAAAACGTGCCCGAAATCTATCACGAAAAATTACAAGCTGAAACATTCGTGATGTCCGCAAGGCAAGTCTTTACCTTAACGAAATGTGAATTCGTCAGAAAAATCGTTTGATTCCAGGAGTCTTCATGGAATTAAAAACTCACGATTCCACCGTTTGCGGCATTCACGGAAGCGGTAAAGAAAAATTTTGCTCACAGGTCATATTTGTTGCCTAAATTGTGGTGCTGAAAGGGCCAGACGCTCGTCTGCGCAGGCATTGCGGCGCTCAGAGCGCAAAGTTGGACCCCGTAAAACGCCCCTTCAGGCCCGTTGGTTCCATGTGTCGGAGGCAAGTAGATCGACCAACGACATCATGTAATTCGGGTACTGGAAGTTGAAGCCGAGACGCTTGATCTTGGCATTCGAAACGCGCTTGTTTTCGCCATAGAAGGAGCGCGCCATGGGGGTCAGCTCCGCCGTCTCGAAAGGCTGCTCCGGCGGTGCATCCATCTCCATCAGGCGGGCGGCTTCGGTTACCACGTCCTGCGGCGGGGAGGGCATGTCGTCGGTGACGTTGAAGATCCCGCCCGTCTTGGGGCCGGCGAGGAAGGCGGTCGCCGATGCAATGTCCTCGACGCGGATGCGGTTGAACACCTGGTCCTTTTTCACCAGTCGGCGGGCGGTTCCATTGGCCAGGTTCATGAAGGTGTTGCGGCCAGGACCATAGATGCCGGAGAGCCGCAGGATCGCGAGAGGCAGGTTGTCCCGTGCCGCCACCACCTGCCACGCCTGCTCGGCCTCCACGCGCTCGACCGAGCGCACCGAGACCGGCTTCAGCTCCGTCTCCTCGTTGACCCAGGCACCGTGATGATCGCCATACACGCCGACGGTCGAAAGATAGGCGATCCATTCGAGCTTCGGCATGACGGCCTTGATGCCGGCCTGGCCGCAGAGCCGGATCAGCGGGTCGCCCTCACTGCCCGGCGCGATCGACTGAACGAGATGCGTGGTCTCGGCAAGCTCGGCAAGAAGGGGCTCCGACAGGCTCGTGCCGTCGAAGACAAAGGGCCGGATGCCCATGTCCTCAAGCGCCTTGCCCTTCTCTGCACTCCGTGTGGTCCCGGCGACCGAGGCGCCCTCGCTGCCGAGAAGCTTGCCGATTGCCTTGCCCGAATAGCCGGCTCCAAAAATCATCAAGCGCATGCGTCAGCTCTCCGTCGTCCATTCCTGTCGGACATGCTCGTCCGTTTCCGTCATCAAATGCGCGCTCTGCAGGGCGGCAAAGCGATCCGCCGGCAGAAGCCTGGACAGCGCCCAGGCGGCCATGCCACGCACATCAGCCGAGCCGTCCGTCAGCAGCCTCTCACAGGCCGGCGCCAGATCGAGAGAGCCGGAATTTCCGGCTGCAATCAGCACATTGCGCACGAAGCGGTCCCGCCCGATCCGCTTGACCGGCGAGCCGCTGAAATAGGTGCGGAAGCTCGGATCGTCCAGCGTCAGAAAGAAAGCGATCTCGGGCGCCTTCAGGTCATCGCGGGCGACAAGCTTCATCTCGCGGGCGGCTGCGGCAAACTTGTTCCAGGGACAGGCCGCGAGACAGTCGTCACAGCCATAGATGCGGTTGCCAAAGGCGGGGCGCAGCGCCCGGTCGATCGGCCCCTTGTGTTCGATCGTGAGATAGGAAATGCAGCGCCGCGCATCGATCTGGTAGGGGGCCGGGAAGGCGTCCGTCGGGCAGGCGTCGAGGCAGGCTCGGCAGGAGCCGCAATGGTCGCGCTCGGGTGCATCGATCTCGAGTTCGGCCGTGGTGAACAGGCTGCCGAGGAAGAGCCATGAGCCGAAGTCGCGGCTGACGAGATTGGTGTGTTTGCCCTGCCAGCCGAGGCCGGCTGACGCCGCAAGCGGCTTTTCCATGACGGGTGCGGTATCGACGAAGACCTTCACGTCTTCGCCCGCACGCGCGGCAAAGCGCGTCGCCACTTCCTTGAGGCGTCCCTTGATCACGTCGTGATAGTCGCGATTGCGGGCATAGACGGAGATCGCCGCCTTATCGGTCTGCGACTGCAAGTGCCGCGGATCCTCGTCCGGACCGTAGTTCATCCCGAACATGACGATGGAGCGCACATCCGACCAGAGGACGCGCGGATCGGCGCGGCGCTCTTTTGTCTCTTCCATCCATGCCATCGTGCCGTGTCGTCCGGCCTCAAGAAAGGTCTCGAGCCTTGCGGGCGCTTCGGGAATGGCCTCCGGCAGCGTGATGCGACAGAGATCGAAGCCCTGTGCATGGGCCTCCTGACGCAGGAAACGCGTGAGCTCTGCCTGCCGCTTCCGGATCTTGGGATCGATCTGCGGCTCGTCCATGAAGATAACCGTCAGAAGTCGAGGTCGGCGTAATGCGACACCGGCGTGATGCCGCGCACGCGCTCTGTCAGCAGCGGGCGGAAGGAGGGGCGCGACTTGATGCGCTGATACCATTCCTTCGCGACCGGGAACTCGTTCCAGTCGATTTCGCCGAGGTAGTCGAGCACGGAGATGGCTGCCGCCGCCGAGAGGTCGGCATAACTGATGCGGTCGCCGGCGAGCCACTGACGCGAGCCGGAAAGCCAGGTCAGGTATTTCATGTGATGGCGAATGTTCGAGCGCGCCGTGCGCAGAACCTTGGAGTCGGGCGCACCGCCACCGAGGCCATTGGGAATGATCAGCTTGTGCACCCGCTCGCGCACCAGTGGCTTGGTGACATCCTGCTCCATCTTCTGCAGGAACCATTCCGTCAGTCGGCGGATCTCTGCCCGCTGGAACGGGTCTTCCGCGAAGAGCCGCCGGTCGCGCTTCAACACGCCATGCGTCTCGTCGATGAACTCGGAAATGATGGTCGGGCCGCAAAGCGCGCGCATATTGTCGTCAACATAGACGGGCAGCGTACCGGCGGGATTGAAGGCCAGGAACTCCTTGCGCTTCTCCCAGGTCTGTTCCTCCACCAGATCCGTCTGGAAGCCGTATTCGGACAGGACCAGTCGAATGAAACGGGACGCGGTGGACATCGTGTGATGATACAGGGTCGGCATCGGAACTCGAATTCTCGGATTTTTCAGTGGCCGCAGCGCAGGCTGTCGAAGCGGCTGGTCATCGGCGCGGCTTCCAAGCTATAGGGTTTCGGCCCCCGCAATACAAGCAAATCACTTTGCCTTCCCCTAGAAGGAGACCTCATGGAAGATCAATCCATTATCAGCGCGCTCGTGCTCGGCGTCATCGAAGGCCTGACCGAGTTCGTGCCGGTGTCATCCACCGCGCATGTTCTGCTGGCCGGCCATTTCCTCGGTTTCGAATCGCCAGGCAACACCTTTGCCGTGTTGATCCAGCTGGGCGCGATCCTCGCCATCCTCAGCGTCTACTTCGCCAAGCTGCTCCAGATCGCGCTATCGCTCCCGACCAGTGCCGAGAGCCGCCGCTTCGTCGGCGCGGTCCTTCTGGGCTTTCTGCCTGCTGCCGTGATCGGTGTTATCGCACATGACTTCATCAAGACCGTGCTCTTCGAGACGCCGATGCTGATCTGCGTGGTGCTGATCCTCGGCGGCTTCGTCCTGCTTTGGATCGACCGCCTGCCGCTCAAGCCAAAATACCACGACGTGGCGGAATACCCGTTGTCGCTCGCATTGAAGATCGGCCTTTGCCAGTGCGTGGCGATGATTCCTGGCACCTCGCGCTCGGGCGCGACGATCGTCGGCGCGCTGCTGCTGGGTGCCGACAAGCGCTCGGCGGCGGAGTTTTCCTTCTTCCTGGCCATGCCGACCATGCTCGGCGCGTTCACGCTCGATCTTTACAAGAACCGTAACGCGTTGACTGTCGACGACACCCTGATCATCGCAATCGGCTTTGTGGCGGCCTTCGTCTCGGCGCTCTTCGTCGTCAGGGGGCTTTTGAATTTCATCTCGAAGCGAGGCTATGCGCCCTTCGCCTGGTGGCGCATCGTCATCGGCACAGCAGGCATCCTCGGGCTGCTTATCACCGGCTAAGGCCGGCAGAGCCGAGGCAAGAAAAAAGGCCGTCCCGAGGGGCGGCCTTTTTGATTTTGGGAGATCAGTTGGTCGGCGGGATCGAAGCCGTCGAGCACGGATCGATGCCATAGGCGGGCGAGCAATTGTCCTTTCGGGCGGCGACAGTGGTCGGCGCCAGGAACGAGCCGGCGATGATGACCAGTGCCGCACATGCGAAGAACAGTGCGATAGGCTTGCCCATGAAAATGCCTCTTGAAACTGACTGAGATGAAGGGCTGGCACATGTTTCCGGCCGGCCGTTGGGGGCCAGTCTTTACGCATTGCCACGACCGCCATCAATAGGCGATCTTGCTTTATCCGGGGTTAACGCAGGTCTTTGTTTAGCTGCGTCTTTTGTGCAACGGCGAGACGATCACCCAGTGTTGAAGGCGGCCTCAGGCCGCCTTGCCGGTCCCGGTGTACTGGCCATGCACGCGGTACTGCACGAGATAGGTCGGCAGGATTGCGGCCATGGTCACCGGCTCGATGCCGAGGCCTTCCAGCGTGCGCCCTTCCGCCTTGGCGGCGGCCGAGACGACATTGTCCTTCTTGAGCAGCTTCACCTGGTCGCTGGTGAGCGGCGGGGTGATCAGCGGCACGGCAGAGGCAATGCTGCCGATCAGCGAGGCGATGCCGAAAGGCAGCGTGACAAGCGCACGCTTGCGGCCGACGATTTCCAGCATCATCTCGAGACATTGCTTGAAAGTCGCAACATCGCGGCCGCCGAGTTCGTAGATCTTGCCCCGGGCGATCGAGCCGTCGACGGCACGCGCCACGACTTCGGCGACGTCACCGACATAGACCGGCTGGAACTTGGTCTTGCCACCGCCGACGAGCGGCAGGGCCGGCGCGATGCGGGCCATGGCCGCGAACTTGTTGAAGAAGCCGTCTTCCGGACCGAAGACAATCGACGGACGCAAGATGATGGCGTCGGGCAGGATCGACTGGACGGCGGCTTCCGCACGGCCCTTGGTCGCGGCATAGACCGAGTCCGACTTGGCATCGGCACCGATCGCCGAAACGTGGGTCAGTGTCGCGCCGACCGAGCGGGCGGCTTCAGCAACCGCGCGGGCGCCAAAATCCTGGACCGCATCGAAGCCGTTGCGGCCGCTTTCGAAGAGGATGCCGACGCAGTTGACGACATGGTCGGCGCCCTGGACCGCGGCATCGACCGATGAGCGATAGCGCAGGTTTGCCTGGACGAAAGAGATCTGGCCGACATTGCCGAGCGGCTGCAGGAAGCCTGCGAGATCAGGGCGGCGAACGGCGACGCGGATACGATAGCCGCGCTTGGCGAGTGCCCTGACGACATGCCGTCCGACGAAGCCCGAGCCCCCGAAGACGGTGACGAGCGGCGGAAGGTTGGACAAGGTCATGGACGGCTCCCCTGAACTATATATAGGCGCACACGATATGCGCGATCTGGCTGGCCTCTCTTAACCGAATCGTCCGGCGGGGGAAAGGCCCGTCAAGGCCGCATCCGCCGGACATTGAGGCGCAGGGTCAGGGCGGGCTCAGATGCCCTCGACAACCACAATTTCCCCGTCCGCCACTTCCTGGCGGATCTTGGCGGCGATCTGGTACTCCGGCGAATTGTAGCAGTCGACGGCGGCCTGGTGTGATGGGAATTCGACCACCACATTGCGCGCCCGCCCGTCGCCCTCGAGCAGGGTATAGGCACCGCCCCGCGCGAGGAATTTGGCGCCATAGGTCTCGAAGGCCGGCTTTGCGGCGGCGACGTAATCCTTGTAGCGCTCCGCATCGCGGATATCGACGCGTGCGATCCAGTATCCCTTGGCCATAACGTCCTCCCGGTTTGTCTTTGATTATGCCTGCTTGGCCATCGCCTCGTCCATCTCGGCGAGAATGGCGAGCGCTGCCGCCTTTGGATCCTCGGCCTTGACGATTGGGCGGGCGACGACGAGGTGGCTCGAGCCGGCGGCGATGGCGTCGGATGGCGTCATCACGCGCTTCTGGTCACCCTTGTCGGCACCTGCCGGGCGGATGCCGGGGGTAACGATCGCCAGTTTCGGCCCGACGACGCCACGCACGGCCGACGCCTCTTCCGCCGAGCAGACGATCCCGCCCATGCCGGCGATGCGCGCCTGTTCGGCGCGTTTCAGCACGAGCGTATGCGGATCGTATTCATAGCCGGCATCGGTCAGATCCTGTTCGTCCATGGACGTCAGCACCGTGACGCCGAGCAGGCAAAGGCCCGAGCCCTCGGCCGCCTTGACCGCAGCCGCCATGGCCTTCGGATAGGCGTGCAGGGTCAGCATGGTCATGCCCATGCGGGCGATGTTCTCGACTGCGGATGCCACCGTGTTATCGATGTCGAGCAGCTTCATGTCGAGGAAGACTTGCTTGCCCTCTTTCGCGAGGTCACGGGCAAATTCCAGCCCGCCGGCAAAGGCGAGCTGATAGCCGATCTTGTAGAAGGAGATGCTGTCGCCGAGCGTGGAAACGACCCGCTCCGCTTCCTGGACGGTCGGAACATCCAGTCCGACGATGAGACGGTGACGTGCGCTCAAGTTTAAGACTCCTGCCAGATCTCCATGGCCGTCCAGTCGCATGAGATGCGTCGGTCTGCAAGGGAGAAGCAAAAAAGATTGCCACCGCCCCCAGGTTGATCTCTCTGCCGGCTGATCGGAGTGGCGGACATATGGCATTTCAACAGGGTTCCGACGCCGCCGTGACCGATGAATGCGATCGGCTTGTTCGCGTCGTGCGTCGCAAGGATCGCGTTCACAGCCCCGACGATGCGCGCCTGCGCATCTGTTGCACGCTCCCAGCCGCGATAACTTTCCTCCGGATGCGCGAAGAACCAGTCCGCGGCCTTCTCGAAATCGGAAGGTTGGAGGAATCCTGTGGCAGAGCGGTCATTCTCGTGGGTAGACGGGTCGATTTCGATCCGGAGCCCCGCGGTGGCGGCAAGGATCTCTGCGGTCTCGATCGCCTTGCGTTCTCCGCTGCTGATGATGCGCGTCAGGCGCTGCACCCAAGGCTGTCTGGCGCAAGTTTCCGCCCGTGCGCGACCCACGGCCGAAAGGCCCCAGTCCGGTACCGGAACCGATGAGTCGATCTGCACCTGCGGGTGCGTGATGTAGAGGCCAAACATCGAAGAAGGCTCAGGCCTTGCGATAGATCCAGAGCTGGGCCGGCGGGATGTTGCGCACGACGAAGTCGAAATGCTGGATGTGGTAGCGATCGGGCTTGGCGATGATCGGCGACACCGGACCATAAGTGATCTGCACCACCGGGCGCCCTTCTGGGATGCGGGACAGCAGATCTTCGAGCAGCTGGATGCGCGCTTCCATCGGGAAGCTCAGCATCGGTACGGCCGATATCACGCAGTCGAAGGTCTTGTCGGCGAAGTCGCCGAGGATGTTTTTGAGGTCGAAGGCATCGCCGTGGATGAAGTTGACGCCCGCATAATCCTCGACGAGTCGGCGGTAGAAATCCTCGGAATATTCGACGGAAACGATCTTTTCTGCCGGAACGCCGCGCGCCAGGATCTGCTTGGTGATGACCCCGGTGCCGGGGCCAAGCTCGAGCACCGGCGAGCCGGACTTCGGCTCGATGACACTCGCCATGCGCTTTGCCGTCACGGACGACGTCGGCACGATCGCGCCGACGAGCTTTGGACCCTGCATCATGCCCTTGAAGAACCGGATTTCTTCGTCGAATTTCTTCTCGAACCGTTCCTTCAATCGGATGGCCATGATCGTCCCTCTTCTTGTTGCTGCTCGATTGCTGCGAGCCGAATGCGACAATTTTGGGCCAAGTTGTCGCAAACGCAAGAAAGAATGACGCAAGTGGGCAAAATTCCTGTCTGAGCCCTGGGCGCGTTACACGCGCATCGGCATCAGGACATAGAGCGCGTCGGCGCCGGCGGTGTCGCGAATGAGCGTCGGAGAGCCGGCATCGGCAAGCAGAAAGATCGCATCGTCGCCGGAAAGCTGGGCGGTGATGTCGAGGAGATATTTGGCGTTGAAACCGATCTCCATTGCGTCGCTTTCATAGCCGACGGCGACTTCTTCCGTCGCACTTCCCGAATCCGGATTGTTGACGGTCAGCATCAACTGGCCGTCGGCGAGCGCCAGCTTCACGGCGCGGCCACGCTCGGACGAGATCGTCGAGACGCGGTCGACGGCACGTGCAAACGTCTGGCAATCAACCCGCATTTCCTTGTCGTTCGCCTGCGGAATGACGCGCTGGTAGTCCGGGAACGTGCCGTCGATCAGCTTGGAGGTCAGGACGACCGAGCCGATGGAGAGACGGATCTTGGAATCGGAAATCTCGATGCCGATTGTGAGATCCGGATTGTCGATGAGCTTCTGCAGCTCTCCGACCGTCTTGCGCGGAATGATGATGCCGGGCATGCCTTCCGAGCCCGAGGGGGCATCGACATCGGCGCGGGCCAGACGATGGCCGTCGGTGGCAACGGCGCGCAGCTTCAAGGCGCCGCCTGCCTCGATCGTGTGCAGGAAGATACCGTTCAGGTAGTAGCGAGTCTCTTCGGTCGAGATCGCAAACTGGGTGCGATCGATCAGCATCTTGAAGTCGGATGCCTTCATCTTGAAGGAATGGGTGAAGGTGCCGGCGGTGAGATCCGGGAAGTCCGACTGCGGCAGGCACTGCAGCGAGAACTTCGAGCGGCCGGAAGCGACCGTCATCGTGCCGCCATCCGGGTTCGTTGCGAGCAGAACCTCGGAACCGTCGGGCAGCTTGCGCACGATTTCATAGAGCAGATGGGCCGGAACGGTGGTGGCGCCTGCCTGCTCGACCATGGCCGGCGTGCCTTCGGTGATCTCAAGGTCGAGGTCCGTCGCCTTCATGTCCAGTTCGGCGCCTTCGGCCTTCAGCAGCACGTTCGACAGGATCGGGATCGTGTTGCGACGCTCGACCACGCGATGCACGTGATTGAGGGACTTGAGGAGATTGGACCGTTCAAGAGTTATACGCATGGGATGCTACCGCTTTCGACGTGTCGTCTTCCGGAGTTCCGGATCGGAAAATAGGGGCCGGGCAGTCCCCGGGCCGGACGATGTGGACGGGCAAAATGGCAGTAAATCTGCGGGAAAAGCAAGAGGCTCCAAGGTTTTCCACGTTCGTCCCACGCCAAGATTATCGGAATGGTTTATGGGCTGGGCACCCTTGCCGCGAGCATGGGGGTGGAGGATAAAGGCCGCATGACAACTGAAGACAAAAATGCCGCCACGGCGCAGACTTCCAAGCGCTATCGCCTGAACGACACGTCGATTGCGGCGCGGCCGCTGGAGCCAGCGCTTTATCTGGTCGCGACCCCGATCGGCAATCTCGGCGACATCACCATCCGCGCGCTGGAAACGCTTGCTGGTGCCGATGTGCTCGCCTGCGAGGACACAAGGGTCACCCGCGTCCTTCTCGACCGTTACGGGATCGAGAACCGGCCTTATGCCTATCACGAATACAATGCAGACGAGGCAGGTGCGCGTCTGCTCGCCACCCTCGAAGCCGGCAAGTCCGTCGCCCTCGTCTCGGATGCCGGA
The DNA here is from genome assembly GCF_016806065.1 of Rhizobium rosettiformans. Lineage (NCBI taxonomy): Bacteria > Pseudomonadati > Pseudomonadota > Alphaproteobacteria > Hyphomicrobiales > Rhizobiaceae > Rhizobium > Rhizobium rosettiformans. The sequence continues at coordinate 1,755,020 of NZ_CP032405.1, forward strand.
ACACCGCTCGTCTCCGACCCGGGTTATCGCCTCGGCCAGCTGGCGATCGAAGCTGGCCACCGTGTGGTGCCGATCCCAGGCGCTTCCGCACCGCTCGCGGCCCTTGTCGGTTCCGGCCTGCCGAACGACGCTTTCCTGTTTGCCGGTTTCCTGCCGACCAAGGACAAGGCGAAACGGGACCGACTTCGCGAGCTTTCCAAGGTGCCGGCAACGCTGATCTTCTTCGAGTCCCCGCATCGTATTGGCGACACGCTGGTCGCGGCGGCCGATGAACTGGGCAAGGATCGGCCGGCCTCCGTCTGCCGCGAATTGACCAAGACCTTCGAGGAATTCCGCCGAGGTCCGCTCGGCGATCTCGCCGCTGATTATGCCGACAAGACGGTCAAGGGCGAGATCGTGCTGGTCATCGGCCCACCCGCTCCCGATGCTGCGCCCGACGCCGCCGATGTCGATATCCTGCTCGCCGAGCTATCGACCACCATGCCGACAGCCAAGGCCGCAACGGAAGCCGCAAAGCTGACCGGCCTGCCGCGCAAGGAGCTTTACCAGCGGCTCCTGGAACTCAAGGGTGCCGCATGAGACCCAAAGGCGCGGATCAAAAACGTATCCGCGCCGAGAGGCTGGGCCGCTGGTCGGAATACCGAGCCGCCCTCGCGCTCCTCCTCAAGGGCTACCGGATCGTGGCGCTGCGCTACAAGACGAAGGCTGGCGAAGTGGACATCATCGCCCGTCGTGGCGATCTCGTCATTTTCGTCGAAGTGAAAGCCAGACGAGATCTGCGCTCAGGCGTCGATGCCGTCGGCTACGCAGCTGAGCGCCGCATCGCCAATGCCGCAGATCATTGGCTTCGCAGGCAATCCGATGCAACACGGTTGTCACTTCGACATGATATCATCGTCGTGCGGCCATGGCGCTGGCCGGTCCATTTCGAGGGCGCATTTTAGCTTCGTTTCACTTTCGAACCGCAAATAATGAAACCTTCGTTTTGTGACAGCTCTGACACAAAACTTTCAAGTCGCTGTCATGGAGCGGCCCTAATGGAGCCCTCACCGCAACAACCGGTGGAGAGGATCTAACCCATGATCAAGAAGATTTCCCTGGCCGCTCTGGCCCTGACCATGACCGCATCGACGACGCTTGCCGCGACCAACATCACCTGGTGGCACGGCATGGGCGGCCGTAACGGCGAGGTCATCAACGAGATCGCCCAGAAGTTCAACGAAGCCCAGAGCGAATGCGCTCTGACGCCCGTCTCCAAGGGCTCGTACGAAGAAGCCCTGTCGGCCGGCATCGCCGCCTTCCGTTCGGGCGAACAGCCGAACATCCTGCAGGTCTTCGATGCCGGTGCCGCCACGATCATCAACGCCAAGGGCGCGACCATCGCAGCCGAAGACCTCCTGAAGGACAACGGTTTCGAATTCAACCGCGAAGCCTTCATCGAAGGTGTCCGCTATTTCTACGCCGATAGCGAAGGCAAGTTCGTCGGGATGCCGTTCAACTCTTCGGCGCCGATCATGTACATCAACGACGAAGCCCTGCAGAAGGCCGGCGTCGAAGCCCCGAAGACCTGGGAAGAGTTCGAAGCCATCGCGCCGAAGCTGAAAGAAGCCGGCTTCATCCCGCTCGTCCAGTCGCAGCTCACCTGGCAGTTCACCGAGAACTTCTTCTCGCGCAACAACATCCAGTTCGCTTCGAACAACAACGGTTATGACAGCATCGTCGACACGACGATCAACGTCACCGACGAAAACCACGTCATGATGTATGACAAGCTGAAGGCCTGGTACGATCAGGGCCTGTTCGGCTATTACGGTGCTGCCTGGAACGACAACCAGAAGGTCTTCGAAGAAGGCAAAGCTGCTCTCTGGATCGGTTCGTCGGGCTCCTTCGGCGGCCTGCAGAAGACCGCGACCATGCCGTTCTCGGCAACCTTTTTGCCTTACTGGAACTCGATCGAAGGCGCTGGCGTCCACTCCTTCATCGGTGGTGCTGCCCTCTTCGCGATGGCTGGCAAGTCGGCTGAAGAAAACAAGTGCTCGGCCTCCTTCTTCAACTTCCTGACCTCGACCGAAGTCCAGAAGTTCTACCATCAGGCCACCGGCTACGTTGCCATCACCAACGCCGCTTACGAGCTGTCGAAGTCGGAAGGCTATTACAACGAAAAGCCGGCTGCCGAAGTTGGCATCCAGCAGCTGCAGCTGCCGACCGCCGAGTGGAACAAGGGCTATCGCCTGGGCTTCTACCCGCAGATCCGGGCCGTGATGGAGCGCGAATACAACCGCCTCTTCGCCGGTGAGACCACGGCTAAGGACGCCATGGAAACGATCAAGAAGGAAGCCGACGAGCTTCTCGCCCGCTTCGCCAAGACCGCTGGCTGATCATTTCTGAAACTTGATTGGGACCCGGGGGCGACAAGCCCCCGGGACTTGCATTGAGAGGGCTCCATGAAGCGCGTCCAGTTCAACTCGCGATATCTGCCGTATCTGTTCCTGCTGCCACAGTTCGCGATCATCTCCATTTTCTTCTACTGGCCCTCGATGCAGGCGATCACCTCGTCCTTCTATATCGAGGATCCCTTCGGCTTTGGTTCGAGCTTTGTCGGTGCCGACAACTACACGGATGCGCTCGCCTCGCCGGAATACCAGCGGATCGCCCGCTTCACGATCGGCTACAGCCTGATCGTCACTTTCCTGGCTCTCTCGATCGGCATGCTGCTCGCTCTCAAGGCGGATGCGGTGATCCGCGGTCAATCGGCCTATAAGACGCTGCTGATCGTCGTTTATGCGATCGCGCCGCCGGTGGCCGGCCTAATCGGAATGATGATCTTTGACCAGCATATCGGCCCCTTCGTGAAATTCGCCGCGTTCTTCGGCTGGGACATGAAGGTCGGCCTCAATTATTTCGACACGGCCTTCGCCATGGTAGCGGTCGCCGTCTGGAATCAGATCCCCTACAACTTTATCTTCTTCCTCTCGGGCCTCCAGGGCATTCCGGCCTCGATCCGTGAGGCGGCGGCCATCGACTGCAAGTCCGGCACGCGCCGCTTCTGGACGGTGATCCTGCCGCTGCTTACCCCGACCGCCTTCTTCCTGTTGGTCATCAACATGACCTATTCGCTCTTCGACACCTTCGGCGTCATCGACGTCATCGTGAAGGACAAGGCGGCGAACAACCCGATCACGCTGGTCTACAAGGTCTATCTCGACGGTTTCCGCGGCAATGACCTTGGCTCGTCTTCGGCCCAGTCGGTCATCCTGATGCTGGTCGTCTTGGTGCTGACCATGATCCAGTTCCGCTTCATCGAACGCCGCGTTCACTACGGTTGAGGAGAGCGCCATGTACCGCACCAAATTCTTCGATCACCTGATCCTGATGGCCGGCGTAATTTTCATGCTCGGGCCGCTGGTCGTCGCCTTCACCACCTCGACCCATTCGGCAGCCGAAATCCACACCAATGGCCTGATGCTGTCGATCGGCGATGATTTCACCGAGACCTATGACAGGGTGCTCTTCAAGTCCGGCGGCTTCACCGGCCAGGTGACGGGGCTGACCATGGCGATGAACTCGCTGATCCTTGGGCTTGGCTTCGCCATCGGCAAGATCGTGCTGTCGATGCTCGCGGCCTATGCCATCGTCTATTTCCGCTTTCGCTTTGCGACCCTTGCCTTCTGGTTGATCTTCACCACGCTGCTCCTGCCGCTCGAAGTGCGCATCATGCCAACCTACAAGGTGATGAGCGACCTCTCGCTCCTGAACAGCTATCAGGGCCTGATCCTGCCGCTTCTCGCATCCGCAACCGGCACCTTCTTCTTCCGGCAGTTCTTCAAGTCCGTGCCGGACGAACTCCTGGAGGCAGCCCGCATCGACGGCGCCGGTCCCTTCAAGTTCTTCATCGACGTGCTGGTGCCGCTGTCGCGCACCATGATCGCCGCCGTCTTCATCATCATGTTCGTCTATGGCTGGAACCAGTATCTCTGGCCCATGCTGATGACCACCGACGAGCGCTTCTACACGCTGATGCGCGGCATCAAGCAGATCCTGCAGGTCTGGGTCGGATCGCAGATCCCCGACTACAACGAAGCCTTTGCCATGGCCGTGCTCGCACTGCTGCCACCCGTCATCGTGGTGGTGGTGTTCCAGAGCTGGTTCATCAAGGGCCTCACCGAAACCGACAAGTAAAGGGAGTGCCGACCATGGCGTCCATCGACATCAACGAAGTCTGCAAGATCTACGACAAGGGCGGCGCCAAGGCCGTCGATACCGTCGACATCCAGATCGAGGACGGCGAGTTCATCGTCCTCGTCGGCCCCTCCGGCTGTGGCAAGTCCACGCTTCTGCGTATGGTGGCGGGTCTGGAGGAAATCTCCCAAGGCACGATCTTGATCGGCGACCGGGTGGTCAACGAGGTCGAGCCAGCCGATCGCGACATCGCCATGGTCTTCCAGAACTATGCGCTCTATCCGCACATGACCGTCTACGACAATCTCGCCTACGGCCTGAAGAACCGGGGCACACCGAAAACGGAAATTGCCGAGCGCGTCGCGGAAGCCGCGAAAATGCTGGAGATCGAGAAATATCTCGAGCGCAAGCCGCGCGCACTTTCGGGCGGCCAGCGCCAGCGCGTCGCCATGGGCCGCGCCATTGTCCGCAAGCCGGCCGTCTTCCTCTTCGACGAGCCGCTCTCCAATCTCGACGCCAAGCTGCGCGTCACCATGCGCGGCGAAATCCGCAAGCTGCAGAAGCGGCTGAAGACGACCGCGATCTACGTCACCCATGACCAGCTGGAAGCGATGACGCTTGCCGATCGCTTGGTGGTCCTGAACGGTGGCCGCATCGAGCAGATCGGCACGCCGCTCGAAGTCTACAACCGTCCTGCCTCCACCTTCGTCGCGAGCTTCATCGGCTCCCCGGCCATGAACCTCGTGGATGCCCGCATCGAAGGCGGACAGCTTCACTTCGCGGATGTCGTGCTTCCCGTGGACGGTGCTTGGTCGGACGGTCCGGTCCGTCTTGGAATGCGCGCCGAGGATCTCGTTCTGACGCATGAGAACGATGCGCAGTTTTCGCTGGCAATCGACTATGTCGAGGAACTCGGCGCTCAGCGTCTGGTCCATGGTCTGGTCGCAGGTCAGCCGATGACGGCGGTCGTCGCCTCGCATGTCGAGTTGCGCGAACGTCTTTCGCTGCGCATCTCCCCGTCCAAGCTGCATGTCTTCTCCGCCGATACCGGGCGCCGGCTGAACGCGGGTCTGCCGCCTTCGGATAGGCAGCCGGTCGCGCAGGAGACCGAGCGGGTCTTCGCCTGAGCGTTCCGGGCTTCACCATCGCTTCAGCAAAATTCAAGGTCGGCGGCGTTGCCTTCGCGCGGCGCGCCGCCTAAATCTGCTGGGCAATCGCAGGGGATAGCTCATGGCCAATATCAGAAACGTCGCCGTCCAGATGGATCACGTATCCACGATCAACATCGCGGGCGATAGCACCTTCGCCATGAGCATCGAGGCCCAGAACCGCGGCTACAAGCTCTTCCACTACACGCCTGACCGGCTCTCGATGCGCGATGGTAAGGTTTTCGCAACCGTCGAGCCGATGGAACTGCGCGACGTCAAGGGTGACCACTACACCCTCGGCGCGCTGGAACGCGTCGATCTCTCGACCATGGATGTCATCCTCCTGCGTCAGGATCCGCCATTCGACATGGCCTACATCACTTCGACGCATCTGCTCGAGCGCATCCATCCGAAGACGCTCGTCGTCAACGACCCGGCCTGGGTGCGCAATTCACCCGAGAAGATCTTCGTTACCGAATTCGCCGACCTGATGCCGCCAACGCTCATAAGCAAGGATCCCGCCGAGATCGCCCGGTTCCGGGAAGAGCAGGGCGACATCATTTTGAAGCCGCTTTACGGCAATGGCGGCGCGGGCGTCTTCCACTCGACCCGCGACGACCGCAACTTCTCCTCGCTGATGGAAATGTTCGGCCAGATGTTCCGCGAACCCTTCATCGCGCAAGGCTACCTGCCGGCTGTGCGCAAGGGCGACAAGCGCATCATCCTCGTCGATGGCGAGCCTGTCGGCGCGATCAATCGCGTTCCTGCCGAACACGATGCGCGCTCCAACATGCATGCCGGCGGCAGGCCGGAGCCGACCGAGCTTACCGCGCGCGAGCGGGAAATCTGCGCCCGCATCGGTCCTGCTCTCCGCGAGCGCGGCTTTCTGCTCGTCGGCATCGACGTGATCGGCGACTACATGACCGAAATCAACGTGACGTCGCCCACTGGACTTCGTGAGGTGAAGAAGTTCGGCGGTGCGGATATCGCAGCCCTCCTCTGGGATGCGATCGAACGCAAGCGCGCCTAACCCGCTGAATCCTTTTCGGAAGTTCGGTTGCCGTTCCGGTCGTTCAACCGGATGCAACCCTGCGCCTATCTGCAGGTGCAGATGTTCCGCAAATGTTCTTGCGCTCGATTGCTTCTTATGCGAGATTGTTCCCGTCGTCACACGCAATATGAAGTTGCAGTGATGGCTTCAGATCGATCGGCGAGGGCGGGCAATGGTAGCGCGTGTCAGTACGGTTGCATTCCAGGGCATAGAAGGCGTGCCCGTCGAGGTTCAGGTCATGGTCGCGCCCGGCAAGACGGGCATGCAGATCGTCGGTCTGCCGGATAAGGCCGTGGCCGAGAGCCGCGAACGGGTCCAGGCGGCGCTGCATGCCTCGGGTCTGGCGCTCCCCGCCAAGCGGGTGACGGTCAATCTCGCACCTGCGGATTTGCCCAAGGAAGGATCGCACTTCGATTTGCCAATTGCCCTTGGCCTGATGGCGGCTCTCGGCGCCATCCCGGGGGATGCACTGCAGGGCTTTCTCGTGATCGGCGAACTCAATCTCGACGGCACGATCGCGCCGATCGCGGGGGCTCTGCCTGCGGCGATCAGCGCCAACGCCATGGACAAGGGGCTGATCTGCCCGGCCGACAGCGGCGCCGAGGCCGCCTGGGCCGGCAGCGAGATCGATATTCTCGCCCCGCGCAGCCTGATCGCGCTGGCAAATCATTTCAGGGGCACGCAAGTGCTCTCTCGGCCGGAGCCATCGATCCGGGCGCTTGCGGCCAACCTGCCGGATCTCGCCGACATCAAGGGTCAGGAAAGCGCCAAGCGGGCGCTGGAGGTCGCAGCCGCGGGCGGGCATAATCTGCTCTTCGTCGGCCCGCCAGGCTCGGGCAAGTCGATGCTGGCTGCGCGCCTGCCGTCGATCCTGCCGCCGCTCTCTGCGGCAGAACTGCTCGAAGTCTCTATGATCCATTCGATCGCGGGGCAGCTATCCGGCGGCAAGCTCTCCGATCGCCGACCCTTCCGCACGCCGCATCACTCCGCCACCATGGCGGCTCTTGTCGGCGGCGGGTTGAAGGCCAAACCCGGTGAGGCGTCGCTTGCCCATCACGGCATTCTCTTCCTCGACGAACTACCGGAATTTGCGCCGCCCGTGCTCGATGCACTCCGCCAGCCGCTCGAAACCGGCGAATGTATCATTGCCCGCGCCAACCACCGGGTCTCCTATCCCTCCGACTTTCAGCTGGTGGCGGCCATGAACCCCTGCCGTTGTGGCATGGCGGGCGAGCCTGGCCATGTCTGCGCGCGCGGCATCCGCTGCCAGACCGAGTATCAGGGCCGCATCTCGGGACCCCTGATGGACCGCATCGACATCCGCATCGACGTGCCTGCCGTCTCGGCCACGGATCTGATCCGGCCTCGCGCGGCTGAAAGCAGTGCGGAGGTGGCGAAACGCGTCGCCTCGGCCCGCACCCGTCAGCGGGATCGTTTCGAGCGCCTTGGTCTGCCCTTCAGCACCAATGCCCGTTGCTCGACGGCGCTGATCGAGACGCTGGCCGAGCCGGATGCCTCGGGGCTGCAATTGTTGCGCGATGCTGCGGAGAAATTCCGCTTTTCGGCGCGCGGTTATCACCGGGTGTTGAAGGTGGCGCGGACCCTTGCCGATCTCGATGGGGTGGAAACCCTCGGGCGGATCCATCTGGCCGAGGCGATCTCTTACCGCATCGCCTCCGAACGGCTGGCAGCCGCCGCGTGACCGGCGATCTTTAGGAGGAGGGGTCGAAAGCACGGGTCGGGATAGGAGAAGGCGATAATTAGCCTGGCAACGCCGTCGGGCGAAGCATGTCGACCGGAAGCGTGAGGCGCACCTCAGCTCCGGTCTCCGGATAGGTGATCTCTGTCTGGCCGCGCACGCCAGCGATGACGCGTTTCATCAGGGTGGAGCCGAAACCGCCCGATCCCGGCTGTGGCGCATGGGGCGGTGGACCGCCACTTTCGCGCCAGCGCATGACCAGTTGCTCTGTTCCGTCTTGGGCCATTTCGATGTCCCAGGTCAGGGATACCTGGCCATGGCCAACGCTGAGGGCACCGTATTTTGCCGCATTGGTGCCGAGCTCGTGCAGGATCAGGCTGAGCACGACGACGGTCTGCCCGCCGATCGGGACGCGCGGACCATGCCCGGTAAAGCGGGGAGTTCCGACAATTGCGAAGGGTTCAAGCGCCTGGTCAACCACGACTTGGAGAGAGGCGTCTTCTCCCTGCCGCAAACCACGCAACAGGAGATTCGACCGCCCGAGCGCGGTCAAGCGGTCACGCAGTCGCGCTGCGAGCTCATCGGCGCTTGAGGCATTCTTGAGGGAGAGGCTGATGATCGCATTGATGGTCGCGAAAATGTTCTTCAGTCGGTGGTCCAGCTCCTGGGCCATGACTTCCTGCTGTTCGGCAAGCCGCTGGATTTCTTCCCGCGTCCTGATTTCCTGCCGGTAGGCCCGAGTTACCAGGTAAATCATCGTCAGTTCGGTCGTCACGACGAAGACGTAGAGACCCATGGCAAGCAGAGTGCCCATCGAAAAGTCAAAGCGGCCGGGGCTGATGAAGAAATACCAGGCGGACAGGCCGGAGAGGACGGCGACGAGAATCCCCTGGCGCAGCCCCACGACAAAGCCGCAAATGATGACGGCGGGGAAGAAAGTCAGGAAAGGAAAGCCAGCAGGCAGAACGGGGTCGAACCAGGCGCGTACGGCAAGCGCGATAGCAAAGACGATCAGGCTCGCAACATAGGTCGCGATGAGTTTGCTCGGCGACAGGCGGTCTTCTACGGATGCAAAGGCCGGCAGGCGTTGTAGGAATGCGCGCATGTGCCCCCAGAAGATGCATTCAATCTTTCGGAAATCACCCTAACCCGGTAAAGAGACGCCCGCAATCGGAAGGAGAACGCCGGAGAGGCCCCGGCGTTCCATCAGATCAATTCACTCGCCGAGACCGGCAAAGAGCGCCGTCGACAGATAGCGCTCGGCAAAGGACGGAATGATGACGACGATCGTCTTGCCGGCATTTTCTTCACGCTGGCCAAGCTTGATCGCCGCCGTCAGCGCGGCACCCGAGGAGATGCCGACCGGCACGCCTTCAAGGCGGGCAACGAGACGCGCATTTTCGAAAGCTTCGTCATTGGTCACGGTGATGACCTCGTCATAGACATGGGTATCCAGGATCGCTGGCGCAAAGCCCGCGCCGATCCCTTGGATCTTGTGCGGGCCGGGATTGCCACCGGAGAGAACCGGGCTGTCGGCCGGCTCGACGGCGACGACCTTGATCTCGGGCTTGCGGCTCTTGAGCACCTGGCCGGTGCCGGTGATGGTGCCGCCCGTACCGATGCCGGAGACGAAGATATCGACCTGGCCGTCGGTGTCGTTCCAGATTTCCTCGGCTGTCGTCTTGCGATGGATTTCCGGATTGGCGGGGTTCTCGAACTGTTGCGGGATGATTGCATCCTGCGTGGTCTCGGCCAGTTCCTGTGCCTTGGCAATGGCGCCCTTCATGCCCTTTGCGCCCTCGGTCAGGACAAGCTCGGCACCGAGCAGGGCCAGCATCTTGCGGCGCTCGATCGACATTGTCTCGGGCATGGTGAGGATCAGGCGATAACCCTTGGCCGCCGCCGCAAAGGCAAGCGCAATGCCGGTATTCCCGGATGTCGGCTCGATGAGAACGGTCTTGCCAGGCACGATCTTGCCCTGGGCTTCCAGGCTCTCGATCATGGCCACACCGATACGATCCTTGACCGAGGCGATCGGGTTGAAGAATTCGAGCTTGGCGAGCAGATGCGCCTTCACGCCCTTTTCCTTGGCAAGCTTGTCGAGCCTGACGATCGGGGTATCGCCGATCGTTTCGGTGATTGAGCCATAGACGCGTCCACGGCCGGGTTTCTTCTGCTCAGTCATGGGTTTCTCCCTGGTGATTTGGTTGGCGCGAGCTTACGCCTGCCGACCCGTCCTTGCCAGCATAGCCATGCCGCAGCGGGCTTGATCCGTGGAAAAATCTGCTCCGTGGGCCGGTCGCATTCGCCTTCGGATAAGAAAAGCGCCTGCGGCCTGTTTGTTTCATGCCGCGCGGCGATCAGGCCGCGCGTGCCGCAATATAGGCGGCCGTGCCGGCAAGAATGCCGGCAGCGCTGCGGTTCAGGACTTTCAGCGCCTCCGGCCGCTTCAAGAGCCCGCGCGCCTGGGCCGCAAGCAGGATATAGGGCAGAAGCACCGCCATCAGCACGACGAAGGTCAGGCCAACGAGCAGGATGTAATCGGCAAGCCCGATTGCCTCGAGCGGGATCAGCGTCGGGACGAGAGCCACGTAGAACAGCATGGTCTTCGGATTGCCGAGCGTCACCAGAAGACCGGAGAGGAAGGACATGGACGGGCGCATCGCACGCTCAGCCTTGATGTCTTGCGGCAGGAGCCCTGCGGTCCAGAGCTTCCAGGCGACATAGACGAGGTAGGCGGCGCCTAGGAATTTCAGGATCAGGAAGGGCGTCACGAAGGTTTTCGCCAGCACCGAAAGCCCGAGGATGACGGCAGTCAGATAGACGAGATCACCGAGGATGAGGCCGAGCCCCATGAAGAAGGTCGGCCGGAAGCCGGAGCCCAGCGCCCGCGCCACAATCGCGGTCATACCCGGTCCCGGAATGGCGGCCGCGATGAACAGCGCGCCGCAATAAGCGATGATGGTGGTCAGGGTCATGGGGGCTCCTCCTCGCTCATTCCTAATCTCGGGCGGTAAGACTTGCAACGGTGACACGATCGCGATTGCAGCCCTCAGCCGGTTGCCGTTAGGAGGCATCAACCGCCGTGAGGAAACGATCTCGTGCCAAGCATGCCCGCATTCCTTGCCTTCAGCCTTGTCTGCCTTGGTATGGTCCTGACGCCCGGGCCAAACATGATCTATCTGGTGTCCCGGTCTATCTGCCAGGGTGCCATGGCAGGCCTCATTTCGCTGGGCGGTGTGGCGCTCGGCTTTGTCGTCTACATGCTTCTCGCAGCCTTCGGCATCACCGTCCTGCTGCTCGCCGTTCCCTTCGCCTTCGAGATGCTCAAATTCTGCGGCGCGCTCTATCTCGGCTGGCTCGCCTGGCAAGCGCTGAGGCCGGGAGGCCGCTCGCCCTTCCAGGTGCGTGATCTACCTGCTGACAGTCCCCGCAAGCTCTTTGTCATGGGGCTTGTCACCAACCTGCTGAACCCCAAAGTCGCGATCCTCTACCTGTCGCTTTTGCCACAGTTTATCGATCCAACCCGCGGCAGCGTTCTGCTCCAGTCGCTGGTTTTGGGTTTTACGCAGATCGTCATCGGCGTCACGGGCAACGGCCTGATCGCCCTGTCCGCAGGCTCCATTGCGCTCTTCCTCGCCGGGCGTCCGTCCTGGATGGTGGTGCAGCGCTGGCTCATGGGCACGGTGCTCGCGGCTCTCGCGATCCGCATGGTGACGGAAGCGCAGCGCTGAAATCCGAAAAGGGCCGCTTCTCAGAAATCCGCCAGGGGCGAGAGCATGAAAGGCTGAGTCAGAGACGCAGGCTCAAGGCCCCTCACCATGAGCACACAGTCGCCTTGATGCGGTCTTGCTGCACCTTTCCAATCGAGCCGATCTGGAGGGAAAAACACCTCGGCATTCTGGAAATTCGGCCCGAGGCTTGCCACGATATGGCCCAGCGGCGGGACATTGCGGGCCGCGACATCCAGGATCTGCAGCGACGTTTGCCCCTGGGGTTTCCAGGCAATCACCGCATCGTCTTCTGCCAGCAGGCTCAGCCTGATGTCCGGATCGAAGTGGGCGTTGAGCAGGAACATCTCCTTTTGCCTAACGACGGAGAAGGTCTCCGAGACGGGTTGCCGAGTGTCCAGCGCCATCTGAACCATGTGGAGATCCGCCGTCTGTTTCAGGTCGAGGTCACGCGCCCTGGGCACAGGCAAGTCAGCTTGTGGAACGGCACCATAAAATTTGAACTGGGGTATGGTTCGGAAGCCGTAGGGTTCATAGAGCCCCGGCTTGTCCGTCAGCAATATCCCGGCTTCGAAGCCTCCGCGTTCCGCCCAGTCGAAGGCCCGCTTCATCAGGGTCCGGTATAGCCCCTGTCCGCGATAATCCGGCCGCACGGCGCCAGACTGGTAGCCAGCGGCCCGAACCACGCGTCCATTGACAACGAGCGGCATGGAGAAGGCGGAGAAATTCGCAACGCATCGCCCTGACGGATCGAAATAGCCAAACGGCATCGATGTGGGATCAGGTCCGCCCAGTTTCATCTGGTGGGAGATGTCGATGCCGAAGATGTCCTGGAGCAGATCCGCGAGCGCCTGAAACGCCGCAGGGTCTCCAAAGTAACCTTCCCGCAGCGTCAGGGCCTCCAGCATGCTGCACCCTCACACCCCGGTCGAGCCGAAGCCGCCGGCACCCCGCGCCGTGTCGCTCGTCTCGGTCACCTCGGTCACGCGTACCTGAGTTACCGGTGCGATCACCATCTGGGCGATGCGCATGCCGCGGGTGATGACGAAATCCTCCTGGCCGAGATTGATGAGCAACACCTTCACCTCGCCGCGATAATCGCTATCGATGGTGCCGGGGGTGTTGAGGCAGGTCACGCCGTTCTTGAAGGCGAGACCGGAGCGCGGGCGGATCTGCGCTTCGAAACCTTCAGGGATTTCCATGATGAAGCCGGTGGGCACCAGCGCCCGCGCGCCCGGTGCAAGCGTCATCGGCTCCCCATCGGACACCGCTGCCCTCAGATCCATTCCCGCCGCTCCTGCCGTTTCATAGGCGGGAAGATGAAGCCCTTGTCCATGAGGCAGGCGCTTGAGGTTGAGCACGGGGCCGATGACGTCTGAGCGGATGGTGGACATGGCGGAATTCCTTTGTTTGTCGCGCTCAATTGCATATTGGCCGTCGAAACGCTAGATAACCGCCCGACCAGAAGGACTCCTGAGATATGGCTGAAACGCTCGCCGAGGCGGTCTCCCGCCGCCGCACCTTTGCTATTATCGCCCACCCGGACGCGGGCAAAACGACGCTGACCGAAAAGCTGCTGCTGTTCGGCGGCGCGATCCAGCTTGCCGGTGAAGTCAAGGCGAAGAAAGATCGCATCCAGACCCGTTCGGACTGGATGAAAATCGAACGCGAGCGCGGCATTTCGGTCGTAACCTCGGTCATGACCTTCGAATATGAAGGCAATGTCTTCAACATCCTCGACACGCCCGGTCACGAAGACTTCGCAGACGACACCTATCGCACGCTAACCGCCGTCGACGCGGCCGTCATGGTCATCGACGCTGCCAAGGGTATCGAGCCGCGGACCTTGAAACTGTTCGAGGTCTGCCGCATGCGCGACATTCCGATCATCACCTTCATCAACAAGATGGACCGCGAAAGCCGCGATCCCTTCGAAATCCTCGACGAGGTCGAAGAGAAGCTGGCGCTCGACACGGCCCCGATCACCTGGCCAGTCGGCCGTTCCAAGACCTTCTGCGGCTCCTATCATCTTGCCAACAACACCTATCGGGGCGGCGATGCCCAGGTGGAGCCGCTCAAGGTCAACGGTCCGCAGAGCGTGGCGGAGAACCTGCCCGAAAACGAGCGCCAGACCTTTATTGACGAGCTGGAACTCGCCCGCGAAGCCTGCCGTCCCTTCGACCGCCAGAGCTTCCTCGAAGGCCATATGACGCCGGTCTTCTTCGGCTCGGCACTACGCAACTTCGGTGTCCGCGACCTGATCAACGCGCTCGGCGCCTACGCGCCGCCGCCGCGCGACCAGGTGGCCGATACCCGGACCGTGCATGCCGCCGAAGACAAGATGACCGCCTTCGTCTTCAAGATCCAGGCCAACATGGACCCGAACCACCGCGACCGCATCGCCTTTGCCCGCATTTGCTCCGGCAAGCTCGAGCGCGGCATGAAGGCGCGCTTGGCCCGCACCGGCAAGCAGATGGGCCTGACGGCGCCGCAGTTCTTCTTCGCCTCGCAGCGCCAGCTAGCAGATACGGCCTATGCCGGTGACGTCGTCGGCATCCCGAACCACGGGACGCTGCGCATCGGCGACACGCTGACCGAAGGCGAAAACCTCGTCTTCCAGGGCGTGCCGAACTTCTCGCCGGAGATCCTGCGCCGCGTGCGGCTGGAAGATGCAATGAAGGCGAAGAAGCTGAAGGAAGCTTTGCAGCAGATGGCCGAAGAGGGCGTCGTGCAGCTCTTTTCGCCGGAAGACGGCTCGCCGGCCATCGTCGGCGTCGTCGGTGCGCTGCAGCTCGACGTCCTGAAGGAGCGACTGCAGGGCGAATACGGTCTGCCGGTGTCCTTCGAAATGTCGCGCTTCTCCGTCTGCCGCTGGATCTCGGCCGAGAACAAGGACGATCTGGAAAAGTTCATGACCCAGCGCCGCGGCGACATCTGCCGAGATCTCGACGGCGACCCGGTCTTCATGGCGCAGGACCAGTTCTCGCTGCGCTACGAGTCCGAGCGTTACCCCGCGATCAAGATGGTCGCCATCAAGGAATATCACGTCGCCAAGGCGGCGTGAGTTTGGTCGAGAGCGGTGACGGTTACGCCGTCACCGCAGCGTAGGTTCATTCTGCTGCCTTGATCCGCAGTCCCAGGGAAGCGTCGAACTCCACCCTAAGCGTCTCATAGCTCGCAATTGTCGGATGGCTGGTCTCCAGCGGATGGGCATGGGTCGCCGTGATCACCGCGACATCGGCGCCCGCCGCTTCTCCGGCTCTGACGCCGGCCAGCACATCCTCAAACACCAGGCAGCGGGACGGATCGAACCCGAGCCGCTCTGCACCGAGCCGGTAGCCGGCGGGATCCGGCTTGCCGATCTTCACGTCCTCCGCCGTGACGATCTTGAGCGGCTGCGGCAGGCCGGCGGCCCCGATGCGGGCGCGGGCGAGGGCGGAGGGTGCCGAGGTCACAATCGCCCAGCGTTCGGCAGGTAAGCTTTTCAGAAAGTCGATGGCGCCGGGGATCGGCACGATGCCCTCAAGATCCTCGATCTCGCCCCGCTCGACCTCGAGCGCTTCCCTCACCACATCGATGCCGGGCAGGTTCAGCGCGCTGATGGTGTCGATCCCGCGCTTGCCGTGCATGGTGGGCAGGAAGGTTTCGAGATTCAGACCGTGCTTCAATGCCCAGCGGCTCCAGACGCGCTCGGCAGCCGCGATGGAATTGAGCAGCGTTCCGTCCATGTCGAAGAGAAAGCCATCATAGGAGCGGTCGAAAAGCCGGTCGGGGGCGTGATGCAAGGCAATCTCCTCGGGTCGGTTGGATATCCCGGCCTCCCTAGCGGCTCTGGCCGTCGGCTGCAAACTCTGAATGGGAATGACGGGCAGGCACAGGTGACAGGAACGGCGCTGTCGCATAGTCTGACGCCTGAGAGACAGGGGCGTCTGGCGCAAGCCGGGCTGAGAAGCACCCTTTGAACCTGAACCAGATCATGCTGGCGGAGGGAGTCGCTCGGGTGTCGCGCCAGATAGATCCGCGCTGTGCCCGTTGCGTCTTCGTCGCCTTGGGAGACGCAGACATGAGATCATCCACCATCCGCAACGTGCTGACCATCGCCGGCTCCGACCCTTCCGGTGGAGCAGGCATCCAGGCCGATCTCAAGGCCTTCTCGGCCCGCGGTTGCTACGGAATGGCTGTTATCACGGCGCTGACGGCGCAGAACACAAAGGGCGTCTCGGCCGTCGTGCCGCTCGATCCTGGATTTGTCGCCGAGCAGATTCGCATGGTCTTTGCCGATGTGCGCGTGGATGCAGTTAAGATCGGCATGATTGCCAATGCCGGCATCGCATCGGCCGTCGCCGAAGCGCTGAAACCCTATCGCGGCATTCCCGTCGTTCTCGATCCCGTCATGATCGCCAAGGGTGGCGCCTCTCTGCTCGATCCGGATGCGGTCGAAGCCTTGACGTCGGACCTTCTGCCGCTCGCCACGCTTCTGACGCCGAACCTGCCGGAGGCGGCAGCCCTGCTCGGCGATCCCGAGGCTTTCGACCGGCGGATCATGGAATCCCAGGCCGTCAGGCTGACAGCACTCGGACCCCGGGCTGTGCTGCTCAAGGGTGGCCATCTGGCCGGTCCCGAAAGCCCAGATGTCCTGGTTGCGGATGGCCAGGTGACCTGGTTCGAGGCGGATCGGATCGCAACGCGCAATACGCATGGCACCGGCTGCTCGCTGTCGAGTGCGCTTGCTGCCGAGCTGGCGAAAGGGCTTGAGCCGCAGGAGGCCGTGCGTGTTGCCAAAGCCTGGCTCGCGGAGGCCGTCCGGAGTTCTGGCCAGCTGTCGGTGGGCTCAGGACACGGGCCGGTGCATCATTTCCATTCACTCTGGCAGGATTAGTTGTCCCCGTCCTCCGGAAGTCCCTGAACGGCGAAGACAAAGGGCAGGGCGGACCTGCCGAACGACTGGTGTGTCGGAGCGAGTGCTCGGCGCTGGTCGACGCAGCCGAGCCGCAAGCCGATCTCGCCGTCGGCGCTTTCGCGCCACATCGGCGAACCGCAGTTGCCGCAGAAGAACTGATCGCTCGGCCGGCCGCTGTCGCCCATTTTCCGGTAACGCTTGGCCTCGCCGGCCAGAAGCTGAAATTGACCGGGAAGAGCCGCGACTGTGACCCTGTAAGCTGAGCCCGTCAGCTGCTGGCAATCCGTGCAATGGCATACGCCGACGGCCTGTGGATCGACCTCGGCTTTGTAGCGGATTTCGCCGCATTGGCATGCCCCGGTTACGCGCATGTCCTTCTCCGGTAAAAGAAAACCCGGCGCTGGAGACGCCGGGTTGAAGTGAACTTGACTGCGTGGGGTTAATGATCGGCCTTGATAAAGGTTCCGTTCTGCAATTCCTTCATTGCCTGCATCAGCTCTTCGCGCGTGTTCATCACGATCGGTCCGTGCCAGGCGACCGGCTCCTTGATCGGCTTGCCGGTCACCAGCAGGAAGCGGATGCCCTGCTCTCCCGCCTGAACGGTGATCTCGTCGCCGGTGTCGAAGACGACAAGCGTCCGGTTGCCGGAGAGGTCGCGGATATTGAGCTCTTCGCCCATATATTCCTTCTCGACCTTGACGCCGAAGGGCTTGGACGCATCCCGGAACGAGCCGGAGCCGGCAAAGATATAGGCAAAGGCCGAGCGATAGGTATCGACCGGGAAGGTCTTGCGCTTGCCGGGCGGCACGGAGATGTCAAGATAGACCGGGTCGGCGGCGATGCCGTCGACGGGGCCATTCTTGCCCCAGAAGTCGCCACAGATGACACGCACGGCGGTGCCGTCATCGTCGATCACAACGGGAATGTCTGCCGATTTGATATCCTGGTAGCGTGGCGTGGTCATTTTCAGCGAAGACGGCAGATTGGCCCAGAGCTGGAAGCCGTGCATACGGCCGGCAAAATCGCCCTTCGGCATTTCCTGGTGCAGGATGCCGCTGCCGGCAGTCATCCATTGCAGGTCGCCTGCACCCAGCATGCCCTGATTGCCGAGGCTGTCGCCATGCTCGACGGTGCCGGCCAGCACATAGGTGATCGTCTCGATGCCGCGATGCGGATGCCAGGGGAAGCCGCGGACGTAGTCCATTGGCTCGTCGTTGCGGAAATCGTCCATCATCAGGAAGGGGTCGGTCATCGAAGGATCCCCGAAGCCGAAGACGCGGTGCAGCTTGACACCGGCGCCTTCCATGGTCGGCGTGGCGCGGCTCTCATGCTTGACGGGGCGGATGGACATTCGGGGACCTCCTCGGGGAAACGGGCTCGTTGCTTGGGCAGCAATATAGGCGAGAGAACCATGGCACGCAGGCCCGCCGGGCAGAACGCAGTGTTCACTTTTGTGCCAGTCGACAGCAGGAAGAATGTTGCGCTGCACGACAAAAATTTGTCATGAAGGAAGCCATGTTTGCAAATCATTAGTCTATCGGGCGAAGACTACCAAGGATTCGCAGTCGGTCGATGGACCTGGGGCAGAATTCATATGTGTCGTTGGGCAGCTTACCGTGGTGTTCCGATCTTCCTCGAGGAGCTGGTGACTTCGCCTGCGCATTCCCTGATCGAACAATCCCATTGCGCAACCCGCGCCAAGACCGCCACAAACGGCGATGGCTTCGGTCTCGCCTGGTATGGGGATCGCCCCGAGCCGGGCCGCTTCCGGGATGTGCTGCCGGCCTGGTCCGACTGCAATCTGAAGAGCCTCGCAAGCCAGATCCGCTCCCCGCTCTTCCTCGCCCATGTGCGCGCCGCAACCCATGGTGCCACCCGCCGCGACAACTGCCATCCCTTCGTCCAGGGAAACTGGTCCTTCATGCACAACGGCCAGATCGACAATTTCGATCGCATCCGCCGACCTATGGAAGGCATGCTGGACGACGAGCATTTCCATGCCCGTGTTGGTACGACCGACAGCGAACTGCTCTTCCTGCTGGCCCTTCAGTTCGGTCTGCGGGACCGTCCGATCTCGGCCATGAGCGAGGCCGTGGGCTTCGTGGAGCAGATCAGCCTGCACCTCACCGGCACCGCGCGCATTCGCCTCACGGCGGCTTTCTCCGATGGCAAGACGCTCTATGCCGTGCGCTATTCGACGGATGAACATGCCCCGACGCTTTTTGCAGCGCCGATGGGGCCGAAGGGCAGCTTCTGCCTCGTCTCGGAGCCGCTGAACGATGAGACGGACACCTGGGTGGAGATCCCCGCAGGCAGCGCCGTGATCCTCAGCGAAAACGGCCTGGATGCCGCCGAGTTCAAGCCTGCAGTCGAGCGTATGCGGGTCGATGAGATCCGTCAGCCGGCGATGGCTGCGGTCTGATCACAGCTTACTCGACGATGCCGAGTTCGGCGCGCAGCTTGCGGGTCAGCGACGCACTCACCGTGCGATAGGAACGGGTGAGATATTCCATAAGGTCGGCTTCGCCGAGCTCGCTGTCCGGTTCGACGCTCACCCATTTGCGCTTGGCGAAATAGGGCGCCTGTGACACGCCTCTGAGCGATGTCAGGATCTCGAAGCTTTCTTCGCTGACCTTGAACGTTAACCGGCTTTCACCGTCGGTCAGCAGCGCAAAGACCTTGTCCCCGACCTTGGCGACACGGCTGTCCCATTGGTCGACCTGTGTTGTGCCGGCGAAACCTTGGACGGAGGCGTCGAAGCCGGATCGCGTAAAAAGGCTCATGCGCCTGTCCCGCCGATCTGGGTCGCGATCCAGAGCGCCAGCCGTTCGGCCACCTCGTCCTTGGAAAGATCCGGCCAGGCTTCGACCCCGTCGCGGGAAATCAGCTTCACCCGGTTGCGATCGCCGCCCATGATGCCGGTCTCGGGCGAGACATCATTGGCGACGATCAGGTCGGCACCCTTGCGCTCAAGCTTGGAGCGGCCGTTTTCCTCGACATTCTGGGTCTCTGCGGCAAAGCCGACAACGAGCCGTGGGCGCTGAGGATGATGGCCGACGGTCTTGAGGATGTCAGGGTTTTCCGCAAGCTCGAGCGGCGGCGGAGCCTCGCCGGGTTGCTTCTTGATTTTCTGCCCGGCGGAGGACGCCACACGCCAGTCGGCGACGGCGGCGACCATAACGGCAATGTCGGCCGGAAGCGCCGAGAGCACGGCATCGCGCATCTCTTCGGCCCGCTCCACATGTTGGGTGCGAACGCCGGCGGGATCGGCAATGGTCACGGGTCCGGAGACCAGGGTAACCTCGGCGCCCAGGCGGGCAAGGGCGGCCGCGATCGCATGACCCTGCTTGCCCGAGGAGCGATTGGCGATGTAGCGCACCGGATCGATCGGCTCGTGGGTCGGGCCTGAGGTGACAACGGCCTTCATGCCGGCAAGCGGCTTCGGTCCCGAGAGCAGGTCTTCGACACGGTCTGCAATCTCGATCGGCTCGGCCATGCGCCCGCGACCACGCTCTCCGCTTTCGGCCATCTCGCCCTCCATCGGGCCGATGGACTGGATACCGTCACGTTGCAGGGTGGCGTAGTTCCGCTGGGTCGCCGGATGAGCCCACATTTTCGGGTTCATCGCTGGCGCAATCAGCACCGGGCGGTCGGTCGCGAGAAGCACGGTGGAGGCAAGATCATCCGCAAGCCCGTTCGCCATCTTCGCTATCAGGTCGGCGGTCGCGGGTGCGACGAGCACGACATCACATTCGCGCGCCAGTCGGATATGGCCGACATCCTGCTCGTCCTCGCGGGAAAAGAGCTCGGTATAGACATGGGAGGCCGACAGTGCACCGACGGCGAGCGGCGTGACGAATTCCTGAGCGCCACGTGTCATGATCGGCTGCACGCTTGCACCGCGCTCCCTGAGCCTCCTGATAAGATCGAGGCTCTTGTAGGCGGCGATGCCGCCCGCGATGACAAGCAAAATGCGCTTTCCGGCCAAGCTCATGAAGAAGCACCCTTAATCTCTGCGGCGCGACCCTAACGCAAATCGGGTCGCTGGCAAATCACTGGACTCCGCAGTGGTAAACGCGGCTCAAGCTCCGCTGTCGAGCTTGAGTGGGACTTCCGCAACGGTGCCTTGCGTGCCTTCGAGATAGTGCAAACCTTCTCCCAGCGTCGAGGCCATGGATTTGACGATCCGGCTCCCGAGACCGGTTCCCTTCGGCGCGCTCTGCGGATCAATGCCGACGCCGTCATCCTCGACCCGAAGCAGCGCCTCGCCATCGCCCCGCATCTTCAGATGCACCCGGATATCGCCGGCCTGTCCGGGCGCATAGGCATATTTGAAGGCGTTGGTGACGAGTTCCGTGACGATCATGCCGACCGAAACCGCCTTGTCGGCGCTGAGGGAGATGGGATCCGCATCGAGCAGCAGGCGCACGGGCTTTTCGGCGCTATGCAGCGAATTATAGAGCTCGACGGTAAGTCGGTTGAGGTAACGATCGAGCTCCACCCGGCTGACGTCGTCGGAGGTGTAAAGACTGCGATGCATGCCGGCGATGGCCGTGATACGGGCCTGGGTTTCCGCCAGTTCCGCCTTCACTTCGTCGCTGCGGGCCGCCGAGATCTGCAGCCTGAGCAGGCTGGCGACCAGCGCCAGCGAGTTGGCGACACGATGGTTGACCTCGGCCAGCAGCGCCTCTGCGCGTTCCTTGCCGAGCCGGATCTCTTCATCGGCGCGGGCTTTGGCTGCACGCAGCTGGGCATTGGCGACCGTCTGCTCGATTGCGCTCGATAAGAGCGACAGGAAGTCGTCGCTGACCGTCTTGATGACATAGTCAGCGGCACCCGCCTTGATCGCCTCGATCGCCACCTGCGCCTCGTTCGATCCGGTGACATAGACCACCGGCACATCGATCTCGGCCTCGCGCATGCGGCCGAGCACATCGTGGCCGGTCGTCTGGCGCAGGTAATGATCGAGTACGACGACGTCGAACCCTGCGGTCGTCAGGAGTTCAAGCGCGTCTTCGGCGTTCTCGGCATGCGACACCTCATGGCCGAGCCGGCCCATATGCCTCTGGACCAGCCGGGCAATGGCAGCATCGTCATCGATGTAGAGAACGCTGAAGCTCATCGCCTGACCGCCATCAGGGGATTTGCATGACGGAGAAGAACAGTCCGAGCTGGCGAATGGCGTTGGCGAAATTGTCGTAATCGACAGGTTTGGTAATATAGACATTGGCCCCGAGATCGTAGCAGCGCTGGATTTCGCGTTCGTCATCCGTCGTCGTGAGGATGACGACCGGGAGCCGTCGCGTGTGCGGATTGGATTTAATCTGGTCGAGAATATCGGTGCCCGACATATCAGGCAGATTGAGGTCGAGCAGGATCAGCAAATAGCGATCTTCGGAAACCTTGCCGCTACGATCCGTACCCAGCACATAGTCCAGCGCCTCGGTGCCGTTGGTAAAAGGTACGATCTCGTTGCTGACGCCAGCGCGGCGTACGTTCTTTTCGATCAAACGAGCATGACCCTCGTCGTCTTCGACCATAACAATGGTGACTTCTTTACCCACGGCTTTCATTATCAACTCCGTACCAAGCGTGACAGATCAGATGGCAGTCGCAGTACGAAGGTTGACCCTTCTCCTAAACGGGATCGAACGGTTATCTCCCCTCCGAGGTTCCGTGCCAGTGAGCGGACATGGGCAAGGCCGATGCCTTCACCCGATTTATCCTGCTGCCCGGAGCGGCGGAAAAGTTCGAAAATGCGTTCGTGGTCCTGCTCTGCAATGCCACGGCCGTTATCCTCCACCTCAATCCTTACCATGTGACGCCCTTCGGGCGCGGTTCGGACGGCGAGGGTCAGGGGCCGCTGGGGATGCTTGTACTTGATAGCATTGTCGAAAAGGTTACCAAGGATTTGTTCGACCGACAATCGATCGGTGGTCAGGCGGGTGGCCTTGATGTCGAGATCGATACGTCCGTCGCTTTCGCTGATCTGGTGATAGACGCTGTTGGTGATGGTCTCCAGCATCGGCTGCAGTTCGACGATTTCGGGCTTCAACTGACGCCGCCCGTCGCGCGAGATCTTCAGGATCGCGTTGATCAGTCCATCCATCTTCTTCGTCGATGAACGGATGAAGCCGATGGCTTCGGGAAGATCTTCTGACGCTGCCAGTCTGGCCTCGCGGATCTCCTCTTCGGACACCGGCTTGCCATCGTTCAGGACATAGGCCTGCAAGGATTTCAGAGAGGCATCGAGCTCGGCTGTAAAGCCCATGATGTTCACGAGCGGTGCTCTGAGATCATGCGTGACGATATAGGCGAAGCGCTGGATCTCCTGGTTTGCCTGCATCAAGTCCTCGGTGCGTTCCGCAACGCGGGCCTCGAGGCCCTGGTTCAAGACCTCCACCTCGCGCCTGGAGGCCGCGAGCGCGCGCACATGCTGGGCGACGACCAGGATCGCACCTCCCATCACGGCAATGATGGCGATGCCGCCGGCGACCGTGATCCATTGAAGCTGCTCGGTCGCACTGATCTGGGCCTCGGTCCCTCGCTCGACATTGGCGTCCGAAAGCTCCTTGAACTGATCGAGCATCGAGCGGATGTCGTCCATAAGCTCACGGCCGACATCGCTCTGGATCAACTCGACGGCCTGTGCCTGCTCGCCGCTGCGCACGAGATTGATAGCCTGCCCCATCTCGGCGAGCTTCCCGCGGACCCGCTCACGTAACCGGTCCATCTGGGCTGCCTTGATCGGGCGATCGGCAACCGCTGCTGCGAGCCTGTCGACCTCTTCGCGGATTTCGCCGACGGCGGACTCGTAGGGCTGGAGAAACAGTTCGTTGCGCGTGATGACGAAGCCGCGCTGGCCCGTCTCGGCATCGGTCAGCTTCTGCATGAGGTCGGCCGACATTCGCCGGATGTTGCGTTCCTGCAGGATATATTCAAAGGTCGTCTGGGTACGCTCGACGAGACCGAAGGTCGCGACGATAATGCCGACGAGGATTGCAGTGCCGATCAGGAGAAAGAGCAGCGTGGACCGGACGAAGCCGGTTTGGGTGGCAGACATGTCACTCCTGAAGGAACAAAAAACGCGTTAGGTGGTTCCAACGCACGATCGATCGCTTTGTTCCATCAAAAAATCGAGGAGTTGCGATTTATTTGTCGGCGATCCTTGCCGTCAGGACACCTGAAAAGCGGTCACCACAGCTGCGACCGCGATCACCCAGAGCGCAATCCGACCAGACCGTGTATGCCGCGCTTCTGCCCGTCCGATGCGCTCGGCGGTATCGGCATCGAAACGCAGGCCTTCCTCGCTCATGCGCACGATCTCGCCATGAAGCTTCTCGGTCTTGGTGGCGATTTCCGGCAGCGCTTCGGCCAGCCGTAGTGCCGCCTTGGCGCCATCCTTGATATCAGTCGCAATGCGCTTGGGACCGAGATTGTCGCGGATCCAATGCGAGACGACCGGCTCTGCAGCCTTCCACATGTTGAAGCGCGGATTGAGAATGCGCGAGACGCCCTCGACGACGACCATCGTCTTTTGCAGCATCACCAGTTCCGGGCGCGTCTGCATGTCGAAGATTTCGGTGACTTCGAACAGCAGAGTCAGCAGCTTGCCCATGGAAATGGTCTCAGCCGGCTGCCCGTGGATCGGCTCGCCGATCGCGCGGATCGCCTGGGCGAAGCTCGCGACATTGTGGTGCGACGGCACATAGCCGGCTTCGAAATGCACCTCTGCGACGCGCATGTAGTCGCGCGTGATGAAGCCGTAGAGGATCTCGGCGAGGAAGCGCCGTTCCTTCTTTCCAAGGCGCCCGGCAATGCCCATGTCGACGGCGACGATCATGCCGGCCGGATCGACGAAGAGATTGCCCGGATGCATGTCGGCATGGAAGAAGCCGTCGCGCAGCGTATGGCGCAGGAAGGACTGGATCAGCGTGTCGGCAAGCGCATTGAGATCGTGGCCGGCAGCGCGCAAGCCTTCGACATCCGACATCTTGACGCCATCGATCCATTCCATGGTGACGACGTCGCGGCCTGTGCGTTCCCAGTCGACTTCGGGCACGCGGAAGCCCGGGTCGTCCTTGGTGTTTTCCGCAATCTCGGACAGGGCCGCCGCCTCAAGGCGGAGATCCATCTCGACCTTGGTGGTCTGCTCCAGCGTCTTCGTCACCTCGACAGGACGCAGGCGCCGCGTGTGCGGCAGGAAGCGTTCCTGGAGATGCGAGACGAGATACATGGCCTCGAGGTCGGCCGCAAAGCGCTTGCGCACGCCTGGGCGGATTACCTTGACGGCGACCTTTCGCGAGCCCTCAGGCGTTGCGAGCTGGGCCGGGTGCACCTGGGCGATCGAGGCCGCGGCGATCGGTTCACCGAAATGCGTGTAGAGCTCTTCGATGGTGCGGCCGAGCGATTCCTGAATGGTCGTCTTCGAGGCTTCAGTCGGGAAGAAATCCATCCGGTCCTGCAGCCCGGCGAGATCCTCTGCAAATTCAGCGCCAACAACATCCGGACGGGTGGCGAGAAACTGGCCGATCTTCACATAGGACGGACCGAGGCGTGCCACGGCTCTGGCGAGACGATCCGACCGCTCGACTGATTTCGCCCGGCCACGCGCGAGCGGCGCGACGGCCGCCTTGGCAATCCCGACGAGGGGTGGAAGTCCTTCGGACGGCAGGGCAGCGACGACACCTTCGCGCACCAGCACCCAGCCAACCCGTGCCAGACGGAAATATGCCCCGATCGTGCTCATGCGCCTCAGATCTTCCAGCCGGAATGGAGCGCCGCGATGCCGCCGGTGTAATTGGTGAAGCGAACGTTGGAGAAGCCGGCGCGCTCGATCATCCGGGCAAAATCCGGCTGATTGGGGAATTTGCGGATCGACTCGACGAGATACTGATAGGGCTCGGCATCGCCGGTGATCATCTTGCCAAAGCGCGGGATCGCATTGAACGACCAGGCATCATAGACCTTGTCGAGCAGCGGCAGTTCGACTTCGGAGAACTCCAGGACGAGCAGACGTCCGCCGCGCTTCAGAACGCGGAAGGCCTCCGACAGCGCCACATCGATATGCGGCACGTTGCGGATGCCGAATGCGATCGTATAGGCGTCGAAGCTGTTGTCCTCGAACGGCAGGCTTTCGGCATTGGCCTCGACGAAAGTGAGGTTGGGGGAAAGCCCCTTCTTCTCCGCCCGCTCGGCGCCCACGCCCAGCATGGAGCCGTTGATGTCGAGAACGGTCGCATGCGCCATCCGGTTGGAGGCTTCAACGATACGGAAGGCGATGTCGCCCGTGCCGCCAGCAACGTCGAGCACCTTGTAATTCTGATCCTTGCGTGGATTGAGAGCTGCCACCATCGCATCCTTCCAGACACGGTGCAGGCCGGCCGACATCACGTCGTTCATGATGTCGTAGCGCTTGGCCACCTTGTGGAAGACATCGTTGACCAGGCCCTGCTTTTCCTGCTCGTCGACCTGGCGGAACCCGTAGGAGGTTTCCATGCCGCCATCGGCGGAAATGCGGCTTGCAGTCATCAGTTCACTCCACATATCGGAACGGTCGGCAGACCATAGCGAAAAGACCTGTCCCGCGCTATCTGCGCAGGAGAAGCCTTGGCTTCGCTGGTCTATAGACCTTTAAAGAAGCGGTTCAAACAGAAAGATGGGCTGAAATGCCGGAATTGCCAGAGGTTGAGACAGTCAGACGCGGCCTTGCGCCTGCCATGGAAGGCGCCAATCTGCAGCGCCTGGAGCTGCGCAGGCCGGATCTGCGCTTTCCTCTCCCGCGCGATTTTGCCGCAAGGGTCGAAGGTCGGCGTATTCTCGCGCTGTCCCGTCGGGCGAAATACCTGCTCATCGACCTTGAGGACGATCTGACTGTCATCGCGCATCTCGGCATGTCCGGCTCGTTCCGTATCGAAGCGGCAGCCGAGGCAAACCTCCCCGGCGTCTTCCACCACGAGCGCAGTAAGGATGAGAAGCACGACCACGTCGTCTTTCATCTGCAGCGTCCGGAGGGCCCTGTCCGCGTCGTCTATAATGACCCGCGTCGGTTCGGCTTCATGGAGCTGATGGCGCGCTCCGCGCTCGACACCTATCCCGCATTTCGCGATCTCGGCCCCGAGCCGGTCGGCAATATCCTGTCCCCGGACTATCTGGCGACGCGCTTTGCCGGCCGCAGCCAGCCGTTGAAGGGTGCTCTGCTCGATCAGAAGGTGATTGCCGGCCTCGGCAATATTTATGTCTGTGAAGCGCTCTGGCGATCGCATCTGTCGCCGACCCGCAAGGTTTCGACCCTGGTCACGGCGAAGGGCAAGCCGAAGGTGGAACTTGAACTGCTCACCCAGTCGATCCGCGAGGTCATTGCCGATGCGATCGAGGCAGGTGGTTCGTCGCTGCGCGACCATATCCAGGCGGATGGCACCTTGGGGTACTTCCAGCATTCCTTCCGCGCCTATGATCGGGAGGGCGAGCCCTGCCTCACGGATGGTTGCAGGGGTACCGTCGAAAGGATAGTTCAATCCGGCCGCTCGACATTCTATTGTCGCACCTGCCAGAAATGAGGCCTTCGGGTCGTGGAGGAGGAAGCCATGTCATTTGAAACCCTGCTGATCGAACGGCGCGACCGCGTTGCGCTGGTGACGCTGAACCGGCCCCAGGCGCTGAATGCCCTGAACTCGACGGTCATGCGCGAGCTCAGCCAACTCTTGAGCGAACTGCAGGCCGACGTGAGCGTCGGCGCCGTGGTGCTCACGGGCTCGGAAAAGGCCTTCGCTGCCGGTGCTGACATCAAGGAAATGCAGTCGCTTGGTTTCGTCGACACCTATACCGGTGACTTCATCGGCGGATGGGACCATATTGCCGGCTTCCGCAAGCCCTTCATTGCTGCCGTCTCCGGTTTTGCCCTCGGCGGTGGCTGCGAGCTCGCGATGATGTGCGACTTCATCATCGCCTCGAAGACCGCGAAGTTCGGCCAGCCCGAGATCACCCTTGGCATCATTCCCGGCATGGGCGGCTCCCAGCGCCTGACCCGCGCCGTCGGAAAGGCAAAGGCCATGGATCTCTGCCTGACCGGTCGCATGATGGATGCCGCGGAAGCGGAAAGTGCCGGTCTGGTAGCGCGCGTTGTCGAGCCCGAGCGCCTGCTGGACGAGGCGCTGGAAGCCGCGGCCAAGATTGCCTCCTTCTCTCTCCCGTCAGTGATGATGGCGAAGGAAGCCGTGAACCGCGCCTTCGAGCAGACCCTGGGTGAAGGATTGCGCTTCGAGCGCCGGCTGTTTCATTCCCTGTTTGCGACCGAGGATCAGAAGGAGGGCATGGCGGCCTTCGTCGAGAAGCGGAAGCCCGCCTTCAAGCACAGATAAGCGCAAGGGAAGGCGCGTTATCTGCAGAATCCGCGTTGACGCATTCGCGCTTTCCCGCTATATGCCCGCCCACGGTTGGGAAAGCCGATGCGCTTTTCCCATGAAACAGCTCCCCAAGTGCTGGTATGGCAGGTCGCAACGACCCGACGCGGCGATGGTGGGCTTTGGTTTGAATTCGAGAGAGGCATCATGGCCAACACAACTTCGGCGAAGAAGGCGACCCGCAAGATCGCTGCCCGTACTGCAGTCAACAAGGCTCGTCGTTCGCGGGTCCGTGGTTTCATTCGCAAGGTCGAAGAAGCCATCGCTTCCGGCGACGCTGCTGTCGCCAAGGACGCCCTTCAGGCAGCTCAGCCTGAGATCCAGCGCGCTGCCACCAAGGGTGTGGTTCACGCCAACACGGCATCGCGGAAGATCTCGCGTCTGGCCGCTCGTGTGAAGGCCCTGGCTGTCTAATTTTAGACACCTTTCTGACATTTTTCGAAGAGCCTGGCGTCGCGCCGGGCTTTTTGTCGTTGTTGCTTACGATTATTGAAAATTGATGTTTTAGAGTTTTCTGCTGCGCTGCATCTTGTCAGTCCGATGACATGAAAAACACAATGATTTCATATGGTTGTGGGAGGTGCCGCGGAGCGGGGTACCTTCTTGCTGGGGCGGATTGGCCCCCTTACGAGTCAAGAGAAATTTTATTTTTTCGCATTGCCAACGCCTCATCTTGTGCCCGTTTGGGAATCTCCTTGATTCAAAAGCGATTCTTTTTCGCCCGAATGTGACGCTAAAATGAAGTACGAAGAGTCAATGGTCCAAGCGCCCGATAGCCTAAAAATCGGTGTTGATCTTGGCTTTTGATCCTGCCTTAATGTTTCTCAGCAAGAGGCCAGCCAATGGCCGAAAACGATGGTCCGGACGGCAGCAATGTCATCGTGACATGTCGCTCTTGCCGGGGCGGAGTGTTTCCATTCCGTTTTCTCATAAAGTGATCGACATTGCATCGGAAACTTGGCTGTTTCCGCGTGATGGCGGTTTTGCGCCTTGATGGTGGCCGGTGGCCACGACAAGGACAAGGATGTGCGGCATGACGAGGATGCCGCATGTATGGGCACTGCGATTGTCGTGAGGGGGCGATGGCAAGTTGAGCCGGCTTTTGGCTGAAGTCGGCACGATGTGTTCGGGGACTGTCGATCCCCTGGGATCGACGAGAGATGAAGCGGCTGTCGGGCGGCAATGGACGCGCCCGGCACCTGGAATGAATTTGGAAGGCGGCAAAATGCATATGAACTCTATGACGGCCGGTGCGTTGGCGAACGGAGACAATGCACATTCGGCGCTCGGCGCCGCATGCTCCGAAGGGGCAGGAGACAATGCCGAGATGAAGCATGATGCTCTGTTTGAACGTTTCAGCAAGCGGTTGAAGGCTCAGGTTGGTGTAGACGTGTACCAGAGCTGGTTTGGGCGCCTGAAGCTCCATTCCGCATCGAAAAGCGTGGTACGCCTGACCGTACCGACAACCTTTCTGAAGTCTTGGATCAACAACCGTTACCTCGACCTGATCACGTCGATCTTCCAGGCTGAAGATCCGTCGATCCTGAAGGTCGAAATCATGGTGCGCAGCGCCAGCCGCAGCACCCGGGGCCCTGTCGTCGAGGAGCGTTCGGTCGGATCGGAAGTCAGCCAGCCGGCTTCGCCGCGCAGGGCCGGACCGCAGACCGTCGGCCAGATCGCCTCGGCCCAGACCCAGGCACCGTCGAACGCACGTACCACGCAGGCAGGTCCGCTGTTCGGCTCGCCACTCGACAGCCGCTACACCTTCGATGGTTTCGTGGAAGGTTCCTCGAACCGCGTGGCTCTCGCCGCTGCCAAGACGATCGCTGAGGCCGGTGCCGGCGCCGTGCGCTTCAACCCGCTCTTCATCCATTCCTCTGTCGGCCTCGGCAAGACGCACCTGTTGCAGGCCATCGCCAATGCTGCGATCCAGAGTTCGCGCCAGCCGCGCGTTGTCTACCTGACCGCCGAATACTTCATGTGGCGTTTCGCAACCGCGATCCGCGACAATGATGCCCTGACGCTGAAGGATTCGCTGCGCAATATCGATCTCCTGATCATCGACGACATGCAGTTCCTGCAGGGCAAGATGATCCAGCATGAGTTCTGCCACCTCTTGAATATGCTGCTCGATAGCGCCAAGCAGGTCGTCGTCGCCGCTGACCGTGCGCCTTGGGAACTGGAATCGCTCGATCCGCGTGTCCGTTCGCGCCTCCAGGGTGGCGTAGCCATCGAGATGGAAGCGCCTGACTACGACATGCGCCTCGACATGATGAAGTCGCGGCTCGACGTCGCCCGCAAGGACGATCCGTCGATCGATATTCCCGCCGAGATCCTGGAGCATGTTGCCCGCAACATCACCAGCAGCGGCCGCGACCTGGAAGGCGCGTTCAACCAGCTGCTCTTCCGCCGCTCCTTCGAGCCGAACCTGTCGATCGAGCGCGTGGACGAACTGCTCGCTCACCTCGTCGGCGCCGGTGACCAGAAGCGCGTTCGCATCGAAGACATTCAGCGCGTTGTCGCCCGCCATTACAACGTCTCGCGCCAGGAACTGGTGTCGAACCGCCGCACCCGCGTCATCGTCAAGCCACGCCAGATCGCGATGTATCTGTCGAAGACGCTCACCCCGCGCTCCTTCCCGGAGATCGGCCGTCGCTTCGGTGGTCGTGACCACACGACGGTCTTGCACGCGGTTCGCAAGATCGAGGAACTGATCTCGGCCGATCAGAAACTGTCGCAGGAAATCGAGCTTCTGCGTCGTCTGATCAACGAGTAAGCCTCCAAGCCGAACGTATAGTGCCACCGCGAATGCCATCCGGCGCGCGGTGGCTTTTTTGTGCCCGCGCGCCGTTTCAGGCCCCGGCGATCGCGATGATCTCGGGGCTGGTCTCGGAATAGGGGCTGCGATCCCACCAGCCGCGCAGGTCGACCTCGACAAACCCGGCAGTCCGGAGAAGGCGCTCGATGGTCTCGGCGGGCGCAAACCTCAGCCGGCTTTCGCTGACCAGCGTCTCGTCCGTGGCTTCGATCGTGAAGACCGCATCGAAGGTTACGTGTTCACCCTCGGCATCCTTGATCTGGTAGTAAACGTCGACCGGCCCGATGCCGGTGATGACCCGCTGTTCATGCGTCTTCTCCCGGGTCCAGCCTTCCCAGGCTCTGTTCAGCGGATTGCGGCTTTCGAGGATCAGCTTGCCGCCAGGCGCCATGTGCCGGTGAATGTTGCGCAAGGCAGCCAGGGTTTCGGCATCGTCGGGAAAGACCTGGAAGACGTGTCCCGTCATGATGGCGAGGTCGAAACGAGCAGGGAGTTCAAAGGTTGAGGCCGTCGCCTGGACCCAGTCGACAAGACAACACTCATCCTTAGCGCGCGCGACCTTCAGCATGCCCTCTGCCGGATCCACACCCGTGACCTTGTGCCCGCGCCGCGCCATCCTCAGCGTCACCGATCCCGTGCCGCAGCCGATGTCGAGGACACGGCAGGGCGCTTCGGGAAAGTTTTCATAGAAATCGCCGTCTCCGCCATGATGGTTGAAGGCGTCGTAGAGGCGGGCCATGTCGAACCGGGCAAAGGCGGGATCGACAGGCATCGTCTCTTTCTCCTCAGCAGGCAAGATCCGCGACGACGGCGTCCAGGATCAGCATGCCCGGCGGCGTGCAGCGAAGCCGCGAATTGCCGAGCCGCTCGATGAAACCCTGGTCCAGCAGGAACTGCTCCTTGTCCGGATCGGGATCGCGGCCGGAAAGCTGCTGCCACCGGGCAAGGTCAACACCCTCTCGCAGGCGAAGGCCCATGAGCAGAAGCTCGTCGGCCTGCGCCTCGTGATCGAGCTCCTCGCGTTCGATGATGCCATGGCCATTCTGCTCGACCGCCGTAAGCCAGGTCTCGGGGTGCCGCTCAGCGACGGTCGCGATCTTCGTCCGCCCCTGGGTGAGACGTCCATGCGCGCCTGGACCGATGCCGGCATAGTCGCCATAACGCCAGTAGGTGAGATTGTGGCGGCTCTCCGCACCCGGACGGGCGTGGTTGGAAACCTCATAGGCCGGCAGACCTTCGCGCGCAGTGATCTCCTGCGTCGCCTCGTAGAGTGTGGCCGCATGCTCGTCATCGGGGACGATCAGCTTGCCCGCCTTGTGCAGACCGTAAAATGCTGTGCCTTCCTCGATCGTCAGCTGGTAGAGCGAGAGATGGTCGACCGCGTAGGAAATCGCTTCCTTCAGCTCCCTCTCCCATGCTTCCACCGTCTGGTTGGGCCGGGCGTAAATCAGGTCGAAGGACATGCGCGGGAAGATCTCGCGCGCCAGTCGGATGGCTTTGAGCGCATCCGCCACGTCGTGCAGTCGTCCGAGGAACCTGAGGTCCGGATCGTTCAGCGCCTGCACCCCAAGCGAAACACGATTGACGCCGGCTGCCCGGTAGCCGTGGAAGCGGGTCGCCTCGACGCTGGACGGGTTCGCCTCCATGGTGATCTCGATACCATCGGGCATATGCCAGTTGGCCGCAATGCCGTCGAGGATCGCGCCGACCGTCGAGGGATCCATCAGCGATGGCGTACCACCGCCCATGAAGACGCTGGTGACGGTCTTCGGCCCGGACATGGCCCGCACAGACTTCAGTTCGGCGAGAAAGGCGGCGACAAAGCGCGCCTGATCGACCGGCTGGTGCCGCACATGGCTGTTGAAGTCACAATACGGACACTTGGCCGCGCAGAAGGGCCAATGCACGTAGACCCCGAAACCGGGCTCGCCAGTGTCGGGCAGGAGCGTGAAAGGCCGTTCGGTCAAGGCGTCATGCCTCCAGGCAGGTTTCGACGAAAAGCTTGAAGGCCCGGGCACGGTGCGACAGAGCCTCCGCATCACCCGGCTTCCAACCGTGCTTCTCGTCCGCCGTCATCTCGCCGAAGGTGCGCGTATGTCCCTCGGGCTGGAAGACCGGGTCATAGCCGAAGCCGGCGGTGCCGCGCGGCGGCCAGGCAACCACGCCCTCGACCTCGCCACGGAAGAATTCCGTATGACCATCCGGCCAGGCGAGGCAGAGCACGCTGACGAAGCGACAGGTCCTCTGAGCCGCATCCGTCGCGCCGCGCTCTTGGAGAGCCTTCTCGACCTTCTCCATCGCCATCTGGAAATCGCGGCTGCCATCCTCGCGCTCGGCCCAGTTCGCCGTATAGACGCCCGGAGCGCCGTCGAGCGCATCGATGACGAGACCACTGTCGTCGGAGAGCGCAGGCAGCCCCGAAGCCTTAGCCGAGGCCAGCGCCTTGATCGCGGCGTTTTCCTCGAAGGTCGTGCCAGTCTCGTCAGGCTCGACGAAATTTAGGTCCTTCGCGGACTTGGCCGAAAAGCCGAAGGGGCCGATCAGATCGGCGATCTCGGCGATCTTGCCGGCATTGTGGCTGGCAACGATAATCGTGCGGGTGTCGAGTTTGCGCATGCGATAGGTCCGTTCAAGAAGTCCAAAGGGTGCGGGTTGCGCATTCCAGGCTGTTTCCGGCCGGATCGCGGAAGTAGATCGAGCATGCGCCGTTCGGCCATGTCAGTTCGGATTCGACCGGTATGCCGGCCTGCTGCAGCCGGCTGCGCATGGCATCGAGATCGTCGTGACGGACGATGAAACAGACATGGCCAGGGCCCCTCGTCCCGTGGGTCGGGACGGGGAAGGGGTCATTGGCGATGGGCTTTTGCGTTTCTGCCGGATTGAAGATCAGAAGGACGCCGGACCCGCACCGATAAAAGATATGCCGGTTGCCGCCACGGCGGATCTTTTCCAGACCGAGGACGCCGTCATAAAACGCCTCCGCCTTGTCCAGATCGTCCGCATAGAGTGCGGTTTCGAGTATCCCTTCGATCATGCGGCCCTTCTTCTCAGGCGATTGTCTGCTTCTGCAGCGCTACCAGTTCGTCGATGCCGTTGCGCGCCAGACCAAGCAGCGTCAGGAACTCGTCCTGGCTGAACGGCTTGCCTTCGGCCGTGCCCTGGATCTCGACGATGCCGCCGGAGCCGGTCATCACGAAGTTGGCGTCCGTTTCGGCAGCCGAGTCTTCCAGATAGTCGAGGTCGATCACAGGCTGGCTTGCGAAGATGCCGCATGAAACGGCCGCGATATGATCCTTGAGGACCTTCTCGACCTTGATCATGCTGCGGGCTTCCATCCACTTCAGGCAGTCATGCAGGGCTATGAAGGCGCCGGTGATTGCCGCCGTGCGCGTGCCGCCATCCGCCTGGATAACGTCGCAGTCGATCGAGATCTGGCGTTCGCCGAGGGCCTCCAGATCGACGATTGCCCGGAGCGACCGCCCGATGAGGCGCTGGATTTCCTGCGTACGACCGCTTTGCTTGCCCGAGGCGGCCTCGCGCTTCATGCGGTCGCCGGTGGCACGCGGCAGCATGCCGTATTCCGCCGTCACCCAGCCTTTGCCGGAATTGCGCAGCCACGGCGGGGTCTTTTCTTCCAGGCTCGCCGTGCACAGCACATGCGTGTCGCCGAACTTCACCAGGCAGGAGCCTTCTGCATGCTTGGAAAAGTTGCGCTCGAACGAAACCTTGCGCATTTGATCGGTTTTTCTGCCGGATGGCCGCATTGCAATCTCCTGGGTTGTCAGTTGCCTTCTAAGGATCGAGCAGCGTATTTGCAAAGAAAAACCATGCCGCAGCGCAGAGAGCCTCGTGCGTGGTGAAATACCCCTTGGTCATCTTGGAAGCAGTGATTATATTTCCAGCATGAAACTTCTGAGATCATGTTCGCTCCGATAATGGCATCACCGAAGACGACCGTCGCAGACGTTTCCGCATCCCTGGACGATCGCTCCCGGGAGGTCTTTCGCCGTATCGTCGAGACCTATCTCGACAGCGGTGATCCGCTCGGTTCGCGCAATCTTTCACGCCTGCTGCCCATGTCGCTGTCGCCGGCCTCTGTGCGCAACGTCATGAGCGATCTCGAAGAACTCGGCCTCATCTATGCGCCGCATATCAGCGCCGGGCGCCTGCCCACGCAGGCCGGCCTGCGCTTCTTCGTCGACGCCTTCATGCAGATCGGCGATCTTTCCGAAGGCGAGCGGGACGAAATCGAACGTCAGATCAGGCCTTCCAGCGCCGATCAGCCGATGGAAGCCATGCTGACCGAGGCAAGCCGCATGCTGTCCGGCCTGTCGCGCGGCGCCGGCCTCGTCATCTCGGCGAAGAACGACCCGGTGCTCAAGCATGTCGAATTCATCCGGCTCGAACCGACCAAGGCACTCGCTGTCCTCGTCGGAGAGCATAATCAGGTCGAGAATCGCATCATCGAACTGCCGGCAGGTGTCACCGCCTCGCAGTTGACCGAAGCGGCCAATTTCCTGAACGCCAACCTGACCGGCCAGACTCTGCGCGAACTGCGTGGCCAGATCGAAAACCTGAAGGCCCAGGTGGCGACAGAGCTCGACACCCTGTCACAGGATCTAGTCGAACGTGGCATCGCCGTGTGGTCGGGCGAAGTGGCGGAAAAACAGCCGGCCCGCCTGATCGTCCGCGGTCGCGCCAATCTGCTCGAAGGTCTCGCCGGCTCCGAGGACATCGATCGCCTGCGCCTGCTCTTCGACGATCTAGAGCGGAAGGAAAGCTTGATCGAAATCCTTGATCTGGCCGAAAGCGGCCCGGGGGTCCGGATCTTCATCGGATCGGAAAACAAGCTTTTCTCGCTTTCCGGTTCCTCGTTGATCGTAGCACCCTATCGTGATGGCGAAGACCGTATCGTCGGCGCCGTCGGCGTGATCGGTCCGACCCGCCTCAACTATTCGCGCATCGTGCCGATGGTCGATTACACCGCACAGCTGATGGCGAGGCTCTCGCGCGGCGCGCGGTAAGCCAATTTCCCCACAAACCCTTGATTTTTTCTCGTCAAACCCTGATATCGGGCACGCATTCGAAAGCTTTGAGCTTCGAAAACGAGACATCATCCGGAGAACGTCATGACCGAAGAAACCAACAAGAACGGACCTGACGCGGCAGCTACCGAGGCAGAAGCAACCGCGACCAGCGAAGAAGGGCAGGTTGCGAACGAAAGCGAGGCCGGGTCCGCGCAGGAGATTGATCCGATCGACGCATTGAAGGCAGAAAATGCCGATCTGCGCGACCGCTTCCTGCGTCTGGCGGCTGAAATGGACAATCTGCGCCGCCGCACCGACCGCGAAATCAAGGATGCCAAGTCCTATGCGGTGACCGGCTTTGCCCGCGACATGCTGTCCGTATCCGACAACCTGCGCCGCGCGATCGAGACGTTGCCGGAAGAGGCCCGCGCTGCCGCTGACGCGACCCTCACCGCTCTGATTGAGGGCGTTGAAATGACCGAGCGCGGCATGCTGGCAACGCTCGAGCGCCATGGCGTGCGCAAGATCGAGGCTGAAGGTCAGAAGTTCGATCCGAACTTCCATCAGGCGATGTTCGAGGTGCCGAATCCGAACGTGCCCAACAACACGGTCGTCCAGGTCGTTCAGGCCGGTTACGCCATCGGCGAGCGTGTGTTGCGTCCGGCCATGGTCGGCGTTGCCAAGGGCGGCCCGAAGTCGGAAGCCGCAGCCGAGGATACCGCCAAGGCGTGAGCAGACGTGATCTCGCGTGAATGAAAAAAAGCGCCCCATTCGGGCGCTTTTTTGCTGTCTTGACTTGAAGGCAGTCGCTCAGGCGGCGTTGGACGCCTGTTCCTCGTTGAGGAAGGTGTAAATGGCGGAGGCCGATTCAGTCGCCCTGAGCTTTGCCACCAGGTCCTGGTCGCGCAACACGCGCGCAATACGTGACAGGGCCTTGAGATGATCTGCACCCGCACCTTCGGGCGCGAGCAGCAGGAAGACCAGATCGACCGGCTGATCGTCGAGCGCTTCGAAATCGACCGGCGTTTCCAGCCTTGCGAAGACGCCCGTGATCTTGCTGATCTTGTTCAGCTTTCCATGCGGGATGGCGATGCCGTTTCCCACGCCCGTCGAGCCCAGGCGCTCGCGCTGCAGGATCACGTCGAAGATTTCCCGTTCCGGAATGTCGGTAAGCTTGGAGGCTTTGGCCGCAAGTTCCTGAAGCAGCTGCTTCTTGGAGTTCACCCGGAGAGCCGGTACGACAGCATCCTGCTGCAGCAAATCTGCCAATGCCATATCAATGTCCTTCATGCCTCGGGTCGAAGCTCGGGCGGCCACCTTTCGGCAGCCGCCCAGATCGACCGTCAGCCTTTTATGTTGGCGGAATCGATCCACCCGATATTACCGTCATTGCGACGATAAACGATATTCAATTGTTCACTTCCCGGGTTTCTGAACAGAAGAACCGGGTCGTCGGTCATGTCGAGAGCCATAACTGCGGAAGCGACGGACATGGTCCGAAGTTTCTTGGTGCTCTCGGCAACGATCGTCGGCGCATAGTCCTCGGGAAGTTCCTCGTGATCCTCGTCGACGGAATCCATAACCGTGTAGGCGACCTCGATCGACGGGTTCTGTGCTTCTCCCGCGTGATGATCCTTCAGCTTGCGCTTGTAACGGCGCAGGCGCTTCTCGACGCGCTCGAAGGCGGTGTCAAAGGCCACTTGCGGATCATTGGCCTCACCTGCGGCATGCAGGTTTGCGCCGGTATCGAGATGCACCAGGCAATCTGCCGCGAAGCGCGACTGCGACTTCGAGACGACCACTTGCCCGGAATACCCTCCGTCGAAGTATTTGGTAACCGCATCCTGGATTCGATCTTCGATCCGCTGCCGGAACGTTTCGCCGATTTCCATCTGCTTGCCGGATACACGCACACTCATGGAGTTTCCCTTCTTATGATTGGTTGCGTATCCATTTTACGCCAAGCGACGGCCGCGTCCAAGCTTTTCGAACGGTTAGGTTAGTCTGTGCCTTCGTTTGTCGGGCGTCGTCGAAGGAACTTTCCTTCGGTTGACAGTGTGCGCTGTCGATTGCGGCGCGCTTCTAGCCGCCCACGGGGAAAGAGTCAATCTCCTGTTAATCTTTCGGGCGGGAAGGGGGCCGTCAGCCGGCTGAAACCTTGGCCATGGCGCGCTTTTCGCGACGCCTCTGGACGGAAGAAGGGATATTCATCGACTCGCGATATTTGGCCACGGTGCGCCGTGCGAGGTCGACGCCCGATGATTTCAGCTGATCGACAATATCGTCGTCGGACAGCACGGCTTCGGGGCTTTCCTTTTCGATCAGGGCGCGAATGCGATGGCGTACGGCTTCCGCCGAATGGCTGTCGCCGCCTTCCGCCGAGGCGATCGACACGCTGAAGAAGTATTTGAGTTCGAACAGCCCGCGGGGCGTGAGCATGTATTTATTCGTCGTCACGCGACTGACGGTCGATTCGTGCATCTTGATGGCATCGGCGACCGTTTTCAGATTCAGCGGCCGAAGATGATCGACGCCTTGCTCGAGGAAGGCGGACTGCTGGCGCACGATCTCGGCTGCGACCTTGGTGATCGTGCGGGCGCGCTGGTCGAGGCTGCGCGTGAGCCAGTTGGCATTCTGCAGACATTCCGACATGAAGGCCTGGTCGGGAGCCTCCTTGGATGCCCCTTGGCGCCCAACGGCGGCCATGTAGGTATGGTTGACGAGCACGCGGGGAAGCGCATCCGGATTGAGTTCGACCTGCCAGCCTCCGAGCCCGTCGGGACGCACGACGATGTCAGGCGTCACGGATTCGCTGACCGCATGCTCAAAGCTGCTGCCCGGCTTTGGATTGAGCTTGCGGATCTCCGACAGCATGTCGACGAGGTCTTCCTCGTCCACGCCGCAGATCTTCTTCAACGCGGCAAAATCGCGCTTGGCAAGCAGTTCGAGATTGTTGACGAGGCCTGCCATCGCCGGGTCATACCGGTCACGTTGACGCAATTGGATCGCCAGGCATTCGCTGAGGCTGCGCGCAAAGACCCCGGCGGGCTCGAGCGTTTGCAGGGTCACGAGAACCGCCTCGACATTCGCATGGCTCAGGCCGAGGCGAGACGCCACCTCGTCGAGGTCCGCGCGCAGATAGCCTGCTTCATCGAGATGGTCGATCAGCACGGAGGCGAGCAACTGATCGGAGGCCGACGTGAGCGCAAAGGGAACTTGCTGGTTCAGGTGATCCCGGAGGCTGACCTGCCCGGCAACGAAGTCGTCAAGGTCATAGCCCTCGCTTCCGTCGCCGGACTGACCCGGCATTGATTTCCATTGCCCAAGCAGTTCCGGCGCATCGGGCCGTTGCAGGGAGCCTTCGTCCGCGAAGGCGGTATCGTAATTCGTATCGAGTCGGTCGTTCAGGCGCTCGCTCGCGCCATTCTCATACCAGTCGCTGTCGAGCGATGGAGAAGCGCCTGTTTCGTCGGAGGCGGCCTGGCTTTCCTGGGCCGTGTTGCCGTGGCGATCGGCATTGTCAGGCAGGTCGCCGCCCAAATCGCCGTCATCTGCCGCCATTTCGAGCAGCGGATTCCGCTCCACTTCCTGCGCGATGAACTGCATCAGTTCGAGGTGAGTCATCTGCAACAGCTGAATCGACTGCATCAGCTGGGGAGTCATCACCAGGGCCTGGCTTTGTCGCAGGAACAGATTGGCGGATAAGGCCATGACGGACGCTCGACTCCCCGCAATCCCGCCTTTTCTGGCGGGAAATTCCACTTGGCCCAAAAATTGCTTTTTATTTTGTTTTGGTCAAGCCGCGGGAGGGGAGAGGCGGTCTTTTCTTCAAAGATCCGTCAGAGGCTGAACTGTTCGCCCAGATAGAGGCGGCGCACATCGGCATTGTTGACGATGTCGTTGGCCCGGCCATGGGTGAGCACTTCACCCGCATGGATGATATAGGCGCGGTCGATCAGGCCAAGCGTTTCACGCACATTGTGGTCGGTAATGAGAACACCGATGCCGCGTGCCGTGAGATGTCGCACGAGATTCTGAATGTCGGAGACGGAGATCGGATCAACGCCGGCGAAAGGCTCGTCCAGCAGCATGAAGGTCGGATCGGTCGCAAGCGCTCGGGCAATTTCCAGACGCCTGCGCTCACCGCCGGAAAGCGCCACCGCCGGAGACTTGCGCAGCTTCTCGATGTGGAATTCTGCCAGCAGTTCGTCGAGCTTCTCTTCGCGCTTGCGCTTGTCGGAAACATGGACCTCAAGCACCGCACGAATATTCTCTTCCACCGTCAGGCCACGAAAGATCGACGCTTCCTGCGGCAGATAGCCGACGCCCAGACGGGCGCGCCGATACATCGGCATGGAGGTGACGTCGTTGCCGTTGATCGAGATGGTGCCGGCATCGACCGGAACGAGGCCCGTGATCATGTAGAAACAGGTCGTCTTGCCTGCCCCATTGGGCCCGAGCAGACCGACGGCTTCGCCGCGGCGCACCACCAGCGAAGCACCGTTGACGACGCGGCGCGAATTATAGGTCTTCGTCAGTCCGTGAGCGATCAGTGTGCCTTCATAGCGCGACTTGTCGCCCGGCAGGCCGGTCGGGTTCGCCGCCTTTTTGGGCTGCTTCGTCCTGGAGAAAAATGGAATGTGCACGTTCACGCGAACCCGTCAGTTGCTCTGCTGGGACTTGGGGTCGAGCTGAATCTGAACGCGCCGGCCACAGCTGTCGAGCTTGGCCTGACCGGAATTCATCTGGACAGTGAGTTTGCAGCCGACAAAGACGTTCTGCCCTTCCGAAAGCACGACGCGCTCGCCTTCGAGCACGAAGAGCTGCTGCGCCATGTCGAAATATCCGGTGTCCGCAGTCGCCTGCTGCGTGCCGGAGGACAGGAACACCTTCTGAGCCACGTCGATCTTCTCGATGTCGGCATTGCCCTGCGTCACGGTCTGGCCCTCGCCGCGATAGTGAACGACCATGGTCCCGGCCTGAAGGGTCGTCGTGCCCTGCACAACCTTAACATTACCAGTGAAGAAGGCCTTCTTTTCCTGTTCGCGGATCTCAAGCTGATCGCTTTCGATCTGAATGGGCTGGTCGTTGGACAGCTTCAGGCCGTTCATCTGGCTGTTGGTCGTCTGCGCCGCTGTCTGTCCGGCGAGCAGGCCTGCCGAAACGAGAAGGAAGCCAGCAAAGGAAAACTTGGCGAAGGAGCGGTAAATCATGGCTGGGCGGCTTCCGTGGACCGATTGCTTTGAATGGCGGACGGCTCGATGTTCAACTTGACGCTGCCCGCGAAGATCATGGTTCGCCCCTTATCCTTCATCTCGAGCGAGTTCGCAACAATCGACGCGCCTTTGGTCTGGATGGCGACGGGATCATTCGTCTTCATCGTGCCGCCGGCAATATCGAGATTGGCGGAATTGAACTGGGCGTCTATGCCGCTGCTGAGATTGAGGGTGAATGGCTTGTCGAGATTGAGGGTGTTCGCGCCACGGTCGAAGATGCCGCTCGAGGCGACGACGCGGGCGATGATCTTGTCGTTGACCGGCACGGCTGCGGCAATGGTCTCGAGCGCGATCATGTTGGGATTCTTGATGTCCTGCAACGCCCGCTCGGCGCGCATCGAATAGCGCACGCCCTCGTCGTTGCGGCCCGCGATCGCCGGCTTCTCCATGACGACCTTGCCATCTTCGATCTTGGCAGATTCGATCTGCAATTCGTCGGGCATCAGGCTGCGCACGAAGGAGACCGCAACGAAGGCCAGCGTGATGGCGAGGGCCACGACAGGCAGAAGGAAGCGCAGACGCCGGACGCGACGCGAATGGCTGACCGCCCGCCGATAGGCATCGGCTTCGGATCGGCGCTCCAGCGGCGTCAGGGCCTCATGTGTCGCTTCCAGCATTTGATAGTATCCGTCTATTGTGGCGGTGGCCGTCAGCAAACCGCCTGGCTCGTCGTTTCGCATGTCCGTTCGGCATTGCCAATATGGATTGTGGCAGAACCGTTACAAGAAGCGACAGACAAGCCATGCCGGGGACGGAGGGTGAAAATGTGACCCTCGCGATCACGATATTGCGTGTGACGCTCGTCATATCTCTCGCAAAGACGGCAATTTATGGTTAAGTTGTTCCTTGACTGAGCTTTTTTGCTTTGGCAACGTTATCGGCGCTCAACGTCACAATAGAAATTTCAGGGGGTCCGCGTGATAAAGTCGGAATTGGTGCAGATCGTCGCGGCCCGCAATCCGCATCTTTATCATCGCGATGTCGAAAACATCGTCAATGCAGTTCTGGACGAGATCACCGACGCGCTTGCAGGCGGCAATCGCGTCGAACTGCGCGGCTTTGGCGCCTTTTCCGTCAAGAACCGTCCATCCCGCTCGGGACGCAACCCGCGCACAGGCGAAACCGTTTTCGTCGAAGAGAAATGGGTTCCGTTCTTCAAGACGGGCAAGGAACTGCGCGAGCGCCTCAACCCGGGCATGGGTGACGAGGACGACGAATAAGCGCTTTTCGCGTTGAAAATTCCGCCCCTGTCCTTAATTTGAGCCCATGGAGGTGACCGCAGTCGCCTCGGAGTGAACAGGGAGTTGTCCA
This sequence comes from Rhizobium rosettiformans, assembly GCF_016806065.1. Classification (NCBI taxonomy): domain Bacteria; kingdom Pseudomonadati; phylum Pseudomonadota; class Alphaproteobacteria; order Hyphomicrobiales; family Rhizobiaceae; genus Rhizobium; species Rhizobium rosettiformans. Next base: position 1,797,562 of record NZ_CP032405.1, read on the forward strand.
GATGATCCGGAAAGTCGTGAGCCTCGTGGTGTTTCTGCCCCTCGGCGTGCTGCTGATCGTTCTGGCCGTGGCCAATCGCGGAGTCGTCAGCCTCGCGCTCAACCCGTTCAATCCGGCAGATCAGGCGCTGTCTGTCTCCGCACCCTTCTTCGTCTTCCTCATTCTTGCAGTGATGTTCGGTGTGCTCCTCGGCTCTGTCGTGACCTGGTTCACCCAGGGCAAACACCGGAAGAAGGCGCGCAGCCAGTCGCGTGAAGCGCAGCAATGGCAGGCAGAGGCCGATCGCCAGAAGACAAGGGCTGAACAGATTGCCGGTTCGACGCTGCCCCAGCTCGGCGCCAAGTGACATCAGGGCAATCGGACTCGCGGCAAATTTCCTTTCCGCGCCGGGCCGGCAATGCTAAGGGCTGGGCCAAACCAACACGACCCACGGATCATTGACGTGAAGAACAAGGAACGTCGCCCCGGCGCCAAGCCATTTCCGGGAGCGAAGGCCAAAGGCAGCGGCGAAACACGGCCGGCAACGGCAAAGCCTTATGCCTCGAAGGGCAGGGACGAGCGTCAGGCACGACCGCCGCGGCGTGAGACCGAGGCGCCAAAGCCGAAGCCGCAATCGCCCGATACAACGGCTGAACCTGCCCGAGTTCTGACGGTCCGCAACGGTAACCGCCCGGCCGAGCGCGTGCCGCTGATCCTCGAATCCTCAGGTGCGGGCGACTTTCACCTGATCGACAGCGGCGACGGATTGAAGCTTGAGCAATACGGCCCCTATCGCATCGTTCGCCCCGAAGCCCAGGCGCTTTGGCCAAAGGCGCTGCCATCCCATGTCTGGGACAAGGCGGACGCGGTGTTCACCGGCGACACGGACGAAGACGGCATGGGTCGCTGGCGCTTCCAGCGCGAGGCGCTCGGCGAAACCTGGCCGCTCTCCCTGCTCGGCGTCGATTTCCACGGCCGTTTCACCGCCTTCCGCCATGTCGGCGTCTTTCCGGAGCAGATCGCCCACTGGAGCTGGATGAAAGAGAAGATCGAGGCTGCCGACCGGCCGCTCAAGGTCCTCAACCTATTCGGCTATACCGGTGTCGCTTCGCTTGTGGCCGCCGCCGCTGGCGCCGAAGTCACGCATGTCGATGCTTCGAAGAAGGCGATCGGCTGGGCCCGCGAAAATCAGTCCCTGAGCCGCCTCGACAAGGCGCCGATCCGCTGGATCTGCGAGGATGCGATGAAGTTCATCCTGCGCGAGGAGCGCCGCGGCCACCGCTACGACATCATTCTTACCGACCCGCCGAAATTCGGCCGTGGCCCGAATGGCGAGGTCTGGCAGCTCTTCGACCATCTGCCGTTGATGCTCGACATCTGCCGCGAACTGCTGGCGCCTAAGGCCGTCGGGCTCGTTCTGACCGCCTATTCCATCCGTGCGAGCTTCTATTCGATCCACGAACTGATGCGCGAGACCATGCGCGGCAAGGGCGGCCTCGTCGAGTCAGGCGAGCTCGTCATCCGCGAGGCCGGTCTCGACGGCAAGACGCCGGGGCGTGCGCTCTCCACCTCTCTCTTCAGCCGCTGGGTGCCGAAATGACCGATGATTATCGCCAGGACGGCCCGCGCCGCGTCGGTCAGGTCAAGGAGGTCACCAGCCTCGCCAATCCGATCATCAAGGACATCAAAGCGCTTTCCCAGAAGAAGAGCCGCGACGAAAGCCGCACCTTCCTCGCCGAAGGTCTGAAGCTCGTCATCGACGCGCTCGATCGGGGCTGGACTATCCGCACTCTGGTCTATGCCAAGGCCGGCAAGGGCAAGCCGCTGGTCGAAAAGGTCGCTGCCCGCACTGTCGCCGCAGGCGGCCTCGTGCTGGAAGTCAGCGAAAAGGTCATGTCTTCCATCACCCGGCGTGACAATCCGCAGATGGTCGCCGCCGTCTTCGAACAGCGCTGGACACCGCTTAAGGACATCCAGCCCAAGGGCTCGGAAACCTGGATAGCGCTCGACCGTGTGCGCGACCCCGGCAATCTCGGCACGATCATCCGCACAGCCGATGCTGCCGGTGCCTCGGGCGTCATCCTCGTCGGCGATTGCACCGATCCCTTCTCGATGGAAACCGTGCGCGCCACCATGGGCTCGATGTTCGCCCTGCCGCTGGTGAAGACGACGCCGGCCGATTTCCTCAAGTGGAAGAAATCTGTCGATGCCCGCCTCGTCGCCACGCATCTCGCCGGCGCTGTCGATTACCGCACCATCGACTACAAGTCGAAGCCGGTCATCCTGATGATGGGCAACGAACAGTCCGGCCTCCCGGATGAGCTGGCGGCCGCTGCCGACAAGCTGGCGCGTATTCCGCAGGTCGGCATGGCCGACAGCCTCAATCTAGCGGTGGCCACCGGCGTCATGCTCTTCGAGGTTCGCCGCCATCTGCTCGCCCTCGACGGAGCCAAGTGACCATGCTTGCAGCCTTCAACCGGCCGCTGCCGGTTCTCACCTTCATTGCGGTCGCGCTCATTCTCGATCAGGCGATCAAATATGCGGTGGAAGTCTATCTGCCGATGCACGAGCTGATCCCCGTTCTGCCGTTCTGGGCACTCTACCGCACGCATAATCTGGGCGTCGCCTTTTCCATGCTGTCCCATCTCGACGGCTGGTTCATCATCGGCCTGCGCCTGGTCATCGTCGGTTTCGTCTTTTGGCTCTGGCGCAAGACGGGGCCTGAGCAGCATTTCGCCCATCTCGGCTTTGCGATGATCATCGCAGGCGCGCTCGGCAACATCATCGACCGCTTCACCTATGGCTATGTGGTCGATTACATCCTGTTTTACACGGACACCTGGTCCTTCGCGGTCTTCAACTTGGCGGACAGCTTCATCACCATCGGCGCGATCTGCATCGTCCTCGACGAGATCATCCAGCATCGCAAGCCGAAGCCGCCGGAAGCTTGAAAGGCGGAGAAGCTGTTCGAAGTTTTGTCACTTTCCTGTAGCAGTCTCGTGTTTAAAGGCCGTGACTTCAACGCTGGATAGATCCCATGAGCGTGGAACTGATCGAACGAGACCTTCTTCTGGAAAACCCGGCCGGTATGCCGCCGGGGCTTTCCGCTTCGCGTGATCTGCTCGGCCGGATCGGCAGCCTGGAAACCAGGCTCGCCCGCAGCGAGCGCGAGATCGACGCCGCCCAAGCCGTTCGCTACCGGGTCTTCGTCGAGGAGATGAAAGCCCAGGTCGATCCGGAGTGCGCCCGCCGCGGCCGCGATATCGACCATTGGGACGGCCTGTGTGACCATCTGCTCGTTCTCGACCGCGCGATCGAGGGCGATACGGAAGAGCAGATCGTCGGCACTTACAGGATCCTGCGCCATGATGTGGCGGTTACCCATGGCGGCTTTTACTCAAGTTCGGAATTCGCTGTCGGCGATCTCGTTGCCCGCCACAAGGACAAGCGTTTCATGGAGCTCGGCCGCTCCTGCGTGCTGCCGCAATACCGCACCAAGCGCACGGTCGAGCTGCTCTGGCAGGGCTGCTGGGCTTATGCACTGCAGCACCGAATCGACGCCATGTTCGGCTGCGGTTCCTTCCCCGGGACCCAGCCGGAGGAGCATGCACTGGCACTTTCTTTCCTGCACCACAACGCGGTTGCGAAGGGCGAGTGGGCCGTCGATGCCCTCCCGCATCTCTACCGTGAAATGGATCTGATGCCGTCGGAAGCCGTCAATGCCCGCCGCGCGCTGTTCTCGATGCCGCCGCTGATCAAGGGCTACCTGCGCCTTGGCGCCATGGTCGGCAACGGCGCGGTCATCGATCAGGCCTTCAACACCACAGATGTTCTGATCATCCTGCCGATCTCGAGCATCTCCGGCCGCTACGTCAATTATTATGGCGCCGACGCCGGTCGCTTCGCCAGCGCCAGCTGATCTGATCACCTTCTGCCCTGCGGGAGAAGGTGGCGCGCGCCGCTGAATGAGCGGGGCGGCGGGGTCCATCCATTGACGATTGCGATCATCTCGAAACAGCGCAAGCGGATGATGGCAGTCGGCCGACACCTCTCCGGCAATCCTCTTTAACCTCGACCCTGGTCATCCGCATCGGAACTTCCGCCACCATCGGCAGGTCGGCAAGCTCCCGAAGGCTCATCTCGCGCAAAGCGGGATGGCCCAGCGGATCATGCCGCCAGTCCTGCTCGTGGCAGCCCCGTCGGCTACGTGGTCTCATCCAGGAAAGCTTGAGCATGTAAGTCCCTCCCTGCGCCGAATGAATGGCGTGATCAGTTCCGTGTTGCCTGTTTCTCTGCTTTCGGGATCCTCAATTCAATTGAGTTTTACCGCTAGTGGCTATAGCTTTCCTATATGAGAAATCTCAATCAGGTGCATCTGAACGGTCTGCGCGCCGTCGAAGCCGTCGCCCGCCTCGGCTCGCTCCAGGCGGCGGCCGACGAGCTAGGCGTCTCCATCGGTGCAGTCAGCCAGCAGGTCATCAAGACCGAACAGCAGCTCGGCCGCCTGCTTTTCGAGCGCACGAGCCGTGGCATGGTCCCGGTGGAAACGGCCGATGACATTCTGGCCCGCCTTGCCAATGGCATGCGTCATCTCTCTGACGCCGTGGATCTGGCGAAGCGGACCGACGACAGCCTGCTGACCATTTCGGTCGCCCCGGTCTTTGCCGCCCGCTGGCTCGTGCATCGAATTGCAGACTTTTCCGAGCGCTTCCCGGAAATCGGCCTTCGCATCGACGCCAATGACCGCCTGACCGATGCCACTCAGACGGATGTGGATGTCAGAATTCGTGTGGGACGCGGCCATTGGCCGGGTTTCAAGGCCGAACTCATCCTGGAGCAACGGGTCGCCCCGCTCTGCACCCCGGCCATGGCCGAAAAGCTGCGCGAGCCCGCCGACATCCTCGACCTACCGAAGGTCATCGATGGCAGGGCCATGTTTACCTGGGATGTCTGGCTTTCCGCGGTGGGTCTTGAGGGTGCGGAGATCAAGGCCCGCCACACCTTCAGCGAGGCCTCGCTCTGCCTCGATGCGACAATTGCAGGGCAGGGGGTGATGCTGGCCTGGCAGACCATCGCGTCGCATCAGCTGCAGCACGGCCAGCTCGTCGCGCCCTTTGGTCCGGCGGTCAAAACCGGCTTCGGCCATTACTTCGTGATATCAGAGAATGCTCGACGTTCCGACAAGGTGGAAAAGTTCAAGCGCTGGCTGAAGCGCGAAATCGAGGACGACATGGAGCGGCTCGCAAAAGCCGCTCCGGTCTTCGCTTAACCCGCGGCGTTATAGGCCGCGATCGCCGCCATGTTTACGATGTCGCTGTCTTTTGCGCCCATCTGGGCGATCTGTACCGACTTTTCGAGGCCAATGAGCAGTGGCCCCATCACGGTCAGGCCGCCCAGTTCCTGCAGCATCTTGGTCGAGATTGCCGCAGAATGGATCGCCGGCATGACCAGCACATTGGCCGTGCCCGAGAGGCGGCAGAACGGATACTGCTCCATGCGGTGATGGTTGAGCGCGATGTCCGCGCCCATCTCCCCGTCGTACTCAAAGGATACGCCGCGCCGGTCGAGGATCTTCACGGCTTCCCGCACCCGCTCCGAACGCTCGCCGGTCGGATGCCCGAAGGTGGAGTAGGCTAGCAGCGCCACGCGCGGCTCCAGTCCGAGCCGGTGTGCGACGCCGGCTGCTTCTTCCGCGATATCCGCCAGCTCATCCGCCGTCGGCATGTCGTGCACGGCGGTGTCTGCCACGACGATCGTGCGGCCACGCGCCAGAGCCAGCGACACGCCGATGACCCGGTGGCCGGGTGCCGTGTCGATGCAGCGACGCACGTCTTCAAGCGCGGTGGAATAGTTGCGCGTCGTGCCGGTCACCATCGCATCCGCATCGCCCAGCGCCACCATGCAGGCGGCGAAGTGGTTACGGTCGGTATTGATCAGCCGCTGCGCATCGCGATGCAGGTAGCCCTTCCGCTGCAGGCGGGCATAGAGATATTCGGTATAGGCCTCGACGCGCGTCGACATGCGGGCATTGACCACCTCGATGCCGGGACGGTCGAGATCGATCCCGGCCCGCTCGGCCGTCGCCTTGAGCGGCTCGTCGCGGCCGAGCAGGATGGCGGTGCCGAGGCCGAGATTGGCAAACGAGATCGCCGCACGCATGACCTGCTCCTCTTCACCTTCGGCAAAGACGACGCGCTTCGGATGGCTACGCACATGTTCGTAGATGCGCTGCGTGGCGGCAGCGATCGGGTCGCGCCGGGCGGAAAGCTCATGCGCATAGGCGCCGAGATCCTCGATTTCCCTGCGTGCCACGCCGCTTTCCATCGCAGCCTTGGCGACGGCGACCGGGATCGCCGAGATCAGGCGCGGATCGAAGGGCACGGGGATGATGTATTGCGGTCCAAAGCGCGGCCGCTCGCCCTGATAGGCGGCTGCCACATCGTCAGGCACATCCTCGCGCGCGAGATCGGCGAGCGCCCGGACAGCGGCGATCTTCATGGCATCGTTGATCTGGCTGGCACGCACATCGAGCGCACCGCGGAATATGTAAGGGAAACCCAGAACATTGTTCACCTGGTTCGGATAGTCCGAACGTCCTGTCGCCATGATCGCGTCGGAGCGGATGGCAGCGACCTCCTCGGGTGTGATTTCCGGGTCCGGATTGGCCATGGCAAAGATGATCGGGTTGTCCGCCATCGAGGCGATCATGTCCGAGGACAAGGCACCCTTCTGCGATAATCCGAAGACCACATCAGCGCCGACCATGGCTTCCTTCAGCGATCGCCGATCGGTCTTGACCGCATGCGCCGACTTCCACTGGTTCATGCCTTCGGTGCGGCCCTGATAGATCACGCCCTTGGTGTCGCAGAGGATGATGTTCTCGCCATTGAAGCCCATCGCCTTGATGAGCTCGATGCAGGCAATGGCCGCAGCCCCGGCGCCGTTGCAGACGAGCTTCGTCGTCTTGAAGTCGCGGCCCGTCAGTTCCAGCGCGTTGATGAGGCCAGCCGCCGCGATGATCGCAGTCCCGTGCTGGTCGTCATGGAAAACAGGAATGTCCATCAGCTCGCGCAGCCGGCTTTCGATGATGAAGCAGTCGGGCGCCTTGATGTCTTCGAGGTTGATGCCGCCAAAGGAGGGGCCGAGATAGCGAACACAGTTGATGAACTCGTCGACATTTTCGGTGTCGACCTCGAGATCGATCGAATCGACATCGGCGAAGCGCTTGAAGAGAACCGACTTGCCTTCCATCACCGGCTTGGAGGCGAGCGCTCCGAGATTGCCGAGACCCAGGATGGCAGTCCCGTTCGAGATGACCGCAACCATGTTGCCGCGCGTGGTGTAGTCGTAAGCCGTGGCCGGATCGGCGGCGATCGCCTTCACGGGCACGGCAACGCCGGGGGAATAGGCGAGCGACAGATCGCGCTGGGTTGCCATCGCCTTGGTCGGGGTGATCTCGAGCTTGCCGGGGCGGCCCTGGGAGTGAAAGTCGAGCGCTTCCTGTTCCGTCACCGAGACTTTCGTCCGGCCGGTCGTCTTCTCGTTTGCCATGCTTCCCCTCACCTTGTTGTGGGCAGCGGGCGATCGCCGGCCCATCCTGGTTGTTTTTCCTCGCCTTAAGTCGTTAGTGTTGCACGACTTCCTTTTCAAGAAAACATTGAGCCCGTGACGCTATATCAAGCCACCCAAAGTGATGTCCTGAACGTCGCCGAGCTGACCTCGGAGGAGAGCCGCGCGACGGCCACTCCGATGATGGAGCAATTCATCGAGATCAAGGCAGCCAACCCAGGCAGCCTGCTCTTTTATCGCATGGGCGATTTCTACGAGTTGTTCTTCGAGGATGCGGTCGATGCCTCCCGCGCGCTCGGCATCACGCTGACCAAGCGCGGCCAGCATCTCGGCCAGGATATCCCGATGTGCGGCGTGCCGGTGCATGCGGCCGATGATTACCTGCAAAAGCTGATCTCGCTCGGCTTCCGCGTTGCCGTCTGCGAACAGATCGAAGACCCGGCAGAGGCCAAGAAGCGCGGCTCGAAGTCGGTTGTGAAGCGCGACGTCGTGCGCCTCGTCACGCCGGGCACGATCACCGAGGACAAGCTCCTCTCCCCCTTCGAATCCAACTATCTCATGGCCCTCGCGCGGATCCGGGGCGGCTCCGCCCCGCAGCTGGCACTCGCCTGGATCGACATTTCCACCGGCATCTTCCGCCTCGCGGAGACGACAGAGACGCGCCTTCTCGCCGACATCCTGCGCATCGAGCCGCGTGAGTTGATCGTGCCCGATACGCTTTTCCACGACGAAGAGCTGAAGCCGGCCTTCGACGTGCTCGGCCGTGTGGTCGTGCCGCAACCCGCCGTGCTCTTTGACAGCGCCAGCGCCGAAGGTCGGATCGCCCGCTATTTCGGCGTAGGAACGCTGGATGGTTTCGGCGCCTTCTCCCGCGCCGAAATCGCCGCGGCCGCTGCCGCCGTCGCCTATGTCGAAAAGACCCAGATCTCCGAGCGCCCGCCGCTCGGTCTGCCGGAACGGCAGAATGCGGCGTCCACCCTCTTCATCGATCCCGCCACGCGCGCCAATCTCGAACTGGTGAAGACGCTGTCCGGCGACCGCAACGGTTCGCTCCTTAAGGCCATCGATCGCACCGTGACAGGTGGCGGCGCGCGTCTGCTGGCAGAGCGCCTGATGTCGCCGTTGACGGACCCGGTAGCCATCGCCGACCGCCAGGACTCGATCGCTCATCTCTTGTCCGATGGTCTGCTCGTCGACCGCCTCCGCGACGCCATGAAGCGCGTGCCCGACATGCCGCGCGCGCTCTCCCGTTTGGCGCTCGATCGCGGCGGCCCGCGTGACCTCGGCGCCGTCGTCGCCGGTCTCGCAGCCTCTGCCGAGGTTGGCGGACTGCTCGATCCGTCCAACCTGCCGACGGAACTGTCTGAGGCTCTTGCTGATCTCGCGGCGCTACCTGCCGATCTTGGCTCCAGCCTCGCGGCGATGCTTGCCGACGAACTGCCGCTCCTGAAGCGCGACGGCGGTTTCCTGCGCGATGGCGCAATCCCCGAACTCGACGAACTCAGGGCTCTGCGCGACCAGTCGCGCCGCGTCATCGCCGGCCTCCAGCTGCAATATGCCGAGGAGACCGGCATCAAGTCGCTGAAGATCAAGCACAACAATGTGCTCGGTTATTTCATCGAGGTAACCGCCGGAAACGCCGGCCCGATGACCGAAGGCGACGAGGCCAAGTCTCGCTTCATCCATCGCCAGACCATGGCAAACGCCATGCGCTTCACCACAACCGAACTTGCCGACCTCGAAAGCCGCATCGCGAACGCCGCCGGTCAGGCACTGTCGTTGGAACTTGCCGCCTTCGATCAGATGGTGGCAAAGGTTGTTGCGGCCGCGGAACCGATCAAGGCTGCTGCCCGCGCACTCGCTGTCATCGATGTCGCGTCAGGCCTTGCAGCCTTGGCAGAAGAGCAGGGCTATTGCCGCCCGCTGGTCGATGACTCGAGAATGTTCGCCATCACCGCCGGACGCCATCCGGTGGTCGAGCAGGCGCTCCGCCGCCAGGCAGCAAGCCCCTTCATCGCGAACGATTGTGATCTCTCGCCCAACGATACGAAAGGCCCCGGCGCCATCTGGTTGCTGACAGGTCCCAACATGGGCGGTAAGTCGACCTTCCTGCGCCAGAATGCGCTGATCGCCATTCTCGCGCAGATGGGCTCGTTCGTGCCGGCTGGTGCCGCCCATATCGGGATCGTCGATCGGCTCTTCTCCCGCGTTGGCGCCTCCGATGATTTGGCCCGTGGCCGCTCCACCTTCATGGTCGAGATGGTCGAGACCGCAGCCATCCTCAATCAGGCGACCGACCGCTCGCTGGTCATTCTCGACGAAATCGGTCGCGGCACGGCCACCTTCGACGGCCTCTCCATCGCCTGGGCCGCCGTCGAGCACCTGCATGAGGCAAACCGCTGCCGCTCGCTCTTCGCCACCCACTTCCATGAGCTGACGGCGCTGTCGGAGAAGCTCGCCCGCATGTCGAATGTCACAATGCGGGTCAAGGAATGGGACGGCGACGTCATCTTCCTGCATGAGGTCGGCCCAGGCTCTGCCGATCGCTCCTACGGCATCCAGGTCGCCCGTCTCGCCGGCTTGCCGGCGGCCGTCGTTGCCCGCGCCCGGGAAGTTCTGACCCGCCTCGAAGACAGCGACCGCAAGAACCCGGCCGCCCAGCTGATCGACGATCTGCCGCTTTTTCAGGTCGCCGTGCGCCGCGACGAGATCCAGAAATCCGGCCCGTCGAAGGTCGAGGAGGTCCTGCGCTCACTCGATCTTGACGACCTCACGCCTCGCCAGGCGCTGGATGCGCTCTATGATCTGAAGAAACAACTTGGCAAGCCTTGACCGGTAGAGTGCCTGTCAATCGCGCCCGAAAAGCGCTATAGCGCCACCCATTCCGGTTGATTCCCCGGTCCCAAGAGATGATGCCGCGCCCATGGCCACTGCAGAGCTTGCCTTCGACGATCTCCTCGACATCGACGCGCTCCGTGCGTCCTGCAAGACCATCGCAGAGGCGGGATGTGGCAACATGCTGGAGACCCGCTCCAAGCTTTTGCCGATCCTGAAGAAGGCCTCTGCCGAGGCTCGCGAACAGGCGCGGCTGAAGCTCTTCGAAGATGGCAGTGGCCTCAACTGCGCAAACCGCATCTCCTGGATCCAGGACCAGCTGATCTCGGTGATCTTCGATTTCGCTCGCACCCATGTCTATCCGAAGGACGCGAACGGTCTGGCTGTCGCGGCCGTCGGCGGTTACGGCCGCGGAACCCTTGCGCCGGGCTCCGACATCGACCTGCTTTTCCTGCTGCCGCAGAAGGCCGGTCCCGCCATGCACAAGGCGGTCGAATTCGTCCTCTATCTGCTCTGGGATGTCGGCTTCAAGGTCGGCCACGCCACCCGCACGGTGGAGGAATGCATCCGGCTGTCGACCACGGACATGACCATTCGGACCGCGATCCTCGAAACCCGCCATATCTGCGGCGATGAGGCTCTGGTCACCGAGCTGCAGCGCCGATTCGATCAGGAAGTGACGACGGGTACCGCGCCGGAGTTTATTGCCGCAAAGCTCGCGGAGCGTGACGAGCGTCACCGCAAGGCCGGCGACAGCCGCTACCTCGTCGAACCCAATGTCAAGGAAGGCAAGGGGGGCTTACGTGATCTGCAGACCCTCTTCTGGATCGCCAAATACAACTACCACGTCCGCGATACCGGCGAATTGGTCCGTCTTGGCGTTCTCTCCCGCCACGAATGGCGCCTTTTCCAAAAGGCCGACGATTTCCTCTGGGCAGTTCGCTGCCACATGCACTATCTGACCGGCAAACCGGAAGAGCGCCTGTATTTCGATATCCAGCCGGAGATCGCCAAAAGCCTCGGCTATCAGGCGCGCCCGGGGCTTTCCGCCGTCGAACGCTTCATGAAGCACTACTTCCTGGTGGCAAAGGATGTCGGCGACCTGACCCGCATCTTTGCAGCAGCGCTTGAAGATCAGCAGGCCAAGGCCGCACCCGGTATCGGCGGCATGATCGGCCGCTTCGCCAACCGCCCGCGCAAGATCCCCGGTGCCAGCGAATTCATCGACGATCGCGGCCGCATTGCGCTCGCCGATCCCGGTGTCTTCAAGAAGGACCCGATGTCGATCATGCGCCTCTTCCACGTGGCGGATCTGAACGGGCTCGAATTCCATCCCGACGCTTTGAAGGCCGTCACACGCTCGCTGTCGCTGATCAACAACGAGTTCCGCGAAAGCGAGGAGGCAAACCGCCTCTTTCTGTCGATCCTGACTTCGCGCAGGGATCCGGGTTTCATCCTGCGGCGCATGAACGAGGCCGGCGTGCTCGGGCGTTTCATGCCGGAATTCGGCAAGATCGTCTCGATGATGCAGTTCAACATGTATCATCACTACACGGTCGACGAGCACTTGATCCGCACGCTGGAGGTTCTCTCCGAGATCGACAAGGGCAAGGCGGAGGAGATCCATCCGCTCGCCAACAAGATCATGCCGGAAATCGAGGATCGCCAGACACTCTATGTTGCGGTCCTCTTGCACGACATCGCCAAGGGCCGGCAGGAGGATCACTCGATCGCCGGCGCCAAGGTCGCCCGCAAACTCTGCCCGCGTCTCGGCCTCTCGGCCAAGCAGACCGAGATGGTCGCCTGGCTGATCGACCAGCATCTCCTGATGTCGATGGTCGCCCAGACCCGCGACCTGCACGACCGCAAGACGATCACCGATTTTGCCGAGAAGGTGCAGTCGCTCGACCGCCTGAAGATGCTGCTGGTGCTCACCATCTGCGACATCCGTGCGGTGGGCCCCGGCGTCTGGAACGGCTGGAAGGGCCAGCTCCTGCGCACGCTCTATTACGAGACCGAGCTTCTCCTCTCAGGTGGCTTCTCGCAGGTCTCGCGCAAGGAGCGCGCCAAGCATGCCGCCGAGCAGCTCAGTCAGGCGCTCGAAGGCTGGAGCCAGAAGGATCAGCGCACATACACTAAGCTCCACTATGAGCCCTACCTGCTTTCGGTCGACCTCGAGGACCAGATCCGTCACGCCCATTTCATCCGCCAGACCGATAAGTCGGGTCAGGCGCTGGCGACCATGGTGCGCACCCACCAGTTCCACGCGATCACCGAGATCACGGTGCTCTCGCCCGACCATCCGCGTCTCTTGTCGATCATTGCCGGCGCTTGTGCCGCAGCCGGCGCCAACATCGCCGACGCTCAGATCTTCACGACATCGGACGGCCGCGCGCTGGATACGATCCTGATCAACCGGGAATTCCCGATCGATGAGGACGAGACGCGCCGCGCCGCCACGATCGGCAAGATGATCGAGGACGTGCTGTCGGGCCGCAAACGCCTGCCGGAGGTCATCGCCACCCGTACAAAGGGCAAGAAGCGCAACAAGACCTTCCCGGTTCAGCCGGATGTCCGCATCTCCAATGCGCTGTCAAACAAGTTCACCGTCATCGAGGTGGAATGCCTCGACCGCATCGGTCTTCTCGCTGAAATCACAGCGGTTCTGTCGGACCTGTCTCTCGACATCCATTCGGCCCGAATCACCACCTTCGGGGAAAAGGTCATCGATACCTTCTATGTCACCGATCTCGTCGGACAGAAGGTGACCAACGAGAACAGGCAGGTCAACATTGCCAACCGCCTGAAGCCCGTGATGACCGAGCAGCCCGACGAGCTCAAGGACAACATGCCCTCCGGCATCATCGCGCCGCCACGGGCAGCTGCGGTGCCGAAGAAGGCACGGGCCTGAGACATGAGCCTCGTCAAGAAATTCATGACGGTCGGTGGTGCGACGCTCGGCAGCCGCATCTTCGGCTTTGCGCGCGAAACCCTGATGGCCGCGGCACTCGGGACCGGTCCGGTCGCTGACGTCTTCTACGCCGCCTTCCGCTTCCCCAATCTATTCCGCCGCCTTTTTGCCGAAGGAGCGTTCAACGCCGCCTTCGTACCGCTCTTTGCCAAGGAAATCGAGGCGAATGGCATTGATGGCGCCAAGCGTTTTTCCGAAGAGGTCTTCGGAGTTCTCTTTTCTGTCCTCCTGATCCTGACGATAGGCATGCAGCTGTCGATGCCGCTGCTGGTCCAGTGGATCATCGCGCCGGGCTTTGCCAACGACCCGGAAAAGTTTGACCTGACGGTCCGCCTCGCGATCGTCATGTGCCCCTATCTCATGTGCATGTCGCTGACGGCCATGCTGAGCGGCATGCTGAATTCGCTGCATCACTTCTTTGCCGCCGCCATTGCGCCCGTCTTCCTCAATATCTTGATGATCGGTGCGCTTGGCTGGGCGCTATGGACGGGGGCTGATCCCGCCGCGACCGCCTGGGCTTTGTCCTGGTCCGTGCTGGGGGCCGGCCTTTTGCAGATGGCCGTGGTCTATATCGGCGTGCGCAATGCCGGCATCCGGATCGGCTTCAAGCGTCCGCGATTTACCCCGAACGTGAAGCGTCTGCTGGTGCTGGCCGTACCCGCGGCGATCACCGGCGGCATCACCCAGATCAATCAGCTGATCGGCCAGGCCATCGCCTCGACCAAGGAGGGCGCGATTTCGGCCCTGCAATATGCCGATCGTATATATCAGTTGCCGCTCGGGGTCGTCGGGGTCGCCGTTGCCGTCGTGCTGCTGCCCGAACTCGCCCGGGCCTTGAAGGGCGGCCATATGAAGGAGGCGGGCAATCTCCAGAACCGCTCGATTGAATTCGTCCTCTTCCTCACCCTGCCAGCCGCTGCCGCCATCTGGGTACTGTCAGATGAAATCATCCGGGTGCTCTACGAGCGCGGCGCTTTTTCCGAGCAGAATACCGCCGTGGTTGCGTCGATCCTCGCGATCTATGGCATCGGCCTGCCGGGCTTCGTGCTGATCAAGGCGCTCCAGCCGGGCTATTACGCCCGCGAAGACACCAAGACGCCGATGCGTTTCACCATGGTATCGGTCGCGCTCAACACGGGGCTTGCCATCACGCTCTTCCCGATCTTCGAAGAGAGCGGCATCGCCATGGCCGAGGCCGCTGCCGGCTGGACCAACACCATCCTGTTGTTTTCGGTGCTGCTGTGGCGGGGCCACCTCATTTTCGAGTGGTCGCTTGTGACGCGGACCCTGCGTCTGATGATCGCCTCCGCCATTATGGCCGGCCTGCTCGTCTATCTCTCCGATCGCTGGGCTGACTGGCTTTCACCATCAAGCCCGCTCTTCGAGCAGTTGCTGGCGCTGGGTGGGCTGATTGCAATCGCCATGCCGGTCTATTTCGGCATCGCCTTCCTAATTGGTGGCGCCGACTGGCGTCTGGTGCTCCGCAGCCTCAAGCGCAGGAAAAAGACAGCGGACGAGGCCGTTGTCAGCCCGGCCGAGCAGGATCAGCAATAGGTCCAAGTGCGTTTCGGGCCGATATCGACATGCACGATGCCGTTGCAGTAGCGCCCGATGCCGCCGATGCCGGGCGCGCTGCGGGCGGCGGCCACGATCTTCTTCTCGGGCACGCCGGGCACGCGAATGTCCGCTGCAAAACAATGGCTGTGCTGCGAGCGGCCCGAGCGCGGGCGGTGGCCGGAGGTCACGACCGGCGTCTTGCCGGTCTTCTTGGCGATGTGAGCGAGGATGCCCTTCAGCTCATCGGGAAAACAGTTGGCTTTGACGCTGACACGCTGCAGCGTATAGGCGACAGTGGTGTCGTGCTTCATGAAGAAGTGGCGCTTCTTCTTCTCCACGGCCTCGACGGGCGAGAGGAGACAGAGCGAAACTACGCAGCCGAGCGCGACGCGAAACAAAGTGCGCATGAGTGACCTTCTGGAATGGGATTGTTCTTTGGAGCGATCCAGATCGCTTTCGGCGGGTTTTTATTCCCCGAAATGTGTCAAATTTGGTGCGCTTTGCTCTTTTCTGCTTTTCGAGCCCGCATCAGCTCGCGAATCACGGTCTTGGCACGTCGCAAATTCATTCCCTAAACCCCTCGATTCTGGGAGCAAATTTCCCTATGCGTGACATCGAGTGCGTCTTCGTCACACATCAAACTGAAAGTGCGATTTCATGAGCGGAAACAGCCTCTTTCTCGTCAGCCTGGTCGTCGATACCTATGATCGGGCCAAGGCCTTCTATTGCAGTGCCCTCGGCCTCGAGTGCCTTGAGGACAGCCTGATGCCCGACGGCAAACGCTGGCTGGTGGTCCGTCCAATAGGTGCCGAGGTGCCTCGCTTCTGATCGCCGAGGCGCCGAACGATGCCCAGCGTGCAGCAATCGGCAACCAGACCGGCGGTCGCGTCGGCTTCTTCCTGAAAACGGATGATTTTGCCCGCGACCATGCGCGCTTCGTGAAGGCGGGTGTCGTGTTCAAGGAGGCTCCGCGTCTTGAGGTCTATGGAACCGTCGCCGTGTTCCAGGATCTCTATGGCAATCTCTGGGACCTGATTGAGCCGGCGCCAGCAGAGCCTTCCTTGTCCGCCGAAGTGAGCGCTTGATTGCGCCCCGCCCGCCGTGCATAAGCCGTGACCGACACGATCAGAGGATCGGGCCCTCCACCAGCCTGTTGAGGATTATTATGACTGAGTTCAAGCCGCTGGTTTTCTCCGGCGTTCAGCCGACTGGCAATCTCCATCTCGGCAATTATCTCGGTGCGATCAGGAAGTTCGTCGCGCTCCAGGAAAACAACGACTGCATCTACTGCGTCGTCGATCTGCACGCGCTGACGGCCCAGCTCGTCCACGAGGACATGGCGACCCAGATTCGTTCGATCACCGCCGCCTTCCTCGCCGCCGGCATCGACCCGAAGAAGCACATCGTCTTCAACCAGTCCCAGGTGCCGCAGCATGCGGAACTCGCCTGGATATTCAACTGCGTCGCCCGCATCGGCTGGATGAACCGGATGACCCAGTTCAAGGACAAGGCCGGCAAGGACCGCGAGCAGGCCTCGCTCGGTCTCTACGCCTATCCGAGCCTGATGGCCGCAGACATTCTCGTCTACCGCGCGACCCATGTGCCGGTTGGGGAAGACCAGAAGCAGCATCTGGAGCTCGCCCGCGACATCGCCATGAAGTTCAACCTGGACTTCCATGACAAAATCAAGCCGACCGGTCTCGGCATCGACATCAAGGTCGGCGAAGAGCCGGTGCATGCTTATTTCCCGATGGTTGAGCCGCTGATCGATGGCCCGGCGCCCCGCGTCATGAGCCTCAAGGACGGCACCAAGAAGATGTCGAAGTCGGATCCGTCTGATCTGTCGCGCATCAACCTGATGGATGACCAGGACGCGATCTCCAAGAAGATCCGCAAGGCCAAGACCGATCCGGATGCATTGCCGAGCGAGACGGAAGGCCTCAAAGGCCGTCCCGAAGCCGACAACCTCGTCGGCATCTTCGCAGCCCTTGCCGACAAGTCGAAGGCCGATGTGCTTTCCGAGTTCGGCGGCCAGCAGTTCTCCGTCTTCAAGCCGGCACTGATCGATCTGGCGGTCGCGGCACTCGGCCCGATCAATGCCGAGATGCGCCGCCTGATGGAAGACCCCGGTCACATCGATGCGGTCCTGCGCGACGGCGGCGAGCGTGCCCGCACCCGCGCCGAAAAGAACATGAACGAAGTCCGCGACATCATCGGCTTCGTGCGATAAGGTCTCGGTCGCTGGCGGGTCCGCCCGGAGCCCGCCCGCGTCACATGTCATCGGTCCGGCGGCGGGGTTCTTTATGGTTTCAACGCGTCTGTCACGTCTTGAAGGTCACCGCCGCAAGTTCATGGCGGTGATCGACAACACCCCGGAATGCTCGCGCGCGGTCCACTATGCCGGCCGCCGCGCCAAGAATTCCAATGGCGGACTGGTGCTGATCTACGTGATCCCGGAAGGCGACTTCCAGCAGTGGCTGGGCGTCGAGGAGATCATGCGGGCGGAGGCCCGGGAAGAGGCCGAAGCCATCATGGCGAAGGCAGCCCAGACCGTGCGCGACACCATCGGTATTGAGCCCGAGCTCATCATCCGCGAGGGAAGCGCCTATCCTGAGATCAACAGTCTGATCGAGGAAGACCGCGACATTGCGATCCTCGTCCTCGCGGCCGGCTCGACCAAGGAAGGGCCGGGCCCTCTGGTCTCGATGATCGCCGGCCGGGCTGCCGCTTTCCCGATCCCGGTCACGGTCCTGCCGGATACGCTGACCAATGAGGAAATCGACGCGCTTTGCTAATTTGAGCATCCTGCCGATCACGTCTTGAAGATGGAGCCTGCAGGGTCTATTTTTGAAACATTCTAATCTTTAGCGGTGCATTCACCGCCCGGAGGCCATTATGTTCATCCAGACCGAAGCCACGCCGAACCCGGCGACCCTGAAATTCTTGCCCGGCAAGGTGGTCATGGAAACCGGCACCGCCGAGTTCCGCGATGCCGGCAGCGCGAGCGCTTCTCCGCTTGCGGCGCGCATCTTCGCGATCCCGGGCGTGACCGGCGTCTTCTTTGGCTACGATTTCGTCACCGTCTCCAAAGACGGTCCGGAATGGCACCACCTGAAGCCGGCAATCCTCGGCACGATCATGGAGCATTTCATGAGCGGCGCACCGGTCATGGGAACGGCTTCGACATCGGCACAGACCGACACCGATGAGGAATTCTTCGATGCCGGCGACGAGACGATCGTAGCGACCATCAAGGAACTGCTCGAGACCCGCGTCCGCCCCGCCGTCGCCCAGGATGGCGGCGACATCACCTTCCGCGGTTTCAAGGACGGCAAGGTCTTCCTCAACATGAAGGGCTCCTGCGCCGGCTGCCCGTCCTCGACGGCGACCCTGAAGCATGGCGTGCAGAACCTGCTGCGCCACTTCGTTCCGGAAGTGCAGGAAGTCGAAGCGGTCTGATTGGACCGGACTGGAGACGAGATGATCGTTCTTGCGATCGACACGGCGGGTGTGGACTGCGCAGCCGCCGTTTTTGATTCGAAGGCGGACAAGCTCATCGGGCGTGTCAGCGAAACCATTGGTCGTGGCCATGCCGAACGGCTGATGGCGATGATCGACGAGGCGCTTGCTGAAGCCGGGCTCACGCTCGGCGATATCGAGCGCATTGGCGTGACCGTCGGTCCCGGTTCCTTCACCGGCATCCGTGTCGGTGTCGCGTCCGCCCGTGGCCTGGCTCTCGCGCTCGGCGTCGATTGTGTCGGTGTTTCCACGCTGGAAGTGCTTGCGCAGACGATGTCGACGACGGACGGGTCGATCCTTGCCGCGATCAATGCCCACCGCGACCAGATCTATGCCCAAAGCTTTGTGAACGGTGTTCCCCAGGATGAGCCGCTACTGCTCGAGCTCGATGACTATCTCGCGCGCGCAGCTGCTCCCGGCGTGGTCCTCGTCGGTTCGGCATCCGCCCTCGTCGCCGACCGGAATGCCGAGACCGGCCCCGACCATTACCCGATCGAGATCGTCGCGCGCATTTCAGCAGTGGCGAAAGCTCAGGGCAAGCCGAAGCCGCTTTATCTCAGGGGACCGGATGCCAAACCGCAGACCGGGTTTGCCGTATCGAGAGCCTGACATGCGCGACAGCCTGTTCTACCGCCAGCCTGAGTTCGAAATTGTCCCCATGATCTCCGAACACTGCCACGCAGTCTCCGAGCTGCATGGCCAGCGCTTCCCGAGAGCCTGGGGCGATGGCGAGTTCCTGAGCTTGCTTCTGCAGCCCAACACCTTCGGCTTTGCCGCCTGGCAGACCAATACGCTGATCTTCAAGGCCCCGCTCGCGGGATTCGTGCTGGCGCGCGAGGTCGCCGGCGAGGCAGAAATCCTGACGATTGCGGTGAGCGACAAGGTCGCCCGCTTCGGCCTCGGCTGGCGGCTGATGCAGGCGGCACTGCGCGAAGCGAAGTCGCGGGGTGGTGAATCCATGTTCCTGGAAGTCGATGATGGTAACCACGCAGCCCTTGGGCTTTACCGCAAGCTCGGCTTCGAGAAGGCCGGCGAACGCCCGGCCTATTACACCGACGAAAACGGCCGCCGGTCCTCCGCGCTTGTCATGCGCCGTGATCTTCGCTAACCGGTCGGTTGGACGAACCGACCTTCTGCGGATATGCTGACACCATGAATGACGCCCTGAAATCGTTGGAAGCGCTGTGTGCCGAGCGGGGCATGCGCATGACCGAGCAGCGCCGCGTCATCGCTCGCATCCTCGAAGAATCCGACGATCACCCGGATGTTGAGGAGCTCTATCGTCGCTCCTCCAAGATCGATGCCAAGATCTCGATCTCGACGGTCTACCGCACCGTCAAACTCTTCGAAGATGCCGGCATCATCGAGCGGCACGATTTCCGTGACGGCCGCTCTCGCTATGAGACCGTTCCGGAAGAACATCATGATCACCTGATCGATCTGAAGACCGGTACCGTCGTCGAATTTCATTCACCGGAGATCGAAGCGCTCCAGGAGCGGATCGCCCGTGAACACGGTTTCCGCCTCGTCGGCCACCGCCTCGAACTCTATGGCATTCCGCTGTCGAAGGACGAGAAATAAGCCGATGCCCGCCATGCCAGTGAGGCCCGCGTGATCAACTGGCTGAGGGTCGGGCTCTATCTCATTGTGCTGCTGGTGGTCTCGGGGCTGCTGATCCCAGTCCAGCTGTTGGCGCTGCGCTTCGACTGGCTGCTTCGCCGCCGTTTGCCGCGCCGCTGGCATCGGCTGGCCCTCTGGTTCCTCGGCATCCGCGTGCATGTCCACGGCACCCTCGACACCCGCCGTCCGCTGATGATCGCCGCCAATCACGCCTCCTGGAAGGATATTCTCGTCCTCGGCTCGCTCGCCGATGTCACCTTCATCGCCAAGACCGAGGTCGGCTCCTGGCCCGTCTTCGGCTTCCTGGCGAGGTTGCAGAAAACCATCTTCGTCGTGCGGGAAGAAAAGCGCCGAACCGGCGACCAGGTCAATGAGATCGCAGCCCGCATGGCCGATGGCGAAATCGTCGTGCTCTTCCCGGAAGGCACGACGTCGGATGGTAACCGCATCCTCGGCATCAAGTCTTCCCTCTTTGGGGCGGCCGCAGCCGCACTGCCGAATGAAGAGGATGCGGTGGTGCATGTCCAGCCTGTCGCGATCGCCTACACCCGCGTCCAGGGCATGCCCATGGGCCGCTATCACCGTCCGATCGCCGGCTGGCCGGGTGATGTCGGGCTGATGGAGCACCTTATGGGCGTCTTGCGCGCCGGAGCGCTCGATGTCGACGTGACCTTCGGCGAGACGGTGGAGTTCAAGAAAGGCGACAGCCGCAAGGCGCTTGCCATCCGCATCGAGGAACAGCTGCGCACCCTGCTGCTCGCCCATCTGCGCGGTCGGCATCGCCGCTGAACGTGGCGGCCAACTTTTCGGTTTAATCGCGCACCGAAAACCACTAAATAGCGCGCCATGACCCAGGAAACCGCGAGCCTCACCGAAACGCCGATGCCGGGCGCCAACACGCGCAAGGTCTTCATCAAGACCTATGGCTGCCAGATGAACGTCTATGACAGCGGCCGCATGGCCGATGCCCTCGCGGCGGATGGTTATGCCCCGACCGAGGTCATGGAAGAGGCAGATCTCGTCCTCTTGAACACCTGTCACATCCGTGAAAAGGCCGCCGAAAAGGTCTATTCGGCGCTCGGTCGCCTGCGTGAGCACAAGAAAGCCCGCGCAGCTGAAGGCAAGGAATTCATGATTGGCGTCGCCGGTTGCGTCGCCCAGGCTGAAGGCGAGGAAATCTCGCGTCGAGAACCAGCAGTCGACGTGGTGCTTGGCCCCCAGACCTATCACCGTCTGCCGCAGGCGCTCCAGAAGGCTCGGGCCGGCGAGCGCGTGGTCGATACCGAATATGCGCTGGAAGACAAGTTCGAGTACCTGCCGGACCCGACCAAGGTCGCGGGCAAGCCGCGCTCGGTCACGGCATTCCTCACCGTGCAGGAAGGCTGCGACAAGTTCTGCACCTTCTGCGTCGTGCCTTATACCCGTGGCTCGGAAGTCTCCCGCCCGCTCTCCCAGTTGCTGACCGAAGCCCGTCGCCTCGTCGATTCAGGTGTGCGCGAATTGACCCTGCTCGGCCAGAACGTCAATGCCTGGCATGGCGAAGACGAGAAGGGGCGGGCGATCGGCCTCGGCGATCTGCTCTACCGGCTCGCTGAAATCCCCGGTCTCGCCCGCCTGCGCTACACCACAAGCCATCCGCGCGACATGGACGATCGGTTGATCGAGGCACATCGCGATCTCAGGATGCTTATGCCCTATCTACATCTGCCGGTGCAATCTGGGTCCGACCGGATCCTGAAAGCCATGAACCGGCGCCACAAGGCCTCCGAATATGTCGCCCTCATTGAGCGCATCCGTTCTGTCCGTCCTGACATCGCGCTGTCGGGCGATTTCATCGTCGGTTTCCCGGGCGAGACGGATCAGGACTTCGAGGACACGATGAATCTCGTCCGCGAAGTGAACTACGCGCAGGCTTATTCGTTCAAGTATTCGACACGTCCCGGCACGCCCGGCGCCGATCTGCCGGATCATGTGGCCGAGGATGTGAAGACCGAACGCCTGGCACGGCTCCAGGCGCTGTTGCTGGAACAGCAGCAGGCCTTCATGCAGTCGATGATCGGCAAGACCATTGATTTGCTCCTGGAGAAGCCGGGCCGCATGCCGGGGCAGTTGATCGGTCGGTCGCCTTGGCTACAGTCTGTGAATGTTGATGCAAAGTCATCGCAAATCGGTGACATTATACAGGTACGAATCACCGCAGCCGGCCCAAACAGCTTGTTTGCCGAGGTGGCAGAGGGTTAGAGTGAGGGCCTGAACCTGATCGCAACAGGAGCCTGATCGCTTGAACGCAACAGAAGTGGTTTCTTCACCCTCGCGCAATGTCCGCACAACTGCGACCGACGCCAATCACTTCATTTTGACGTTCGAGAACAACAGGCTTGCGAGCGAGCTTTTTGGCCAGTTCGACCAGCATCTGAAACTTCTCGAGCAGCGCCTCCAGATCGAAGCCCGTGCCCGTGGCAATTCTGTTGCCATCACGGGCGAGTTGCAGGCCACCAACCAGGCCCGCCGCGCACTCGATTTCCTCTATGCCCGCCTGCAGAGCGGCGGATCGGTGGAAGCCTCCGACGTCGAAGGTGCCATCCGCATGGCGGTCGCCGCAGACGACCAGCTGTCGCTTCCGACGCTGGAGCGCAAGGCGAAGCTCTCCATGGCGCAGATCTCCACGCGCAAGAAGACGATCGCGGCCCGCACCCCGACCCAGGACGCCTACATGCGCGCGCTGGAGCGGTCGGAAATGGTCTTTGGCGTGGGCCCGGCCGGTACCGGCAAGACCTATCTTGCCGTTGCCCATGCCGCCCAGCTGCTGGAGCGTGGCGTTGTCGATCGCATCGTCCTGACGCGCCCGGCCGTCGAAGCCGGTGAGCGCCTCGGCTTCCTGCCCGGCGACATGAAGGAGAAGGTCGATCCGTATCTGCGCCCGCTCTATGATGCGCTCTACGACATGATTCCGGGCGACAAGGTGGAGCGTGCCATCACGGCCGGCGTCATCGAAATTGCCCCGCTTGCCTTCATGCGTGGCCGCACCCTTGCTAATGCCGCGATCATCCTCGACGAGGCGCAGAACACCACCTCGATGCAGATGAAGATGTTCCTCACCCGTCTCGGTGAAAACGGTCGCATGATCATCACCGGCGACCCGAGCCAGGTCGACCTGCCGCGCGGCGTGACGTCGGGTCTGGTTGAGGCTTTGACCGTGCTGAAGGGTGTCGAAGGCGTGTCGGTGGTCCGCTTCAAGGACACCGACGTTGTGCGTCATCCGCTTGTCGGCCGCATCGTGCAGGCCTATGACGCAAAGTACAAGGTACAGGACGAGAGCGAGCAGAGCGAGCACTAAGCCCGCTCTGCGATCACACGATGAGCCAGTTGGACATACAGATTGCCGTCGAGAGCGACGGTTGGGCAGATGAGACCGCGTTGGAGGCTTTAGCTCTACGCGTGCTCGGTGCGGCAGAAACCTATATCGCTACGAAAGAAGCTCAGCCCTTCCCGACGCAGCCGACAGAGGTTTCGCTCGTCTTCGGCGACGATGAGATGATCCGCGAGATCAATGCGGAATGGCGCAGCAAGGACAAGCCGACCAATGTCCTGTCCTTTCCCGCTTTCCCGCTGACCCCTGGCAAGATGCCCGGTCCGATGCTCGGCGATATCATCATCGCCCGCGAGACAGTGGAGCGTGAAGCCGTTGATCTCGAAAAGAGTTTCGAGGATCATCTGACACACTTGATGGTTCATGGATTTCTGCATCTCTTCGGCTACGACCATATCGAAAACGATGACGCCGAAAAAATGGAAGCGCTGGAGACTCGCATTCTGGCAGAACTTGGCCTATCTGACCCCTATGCGGGGCAGGACCCCATCTGATAGTCTGGAACAATGAGCGATTTTGCAACGAAGTCGGCCCCCGAGGCCAAAGAGAGTAACGAAGGATCGTCTTCGGACGAGGGCAGTAGTCCTTACCGAGCGGAAAGCTCGGCACGCCAACATCCTTCCTTCTGGGCCCGACTGGGCCGTATTCTGAAGCCATCCTCCTCCACGAGCCTGCGCGAAGACCTAACGGTCGCCCTGAGCGCCGATGCCAGCCTCGGCGAAGCTTTCACGCCCGAAGAGCGGGCGATGCTCAACAACATCCTTCGCTTCCGTGAGGTCCGTGTCGAGGACATCATGGTCCCGCGTGTCGACATCGAAGCGGTGGATCAGAGCGTCACCATCGGCGAGTTGATGACCATTTTCGATGTGTCTGGTCGCTCGCGCATGCCCGTCTATGCCGATACGCTGGACGATCCGCGCGGCATGGTCCACATCCGCGACTTGCTCTCC
The DNA here is from genome assembly GCF_016806065.1 of Rhizobium rosettiformans. Classification (NCBI taxonomy): domain Bacteria; kingdom Pseudomonadati; phylum Pseudomonadota; class Alphaproteobacteria; order Hyphomicrobiales; family Rhizobiaceae; genus Rhizobium; species Rhizobium rosettiformans. The sequence goes on from NZ_CP032405.1 coordinate 1,821,932, forward strand.
TACGTCACCAAGCAGGCCCGTAGTCGCAGGCGCGTGGCTGCCAAGGCAGCCAACGGAGCAACTGGCGGCGAGAAGGCTGAAAAGACCGAAAAGGTCGAGAAGTCGGCCAAGCCGAAGATGGACTTCGATCTTGCCCGCATTGATCTGAGCAAGACGGTTGCCGAAGCCGGCATCATCCGTTCCATCCTTTTCGTGCCGCCCTCGATGCTTGCCTCCGACCTGATGAGCCGCATGCAGGCAGCCCGCACCCAGATGGCGCTCGTGATCGACGAATATGGTGGCACGGACGGCCTCGTCAGCCACGAGGACATCGTCGAAATGGTCATCGGTGACATCGACGATGAACACGACGACGAAGAAGTCATGTTCAGCCGCGTCTCCGACGACGTCATTATCGCCGATGCGCGCGTCGAACTGGAAGAGATCGCCGAAGCGATTGGCCCGGATTTCGACATTGCCGACCGGATCGAAGACGTCGACACGTTGGGTGGTCTGATCTTCTCGGCGCTCGGACGCATTCCGGCGCGTGGCGAAGTCGTGCAGGCAATGCCCGGTTTCGAATTCCATATTCTGGATGCGGATCCCCGGCGCATCAAGCGCGTCCGGATCGGCCGCAAGCGCGCCGGCGCCCGCCGTCGTTCGACGACCAAGGGTGATGTTGAGGTCCGTGCGGACGAGGCTGCCGAGGCAAAGGCCCCGAAGGCCTCCGCGCCCGCATCGGGTGAGACTGCGGCAAAGCCGCGGACAAGGGCTCCTGCCAAGCCGCGCGCACCGAAGGTCGAAACACCACCCGCCGCCGAGCCGGCCCCGGAAGCCCCGGTGACCGAGATGGAAAGCGCCGAGCGATCGTCAGCCTGACGGTCGCCATCCTCAGCGCCGAAAACCGCGACATGGCCTCCGTTTTTTGGGAGACTGCCCGCGATTGATTCGGGGCAAAAGGGGTGGACATGCAGGCTTTGGCAACGAGGATCCTGCTGTTGTGGGGGCTGAGGCGGGCGGGGCTCGCGGTTCTCGCAGGCGCAATCGGGGCGCTCGCCCTTCCGCCCTTCGACATCTTCGCGTCGATGTTCATCTCCTTCACGCTGCTGGTCTGGCTGCTGGACGGCGCGACCGGCAATGCGGAAACCGGCAGGGCAGGGCTGTCGTCCTCCTTTTGGACGGGCTGGCTCTTTGGCCTCGGCTATTTTGTCTGCGGCCTCTGGTGGCTCGGAAATGCCCTGCTTCTGGAAGCGGATGAATTCGCCTGGGCAATTCCGCTGGCGGTACTCGGCCTGCCCGCCGTGCTCGCGATCTTCTACGGACTGGCCACGATGCTTGCGCGTCTCGTCTGGTCGGACGGGATGGGCCGCATTGCAGCACTTGCTGCCGCCTTCGGTCTTGCCGAGTGGCTGCGCAGCTTTGTCGCGACCGGTTTCCCCTGGAATGCGATCGGCTATGCCGCCATGCCGGTCCCCCTGATGATGCAGTCGAGCCATGTGCTCGGCGTCCTCGCCATCACACCGCTGGCCGTTTTCGTCTTTTCTGCTCCAGCACTCCTCGGCACGCGTCGAGGCGCGTGGCCCGGCCTGCTTTTGGCCGCGAGCCTGCTCAGCGCTCATCTGGGCTATGGCGCCTATCGCCTCTATGTCGCGCCGGTGGCGGCAACGGATCAGACGCTCACTGTCCGCCTCGTGCAGCCATCGATCGATCAGTCGCAAAAGATGGAGAACACCGACCGCATCGGCATCTTCGAGAAGCATTTGGCGCTGACGGCAGCCCCACCCGAGGAAGGCAAGCCCCGGCCGGATGTGATCGTCTGGCCGGAAACCTCCGTCCCCTTCATCCTGACGGAAAACCCCGATGCTCTGGCGCGGATCGGAGATGTACTCCAGGACGGGCAGATCCTGCTGACCGGCGCCGTCCGGGCGGAAGAACGTGGCGCGGGCCAGATGCCGCTCTATTACAATTCCGTCTACATGATCGACGACAAGGGACAGATCCTCGCCGCGAGCGACAAGGTCCATCTCACGCCCTTCGGCGAATACGTGCCTTATGAGGGCCTGTTGCGGGAATTCGGGATCGAGGAGTTGATCAGCCTGCCCGGCGGCTTCACCGCAGCCTCCAGCCGCACGCCATTGAAGCTTCCTTCAGGCCTCGGTCTCTATCCGTTGATCTGCTATGAAGCGATCTTTCCGGCGGAAATTGCGCCTGATCTGGCCGGCGCCAGTGTCATCCTGAACGTCACCAATGACGCCTGGTTCGGCGCAACCCCGGGCCCCTATCAGCATTTCCTGCAGACCCGCTTGCGTGCAGTTGAGACTGGCGCGCCGCTGATCCGTGTGGCCAATAACGGCATTTCCGCCGTTGTCGACCCCTATGGACGCGTTATTGAGGGACTTTCCCTTGATGCTGTCGGTGCCGCTGATGCAACCTTCGGTGTAGCATCTGTTCCGGAACGGAGCGGCTACAACCATAATTTAAACTTATGGTTGGTATTGGTGTCCATGACCCTGGTCGCCGTAGTTTCTAGTCTGGGTTTTATTAGGCGGACGAATTGACCAAAAACCCCTAAAATTGCATAGTGGCTCAGACCGATAATCTGCAAGTATGCTGGAAAATGATCAATGGCGAGCACAACGTCTCGTTTTGGTTTGGCGGGTATGGGGTTATGGTCGCAACGCCAACAATTTTGTCAGGACGACATTAATGATCGAGAACAAGAAGAAGCCGAACCCGATTGACATCCATGTCGGAAGCCGGATTCGCCTTCGTCGTACAATGCTGGGCATGAGCCAGGAGAAGCTGGGCGAGAGCCTGGGCATCACCTTCCAGCAGATCCAGAAGTATGAAAAGGGCACCAATCGCGTTGGCGCGAGCCGCCTTCAGAACATCTCCAATATTCTGACTGTGCCGGTATCCTTCTTCTTCGAAGATGCGCCGGGCGATCAGCCGTCGAACTCGGGCATGGCTGAAGCCTCCAGCTCGAATTATGTCGTTGACTTCCTGTCGTCCTCCGAAGGCCTGCAGCTCAACCGCGCCTTCGTGAAGATCGGCGACGCCAAGGTCCGTCGCAAGATTGTCGATCTGGTCAAGGCTCTGGCGGCCGAAGCTGACAGCGAGTGAACTCAGATACACGCCTGACAAAGAGAGCGGCCGCAGGGTCGCTTTTTTTGTGTCCGCAGAAGGAAAAATTTACTCACATAAAGATATATTTATGTGGTTGTGTCCTTGTCATCGGGTTTCGAACTGAGTAACGATGCCCGCCATCCATACTTTGAGGGGAATCCCGATGCGTGCGAATTACCTATTTACCAGCGAGTCCGTATCCGAAGGTCATCCGGACAAGGTTTGTGACCGAATCTCCGACGAAATCGTCGACCTCGTGTATCGCGAAGCCGCCAAGACCGGCGTTGATCCCTGGACCGTACGCATCGCCTGCGAAACGCTTGCCACCACCAACCGTGTCGTCATCGCCGGTGAGGTCCGCCTTCCGCCGAGCCTGATGAAGACCGACAAGAATGGCAACGAGGTCATCAACCCCGCCAAGTTCAAGTCCGCCGCCCGCAAGGCGATCCGCGATATCGGCTACGAGCAGGACGGCTTCCACTGGAAGACGGCCAAGATCGATGTGCTCCTGCATTCGCAGTCCGCCCACATCGCCCAGGGCGTCGACAAGGCTGCCGACAGCTCCAACAGCGAAGGCGCTGGCGACCAGGGCATCATGTTCGGTTATGCCTGCAAGGAGACGCCGGACCTGATGCCGGCCCCGATCTATTATTCGCACAAGATTCTGCAGACACTCTCCACCGCCCGCAAGAAGGGCGAGGGTGATGTCGGCAAGCTCGGCCCTGACGCCAAGAGCCAGGTCACAGTCCGTTACGTCGACGGAAAGCCGGCCGAAGCGACCTCGATCGTTCTTTCCACCCAGCATCTCGACGAAAGCTGGGATTCCAAGAAGGTCCGCCAGGTTGTCGAGCCCTTCATCCGCGAAGCCTTGGGCGAATTGAAGATCGCCGATGATTGCGCCTGGTACATCAACCCGACCGGCAAGTTCGTCATCGGCGGTCCGGATGGTGACGCGGGCCTCACAGGCCGCAAGATCATCGTCGACACCTATGGCGGCGCAGCCCCCCATGGCGGTGGCGCCTTCTCGGGCAAGGACACGACCAAGGTTGACCGCTCGGCCGCTTACGCTGCCCGCTACCTCGCCAAGAACGTCGTCGCTGCCGGTCTCGCCGAGCGCTGCACGATCCAGATCTCCTATGCCATCGGCATTGCCCAGCCGCTGTCGATCTATGTCGACCTGCATGGCACCGGCAAGGTGACCGAGGACGAGGTCGAGGCTGGCATCCGCAAGGTGATGGATTTGTCCCCGTCGGGCATCCGCCGCCATCTTGACCTGAACAAGCCGATCTATGCTAAGACGTCGGCCTACGGCCATTTCGGCCGAAAGGCTGGCCGTGACGGTTCCTTCTCCTGGGAGAAGCTGGATCTGGTCAAGCCGCTCAAGGATGCGATCAAGGCTTGATCTGAATGACGGAACAGGAACGCAGGACGAGGTCGACCGAAGCTTTCTTCGGTCGACGCAAGGGCAAGCCGTTGCGCGAGCAACAGGTCGAGCGCATGGAAACCGTCCTGCCGGAGCTGAAGGTCGACCTCGCATCCGCGGTGCCGGCCGACCTCAAGTCGCTCTTCGCTGTTCCCGTCGACAAGATCCGTCTGGAAATCGGTTTCGGCGGCGGTGAGCATCTGGTTCACCGCGCCCGCACCAATCCCACCACAGGCTTCATCGGCGTCGAGCCCTTCGTCAATTCCATGGCGAAACTGCTCGCGGTCGTGGAGGTTGAGGGTTTGAAGAACATCCGCGTCTACGACGATGATGCGACACAATTGCTGGACTGGCTGCCGGAAGGCCAGATCGATCAGATCGATCTCCTCTACGCCGATCCCTGGCCCAAGAAAAAGCACTGGAAGCGTCGTTTCGTCTCGCAGGTCAACCTGCAGCGTTTCCACAAGGTGCTGAAGCCGGAAGGCATTTTCTGCTTCGCCTCCGACATCGATACTTATGTCAATTGGACGCTGCAGCACTGCCGCGATCATGGTGGGTTCGAGTGGCTGGCCCGCAATGCGAGCGACTGGCTCACGCCCTATGAGGGCTGGCCGGGGACGCGCTACGAAGCCAAGGCCCGACGTGAAGGCCGGTCATCGGCCTATCTCACATTTCGCAAGCGCTGATTCGCATCTCTGAGATGTCAGGTTCGCTGCACCTGTTAGTGCAGCGAAACGGTCTTCAGGTCGTCTTCCGCTGCCTTGAAAAAGGTGCTGGACCGGTTGTCTGTGAGCAGGATCGGCGTGCCGTCTGCGGCAAACAACGCCCACAGATCCAGGGTTGGATCGATTTCCGGAGCTTCCGGAAAGCAGCGGGACACTTCGTCCGATTTCATCTTCCTGATATAGCCCACTTCGCCGGCGCCGAGATGCGCCAGTTCGGATTTCGTCAGGCTGGATGAGGCTTCTTTGAGTAACATTCCGATCCTCCGCGTATGAGGGAGAGGCGGCCGAACATTGCCGCGAACTTCATTCTGCGGTGGAGATGTTAATTTTCCTTACCAGATGCACGGGATCATGCCGGATGATCTCGATTGCGAGAAGCCCGTTTCTAAGCGAGGCACCGGTCACTTCCATACCGTCTTCTATGGCAAAGACCCGCTGGAACTGACGTGAGGCAATGCCGCGGAAGAGATAGTCTGCCTCCTCGCGTTCTACCTGCTTGCCCCGAATCACGAGTTGATTGGCTTCCACGCTGACATCGAGTTCGTTCTCGGCAAAACCAGCTACTGCCAGCGTGACGCGCAACCGTTCTGCCCCCTTCTGCGGCGCGAGCCGCTCAATGTCGTAGGGCGGGTATCCGTCGCTGCCGCGCGGGCGCCGGAAGGCGCTGCCGTCGCCAGTGTCGAAGGTAATGAGAAAGGCTTCGGTTGGCAGTCTGTTGCGTGTCATTTCATTCCCTCGTTCAGTCCTGCGGGGACTGTCCGTCCAAGCCGAATATGGGAAATCGCGCGCGCCCCGACAAGCACTGTCTTGCTTGACAAAAGCGAACCCGCGCTCCAAGCCTCGGGCTTTCGACTTTAGGATTGCCCCATGACAGAACCCCGCAAGATCATCATCGATACTGACCCCGGTCAGGACGATGCCGCCGCCCTCATGCTCGCCTTTGCCAGCCCCGACGAACTCGACCTGCTCGGCATCACCACGGTCGCCGGCAACGTGCCGCTCACGATGACGAGCCGCAATGCCCGCATCGTCTGCGAGCTCTGCGGCGAGACCGATCGCCGGGTCTTTGAGGGCGCAGATCGCCCGATGGTACGCCCGCTCGTCACGGCAGAACATGTGCACGGCAAGACCGGTCTTGATGGCGCGGTATTGCCGGAGCCGACCATGGCCGTCCAGAGCCAGCACGCCGTGGACTTCATCATCGAGACAGTCCGCAACGAGCCGGCAGGCACCGTCACGCTCTGCACGCTTGGTCCGCTGACGAACATCGGCCTTGCGCTTCAGAAGGCGCCTGATATCGCACCGCGCGTCAAGGAACTGGTGATGATGGGTGGTGGCTTCTCCGAGGGGGGCAACATCACGCCAGCCGCCGAATTCAACATCTATGTCGATCCGCATGCCGCGGCCGCCGTCCTCGGCTCGGGCATTCCGGTCACCATTATGCCGCTTGATGTCACCCACCAGCTGATGACCACCAAGGCCCGCGTTGCCCGCATGGCGGCGCTCGGCACAAAGCCAGCCAAAGTCATGGTCGAGTGGCTGGAATTCTTCGAGCGCTTCGACGAGGAGAAATACGGCTCGGATGGCGGACCGCTGCATGATCCGACTGTCGTCGCATACCTCTTGAAGCCAGAACTCTTCAGCGGACGGCACTGCAATGTCGAGATCGAGCTGCAGTCCGAGCTGACGGTCGGCATGACCGTCGTCGACTGGTGGCGCGTCTCCGGTCGCACGCCGAATGCGACCTTCATGCGCAGCGTCGATGCCGACGGCTTCTTCGATCTGTTGATCGAGCGCTTTGCCCGCCTTTGATTGAACGAAGAAGGGCGCTGCCTCGGCAGCGCCCTTCGATTTGGACTTGGGCTCTGAAACTCAGAACTCTTCCCAATTGTCGGCGCTTGCAGCAGCGCCGCCTGCCGCCGCCGCCATCTTCCGGGGGGCGGGTGTATAGGCCGTTGCTCTAGGGCTTGCCGGCGCCATGCTGGGGCTTCGCATCGTCTCCGCTGCAGCACGCAGTGCGGCAACCGGTGCGGCGGCACCCGTAACCTGGAACTTCGCCACGAGGCCGCGCAGCGTGTCGGACTCGTTGCGCAGCGCCATGCTGGCGGCCGTCGTCTCTTCCACCATCGCAGCGTTCTGCTGGGTCACCTGGTCCATCTGGTTCACGGCGGCATTAACCTCCTTGAGGCCGGACGCCTGTTCGCTGGCCGAAGCGGAGATCTGGCGAATGAGGCCGTTGATCTGCATGACCTGCTGGGCAATCTTCTGAAGCGTCTGCCCGGCCTCCCCGACAAGCTCGACGCCATCCTTGACCTGAGCGGCTGAGGCATTGATCAGCGACTTGATCTCCTTTGCAGCCGTTGCCGACCGCTGGGCGAGTTCGCGAACCTCCTGCGCGACGACGGCAAAGCCCTTGCCGGCTTCCCCGGCACGAGCAGCCTCGACGCCGGCATTGAGGGCGAGCAGGTTGGTCTGGAAGGCGATCTCGTCGATGACCCCGATGATGCGGGAGATTTCCTGCGACGACTGTTCGATGCCATGCATCGAGGCAACTGCCTTCTGGACAACCTCGCCGGACTTTTCGGCATCCTTGACGGCAACCGAAACGGTGTTTGCCGCGGTCCCGGCATTGTCGGCGCTCGAATTGACCTGCTCGGTCAGCTCGTTGAGAGCCGCCGCAGTTTCCTCGAGGCTCGCCGCCTGTTGCTCGGTGCGCTTGGAGAGGTCGGCTGCACTTTCCGAGATTTCGCTCGTGCCAGCGGCGATGTTCACGACGCTGCCGTTGACCGAGGCGATTGCCTGTTCGAGGCTCGCCACCGCATCGTTGAAGTCGCGTTTCAGGGCGGCATACTCGCCCGGGAATTCGTCGGCGATCCGGTAGGTGAGGTTGCCCTGCGAAAGCTGGGCGAGACCGCTGCCGAGTGCGGTGACGACATGCTGCTGCACGGAAGCGGATTGATTGCGTTCCTCTTCGTTGCGACGGCGCTCGCCCTCAGCGGCCTTGCGCTGTGCGTCTGCTTCGGCGGCAAGCATGTTGCTTTCGGCAAGCTTGTGGCGGAAGCCATCGAGCGCCTTGGCAACCAGACCGATCTCATCCTGACGGTCCTGGTTGGAAACGTCGCTGGCATAGTCGCCCTTGGTCATGCGTTCGACGTCGCCGACGAGTCCATGCAACGGGCGCTGAGCGATCGAACGCACTGCCAGGAACAGCGCCAGCATGACGGCACCGAGCACGATCAGGCCGCCGATGATCATCATCAGGGTCTGCGCCTCGACGGGTGCGTTGATCGCCGCATGCGGGATGTCGATGATGACAGCCCAAGTGGTGTTCACGCCCGGCACGGCAAAGGGAAAGAGCAACCGGTCAAAACCTTCGCCATTGGCGTCCGCCAGATTGGGAACGAGGTTGCCGGTACCGCTTGAGAGAGCCGTCTTCAGTGCGTCTGCGCCGGCTTCCTCATATGGCTTCATCAAGAGTTCGTCCGTCGGAGCCACCAGCCATTGCTGGCCCTGTGCCACCAGAAGCACGCGGCCGGTCTCGAAAGGCTTGAGCGCCTTGAGCTTGTCCGAAAGGGACAGAAGCGAGATATCGACGCCGCTGACGCCGATCATCTTGCCACCGGAGAAGACCGGATAGGCGATGGAGCTCATTGTCGTTGGCACATCAGTGCCTTCGGCCAGATAGGGAGCCGTGATCGCGCCCTTGCCGCTCTTGGCCGCAAGCGCATACCACTCGGCATCATACTTGGCGGCGAAGGTCGAGAACTGGATGGCGCCATTGCGGTCCTTGGACCAGTAGGGGGTGAAAATCCCGTCGTCATTGGCGCCGAGATCGGCCTGCCCCTTGACGTCGTCCTTGCGGCCGTCAATGCCACCCGGCTCTTCCGCCATCCAGCTTCCAAAAGCGAACGGGTTCTGTTCGAGATTGGCCTTCAGGATGTTTGTGATGCCCTGACGGTCGAAGGATTGCCCCTCATGGCCGCGGCCGATGACGCCGGCCATCGTGCGGGCCGCACTCGCAAGCTCGCCGATATCGCCGGCCACTTCACGGGCGATCGATTTCGCCTCTGCATCCGCCTGTTCCATGGTCAGCGCATGAACACGGTCGCGGGTCTGCGAAATCAGAACGAGATTGGAAAGGAAAAGCACAAGTCCGATGGCGACGCCGGTGACGACCAGGAGCTTGGCGGCGATCGAACGGGTAAAAAAGGCGAACATGGAAGCCTCGAAAACTGAGGATCAGGACGCAGGGACATTCGTTCCACACCCTCATGGCGCGGCCGGGCATGCTTTCGCATACCCCGATCGCGACCGATGCTATGTTCCATTGTTTAAAGTTGAATAAATCAGACTTGTGCCCGCCCCGCGAATACTCAAAGCGCGGCGGCAACCTCGCCCGCGTCCGGGATTGCCGGCTGGGCGCCGGGTTTGAGGCAGGCAAGCGACCCGGCGACGGCCGCGCGGCGCAGTGCGTCGCCGAAAGCAAGGCCTGCGTCGAGGCTTGCGGCAAAATAGCCGCAGAAGGTGTCGCCGGCGCCGACCGTATCGACCGGCACGATCTTCAGGCCCTTGGTCCGGTGCAGAGTGCCACCTTCGGCAGCGATCACGCCCTCGGCGCCGAGGGTGACGATCAGGATCTGACCGGTCTTGCCATGCATGTCGAGGAGGATCTGCTCCCGTTCTTCGCCCGTCACGTTGTCACGACCGACCAGTCGTTCGAATTCGGTCTCGTTGGCGATGACGATATCGGCAAGCGCCGCCAGAGCTTCTGTCTCCGGGATGAGGGGTGCGATGTTGAGCACCGTGCGGACGCCTCGGGCTTTCGCGCTCTCAAGTGCCGCCTTGACCGAGCCTGCCGGCACCTCCTGTTGCAACATCAGAATATCGCCATCCTGCATGCCCTCGACCGCGCTCTCGGCCTGCGCGGCGCTGACGGTACCATTGGCGGCGGGCACGACGGCAATCATGTTCTCGCCGTCGCCACCCACCAGGATGAGCGCGGTGCCGGTCGGACCGTCGACGCGGGCCACACCCAAGAGATCAGTCCCGGCCTTGTCGAGAAGATCAAGCGCCGGGCCCGCGAACTCGTCGCGCCCAACGGCACCGACCATGCGCACCTCAGCCCCGGCACGCCGGGCCGCCAGCGCTTGGTTCGCACCCTTGCCACCCGCAGCTGTCGCAAATCCCGTTCCGGCGACCGTTTCGCCCGGCTTCGGCAGCCTTGGCGTGGTGGCGACGAGGTCCATGTTAATGGAGCCGAAGACGGTGATCATGAGCGCGGGCCTCCCTGAATGCTCTAGGCTGTCGCGCTCTTTTGGACCGGGTCTCAGTCGTCGTCAACAACCCTGAGCTTGAGGAGACCCGTGCGGCTCTCGACGGCGCGGCTGGGCGCATCGTCGCCATCCTCTCGTCCGCCGGGTGTTTCGAATTCCATGGCTTCGATCTTGGCGCCGCGTTTTGCCAGCTTGTCCGAGGAGGTGATGATCATTTCGACATCCTTCTGGGCCGCGAGGAAGTGGCTTTGAAGCTTTCGCGTCCGGTCATCCAGGCGTCCAAGGTCCTCCATCAGGCGGATGACTTCGCCCTGGATCAGGTGCGCCTGCTCGCGCATGCGCTGGTCCTTCAGCACGGCCTGAATTACCTGAATGGAGAGCATCAGCAGCGATGGCGAAACAATTACCACCTTCTGCCGGTGCGCTTTCTGCACCACGCCTTCGAAGTTCTCGTGGATCTCAGCAAAGATCGATTCCGACGGCACGAACAGGAAGGCCATGTCCTGGGTCTCGCCGGGGATCAGGTACTTCTCCGAGATGTCGCGGATATGCACCTCCATATCCCGGCGGAACTGCTGCGACGCTGCTTTCTTCTGCTCCGGATTTTCCGTCTCCCGGATCACGTTCCAGGCTTCGAGGGGGAACTTCGCATCCACCACCAGTGGCGGCGAATTGTTCGGCATCCGGATGGTGCAGTCGGGGCGCGACCCATTCGACAGCGTCGTCTGGAACGCGTAGGCGCCCATCGGCAAGCCGTCGGCGACAATCGTCTCCATCCGCGATTGCCCGAAGGCGCCGCGCGTCTGCTTGTTGGACAGGATCGCCTGAAGGCCGACGACATCCTTGGCAAGCGACTGGATGTTGTTCTGCGCGGCATCGATCACCGCCAGTCGCTCCTGCAGCGTGCGCAGGTTGTCATGCGTCGACTTTGTCTGCTCGGTGATCGTCGTGCCCAGCCGATGCGTCATGCCGTCAAGCCGTTGGCTGATCGACTGATTGAGCTCGGCCTGGCGGCTGCCGAAGACCTCGGCCATGGTTGCAAGCCGCCCCTGCATTTCGGCCTGGGCTTTCAGCAGTTCTGCAAGCCGCGCTTCCGCAGCTTCGTCCCGCCGTGCCGTCTCCTCGCGCAATTCGGCGCGCAGACGTGCGGCCCGCATCGAAGCGATGACCATCACGACAACGGGCAGGAAAAACAGAGCAGCCGCGAGGCCGATGAGGAACGCGGGCTGAAGAGTGACTGAGCCAATGGTCACTGCCGGAATGTCGAGAAGGGTCATGCGCGTCATGATAGCTGATTCGGACCGCGAAAACAGATCAAAGAGTGAACGTACGTTTCCCTGCCGGGAAGTCACAGGTTGCTATAGCGAAAAAATACGCGCCTTCAGTATGTGACGATAATCAATCCTTCCCCGGAAATCTGGACGTTTTTCGTTCAGTGCGACCGCGATGCGCTCGCGAAGGCAAAAATATGCTCTCCCCCGACAACTGAACATTTACCATTTTAGAATTCCCTGAAGGTCGCTTATCAGCATTCGCTGATATTTTTGTGAACCAGAAGAGTGAAGTACCGGCCATGGCGTCGCAAACCGAAAATGCAGATCTGAAGAACCGTCTTCGCTTCCTGGGATTGGACGACAAGGGCAGGGATACTCTGCGAAGACTGGGGCCGCTGATCCGCAAGAATATCGGCGGTGCGCTCGAAATCTTCTACGACAAGATCCGCAAGGTTCCAGAGACCGCCGCTTTCTTCCGCAACGATGATCACATCAAGGGCGCCAAGAAGCGCCAGGAAGAACACTGGGGCATCGTCGGCACCGCAGACTATACGGACAGCTACGTCGAGGGTGTCACCAAGGTCGGCAAGGCCCATGCCCGCATCGGCCTGGAGCCGCGCTGGTATATCGGCGGTTATGCGCTCGTTCTCGAGCAGCTCGTGCATGCGGTCGTTCGCGAACGTTGGCCGAGCCGTTTCGGTCGGCGCAATTCCGAGCAGCTCGCCGAAGAGATCTCCGTTGTCGTCAAGGCTGCCTTGCTCGACATGGACTATTCCATCTCCGTCTATCTGGCGATCCTGGCCGAGCAGCGTCAGGCTGCGGAAGACGCCCGGCTGAAGGCGGAAGCCGAGCAGGCAACGGCGCTCGCAGCCCTGCGCGGCGCACTCGGCAAGCTGTCTGCCGGCGATCTTGAAGCTCGCCTGCCGAACGATCTGCCGGCCAATTTCGCGCAGATGGCCGAGGACTACAATGCGTCGGTCGATGCCCTGCGCGCGACGATCACGACCGTACGTCATTCTGCCGACGAAATCTTCAAGTCGACGACTGCGATTTCCGATGCCACCGATGATCTCGCCCAGCGCACCGAGCAGCAGGCGGCAGGTCTTGAGGAAAGCACTGCCGCGCTGCACGAGCTGACCCAGAATGTCACCCTGACCGCCGATGGCGCGAAGGAAGCTGCCACGGTTGTCGGCGCCGCCTTGACGGAAGCCCGCGTCTCCGAAGAGGTTGTCTCCCGCGCCGTCACCGCCATGGGGGCCATCGAGAAATCCTCCGACGAGATCTCCAAGATCATCGGCGTCATCGACGAGATTGCCTTCCAGACCAACCTTCTGGCGCTGAACGCCGGCGTCGAGGCTGCCCGTGCAGGTGAGGCCGGGCGTGGCTTCGCGGTCGTCGCGCAGGAAGTTCGTGAGCTTGCGCAGCGTTGCGCCAACGCCGCCCGCGAGATCAAAAACCTGATCTCGCAGAGCTCGACACAGGTCGAAGCCGGTGTCGGCCTCGTCAACAATGCTGGCGACGCGCTTGGCAAGATCATCGTCCGCATCGGCGAGATCAACGACATCGTCGGCAAGATCGCGCTTGCTGCAGCTGACCAGTCCGGCGGCCTGCGCGAGGTCAACACGTCGGTACAGTCGATGGATCAGATCACCCAGCGCAACGCCACTATGGTCGAGGAAAGCTCGGCCCAGACCGCGACGCTGATGGAAGAGGCAGGGCGCCTCGTTCAGGCGCTGCAAGGTTTCAAGACGAGCGGCAGCCGCACGCAGACCTCGAACCATGGCAGCAACTACCGCATGGCCTCTTAAACCGGACTCTGCCCCTCACGGTAGCGCGGAATGCGCGCTACCGTTTAGAAACTATTCAGCAAACCGTGGCAGTTCTGGTTGATAGCAGTCAAATCGAAAGTCCCTCATCGCATCATGACCTCGAACACTCAGAACGACCTCACCGAACGTCTTGAATTCCTGGAAATCGATCAGAAGACGCGCGGTACGCTCGCCGAGCTTCGCCCCACGATCAAGGATGTCCTGGGCGGGGCACTCGACAAGTTCTACGCCAAGATTTCGAAGACCGGAAAGACCGCCGCACATTTCCGCGATGGCGCCCATATGAATGGCGCAAAGAGCGCCCAGATCGGTCATTGGGACAAGGTCGCGAGCGGCAACTTCGATGAAAACTACGTGCGCGGGGTCACGGCGGTCGGCAAGGCCCATGCCCGTATCGGGCTCGAGCCGCGCTGGTATATCGGTGGCTACTCCATGCTGGTCGGCGAACTTCTGGCCGGCATCCTGGTCAAGCACTGGCCTTTCCCGTTCGGCAAACAGCATGCCGCCTCGCTCGCCGACAAGATGCGCGCCGTGGTGAAGGCCGCCATGCTCGACATGGACTATTCGATTTCCGTCTACCTGGAAGAGCTGGAAAGCCGGCGCCGGGCGCTCGAGGAAGAGCGTGCCCGTTTCGAGGCCGATCAGGCGATTGCCATGGAGCATCTGCGTCGTGGCCTGGAATCGCTGGCCCAGGGTGACTTCGAAGCTCGCATGACCACCGACCTGCCTGAGAACTTCAAGGAGATGGCAGGGTACTACAACGACACGGTCGATCGCCTGAACGTCTCCTTTGCCGCGATCCGCCGCGCCTCGGAAGGTATCCTGACCGGTACGGACGCGATCGCTCATGCGTCGGATGAACTTGCCAGCCGCACCACCCGTCAGGCAAGTGGCGTGCAGGAAAGCTCCACCGCCCTGCAGCAACTGTCCGTCAGCGTCAGCCAGACGGCCGCCAATGCCGAGCGCGCCTCGCAGGAAGTCCGCGATACGCAGCAGCAGGCGAAGACGTCAGGCACGGTTGTGTCGAAAGCGGTCTCCGCCATGGATGCGATCGAGAAGTCCTCGACCGAGATCTCCAAGATCATCGGCGTGATCGATGAAATTGCCTTCCAGACCAATCTGCTCGCGCTTAACGCCGGCGTCGAGGCAGCCCGCGCTGGCGATGCCGGCAAGGGCTTTGCCGTGGTCGCCCAGGAAGTCCGCCAGCTTGCCCAGCGCTCAGCCGATGCGGCGAAGGAAATCAAGCAGCTGATTTCCCAGAGCTCCGCCCAGGTGAAGGAAGGTGTCGGTCTTGTCACCGGCACCGGGGAAGCCCTGACCGACATCATCACGCGCATCGATGCGATCGACACCTTCGTCTCCGACATCGCGACCGCCGCCAAGGATCAGGCGATCGGTCTCAATGAAGTGAACCAGGCGACCCGCAACATGGACCTGCTCACCCATGAGAACAGCGACATGGTCGAGCGCACGTCGGACGAGACGCGCCGCCTGCGGACCGAGGTCGCTGGTCTGGTCGAGCAGTTGTCGCAGATCCGAACCCGTGGCGACGGCACCATGCCCGAGGCGCGCCAGGTCGGCGGCCGTCGAGCCGCCTGACCGGTTGTCAAACGGGAAGAGCCACGCGTTTTTTCCGTTTCCTCCGTGGGGAAGTTGCGCTAAGGGAGGCCATGACCATCAAGCCTCTCATCATCCTGCCCGATCCCCTGCTGCGTCAGGTATCCGCGCCCATCGAGCGCGTCGATGCCGAGCTCGAGCAGTTGATCGATGACATGCTCGAAACCATGTACGAAGCGCCGGGCATCGGCCTTGCCGCGATCCAGGTCGGCGTGCCGCGTCGGCTGCTCGTCATCGATCTCGCCAAGGAAGGCGAAGAGCCCGCGCCGCTCGTCTACATCAATCCGGAGATCCTCAAGAGCTCGGACGAACGCTCCGTCTACGAGGAAGGCTGCCTGTCGATCCCGGACTATTACGCCGAGGTTGAACGTCCGGCCTCGATCACGGTGAAGTCGATCGGCCGCGACGGCAAGGAAACAGTGACCGAGGCCGACGGCCTGCTCGCCACTTGCCTTCAGCATGAAATCGACCATCTCAATGGCGTACTTTTCATCGACCATATCTCCCGCCTGAAGCGTGAGATGGTGATCAAGAGGTTCACCAAGGCCGCCCGTCAGAAGATCTGATCCCGGGCGTCAGCAACCGCCTCGAGGCAGACACGATGGCACTTCGCATCATATTCATGGGCACGCCGGATTTCTCCGTCGCGACCCTGAAAGCGCTGCATGCGGCGGGCCACCAGATCGTCATGGCCTACTCGCAGCCGCCTCGTCCCGGTGGCCGTCGTGGTCTCGATCTGCAGAAGTCGCCCGTTCATCAAGCCGCCGAGGACCTCGGTATCGAAGTCCGCCACCCCCTGAATTTTCGCGATCAGGCCGACCGGGACGCCTTCGTTGCGCTTCAGGCCGACGTCGCGGTGGTCGTTGCCTATGGCTTGCTGGTGCCGGAAGCGATCCTGAACGGCACGCGTCTCGGCGCCTATAATGGCCATGCCTCACTCCTGCCGCGTTGGCGGGGTGCTGCCCCCATCCAGCGCGCCATCATGGCCGGTGATGCCGAGACCGGCATGATGGTCATGAAAATGGATAGGGGCCTCGACACGGGCCCGGTTGCACTCACGCGCAAAGTCGCGATCGATCCAGACATGACAGCCGGCGAACTGCACGATGCCCTGAGCCTCGCAGGTGCCGAAGCCATGGTCGAGGCAATGGCGAAGCTCGAAGCGGGTACTCTGGAAACGGTCGTTCAGGCCGAAGACGGTGTGCTCTACGCGGCAAAGATCGATAAGGCCGAGACCCGCGTCGACTTCTCCCGTTCGGCAACCGAGGTCCACAACCATATCCGCGGCCTCTCGCCCTTCCCGGGCGCCTGGACCGAGATCGAGGTCAATGGCAAGCCCGAGCGCGTCAAGCTCCTCGCCTCGCATCTCGCCGAGAAGGATAAAGTGATGGCGGCTGCCGGCACGGCCCTTGACGAGCACCTGACGATCGCTTGCGGTACGGGCGCAATCAGCCTCGTCCGCCTCCAGAAGGCCGGCGGCAAGGTACTGAACGCGGAAGACTTCCTGCGCGGCACCCCGTTGCCCAAGGGCACGGTGATCGCCTGATGCCGCGCTTCCGCATGACCGTCGAATATGATGGCTCGGCCTATGTCGGCTGGCAGCGCCAGGAGAACGGCCATTCCATCCAGGCCGCGCTCGAACAGGCGATCCTGTCTTTGACCAGCGAGACTGTGGTGATCCGGGGCGCCGGCCGCACCGATTCCGGTGTGCATGCGATGGGCCAGGTGATCCATGCCGATCTCTCTCGCGCCTGGGTGCCGCACAAGTTGCGAAATGCATTGAACGCCCATCTCGCCATGGCGTCGGAACAGGTCGCCGTACTCGAGGTACAGGCTGTCCCGGACGAGTTCGACGCGCGCTTCTCGGCGCTTCGCCGGCATTATCTCTACCGGATCATCACCCGCCCGGCGCGCTTAGCGCTGGAGGACAAGCGGGCCTGGTGGGTGCCGAAGCCGCTCGATCACGAGGCCATGCATGCGGCAGCACAGCAGCTCGTCGGTCACCACGACTTCACCACCTTCCGCTCGGCCCATTGCCAGGCAAAGAGCCCCGTCCGCACGCTGGATCGTCTGGATGTCACGCGCTCCGACAATCTCATCGAGATCCGCGCCACGGCCCAGAGCTTTCTGCACAATCAGATCCGGTCTTTCGCCGGCACGCTGAAGCTTGCCGGCGAGGGCAAGATGACACCTTCAGATGTGCGCGGTGCGCTCGAAGCCCGTGACCGTGCAGCCTGCGGGCCTGTCGCCCCGCCGGAAGGACTGTTCTTCATGGCTGTGGATTATCCCGGTGACAAGCCCTTTAGCGGCTGAGGCTCAGTCTCAGCCCGGATAGACGCCGAGATAGCGTTGCAGCATCTCGGCAATGATCATTGCCGGCACGAGCAGGATCAGAACGATGGTCGAAACCATCAGCAACTGGTCGCCGACGATCATGCGCATGATACGAAAGAGTGCCGCGATGACCGCGATCATCAGCAGGAACCACAACAGCGCCACGATGCCCGCCAGGCCTGGCAGGAACATCATCACCAGGACCAGCAGGCCGTAGGAATAGGAGACCGGCAGCGCGAGCCAGTTGGTGACCACCACCATGGACGCGAACTTCTCGCCGATCCCGATAGTCCAGCAGAGAACCCCCAGCAGGATCAGCGGAAAGAGCCAGTTCGACGCCTCGACCAGTGCAAGGCGGAAGAAGAAAAGTGCGCCCGTCTCCGTCCCCTCCGGCAGGCCCTGGAGATAGAGCAGTCGCCACCAGGCAAACGAGATCAGAATGGCCGGCAGTGCCCAGAGGATCGACCAGAAGGAGCGCATCGCGCCACGATCGCTGAGGTCGAGATAGGAAAAGCCTGATGGATCCTGCTTGAACAGCAGCCAGAGGCCCCTGAGATAGAACTCGACCTCTTTAAGAGTCGGCATGGGCGAACCACTGTTCGATGAAGGTCTGATAGATCACGGTGAGCGTTTCCAGATCCGAAACGGCGACCCGCTCGTCGACCATATGCATGGTCTGGCCGACGAGGCCGAATTCGACGACGGGGCAATAATCTTTGATGAACCGCGCATCCGAGGTGCCGCCCGTCGTCGAGAGCTTCGGCGTCTTGCCTGTCACCGTCTCGATCGCACCCGACAGCGAGGCGATCAGCGCATTGTTACGCGTCAGGAAAACATGGCTCGGCCGCTCCGACCAGGTGATGTCGTAGCCGATCGCGGCCCGTTCCGGGCGAAGTTCTGGATCGACAGCGGCCTCATCGAGACGGCGAATGATCTCTGTCTTGACACTGTCTGCAGTCCAGACATCGTTGAAGCGGATGTTGAACTTGAAGCGCGCCGAAGCTGGAATGACGTTCGTCGCCGCATTGCCGACATCAATGGTGGTGACTTCGAGGTTGGACGGCTGGAAGTTCTCTGTGCCTTGATCGAAGGCCGGGAACATCAGGCTCTTCGCAAGCGACAGTGCTCCACGTACCGGATTGTCGGCGAGATGCGGATAGGCCGCATGGCCTTGCACGCCCTTCACCGTCACTGTCCCCGAGACCGAACCACGCCGGCCGATCTTGATCATGTCGCCGAGTGTATCGGGATTGGTGGGCTCACCGACCAGGCAGGCATCCCAGCGCTCGCCACGCGTCGCCGCCCATTCGAGCAACTTCACCGTGCCGTTGACGGCAGGTCCCTCTTCGTCACCGGTGATCAGCAGCGAGACCGAACCCTTCGGCACTTTTCCGGCTTCGACCAGCCGCGCATAGGCGGCGATGAAGCAGGCGATTCCGCCCTTCATATCGACGGCGCCACGGCCATAGAGCATGCCGTCTCTGATATCGCCGGAGAACGGGCCAGCGCTCCAGTCGGTCTCGGCACCGACGGGCACGACATCGCTATGGCCGGCAAACATCAGATGCGGACCATCCTCGCCGGCCCGGGCATAGAGGTTCTCGATATCGGGCGTGCCCTCGTCCTTGGCGACCATTCGGTCCACCTTGAAGCCAAGAGGCGAGAGGAGACCTTCGAGCACATCGAGCGCGCCGCCTTCGGCGGGCGTGACGGAGGGGCAGCGGATAAGGGCCTGGAGGACGTCGACGGGATTGGTTGCGGTCATGGACACTTTTACGGGATTGGCCGAGGTCCGGTTCAGCCCGGCCGTCGGTGCCTTGAGAAGATCAGGCAGACTTAGCCGATCCGCTGGGGCCTGTCACCCACCACGCGCCCCTCAGGGCGAACGCATATCAGGACCCGGTCCATAGCGGTTCTCATCCTCGACCGAGGGCCAGACACAAAGCACAAAGAAAATGATCAGCGAGAACGCAGGCATGATCAGGAGCGCCGCCACCACACCGGGCATGCCGATGTCGTGCAGCCTTTTAGTGCCGAGCATCAGCAACGACAGCAGGGAGAGGGAAGCTGAGGCAAGGAAGAGCGAGAGGAACCCGGACGTGACCTGTTCGTCCGATTGCCCCGTGATAAACGCGAGCACGGCCGCATTCGTCATCATCCAGAATAGTGTGCCGAGGATGAAGATGCGCCGGCCGATGCGCCCGTCCCAAAGGAAGAGCGCCCAGCCGACGGTGGTCTCACGCCCCGGCGTCGCCATCAGGCTCAGTCGCGCAACAATTCGTTGATGCCGGTCTTCGAGCGGGTCTTTTCGTCGACGCGCTTGACGATGACGGCGCAATAGAGATGCGGCGCCGGCAGACCATTCGCCATGACGGCATTGCCCGACGGCATCGAGCCGGCAACGACGACGGAATAGGGCGGCACTTCGCCATACATCACTTCGCCCGTGGCACGATCGACGATCTTTGTCGACTTGCCGATGTAAACGCCCATGCCGAGCACCGAGCCTTCGCGGATGATGCAGCCCTCGACGACTTCCGAGCGGGCGCCGATGAAGCAATTGTCCTCAATGATTGTCGGGCCGGCCTGCAGTGGCTCGAGAACGCCGCCGATGCCCACGCCGCCGGAAAGGTGAACATTGGCGCCGATCTGGGCGCAGGAGCCGACGGTCGCCCAGGTGTCAACCATGGTGTTTTCACCGACATAGGCGCCGAGATTGACAAAGGACGGCATCAGAACGACGCCCTTGGAAACGTAAGCCGAACGGCGGACGACGGCATTCGGCACGGCGCGGAAACCGGCCGAGCGGAATTCGCTTTCGCCCCAGCCTTCGAACTTCGACGGCACCTTGTCCCACCAGGTGGAAGCACCCGGGCCGCCCTTGACGACTTCCATATCGTTCAGGCGGAAGGAGAGGAGCACGGCCTTCTTCAGCCACTGATGCACGGTCCAGCTGCCGTCTTCGCCGCGGGCTGCGACGCGAACCTGGCCGCTGTCGAGAAGGTTGAGCGCTGTCTCGACGGCATCGCGGATCTCGCCCTTGGTCGCCGTCGTGACGGTATCGCGATTGTCGAATGCCGCTTCGATGACGTGTTCGAGCTGGGCGAGATCGGTGGCGCTCATCTGAATTCCTTAAACTTCGTTGTCTACCGTGGGGATGGAAACGATCAGGACCTGATCGAAAATTCGCGCAAAGCTCTAGCGCATAAAGGGCTGGAAGAAAACAGCCGCAGGAGCTCTGCGCTTTGGAAAGGAAGAGGCATGGCACGGTGGAAGAACGGCAAGCACAGGCGCAAGGACGGATCCTGGGATCCCTTGAAGGATAGCTCGACCGACAAGCAGACAGCTGAAGTCATTCCGCGCACCCCGCAATCGGCGTCTTCGTCCTATACGCTGGCCTATGTCGACGACGAATTCCTTTGCCGCGAGGAACTGCGCCCGGTCCGTCTGCAGCTCGAACTGCTGAAGACCGAGATGATCCTGACCGAGCGCAGCATCAAGTCGACGGTCGTCATGTTCGGCGGCGCGCGCATCCCAGCACCTGGCGAAGCTGCCTGGGCGGCGAAGAACGATATCCAGAAGAAGAACCTGGAAGACGCTTCGATCTATTATGAGGAAGCCCGCAAGTTTGCTCAGCTCTGCTCTGAGCATGCACAACACAGCGACTACCAGGAATATGTGGTCGTGACCGGCGGCGGACCGGGTGTCATGGAAGCTGGCAATCGCGGTGCTCAGGAGGTCGGCGCGCCCTCGATCGGCCTCAACATCGTCCTGCCGCACGAACAGGCGCCCAACCCCTATGTGACGCCGGAACTCAGCTTCAACTTCCACTATTTCGCCATCCGCAAGATGCATTTCCTGATGCGCGCCAAGGCGATCACCATCTTTCCAGGCGGCTTCGGCACGCTGGACGAATTTTTCGAAACGATCACGCTGATCCAGACCAAGCGTATGGCGCCGATCCCGCTGATCCTTTTCTCCCGCGCCTTCTGGGAGGACATCGTCAACTTCGAGGCGCTTGCCGCCTTCGGCACGATCGCCCCTGACGATCTCAAGCTTTTCCAGTTTGCCGAAACGGCCGAAGAGGCCTGGAAGATCATCGCGGACTTCTATGATCTCAACGAAGAAACGGCCCCGTAAGGGGCCGTTTCGGCACTCATCGATCTGCGGAGATCCGCATCAGCGGAACATCACCGGCCGCTTCGGCATGTCGTCGGCGCTGATGAAACCGTCATTGTTGCGGTCCATGCGGGTGAACATCCGGTCGACCATGGCGGTGGCCTCCGCCTGGCTGATCTGGCCGTTTTCGTCGGTATCGGCCACCCGCATCATGCGACCTGCGCCGCGCATACCATCCGGACCACGACGATTTTCACCGCGCTCGGCACGTTCATTGTGCCAACCTTGACGCTTGCCGTGCGGGCCCTTGCCATCGCGCGCTTCGCCACGCGGGCCGTCGTTCATGGCCTGCTCCTGCGGTGCATCACCCGGGGGTAGGGTGGGTGCGTCGGCCTTGGCCGCTTCCCGTGCCGCCTGGCGCTCGGCCCGCATGGCTTCACGGTTGGCCTTGTACTCCTCGCGCATCGCTTCGCGGTGCTGGCGTATCTCGCCTGGTGTCAGCACGCCGTCCTTGTCGGCATCGATGGCGGCAAACAGCGCGGTGCTTGCTGCTGTCGCTTCTTCCTTGCTGATCTTGCCGTCTTTGTTGGTGTCATGCTGCTGCAGCATCTGCACGAACATCGCTTCCGGACCACCACGGCCGGGGCCCCGGCGTTCACCGCGGTCCTGTGCGAAGGCGCTGCCAGCCGTGCCGATCATCAGAGAGGCGGCCACGGCGGCCAGCGTCAGGGTCTTGCCGTTCATTTGGTATCCTTTCGAGTATCTGCTTCGATGGGATGACCGTAGAGGCGGGCGGGCTCAGGCCCTACTTAACTCTCGGTAAGCTGCATGAAACTTTCGTAAGCTTGCGCTCACACTGCATGGGAGAGCAGCCGCTGCAGGAAGGTCGTGAGATCGTCGGTGAGATAGTCGACGACATCGGCATCGATATGCTCGACCCGCTCCCAGGTCTCCAGGATCGCGGTATCCAGATTGCGCGGCACAAGCAGCACGGTCTTCATGCCCAGCGCCTTAGGCACCATCAGATTGCGCGGCAGGTCCTCGAACATGGCGGCATGTTTGGTGTCGATGCGGTTCAAACTCGCGAACTTGTCATAGGTTGATCCGGCAGGCTTGGGTACGTAATCGGCAGCGACAATGTCGAAGATGTCGTCGAAATGGTCGAGGATGCCGAGTGCCCGCGCAGCCGCTTCCGCATGCGCAACCGTGCCGTTGGTGAAGATGAATTTTCGACCCGGCAGCTGCTTGATCGCAGTGCCCAACGCCTCGTCCGGGATCAGGGCCGAATAGTCGATCGCATGCGCCCGCTCTAGAAACGCGTTCGGATCGACCTTGTGGTGCAGCATCAGTCCGGCGAGCGTCGTGCCGTGTTCATGGTAGTAGCGCTTCTGCAGCAGTTTCGCCTCTGCCGGCTCCATCTGCAGCAATTCAGCCACGAAACCGGTCATGTTCGTGTCGATCTGCGCGAAGAGATTGATGTGATGCGGATAGAGCGTGTTGTCGAGGTCGAAGACCCAGTCGCGCACATGGGAAAAGTCGGCGGGCGAGGGGATCTTGGCTGGCGTGTTCATCATGTCCTCTTGGGCAGTGCGAAGGGCCTGACGACATCAGGCGCGTTGCCTCTAATTAGCATTGGTCGCCGCTTCGGGAAGTGCTATCTGGGAAAGATGGGAAAGAAGATGGCGATTTCGGCGATGGAACGGGTCGTGGTCCTGCAGGATCGCAAGCGCCTGCCCGCGCGCTTCCATCCGGTGAGTTCAGGCACGATTCGCCAGCGTCAGGCGTGAGCCGCAGGACCTGAGGCGTAAGCTCAAGGCCTAACCGCGACCTTTTCCGATCTCCTGCCGCAAGCCGACACCCCCGCGCTTCGGCCTTTCTGGACGCTTTCCCATGGAACTCTGGGCCCTCATCACGGTTGGTAGCGCCTTCCTGCAAAACCTGCGCTCGACGCTGCAGAAACACCTCAAAGGACGGATGGGCACGACAGGTGCGACCTTCGTCCGCTTCGGCTTCGGCCTGCCCTTCGCCTTCCTCTACCTCGCAATCCTGCACCTCGGCCTCGACCGTCCCCTGCCGGTGCCAGGGCTGACCTTTGCGATCTGGGCGGTCATCGGGGCACTCGCGCAGATCACGGCGACCTTCCTGCTTGTGCACCTTTTTTCGTTCCGTAACTTCGCCGTCGGCACTGCCTATTCGCGCACCGAACCCGCGCAAGCGGCTTTGCTGGCGCTTCTTCTGTTCGGCGAAACGATCGGCTTGGGCACGACCGCCGCAATTCTCGTCTCGATCCTCGGCGTCATGCTGATTTCCGTGGCGCGCACGGCCTTCACGCCCTTGAGCCTTGTCACCTCTGTGGGCAGCCGCACGGCTCTGATCGGCCTCGCCTCCGGTTTCTTCTTCGGCGTCTCCGCGATCGCCTATCGCACCGCCTCGCTGTCACTGTCCCCGAGCCTGCCCGCACCGGATGCCATGGTGCAGGCCGGCTACACGCTCTGCGTCGTCATCACGATCCAGACCCTGTCGATGTTTCTCTGGATGGCCTGGCGTGATCGGACAGAGCTGACCCGCGTCCGGGCCGCCTGGAAAGTCAGCGCCCTCGTCGGCTTCGTCGGCGCCACGGCCTCCTTCGGCTGGTTCACGGCGATGACCCTGCAGCAGGTGGCGGTGGTGAAAGCCTTGGCTCAGGTCGAGATGCTCTTCACCTTTGCGTCGTCAGTGCTGTTCTTCAAGGAGAGGATCAACAGGCTGGAGATTGCGGGATGCGTGCTGATTGTGTTCGGGGTCTTGTTGTTGGTTCTGGTGTGAGGAGGGGCGCGACGCGCATCTCCCCCCTTGCGGTTTCGCAAGAGGGGGGCTCGGTGAGCTTTGCGCCAGCGGAACCTTGCCCCTCTCTGGGAAAATCTGAAGTTTAGGCGGCTTGCGCTCGCCTAAGCCTTCGATTTTCCATCCTCTCCCGCAAGGGGGAGAGGAACGCCGCCACGGCCGACTCACCACGACGGACACCCTTGCCCCGTTGCGACCCATCCCGCTGCGCGATACACCGGACGGCACAAGCGCGCCGAGGGCGGGGAGACAAAAGTGCACACCAAGACACCCGCGTCACCAACGATCAGCGCCGACGCCGAACAGCCATACCCCAAGCGCTGGACGGCGCTGGCGGTCATGATGCTGGCAAACTTCATGAACCTGCTCGATGTCACCATCGTTAATGTCGCGCTGCCGAGCCTGCAATCCGAGCTTGGCGCGACCTCCAGCCAGATCGAATGGGTGGTCGCTGGCTACGTGCTGGTCTTTGCGCTCGGGTTGTTGCCGTTTGGCCGGCTCGGCGATGTCCGGGGCAAGAAGCAGGTCTTTCTGGTCGGCGTGGCGGCCTTCACCTTTGCCTCGCTGCTGTGCGGTCTCGCGCCCGATATCGGCTGGCTGGTGGTGGCGCGGTTGTTGCAGGGCGCGGGGGCTGCGGTGATGACGCCTCAGGTGCTGGCGATTGCCCAGATGATGTTCCCGCCGAAAGAGCGCGCTGCGGCCTTCTCCTTGTTCGGCCTCAGCGCCGGCCTCGCTTCGGTGTCCGGCCCTATCCTTGGCGGGTGGCTGATCAGTCTCGATGTACTCGGACTTGGCTGGCGGCCGATCTTTCTCATCAATATTCCAGTCGGGATCATGACCATCCTGCTCGGCTGGCGTCTGATCCCGGCACTTCCGCCCAAGCCCGGCCTGAAGAACGATTTCGTCGGCATCATTCTGGCTGCCCTGACGATCTTTTGCATCATCTTCCCGCTGATCGAGGGACGCGGTTTCGGCTGGCCCCTTTGGTGCTTCGTGATGGTCGCGATGGCCATTCCTTTTGGCGTGGCTTTCGGCTTCTGGGAGCGTCGCCAGCACCGGATCAAGGCACCGGAACTTTTACCCGTCGCGTTGATGAAAAACCGCAACTATGTCATCGGCTCGCTGATGACCGCGACCTTCTTCTCGACCCTCCCGGGCTTCTTCCTGATCTTCGCGATGTTCCTGCAGCAAGGCTATGGCCTCACCCCGCTGCAGTCGGGCATGACCACCGTGCCCTTTTCCGTCGGCATCTTCGTCGCCTCGCTCATCTCTGGCCGCCTCGGTAGTATTGCGCCGCGCATCCGCGTGGTGGCCGGTGTCGTCATGGTGATGATCGGCATGGGATTTTTGCGTGCCGAGATTCAGACCTTGGGAGAGAGCATTGACCGCATGGCGCTCCTGCCCTGGTTTCTTCTGAGCGGCCTTGGCATGGGCATCGCGATTGCGCCGATGTTCCAGCTCGTGCTGGCTGGCGTGCCGCCGCAGGATGCGGGCGGCGGATCGGGCGCGCTTCAAGCCATCCAGCAGGTGGGAAGTGCGCTCGGCATTGCGATCGTCAGCGAGATCTTCTTCTCGGATCTGGCGCGCAATGCCGCCGCGGGGATGTCGGGACAGGAGGTTTATGCCGAAGGCCTGAGCCTCGGCCTCATCTACAACTTCGTCGCCTATGCGATCGTGCTGATCGCGGTTGCCTTGATGCGCACGGTGACACCGGGAAGCGAGAAGCTGGAGCGTCCGCTGCCGATCGAGTGACCGGCAGCGTTGAGATCCGGGTCAGGGAACGAGCAGCGTGCCCGCACCCGTCTCGGTGAAGAGTTCGAGCAGCACGGAATGGGCGGTCTTGCCGTTCAAGATGACCACACCCTGGACGCCGGCCTGGATCGCTTCGATGCAGGTCTCGACCTTCGGGATCATGCCGCCTGAGATCGTCCCGTCCTTGATCAGCGCATGGGCTTCAGCGACCGACAGTTCCTTGATCAGCTTGCCATCCTTGTCGAGAACGCCGGGCACGTCGGTGAGGAAAAGCAGGCGCGAGGCATTGAGCGCGCCTGCAATTGCACCGGCAAAGGTGTCCGCATTGATATTGTAGGTGGCGCCATCGCGGCCAGGCGCAACCGGCGCGATGACCGGGATCATTTCGGAGCGGGCAAGCAGGTCGAGCAGGGTGCGGTCCACTTCGACGACGTCACCGACGAAGCCGAGGTCGAGCACGCGCTCGATATTGCTGTCGGGATCGCGGACCTTCTTCTGCGCCTTTTCGGCAAAGACCATGTTCCCGTCCTTGCCGCAAAGCCCGATCGCCCATTCGCCGGTCTGGTTGATCAGCGCGACGATTTCCTTGTTGATCGAACCGGCCAGCACCATCTCGACGATCTCGACCGTCTTCTGGTCGGTGACGCGAAGACCGTTCTCGAAGCGTGATTCGATGCCCATGCGGGCAAGCATCGCCCCGATTTGCGGGCCGCCGCCATGCACGACGATCGGGTTGACGCCGGACTGCTTCAGAAGCGCGATATCGGCAGCGAATGCCTTGCCGAGCTCCGGATTGCCCATGGCATGACCGCCGTATTTCACAACGATGGTCTTGTTTTCATAGCGCTGCATGAAGGGCAGGGCCTGGGCGAGAAGCCTGGCCTGCGTTTCGCTTTCGGAAGCCGTCATCGGATACCCTCGTTCTGGATCGCGGCCTTTTAGCGCATCCGGACGACAGAGGGAATAATTGTCCGGCAATATAAGCGACCCATGATGGGCGCATCATGACATGCTTCTTCTTCTCGTCGCATTGTCTGCTGAAAATGGTGCTCTATATCTCGGCCAACTGCACCAGGGGGCTTCATGGAACGCGACGATATCGGCGGCTTGCTGGCCCGCGTGGCGCTGAAGGACCGTGCCGCCTTTTCTCTGCTCTATGGTCGCATTTCGGCGAAACTTTTCGCCATCTGTCTGCGTATGCTGAAAGACAGGGGAGAGGCTGAAGAGGCTCTCCAGGATGTGTTCGTGAAGATCTGGCACAAGGCCGGGACCTATACGGGTGCGGGCGACAATGCCTATCCCTGGCTCTGCGCGATCGTCCGCTACCATTGCATCGATCGTCTGCGCGCACGGCGGCCGGAAGGAGAAGACATCGAAGCTGCGGCCGATATTGCCGATCTGGCGCCCGATCCAGAAGAGCATGCGGTGCTCAGATCCGAGGGCGGCCGCATTGACACCTGCCTGGAGGCATTGGATCCTGATCGGGCGCTCGCCGTTCGCCAGGCCTATGTCGAGGGGCTGTCCTACCAGGAGCTGGCGGATCATTTCGCCGTTCCGTTGAACACGATGCGCACATGGCTGCGGCGCAGCCTTTTGAAACTGAGAGAGTGCATGGATGAGCACGCCTGACCAAAGCAAGGGAGACCGGTCGCGAGATGAAGTTCTCGCGGGCGAATATGTCCTCGGTGTCCTGAGCGGAACTGAGCGGCAGAAGGTGGACGCGCGCCTGCGCCACGACCGACAGTTCGCCGCCATGGTCAAGCGCTGGGAAGAGAACCTCATCCAGTTCAACGACGATTACGCCGAGGTCGCAGCCCCGGATCAGCTGTTTTCGAAGATCGAGGATCGGCTGTTTGCGTCTCCTGCCGCGGTCGCGGCGGTAAAGGGCAGCCTGTGGAATTCGCTGGTACTCTGGCGGGGCCTGAGCTTTGCTTCCATTGCGGCACTCGGTCTAGTGTTCGGGCTCGATTATGCAGAACGCATGCGTCCGAAGCCGCAGGCGGCGCTGACCGCCGAACTCGCTGGCGAGAACCAGGCGATTGCCCTGCATGCACGCTACGACGGGAACTCGGGCCGCCTCGCTGTCACCCCCGTCGCAAGCGGCGGTGCTGATGAGAAATCACTCGAACTCTGGCTCGTAGAGGGTGAGCAGGCACCGATATCGCTCGGCGTATTGCCCCAGACCGGGCAAGGCGAACTCGACGTTCCCGAGGCGCTGCGCGCGCGCCTGACGGAAGGTGTCGTGCTGGCCGTCAGCCTTGAGCCTTTCGGCGGCTCGCCGACCGGACAAGCCACGGGGCCTGTCGTGGCGCTCGGCGAAGTTCGTCCCTGACGAAGAAATTCTGTCATGAATTCAATGGATTGGTTTCAGGCGGTCGATTTTTTCGGGCCGCCTGAAACTTCTTTGGACAACCCGCCGTCCTTGGTGGTGTTCCCGCTGAGGAATGCCCCGATGTCCCGCCCGAACCGCAGGGACACGATCGTGAACACCAAGGATAAGAGGATACCTTCAATGTTCAAGACCGCTCTTCGCCCGCTCGCATTCTCCGCAGCCATCTTGGCAGGGGCTGCCGCAGCCTATGCCGCCAATCCGATGGTCGGCGGTGGTGAAATGCTCGAAACCAAGAACATCGTCGAAAACGCCGTCAACTCGCAGGATCACACGACGCTCGTTGCCGCCGTCCAGGCAGCCGGTCTCGTTGAAACCCTTTCGGGCGCCGGTCCGTTCACCGTCTTCGCTCCGACCAACGAGGCCTTCGCCAAGCTGCCGGCCGGCACGGTCGACACGCTGCTGAAACCTGAGAACAAGGAACAGCTCACCAAGGTCCTGACCTGCCACGTCGTGGCGTCGGAAGTGATGGCGGAAGCCCTCGTCAAGATGATCTCCGACAATGGCGGTGAAGCCGATGTCGCGACCGTCGGCGGCTGTGTCCTGAAGGGCAAGGCGGCCGACGGCAAGGTGACGCTGACCGACGAAAACGGCGGCGTCTCGACCGTGACCATCGCGGACGTCAAGCAGTCGAACGGCGTCAT
Source organism: Rhizobium rosettiformans (assembly GCF_016806065.1). NCBI lineage: Bacteria > Pseudomonadati > Pseudomonadota > Alphaproteobacteria > Hyphomicrobiales > Rhizobiaceae > Rhizobium > Rhizobium rosettiformans. Next base: position 1,851,239 of record NZ_CP032405.1, read on the forward strand.
TCACGTCGTCGACGCGGTGATCCTGCCGAAGATGTAAGGAATACGGTTCGACCCGGTCACCGCCTGATCGGGCCGATCTGATCGGAGCCTGAGCGTCAAAGGCTCCGACCGATGGCCTCGCTGATTGCCCCGCGCAATTGGTCGAGGCCATCACCTTTTTCAGAAGATGTCGAAAGCACGACAGGGAAGGCTGCGGGGCGCTTCTTGATCTTTTCCTGCGTCTCCGCAATCAGCTTCACGACACCTGGGGCCTTGATCTTGTCGGTCTTGGTCAGCACGATCTGGTAAGAGACGGCGGCCTTGTCGAGCAGCGAAAGCACCTCGTCATCGTTCTTCTTGATGCCGTGACGGCTGTCGATCAGCACATAGACGCGCTTCAGCGTCGCGCGACCCCGAAGATAATCGAAGACGAGCTTCGTCCAGGCATCGACATGTTCCTTCGGCGCCTGCGCATAGCCGTAGCCGGGCATGTCGACGAGCGCCATCGGCGGCAGGTCGCCTGCCCCGCCGGAATAGCCGTCGGGCACGAAATAGTTGAGTTCCTGCGTGCGACCGGGCGTGTTCGAGGTGCGAGCCAGGCCTTTCTGGCCGACGAGCGCATTGATCAGCGACGACTTGCCGACATTCGAGCGTCCGGCAAAGGCCACTTCAAGCGGCCCTTCTGGCGGCAGGAATTCCATCGACGGCACGCCGCGGATGAAGATCCAGGGGCGGCCGAAAAGCGGCTGGTCGGGTTTGTCGTGTATTTCGGTCATGGGCTGGCCTTTCGTAAGCGGGACAGATCCCGGTTTTGGCCCGGAAAGTCAAGCAGCCGCGGTCGGGACCGGACGCGAGGCCTGCCGCGCATGGCTGATCAGATAGGTGAACAGGGCGGCCATGACGAGCGCGCCGCCGATGATCGTGCGCCCCGACGGGATCTCGTTATGCAGAAGGACCATCCAGACAGGCGCAAGGATCATCTCGGCGGTGCCGAGAAGCGCCGCGAGTGCCGAGGGGATCATCCGGGCACCGGTGACGTAGAGCGCCATGCCGAGCCCGAGATTGAGGGCGCCGAAGCAAAAGAGCAAGGTGAGGTCCTGGAAGCCGACGGCAAAGGCGCCGGCCTGGCTTGCTGCGATAGCGCAGGCGATGAAGGAGCCGCCGCAGGCAGCCGGCGTCATGCGGATGCCGGGATAGCGGCGGGTCAGCACTGTCATGCAGGCGAAGATTGCCGGGATCGCCGCAGCAAGCGCCAGTCCGAGGATCGAGCCACCTTCGCCGATCGAGGACGAGACCATGATTCCCACACCGAGGATGACCGCACCGATGGCACCCCAGGTGACCGGCGTGATCGGTTCCCCGAGCACGACGCGCGCGAGAAGGGCTGCAAACAGCGGGATGGATGCCATGAACAGCACGACATTGGCTACCGGTGTCATGGTGACGGCAAGCACGAAGAAGGTCGAGACGAGGGCAAAACCGACGGCGATGCAGAAGCCCGGCCAGCCCATGGCGCGGAACAGGCGGATCGTGCCATCGATCCGGTCACGGATCAGCATGAAGGCAAGGAGAAAAAGGCCAGCGAACAGGCAGCGCCAGAACACGATCGTCCAGCCGTCCTCCACGCCGATGAATCGCTGGATAGCACCGCCATAGCTCCAGGCGACTGCCGAGCCGGCAACGAGAGCAATGCCAAGCCAGGAGCGTTGTGCGGAGGAGGATATGTCTGCCATGGGCCTGAATCTCGATCACCATAGAAAAAGCCCCGGCTTGGCCGGGGCTTTTGATCGTCACTTGGTCTGGGCCGGTTTCCGGCGGAACGTATTGGCGATGTTCTTGAACAGTTCGATCTCCACGCCGTGACGTTTCATGATCAAGGCCTGCTGCAGGATCGACAGCGTGTTGTTCCACGCCCAGTAGATCACGAGGCCAGCCGGGAACGTGCCGAGCATGAAGGTGAAGATAACGGGCATCCAGTTGAACAGCATCGCCTGGGTCGGATCCGGCGGCGTCGGATTCATGCGCATCTGGACCCACATGGTCACACCCATGATCAGCGGCCAGACGCCGATCATCAGGAAGAGCGGAGGGGTGAAGGGCAGCAGCCCGAACAGATTGAAGAGGCTCGTCGGATCGGGAGCGGAGAGATCCTGGATCCAGCCGAAGAACGGCGCATGACGCATCTCGATCGTGACGTAGATGACCTTGTAGAGCGCGAAGAAGACCGGGATCTGCAGGAGCACCGGCCAGCAGCCGGCCACTGGATTGATCTTCTCTTCCTTGTAAAGCGCCATCATCGCCTGCTGCAGACCCATGCGGTCGTCGGCATACTTGGTCTTCAGTTCTTCGAGCTTCGGCTGCACACGCTTCATGTTGGCCATGGAGGCGTACTGCTTGTTGGCGAGCGGGAAGAACAGCAGCTTGACGACGATGGTGGTGAGCAAGATGGCTACGCCGAAATTGCCGACGAGATGGAAGAAGTAGTCCATCAGGTGGAACATTGGCTTGGTGATGAAGTAAAACCAGCCCCAGTCGATCATCAGGTCGAACTTCGGAATGCCGAGGCTTTCCTGATAGCTGTCGATGACCGGAACCTGCTTGGCTCCAGCGAACAGCAGGGTCTTGACCGAGGTGCTCTGGCCGGCCGGAATGCTCACGGCATCGTTCTTGTAGTCGGCCTGGAAACGGGCCTGACCGTCGGTGAAGTAGGAGAAGCGCGATTCGTAAGGCAGGGTCTGCTGCGGGATCAGCGATGCGGCCCAGTACTTGTCGGTGATCCCGAGCCAGCCGCCGGTCGCCTTGGCATTGGTGATCGCGGCTTCTTCGACATCCGAATAGTCGTGCTCGACCAGGCTGCCTTCGGCGCCGAGAACGCCGAGGAAGCCTTCATGCAGAACGAAGATCGAAGGCGTGCTCGGCTTGTTGTAGCGGGTAACGCGGCCGTAAGGCGCGAGGCTTGCGGAGGCAGCGCCATTGTTGACGATCTGGTCCTCGACGGTGAACATATAGTGTTCGTCGACCGAGATGGTGCGGGTGAAGGTGAGGCCGGCCTCGTTCGTGTAGGTCAGCGTCACCGGTGTCGCTTCCGTGAGCGTGGCACCTTCCGGCGCGGTCCAGACGGTGTTCGGACCCGGAACCGATCCGGCATTCTCACCGGCGATGAAGCCGAGTTCGGCGAAATAGGCATCACGCGTTTCGGCAGGGTTGAAGAGCGTGACGATCGGGCTCGTCGGGTCGACGGTCTCGCGATACTGCCGGAGTTTCAGATCGTCGAAGCGAGCGCCGGTCAGGTTGATGGAACCTTCGAGGTCCTGGGTTTCGATGGCAATGCGTGCAGTTGTGGCAACGGCGGCATCGCGGCTTGCTTCCGGATTTGTGACCCCTCCCGCCGGCAAGCTGCCGTCAACAGTGGCGGTTGGGTTCGTTGCCTGCTGCTCGGCCTGTGCCTGCTGCTGGGCGATCTGCGCCTCCTGAGCCTGACGCTGGGCCTCGATACGCGGGTTCATATAGAAGAACTGCCAGGCGAGTACGATCACCACCGATAAGGCAATCGCGATGAAATAGTTGCGGTTGTTCTGCATCACTCTTTCCTGGGAGCGGTCTTGTTTGACCGGGAGTTATTCGTCTGGCGGTTTTCGATGCGCAGGATCAATTGCCGGGACAATTGATCGAAAGGCACATCCAGTACCTCGCGCCGGGCGACAATGACATAGTCGTGTCCCGGCTGCATTGCAAACGCCGCATTCAGTCGCACGGCTTCTTTCAGCCTGCGCCGCATGCGGTTACGTTCCACTGCATTGCCATGTTTCTTGGTGACCGTGAAGCCCACGCGGGGCGGCGCGTCATCCTTGCGGTCGAGAACCTCCAGCAGGAAGGTGCGACCCTTGCGCGCTTCGCCGTGCCTGACGGCGAGGAACTGAGGCCGGCTCTTGAGCCGGCCAACAGATGTCTTGGAGTCCGTGGACGTCATGGGCCCGTCAGTCTCGTCGGGCTCATCCGGCCTTAGGCCGAAAGCTTGGCGCGGCCGCGAGCGCGGCGAGCGTTGAGCACCTGACGGCCGCCCTTGGTGGCCATACGCGCACGGAAGCCGTGGCGGCGCTTGCGAACAAGCTTGGAAGGTTGGAAAGTACGCTTCGACATTTATTTAATACCGCGGGGTGCGGCCCTTCTTGGATGTGCAAATTGCAACAGCGTTTTGGTTCGTCGCACGGGTAAGCGCCGCCGGGCGCCTGTTTCCGAACGTGCGCGGCTTATAGTGTCAGGGGGCGCAGGAGTCAATCAGGTCGCCGTGATGCCTTTATCCTGCGAATGAAGGCGAAAAAACCTCGCCTTGCCACACATCCGCCACGCCGCTTCCTTCGTTAAGGTTGGTAACCCCGCGAAAGAACATGACCAAACTTTCATGTTTCTTCACGGCTTGCGCGTGCTAGGCATTGAAAACACCGCTTTACACTGGCGTCGTCACGTCGTTTTGGGCAGCGTCACAATTGCGCGACAGACACGGACGACAAGGAATGAGGGCCGATGTTCGACCGGCAGGACAGTCATCTGCAGGCCGACCTCTCCGAGGGGTATGCCATGCCGTCCCGGATCAGGGGGCTCTCCGGCAAACTCCTGTGGCTGACGATCGCCTTTGTCATGCTGGCCGAAATCCTGATCTTCGCGCCGTCCGTCGCGACGATGCGCCAGCGCTGGCTGCAGGATCGGCTGAATACGGCGGCTGCCGCCGGCGTGGTGATCGACGGGCTACAGCCACTGGAACTGCCGCGCAACGTCCAGGAAGATACGCTGACGACCACGGGAACGAAGGCCATCGTGCTTCGCAAGGATGGTACCTCGCGCCTGCTTGCCGTGACCGAGATGCCGAACGAGGTGGATGCCGCCTTCGACCTCTCGGATTATTCGGAACTAGGGTCGATCCGCGACGCCTTCTATACGCTGATTTTTGGCGGCGACCGTCTGCTGCGCGTCTACGGGCCCATCGCGGAAGGCAGTGATGTCACCGTCGAGATCGTCATGGACGAAGCGCCGCTGCGCAAGGCCATGCTTGGCTATGCCCGCAACATCCTCTTCGTATCCTTGATTATTTCCGTCATCGCTGCCGTGTTGATGTTCCTGGCGATCAATCGCGTGATGATCATGCCGGTGCGGCGTCTGGCCCGCAGCATGCAGGTGTTTGCGGAAAATCCCGAAGATCCCGCCCGCGTGTTGCCGCCGACCGTCGGGAATGACGAGATCGCGGTCGCGGGGCGTCATCTTTCACGGATGCAGGACCAATTGCAGAAGACGCTGCGCCAGCAGAAGACGCTCGCCGACCTCGGTCTCGCCGTCTCCAAGATCAATCACGACATGCGCAACATCCTGGCCTCGGCCCAGCTGATGTCCGACCGCCTGGTCGATGTCGATGATCCCCTGGTGAAGAGCTTTGCCCCCAAGCTCTTGCGGACCATCGATCGCGCCGTCGGTTACACCAGCGAGGTTCTCTCCTATGGCCAAACCTCGGAAGCCGAGCCGCGTCGTCGCCGCTTCCTTCTGTCGGAAGTCTGCCAGGAGGTTCGGGACCTCCTGCATCTAGGCCACGAGGCGGGTATCGAATTCATCGACAATGTCGGCGTCGACATCGAAGTGGATGCCGATAGCGAACAGCTCTTCCGCGTAATTCACAACATCTGCCGCAATGCCGTCCAAGCGCTGGCCACTTTCACGCCTGACGATCCCGAGCATGGACGGCGCATCACCTTGTCCGCCCAACGGACCGGGTCGGTCGTCGCGATCGTCATCGACGACACGGGGCCCGGCATGCCCCGCAAGGCGCGGGAAAACCTGTTCACCGCCTTCCGCGGTTCCGCGCGTTCGGGCGGCACGGGGCTCGGTCTTGCGATTGCCCGCGAGCTTGTGATCGCCCATGGCGGCACAATCGCGCTTGTGGAAAAACCGGGTCCCGGCACCATGTTCCGCGTTGAAATCCCTGACAGGCCAGTGGCTCTCGACGATTGGCGCGCCCGCGCGTGAGATCGTCCCGCAAGGCACGTGACAGGAAAATGACTCTTTTTTCAAATGGGCGCTTGCAATCCTGATCGTCCCGTTTTAGAGGATCGCCACACGCCGACGCACAGTCGGTTTTGGCAAGCACCCGTAGCTCAGCTGGATAGAGCACCAGACTACGAATCTGGGGGTCAGAGGTTCGAATCCTTTCGGGTGCGCCATTCCTTCTTCCTTTGATAGTGATCCGAGTGTAGGTCTCAGCGGCTAGGCGAGAGCTCGTTGCGATGTAGCTCCCGTGGGCTTCAACGCGGGTGATCGCGGAGGCGTTTCACAAGCACGCAATAAAAGCACTTGGATATCTCGTTCCTCTGATTTAACACGGCGCCGGCAACGTTGCAGGTCGCCACCTGTGATGTATCCCCTTGAGATGTCGCATAAGCTTGTGCTCTTGAAGGGCAGGGGCCCGTTTTCGCGGCGGGCTGGTCGACCGGCATGGGGTAATGACATGAGATGGAAGCGCACTCTTCAATTGCTCGACGTTCACGCCGAGGGTGAAATCGGAAAGGTTGCCGTCGGTGGCGTGCCGAAGATCCCGGGTGAGACGGTGGCGGAGCAATTGCTTTGGCTGAACACCGATCCCAAGGGCGAGGCGCTGAGACGCATGCTGGTGCTTGAGCCGCGCGGCGCGCCGATCGGTTCCGTCAACCTGCTGCTGCCGCCGAAGACCCCCTCCGCCGATGCCGCCTTCGTCATTCTCCAGCCCGACCAGGCCCATGCGAGCTCCGGCTCCAACTCGATCTGCGTGACGACGGCGCTTCTGGAAAGCGGTATGGTCGAGATGCAGGAGCCCGAGACGATCGTCATGCTGGAAACGGCAGCCGGCCTCGTCAAGGCGACCGCGACCTGCCGTGACGGGCGCTGCGAGCGCGTTAAGCTCACCATGGTGCCGTCCTTCGTACACGAACTGGATGTGACGCTCGACACCGAACAATGGGGTCGCATCACCTTCGATCTGAGCTATGGCGGCATCTTCTACGCGCTTGTCGATGTCGGTCAGGTCGGGCTCACGATCGAAAAGGGCAATGCCCGGGCGCTGGTCGAGGCCGGCATGATCCTGAAGGAAGAGATCAATCGCAAGATCCCGGTGGTCCATCCCGAGATCCCCGCGATCTCGGGCGTGGCCTATGTGATGTTCCGTGATGTCGATCCTGACGGGGCAATCCGCACCTGCACCACGATGTGGCCGGGGCGCGTCGATCGCTCGCCCTGTGGCACCGGCAACTCGGCCAATCTGGCGACGCTCCATGCACGTGGCAAGGCGAAGATTGGCGACGTGATGCTGTCGCGGTCGATCATCGGCTCCGAATTCGAGGTCGGACTCTCGGCCCTGTCGGATGTGGCCGGACGTCCCGCTGTTATCCCTACCATCAGCGGTCGCGGTTTCACCTTCGGACTGCATCAGGTGGCGCTTGACCCCTTCGATCCCTTCGAGCGGGGCTTTGCGCTCACCGACGTCTGGGGACCGTCCTCCGGCTCCATCGGTTGACTCTTGCGCACCGGTTTCTGCATTGTTTCAAATTGAATGAAATTCGATGCTCTACGGTAGCCGAATTGTAAGGGTCTTGGTTTTCGACATCTTGCTAAGCATCGATACCGGCGAATAAGTAAGCTCCATCGTCATGAACGCGACAAGTATTCCGTAAATGAAAGCAAACGCTACGACAGGCTCCGCCCTGCCGCTTCCGGCAACCACGCTTCCGACACTGCGCGGATGTGCGATTTTTTCTGGTCTCACGCCGGAAGAGGACCGCGAGTGGCTTTTGCGCTGCCATTCTCGCACGCTGAGTGCCGGCGAAAGTCTGGTCGATTTCGAGGATATGTCCAAGGATGTCTTCATCGTCCAGACGGGCGAGATCCGCGCCGTGCTGCGTTTCTCCGTCGGTAAGGAGGCCATTCTCGGCAGCTTCAAACGCGGCGACATCCTCGGCGAGCAGTCGGCCATCGATGACATGGCGCGATCCGCAAGCCTCATGGCTGTCAGCGACGCAACAGTGACCGTGATCCCCTGCATCGTCTTTCTCGACATCCTGCGGCAGAGATCGGATGTCGCGCTGGCGCTGCTGCAGCTTCTGTCGAAGCGTATCCGGGCGATGAACGACCGTTTGTCCGAGCTGTCGTTTCTCGACACCAAGCACCGCCTTTACAACACGCTGCTCAGGCTTTCGCGCGTGCGCAACGACGGAGGTCGCGAACGCATCATTTCGCCGCCGCTGGTGCATGCGGAATTGGCAGAACATATCGGCGCAAGCCGTGAAACGGTGTCGCGCGAAATGTCGAGGCTGGCGCGCGAGCAGCTGGTGGAGCGCACCAGCCGTGCCATCGTTCTGAAGAATCCCGTGGAGCTCTCCCGACGGATCTCGCGCGCCCTTGAGGGCTGAGTGCGGCCACCCGATCAGGGGTAGATGACGCCCTTGCGCAGGATGACATTGGCGTAGAGCCGCGGCTCACCCGTCTGTACGACAGTATGGGCGGCCTTTACCCGGTTGTAGAAATCAGCGCCGATCAGCTTGGTCACGGGGACCTTCGGCTCATGCATTGCGCAGCAGTCGATGATCTCCTGATGCACCGGATCGATCTGGTCGGGCTTGCCGCCGACGACAGAGCGAAAGATCGCTTCCGGCACGAAGTCGTCGACCGGCATCACGCTGAGGATCGCGTTTAGCACGGGCACGAGGTGATGCCCGTCGAGGCGAACCAGCCGTCTTGCATGCTCCAGCGCTGGATAGTTGCCGTCGACGATCGCGATTTCGTCGCCATGCCCCATGGCGCGCAGGGTGGCGAGGAGCTCTGGGCTCAATAGGGGGTCAATGCCCTTCAGCATGGGTGGTATCCTTGAACAACACGGTTTGATCGATGAGGTAGCGGTCGAAGATCGGCAGGCTGGCGCCGCCGATGGCGCGGGCCTGATCGCCGACCTCACCTTCGACGATGTCGGGAATGACCACGCCCTGAAGGTCGAGGCGGTTCATCGCCTCGATGGTGGCCTTGACCAGGCGATGGCGAACCCAGGCCGGGAAGCCGCCATCGATGATCGCGGCGGCAAAGTCGATGATCGACGCGGCCGCGATCACGGCCTGTGCGAGCGCCGCCGCCGTATCCTGGATCCAGATTTCCAGTGGCTCGCCGAAGTCGATCCATTCTTCCGCCGCATACCAGAGCGGCTGCGGATCGAGCCCGCGTTCGCGCAGCAGGTTCTCGAGTACGAAGATCGAGGCAATGTCGAGAAGCTGGCGCGTCTGGCCGTGTTTGTCGCGGACGGGCAGGGGCCCTATGGCTCCTGCGGTCCCGGTTCGACCGACGAAAAGAGACGAATTGACGACGATGCCGCCGCCAATGAACGAGCCAATATAGAAGTAGACGAAATCCGGATAGCGCTGGCCTGCGCCAAACACCAGTTCTGCCCCGCAGGCACTGGTCGCGTCGTTGCGCAGATAGACGGGATGCGCCATGCGGCTCTGGACCTCAACCTGAAGGTCGACCTTGCGCCAGATATCCATCGCCCCTTCCGGTGCGCCGACTTCCTCGGCCCAGTTCCAGAGTTCGAATGGGGCGGCAATGCCGATCCCGGCAATGCGGGCCCGCGTGGTTTCGTCCATCTCAGCTTCCATGGCGGCGATGCCGTCGCAGATGAAAGGCAGCAGATGGTCCGGATGGGGGTAGCGATAGGTGCGGTGGCGTTGCTCCCGGATTGTGCCTGCAAAATCCATCAGCACGAGGTCTGCGCTGCGGCGGCCAATCTTAACGCCGAAAGAGAAGACGGCTTCCGGGTTGATGAACATCGGGACGGAGGGCTGGCCCACGCGGCCGCGGATCGGTTCGCCGCGCATCAAGAGTTCGTCGCTTTCGAGCGAGCGCATGATGACCGAGACGGTCTGGGCGGAAAGGCCGGTGAGGCGTGCGATGTCGGCCTTCGAACAGCCGGGATTCTGCCGAACCAGTGACAGCACCAGCCGCTCGTTATAGGCGCGCACGCGCACCTGGTTCGAGCCGCCGCCGGCGCTCACCCTGGGCGCCGGATCCGCCAGTCGTGCATGATCATCCTGTGACACTGAAGGCCGCTCCTCCCGACCGCTTCCTTTTACGAAAGCGCTCGCAGAATGTCACACCGATTTAATAATTCAACTGGATTTATTTATTGACAGCTGAAATCTCCTCATGTTCTAAATGGGCCCGTGGAGGAGTGGATGCCTGATGGCAGCCGATCGGATCGCCGGAAGGTGATCCGTGCCGACACGCTGCGGCCGGAGGAGCTGGCCGACACCATTCGGGAGGATTACCAAATGAAAAAGTCTCTGATCACTGCTGCCCTGTCGACCCTGGCCCTCGGCGTTGTTTTCGCCGCCCCGGCGCAGGCAGCCGACGTTTCTGCCTGCCTCATCACCAAGACCGACACCAACCCCTTCTTCGTCAAGATGAAGGAAGGCGCGACCGCCAAGGCCGCCGAACTCGGCGTGAGCCTGAAGTCCTATGCCGGTAAGATCGACGGCGATTCGGAAAGCCAGGTTGCCGCCATCGAAACCTGCATTGCCGATGGCGCAAAGGGCATCCTGCTTACCGCATCCGACACGCAGGGCATCGTTCCGGCCGTCCAGAAGGCCCGTGACGCAGGACTCCTCGTCATCGCCCTCGACACGCCGCTGGAGCCGATCGACTCCGCCGACATGACCTTCGCGACCGACAACCTTCTCGCCGGGGAACTGATCGGCAAGTGGGCTGCTGCAACCCTCGGCGACGCCGCCAAGGACGCCAAGATCGCCTTCCTGAACCTCACGCCTTCGCAGCCGTCGGTCGACGTCCTGCGTAACCAGGGCTTCATGAAGGGCTTCGGCATCGACACCGTCGACATCAACAAGATCGGCGACGAAACCGATCCGCGTATCGTTGGCCATGACATCACGAACGGCAACGAAGAAGGCGGCCGTACCGCCATGGAAAACCTTCTCCAGAAGGATCCGTCCATCAACGTCGTTCACACGATCAACGAACCGGCAGCTGCCGGCGCCTATGAAGCGCTGAAGGCTGTTGGCAAGGAAGGTGACGTGCTGATCGTGTCGGTCGACGGCGGTTGCCCGGGCGTCAAGAATGTCGCCGAAGGCGTCATCGGTGCGACTTCGCAGCAGTATCCGCTGCTGATGGCATCGCTCGGCATCGAGGCGATCAAGAAGTTCGCAGACACCGGCGAAAAGCCGGCTGCGACCGAAGGCAAGAACTTCTTCGACACGGGCGTCGCTCTCGTCACCGACAAGCCGGCAGCTGGCGTCGAGTCGATCGACACCAAGGTCGGCACCGAGAAGTGCTGGGGCTGATCGAACTCCTGCGCCTGAACTGAAACGGCGGCGGGAGTTCGTCTCCCGCCGCCAGGCGCAACGCCCGGCCTTTGCGCGGCGGCAGGCCGGGCGTATCCTTCATGTAGAATACTAAGACCAACGGCAGGGAGGATGACCCATGCAGCCGGCCAATCCCGAGACGCGGACCACGCAGGAATTTGAGAAGGTCCTAACGTCGAGTTCGACCGAAGTCGCCTCGTTCGACCGTCACGAAAAGAGTGCGCTCGAGCGCTTCCAGCATTTCCTGCATTCGAGCCCGGCAGCCGTAGCGCTCATCGTGCTTGTGCTGTCGATCGCCGTCTTCGGCATAATTCTCGGCGGCAAGTTCTTCTCCGCCTTCACACTGACCCTCATTCTCCAGCAGGTTGCCATCGTCGGTATCGTCGGAGCGGCGCAGACGCTGGTCATCCTGACGAAGGGTATCGATCTCTCGGTCGGCGCCATCATGGTGCTCTCCTCGGTCGTCATGGGTCAGTTTGCCTTCCGCTACGGCCTTCCTCCCGAGCTGGCTGTGATCTGCGGTCTTGGCGTCGGCGCCTTCTGTGGCTTCATCAACGGCGTGCTCGTGGCGCGCATGAAGCTGCCGCCCTTCATTGTCACACTCGGCATGTGGCAGATCGTGCTCGCCACCAACTTCCTCTATTCCGCCAACGAGACGATCCGCAGCCAGGACATCGACGCCAACGCGCCGATCCTCAAGTTCTTCGGCGAGAACATCCGCATGGGTGGCGCGGTGCTGACCTATGGCGTTATCGCCATGGTGCTCCTCGTTGCACTCCTCTGGTACGTGCTGAACCACACTGCCTGGGGCCGCCACGTCTATGCGGTCGGTGACGATCCGGATGCGGCGGAACTCGCAGGCGTCAACGTCAAGCGCATGCTGATCTCCGTCTACACGCTGTCCGGCCTCATCTGCGCACTCGCAGGCTGGGCGCTGATCGGCCGTATCGGTTCGGTGTCCCCGACCGCCGGCCAGTTCGCCAATATCGAATCCATCACGGCCGTGGTGATCGGCGGCATCTCGCTCTTCGGTGGGCGTGGCTCGATCCTCGGCATGATCTTCGGGGCGTTGATCGTCGGTGTCTTCCAGCTCGGCCTGCGTCTGATCGGCACGGACCCGCAATGGACCTATCTCTTGATCGGCGTACTCATCATCGCCGCCGTCGCAATCGACCAGTGGATCAGAAAGGTAGCAGGCTGATGACCCAGGAACCCATTCTCACAGCCCGCGGTCTGGTCAAGCGTTACGGCCGCGTCACGGCCCTCGACCAGGCAGACTTCGATCTCTATCCGGGTGAGATCCTTGCCGTCATCGGCGACAACGGTGCCGGAAAGTCTTCGCTGATCAAGGCGATTTCCGGTGCCGTGATACCGGACGAGGGCGAGATCCGCCTCGATGGAAATCCGGTGCAATTCCGCTCGCCGATCGAGGCGCGCAAGGCCGGCATCGAGACCGTCTACCAGAACCTCGCTTTGTCGCCGGCACTGTCGATCGCCGACAACATGTTCCTCGGTCGCGAACTTCGCAAATCGGGCGTCATGGGCAGTCTGTTTCGCAAGCTGGACCGGCCTGCAATGGAGAAGATCGCCCGCGACAAGCTCTCCGAACTCGGCCTGATGACGATCCAGAACATCAATCAGGCGGTGGAGACGCTCTCGGGTGGCCAGCGCCAGGGTGTGGCTGTGGCGCGTGCTGCGGCCTTCGGCTCGAAAGTGATCATCCTCGATGAGCCGACGGCCGCACTCGGGGTCAAGGAAAGCCGCAAGGTGCTCGAGCTGATCCTCGACGTCCGCTCGCGCGGACTGCCGATCGTGCTTATCAGCCACAACATGCCGCATGTCTTCGAGGTGGCCGATCGCATCCATGTTCACCGCCTCGGAAAGCGTCTCTGCGTCATCAATCCGAAGGACTACACCATGTCGGATGCCGTCGCCTTCATGACCGGCGCCCGTCCGGCCCCAGAGGTCGAGCGCGCCGCATGACGCCGGTGCTGGATGATCTGATCACCGAGATCGAGCGGCGGGCGCAGGATGGTGCCCGCTTGCTCGTTGGCGTCGCCGGACCGCCGGGTGCGGGAAAGTCGACGCTGGCAGATCGCCTGCACGAGATACTCGTGGAGAGGGGCCACCGCAGCGCGGTCCTGCCGATGGATGGCTTCCACCTCGACAATGCAATCCTTGAACAGCGCGGTGACATCGCCCGCAAGGGCGCTCCGCATACCTTCGACATCAGGGGCCTGGGCGACCTGCTGAGAGCCGTCAAGGCCGGCGGCGAAGTCTTCACGCCCGTCTTCGATCGTGACCGCGAACTCGCCATCGCCGCCGCTCGATGCATTGTAGCGGAAGATCGCATCGTCATTGCCGAGGGCAACTATCTGCTGCTGCAGCAGGGGCGCTGGGCGAGCCTCGCGGATCTCTTCGACCTTACCGTCATGGTCGCGCCGCCGATCGAAGAACTGGAGCGCAGGCTCGTGGCACGCTGGACCCATTATGGTCTCACACCGGCACAGATCGAAGCGAAAGTAGAAAGCAACGATTTGCCCAATGGCAGGCTCGTCCTCGAGCGTAGCGCCGCAGCAGATTTTACCTTCCATACCTTCTGATTGCGCCAGGTGCAGAGCATAGTCGAGCCTGCGAAAATTCTTAAGTTCTAATTAAATGTGCCATCGGTAAAATTGTACCGGTTTGGTTCAGCGAATTTCAGCCTCCCCCTGATACAACTCCTCCATGAAAGGTTAACGCAGTTCCCGTCCGGCCTGGAAGGCTGACGGAGCCCGGGCTGGGCGTGTTTATGGGGGTTTGGAAATGGCCATACTAATTGTCGAAGACAATCCGACCAATGCGATGATCATCAAGCATCTCGCAAGGAAGGTCACCGTCGAGGAGATCAAGGTCGCCGGCGACGGCAACACGGCTCTGATGCTGTGTCATGCCGAGAACTTCGAAATGTTGATTGTGGACCACCTGCTGCCGGGTATGTCCGGGCTTCAGTTCGTCAAGGCTGTGCGCCTGATGGACCGTTACCGTGATGTTCCTGTGGTGATGGTGACGGCGGACGACGAGCCGCGTCTTCGCGAAGAAGCAAAAGCCGCCGGTATCACGGACTTCCTGCAAAAGCCGGTTGAAGCGGTCGCCTTCCGCAAGCTGCTTTCGGATCACCTCGGCGCGGGCGCCGTGCATCCTGAACTGCGTTCGGCCTGATCGGAAGGAGCTGCACCATGAAGAGCATTATCGCTGCGATACTTGCAATTGGTCTCTCGGCAACGGCCGCCCTGGCGCTGGAGGCGCCGAGCGGACCGGTCGTGCTGACCGTGACGGGCAAGATCACCAATACCAATGCCGGTGACGCCGCTCAGTTCGACATGGCGATGCTGGAGAAGCTGAAAGGCCGCAAGGGCGAGATGGAAACGCCCTGGACAACTGGCAGGGTCACCTTCGAAGGTCCGCTCCTGCGCGAAGTCCTCGCTGCAGTCGGTGCGACCGGCAAGAGCCTGAAGGTCCGCGCCCTGAACGACTACGCCGCCGATGTGCCGGCTGACGACGCGAAGCTCGACACCATGCTGGCGACCAAGCTCGACGGCAAGCCGATGTCGGTCCGCGACAAGGGCCCGCTGATGCTGGTCTATCCATTCGATCTGAATGCAGACCTTTACAACGAGAAGTACTTCTCGCGGTCTGTCTGGCAGATCAAGGAAATCGAGGTCGGCCAGTGACAATGACAGGCGCCACAGCACGGAAATTTGCAGGCGGAGGCACGGTTGCCTTCGTCCTGCAGACCGTGTCTGCGGTGCTTCTGATCGTGCTTCTGGTGCTCTTCGTCGATATCGCGCGCCAATACCGGATCATGGAGGATGGCGTCCGTGAAAATTCGCTCTGGTCCGTATATCAACTGGACCGCGAAGTGCGGCAGTTCAATCATAGCCTGACCGGTGTAAACGGCGATCCACAGGATGCCCGGCTGCTCGACGAACTGTCCCTGCGCTACGACATCCTCTATTCCCGCGTCTCGATCCTCGATCAGGCAAAATTCGGGACCTATTTCTCCGGCGACGAGCATATTCGCGGCTACATCGCCGCCGTGACGGAAGGTGTCCGCGCGATACAGCCGATGTTCGATGCCTACGCTGCCGGGACGGTGCCTACTTCCGAACAGTTGGCTGAGCTCGACACGGCGCTGGTTTCCATGGGGCGCGTGGCAGAGGATTTCCTGCTCTATACCAACACCCGTGTCAGCCATGAACGGGCAGACAGCCGGTCGACGATCCTCAACTTGGAGCGAACCTCCACCGTCATGTTGACCCTGCTGATGGTGTCGGTGGTCTTCCTCGTCGTCACGCTCAATCGGCAGCTTCGCTCGGTCCGTCAGTCGAGCCACGAATTGCAGGTCATGGCGACCCAATTGAGCGAGGCCTATGAAGCGGCCGATGCCGGTAACCGCGCGAAGTCGCAATTCATGGCCACCATGGGCCACGAGATCCGCACGCCGCTGAATGCGATCCTCGGCATGTCGGAACTGCTCGAACTCTCGGAACTGCCCGACGACACGATCCAGAGCGTCAAGACCATCCGCTCTTCCGGCGAAGCCTTGCTCGAGATCATCAACGAGATCCTCGACTTCTCCAAGATCGAGCACGGCAAGCTGGAGCTGGAAGAGCGTGCCTTCGACGTTTGCGCGCTCGCTGAAAGCACGGTCAGCATCATCCGCGGCCGCGCCGACGATCACGAAAACACCGTGATCCTCGACCTGCCGGATTCTCTGCAGGCGCTTTACGTCAAGACCGACCCGACGCGCCTGCGACAGGTCTTGCTCAATCTGCTATCGAATGCCGTCAAGTTCACTCATCAAGGAACGGTCACGCTGCGCCTGCGTGACTTCTACCGCGAAGGCAAGCTGATGATCCGCTTCGAGGTGGAAGATACGGGCATCGGCATCGATGAGGCCGGCCTCGACAAACTGTTCAAGCCCTTTTCTCAGGTCGATGCCTCGATCAGCCGTCGCTACGGTGGCACCGGTCTCGGCCTCACCATCTGCAAGCAGATCGTTGAAAAGCTGGGCGGTGAACTCGGCATGAGCAGCACTGTCGGCGTTGGTTCGATCTTCTGGTTCGAACTGGGCGTTGTCCCGGTAACCCGCGAAGAAGCGAACGGCCTCGCTGCCAAGGTCGTCGCCGAAGAGACGTTGCCGCGATGCCGCATCCTGTTGGTCGAAGACAACAAGGTGAACCAGATTGTCGCCACCCGTTTCCTGGCGCGACTGGGCCAGGATGTCGAGATTGCCAATGACGGTGCTGAGGCCGTGTCCATTACTCGCGAGCAGCGCTTCGATTTGATCCTCATGGACATGCAGATGCCTGTCATGGACGGCATCGAGGCGACGAAGCGCATCATTGCTGAGCGCGGGCCCTCTGCCGATGTGCCGATCATCGCCATGACCGCCAACGCTTCTGACGACGATCGACGCCGTTGCCTTGATGCGGGCATGCAGGGATTTGAATCCAAGCCAGTGACACTTGAGAGATTGAAGAAAATGATTGCCCATACGACGTCTTCCGCACGCGAAAGTGCGCCGGCAACGGCCACGACGACGGCCCCGCAGAAGCTTGAATTGCCTGAGCTCGATCTCGCCGAGATTCCGCTTCAGGCCATGCCTGCCCTCGGCATCGAGGGATTGGACGAAGCGCGTCACGCCGAACTGGTGGATGCCCTGGGCGAAGAGGTGTTCCAGGAGCTGGTGGAATCCTTCTTCGACGATGCGACCAGTCTGCTTGACGAACTGAACGAGGCCCTTCGCCGCAACGACCCTGAGAAAATCGACCGTGTCCTGCACACCATCAAGGGCGCAGCCTCGAATGTCGGCTTGAATGATCTGGCCGTAAAGGCCCATGCGTTGCGCAGCCAGAGACCGGCTGCTGCGGATATCGAAATGCTGGGCGAGGAAATTCTCGCTCTGAAATTCAAACTGGTTGCCTGAGAAGCACGGAGGCGTTCATGCGTATTTTGTTGGTGGACGACAACAGCACCAATCTGAAGCTCCTGACGAAGCTCGTCGGTAAGCTCGATCACTGCGAAGCCTTGCCTTTTGCGAGCCCCGATTCCGTGCTGTCAGCCCTGCCGGAGCTCGATTTCGACATTGCCATCATCGATTACCAGATGCCGGTCTATAATGGGGTGGAGCTCTATACGGAGATCGTCCGTTTCGAGAAATATGCCAACGTCCCGGTGATCTTCGTCACCGCCGACAAGGACATGACGACCCGCATGGCGGCTCTCAATGCCGGTGCGATCGATTTCCTCACCAAGCCGGTGAACCCGGTCGAGTTTCAGGCGCGTGTACAGAACATCGTCAGCCTCGCCCGTGCCCGGCGCCAACTGGCCGACCAAGCCGAGTGGCTTCGCCGCGAGGTCGAACGTGCCGTGGGCGAACTGCGCGAGCGCGAGCAGGAGATCATCCATCGCCTGACGCTCGCTGCCGAGTACAAGGACCCGGAGACGGCCCGCCACACATTGCGAGTGGCGGCCTATTCGGAAGCGATCGCGATCGAACTGGGTCTGCCGAGCCATGTCTGCCACGACATCCGGCTGGCGGCTCCCATGCACGATATCGGCAAGGTCGCGATGCCCGACACGGTGCTTCTGAAGCAGGGGCGTCTGACGGAAGCCGAATATCGCCAGATGCAGTCGCATGCGGAGATCGGCAGCGACATTCTCGGCCGCTCCCGTTCCTCGCTTCTGCAACTGGCCTCGGAGATTGCCGCCAGCCACCATGAGCGCTGGGACGGTCAGGGTTATCCGAACCGACTCGTGGGGACTGCAATCCCGATCTCCGGGCGCATCGTCTGCGTGGCCGACAACTTCGACGCTTTGACGACGGAACGCCCTTACAAGCCGGCCTGGAGCTTTGAGCGCACGGTCGAGCATATCCTCGGCCGCGCCGGCACCCAGTTCGATCCGGATTGTGTGGCCGCCTTCGAGCGGGCGCTTCCAAGGATCCAGGCAATCATGGAGCAGGATCGCCGCGAGCAGATGGAGGAGGCCGACAAGGCGGTGGCTTCCGCGAACGAACGGGTTGCCTGATCCTTTGATCCGGCGGGATGGACATGCTAAGGGCGGCGAGTTCTCGTCAAGCCGGAGGCTCGCCCCATGTCATCTCTCACCATCCGCCGCCCCGACGATTGGCATCTGCATCTGCGTGACGGCGCCATGCTGGAAGGCGTGATCGGCGACACCAGCCGGCACTTCGCCCGTGCGATCATCATGCCGAATCTCGTGCCGCCGGTGGTGACGACCGATGACGCGCGTGCCTATCGCGAGCGGATCCTGAAGGCGGTGCCTGCGGGCGATCGCTTTGAGCCATTGATGACGCTCTATCTCACGGAACACACCAATCCCGATGACGTGGAGGAGGGCAAGCGCTCCGGCCTGATCACGGCGGTGAAGCTTTACCCGGCCGGTGCCACGACCAATTCCCATGGCGGCGTGCGCGACATGGAAAAGGCGATGCCCGTGCTCGAGCGCATGGCCAAGGTCGGCCTGCCGCTCTGCGTTCATGGCGAAGTGACGACGCCCGAAGTTGACATCTTCGATCGCGAAAAGGTCTTCATCGACACGGTCCTCGATCCGCTACGCAAGCGCCTGCCGGAACTGAAAGTGACCATGGAGCATGTGACGACTGAAGACGGCATCCAGTATATCCGCAGCGCCGATCGCAACCTTGCCGGCTCCATCACCACCCATCACCTGATCATCAACCGCAACGACATTCTCGTCGGCGGCATCCAGCCACATTATTACTGCCTGCCGGTCGCCAAGCGCGAGAACCATCGACAGGCGCTGCGCAAGGCGGCCGTCTCCGGCGATGCCAGGTTCTTCCTCGGTACCGACAGCGCGCCGCATGTCGATCCGTCGAAAGAATGCGCCTGCGGCTGCGCCGGCATCTACACCTCGATCAACACCATGAGCTGCCTTGCCCATGTCTTCGAACAGGAAAACGCACTGGACAAGCTCGAGGCCTTCACCTCGTTGAACGGGCCGGCCTGGTATGGCCTGCCCGCAAACGAAGAGACCATCACCCTCGTCAAGCGCGAGGAGCCGGTCGAGTTCCCGGGCAAGATCTTCACGGGCGCCGGGCCGGTGACGGTCTTCAATCCGAAATTCCCGCTGCACTGGGATGTCGCCTGAACCGAAAAATGCCTCGCTGATAACGCGAGGCATTTTTTTGAAGGCGTGGAGGGGCTGAAACAGCCTGCGTCAGGTTCCGAGCGAGCCGAGCTGCGGCCAGAGGCCAAGCACACCGATCACGATCAGATAGATCGCGACGACATAATTCAGCAGGCGCGGCATGATCAGGATGAGAACGCCGGCGATGAGGGCGACGAGCGGCTGGATGACGAGCATGTTGTCCATGGAGATTTGTCCTTCGTGAATGGTGAGCCGTAAAGATTTGTCGAGGCCGATTGTTCCATGCCACGCCCATCTGGCGGCCGGCGCGGCTTGCTGCTATTGCGCTTCTGACCGTGTTTGACAGGAGCGCCCGATGATCCAGACCCCCTTCACCGAACCCGCCGTGATGGCAGAACTCGTGGCGAAGATGCTCTGGGAGATCAAGGCGGTGCATTTCAATGCGGCCGAGCCCTACAAGCTCTCGTCTGGCATGAGGAGCCCTGTCTATATCGACTGCCGCAAGCTTCTGTCCTATCCGCGCGTCCGCTCCACCGTCATGGATTTCGCGGCCGCGTCCTTGATGCGCAATGCCGGCTTCGAGCAGTTCGACTGCATCGCCGGCGGCGAGACGGCCGGCATTCCCTTTGCAGCCCTGCTTGCCGATCGCTTGGGCCTGCCTATGATCTATGTGCGCAAGGCTCCCAAGGGCCACGGCCGCAATGCCCAGATCGAGGGCAACATGCCGGAAGGGTCGCGCGTCCTCGTCATCGAGGATCTGACGACGGCCGGCGGCAGCATGTTCAAGTTCATCGATGCGATCAGAGCGGCCGGTGGCGTCGTCGATCACGGCATCGCACTGTTCTTCTACGGCATCTTCCCGGAGGCCGAGCAGCGTTTCGACGACGGCAAGGTCAAGCTCCACTACATCGCCACCTGGCGCAATGTCCTGGCCGTCGCCCGCGACCAGAAGCTGTTTGACGAGAAGACCCTGTCGGAAGTCGAGGCCTTCCTCGATGCCCCGCTCGAATGGTCCGGCCGCAATGGCGGGGTTTCGTCGCTCGCCTGAGCAAATGCTCACAGTCGCACTGGAAATACAAGGCGACTTGGTTTAAATCGATTGAAACAGAAAACTGGGAGGTCGAGATGATCCTGTGTTGCGGCGAAGCGCTGATCGACATGTTGCCACGCGAAACCACGCTCGGCGAGCGCGCTTTTGCGCCCTATGCCGGCGGCGCGATCTTCAACACGGCGATCGCCCTCGGTCGGCTGGGCATCGACACCGGCTTCTTCACCGGGCTTTCCGACGACATGCTGGGCGATATTCTGCGCGACACGCTGAAATCCTCCGGCGTCGATTTTAGCTATTGTGCGACGCTCTCGCGCCCCTGCACGATCGCGCTGGTGAAGCTTACCAACGGTCAGGCATCCTACGCCTTCTACGACGAAAACACGGCAGGCCGGATGATATCAGAAGCCGATCTGCCGACGCTCGACGACAGCTGCGAAGCCCTGCATTTCGGCGCGATCAGCCTGATTCCGGAACCCTGCGGCTCGACCTATGAGGCGCTGATGACCCGCGAGCACAAGACCCGCGTCATCTCGCTCGACCCCAATATCCGCCCCGGCTTCATCAAGGACAAGCAGGCTCACCAGGCCCGCATCGCCCGCATGGCCGACATGTCCGACATCCTGAAATTCTCCGACGAAGACCTCGACTGGTTCGATCTGCCGGGCACCCAGGACGAACGCGCCGCCCACTGGCTGACGCGCGGCGCCAAGCTCGTGGTGCTGACCAAGGGGGCTGAAGGCGCCACTGCCTATACCGCGAACTTCAAGGTCTCCGTCCCCTCGAACAAGGTCGAGGTGGTCGACACCGTCGGCGCTGGAGATACGTTCGACGCGGGCATTCTGGCATCGCTCAAGCGCCAGGGTCTGCTGACCAAGGACAAGGTTGCGACGTTGTCGGAAGACGCCGTGCGCGAGGCGCTGACGGTTGGGGCGAAGGCTGCGGCGGTGACGGTGTCGCGGGCCGGGGCCAACCCGCCGACGGCGGCTGAGATTGGGTTCTGAGGCATCGGAAGTGGTAGTCGATAAGTTCGTCTCGACGAACTTATCGACTACTCGCCTCGTTCCGATCAAACCTGAAGTCGGCCGACCGCCGACCACGGAAGGCTCACAGGCGCTGAAGAAGGTCTTGCCGCGCGGGCTTACGTGCAACATCGAGCGCGCGCCAGTCTGCAGCGCGAATTTCGATGTCATCACCTTCCTTCAGGTTCAGCGCTTCGACCACGTTGGCGGGAAGGCGCACTGCAAGGCTATTGCCCCATTTCGCGATCTACATGGGAATCCCAAGGATATACGACTGCGGAAAAGTATATCTACTCGGCCTGCCAAGCAAGCGCACGGCCTTGCTGTGAGCCTCTCGGAAGAGGCTGTGCGATAGGCGCTAACGGTTTGCGCGAAGTCGGCGGTAGAAGCGTTTCTGGAGCTTGCCATCCCTTTAGGGATTCAAATCTGGATCAATTCCCACTGGGACATCAAGGCTTGGAAAACTTCCGAGTTCTTTAGGTTGCGCGTACGCCCAAGCTTTGAAGAAATGTGCAGGCTCCCCGCAGCCCCGACATTTGATTTTGAATTGCTGAATGCCGTCTCGTTCGTGATGACCGTTGGCGACGCCGCAAAACTTGCACTCAAACCGATGCCACGACGGGACAACGACTACTTCGCCATCTTGAATATCTGCAACCACATAAACCCGCGAGCACATCGCACAGACGATGCGGCTTTCCATCTTCATATTTTCAGCGCGTCGACGTAGTCGGAAACCGCACTCGCAAGGGATTGTAGAAAAGTTGCCGGATACAAAATTCCAACGCTCCTGAGAGAGAACAAAGGTCAGGTCCTCGACGATCGCGTCGCACATCTCGCGAATATCTGCGGGTGTGCGCTTCGACTGCCTTATCTTCGCGACTGTTGGGACATGCACAACGCTTGAGAGGCGATTATACTTTTCACTGAGCCAACGATAGCCGAGCCGTTGGTCTGTGCCGACGTCGTAAGTTGAACCGTCAGTATTCTCGAACTGAAGCTCTAGCGGCTTATCGGCGTCCGGGTCGAGGCTGCGGAGAACGCGCATCACAACATGCGGTTGCCACGTTTCGAGGTCGGATGCAGATACCTCAGGACGGTAGGTACACAGGAGGCTGTATGCATAAGCCTCGATGGCTCTTCGAAGTTCAAGTGAATAATAGACGGCGCTTGCTTCGCCTCCATTCTGAGCGAGATTTTTAGCCAGTGATAGGTGATACGCCGCAAGCTTTCTGTACTCCCAAGCATCAACTGTGTTCTGATCGCTCACAATTTACCCATTGCCAAACTTGCCCCCCGCATAGTCGCATATAATTCCCTTCCAGGGTATTCAAACCTGCCGCCGCTCCGCCAGCGCCGAGACCAGCCCGACCGTCGAGCTGTCATGCCCGGTCGCCGCGACTTTGCCCTGGACCACCGGCAGAAGTCCTGTCGCGAGTTCCTTTCCGAGCTCCACACCCCACTGGTCGAACGAATTGATCCTGAAGACGACGCCTTCGACGAAGACGCGGTGCTCGTAGAGCGCGATCAGGCGGCCGAGCGTATAGGGGGTCAACTGCTCGTAGACGATAGTGATCGACGGGCGGTTGCCGGAGAAGACGCGGTGCGGGGCGAGGAAGTCGGCTTCTTCGCCGGCAACACCCTTGGCGGTCAACTGGCTCTTGGCTTCAGTCAGTGTCCGGCCCTTCATCAGCGCCTCCGACTGGGCGAGGCAATTGGCGATCAGCAATTCGTGCTGGTGGCGGAGTTCCGGCTCGAAACCGTTGGCGGCGATCAGGAACTCGACTGGGATGACGCTCGTGCCCTGGTGGATGAGCTGGTAGAAGGCGTGCTGGCCATTGGTGCCGGGCTCACCCCAGACGACGGGACCCGACGCACCGTGGACTGGCTTGCCATCGATCGTCACGCTCTTGCCGTTCGATTCCATGTCGAGCTGCTGCAGATAGGCCGGAAAACGCGACAGACGCTGGTCATAGGGCAGGATTGCGCGCGTCTGGTAGCCGAGAACATTGCGGTGATAGACGCCAAGTGCCCCGAGCAGCATCGGCAGGTTCTGCCGGAAGGGCGCTTTGCGGAAATGCTCGTCCATCGCATGGCCGCCAGCGAGGAAATCGCCGAAGTGGTCGGGCCCGATCGCGATCATCAGCGGCAGGCCGATCGCCGACCAGATCGAATAACGACCGCCGACCCAGTCCCAGAAACCGAAGACGCGTGACGCATCGATGCCGAAGGCCGCGACCTTGTCGAGCGCGGTGGAGACGGCGCAGAAGTGGTGGCCGACGGCCGCTTCGCCTATCGCATTGGCAATGAAGGCGCGCGCCGTCTGGGCGTTGGTCATCGTCTCGATGGTTGTGAAGGTCTTCGAGGCGACGATGAAAAGCGTGGTCTCGGGTGCAAGCGCCTTCAGCGTATCGGCGATATGGGCGCCGTCGATGTTGGAAACGAAATGCAGCCGCGGGCCGTCATGGAAGGGCGAGAGCGCAAGCGTCGCCATGACAGGGCCGAGATCCGAGCCGCCAATGCCGATATTGACGACGTCAGTGATCGGCTTGCCGGTGGCACCCTTCAACTCGCCGGAGCGGATGCCATCGGCAAATTTGCCCATGGCCTCGAGAACGCCGTTGACGTCAGGCATGACATCGCGCCCATCGACCATGACGGGACGGTTCGAGCGGTTGCGAAGCGCGGTATGGAGAACGGCGCGGCCTTCGGTGAAGTTGATCGGTGCGCCCGAGAACATCTCGTCGCGCTTTTCGGCGACCCCGGCCGTCACCAACAGCTGCTCGAGCTGTTCGAGCACGTCGTCATTCACGGCGCATTTGGAATAATCCATCAACAGATCGTCGAGCGAAGCGGAAAACCGGCTGAAGCGCTGCGGATCTGCGGCAAAGGCGGCGCGCAGGTCTTCGGCATGGGTGGCGGCGACCGTGCTCGTCAGCGTGTCGATGATGGATTGCATCGGAATGTCCCTGGTTCGACGATGATGCCGGGGACCTTATTAGTGAGTTGAGACGGGATCAAGACGAAGGGGAGGCTAGAGCCTCCCCAAATTTAAATCGATTTATTTTCCGTCGCGCAGCTCTCGCCGCAGGATCTTGCCGACATTGGTTTTCGGCAGTTCGGTGCGGAATTCAATGTAGCGCGGCCGCTTGTAGTTGGTGAGGTTGGCAGCGCAATGCGCCTTCAGCTCGTCGACGGTGAGGTTCTCGTCCTTCTTGACGACAAAGAGCTTCACTGCCTCGCCCGAATGCTCGTCTGGCACGCCGACGGCGGCGCATTCGAGCACACCCGCATGCATGACGGCCACTTCCTCGATCTCGTTCGGATAGACGTTGAAGCCGGAGACCAGGATCATGTCCTTCTTGCGGTCGACGATCTTCACATAGCCGCGTTCATCCATGAGGCCCATATCGCCGGAGCGGAAGAAGCCGTCATCGCTCATCACCTTGGCGGTTTCTTCCGGACGCTGCCAATAGCCGGCCATGACCTGTGGGCCGCGGATGCAGATTTCGCCGACTTCGCCGATCGCCATCGTGGCGCCGTCCTCATCACGGATCTCGATGTCGGTAGAAGGCAACGGCAGGCCGATCATGCCGGTGAATTCGCGCGCATCCAGGCGGTTAACGGTCGCAACCGGCGATGTCTCGGAGAGGCCATAGCCTTCGGTAATCGGACGCCCCGTCATCTCCAGCCAGCGTTCGGCCACCGGCCGCTGGATCGCCATGCCGCCGCCGAGCACGAGCATCAGCGAGGAGAAGTCGATCTTCTTGAATTCGGGGTTGTTCATCATCGCGTTGAACAGCGTGTTGAGGCCCGGGAAGACATGCGCCTTGAAGCTCTGCAGCTCCTTGATGAAGGCCGGGATGTCGCGCGGATTGGCGATCAGCAGGTTGTGGCCGCCAAGCGCCACGCCCATCAGCGAATTCACCGTCAGCGCGAAAATATGGTAGAGCGGCAGCGCGCAGACGAAGTTCAGCACGTCGGGGCGGTTCTGCCCGGCAAAGGCGGCTTCCAGCCAGAGCGCGATCTGCTGTTTGTTGGCGAGCAGGTTGGCATGGGTGAGCGTCGCGCCCTTGGACACACCAGTGGTGCCCCCCGTATACTGAAGGAAGGCGACATCGCTCGACACCACGTCGACAGGCTTCAGCGCAAGCTTCTCGCCTTCGGCCAGCATCGCCTTGAAGCCTTTGTGTCCCGGGATCGACCAGGCCGGCACCAGCTTCTTCACCTTGCGAACGACGAGATTGACGATATGGCCCTTCAATCCCAACATGTCGCCCATGGTGCAGACCACGACATGCTTGACGTCGGTACGCGCCACCACCTGCTCGACCGTATGGGCGAAATTCTCAAGCACGACGATCGCCTTGGCGCCCGAATCCTTGAGCTGGTGCTCCAGTTCACGCGGCGTATAGAGCGGGTTGACGTTCACGACCGTCATGCCGGCGCGCAGGATACCGTAGACGGTAACCGGATTCTGCAGGATGTTCGGCGTCATGACGGCAACGCGGTCGCCCTTCACTAGGCCCTTCGACTGCAGCCAGGCCCCAACCTTGCGGGACTGCTGTTCCAGTTCGCGGAAGGTCATGCCGCGGCCCATGCTGGAGAAGGCCAGGCGATCGGCAAATTTCGCGCAGCTCGCTTCGAAAAGCGCCCCGAGCGAAGAATGCGCATGCGGTGCGATCTCGGCCGGAACCGATGCCGGATAGGAGTTGACCCAGATTTTTTCTGCGGCGCGGCCGCTGAGGCGGCTCAGGGTTTCCGTCATGTAATCCTCCCGAAAATCATTGGTCTGCCAGGCACGCCCTTTCAGGACTGGTTCCTCCTCAGGTCCCGAAAGCTTATGCTTTCACACCGGCAGTGCAAGTGTGGGAAGGCTATATAACCTTGACGTAAACGTCAACATTGCGTCGCTCGGCTTTGCAGGTCGTTTGTGAGGAACCATGCGCTGGGGCGCCCGTTACCTCTGCATGCACAACCAAGAAGGAGGACTTCCCATGTTGCACGAAAACCGTAACACCGCCGCCAGCCAGGATCCTTACGTCAAGGACACCCCGAGCCTGATCGCCAGCGACAAGGTCGAAGGCACAGCCGTCTATGGCCGCGATGGCGACCGCATCGGCTCCATCCAGCGCGTCATTCTGGAAAAGAAGGGTGGCCGTGTCGCCTACGCCGTTCTGGGCTTTGGCGGCTTCTGGGGTATCGGCGACGATTACTACCCGCTCCCCTGGGAAAAGCTGACCTATGACGAGAGCCTTGACGGCTATCGCATCGACCTGACCAAGGAGCAAGTCGAGGGTGCCCCGCGCGCCACTGACGACAGCGACGACTGGTATCGAAACAATGGCCGCTCGGTCTATGACTACTATGGCGTTCCGCCATACTGGATCTGATCGGACGATCACCACTATGCCGTGGAAGGGCCTCGCTTGTCGGGGCCCTTTTGCCGTTCAGATCGATGGAATTGGGTAAAGTGGACGGCAGCGTAATCGCGCTGCAGCAGGAGAGACGTCAATCAACCCGCCCGAGCCCGTACTAAAGTTTACGGCACTCGCGCCCTACGGCGCTCATGGCACAGAATGACTGAGTGGGAAAGGGACGGGCCCTCGAATTTTCTTGGAAAATGGTGCCGCTTGCAGGACTCGAACCTGCGACCCCATCATTACGAATGATGTGCTCTACCACCTGAGCTAAAGCGGCCAGCGCTGGAGCGTGAAAAAGCCCGTCGCGTTTGGTGAGGGGCTGATACAGGGATTGCCCGCTGATTTCAAGACGCATTTCGGCGGCGGCGGAAAAATTCCGCAGCCGCCGCGCTGGCTTTCCGTTTACCGCAACGGCCAGGTCTTCGGCCAGTTTGCAATATCGATGGTCTCGTTCTCGTCGATTTCTGAGGGGCAATCCCGGAATGCCTCCTCGACGAGCACGAGTTGCGGGCCAATTGCGCCCTCGGCGAGCTTCCATTCGTTGAAGGTTCCGCAATCGCCCACGCCGCGTCCCTTGAAGAAGGCAGAGAAGGTCTTTGCTTCGTAATCATAGCTGAGATTGAAGGCGCTGGTTGTCGCACTCGGTGCGCCCTCCTGCATCGTCGGGAAAGGCAGTGTCGATACCGTGCCATAGACGTCCACGAAGACGGCATAGGGAAAGTTGTAGGCCCCGCCCATGCCGCAGGGCGTCATGTATAGCGTTTGCTCCTCGGCCAGCTTATGGGCAAGCGCGTTACCCTCGAGCATGGTTTCTTCCGTTTCCGCACATTCGCCGCCATCGGCGAAGCGGGCCCGGACCGTCTCGGGGAAGTCGGAGAAGCGGCGGATGTCCGAGACTGGCGGCGGCGGATTGGGGGCCTTGTCGCCCTTCGCGCTCATGGCATCGACGTGACCGACACGTTTCTGGAATTCGTCGATGAACAGCAGGCTTGCGGCAGCGCCGGCCAGCGGGATCTCGCCTTCCGCGGTCATTTGACCGCGGGAGATGGTGATCTTCGCCGTTGTGCCATTCTTCAGGCTGTCGATCAGGCCGTTGCCGATGAAGTCGCCGGACAGCGAGAGAGCGGCGGCATTTGCGTCGATCGCGATTTCGCTGTCCTTGAAGGTCGCCGGCGCACCACCGTCGATCGAAATCGCAACGGTCAGTTCACCCTCGCCCTCAAGAAGAGAATACTCGGACGGCGAGATCAAAAGCGCGACGGGCGCTTCCGGCAAGCCACTGCGCTGCAGCTCCAAGCCCGAGATGGGGTTGTCGGAGATGAACTGGCGCATGCTGCAGGACAGTGTCTGCGAGCAGCTCACCTGCCAGGATTTGAACTCCTTATAGGCGCCGTCGGCAGCGTTGACGGCAAAGGAGCTGCCGGCCAGAGCGGCAAGCGTAAGGCTCAAGGTGGATAGACGCATGTGGGGTCCCCGCAAATCAGTGTTGCGGGGACGCTATCAGTGCCGGTCTCAGCCGCAAATCGCCTTTTTTGCGCCTATATATTCGCGTTCCAACCGGTCGACCACGGCCGCGACCGGCTCGACGGCCTTCACCGCCCCGATGCCCTGGCCGCAGCCCCAGATATCCTTCCAGGCCTTGGCCCCGGTGGTCGCCTTGTCGAAGTCCATCTTCGAGGGATCGGCGACCGGCAGGTTGTCCGGATCCATGCCAGCAGCAACGATCGACGGTTTCAGATAATTGCCGTGAATGCCGGTGAAATAGTTGGAATAGACAATGTCGTTGGCATGGGCATCGACGATCGCCTGCTTGTATTCGGCGGATGCACGCGCTTCTTCGGTCGCGATGAAGGGGGAGCCAATATAGGCCATGTCGGCGCC
Source organism: Rhizobium rosettiformans (assembly GCF_016806065.1). Classification (NCBI taxonomy): domain Bacteria; kingdom Pseudomonadati; phylum Pseudomonadota; class Alphaproteobacteria; order Hyphomicrobiales; family Rhizobiaceae; genus Rhizobium; species Rhizobium rosettiformans. The sequence goes on from NZ_CP032405.1 coordinate 1,880,142, forward strand.
CATCGCCTGGGCAGCAAGCACAGCACCGCCATTGGCGATCGCCCCGGCAAGCAAAAGCGGCCCGTCAAACCATTCCCGGATTTCCTGGACGAGGGCAAAAGGCGAGAGTGTGCCGGCATGGCCGCCCGCTCCGGTCGCCACAGCGATCAGGCCGTCGGCGCCCTTGCGGATCGCCGAATTGGCATGGCGGTTGTTGATCACGTCATGCAGGACGATTCCGCCATAGGAATGCACGGCGGCATTGACCTCCGGCACGGCGCCGAGCGAGGAAATGACGATAGGCACCTTGTATTTGACGCACATCATCAGGTCGTGCTCGAGCCGCTTATTCGACATGTGCACGATCTGGTTCACCGCGAATGGGGCGGCAGGACGGTCCGAGTTCTGCGCGTTGTGAGCGGCGAGATCCTCGGTGATTTCGGCCAGCCATTCGTCGAGTTGCGCCTCCGGCCGGGCATTCAGCGCCGGAAACGAACCGACGATTCCCGCCTTGCACTGGGCGAGCGTCAGTTTTGGATGCGATATGATGAAGAGCGGCGAGGCGACGACGGGGAGCCTCAGATTGTCTTTCAGGATCGGCGGCAGGGCCATCACTTCACCTCCCATGAAGTTTACGTTTACGCAAACGTCAAATAGCAGAACATGGACGGCGAGGAAAGCCGGTCCTATGCTCGACGGTCATGCAGACGTCGGATCCCCGAAATGCTGACATTGCCTACGCAGCCTCATTCCTGTGTTTATTCGGCGCCATACGGGTTTTCCGGGCTTGTGCTTGAAATATCCAGAGTTTACCGAATCGAAACTATGATTGCGATGTGGCTGGGGCGATCCCCGAAGGAGTATGGCGGCCAATGAGTGGATTGGAAACGGCCATCAGGAACGCCCTGGAGCGCGCCGACCGTTCGAATGCGGAGGCCCGTGCCCGGGTCTATCAGTCTGCCCGCCAGGCGCTCGAAACGGGTCTGCGCAAGCAGAACATCGACGACCCCGAATCCATAAACTATCAGCGCCGCCGCCTGGAGGCGCTCATCCATTCCATCGAGCTCGAAGAGCGCGCCCGTCTGGAAGTGCGTCCCGAACCCTCGGTGCCTCAGCCGGCCGCACCGGTGGCGGGGCCGTCACAGCGGGCTGCCGAGCCGCCGGCACCAACGCCGCCCGATCGGCGAACCGGTCGTGTCGAGCCCGGCTTCGCCGCGGGTGATCCGCCAGTCGGCGCCCAGACAGGCTACCGCGAGCCTTCTTTCGACGAAGAGCCCGACATTGCGGCGAGGGCGTCCGTTGACGCGCATGCCGATGATGAAGGGCCAATGCCGGACATGCGGTCCGAGCGTCCCCTGCAGGCACCACGCCGGCGCCGCGGGATTGTGGCTCGACTGACCATCGTGTCGATTTTCTTGGCGACGCTCGGGATCGGCGCATGGTGGATCTACTCCTCCGGGCTGCTGCTCACGGAGGCCGAGCGCGACACCTCGGTGCCCAATCCGCCGCCGCGCGCCGAAGCGGAAGACTTTACCGGAGCGGCAGAGGAGGCAGCCCCGGCCGGATCCGCAGGACCGCAGGCGCTCGATGCGCGCGGTGGCTTCTCGGATGACTGGGTCGAGGTCTTTGCCCCACAGCAGGTCTCGGCGCTTCGTCCCCGCGCCAACGCGCTCGTCGACATCGTCACGGCCAGCGACGGCAGTGCCGCGCAGATCGTCTCGCGCAGCGGTGACGAGGCTGGCGTGATCGAAGTGACGGTCCCGACAGAGGTCTTGCGTGAAATGGCAGGCCGCACCTCCACGATTGCGCTCACCGTGCAGTCGATGGATGACGAGCCGGTCCAGATCTCCGTCGAATGTGATTTCCCGCGCATGGGCGACTGTCCGCGCCACCGCTTCACTGTCAACCCGCAAAAGCTCGATGCGCTGTTCCGCGTCTCTTTCGATAACGGCATGGCGCCGTCCACCCCGGGCCGCCTCCTGATCAATGCAGATCTCGCAGGCACCGGACGCGGCGTGAACCTTTACGCGATCCGCGTGCTGCCCGGCCAGTGACGGTCGCGTAAGCATGATGGGGGGGGGCGACGGCCACTCCCCCCAAAAAGAAAGTCACTTCAGGAAGTCGGGGCCGCTGCCGATGATCTTCTTGTCGAGCTTGCCGATCTTCTCGATGTCCTTGCCCTCGTAGTCGAGCGACAGCAGCATGTGGCGGATCAGGTTTAACCGCGCGCGACGTTTGTCATTGGCGTGCAAAACCGTCCACGGGGCGCGCTCGGTGTGGGTTTCCTTCAGCATCCGATCGCGCTTTTTCGTGTAGTCGTCCCACTTGTTTAGGGCCGCGATATCCATCGGTGAGAGCTTCCAGCACTTCAAGGGATCGTGGCGACGGTCATGGAAGCGCTTGAGCTGCATTTCCTGGCCTGTATCGAGCCAGAATTTGAAGAAGCGAATTCCTTCCCGGTCGATCAGCTTCTCGAAGCGCGGTGCCTGCTCGAGAAAACTCTCGTACTGGTCGGGCGTGCAGAAGCCCATGACCGGCTCGACGCCGGCGCGGTTGTACCAGGAGCGGTCGAACAGAACGAATTCGCCTGCTGTCGGAAAGTGCGAGACGTAGCGCTGGAAATACCATTGCCCGCGCTCGGTTTCCGTCGGCTTGGTCAAGGCGACCACGCGGGCGGAGCGGGGGTTCATGTACGAAAGCGTCGCATGAATGGCGCCGCCCTTGCCGGCCGCATCCCGGCCTTCGAACAAGGCCATCACGCGTTCGCCCGTCTTCTGCATCCAGAACTGCACCTTCACCAGCTCTATTTGCAACTGGGTGAGTTCTTTCACATAGTCCTTCTCAGAAAGCTTCTTGTCATAGGGAAAGCCACCGGACTTGAGCGCCTTGTCTTCGATCCAGTCCGGCAGATCCGGCAGATCGATGTCGAAGACCTGCTGGGTTCCTCCGACCGAGAGGGTGACTGCCCTGCTTTCGGTTTGCGCGTCCATCCTCGGCTCCCTGTGCCTTGTAAACTTCTGATGGTCTTAATTGAGCCCAAGCCGAAATGAAGTTCAAGCATCTCGGTTCCATCTGGAGGCGCATCGATCGATCCACCGGGGAAAGGCCCGACCTGCGATGGCACAGCGGTGTAACTTCTGTCATGAATCAGGACTATCAGACTTGGACAACGACGAGGCGGAGAACGCGCGCGCATGCAGGACGATAGGGGTGGCGGTTGGCGCAAGGATCTCCGACAGCTTCTGTCGGCCTGGGTTTACATTCTGGCAGCCGCACTCCTTGCCGTGAGCGCCTGGGCAACGGGCGCTGCCACTGGCTATGCGATCACCCTGTTCGTGCTGCTCTTTCTGCTTGTCGTATTCCGGCAGCTGCCGGAGGAAGACACGCCAACCGCGCCAACACCGGCCGTGACAGTCCCCGATCCGCCGACCGATCCGCTTCCTCTCATCCTGGCATCGCTCGACGGCCTTGATATGCCGATTTTCGTCCTCAGCCCTGAGGCCGAGTTGATTGCCCAGAACCAGGCGGCGCATAAGGTGTTCGGCGAGCTCGTCGTCGGCCTGCATGTCTCGACGCGCTGGCGCTCCCCCGGGATTCTCGACATGATCCGCGAGACGACCGAAACCTCTCAGCCCAACCAGATCGAGCATTCCGAGCGTCACCCCTCCGAGCGGGTCTATGTGGTGCGGGTCGCGCCGATCGACGCCGACGAGGCGGCTGGCGTTTCCTATTTCCTTCTGTCGTTCAAGGATATCTCGGAGCTACGTCGGCTCGATCGCATGCGCAGCGACTTCGTTGCCAATGCCAGTCACGAATTGCGCACGCCGCTTGCATCGCTGCGCGGCTTTATAGAGACCATGCAGGGACCGGCCCGCGACGATGCCAAGGCCAAGGATCGGTTTCTCGCCATCATGCTTGATCAGGCAAACCGCATGAGCCGCCTGGTGGATGATCTCCTGTCCCTTTCGCGGCTGGAGCTGAAGGCCCATGTGGCGCCGGACCAGAGCGTGGAGCTCGCGCCGATCCTCGGTCATGTCAGGGACAGTCTCGCTCCACTGGCCGCCGAACTTGGTGTTGAGATCCGGCTCGATCTGCCCAAGGAGAAGATCGAGGTCCTGGGTGAGCGCGACGAACTCGTCCAAGTCTTTGAGAACCTGATCGAAAACGCCTGCAAATACGGTCAGGATGGAGGAGTGGTGGAAGTTGCGCTGCGCCGGGACCCTGGCGGTGCGACGGAAGTCAGCGTGCGCGACCACGGTCCTGGCATTCCGGCAGAACATGTGCCGCGCCTGACCGAGCGATTTTACCGAGTCAATGTCGAGGATAGCCGGTCGAAAAAAGGGACCGGTCTCGGTCTTGCGATCGTCAAGCATATCCTCACCCGCCACCGTGCGCGTCTGATTGTCAGGTCCGAGCTTGGCCAGGGCAGCGTCTTCACCGTTCGCTTTTGACATAAAGCGATATGTCTGCGTGTTGATGTATGACTAAGATGTTGTAATTAAACATCTATTTTTGTCACAAATGTTTCATCGAACTGACATAAAAGCAAGGGCGAAGAGCCGCTAAGAACGCAGTCGCCGCTGCTTGGGAGACGCTGCAACGGCCGCAAAGACACACAAGCCCTTTTCGGGAGATGATCATGAACGCTCTGAAACTTTCCGCAGCTGCCTTGGCGGCCACCGTGGCCTTCGCCGGCGCTGCTGTAGCCCGCGACCAGATCCAGATTGCTGGTTCTTCCACTGTCCTGCCCTACGCATCCATCGTTGCCGAAGCCTTCGGCGAAAACACCGATTTCGCCACCCCGGTTGTTGAGTCCGGCGGCTCTGGCGCCGGCCGCAAGAAGCTCTGCGAAGGCGTGGGTGAGAACACCATCGACATCGCAAACTCTTCTTCGCGCATCAGCAAGTCCGATATCGAGCTCTGCAAGACCAATGGCGTGAACGACATCCAGGAAGTTCGCATCGGTTACGACGGCATCGTGTTCGCTTCGGACATCAACGGTCCTGAATACGCCTTCACCCCGGCCGACTGGCACAACGCTCTTGCTGCCCAGGTCGTTAAGGATGGCCAGCTGGTTGCCAATCCTTACAAGGCTTGGAACGAAATTCGCTCTGACCTGCCGGCTCAGCCGATCCTCGCCTTCATCCCGGGCACCAAGCACGGCACCCGCGAAGTCTTCGATGTGAAGGTCATTGAAGCTGGCTGCGAAGAAAACGGCACGCTCGAAGCCCTGATCGCTGCTGCTGGCGGCGACAAGGATGCTGGCAAGAAGGGCTGCATGGCTCTGCGCACCGACGGCACCTCCGTTGACATCGACGGCGACTACACCGAGACGCTCGCTCGCGTCGACGCCAACAAGAACGGCATCGGCGTCTTCGGCCTTTCCTTCTACCAGAACAACACCGACAAGCTGCGCGTAGCCACCATGGGCGGTATTGTTCCTTCGGTTGAGACCATCGCCAAGGGCGAGTACCCGGTTTCGCGTCCGCTCTACTTCTACGTCAAGAACGCCCACCTCGACGTCATCCCGGGTCTCCAGGAATACGTAGAGTTCTTCGTTTCTGACGAAATGGCCGGCCCGGATGGCCCGCTGGCGGCCTACGGCCTCGTTTCCGACCCGGAACTGGCCCAGACGCAGGAAGCCGTCAAGGCCCGCACGCCGATGGCACCGCTGAACTAATCTGATGCATCGGCCGGCGGCGCATGATGTGCCGCCGGCCTTTTTTGTTTGGCAGGGGACTATTGTCATATGAGTGGCGGCATCATCGTTCTCATTCTTGCGGTGCTCGCGTTGATCGGCTTCGTCCTCGGCAAACGCCGTGCACGCTCTCTCGCCGACAGCAGTGGTACCAAACTTCATTCTCTCTCAGGCTATTACGGTCAGACGGTGGCCCTGTTCACCGCGGTCCCTGCCTTCCTGCTGATGCTGGCATGGCTTTTCGTGCAGCCGATCATTGTCGAAGGTCGCGCCGACGCTTTGATCCCGGATAATGTGATCCCGCAGGGCGGCGCACGCAGCCTTGTACTGTCGGATGTACGGCGCATCGCCGGCGGCCTCGACGCGATGATTGCCAATCAGGATGCAAGCGCAAGCGCCCTTGTCGATGGTCAAATCGACGTCTCGACCGTGCGAGCACGGCTTGCCGAAGTCGGTGTCGCGCTGGCAGGCGACGTGCCGGTTGAAGTTTTCGAAGCCGCAAAGGTGTATCGCGAGGCAGCGCGTACCGGTTCGATGATCATGACGTTTGCCGTGCTCGCACTGGCGCTAGGTCTTGGGCTCTGGTCTCTGAGCCGGATCCGCCCGGACATGCGGGCTCGCAATGTCAGCGAGACCTTCGTCACTGCCCTATTGATCGGCTCCTCGACGATCGCCATTCTAACGACGGTCGGTATCGTTGGTTCGTTGGTCTTCGAGACCATCAACTTCTTCAAGATGTATCCGGCCTCGGAATTCTTCTTCTCAACGGTCTGGAACCCGCAGTTTCGCGGTGGCTCGGAGCTCGGCATTCTGCCGCTTCTCTGGGGCACCATGTATGTGTCCTTCGTCGCGCTGCTTGTCGCCGTCCCCATCGGCCTTTTGATCGCAATCTATCTGTCCGAATATGCCAGCCCGACGCTGCGTGGCTTTGCCAAGCCAGCGATTGAGGTCCTGGCCGGCATTCCGACGATCGTCTACGGTCTCTTTGCCCTTGTGACGGTCGGGCCTCTGATCCGCGACTGGCTCGCCCAGCCCCTCGGGCTCGGCACATCGTCCTCGTCGGTGCTGACGGCGGGTCTCGTGATGGGCATCATGATCATCCCGTTCGTCAGCTCGCTGTCCGATGACATTATCAACGCCGTACCGCAGACATTGCGCGACGGTTCCTATGGCCTGGGTGCCACGCAATCGGAAACGATCAAGCGCGTCATCCTTCCGGCAGCCCTCCCGGGTGTCATGGGCGCCATCCTTCTCGCGGCAAGCCGCGCGATCGGTGAAACCATGATCGTCGTGCTCGGCGCCGGTGCCGCGGCAAAGCTCGACCTCAACCCCTTCGAGGCCATGACGACCGTCACGGTCAAGATCGTCAGCCAGCTGACGGGTGACACCGAATTCGCAAGCCCCGAGACCCTTGTCGCCTTCGCGCTCGGTCTCACGCTTTTTGTCATCACGCTTTGCCTCAACATCGTGGCCCTCTACATCGTGCGCAAGTACCGGGAGCAGTACGAATGACCGACATCACCGCTTTCGAGGCCGCCTCCAAGGCCGCTGAGACTAAGTCGATCCTCACGTCCGATGCTCGCACGCGCAGCCGTAATGCAGCCGAAGCCCGCTTCCGGATGATGGGACTGATCGCCGTCATCATCGGTGTTTTGGCACTAGTCGGTCTGCTCGCCTCAATCCTGTCGAATGGCCTGTCGTCCTTCCGCCAGACTTACATCTCGCTCGACGTCAATCTTGATGCAGCAAAGCTGGACAAGTCCGGTAACCGCGATCGCGCAGAGATTTCCAAGGTCTCGACCTTCGGCTACGTGCCGCTGATCGAAGCGGCCCTGGCGCAAGCCATGCAGGAAAAAGGCATTGCAGCGGAAGGCTTGAACGCCAAAGCCGCAGCGGAACTGATCTCGAAAGAGGCGCCGGCGAGCCTGCGCAACTATGTGCTGGCAAATCCCGAGGTCATCGGCACGACGGTAACATTCGACCTTCTGGCCTCTGGTCGCGTCGACGGCTATTACAAAGGCCGGGTGACCATGGAGAGCGCGGCGCTCGACCGGAACACCTCGCCCGAGCAGCTGCGTCTGGCAGACGCGCTGAAGGACGCAGGCGTGTTGACGACCCGGTTCAACTGGAACTTCTTCACCGCGCCCGACGCCTCCGATACCCGGCCCGAAGCCTCCGGCCTTGGCGTTGCCATCCTGGGCTCTGCCTACATGATGCTGATCGTTCTGTGCCTGTCGCTGCCGCTCGGGGTCGCTGCCTCGATCTATCTGGAAGAGTTCGCGCCGCAGAACTGGTTCACCGACCTGATTGAAGTCAACATCGCCAACCTTGCGGCTGTTCCTTCGATCGTCTTCGGTATCCTCGGTCTCGCCGTGTTCATCAACTATGCTGGATTGCCGCAGTCGGCACCGGTGGTCGGTGGTCTTGTTCTGACGCTGATGACACTGCCCACGATCATTATCGCGACCCGTGCCGCCCTCAAGGCCGTACCGCCCTCGATCCGCGACGCAGCTCTCGGCGTCGGCGCATCGAAGATGCAGTCGATCTTTCACCACGTCCTGCCGCTTGCTATGCCAGGTATCTTGACCGGTACGATCATTGGTTTGGCCCAGGCGCTCGGGGAGACAGCGCCACTGCTTCTCATCGGCATGGTGGCTTTCGTTCGCGAATATCCTGGCGCTCCACCGGAAGGCTTCTTCGATCCGGCATCGGCCCTGCCGGTCCAGGTCTACAACTGGACCCAGCGCGGTGACCCAGCCTTCGTCGAGCGTGCATCCGGTGCCATCATCGTGCTCCTGGTGTTTCTGATCCTTATGAACCTGATCGCAATCATTCTTCGCCGCCGCTTCGAGCGTCGCTGGTAAGGAGTTCCAAGATGATGAACAATCTCGCGACCAAGATGACCACGACGAAAGCTCCGACAATGACTGAAGCCAAGATCACCGCCCGCAACGTGCAGGTCTTCTACGGTGACAAGCACGCCCTCAAGGATGTCGACATCGACATCCGCCCCCGTTCCGTGACGGCTTTTATCGGTCCGTCGGGTTGCGGCAAATCGACCTTCCTGCGCTGCATCAACCGTATGAACGATACGATCGCGAGCTGCCGTGTCGAGGGAAGCATCCTGATCGATGCCGAAAACATCTACGACACCAAGGTTGACCCGGTGCAGCTCCGCGCCAAGGTGGGCATGGTCTTCCAGAAGCCGAACCCCTTCCCGAAGTCGATCTACGAAAACGTGGCTTACGGTCCTCGCATCCATGGTCTCGCCCGTAACAAGGCGGAGTTGGACGAGATCGTTGCGACCGCGCTGCAGAAGGCCGGCCTCTGGAACGAGGTCAAGGACCGTCTTGATGCCGCCGGTACAGGTCTTTCCGGTGGTCAGCAGCAGCGTCTGTGCATCGCGCGTGCCGTCGCCGTCAGCCCGGAAGTCATCCTGATGGACGAGCCCTGCTCGGCGCTCGACCCGATCGCCACCGCCAAGGTGGAAGAACTGATCCATGAACTGCGCGAGAATTTCACCATCGTCATCGTGACGCACTCGATGCAGCAGGCGGCCCGCGTTTCCCAGCGCACCGCCATGTTCCACCTCGGCAATCTGGTCGAGGAGAACGACACCGACAAGATGTTCACCAATCCGGATGACCAGCGCACCCAGGACTACATCATGGGCCGCTTCGGCTGAGCCCGGGCACCATCCTCGGTTGAACTCAATTTCAAGGACGTTTCAAATGGGCTCCACACACATCTACTCGGCCTTCGACGAGGAACTGAAGTTCCTGATGCGCCGTATTTCCGAAATGGGCGGTCTGGCGGAACAGATGGTCGCCGAAAGCGTGCGCGCGCTGGTCAATTCCGACGCTGCCCTCGCTCAGAAGGTGATCTCCGACGACGTGCTCATGGATGCCATGGAGCGCGAGATCGGCGACAAGGCAGTCATCACCATCGCAAAGCGCCAGCCGGTCGCCTCGGATCTTCGCGAAATCATCGGTGCGCTGCGTATCGCGGCCGATCTCGAGCGCGTCGGTGACCTCGGTAAGAGCAACTCCAAGCGTGTCGTCGCCGTTCAGGCAACCGGCGTTCCGCGCAAGCTCGCTCGTGGCCTGGAGCACCTTTCGGACCTGGCTCTTGCCCAGCTCAAGGAAGTGCTCGACGTCTACACGACCCGTTCGGCTGAAAAGGCTAAGTCCATCCGTGACCGCGACGAGGAGATCGATGCGATCTACACCTCGCTCTTCCGCGAACTCCTGACCTATATGATGGAAGACCCGCGCAACATCACGAGCTGCACCCATCTCTTGTTCTGCGCCAAGAACATCGAGCGCATCGGCGATCACGCGACCAACATCGCCGAGACCATCTACTACATGGCCACCGGCGCCCAGCCGGAAGGCGAGCGCCCGAAGGAAGACCTGACCTCTTCCGTCGGCGCGATCACCGAGTGACGATGGCCAGCGAGGTTGATGATCAATGCAGCCGAAGATTGCCGTAGTCGAAGACGAGGAGGCCCTTTCGGTCCTCCTGCGTTACAATCTCGAAGCCGAGGGTTATGAGGTCGAAACGATCCTGCGGGGCGACGAAGCCGAGATCCGGCTTCAGGAGCGCGTGCCCGATCTCCTGATCCTGGACTGGATGCTTCCGGGCGTCTCCGGCATCGAACTGTGCCGCCGTTTGCGCGTGCGACCCGAGACCGAGCGTCTGCCGATCATCATGCTGACGGCGCGCGGCGAGGAAAGCGAGCGCGTGCGTGGTCTGGCGACAGGTGCCGACGACTATGTCGTCAAGCCCTTCTCTACCCCGGAACTGATGGCTCGCGTTAAGGCCATGTTGCGGCGTGCCAAGCCCGAAGTCCTGTCCAGCGTCCTGCGCTGCGGCGACATCGAGCTTGATCGCGAGACGCATCGGGTGCATCGCAAGAGCCGCGAGGTTCGTCTCGGGCCGACCGAGTTCCGCCTTCTGGAGTTCCTGATGGCGTCGCCTGGCCGGGTCTTCTCTCGCTCGCAGCTTCTCGACGGTGTCTGGGGCCACGACATCTATGTCGACGAACGTACGGTCGACGTGCATGTCGGTCGCCTGCGCAAGGCGCTCAACTTCTCCAACATGCAGGATGTCATCCGCACCGTTCGCGGTGCCGGCTATTCGATGGAAGCCTGACCGGCCGAACCCATCATGCATCAAGGGCCGCGCGGATTGTCCGTTGCGGCCCTTTTCCATGGGCGACAGGCGGTAACGAAAAACGGGCCCCGAAGGACCCGTCTAAAACTCCAAGCTTCGCTTGATATCAGCGAGCGGCCTTGCGGCGTTCGCTGACAGGCTGATAGGCGAGCTTCGCGTGATAGGTACAGTAAGGTGCGCTATCGGCGATTTCGCAGCCGCAGAAGTGGAAATCGTCCTTCATCGGATCGCCGATTGGCCACTTGCAGGTGCGCTCGGTCAGCTCGGTGAGGGCGAGACGTCGCGAGATCGGCACGACCACGTTCAGCGGACGGCGAACTTCGGCTTCCTCGTAAGCCTCGACCTCGATCTCTTCCTTCAGCATTGTCGCGCCAGCTGCACGGGTCACGGTTCGCGTGGTCGCCGTCGCCGCAGGCCGGTTCTGGAAGGTCGCCGGACGCTGCGTCTGCGCCGGACGTTTCGCCGGGCGTGCCGCAGTCGAGCTGCCGCCTGCCTTGGCCCGACCCGGAAGGTTCAGTCGGTGTACCTTGCCGATAACGGCATTTCGGCTCACGCCGCCGAGCTGTGCCGCAATCTGGCTTGCGCTGAGGCCTTCGGCCCACAGTCGCTTCAGTCTTTCGACCCTGTCGTCACTCCATTGCGCAGTCGTCATGCCACTTCTCTCCGCCGCTCGCGTCTGTCATGGCAGAATCCGTCACCCCTGCTTCGAACGAATTCGAAACATAACCGCCTCGTTACTGTCGGTGAGCACTTCCGCCGCATGCAATCTATTAATGAAATTTAACCTAGTGGCACGCTGACTCCGTGACAAGAGTCGGGGGAATCATCTGGAATCGATTTTCCGGTTTTCCCCAACTTGCTTCCCGAGTGAGTCAAGTATGCAACAGGTGGAATCTTGTCGCGCACGCGTCTGGGGCGAGGCGACCAAATCCGCGTCTACTCCTGCGATTCCTGTGGAATTCGTTGACATTGCAGGGTGAAATGCCGATAGTGCCCGCGCCGCCGCGAGGCGGCATTTTTAATTTTCTGAGGCCTCGAGAGGCCGCTCCGTCTCGTGTGACGGATTGTCGAGAAGGATCGTGACAGCCATGGCCGAAGCTACGCCGCTCTACCAGACCTACAATCGGGCGCCGCTGCGTTTCGAGCGAGGCGAGGGCGTCTGGCTCGTGACCGAAAGTGGTGAACGCTATCTCGATTTCGCAGCCGGTGTCGCCGTCACCTCGGTCGGCCATGGCCATCCCCATGTCGTTGGCGCGTTGAAGGATCAGGCCGACAAGGTCTGGCACCTCTCCAACCTCTATGAGGTGCCGGGGCAGGAAGTGCTGGCCAAGCGTCTGACCGATGTCACCTTCGCCGACCGTGTCTTCTTCACCAATTCGGGCGCTGAAGCCCTCGAATGTGCGATCAAGACGGCGCGTCGCTATCACTTTGCCAAGGGGCATCCGGAGAAATTCCACATCATCACGATGGAAGGCGCCTTCCACGGCCGCACCATCGCGACAATCGCTGCCGGCGGCCAGGAGAAGTATCTGGAAGGCTTCGGTCCCAAGGCCCCGGGTTTCGATCAGGTGCCGTTTGGCGACATCGAAGCCGTCAAGGCGGCAATCACCGACGCAACGGCTGGGATCCTGGTCGAGCCGGTGCAGGGCGAGGGCGGTATTCGTCCGATCCCGGTGGAGATGCTGCGCGCCTTGCGTGATCTCTGCGACGAACACGGCTTGCTGTTGATCCTCGACGAAGTCCAGTGCGGCGTCGGTCGGACTGGAAAGCTCTTTGCCCATGAATGGGCTGGCATCACGCCCGACCTCATGGCGGTTGCCAAGGGTATTGGCGGCGGTTTCCCGCTCGGCGCCTGCCTGGCGACCGAAGAAGCTGCCTATGGCATGAAGCCAGGTACGCATGGCTCGACCTATGGCGGCAATCCGCTCGCCATGGCCGTCGGAAATGCCGTTCTCGATGTCGTGCTCGGCGAGGGTTTCCTCGACAATGTTCGCGATACAGCCCTCGTCTTCCGCCAGGGCCTTGCCTCGCTGAAGGATCGTTACCCAGATGTGATCGAGGAAGTGCGCGGCGAAGGCCTGATGCTCGGCATCAAGGCCAAGGTGCCGAACACCGAGCTTCTGATGGCAATGCGCGACGAGCACCTGCTCGGCGTTCCCGCCGGCGACAATGTCATTCGTCTCCTGCCGCCGTTGACGGTAACCGCCGAAGAAGCTCGCGACGGTCTCGCCCGCATCGAACACGCCGCAGAGCGCATTCGCGCCAAGACGGCAGTGGCAGCGACAGCCTAAGACAGGACCTCATTCATGGCATCTCCGAAGCACTTTCTCGATCTCTCCGCGACCACGGCAGAGGATCTTCGCAGCATTCTCGAAGACGCGAAGACCCGCAAGCAGGCGACCAAAGCCGGCACCGCCGACAAGCCGCTGGCCGGAAAGATGCTGGCGATGATTTTTGAGAAGCCGTCTACCCGGACGCGCGTTTCCTTCGATGTCGGCATGCGCCAGCTCGGTGGCGAGACCTTGTTCCTGTCGGGCACGGAAATGCAGCTCGGTCGCGCTGAGACCATTGGCGACACCGCCAAGGTTCTGTCGCGTTATGTCGACGCTATCATGATCCGCACGACCGACCATGCCCGTCTCCTGGAGATGGCCGAGCATGCGACGGTTCCTGTTATCAACGCCCTGACGGATCTCACCCATCCCTGCCAGATCATGGCAGACATCATGACCATCGAGGAGCATCGTGGCCCCGTGACGGGCAAGACGCTCGCCTGGACCGGCGACGGCAACAATGTCCTGCATTCGCTGGTCGAAGGGGCAGCCCGTTTCGGCTACCGGATGAACATGGCCGTGCCGCTGGGCTCTGAGCCCGATGACAAGATCCTGAACTGGGCCCGGAACAATGGCGGCGAGATCATGCTTTGCCATGATGCCGATCGTGCGGTCGCCGGCGTTGACGCCGTGATCACGGATACCTGGGTGTCGATGAACCAGGAGCACAAGGCACGTGGCCATAACGTCTTCCAGCCTTTCCAGGTGAATGCGGAACTGATGAAGAAAGCGAAGGAGGAGGCCCTCTTCCTGCACTGCCTGCCGGCCCATCGCGGCGAAGAAGTCACCGACGAGGTGATCGACGGCGCGCAGTCGGTGGTCTTCGACGAGGCCGAAAACCGCCTGCATGCGCAGAAGTCGATCCTCGCCTGGTGCCTCGGCGCGATCTGAGGCCGGGCAGGGGCTTTGGCGCCCGACTTGACCTTTGGCATGGGTGATCCCATCTGTGCCGTTTCTGATCGGGCCGCTCGGGCCCAGCGTTTGGCGCTTCAAGCGCCGGGAGTACATTCATGTCGATGAGACAAGCAGAACTCGGCGAATTCGGTTTCGCCGGTGACGATCGCGTGGTTCCCTTCCAGGTGGAGGGCCTCGATGTGCGCGGCCGTGCCGTCCAGCTCGGACCGTTGATCAATTCCATTCTCGACCGCCACGACTATCCGGCGCCGGTCGCGCGGCTTCTCGCCGAAGCCATCGTCCTGACCGTGCTGATCGGCACATCGCTGAAGTTCGAGGGCAAGTTCACGGTCCAGACCAAGGGCAATGGCCCGGTCGACCTGCTGGTTGCCGATTTCAGCTCGCCTGAAAACGTGCGCGCCTATGCCCGCTTCGACGAGCAGGCGGTGGCCGATGCCGTTGCGGCCGGCCGCGCCTCGCCCGAGGAGCTTCTCGGCGAGGGCGTGCTTGCCTTCACCATCGATCAGGGATCCTTCATGCAGCCCTATCAGGGTATTGTGCCGCTCGACGGAACGTCGCTGGAGGACATTGCCGGTGTCTATTTCCGCCAGTCGGAACAGATCCCGACGCGCGTTCGCCTGGGGGCGGCCGAACTCTTCGATCGGGATGCCGACGGCAAGCCACGTCGCACATGGCGGGCAGGTGGTCTCATCGCGCAGTTCCTGCCGGATGCGCCGGAGCGGATGCGCCAGCCGGATCTGCATGGCGGCGACGGCGACGACCGCGATGCCGATCTGCACGGCGACGATGCCTGGGATGAGGCTCGCGTTCTGGTCGAGACGATCGATGCCGACGAACTGACCGATCCGCAGGTAGGTATCGAGCGGCTGCTGTTCCGCCTCTTCCACGAGCGGGGTGTGCGGGCTTACGAACCACAGGCGGTTTACGACCGCTGCAGTTGCTCACGCGAGCGCCTGAAGGGAGTTCTCCAGGGCTTTTCTGCCGAAGAGATCGAGGCGAGCACCGAAGACGGTACGATCACCGTGACCTGCGAATTCTGCTCGACCAATTATGATTTCGAGCCGAGCGAACTCACGCCGGCTTGATCGATCGGAATGCTGAAAATGGTTAAGGCCGGAGCGATCCGGCCTTTTCTGTAATTGAATGTAGCAAGCGCCCGGAGGATTTACGGATCCGATGATGCCGGGTGACCGCCGATCGCCTCCTTGACTGCGATTTCCGCCATGGCGAGGATCGCGTCACGCGAATTTGCCGCCGCGATGAAGCGGCCGTTGTGACAGAAGGTGGCGCCCTTTACACCGCAAGCAGCCTCCAGATCGCCATTGCTCAAACCCGCCCAGGCAGCGGGTAGGTCCGCGCGCTGCTCGAAACTGCCTTCCGCCTTGCGGATTCCGGTGATGCACCAGTCCTTGTCGCGTGGATGAACGACGAAGAGCAGTTGGTCGGCGCCTGCCTTGACGATGGCCGGGCGGAACGGCATGCCCATCGGCAATTCGAGGACGCGAGCGTCCCCTGTTGCTGCGATCGCTTCCAGCACCATCGTCTCGGCGCGCAGCTTCGCCGCCCGCTGGCCGATGGCAGCTTCAACGATCATCCGTGCAATCGAAAAGGCGGACTGGAAGCCGCGATCGTCGGCTCCGGGCTCCTTGTTGTCGAAAACAGGCTTCAGCGTTTCGAGCAGGCTCGGCAGGGTGAGATCGGCCAGTGGCCCGGCCGTTGCCGGGCTGAGCGCGCCATTGTCCATCAGGTCGATGGGCAGAACGAACTTCGCATCGAAGCTCTGGTGGACCGCCTCGACATGAGCGCTAGGGAGACCCATGGCTGCAAGATAGGCGCGCCCGTAATGCCTCCAGATGAGCCCGAAGGAGCTGTAGGGCTGTCCATCGTCGCGAAGCGGTGCGCCGCGCTGATGATGGTCGAAGATCTGCGCTTCGGCATCATAGGCGCCGCCGACATCATAGATGATCCGGTCGGATGCCGGAGTGATCCAGTCCGGCGCGCGACTGCGCACGATCGTCGCATCGGGATAGAGCCGTGTCAGGATCACGCTCGACAAGAGTTCGTCGGCATGGAAGCCACCACTATGGGTGACGAGATGGGTAATGCTCATGCCGGTTTAGCCCTCTGGATGGCGTCGCGATCGATGCCATCAGATAGCGGCTGGGGCCGGTCAACTCAACTGGCAATCGTCAATTGAGGGTGCGGACCATGCCTGGGCTGTCGAGGGAAAAGGCAGGTATTTCGACGTCGAAGGTCTCTCCGTCGTCGGTTTCCATCCGGTAGGTGCCATACATCATGCCCGAGGGCGTATCGAGCGGGCAGCCGGAAGAATATTCGTAAGTGTCGCCGGGATCGAGGCGCGGCTGCTCGCCCACTACGCCCGGGCCGCTCACCTCATCCACCTGACCGTTCTGGTCGGTGATGTGCCAGTAGCGATGGGTCAACCGCACAGGTTTGCCCGAGTGATTGGATATCACGATCCGGTAACCCCAGACATAGCGACTGTCATCGGGGTCCGACTGTTCCTCGAGATAGTAAGGTTCGACCAGAACCTCTATGTCCCGTGTCAGCGCGCGATACATGCCTGGACCCTGAAAAGCTTGTCATCAACAGTGATAGAGATGGCGCTCATTGTGGCGGCAGCAAGGGCGACACACAAACACCGTGCCTTTTGAAGGGATAACGACGCAACTCCTTACGTCAAGGGCAATGCTCCAGCCGCAACGCCTGTCGCGGCTGAAATATTTGCGTTGCTGAGCGCGTGTCTGGCGCTCAGATGGCCTTGAGCGCCCGTGCGAAGTCGTCCAGCAGGTCCTGGGTATCCTCGATCCCGCAGGAGAAGCGAACCGTGCCCCCGGAGATGCCGAGTTCGGCGCGTGCTTCGTCGGTCAGGTTTTTGTGGGTCGTGGTTGCCGGATGGGTGATCAGGCTCTTTGCATCGCCGAGATTGTTGGAGATCTTGACGATCTCCATGGCGTTCTGCAGCTTGAATGCCGCTTCTTTGCCACCCTTCAGCTCGAAGCAGACCAGCGTCGAACCGCCCGTCATCTGCTTGGCGATGATGTCGGCCTGCGGATGGTCCTTGCGGCCTGGATAGATGACCTTGGCAACGGCACTCTGGTCCGCCAGGAAATCGGCAATCGCTGCCGCACTCGTCGTCTGCTGCTTCACCCGCAACGGCAGCGTTTCCATGCCCTTTAAGAGCGTCCAGGCATTGAACGGCGACATGGCAGGGCCGGTATGGCGGAAATAGTCGTGCAGGTTCTCGTTGATCCATTCCTTCGACGACAAGACGACGCCACCGAGGCAGCGGCCCTGACCGTCGATATGCTTGGTCGCCGAATAGACGACGACATGCGCGCCGAGTTCGAGCGGCTTCTGGAAGAGGGGGGTCGCAAAGACGTTGTCGACGATCAGCTTCGCGCCGATCTGATCGGCGAGCTTGGCGACGCCTGCGACGTCGATCACTTCGAGCGTCGGATTGGTCGGGCTTTCCAGGAACAGCACCTTGGTGTTCGGCCGGATCGCCGCTTCCCAGTTGGCAAGGTCACGACCATCGACCAGCGTGCATTCCACGCCGTAGCGGGGCGCCAGCGTCTCGACGACATAGCGGCAGGAGCCGAACAGGGCGCGTGCGGCCACGATATGGTCGCCGGCCTTGACCTGGCAGAGCACGGCAGCAGCAACGGCCGCCATGCCCGACGCCATCGCACGCGCATCCTCGGCGCCTTCCATCATGCACATGCGCTTTTCGAACATGTCATTGGTCGGGCTGCCATAGCGGGCGTAGATATAGCCGTCGTTCTCGCCCTTGAAGCGGGCTTCTGCCGCTTCCGAGCTTTCATAGACGAAGCCCTGGGTGAGGAAGATCGCTTCAGACGTCTCGCCATAAGGAGAGCGCAGCGTGCCGCCATGGACGAGGGTGGTGGCCGGGCGCCAGTTCTTGCTCATGCACGTGCCTTTCGAACACAAAAAAACCGGTCGCGTGAACGGACCGGTTTCGTAAACCCGGTCTATTTAGCCACTTGTTTAACGTGGCTGCAAGCCGACCGGCCAAATCACCACGGGATAAGGCTGCCTTACGCCTTCGTGGGCCTTGCGTCAATTGGTGGGCTTTGGTTTTGTCGGGCCCAAACAGGATTGAGATCATGACCTTGAAACCCGGGATTTTGTCCGATCGCGCGATCGGCGCCTTGTTCGGTGGCGGCCAGCTGAAGAGCGAGGTCATGCTCGACAAGGACCAGATCCAGCCGGCGAGCCTCGACCTGCGCTTGGGCGGCAAGGCGATCCGTGTGCGAGCCAGCTTCATGCCGGGGCGCGGCCACACCGTTGCCGAAAAGCTGGAGCGGCTCACCCTGCACGAGATCGATCTCGAAAACGGAGCGGTGCTCGAAACCGGCTGCGTCTACATCGTGCCCCTGATGGAGAGCCTCGATCTGCCCGCGGAGATCTCGGCGTCTGCCAATCCGAAGAGCTCGACCGGCCGCCTAGACATCTTCACCCGCGTAATGGTGGATTACGCCCAGGAATTCGACAAGGTGCCGGCCGGCTACAAGGGCCAGCTCTACCTCGAAATCTCGCCGCGCACCTTCCCAATCATCGTGCGTCGTGGATCGCGCCTGTCGCAGATCCGCTTCCGCACCGGACAGGCGCTGCTCGGCGAGGCCGAACTCTTCGACCTGCACAAGGCCGAGACGCTGGTTGCCAGCGACACGCCGAATGTCTCCGGTGGCGGGATTGCGCTGTCGATCGACCTGACTGGCTCCGGCCCGGACGGTCTGATTGGCTATCGCGGCAAGCACCACACCTCGGTCATCGACGTCGATCGGAAGGCTGCCCATGATGTGCTCGATTTCTGGGACCCGATCTACAGCCGCGGCCGCGGCGAGCTGATCCTCGATCCGGACGAGTTCTACATCCTGGTCTCGAACGAGGCCGTCCATGTCCCGCCGCTCTATGCCGCCGAGATGACGCCCTATGACCCCCTCGTCGGCGAATTCCGCGTGCACTATGCCGGCTTCTTCGATCCGGGCTTTGGCCATGCGCCGGCCGGTGGCTCAGGCAGTCGCGCGGTTCTGGAAGTCCGCAGTCACGAAGTGCCTTTCATTCTGGAACACGGCCAGGTCATCGGCCGTCTGGTCTATGAGCACATGCAGGAGAGCCCGGAGGGCCTCTACGGCACGGGGCTCGGCTCCAACTATCAGGCGCAGGGCTTGAAGCTGTCGAAACACTTCCGTTTGCCCTGAGGCAGGCGTCGCTGCCAGCGCTTGACACTGGCAGCGAACTGTTGGATTCCTCTCCCCGTCGCGGGTGTAGCTCAATGGTAGAGCAGCAGCTTCCCAAGCTGAATACGAGGGTTCGATTCCCTTCACCCGCTCCAGACTCTTCTCGCTATTTCCCCGCAAACTTCGCAAACGCTGCTAGCAGGTCGCCGAGCCGCTTTGCCGTCGCTTCGTCCGTCAGCTTGCCCTCGGCATCGAACAGCGTATGCGCCCGCGACACCATCAGCCGCTTCTCTGAAAACGTCCGGCAACCGAGCGTGTGCAGCACCGAGAGCCAGCCGTTCTGGCTGAGCAGCGTCCCGAAATTTCCAGGCGACGCGCCGACGAGCGCAAAGGCCTTTCCACCGAAGACTCGAGCCATGTCAGACGACGGACGCGACAGCCAGTCGATTGCGTTCTTGAACGCGCCGGGGATGCCGTTGTTGTATTCGGGCGTGAACAGGATGACGCCATCGGCGGAAATGATCTTCTCTTTCAGAGCCGCCACAGCTGCTGGGATGCCCTCGGCTTCCTCGAGATCGCCGTCATAAAGCGGTATGCCGTGAATGCCGGCTGTATCCATCCGGTAACCGTCTGCCGGCAAGGCTGCGGCGGCTTGCATCAGAGCCGTGTTGAGCGAGCCCTTGCGCAGGCTTCCCGAAATGCCGAGCAGTGCCACCATGATCCTCGTCTCCCGGTTGGATGCGTTGCTTCGACACTAATGTGCGACCGGGTTTGGAGCAATCACTCGGACGCCTGCAAAACCGCTTCGCTTGGCCGATGCGGTGTCTTGTTCCAGTGGAACGGCTTCAGCCTCAGTTCGATCACGGCCTTCCATGCCGCAAGCGACACGGCCATCCAGTAAACCGGGATCATCGCCCATTTCCAGCCGACGCCCTCCTTTTCGCCCTTGCTCATCGGCGTTGCGCCAAGCACGAAAAAGATCGCGTAGCTCCCGAGGATGTTGAAGATGTCCATGGCGAGCATGATCGTCGTGAAGAGGCTCGGCTGCGCAGCCGGGGCCTGCATCAGCGAGATCACCAGAAATGTGAGGAAGACGATTAGGCCGGGGTGGCTGAGCGCTGCAATCAGCATGCCGCCGACCAGCAGCTGAAAGGCGAGGAAGGATAAAAATCCCATGTCGCGCGCAGTTTGCAGGGGCTTGCGCATCAGCACCAGCCAGGTTTGCAGCCATCCCTTGTACCAGCGGGTCCGTTGCGCGAGCCAGATCCGGAACTCTGTCGGCGCATCCTCATGAGTTGGCAGCGTGAGGGTCGAGGAGCGATACCCCATTCTGTAGAGGCGCATGCCGAGATCGGCATCCTCGGTGACGTTGTAGGGATCCCAGCCGCCGCTGTCTCTGAGGAGGGCGGTTTTGAAATGGTTGGAGGTGCCACCAAGCGGCAGCGGCATACGATAATAGCCGAGGGCCGGCAGCAGTCTGCGGAACAGCGCCGAATATTCGAGCGCGAAAATGGCGCTGATCCAACTTTCGCCAGCATTGCCGATCACCAGCGGCGCCTGCAGGCAGGCGAGATCGGCCGGACCGAGCCGGAAGGCGTGATAGGCTTCCTTCAACTGCTGCGGATGTGGCCGATCCTCGGCATCGTAGATGGTGAGGAACTCGCCGCGTGCGCCAGCCAGTGCATAGGTGAGGGCCTTGGGCTTGGTGCGCGGCGCCATGGCCGGCACGGCCACCACCTCGACATGCGGACCGGGATTCAACTGGCGGATCGCCTCGATCGTCGCGTGATCATCGGCCTCGCAAACTAGCTTCACATCCAGGAGGCTACGCGGCCAGTCGAGCCCATCGAGGGCGGCGAGCAGTTGCGGAACCACATCGGCCTCCCGGTAAAGCGCCACCATGACCGTGTAAACCGGCAGAACATCGCTGCCATATTCGAGCTTTGCTTCTAAGACCCGGTGGCGTCGCCCATGCGAGACGACGGCCATGCGCAGCATGAGAGCTGCCGTATGAAAGAGGGAGAGCGCAAGGTGGCTGATGACGGCGGCGAGCATCGGCGCCATGATCGCAAAGAGACAGATCAGACAGAGCCCGGCGCCGGCGATGAAGCCTTGGTCCCCGGTCACCACGAGCCGCGCCGAAAGCGGCTGCAGCGTGTCGAACAGACCGCGCACGGCCTGGCCCACGCGTCTGCTCTCCCCGACCTTCCAGCTGGCATGCCGGATGGCGCTCGGTGTCGTGACGATGAGGGTGCCCGCGCCCGGTCCGTTCCGACCGAAGCGTTTTGCGAGACCCTCCATGTTGAGGATGTGCGGAGCAATCGCCACGACCGGCGGCCGGTCGCTGTAGTGGAGCCGCAGCATGCGCGGCTCGGCGAGCTGGGTGTCGCTATACGCATGATCCACAAGCAGCGAAGGGTCGATCTCCGGCAGGAACGGCAAGCCGTACATCCGCGCCAGACCCGCAAAATAGGCCTCTTCCTCGATGACGCCACTGGCGAGCAGTTCGGCCTCGACGGAGGTCCCGTTGGCGGCTGCGCGTTTTGCCATGCGGGCAATCAGCGGCTTGGAAATGCCGAGTATATGGAGCAAGCGCGCTTCGCTTTTCAGCCAGGCCAAACTTCCCACGTCGGCCGCGCCTACCGCGCTCCGCTGGTCTTGCCCCCGCAATGACCCAAGGCGCGCGGCAACCATCCGCGGGCCGTATTCCCTCGTCCACACCAAGCTGCTACACGTCGTCCGGTCTGAACGACGCCCCACCCTTGACCCCGGTTGAAGATGATAGAGATGCGCGCAAAAGTTACATCCCTAGATTTTGCGGGGTTGTGGCCCTGGATCGCCGCGATTCTTCTCGTTTCGCTCATGTCCGCGCCACCTGCGCGGGCGCAGGGGATCGACCTTCCGGTCCTTTTTGATGCCCGCGAGCGGCTGGTTCGGCCGGATGTCAGCAGCGTTCTTCGGTTGCGTTTTCTGACCACCACGGATTTTCCGCCCTTCAACTTCACCGATCAGAGCGGTCGGCTAACTGGCTTCCATGTCGATCTTGCCCGCGCGCTGTGCGATGAGTTGGGCCTTCAGGCACGTTGCCAGATCCAGGCCCTGCCTTATGAGCAGCTGACGTCGGCGCTTGAAAGTGGGCAGGGGGAAGCGGTGATGGCGGGCGTCGCGGTCACGGAAGACCTGCGCGGAAAGTTCAATTTCACGCGACCCTATCTCTTGTTGCCCGCACGTTTCCTGATGCGAAACGACATTGCCCTTGCTCGTCAGGATGTCGAGGCGCTCTCCGGTCGGAAGGTTGGTGTCGTCAGGGATACCGCGCATGAAGCCATGTTGAAGGCTTTCTTTCCCGGCATCACGCCGACGACCTTCGAGGATCAGGGCGCCCTCATGACTGGACTGAAGGAGAAGGAGGTCGAAGCGGTCTTCGCGGATGCCCTACAACTGTCCTTCTGGATGATGAGCCCTGAAGCTGTCGGCTGCTGCAGCTTTCTCGATGGGCCCTATCTATCCGAGCGCCATCTCGGCGAAGGCATGACCATCATGGTCGGCGGGCAGGATGGAGCCCTTGCCGCCGCGCTTGAAAGCGCGCTTGCGGCGCTGTCAAAGGACGGGCGGCTGGAAGAAATCTATCTGCGCTATTTCCCGGTTGGGCTTTTCTGAGCCGGTCAGACCCGGCGATAGCGGGCAGAGGCGCTGCGCTCCAGGGCGGCGCAGGTGAGCTTGTCGAGCGCAAGGCGATCGCGGAGCAACTGCAGCAGGCGCATTTCCTCCGCGCGAATGGTCAGATCGACCGCGACGATTTCAACAGCCAGCGCATAGGCGGTCTCATGCAGCCATTCCGGCAGGGCGTCGCGAATGGTTTCGAGCGCGATGTCCAGACCCTCAGGCCCGGAAAGCAGGGTTGCACAGCGCTGCGACACCTCGATCAGGTGCTCCTTGTCGAAATTCTCAAAGACCGGAAGAATGTCGATCAGCTGGCCAATCCGCACGAGTTCCTTTTCGGCCATGGCATTGTCGACGGCGGACGCCATGACCATGACGAAGATCAGGGCTTCTTCCGGGGATACGGGCTTGTTCATGTAAGATGGTTTCCAGTTGCAGTGGGCAAAGAGTAGGAGGGACGGCTGGGCGTTTCAAGGGAGCGTGCCGGCGCGTTGTACGGGCTCACCAAAAAGCCCGCGTCTTGCGGCACGGGCTTCCTCGGTCAGTGCGGCGAGTGCGGAGCCCGGCTCCGCCTCTGCCCATCCGTATTTTGCAAGCCAGGAGGACACATCCTGAACGCCGACCCAGCATCGTGTGCGGATCTCGCCTTGCCATGCGGTGGCGCCGGTTTCGCAGGTGAGCGACCGGTTGCGCAGGAACTGACGCTGCTGCGTGCGCGCCATGGCGCCACAGGGCCAGACGTCGCCCTCCGCTGTAGTACAGCTGAGGTCCACAGGCGTCTCGATCAGATCGGCCAGGCGAACGTGTTGATCCGGTCCGAAGGCGACGACCCCAGCGGCGAGGCTCGACGGCCGATGCAGGAGAACCACTTTCGGTTTCGTGCGCTCGACGGCGGTGGACAAAGGTGCCCGCGCCGCCACCCGTTCGAGGTCTTGCGCGTCGGCAAAGGCCGGAGATCCGAAAGCATCCGGCTCGATGCTGCGCACCTGCCGCCTTGCTTCGATCACTGCCGGTTCTTCGACCGTGTCGTCCTGCAAGGAGCCGACATCGGGTAGGTCGAGCTCCGACGGATCGGGTACGTCTAGGTCCTCGAGATTATAGTCGACGGGATCTTCGCGGAGCGTCGCTCCGGCTGCCATCACGAGATAGGCCCACAGGAGGAGGCCGACTGCCCCGGCGATGAAGGTGCTGATCCGTCGCATAGGCGCGTTTTCCTATTGGCTAGCCCAGATGATGCGCGCTACCCATTCGACATCGCCCATGTCCAGCATGCGCGGAGGGTGGTCCGGATTGAGCGATTGCAACTCGATCGATTTCGCGCTCTGCCGTGCCAGGATCTTCGCCATGACTTCGCCTTCACGGGTCTTCACCACGACGCGGTCGCCACGTCGCACCTGGGCACCCGGCTCGACGATCAGGATGTCGCCGTCCCGGTAGAGCGGCTTCATGCTTTCGCCCTGGACCTCCAGCGCATAGACCCCATTGTTGCGGCCCGGGGCTGCCGGGAACTCGACGAGATCCCAGCCCTGACCGGCCGGAAAGCCGCCATCGTCGAAAAAGCCGCCGGCACCTGCCTGTGCCATGCCGAGCAGGGGGATCGAGCTTGCCTGCGGCGGAAATGTCCCCTGCGGCAGCGGGCTGCCGCGCAAGGCGTCGGGCGAGACATAACGCATGAACTGGTCGAGGCTGGCGCCGGTCGCTTCCAGCACCTTGGCGATGGATTCGGTCGAGGGCCAGCGCATCCGGCCATCGGCCCCGATACGCTTGGATTTGTTGAAGGAGGTGGGGTCGAGGCCTGCACGGCGCGCAAGACCCGATGGCGTCAGCGAATGCTGCTCCGCCAGCCGATCGATCGCGGCCCATATGCTGTCATGCGAAAGCATGTTCGCGCCTCTTCAGCGCCGGAACACTTCGGATCCCCGGTCCGGCAATGGCGAAAACAATAGATCAGCAAAGGCCGATAGTAAAGCAAAAAGGAATAAAATCCTCTTGCTTGCCTCAGGCGACCATGGCCATGTTGATCTTGCCAAGCTGGATCACGGCCTGGGTGCGGCTGTCCACCTTGAGCTTCAACAGGATCGCCGAGACATGCGCCTTGATCGTCGCTTCCGACACGCCGAGTTCATAGGCAATCTGCTTGTTGAGCAGGCCTTCGCCGAGCATGCCGAGCACACGGCTTTGCTGCGGCGTAAGTGTGCGCAGCCGGTTGATGAGATCGGCCACGTCGGGATCCGTTTCCTGCCCGCCCTGATAGCTTGCCGGCGTGGCGATATCGCCTTCCAGCACCGACTGGATCGCTGAGCGGATATCGTCGATCCCCGCCGACTTTGAGATGAAGCCGGAGGCCCCGAGCTCGAGCGCCCGGCGGATGGTGACCGGATCGTCGGTGGCGGAGACGATGACCAGCGGCAGGCTCGCAAATTCGGCGCGCAGCGCCATCAATCCGGAAAAACCGGAGACGCCGGGCATGGCGAGATCGAGCAGCATGAGGTCTGCATCCGAATGCTCGGCGGCCGCCTTGCGGGCAGCTTCGAAGTCGCCAGCCTCGATGATGGTTTGCGTGCCGTCGATGCCGGTCACGGCCTGGCGCAGGGCGCCCCGGAACAGCGGATGGTCGTCTGCGATGATGAAGGTCGATGCAGCCATGTCACAGCCCCCTCCCAAGAGCGATGTCATTTTGCGCGCGAATGCGTTTCATTCTTTTAGCGCCTGACGGCGCACTAGACAATGGTCGTGCAACGAATGGGTGAACAAGGCCTGTTTTGCGATCAGGTTCGGTCCGGAACGGGGTCGCCTGGCTTACCCTGCTCCTCCCCTTGGAATTCCTGCACCAGCCCGAAGAAAGCCCGCATGAAGCGCTCCATGATGCCGATCGAGCGGTCGATCTCCGCGTCGCTCGGAAGCTCGCCGCTTTTGGCAGCCATACCTTCGGTTAACTGTTTTTCCAGCGCTTCGACCCGTTTTTCCAGCCGGTCGAGATCCGCGTCGTAAGCGGCCCGTTCGTCTGCCGCCATCCGGCAAGTGAGCGTGCCCTCGGCTTCGGTGCAGAGTGTCACGGCCCCTGTCTGCCGATCGAGCCGCACGAAACCGTTGTCCGATTTTTCCAGCGTGAAGCGGTCGGTGGCAACATCCTGCGCCATGGCGAAGGAAGCGCCGAGCGAGAGCGCCGCCAGTGTGAGAACTGTCTTGCCGATGGACATCTTGTCTCTCCTCCTGTCGTCCGTATCTCCCGGCGTGGACATTTGGCCGCGTTTGCGGCAAACCCGCCTCGACCATCATGATCTTGGAGAGACCGAACCTTGGACAAGACCATATATAAGATCGTGCCGCGAGAATTATGGCAGGAGGCACGCGACGCGGGCTTTTTCAAAGGCGCGCCCATCGATCTCAAGGACGGCTACATCCATTTTTCGACAGGAGCCCAGGCGGTGGAGACCGCGCGTCTGCATTTTGCCGGACAGTCCGATCTGCTGCTCGTCGCGGTCGATGCAACTGTCTTCGGCGAGGCCCTGAAATGGGAGGCCTCCCGCGGAGGAGACCTTTTCCCCCATCTTTACGCCGACTTGCCGCTCGACGCCGTGCTCTGGGAAAAGCCCTTGGCCCTCGGTGGTGACGGACTGCATGTATTCCCTGATATCGATGCGGAGAACCGCTGATGCTCGACCTCTTCTCCCTCGGCCGTCGCGGCCTTTTTCTCTTCGATGCGGAAACGGCCCATGGTCTGTCGATCGCGGCCCTGAAAACCGGCCTCGTCCCGACCTGCAAGTCCGCCGCGGATCCGCGTCTTGCCCAGACGGTTGCCGGCATCCGCTTCCCGAACCCGCTCGGCATGGCGGCCGGTTACGACAAGAATGCCGAGGTGCTGGATGCACTGCTGTCGCTCGGTTTCGGTTTTGCCGAAGTCGGCACGCTGACGCCCAAGCCTCAGACCGGCAATCCGAAGCCGCGCATTTTCCGCCTGGAACGCGACCGCGCGGTCATCAACCGCCTCGGCTTCAACAACGAGGGGCATGAGGCGGCGCTGGCCCGGCTCATCGCCCGTGGCAACCGCGCAGGGATCGTCGGTGTGAACATCGGCGCCAACAAGGATGCCACGGACCGGATTGCCGACTACGTCGCCGGCATTCGTCGCTTCTATCCCGTGGCCACCTATTTCACCGCCAATATCTCCTCGCCCAACACCCCGGGTCTGCGTGACCTGCAGGCCAAGGAAAGCTTGGATGCGCTCCTGTCTGCCGTACTCGCCGCGCGTTCGGAAGAAAGTCTGCGGGCCGGCAAGCGCCTCCCGGTTTTCCTGAAGATCGCCCCGGACCTGACGGAAGAAGGCATGGACGACATCGCCGAGGTCGCCGCCGCCCATGATCTCGACGGGCTCATCGTCTCCAACACCACGCTGTCACGCGATGGCCTGACGGACCCGACTCTGGCAGGGGAAGCCGGCGGCCTCTCTGGCGCACCTCTGTTTGACAAGTCGACCGCCGTTCTCGCCCGTATGCGAAAGCGCGTTGGTCCGGCCCTGCCGATCATCGGGGTCGGCGGCGTGTCCTCGGCCGAAACCGCGCTGGAGAAAATCCGCGCAGGCGCGGATCTGGTGCAGCTCTATTCCTGCATGGTCTATGACGGACCGGCGCTGCCAGGACGGATCGTCCGGGGCCTGTCGTCGCTGCTCGATCGTGAAACGGTCGCCAATATCAGCGAATTGCGCGACACCAGGCTCGATCACTGGCTTTCGGTGAAGGTCTGATCGGTCTTCGGCTTCAGTCTGGCGAGAAGCAGCAGACCGCGTAGACCGAGAAACACATTGAGCGCGATCCAGAGTCCGTGGTTGGAAAACAGGGGCACGAGCACGGCGACCGTCGCAAGATAGCCGGCAAGCGCGACGAGCATCATGTTGCGCATGTCGGATGACCATGTCGCACCGATGAAGACGCCGTCCATGTGAAAGGCGAGTGCCCCGGTCAGCGCGGTCAGCGCCGCATAGATCAGATAGGTCTCTGCAACGCTGCGGACATCGCCGGCCGTGGTGATGAAGCCGATGATCGCGGACCCGAAGACCAGGAAGAAGGCAAGGCTCGCCAGAGCCAGGCCGAAGGACCAGACCCCAGTCAGTTTCACGGCACGCTCGAAGGCGCGCCGCTGTTTGGCGCCGATCGTTTCCCCCGTGATCTGCTCTGCCGCCGTTGCCATGCCATCGAGATAGAAGCTGGCGATCATGAAGAAGTTCATCAGAACGGCATTGGCCGCGAGCGTCACGGCGCCGAAACCCGCCCCGATGCGGGTCATGACGGTAAAGGCAGTGATCAGCGAGAAAGTCCGGATCAGGATGTCCCGATTGAGCCGGAACAGCGCCATCAGCTTGGCGCGGTCGTTGATCATCGAGACCTGCGGAACGGCGGCCCGCCCGTAGCGCCAGAAGACGAAGGCGAAGCCGGCGATCATGGCGACGAACTCGCCGATGACAGTGCCCCAGGCAACGCCGGCAATCCCGTATCCGAATGTCAGACCAAGCAGGATGGACATGGCGATGTTGACGCCGTTCAAGAGGATCTGCAGCGCAAGCCCGACAGAGCCGAGCCCGCGCCCGAGCACGAAGCCGAGCAGGGTGAAGTTGCTGAGCGTCAAGGGAGCCGCCAGAATGCGGATGCCGATATAGGTCGCGGCAGCTGCTTGAACGTCCCCATCGGCACCCATCAGCGCGGGGCCAAAGCCGACGATGACCGGAGAGGCGGCAAGGATCAGCAAGCCGAAACCAAGCGACAAGACGATCGAGCGCCAAAAGACGGCGAAGAGTTCAGATGGCTCCCCGCGTCCTTGCGCCTGGGCGACGAGGGCCGTCGTCGAGGCTCTCAGAAAATTCAAGGAGGCGAAGAGAAGGTCGAAGAGAGCTGCAGCAATCGCGAGCCCTGCCAGTTGGGCCGCATCGCCGCTGCGTCCGACGACGGCGGTATCGGTGAGCCCCAGAAGCGGTGTAGTGACGAAACCGAGGGTCATCGGTACTGCGATCGCAAGCACGCTGCGATGGCTGACCTCGATGGTCCGGGTGATGGGAGAAGATGGGCTATGCATGGATCGCTCCGGTGGGGACCAGAGCGACAGAATCACTCAGGCCGAGAGTACCATGGCCCAGTAGGGGCGGTTGCTGGAAGCGGAATCCCAGGCGACGGCGACGCCGAGCCCGTTGAAGCTGCCGGTCATGTTGTCGAGGTGCCGCTTGGAGTCGATCCAAGCCTGCACGGCACGCTCGACGCTATCCTGGCCCGCCGCGATGTTTTCGGCCGCCGGCAAGGGTACGCCATGTCCCTTCATGCGGGCGCCGAAACTGTCGTTGAAGCCGATCAGATGCGACATCTCGCCGGCGCGTGCCATGCGTTTTGCCTGGGCGATGGCCGCCACTTCCGCGGGACGACTGCGGGAGAGGGAGGAGAGGCCACGCGATTGCCGAAGCCGGTTGACCATCGGCAATGCGGCGGCCGTCTCAGCCCGGGACTGGCCGTCGTCGGGATTGAGGATGTCGGAGGAGCGGCAGCCGGCGATCGCTGCCGTCAACATGCCGGCCGAGATCAGGATCAGCCGGCGGCGGTGCAAGACAGGCTCGGCCATGACGCCCTCAGCTCCGTGATGCAAAGAGGCGGAGCAGGATGAAGGCGGGAATGACGATCGTCGCGCCAATCAGCAGATACTGTCCAACCCGTCCGAGTGCGTCGAAGCCGGTATACCAGAGGTCGATGATGAAGAACCGGATGCCCTCGAGAAGATCCATCGGATCAAGCCCGAAGATCGACATCACAAAGCCAACGATGAGCGAAACGACGATCAGCTTGACGATCGTGCGGCCCGGCGTGTCGCCGAGAAATCGATTGAGGCCATCAGCCATGCGTGTCTCCTGTTGTCGTTCGCTGATATGGGCCCGGTCGGCCCGCCCTGCAAGCTGGCAAAGCAGCGGCTTGCGATAGGACTTGAGTTTTTTCTGGGGATCGGTCAAGACCGCGCGCCCGCTCCATGCTGGATCACCCCATGCTGGCAGGCGCAAGGATCTCTTCGATGCACCCCACCCAGTTCTCGTCCGGCGACGTCATCGCCGACCGCCGTGCCGACTATGCGCGCATGCTCGCTGAGAATGGCGAACATGAGGCAGCAGTCGAATTGATGGAACAGGCCTTGGAACTGGTGCCGGACTGGCCGGCCGGTCTGTTGCGTCTTGCGGATTATGCGGAAAAGGCCGAGCAGGCAGAAAAGGCGATCCCGGCACTCCGCCGACTGCTCGTGCTCGACCCGGAAGATCTGTTCGGCGCGCAGTTGAAACTGGCTCTGCTCGGGGCCGAAGATATTCCAGACCAGCCACCGTCTCGCTATGTCGAGGCGCTTTTCGATGACTATGCCGATCGTTTCGATACCGCGCTTGTCGAGAAGCTGGATTATTCGGTTCCGGCCAAGCTCGCCCGGCTGATCGTCGAGCATAATGACAGGCGCTTCGATCTGGCTGTCGACCTTGGCTGCGGCACGGGACTTTTCGGCGCCGAGATCCGCGACAGAGTGAGCCGCTTGGAAGGCTTCGACCTCTCGGCCAACATGCTCGCCAAGGCGGAGGAAAAGGAACTCTACGATTTCCTGGCGAAGGCCGATCTGTCGCTCGAGGCGACGGAGTCAGGCCTGTTCGATGATGGCCTCGCAGAAAATCGTGCCGATCTCGTCTCCGCGGCTGACGTGCTGATGTATCTGGGTGACCTCGCCAACGCTTTTGCGCTTGCAGCGCAGCTTCTGAAACCGGGCTCGCTCTTCGCTTTCTCGATTGAAGACGCAGGCGACGGCGACGGTTTTCTCCTGGCGCCGAGCCTGCGTTATGCCCATACCGAGCAGCATGTGAGACAGCGTCTCGATGAAAACGGCTTTGACCTCGTGAAGCTCCTGCACACGACCATTCGCATGGATGGCGGAAAACCAGTCTCCGGCATACTGTTTCTTGCTGACCGGAAGGCCTGACGAGCAGCTTTCTTGCGATTTGCGCGATAGGTCAGTTTTGCTGACCTATCCTCCTTGTTTCCCAGGGGATCTCGGGTACAATTTGTACTTGGGAGGTCAAGGTCTGGAGAGCAAGATGGCGCCGTTGACGAGCATGCTGGGAATCTGGAATTCGAACCCGACACGCCACACGCCGGCGGAAGATCTGCAGGGCATCTTGGCCGGCAGCCTGATCGCCGCACTCGGCCTTTACTTCCTCGCCCAGGTCGGACTTCTGACCGGTGGCATGGCCGGCCTCGCCTTCGTCCTGCATTACTGGAGCGGCTGGAGCTTCGGTCTGTTGTTCTTCCTGCTCAATCTGCCCTTTTACATCCTGTCGCTGCGTCGCGTTGGTCTCGATTTTACCATCAAGACCTTTGTTGCCGTAGGGCTCACTTCCTTCATCGTCGAAATCGAGAGCCGCTTCCTGGTGATAGAGAGCATCGCCCCGATCTGGGCGGCAATTCTCGGCGGCCTGCTGCTCGGCTTCGGCCTTTTGGCTCTCTACCGTCACCGGGCCAGCCTTGGCGGCCTGGGCATTCTCGCCGTCTACATCCAGGACCGCTTCGGCATCCGCGCCGGCCTCGTCCAGCTTGCCTTCGACCTCTGCGTCATGGCGCTCGCCTTTGCCGTCGTCAGCCCCTCCGTGGTGCTCTATTCGGTCATCGGCGCCGTGGTGTTGAACCTCTTCCTCGCGATCAACCACCGCTCGGATCGGTATATCGCGCTGCGTTGAGCGCTTTTCGGCCCTTCTCTTTCCCCGCTCGTCCACTACCTTGGGGCAGTGAAGACAGCTGATTCCGCCCTTGCCCTTCTGCCTGCCCCCTTCCTCCGCTGGTTCGGCGAAAAGGGCTGGCAGCCGCGTGACCATCAGCTGGAACTGCTGGCCCGGGCGAGATCCGGCGAGAATGGCGGCGAGAGCCTGCTGCTGATCGCCCCGACCGGTGCGGGCAAGACGCTTGCTGGCTTTCTGCCGTCGCTGACGGAACTGACCGAGCGTGGCCGCAAGAAGCCGGGCGAGGCCTTCACCGGGATCCACACGCTCTACATCTCGCCGCTCAAGGCGCTCGCCGTCGATATCGAGCGAAACCTGATGAAGCCCGTCACCGAGATGGGGCTCCCGATCACCATCGAGAACCGCACCGGCGATACTCCGGCTCACAAGCGTCAGCGGCAGAAGACCAATCCGCCGGATATCCTCCTGACGACGCCAGAGCAGGTGGCGCTGCTCATCTCCCACTCGGACGCGGCGCGCTTCTTCAAGGACCTGCGCTACGTCATCTTCGACGAACTGCATTCGCTGGTGACCTCGAAGCGCGGCCATCTGCTGTCGCTTGGTCTCACGCGGCTGAGGAAACTCTCCCCTGGTCTCAAGACCATTGGCCTTTCTGCGACTGTCGCCCAGCCGATGGATCTGCGACGCTGGCTTGTGGCGCAGCCGGATAAGGGCGAGGCGGCGGCCGGTCTGATCACGGTCGATGGCGGTGCGCGACCGAACATCACCATCCTGCAGACGGAGGATCGCATTCCCTGGTCAGGGCACAAGGCACACTATGCCATCCCCGAGGTCTACAAGGTCCTCAACGACTTTCAGACGACGCTGCTTTTCGTCAACACGCGCTCCCAAGCGGAAATGCTCTTCCAGGAACTCTGGACGGTCAATGACGACAACCTGCCGATAGCCCTGCACCACGGCTCGCTCGACGTCTCCCAGCGCCGCAAGGTGGAGGCCGCCATGGCCGAAAACCGGCTGCGCGCGGTCGTCGCGACCTCGACCCTCGACCTCGGCATCGACTGGGGTGACGTCGATCTCGTCATCCATGTCGGTGCGCCCAAGGGCGCATCGCGCCTTGCCCAGCGCATAGGTCGCGCCAATCACCGCATGGACGAGCCGTCCCGCGCCATTCTCGTGCCGGCCAACCGCTTTGAGGTGATGGAGTGTCAGGCGGCACTCGATGCCAACTATATCGGTGCCCAGGACACCCCGCCGGTCGGCGAGGGTTCACTCGACGTGCTGGCCCAGCATGTGCTCGGCATGGCCTGCGCCGATGCCTTCGATGAGGAGGAGCTCTACCGCGAGGTGACGACGGCGCTTCCCTATGCAGCGCTGCCACGCGAGACCTTCGCCCGCATCGTCGATTTCGTCGCGACCGGCGGCTATGCGCTTCGGACCTACGAGCGCTACGCCCGCATTCGCCGCCGCAAGGACGGCTTATGGCGCGTGTCCAATCCGCAGGTCGCCCAGCAGTATCGCCTCAACCTCGGCACCATCGTCGAGATGCCGATGCTCAATGTCCGGCTGGTCAAGCGCAACCATCTGGGCTCGATCGGTCGCGGCGGCATGACGCTCGGCAAGGTCGAGGAATATTTCTTCGAACAACTGACCCAGGGCGATACCTTCCTCTTCTCGGGCAAGGTGCTGCGCTTCGAAGGCATCAGAGACAACGAATGCCTCGTCTCCAACGCCTTTTCGATGGATCCGAAAATCCCGGCCTATGCCGGCGGCAAGTTCCCGCTCTCGACCTATCTCGCCGAACAAGTTCGTGCCATGCTCGACGATCCCGCCCGCCGGACCGGTCTGCCGGATCAGGTGCGCGACTGGCTGTCGCTGCAGGCGGAGAAGTCTGTTCTGCCCAAGCGCGGTGATCTCCTGATCGAGACCTTCCCGCGCGGCGAGCGCTTCTACATGGTCATCTATGCCTTCGAGGGAAGGCTGGCGCATCAGACGCTCGGCATGCTGCTCACCCGTCGGCTGGAGCGCATGCGCGCCAAGCCGCTGGGCTTCGTGGCGACCGACTATGCGCTCGCGATCTGGGCCTTGGAGGACATGGGCTCGCTGATCGCGCGGGGAGCACTCAGCCTCGCAGAACTCTTCGACCAGGACATGCTGGGAGACGATCTCGAAACCTGGCTCGACGAGAGCTTCATGCTGAAGCGCACCTTCCGCAATTGCGCGGTGATCGCCGGCCTGATCGAGCAGCGCCATCCGGGCAAGGAAAAGTCCGGGCGCCAAGTGACTGTGTCCTCGGACCTGATCTACGACGTGCTGCGCAGCCACGAGCCCGATCATATCCTCATGCAGGCAACGCGACAGGATGCCGCCGCCGGACTTTTGGACATTGCCCGCCTTGCCGATATGCTGGAGCGAATCAAGGGGCACATCCTGCACAAGCGCCTGACGCAGATCTCGCCGCTCGCCGTGCCGGTCATGCTGGAGATCGGCAAGGAGCCGGTAGCGGGCGAAGCCCAGGAGCATGTGCTGTCCATGGCGGCGGAAGATCTGATCGCCGAAGCCATGGCATGAATCATGCGGAGCGGCTATGACGAGCCTTGATGCTGCGGAATGAAGACATGACGGGTATGACGGCAAGGCGCCTCGCGCCAACAGAGACACTGGAAACGATGGCCGAGATTGCGCTTTCGGGCGTAGCCGCGGTCTGTGATCTGACCGGCGCCATGTATCTGCCCGACCACCGGACCCTCGTGGTCTCCGACCTGCATCTCGAAAAGGGCGCCGCCTTTGCGCGGCGCGGCCAACTGCTGCCACCTTACGACACGCTGGCAACGCTTCGTCTGCTCGAGAACGTGGTGAACCGCTATCAGCCGGCGACGATCATCAGCCTCGGCGACAATTTCCATGACCGCGTCGGTTCGGCCCTGATGCCGCTGGTGTTTCGCGAGATGATCCATGGTCTGGTCGCCGGACGTGAGATCGTGTGGATCAACGGCAACCATGATCCTGATGGCACGACGGCTTTGCCGGGCGTGTCGATGGATGAGTTTTCGCTCGCAGGCCTCACCTTCCGCCACGAGCCTTCGCTCGCCCATGGCAAGGGCGAGGTGGCGGGCCACCTGCATCCTTCGGCCACAGTCCGCCGCCGGGAGAAATCGGTCCGCCGTCCATGCTTTGCGACAGATGGCCTGCGCATGGTGATGCCGTCCTTTGGCGTCACCACCGGCGGCCTCGATCTGCGCCACAAAGCTTTCACTGGCCTCTTCGCCCGTACCGACCTGATCGCCCACCTGCTCGGCCGCGACCGGATCTATTCGGTTCGCTATGGCAATCTGCTGGGTTGAACCTCAATCCTTCCGGAAGATCAGACTCGCTGCCCAGCCCGTGATCAAGGCCAGCAGCACGGCAAACGTGCCATAGGCCAGCGGCTGCTGGTGAGCAGCTTCTGTTATCGCTTCTTCCAGACCCGTCTTGATGACGCGCAACGGCAATTCCCTCTCCCCGATGAACTCGCCCGACTTGAACAGGTAGGCATGCACCGTATGAACGCCATTGGGGATATTGGCGGGTAGCCGCAACCTCGCCTGAAACAGGCTCGATGACACGAAGCGCACGCCGCCTGTGTCGCGCTGGTAGAGGCCGCCATTCTGTTTCAGCCTGCGGAATGCCTCGCGAAACTCGCGGAGGTTCGCGGAATTGCTGATGAAACCGGTGGGCGTCAGCGCGAGGTGATCGATGCCGATGCCGAGCGAAGTCAGAACCCCGTCCTCCGCGATCTCTTCCACCGGCCGGGTGCTTGCCAAGGAATAAGAGATCGGCATTCGCTCGAAGGTCAGCGACGTCCGATTGACCCAGATCCCGAACAGCCGCTCCTTGCGGCGCACGGTTGTCCAGTCACGTGGCCCTTCCAGGGTCACAACGATATCATATTGCCCGATGGCAAGAAGCAGTTGGTCGGTGTTTGTGAGTGCGCCAAAGACGGTGAGATCAGCGCCAGAAAAGTCCGAGGTGATCGCGATCTCGCTGGTCGAGATGCCGATCTCAAGGCCTTCGCGTTCCGCAAGCTGCGTCGTTAGCGGATCCTGGGCCGCCGCCGGGGTCGAGCAAGCGGTGAGGGTAGCCAGGGCGAGAGCGAGAAAAGCTGCCTTCATCTCAGCCTCCGATCGCCAGCGAGTAGATGTCGTCGGGCGTCACGACCAGTTCGACCGCGAGACGCACACCGACCGCGAGCACGAGAAGCCCGAGCAACGCGCGCAACTGTTCACCGCGCAGCTTCTGGCCGACACGCACGCCATATTGCGCGCCAATCACGCCGGCCACCATCAGGATGAAAGCGAGTACGATGTCGACGGAATAGTTCGTCGCCGCCTGGACGATCGTCGTATAGGCGGTGGTGAAGATGATCTGGAAGAGCGAGGTCCCGACGACCACGTTGGTCGGGATGCGGAGCAGGTAGATCATGGCCGGGACCATGATGAAGCCGCCGCCGACGCCCATGACCGAGGTCAGGATGCCGATGCCGAAACCGAGTGCAAGAATTGGGATGACGCTCAGATAGATTTTCGATTTCTTGAAGCGCATCTTGAAGGGCAGGCGATGCACCCAATTATGCTGCCCTGGCCGCTTCAGCGGGACGGCTTCGTTGCGGGCGGCCCGGCGAAGCGCCCGCAGGCTCTCCGCCAGCATCAGCCCGCCGACGGTTCCGAGGAAGATCACGTAGAGCAACGAGATGATTAGATCGAGCTGGCCGAGACGCCTGAGCCACGAGAAAATGAAGACACCGATCGTCGCGCCGACGAGACCGCCTATCAACAGGACCGTTCCGAGTTTCATATCCAGCGAGCCACGCCGGAAATGCGAGATGGCGCCCGATACGGAGGAAGCGACGACCTGGTTGGCGCCGGTCGCAACGGCGACGACAGGAGGAATGTTGTAGAAGATCAGGAGTGGCGTAATCAGGAAGCCACCGCCAACGCCGAACATGCCCGAGAGGAAGCCGACAGCCGCGCCCATTCCAAGAATGATGAACACGTTGACCGACAACTCGGCGATCGGCAGATAGATCGTCACGTCAGGACCTCAAATGCGGGAAGCCGCGCGTTGGCGCGCGGTCACGTCAGGGCATTCAGCCCCTCGTTCTCTCTCATGCTGGATAGGCGCAAGTCCTTGATCGGACTTGCTCCCCTTTGAATTCTTTTCTGCGCCTCAAGGCCATCCAAGTCAATTCGAGAGCCCGTCATAGACCCTTATTCGCGGTCTTTTGTGACAGCCACATCATTTGTTGCGGGCCAGAAGCTCGGTCACCAACTTATCCGTCACCTGACCCGTCGGCTGTTCACCGATCGATGTCTGGAAGGCCTTGATCGCCGAGACTGTCTTGGCACCCATCACGCCGTCGGGCGTTCCTGCGTCATAGCCGTTCTTGTTGAGAATGGCCTGGATGTTACGGATCGCCTTCTTCATGTCGACGCTTGCGGTTTTCAGGCCCTTGCCGGCCCATTCGTCCGGCGTATTGACCGAATTGGCGTCCGGGTCCATCTCCTTGGCCTTCCAGAGGTCCACCTCGGCGCGGGCGCGTTCGAGTTCTTCCGGCTTCAGTGCATTGGCCACTTCGTCGCGCTTCTGAGCAGCATCCGTATCGCCACCCTTGGCTGCGATCGCAAACCACTTGTAGGACGTCACCAGATCAGCCGAGGTCCCGTTGCCACGGGCACTGAGGATCGCGAGGTTGAACTGGCTGTCTGAAATACCGTAATCAGCGGCCTTGCCGAACCATTCCACCGCCTTGGCATAGTCCTGTGCCCCATCCTTGCCGGAGGCATAGATGACGGCGAGGTTGTGCATGGCGCTGGCATTGCCGGCATTCGCCGCCATTTCATAGTAGCGCTTCGCTTCGCCGATATTGGGTGCGACGCCCGTGCCCTTTTCGAGGAAATTGGCCAGACGATACTGGGCAGGCGCAAAACCCTTGTCGGCGGCGAGGCGATACCACTTGGCCGCTTCGGCAAAGTCGTTCTTCACACCGCGCCCTTCGGTATAACGTGCGCCGATTTCGAAGAGCGCGACCGGATCGCCATTCTTGGCAGCAATCGAAAGCGATGGCGGCGTGATTTCCGAGGGAACGACGATCTCTGCTGACGGAGCCGCGGGCGCGATTTCCTGGGCGACAACGACGTTGGCCGCGGAATCGGCAACCCTGGTTGGCGCTTCGAGTGTCTGGCTGGGCGCGCTGGCCGCGGGCGCCATCAGCGCACTGACAGGAGCCGTCTCACCCGCCTGAACACGTGCCGGTGTCGTCGATGCGGCCTGAACGGCGACGAGGTCTTCCTCAGTCTCGGCTGGAGGCTCTGCCTGAGCGGAGGCCGCCGACGGTGTCGCCGTGCCGGTGTCGCTCTGGACAGCAGCTTCACCAGCGGTCTCGACCGCAGGTTCTGCGATGACGGCCTCGCTCGTCTCATTCGGGCCGGTCTCTTCGACAACAGCGGGCGCATCGCTGCGGGTCAGCGTATTGACGAGCGGCATGGCCATGGCAACGAGGAGCACGGCGCCCACGGCCATCATGATGGGGCGGCGATACCGCGCGAAGAGGGAGGTTTCCCCTGACTTCGCCTTGGCCTTCACATCGGCCACGGTCTTGTTGCCCGAGGGCGCTGTCTTCTGGGCGCGATCCATTTCCATCGCGGCCGCCTGGGCGGCGCGCCGGGCGGCGGCGATGTAGTCCGTCCGGTCCCCATTGTCGGCGCCGGCCGGGCTGGCGCCCTTGGCTGCCTGCTGACTGGCACGAACGCGCTCAAGGATTTTGCGTACATCGGGCGCTCCGGAGCCGGGCTCAAGGAGTTCATTCGCGTCGTCGGGCGGCAGCACATCGACCGGATCGATCGACGGCGAAGGGTCGACCATCTGGCGCGGTTCGGCAGGGGCCTTCGGCGCCTTCTTGCCCGGCATCAGCTTCTTGCCGAGACCGGCGAGCAGGCTGGGCTTCGCAACCTTCTTTTCACGCGCGGCATCGATCACCGGCAGTGCGGTCATGGTCTGGGCGAAATCGTCCGCTGCCGCGAGCAGTTCCTGATCAATCGGATGTGCCGGTTCGGTGACGGGTTCCGCCATCATGCGCGGCGGTTGCGGAACCGGTGCCGCGGCTTCAGGTGCGCGCGGTGCGGGAGCAACAGGAGCCTGGGCGAAGAGAGGTGCTGCTTCGGTCTGCTGTCCGATATGGTGCAACTCGTCGAGCCTTCCGGCGATCTGCACGAGCGTGTCATGCAGGGCCTCGAAGGTGCGGTGGGTCCGCTCTTCCGAATGACGGCTATAGTCTTCGAGCTGCTTCAGGTGATCGGACAGGGCCGACAGCGCAGAAATGTCAGCCGATGCCGCCTGGCTGCCGACTGGGAAGCGCTGGGCGAAATTGGCCATGACGGTTTCGGCGGCCTGACGGGCTGCCTCGATGATGTATTCGTCGCTCGTCGCAACATAATCCTCAAGGGCCGAGATCCGGCCAGAGACCTCTGGATCGGACGGCGACGGCTGGCTGATCAGCTGGGAGAGATGGGCGATCTGGTCTTCCAGACCCTTGAGGCTGGCGCTTTCGCTGATGGGGGCAGAGGAACTCGTTTCCTCCAGGCGATCGACGACGGCATTCAGCCGGTCTTCCAGGTTACGAAGCGCGCTGTCGTCAATGACGGCGACCGCCTGCGGCGTATCCAGCTCCTCGATCCGCTGTGAAAGAAGTTCCAGCCTGTCTGCGAGGCGGTCGTTGACAGCTCCACCATCCAGCGCATCGATCTTGCGCGAGATGTCGGCAAGGTAGCCGGTCAGTTCCGGCGCAGGCGCCGGCCGCTGTACCTTTTCCAGCATGTAGGCGAGTTGTTCGAGACGCTCTTCCAGGCGGACGGCGCTTTGTTCGGTGGAGAGCTGTTCGATGCGCTCCGTCAGGAGTTCGAGCCGCTCGGCCATCTCGTGCGAGGCATCCGGCTGCGGCGGGCGCCGCTCGGAAATGGTCTCGATCTGTCGGGCAAGGCCGGTGAGCCGCTCTTCCAGCCGATGGAAGGTTGCCGGATCATTGCCCGGACCGGTGTTGCGGCTGCCGGCCGCGATGGCACGGGTGATTTCGTCGAGCCGCATGTCGAGCGAGGCGAACTGCTCGGTGAGCTTGCGCTCGTTCGGATCGATATGTGCGCCGATATGTTCGAGCGCAGACGCGACGGTCACCAGCTTGTCTTCCAAAGCCCGGATCGCGCGCGTGTCGCCCATGCCGCCGAGCTGCGACTTGATGTCGTCGAGGCGGTCGGCGATGCGGATGATCTCGTCGCGCATCGCGCCGGTGTCGAGGCCATCGAGACGGACTTCAACATCTTCCCAGCGGCGCTCTATGCGGCGCATGGAATCCTCGCGG
The DNA here is from genome assembly GCF_016806065.1 of Rhizobium rosettiformans. Classification (NCBI taxonomy): domain Bacteria; kingdom Pseudomonadati; phylum Pseudomonadota; class Alphaproteobacteria; order Hyphomicrobiales; family Rhizobiaceae; genus Rhizobium; species Rhizobium rosettiformans. The sequence continues at coordinate 1,920,250 of NZ_CP032405.1, forward strand.
GCAAGCCCGTCCATCAGCGACCGCAGGTCGTCGAAGTCTTCACGCAGACCGTCGGTGCCCGGAGCCTTGATGCCCTCGAGCCGCTGGATGCTTTCAGCCAGACGGGCGATGTCCTGGCGCATGTCGTCTTGGGGGCGGCTTTCTTCGGCGAGCTGGCGGATCGAGCGCATCTCGTTGCGAAGGCCGGCGATCTCGCGCGACAGGCTTTCGCCGATATCCTGCTTGAGCTCGCGGCGAAGGCCGCTCAGGGCTTCCACAATGTCGTCGCTTGCGCGCGCCGGCATCGGGGCGCTCGGACGGGTGGTATAGGCCGGCTGCGGATCGGCAAGCGGAGGAACGGGTTGACGCAAGGGCGCACGCGCCGGCGCATCGTCGCTGCGGCTATAAAGGCTGCCTTCGCTGCCGTGTTTGCGGCTTTCTTCCAGAGCGCGCTGGCGTTGGCGAATTTCAGCCAGGGGATCCGGCCGCGTATCGCGTTCGCTGCGCGGCGGATCGCTCGCGCGACGACCGGGAAGCGCGCGTGACACCGGCTCGTCTGCACCGCGGCTGCGGGCCGTCTGCTGGCCGATAAGGCCCTCGATGCGAGCCTCGAGCCCTTCGATCGTGCGGCTCAAGGCATCCAGCGAGGATGGGCTGCCGGGCCGTTGGGTCTGGGATCGCGATCCGTTCATGGTTCTGCTCGCCTCGATGGTGCCGGATGCAAAGTGCGTCCGAATGCGTCCGGGTGGTCCCATTTGACCCCGACGACTGCCTCGTGGCCCAGGGGGGCGGGGAGGCGCGGCGGAATCGCGGATGGATCACCAGCTTTCGAACGCAACCTTTCATGAAACATGGTAAACAAGCCGTTAAGCTTCGCCAAAAATCAGTGAATGCGGTGGTCCGTCGTCTCCCGTCACGCCCCGCGCAAGCGCCTTTCGTTAGAAGCTGCGCAAGGAAGGGGAGGGTGCTGCATCCGGCACAAAAATGCCGCAGCCAAAAACTTTGACGTTTACGCGCACGTCAATTATTTGTATAAGCAGACCCAGTCCGATCCCCTCGGAAACCATGTCTTTGGAGGAAGATGCCCGATGCCTGTCTACAAGGCCCCCGTAAACGACACGCTTTTCATTCTCAACGACGTGCTTGGCCTGGAGCGGTATAACAACCTGCCGGGCTTCGAGGATGCCACCCCCGATATGATCGAAGCGATCATCGGTGAGGCCGCCAAGCTTGCGGAAGAGCAGCTTTTCCCCCTCAATCTCTCCGGCGACCAGGAAGGTTGCGTTCGCTCGGACGACGGTTCGGTGAAGACGCCGAAGGGTTTCAAGGAAGCCTACGACGCCTACTGTCAGGGTGGCTGGCTCGGCCTGTCGATCCCGGCTGAATTCGGCGGTCAGGGTCTTCCCTATACGCTGCACACTGCCGTCGGCGAGTATATGTCGTCTGCCAACATGGCGCTGATGATGTATCCTGGCCTGACCCAGGGCGCGATCGCCGCGATCCTGGAGCATGGGTCCGACGAGCAGAAGCAGAAGTATCTGCCGAAGATGGTCGAGGGTATCTGGACCGGCACGATGAACCTGACCGAGCCCCATTGCGGCACCGACCTCGGCCTGCTTCGCACCAAGGCGGTTCCTGACGGCAACGGCGCCTATAAGATTTCCGGCCAGAAGATCTTCATCTCGGCCGGCGAACACGACATGTCGGACAACATCATCCACCTGGTGCTCGCCCGTATCGAAGGCGCGCCCGAAGGCACCAAGGGCATCTCGCTCTTCATCGTGCCAAAGTTCATGGTCGGCGACGATGGTTCGGTGGGCGGCCGCAATACGGTCACCTGCGGCGCCATCGAGCACAAGATGGGCATCCACGGCAACGCGACCTGCGTCATGAACTATGACGAGGCGACGGGTTACCTGATCGGCGCTGAGAACAAGGGTCTCGCGGCCATGTTCGTCATGATGAATGAGGCCCGTCTCGGCGTTGGTCTGCAGGGTCTGTCGATCTCCGAAATCGCCTATCAGAACGCCGCCAACTATGCCCGCGAGCGTATCCAGGGCCGGTCTCTGTCAGGTGCCAAGGCGCCGGAAAAGAAGGCCGATCCGATCATCGTGCATCCCGACATTCGCCGCACGCTGCTGACCATCAAGGCCTTCAACGAAGCCGGCCGCGCCTTCACCCTGTGGACGGCGCTCAAGTCCGACGTCGCGCACCGTTCCGGCGATGCGGCTGAAAAGCAGCTTGCCGACGACGTGCTTGGCCTGATGACGCCGATCCTCAAGGGCGTCTTGACCGACAAGGGCTTCGACCATGCGGTCATGGCCCAGCAGGTCTATGGCGGCCACGGCTATATCGAAGAATGGGGCATGTCGCAGTATGTCCGCGATGCTCGCATCGCGATGATTTACGAAGGCGCAAACGGCATCCAGGCGCTCGACCTCGTCGGCCGCAAGCTTGGCCTCAATGGCGGCCGTGCCGTCATGGCGCTGTTCAAGGAAATCGGCGATTTCTGCGAAGAGAACCGCAATGACGAGAAGATGGCCTCCTTCACCAAGAGCCTGAAGAAGGGCCTGAACGATCTGCAGGCTTCCACCATGTGGTTCATGCAGAACGCCATGGCCAAGCCCGACAATGCCGGTGCCGGTTCGACCGACTACATGCACCTCTTCGGCCTCGTCGTGCTCGGCTACATGTGGGCCAAAATGGCCAAGGCGGCGAACGATAACCTGGCCGCAGGGTCTGGCGATGCCGACTACTACAAGAACAAGCTGTTGACCGGCCGTTTCTATATGGAAAAGGTCATGCCGGAAACGGCGCTGCGCAAGGCTCGCATCGAAACCGGTGCCGACAGCCTGATGGAAATGGCCGCCGAGGCGTTTTGATTGCGCGACCTGCTCCCTCCCCCTTGTGGGGAGGGGTGGGGAGGGGCCTTTTCAAGCTGCACCCTCTCCCCGTCGCTGCGCTCCGACCCTCCCCACAAGGGGGAGGGTTGACCCGAGGATGCAGCCCCCGTCTTGTCCGGAAAACGGCAGGGGGAGGACAGTAAAATTCCGGCGCCCCCATGCGCCCAAGGGAGAGAGATGATGACTGACGCTTTCATTTACGACCACGTGCGCACGCCCCGCGGGCGCGGCAAGAAGGACGGATCGCTGCACGAAGTGCCGACGCCGCGCCTGGCCGCCAAGACGCTGGAAGCGCTGCGTGACCGCAACGGCCTCGACACGTCCACCGTCGACGACATCATCTTCGGTTGTGTCGATCCGGTCATGGAAGCCGGCGCAGTGATCCCGAAGGCCGCCGCCTTCGAAGCCGGTTATGATTTCGCAGCCCCCGGCATGCAGATCTCGCGCTTCTGCGCCTCGGGTCTCGACGCGATCAACCTCGCGGCCGGCAAGGTCAAGGCTGGCTCCGACGACATCGTGATTGCTGGCGGCGTGGAATCGATGTCCCGCGTCGGCATGGGCATGTCAGGCGGCGCCTGGTACATGGACCCCTCGGTAAACTTCCCCGGCTACTTCATGCCGCAGGGCGTTTCCGCAGATCTGATCGCCACGAAATATGGCTTCACGCGCGACGACGTCGACGCCTATGCTGTCGAAAGCCAGAAGCGCGCTGCCGCCTCCTGGGCTGCCGGAAACTTCGCCAAGTCGGTGATCCCGGTCAAGGACGGCAATGGCCTCGTCATCCTCGATCGTGACGAGCACATGCGCCCCGGCACCGACATGCAGTCGCTGGCCAGCCTCAACGCTTCCTTCCAGATGCCGGGCGAAATGGGCGGCTTCGAAGCCGTTGCCATCCAGGCCCACCCCGAGATCGAGCGCATTACCTATGTCCATCATGCCGGCAACTCTTCCGGTATCGTCGACGGTGCTGCTGCCGTTCTGGTCGGCTCCAAGGCCGGCGGCGAGGCGATGGGCCTGAAGCCGCGCGCCCGCATCCGCGCCTTCACCAATATCGGCTCCGACCCGGCCCTCATGCTGACCGGTCCTGTCGACGTGACGGAAAAGCTCCTGAAGCGCACCGGCATGAAGATCTCCGACTTCGACCTGTTCGAACTGAACGAGGCCTTCGCCGCTGTCGTCCTGCGCTTCATGCAGCATTTCGAGGTCGACCATTCGAAGATGAATGTTGCTGGCGGCGCCATCGCCATGGGTCATCCGCTCGGTGCCACCGGCGCGATGATCCTCGGCACCGTTCTCGACGAGCTGGAACGCCGCGATCTGAACACCGCGCTGGTTACGCTCTGCATCGGTGCGGGCATGGGCACGGCGACGGTCATCGAGCGCGTTTGATGGGGTTTAACCCTCCCCTTGTGGGGAGGGTGGCCGGCAGGCGGGAGGGGCCTTTGCACAAGATCCCCTCCCCAACCCCTCTCCACAAGGGGGAGGGGCTTAACCCCGCCAGATCGCACCCAATGCGGAGCGGCGGCGACATCGGCGAAATCAAGGGAAGAGGAATCCCAACATGACCTACAAGAACTTTACCATCGAGACAGACGCAGACGGCATTGCACTCGTCACCTGGGACATGCCCGACAAGTCGATGAACGTCTTCACCGTGGAAGTGATGGACGAGATCGAGAAGATCCTTGACCAGACCGTTGCCGACGACGGCATCAAGGGCGTGGTCTTCACCTCCGGCAAGTCCTCCTTCTCCGGTGGGGCCGATCTCACGATGATCAAGGGCATGTTCTCCATGCTCGAAGAGGAAAAGGCCAAGGACCCGGCCGCCGCCGTCCAGAAGCTCTTTGACGCCGCCGGTCGCATGACCTGGCTCTGGCGCAAGATCGAGACCAACGGCAAGCCATGGGTTTCCGCCATCAACGGTACCTGCATGGGTGGCGCGACCGAACTGTCGCTCGCCTGCCATGGCCGTGTGGCCTCGAACGCCAAATCGGTCAAGATCGGCCTGCCGGAAGTCAAGGTCGGCATCTTCCCCGGCGCCGGTGGCACGCAGCGCGTTGCTCGCCTCGCCAACACGCAGGATGCCCTGCAGATGATGACCACCGGTCAGACCCTGTCGGCCGCCCGCGCCAAGGCGATGAACCTCGTGCACCAGGTCGTCGAGCCCGGCGAACTGATCAATGCCGCCAAGCAGATGATCAAGGACGGATTGAAGCCTGTCGCCCCCTGGGACGAAAAGGGCTTCAAGGTTCCCGGCGGTGGCATCTGGACGCCTGCCGCAGCCCAGCTCTGGCCGGCCGCGTCCGCGATCCTGCGCCGCGAAACCGCCGGCAACTACCCGGCAGCGCTTGCGATCCTGAAGAGCGTCTACGAAGGCCTGCAGGTGCCCTTCGATACCGGTCTCAGGATCGAACAGCGTTATTTCACCGAGATCGTCCAGACCACCGAAGCCTATTCGATGATCCGCTCGCTCTTCGTCTCGATGCAGGAGCTGAACAAGGGCGCCCGCCGCCCCGCCGGTCAGCCGAAGTCGGAGATCAAGAAGGTCGGTGTCGTTGGTGCCGGTTTCATGGGCGCCTCGATCGCATACGTGACGGCTGCGGCCGGCATCAATGTCGTGCTGATCGACCGTGACATGGAGGCTGCGGGCAAGGGCAAGACCCATTCCGAAGGTCTCGTTGCCGGCGCAGTCGGTAAGGGCAAGCTCACCAAGGACGAAGGCGACAAGCTCCTGTCGCTGATCACGCCCTCTGACGACTACGGCACGCTCGCCGACGCCGATCTCGTCATCGAAGCCGTCTTCGAAGACCGCGACGTCAAGAAAGCCGTCATCGAGAAGGTCGAGGCCGTCCTGCCGGAAGGCGCAATATTCGCTTCCAACACCTCGACGCTGCCGATTACGGGCTTGGCCAAGAACTCGAAGCGCCCGGTCGATTTCATCGGCATCCACTTCTTCTCGCCGGTCGAGAAGATGATGCTGACCGAAGTCATCCTCGGCAAGGAAACCGGCGACAAGGCACTGGCCGTCGCCCTCGACTACGTGGCTGCGATCAAGAAGACCCCGATTGTCGTCAACGACACCCGCGGCTTCTTCGTCAACCGCTGTGTCCTGCGCTACATGTCCGAGAGCTACAACATGCTCATCGAGGGCGTGCCGCCGGTCATGATTGAAAATGCCGCGAAGTTCGCCGGCATGCCGGTCGGTCCGCTGGCGCTGAACGATGAAGTCGCGATCGATCTGTCCTACAAGATCCTGAAGGCGACCGTTGCCGATCTTGGTGAAAAGGCCATCGACCCGCGCCACATGGAGCTCGTCTCCCGCATGGTCGAGAAAGAAGAGCGCTTCGGCCGCAAGAACGGCAAGGGCTTCTACGACTATCCAGCCAAACCCGCGAAGAAGCACATCTGGCCGGGCTTGAAGGATCTCCATCCGCAGCTGAAGCCAGAAGCCGTCAACGTCAAGACGCTGCAGGAACGCTTCCTCGCGACAATCGCGCTCGAAGCCGCCCGCACCGTCGAGGAAGGCATCGTCACCGACCCGCGCGAAGCCGATGTCGGCTCGATCCTCGGCTTCGGTTTCGCGCCTTACACCGGTGGCGCGCTGTCTTACATCGACGGCATGGGTGTGAAGACCTTCGTGGAGCTTTGCGAACGCCTCGCCAAGGACTACGGCCCGCACTTCACCCCGACGCCGCTGCTCAAGGACATGGCCGCCAAGGGTGAAACCTTCTACGGCCGCTTCGACCCCTACGGTGAAGCCGCTAAGGCCGCGTGAGCTTACAGAGTTTACCAAAGGAAAAGGCGGCTGACGGCCGCCTTTTCTCTTTCCGGCTTTGGGTGACGCCTCAGTTCGTCAGCTCATACGACCGCCGCAGCCCCTGAGCGTCGAGCCATGCGATCACCGCCTCCGGCTCGTCCGTCTGGATGATCGTGACGCCCCGTTCGACGAAGAAGCCCCAGACATCCTCGGGTTGCCCGGTCGAAAGCGCGAGATAATCGCCGCGTCCGCCCGCCACCATGCCTTCAGGGCGATCGGTGATCGGATAGGTGTTGATCCAGAGATGCGTGTTATTCCGGACCGCTGCCGCGCGGGCGAGAGGCGAGAGCAGAGGTCCGCCATCCGTAGTGATCGGCTCCGATGAATCCCGATACCAGTGGACTAGCTCAGCGGCCGGTGCGCCGAGCGCTGATTGGGCGCGGTCGATGAAGGCAGGCTCGGTCACGGCGTCATCGGCAAGGATCGGCATGAAGGCGAAGTCGGCCCCGATGGCGCGGCGGATGTCGCGGGCGAGTTGCAGCCGGTCGGCATTCCAGACGGCCATCTTCAGGAGCACGCCGTCGGTCATGCCGAGGCTGCGGGCGAGATCCGCGATCTCGACCAGGGCTTCCGGCTCGAGCTTGTTGTCGATGTTGATCAGGATCCGGCCGCGCGCATGCAGCATCGCTTCTTCGAGCGTGAAGACATGTTCGTCGGTCGTGCGACGGTCTCCCTCGACCACGAGCCGGCAGCTTATAAGCTCTGCAAGGGTGAACTCGGCCACTTTTCCTCGGCACGTGGTAGTGCGGTCGAGTGTTTCATCATGCATGATGACGAGCGCGCCGTCTTTCGAGCGCCGCACGTCGAGCTCCACCATTTCAACCCCGGTCGAAACGGCGTGGTCTATGGCGGCAAACGAATTTTCGGCGCGGACAACGACGCCTTCCTTCTTCCAGCCGGCGCGATGGGCCACGACCATGACATGATCGCGGTTGAGGTTGGCCTTAGTCAGGCGCTCGTGAATGAGGGCCGCACGATTGGACGGAGGAATGGGGGCAAGGCTTGCAGCCCCCGTGACGAGGGTCAGAAGCAGGCCGAGGACGAGAACGGCGAGACGCATGAGCAGGGCTCCGATCTTCAATGTCGCTCTCGCCGCAGTAGGCGCTTCGGGTGAAGCCGCCATGACGGTTTTCTGAAGCCTCTGTGACATCGAGGCATGGAACAGTCGCCGGGCCGTGCCGTTGAACGGTGGCGACAGGAATGAAAGGAAGATGCGCATGATGACGACGACGACCGGCATACCGGAAGGCCACAGGGCCATCGACGTCGAACTACCCGTCAATGCGATGTTGCATCTCTGGCTGAAGGCCGTGACGCCGGATGAGCCGGGAGCCGTTTCCTTCTACAGCGTCAATGGCAAATTCGGCGAAGTCCAGGCCGTCAATTCGGAGGAAAACTCCTTCCGTATCTACCACGTCTTCGGTGGCGGCACGGTCACACTGGCCTATGATACGGCGGTCACCTCACTCTCGGTTGCCTATTGGTTTACGCCATCGGACGTGCTGGAAACCGGCATTACGGTCATCCACACCAATCCGGCCAACGAGCCGCCGGATCTGCCTGCTGGATATCACTTCCGCCCGCCCTTCGGCTGGATGAACGATCCGAACGGCTTCGGTCGGTTCGGCGGGCGCCCGCATCTCTTCTACCAGCACTATTCGCATGGCCGGATCTGGAACAACATGCATTGGGGTCACGCCGTCTCGTCCGACTATTTGCGCTGGCGACACCTGCCGGTCTTCCTCTTCCCATCGGAAGAACTGACGGTCAGGCCGGATAAGCGCGGTGGGGCATTTTCCGGTTCGGCAATTGCGCGCACCGACGGGCCCGGCATCCGCGTCTTCTTCACAGAGAAGATTGCCGACCGAATTCCCGAACAGGAAATCCAGTTGACGGCGACATCGACCGATCTGTTCAGCGCGGGTGCTGCCGAGGTCTTCCTGCCCCGCAGGCCGGATGGCGAGGGTCTGACCTTCGATTTCCGCGACCCCTATGTGTTCCGGGGGCCTGACGGCCTCTGGAAAATGCTGCTCGGCAGTCAGAGCGACACCGGCGGTGTCGTGCTGCTTTACGAGACGGAGGACAACACCGCGGCTTCCGGCTGGGTCTATGTCGGCAAGCTCTACACCGAGACGCGCTATGAAACCTCTGCGCTTGAATGCCCCTGTCTTCTGCCGATGGATGGTGACTACCGTGATCCCGCCACCCGCTGGGCGCTGATCTATGGCCTGATGAACGGCGAGGACCAGGAGACGGGTCGGCGAAACCTGACGATGATCGACATCGGCTGGTTCGATGGGCGAAGCTTCGCCAAGTCCTTCGGCCGTGAACTCGATTTCGGCACCGACAACTATGCTTTCCAGGCCTTCGTCGACGGCAATACGCCCGTTGGCATCGGATGGCTCGGAAACTGGGCCGACACCGGTCCGACGGTCGATTTCCCCTCTGCGATGACCTTGCCGCGTACGCTCGTCCTCGAAGGAGATACGCTGCTGACGCCTCCCATCGGGGCGGCCGAAAGTCTGCGCGCGCGCATGCTCGACCGCACGCGGCTGGCGTCGGGGCAACGCATCGAGCTGCCCAACGGTGCTGCCGAAATAACTTTCGAGTTGTCCGAGGCCGGCGGCGCGTTTCGGCTGGAGTTCGATCACCCGGATATTCGCCTCGCCATTGCCCAGCATGAGGAAGGCCTCGAGATCCTGCATGGCTATCTCGACCGCCCCGAAGAGCCGCCGGGTCCGCGCTATCTGGCAAAGGCCGCCGGCGCTCGCCGTCTGCGCGTCTTCCTCGACTACGGTTCTCTGGAAGTTTTCGCCGATGGCGGGCGCGTGGCCGGGACCAAGCGGATCGCCGGCTTTGAGCCGGTACGAGCGGCAAGGCTCGTGGCTGAACCCGGTGTCGTGGTGAACGCCACCGTATGGAGCCTCAGGCTCTGAGATCCCTGCGATATCGACTGTCATTGGGCTGTCAACAAGCCGGGATTAGGGTTCTGCAACAATCAGGCAGGGCCGATCATGAACATGCGAAAGACCACCGACGCCACCATCCGCGCGGCTGAAATTCACACCGAGATGATGACCCTCAGGCAAGCGATCCTCGACGGAGCATCGCTTTCATCATCAGGGCATGGTGAAGTGGACCCTGCGATCGTTAATCTGGCCCATTATCTCGCTCTGCGTCGTCACGATATCCGGCTGTTGCAACGCCGCCTCATGGCGCTCGGGCTCTCTTCGATGGGCCGTTTGGAAAGCCGGGTCCTGCCGACGATCGATGCCGTGATCCACGCGCTGGCATCGCTCTCGGGCGTCCGGGCAGAGGCCCCCGCCATGCCGGCAGAGACTGACTTTTTCGCTGGCGAGGCGCGGCTCGAGGCCTCAACCGTTGCCCTTTTCGGCACAACGCCGGCCAGCCGCCGGACGCGGATCATGGTGACGCTGCCCAGTCAGGCCGCCGAAGGTCCGGACCTCACCCTGGACCTCGCCCGGGCCGGAATGGATGTCGCCCGCATCAATTGTGCCCATGACGATCCGGAGGCCTGGCGCGCCATGACTGCTTTCGTCCGGGAAGCCGCCGGCGTCTGCGGACGTGACATCAAGGTTCTGATGGACATTGCCGGCCCGAAGATCAGGACCGGCGAGGTGGCCTCGGTCGACAAGAAGCTAAGGTTGCAGATCGGCGACCGTGTCCGCCTCGTGGCAAACGCTGCGCCGCGTATCGACGAGAAAGTCCTGCACTCGGCGGCGGTTTCCCTGCCGGAAATGGTAACCCGGCTCTCCGTCGGTGATCGGCTCCGTTACGATGACGGAAAGCTCGAAGCGGTTGTCGACAGCGTCGAAGCGGAGGAGGCTATCATCGTCGTCCGCCGCACCAAATCCGGCGGCACACGCCTGAAGCCGGAAAAAGGGATCAACCTTCCCGACACAGCTCTCGGGCTTTCGCCGCTGACCACTAAGGACGAAGCCGACCTGGAGATGATCATCGAATGCGCCGATCTCATCGGCTATTCCTTTGTCAGTCGACCGGAAGACATAGATGTGCTCGACGACGTCCTTGCCCGCCACGGCAGGTCTGATCGGCAGCTCGGCCTGATCGCCAAGATCGAGCAGCCGCTGGCGCTCACCAATCTTCCCGCTTTGATCGCGCGGGCACGCCAGCGCGGACCATTCGGTGTGATGATCGCGCGTGGCGATCTCGCGGCGGAAATCGGCTTTGAACGGCTGGCGGAAATGCAGGAGGAGATCCTCTGGATCTGCGAGGCGGCCTCCGTGCCCTGCATCTGGGCGACACAGGTGCTGGAAGACATGGTCAAGCAGGGCATTCCGACGCGCGGTGAGATGACCGATGCCGCCATGGCGGCACGGGCCGAATGCGTGATGCTGAACAAGGGGCCGGCCGTGGTCGAGGCGGTCTCGCTTCTCGACCGTCTGATGGGGCGCATGAACGATCACGTCTTCAAGAAGACCCCGACGCTGCGCGCCTTGAAAAGCTGGTAAGATAGGGTCTCCCGAGCCCGCTCATGCGAAAGCCCTATTCGGCTGCCGCACTGCGTTGCGAGGAGACCTGCGTGATGAAGGCACGAAGCGCAGCCGGCCGCACCGGCTTGTGCTGCACGGTGATCGAATGGCGCTCGGCCTCCGCACGCACCTCAGCCGAGCGATCGGCGGTGATCAAAAGAGCGGGGATGTCGGCCTGCGTCAGTGCTCTCAGTCTGAGAACTGCCCCAATGCCGCTGCCATCGTCCAGATGGTAGTCGACAATGACCAGATCCGGAGCCTTGCCGGACTTGATCAGTTCATCCATTTCCGCGATCGAGCCCGCGCATTCGACGGTGCAGCCCCATCCGGAGATGAGAAGTTGCATGCCCTCGAGGATCTTCGGCTCATTGTCGATGCACAGCACCCGGAAGCCATGCAGCGCCGGCGTGGAGCGACTGCCGGCATCGATCGGTACAACGCCCTGGGTGGCCGGCTTGGCGACATCGAGCGGCATGACGACCTTGAACGTCGTGCCCCTGCCGGGCTTCGAGGCGAGTTCCACCGGGTGTTGCAGCACCTTGGCGATGCGGTCGACGATCGACAAGCCGAGGCCGAGACCGGATGCTGTTCGCATGCCTTCTTCGAGCCGCGCGAACTCCTTGAACACTGTGCGAAACTTGGACGAGGGGATGCCGATGCCGCTATCCGTCACCTGGATCACCACCTTGTCACCTTGACGCCGGGCCCCGACCACGACGCGGCCTGACGGCGTGTACTTGATCGCGTTCGAAACAAGGTTCTGGACGAGGCGGCGCAGCAGGGTCGGATCCGAGCGGACCGACAGTGTTGTCGGCATCACCACGAGCTTGAGGTCCTTTTCTCGAGCCATCGGCGCGAAGTCGGTTTCGATCCTTTGCAAGAGGCTGTTCAACGGCACGCTGGAAAAGCGTGGCTTCATCGCGCCGGTGTCCAGACGCGAAATGTCCAGAACGGCACCGAGAATGCTCTCGACCGATTCTAAAGCAGAATCGATATTGCCGACCAACGCGCTGTTTTGGGAATCGCCGAGCCGCTCGACCAGTGACGAGGAATAGAGCCTTGCCGCGTTGAGCGGCTGAAGGATGTCGTGACCAGCGGCTGCGAAGAAGCGGGTCTTGCCGATATTGGCCTCGTCGGCTGCCGCGCGGGCCTCCGCCAGTGCATGGTTCACCCGTGTCAGTTCGGCCGTGCGTTCGCTGACGCGTTGTTCCAGCGTTTCATTGGCCTGCTTCAGGGCTTGGTCGGCCTCAACGCGGGCGGTGATGTCGCTGAAGGTCGCAACCAGGCCCTTGTCGGGCATCAGGTTGCAGCGCACTTCGATGATCCGATGGCCACCGGCCAGCACCATCTGAAACGGCCTGTCGAACTGGTGGAAGCTTCGGATCACAGCCTGTGTGTCACCGGCCGGAACATCGCCTCGCTGCGCCAGAATGGCGATCATGTCGAGCAGCGGAAATCCGACCTGGCCGACATGCTCGGGCAGGTCCAGCAGAGTGCGGAAGCGCCGGTTCCAGATCGTCAAGCGGTCGGACGCGTCGAAGACGGCGATCCCTTGCTCCATCTGGGCGAGTGCCGTCTGCATCATGTCCTGATTGTATTGCAGCGCTTCCGAGGCCTGGTCGAGCAGCCAGACCGTGTCGGCCGATGGATCCTCGGCCTTCTGCAGGATCAGCGACAGGACTAGCCGCGCCGAAGACGAACCGATCGCGCTGCCGAGCAACTGTTCGGAAAAATGGATGAAGGCCATGTCGGCCGGACTGTCATCGGCGAGTTTGCGGCCAACCGTCTGCTCGTAGGACCGGAATGACCGCTCCATGCGCTCATTGCCGAGATAGCGGGCAATCGCAGCCTTCAGGTCGCCGACGGCGACACTCGTCTTCCATCCCCGGGTTGCGGAGTTGGAACGCGGCTGGCGCTTGATGAAGATCGCCGACTGGATGCGCTCCACAGGGCGCGGATTGCGGCTGAGCGAACCGATAACGAAGGCGAGTGTGTTGACCAGCAGGCTGAAGATTGTCGCATTGACAAGCGGATCGGCATATTGCGGTTCGAACATCGATAGCCCGGGCAACAGGAAACCCAGCACTGCGGACGCGATCCAGGAATGATCTTCGGCGCCGAGGCTCGGCAGGAAGAGCAGGTATGCCCAGACCAGGAACCCGATGGTGAGGCCAGCAATCGCGCCTCGTGCATTGGCCCGCCGCCAGATCAGGCCGCCGAACATGGCCGGTGCGATCTGCGCGATAGCGGTGAAAGACAGAAGGCCGATCTTGGCGAGCCCCGTCGTGTTGTCGGCGGATCGGAAGTAGACATAGCCGAGCAGCAACACGCCGAAGATCGCCGTGCGGCGGATATGCAAGAGCGTCTTGGCGAAATCCTCGCGCTGGCTGGGCCGCCCCAGCAGCTTTTGCCGCAGGAAGATCGGCAGGACCATGTCGTTCGACACCATGATCGCGAGCGCCACGGAGGCGACGATCACCATGGCGGTCGCGGCTGAGAAGCCGCCGATGAAGGTCAGCAGCGACACGAAGCCGGAGCCGGCTTCGAGCGGCAGCGAGAGCACGTAGAGATCGGCATCGCCGCTGCCGCCGAACATCAACACACCGGCGATGGCCGCCGGCAAGACGAAGATGTTGATGGCGATCAGATAGATCGGCATCAGGATACCGGCGAGCTTCAGTTCCCGGGGCGTGCGGTTCTCGACCACGGTGACATGGAACTGCCGGGGCAGCATGATGATCGCGAAGGCAGAAAGCGCAATCAACAACAGCCAGCGACTGGGCGGCGTTTCATGCGTCAGGGCGGCCATGACAGCCTCGCTCTCGGTGGCCTTCTGCCAGAGATCCGCCGGGCCATCGAACATTACCCAGATGACGAAGACGCCCAATGTCCAGAAAGCGATGAGCTTGACCACCGATTCCATGGCGATGGCGAGGATCAGGCCGTCCTGGTGCTCTGTCGCATCGGTATGGCGTGTGCCGAAGATCACCGCGAAGCAGGCAAGGATGAAAGCGACGATCAGTGGCAGGTCGATGAAGTAGAGATTGCCGGTCCCGATGCCGTAAGCGGTTGGATCCATGACGGCTGCGACCGAACTTGACACCGCTTTCAGCTGGAGCGCGATATAGGGAATGATGCCTACCAGGTAGATCACGGTGACAAGCATGCCGACGACAGGGTTCTTGCCGTATCGCGCTGCCACGAAGTCGGCGCCGGAGGTGATCTTTTCTGTCTTGGCGAGTTCGACGATCCGCCGCAGGATCGGCATGCCGAGCGTATACATCAGGATCGGGCCGATGTAGATCGCCATGAATTCCAGACCATGCTCGGCGGCAAGGCCCACGCCGCCGAAATAGGTCCAGGACGTGCAATAGACGGCAAGGCTCAGCGCATAGACGACCGGCCGTCCCCCCGCAGGAACGCCATGCACGCGCGTCTTCCGGTCCCCGTAGCTTGCGACGGCAAACAGGAGCAACAGGTAACCGATCGCTGACGCAACGATGATCCAGCCTGGGAACACCTTTTCCTCCTCGACTGCGCCCGGTGGGGAACCTTAGGGCATGTCTGCGTCTTTTGAAATCGTTTCGAATATTGACCTTAGTCGAAAGGGAATGGCGGCCTGTGCCAAATTACCATTTTCGAAAGCGTGAAGATTGATTAACCATGATCCCGGACCGGTTGTGTGCCGGCAAATCTCGGGACCATTTAGGAGCAGGGGAAAATGCTACACGAATTCAAGACATTCATCGCCCGCGGCAACGTCATGGACCTTGCCGTCGGCGTGATCATCGGCGGTGCCTTCGGTCTGATCGTCAGCTCGCTGGTTGAGGACGTCGTCATGCCTGTTGTCGGCGTCATTTTCGGCGGCTTCGACTTTTCGAATTACTTCCTGCCCTTGAGCAGCAATGTGACGGCAAACACGCTGGCCGCCGCCCGCGAGCAGGGTGCCGTCTTCGCCTATGGCAACTTCATCACGGTCGTCATCAACTTCGTGATCCTCGCCTGGATCATCTTCCTGATGGTCAAGGGCGTGAACTCGCTGCGCAAGTCGATGGAAAAGGAAGAGCTGAAGGCCTCTGAAGCCGCTCCTCCGCCGGCTGACGTGCAGCTTCTGACTGAGATCCGCGACCTGCTGAAGACTCGCTGAAACCTCTCTGCGATCCGGCTGCGGATCGCAGAACCCATCAGCAGGATCGATCTTGTCCTCAAGGAATATCATGGGATTTTTACCCGGTGATCGGTTAGACAGTCGACACCGATCGAAGGAGTGAATTTCCCATGGCCCTGTTGGACAGCCTCAGCCCCCGCGCGCTCGCCGCACCGGAAAGCGGTATCGTCGAGATCATCAACTACGCGCGGGGTCGCGACGGGCTTCTGCCGCTCTGGGCGGGCGAGGGCGATCTGCCGACGCCCGACTTCATCAATCGTGCGGCCAGTGAGGCCCTGCTTGGCGGGGAGACCTTCTATACCTGGCAGCGCGGTATTCCTGAACTCCGCCAGGCGCTCTCGCGCTACTACAAGCGCCACTTCACTGTCGATCTGCCGGTCGAACATTTTTACGTCACGGCGTCTGGCATGCAGGCCATCGCGCTTGCCGTTCAGGCTCTGACCTCGCCCGGCGATGAGATGATCTATCTCTCGCCCTGCTGGCCGAACATCGTTTCGGCGATCGATCTCGCCGGCGCAAAGTCTGTTTGCGTTCCGCTTTCCTTCACCGATGGCCGCTGGGTGCTCGATCTCGATCAGCTGGAAAAGGCGATCACCCCGAAGACCAAAGCGCTCTTCATCAACACCCCGTCGAACCCGACCGGCTGGACGGCGACCCGCGAAGACTTGAAGGCCATCCTCGAGATTGCCCGCCGCCACGGCATCTGGATTCTCGCTGACGAAATCTATGCGCTCTACTATTACGGCTCGTCCGAACGGGCGCCGTCCTTCTTCGACGTGATGGAGGAGGGCGACAGGGTGATGTTTGCCAATTCCTTCTCGAAGAACTGGTCGATGACCGGCTGGCGCGTCGGCTGGATCGTTGCTCCGCCGGAGCTCGGTCAGGTGCTCGAAAACCTCATCCAGTATTCGACCTCGGGCGTCGCGCAGTTCATGCAGCGCGGTGCGGTCTTGGCCCTCGATCAGGGAGACGAATTCATACGGGAGAATATTGCGCGCGCCACCGCCTCGCGAGATATCCTATGCGATGCCCTGATCGCCACCAACAGGGTCGAGACCTTGAAGCCGGAAGGCGCGCTCTATGCCTTCCTGAAGATCGATGGCATCACCGATAGCCGCAGGGCGGCCCTTGATATCGTCGACAAGACCGGCGTCGGGATGGCACCGGGCACGGCCTTCGGCGAGGGTGGCCTTCCGTTCCTAAGGGCCTGCTTCCTGCGCAACCCCGCCCATATCGAAGACGCAGCCGAGCGTCTCAGCGGCTATATCAAGGCGCTCTGATCTCCCCACACGATGGGGTGGTGAATTGATAAAATTTGACTGAAACGGCTTACTCGAACTTTACGAAGAATTCGAATAGGTGAGCCGTTTCAGTGGCTTGGAGGCTTTCGATAAGTACTCCGTAAGATGCGCGTGCTTTTCATGTCCCGATAAGAAGAACACGGGAAGAAAAGTCATGGCGATCTTGGTGACAGGTGGCGCAGGCTTCATTGGCAGCCATATGGTCTGGGCTCTCCTCGATGCCGGGGAAGAGGTGGTCGTGGTCGACCGGCTGTCCACGGGCTTTCGTTGGGCCGTTGCGCCCCAGGCACGTTTTTATCTGGGCGATATCGCCAAGCCGACTGTCCTCAAGCAGATCTTCGCCGAGAACGACATTGAGGCGATCATCCATTTCGCAGGCTCGATCGTCGTGCCGGAATCGATCGCCAATCCCCTGAGCTATTACGAGAACAACACCGAAAACACCCGCCGTCTCTTGTCGGCCGCCGTCAAGGCGGGGATCGACAAGGTCATCTTCTCGTCGACGGCGGCGGTCTACGGTCTGCCGGACAAGCCGCTGCCGGTGCGGGAGGATGCGCCACTGCGGCCGGAATCGCCCTATGGGCAATCCAAGCTGATGAGCGAAATGATGCTACGCGATACGGCGCGCGCCCACGGTCTCTGCTACGTGGCGCTGCGCTATTTCAACGTCGCCGGTGCCGATGTGCAGGGGCGCGCCGGAAATTCCGCCGTCGGTGCCACGCATCTGCTCAAGGTGGCCTGTGAGGCAGCGCTCGGCAAACGTTCCTCGATGTCTGTCTATGGCACTGACTACGACACCCCAGATGGCACGGGTGTGCGGGACTACATTCACATCAACGACCTCGTGGATGCCCATCTCCAGGCGTTGCGATACTTGCGAAAGGGTGGCGGGCCCCTGGTGGCCAACTGCGGCTACGGCAAGGGATACTCGGTGCTCGACATCATCGAAGCGGTGCGTCGTGCCACCAACGCCGATTTCCGGGTCGATTACGCGCCACGCCGTCCCGGCGACGCGTCGCTTGTCGTGGCGGACTCCACATTGGCGAAGCAGGTTCTGGAGTGGACGCCGCGCCATGACGACCTGGGCGTCATCGTCAATACGGCGCTTGCGTGGGAACGGCGGCTTGAGGAGCAGGCCACCCCTGATATCGACGATCTTCGCCGCCGGCTTGCCAGCGGTTTCTAGACGCATGGTTCGTTGCGCCAGAAGGCACCGCCCCGGTTCGCCGGGGCGGTGTTTTGATTTGACGCGAATGTTGTCCGCCATAGCAATCTCTAATTGACGTGGATCAAGTTCGCCGACCGTCCAGGCGTCTATGTCTATGCCGTCCTGGTGAAGCCGATGTCCGGCGATGGCAGGCGGATCTCGGAGATGGCGGATGGCAAAGCGTCAAAGCGGCTGGCTGATCGCATTGCTGCTGATCGTGGTTGGCGGCGGCGCCTATTATGGCTGGAAGACCTTTGAGGGTGATGGCCTGCCGGCCAACATCGCGCACGGCAATGGTCGCATCGAGGCTGTGGAAATCGACATATCCACGAAGACCGGCGGCCGGGTGAAGGACATTCTCGTCGACGAAGGTGATTTCGTCAGCGCCGGGCAGGTGCTGGCTCTGATGGACACGAACCAGCTCGATGCCCATCGCCGCCAGGCCGTGGCCGAGCACCGCCGCACGCTCGTCGCCGTCGATACCGCCAGAAGCGTCGTTGCCCAGCGGGAGGCCGAGCGCGAGGCAGCCCTTGCGACTGTTTCCCAGCGCGAAGCTCAGTTGAACGCCGCAGAAACCACCCTTGCCCGCACGGAACGGCTGATGGAAAGCCGCACCACGAGCCAGCAGGTGGTCGATGACGGCCGTGCTGCAACCGCAAGCGCCCGTGCAGCTCTTGCCGCGTCGAAAGCGCAAGTGGCGGCCTCGGAGGCGGCGATCGGTGCGGCCCGGGCCCAGGTGATTGATGCTGAAGCCGCTGTTGCTGCCGCTTCGGCCGCAATCGAAAGCATAGATGCCGACATTGCCGACAGCACACTCAGGGCGCCGAGAGATGGTCGCGTGCAATACCGCGTTGCCCAGCTCGGCGAAGTTCTGGGCGCAGGCGGTCGCGTCTTGAACATCGTCGATCTCTCCGATGTTTACATGGCCTTCTTCCTGCCGACGGCAGAGGTGGGGCGCATCGCGCTCGGAAGCGAAGCCCGCATAGTGCTCGACGCCGCCGCGGCCTATACCATTCCGGCCAGGATCAGTTTCGTTGCCGATGTCGCGCAGTTCACGCCCAAGACGGTGGAAACCGACGAGGAGCGACAGAAGCTGATGTTCCGCGTCAAGGCGAAGATCCCCGAGGCCTTGCTCAAGAAGTACATCCAGCAGGTCAAAACAGGCCTGCCAGGGATCGCCTATGTCAATCTCGATCCTGCTGCTCCCTGGCCCGAGAGCCTGACGACGACACTGGTGCAGTGACATGAACGGTGTGGCGCAAACTCGATCGGACGATCCTGTCGTGCGCCTTGAAGGGGTGAGCCTCGCCTACGGCAAGACGCTGGCGCTGAACGATGTCTCGCTGGATGTGCCGGCAGGCCGTATGGTTGGTTTGATCGGCCCTGACGGTGTCGGCAAGTCGAGCCTCCTGTCGCTCATCTCCGGCGCCCGCAGGATCCAGACAGGTCGGGTCGAGGCCTTCGGAGGCGACATGGCGCGTGCCTCGCACCGACGCAAATCCTGCCCGCGCATCGCCTATATGCCGCAAGGACTGGGCAAGAACCTTTATCCGACGCTCTCGGTCTTCGAAAATGTCGAATTTTTCGGCCGCCTGTTCGGCCAGGACCGCCGCGAGCGCGAGCGACGCATTGCCGGCCTCTTGCACGCCACCGGCCTGACGCCCTTCGCTGATCGTCCGGCAGGGAAGTTATCGGGCGGCATGAAACAGAAGCTCGGTCTCTGCTGCGCCCTTATTCACGATCCCGATCTTCTGATCCTTGATGAACCGACGACCGGCGTCGACCCTTTATCACGCCGGCAGTTCTGGGAACTGATCGACGGCATCAGGGCCGACCGTCCCGGCATGAGCGTCATCGTGGCGACCGCCTACATGGAAGAGGCCGAGCGCTTCGACTGGCTGGTCGCCATGGACGGCGGGCGCATACTGGATACGGGGACTCCGGACGAGTTGCGGAAGAGAACGGCAACCACGACACTCGATGCTGCCTTCGTCGCCTTGCTGCCTCAGGAGAAGCGCGGTCGAAACGAACCGCTGCGGATTGCGAAACGGTCTGAGGCGGATGGCGGCGACATCGCGATCCGTGCGGATCATCTGACCATGCGCTTCGGTGATTTCACCGCCGTCGATGATGTCAGTTTCGAGATCCCGCGCGGCGAGATCTTCGGTTTTCTCGGCTCGAACGGCTGCGGCAAGACGACGACGATGAAAATGCTGACGGGGCTGCTGGCCGCGACCGAGGGCAGGGCGGAGGTCTTCGGCCATCCCGTCGATCCCAAGGACATCGCGATCCGTCGCCGCGTCGGCTATATGAGCCAGGCCTTCTCGCTGTACGGCGAGCTGACGCTTCGGCAGAACCTCGAATTGCATGGCCGTCTCTTCGGGATGGCGGATGCCGAAATTGGGCCGCGGCTGGAGGAACTGGCGAACCGATTTGGCTTGGTCGAGACGCTGGAAGAACTGCCCGATGCTCTGCCGCTCGGGATGCGCCAGAGGCTGTCGCTCGCCGTCGCCTTGATCCACCGTCCCGACATCCTGATCCTCGACGAACCCACATCGGGTGTGGATCCGGTGGCGCGTGACGGCTTTTGGGCTCTGCTGGCCGACCTCTCCCGGCGCGACAGCGTGACCATCTTCGTCTCGACCCATTTCATGAACGAGGCGGCACTGTGCGACAGGATCTCGCTGATGCATGCCGGCAAGGTTCTGGTCACCGATAGGCCCGAGGCAATCGTTTCAAGCTGTGGCGCCGAAAACCTGGAGCAGGCCTTCATCCATCATCTGGAACAGGCGATCGGCGAAGAAGTCGTGCCCACTTTTCGCTCTGGCGAGGTTGAAGACGCTGCAATCTCAGCGCCCGCGCCATCGACGGAAGTGAAAGGTCATCGCCCGCTTCTTGATCGCCGTCGGCTGCTCGCTTTCAGCCGTCGCGAAGCGTTGGAGCTTGTCCGTGACCCCATTCGAGCCACGCTTGCCATGCTCGGCAGCCTCATTCTGATGTTCGTCATCGGCTATGGCATCAATCTCGATGTCGAGAACCTGACCTTCGCGGCTCTCGACCGCGACGACACGGTCTTGAGCCGGGAATATATCGCGGAGATCGCCGGTTCCCGATACTTTATCGAGCGGCCGCCGCTGACCGACTACCAGGAGCTCGATCGCCGCATGCGCGCCGGCGACATCAGCCTCGCGATCGAGATCCCTCCCGGCTTCGGCCGCGATCTGGCTCGTGGCAATCGCGCTGTCGATGTGGGGGCCTGGATCGACGGAGCGATGCCGGCTCGGGCCGAAACCGTCTCGGGTTATGTCCAGGGCATGCATGCAAGCTGGCTCGCCCGCAAGGCCCGCGAACTTTACGGCGACAAAGCCACTCTGGCGCCTTTCGAGATCGAATTGCGCTATCGCTACAATCCGAATGTGGAAAGCCTGGTTTCGATGGTTCCGGCTGTGATCCCGCTCCTGCTGATGCTCATTCCGGCCATGCTGTCGGTGTTGAGCGTGGTGCGTGAGAAGGAACTCGGTTCGATCATCAACTTCTACGTCACGCCTGTGACGCGTCTCGAATTCTTGCTCGGCAAACAACTGCCCTATATCGGCATCGCCTTCCTGAATTTCCTGATCCTAACCGCCTTCGCCATCTTCGGCTTCCAGGTGCCGCTCACCGGAAGCTTTGCGGTTTTGGCGCTGGGAGCCTCGCTCTACGTCTTTGCCGCAACCGCGCTCGGTCTCCTCCTGTCGAGCTTCATGAAGAGCCAGATCTCCGCGATCTTCGGCACGACGCTGATCACGATCATCCCGGCAGTCCAGTTTTCCGGCATGCTGTCGCCCGTCTCCGCCCTGCAGGGGGCAGGGGCTCTGATCGGGCAGATCTATCCTGCGAGCCATTTTGTCACCATCTCGCGCGGTGTCTTCTCCAAAGGCCTGACCTTCGCTGATCTCGAGCCTCAACTGCTGGCGCTGGCAATCATTGGTCCGCTCCTGCTGCTCGCAGGCACCTTCCTCCTCAAGAAGCAGGCGGTGTGACCCATGCGGCTGGCAAACATTCTTGAGCTCGGCATCAAGGAACTGCGCGGCCTCGCCCGAGACCCCGCCCTGCTCTTCCTGATCGTCTACGCCTTCACTCTGAACATCTACACCGCCGCCACCGCAGAGCCAGAGACGCTGAACAAGGCGGCGGTGGCGATTGTCGACGAGGATCGCTCACAGGTATCGGCCCGTATCGAAAGCGCTCTCTACCCGCCTTATTTCCTGCCCCCGCAGATGATCACACCGGCCGAGATCGATCCCCGCATGAATGCCGGCCTCGACACCTTCGTACTCGATATCCCGCCCGGTTTTCAGCGCGATCTTCTGGCCGGCCGCAGCCCGCAGATCCAGCTCAATGTAGATGCGACCCAGATGACCCAGGCCTTTTCCGGCGGCAGGTACATTCAGGAAATCGTCACGCGCGAGGTGACGGATTTCCTCAGCCGGGGAGACCCAGCGGATCAGGCGAGCGTCGGTCTGTCGCTCCGGGCACGCTTCAATCCCGAGCTCGACAAAGGCTGGTTCGGATCGATCAATGAAGTCATTTCCGCCGTCACCATGCTGTCGATCATCCTGACCGGGGCGGCCCTGATCAGGGAGCGAGAGCACGGCACGATCGAACATCTCCTCGTCATGCCGGTCACGCCTGCGGAAATCATGCTGAGCAAGATCTGGTCGATGGGCCTGGTCGTGCTGCTGGCGACGATGTTCTCGCTCTTCGTCGTCGTGCACGGCGCGCTAAACGTGCCCCTTCAGGGCTCCATGACCCTTTTCCTCATCGGGGCAGCGCTACAACTGGTTGCCGCGACATCCATGGGCATCTTCCTCGCCACGGTCGCCGGGTCGATGCCGCAGTTCGGTTTGTTGCTGATGCTGGTTCTTCTGCCGTTGCAGATCCTGTCGGGCGGCATGACGCCCCGTGAAAGCATGCCCGAGGTGATCCAGTGGATCATGTCGGCGGCACCCAACACGCACTTCGTCATCATGGCCCAGGCGGTTCTCTTCAGGGATGCCGGGCTCGATGTCGTCTGGCCGCAGATCCTGGCGCTGCTCGCGATCTCGGCCGTGTTCTTCGTCCTGTCCCTGCGCCGCTTTCGCGCCTTCCTGCGCTAAAACAGCAAAAAGCCGGAGAGGCGGCTGCATCTCCGGCTTCTTCTAGCGGTTCCGAGCCTCGGGGCACGAGGCTCGTTGCCGTAGCTTTCAGGCTTCGAGATCGAAGCGATCGGCGTTCATCACCTTGACCCAGGCAGCCACGAAGTCCTTCACGAACTTCTCCTGGTTGTCGTCCTGAGCGTAGACTTCCGCATAGGCACGCAGGACCGAGTTCGAGCCGAAGACGAGATCGGCGCGGGTCGCGGTGAACTTCTTCTCACCGGTCTTGCGGTCGCAGATGTCGTAGGAGTTCTTGCCCGTCGGCTTCCAGGTGAAGCCCATGTCGGTCAGGTTGACGAAGAAGTCGTTCGTCAGCTGACCTTCGCGGGTGGTGAATACGCCATGCTTGGTGCCGCCATAGTTTGTGCCGAGCACGCGCAGACCACCGAGCAGCACCGTCATTTCAGCGCCCGTCAGACCCATGAGCTGGGCGCGGTCGAGCAGCATCTCTTCGGGGCTGACGACATAGTCCTTCTTCGTCCAGTTGCGGAAGCCATCGGCCAGCGGCTCGAGCGGGGCGAAGCTTGCGGCATCCGTCTGCTCGGCAGTCGCGTCGCCACGACCAGCGGCAAACGGCACGGTCACGTCGTAACCGGCAGCCTTGGCCGCCTTCTCGATGCCGACATTGCCGGCGAGCACGATGACGTCGGCGACACTGGCGCCGAATTCCTCGGCGATCAGTTCGAGCACCGAGAGTACCTTGCCCAGACGGGCCGGCTCGTTGCCTTCCCAGTCACGCTGCGGAGCCAGACGAATGCGGGCACCGTTCGCACCGCCGCGCATGTCGGACTGGCGGTAGGTCCGGGCGCTGTCCCAGGCCGTAGCAACCAGTTCTGCGATCGACAGACCGGAAGCTGCGATCTTCGCCTTGACGGCGCCGACATCGTAGTTCTTGGCGCCAGCCGGGATTGGGTCCTGCCAGATCAGGTCTTCGGTCGGAGCTTCCGGACCGATGTAACGAACCCTCGGACCGAGGTCGCGGTGGGTCAGCTTGAACCAGGCGCGGGCAAACGTGTCTTGGAAGTAGGCCGGGTCCGCCATGAACTTCTCGCAGATCGCACGGTAGGCCGGGTCGACCTTCATCGCCATGTCGGCATCGGTCATCATCGGCATGCGACGGATCGACGGATCGGTGGCGTCCACCGGCATGTGCTCTTCGCGGATACCGATCGGCTGCCACTGCTGTGCACCAGCGGGGCTGTGCGTCAGTTCCCAGTCATAGCCGAACAGCAGTTCGAAATAGCCCATATCGAAGACGGTCGGGTTGGTCGTCCATGCGCCTTCGATGCCCGAGGTGACAGCCAGGCTCGCCTTGCCGTTCTGGTTCGGGTTCATCCAGCCGAAGCCCTGGTTTTCGAGATCACCGGCTTCCGGCTCGACGCCGAGCGCCTGCGCGTCGCCATTGCCGTGTGCCTTGCCGACGGTGTGGCCGCCAGCGGTCAGCGCTGCGGTTTCTTCGTCGTTCATCGCCATGCGGGCGAAGGTTTCACGGACCTGAGCGGCAGTCGCCATTGGATCCGGCTTGCCGTTCACACCTTCCGGGTTGACGTAGATGAGACCCATCTGCACGGCGGCAAGGGGGTTTTCCATCGTATCAGGCTTGGTCACGTCGTCGTAGCGGCTGTCGGAGGGCGCAAGCCACTGCTTTTCCGCGCCCCAGTAGACGTCCTTTTCCGGACCCCAGATGTCGGGACGGCCGAAGGCGAAGCCGAAGGTCTTCAGACCCATGTCTTCATAGGCGACGGTGCCGGCGAAGAGGATCAGGTCGGCCCAGGAGATCTTGTTGCCGTATTTCTTCTTCAGCGGCCAGAGCAGACGACGCGCCTTGTCGAGGCTGGCATTATCAGGCCAGGAATTGAGCGGGGCGAAACGAATATTGCCGGTGCCGCCGCCGCCACGACCGTCTGCCAGACGATAGGAGCCGGCAGAGTGCCAGGCGAGACGGATCATCAGGCCGCCATAGTGGCCCCAGTCGGCTGGCCACCACTCCTGGCTGTCCCGCAGCAGGGCCTTCATGTCCGCCTTCAATGCGGCGACGTCGAGCTGCTTGACGGCTTCACGGTAATCGAAGCCCTTGCCCATCGGGTCGGTCTTGGTGTCGTGCTGGTGCAGGATGTCGAGGTTCAGCGCATTTGGCCACCAGGCCATGACGTTTGCGCCGCTTTCCGTGTTCGAACCATGCATGACCGGACATTTGCCGGTGCCTTTGTTGCTCAGGGTATCCATTGTGTACCTCCTTGAAGAAACCGCTTTTCCAGGATCGAATTGCTGACACCCTCTGGAAGAGCACGTCCGCATCACAATCCGATGAACTGGCGGCAGGACTTTGGACCGCCCCGCCTGATCCGTTGTCCGCTTGTTCCCTTTGGAGACAAGCTGGAGAACCGCACTATTCAGGTGGCTCCCCGACAACTTCTGGAATTGTTCTAGCAAAGCGGAACGATTAATGTAAGTTGGAAAATATGATCAGTTCCATAGGATTATGTTATGATCAACTTCACCCTTCGACAGCTGCGTTATTTCGAGGCGCTGGCCCGTCATGGCCATTTCGGGCGCGCGGCCGAAGCCTGTTCGATCTCCCAGCCTGCCTTGTCGGTGCAGATCAAGGAGCTCGAAGAAGCCCTCGGCGCGGAACTCTTCGAGCGCGCTGCGCGCCAGCTGCGCCTCTCGGCCTTCGGGGAGGAGTTCCTGGTCAGGGTGCGCGATATCCTGCGGTCGGTGGATGAACTGGGTGATCTTGCCCGTGCCCACCGCCGACAACTGGTCGGGCGCCTGCGCATCGGTGTCATCCCGACGGTCGCTCCCTATTTGCTGCCCGGCATGATCTCGGCGCTGACCCGCGAGAATGCCGATCTCGACATCCATGTCCGCGAAACCGTAACGCCGAAACTCTTGCAGGAACTGGCGGAAGGCCGCCTGGATACCGCGATCGTCGCCTTGCCGGTCTCCGAGCCATCGCTCACCGAGATGCCGCTGTTTGAGGAGAACTTCGTGCTCGTCCGCCCGAGGGAAGACGCCGACAAGCCCGTCCCAAGCCGCGACATGCTACGTGAAATGCGCTTGCTGCTTCTGGAAGAGGGGCATTGCTTTCGCGAACAGGCGCTTTCCTTCTGCGACATGGGTTCGGTGCGTCCGCGCGAGATCCTGGATGGCAGTTCGCTCTCGACGCTGGTCCAGATGGTCGGCGCCGGGATCGGTGTCACGCTGATCCCCGAAATCGCCATGCCCGTGGAAACACGCTCCGCCGATGTTTCCATCGCCCGCTTCGAGGACCCGCAGCCTTCGAGAAGAATCGGAATGGTCTGGCGCAAGACGAGCCCGATCGCCAAGCAATTGACGGGAGTCTCCGACGTGGTTCGCACGGCCGCTGCCGATTTCGGCGTCAGCTTGCCTTGAGCGTTTCCCGCGGGTGGCGGCCGAAGAAGGCTGCATAGTCACCGGAGAAGCGCCCGAGGTGAAAGAAGCCCCAGCGCGTGGCAGCCCGGGTCACGGTCAGGCCGCGAGACCGCGCTCTGAGATCACGATGAACGCCGTTCAACCGCGCCATCCGATACCATCGATCAGGGGCCTGTCCGAAGGCGGCGAATGTTGCTGCCGCAACCTCGCTCTGCTCAAAGGACCAGCGTTCGCAGAGCGCTCCGAAGGTCTCGGGGATATCGTCCTCCTCAAGGAGCGCGCGCTCCAGTTGGCTGACAAGATCGATCGCCGCAGACCGACTGATCTTCTGGCTTGGCGCCGGTGCAAAGGCCCCGGCACAGCTTGAAAGGCGCATGAGGAGAACTTCCTCCAGCGCAGCTGCGGCTGATCCGTCGAGTCCACCACCAGTTCGCGCCTGACCGAGGAGGCAAAGAAGCCAGTCGCGCAGAAATTCATCCTCGGGCCGCAGCCGTCTCGACTGGATGACGGATTCTTTCGTATCGAGAGCGAGCAATGCGGCTGGCATTTCCACATGTAGGAGTTCGCTGCCACTGCCGGGCGCAACGAGCAAATGGGTCAGTCCTTGCCGCATGGCGATGACGGCGTCCGTCTCACACCGGCCATCGACGCGCCAACCTCCTTCGGATCGGAGCGGGAAGAACAGCGACACACGCCCTCCGGGGCTGATCGTTTCCTGTCCGATCGGAAGATTGATGCGGTCGCGCGTGATCGTGACCTGTCCGATCGACAGCGTTTCCGAGAGCGCCGCATAGCGACCCCGCCCCAACTGCTTGCTGGCGATCTGCCATCCTCCGACGGCGCCGGCCTGCTCGGTCACGTCGGCGAACTCCTGGCTCCGATAGGACCACGCAGCTCCTGCCCAATAATTGAGCGTATCCCCTGGATGGACCTGGATAGAGTGCCCCATGCGCTTCACCTATTTTGTATGTCTTGCGAACAAAGGAGGAGTTCTCATGAAATCGAAACTAGCCTGTTCTGTCGGCCTCGCGCTGTCAATCTCAACAACAGCCATTGCTGCTGAACCGTCGCGCTGGGAGACGCCGACGATGATCAACGGTCGAGCCGCCATGCTCATGCCGGAACTGAACTACCTGACTTTCCAGCACATGGATCAGCTTTTCGCCACGCGGCCTGTGGCAGCAGGGGAGACCAAGAGAGAATTGCCGCGTGAGGAGCGTGACATCGGCAACAGCTTCGTCTTCGAAGGCAAGGAGCAGGGGCTCGATGCCTTCCTCGAAGAGACCGCGACAAACGCGCTGCTGGTCATCAAGGATGGGAAGATCGTCAAGGAGATCTACCGCAACACCAGCGGTGAGCAGACCCGCTTCATGTCCTTTTCCATGGCCAAGTCCATGCTGGCGACCATGATCGGCATCGCGATTTCCGAAGGCAAAATCAAGAGCGTCGATGACAAGGTCGTCGATTACCTGCCCGACTGGAAGGGCACGGCTTATGCGGATGTCACGATCCTCAATCTTCTCCGCATGCGCTCCGGGATAGACTGGAAGGAGATCTACGAGTTCGGCAGCGAGACCCAGCTCACCAAGGTCCATGACAACTCGCTGGTCGGATACAAGTATCGCTGGTGCGACTATGCGCGAAATGAGTCCAAGCCGCTGAACGAACAGGGAAGCACCTTCAACTACTCGACCCTTGATACGTCCGTTCTTGGCTGCGTTCTGGAGGCCGCGACCGGCATGAAAGGGGCGGACTACATGAGCGAAAAGATCTGGAAACCGGCTGGCATGGAAGCCCCAGCATTCTACGTGCTCGATGGTTCGGAAGCGGTTGGTCGCGAATTCTATGGTGCCGGCTTCAATGCCACCCTTCGCGATTACGGTCGCTTTGGCCTGATGATGCTGGAAAACGGCAAGGTCGGGGAAACGCAGGTCGTCCCGCAAGACTGGGTCGAAGCCTCGACCGTTGCCCCCGCCGATTCCGCCGTGGTCGATCCTGAGGTTGGTTATGGTTATGGCTACCAGTGGTGGACGATCAGCGGCTCAGACGCCTATTCCGCCGTCGGCCTCTACAACCAGTACACCTATGTCGATCGGTCGACCAACGTGGTGATCGTGAAGCTCGCAGCCCCCGCGAGTCCGCTCGGCTACGAGCGCGAGAATCTGGATTTCTTCAAGCGCATCACAGAAACGCTCGCGAAGAACTAGTCAAAGCCGACGCACCAACAACGCCATCAGCCCGGTCGTCGCCATCAATCGGCGGCCGGGAGCGATTGAAAGAAATACAGAAATCCAAGGGGATGGAATGGTGCTGCTAGAGAGATTTGAAGCCTCAAAGCAGGTGCCAAAAACCCCGGATTTCCGGGCTTCTTGAGAAGGCACTTGTAGCTGTAGCTTGTAGTTCTTGCAACACCCTCAAACGAACCGGAGACAATCCATGACCAACACCACCGGCCCCTTCGACGCCATCGCTCCCACCCAGACCGTCGCTGAAACTGTGACCATGCTGAAGAACCCCCACGCCGCCATCGGATGGGCACTGGAGCATCTCCCGCACCAACTCAATGAGTTCTTCACCGAGTACAAGGATGACGCCGACGAGTACCAGTGGTCCGTCAACATGACCCAGTGGGTGGAGCATTGCCGCTCCTAATCATCGTTCCGGAAGTCATCGCTTTAGGGACTGGCCTAGTGCCGGTCCCATCATGCCTTTTCATCTAGGGAGACGCCTTTGTCCGACCACCGAGCCCTCCGCGCATACTTTGAAGCTGGCCAGTACATGGCCTCCCTATCCTCCACGCTGGAACTCCCGGTATCCATCTTCGTGACCTTCATGGGAGCAGCCATGTGGGCCGACCGTAGGGACCACGTTGACGGCCCGATGCCCCTGGAGGAACTTGCAGCCCGCACAGGAAGGACACCCTCAAGCATCTCCGGCCACCTTCGCTACCTGGGGGACCGGTACCGTGATGGGAAGCCAGGCTTTGGACTGGTGAAGACCTACGAGCACCCGACAAATGGACGCATGAAGACCTTCCAGCTTACTCCCAAAGGGGAAGCCGTGGCGGAGCACTTGCGGTACCTTCACGGCAGGGACTGAGAGGATGACGGGGCAATAGGCGTGTACTTGAAAGGCGTTCAACTCGCGGCAGAAATCTAATAGGCGCGTACTTGAAAGAGGGATGCCTTGATCCGCCCGCCGTGCCCCGAGAAAGCTCGATGTCGCGGGCTGGAGTCCGAGCCTCAAATCTAATCTCCACGTACTTGAACAGGCCGCGCCTGATCGGCTGCTATGGGAAATTCCCTCCCATTCGAAGAAGCCTATTCAAAATCCGTCATTTCTCTCAGCCGCTATGGGCTAATAAGCGTCCACTTGAACAGGCGTTAGACCGCCTCTGACAATCTCATCACCAATCACCACCTAGCCGTGCCGCCATTCACTGGCCCGCGAAGGCTTCACCACATCCCGACATCACATCAAGGAGAAGACAATGGCAGGTCCACCGACCTCTCAGCCAAACGGCGCAACGCGCCCTCAGCCCACATCCGCCACCGTGAACGAGGACCTCCTCCTCCAGGCTCTCCAGGAAGCCGACGCGGAACTACCTGACGTCGAGCAGGGGGAGCCCTCGTCCCAGGTCCAGGAGCCACCTCCGCAGCACCAGGGTCCCACCTCGATCATCGGGAAAGGGATCAACGCATGGAAGTCAGTAGGGGCCGGGATGGTCAATGCCGCCTTCGAGACTAAGGACTTTGTCTTTGGGGAGCCCGAGCAGGAAGACAAGTCCGAGTTCCGCCAGTTGGCCGAGAAGCGCTTTGCCGAACTCAAGGGCGAGAGTGTCGTCAACTCCGCAGCCTTCAGCATCTCGCAGATGGTGACTGGCCTCCTTGGTGCCGGGAAGATCATGAAGCCCGTCAAGGCCCTCCAGAAGGTCCGTCAGGGCAGCACGGCAGGAAAGATCGGCTATGAAGTGGGCCGGGGTGCCCTGGCTTCCACCGTCGTCCTCGATCCCCATGAGGAGCGTCTCTCTGACCTCATCGAGGAGTTCCCCGCGCTCCAGAACCCGGTGACCGACTACCTGTCATCTGACCCTAAGGACTCCACCGCCGAGGGCCGCTTCAAAAACGCCATTGAGTCCATCGGCCTGGACTTCGCCCTGGTAGGTGCCGTGAAGGCCATCAAGCTTCTGAAGGCTGGCAAGCAGGACGAGGCCCTCAAGGAAATCAAGAAGCTGGAGACCAAAGAGACCACCGACGCAGCCCGCCTGACCGAGGAGCCGGGAGTCCAACGACAAGCCGCCTCAGAGACACCTCCAGGCGCGGCGGAAGGCGCTCCAGCCAATCCCTCACAATCAACCGAGATCGCTCCCACGGCGGCCCCTGGAGTCAAGGAGGCAAGCCCACAACGGTACCAGCCCACCGACCTCTCCGATGATGCCTTGCGGACCATCCTGAAGGGTGCAGCGGATGAGGATGCAGCTATCCGGAAATTCGGCTCCAAGGAGGCGGCAAGCGAAGCAGGACAGGTCCTTTCACGGATATCCTCTCTCCCGTGGCAGAAGCTTCGAGGCACCGAAGAAGTCCTCTCCTTCGTCAACCGTTCCGCGAAGGTCCTGAAGACCCAGATGGACACCGCCAATGGTGGGGCCGTCATGTCGGACGCTAAGGTGTCGGAGATGGTCCAGGCCCGTGCCGAGCTATTCGGTGAAGACCCGCTCCTGGTCATGGGGAAGATCCAGGAAGCAGGAGAATCCGCACGGGGAATGGTGGCGACCATGGAGGCTTCGTACCTCGTGGCGAACCGGATGTTTCAGGAGACCTATGATGCGGCCTTCAGGCTCCGCAATGGCATCCTGGACGAATGGGGTGGAG
This sequence comes from Rhizobium rosettiformans, assembly GCF_016806065.1. NCBI lineage: Bacteria > Pseudomonadati > Pseudomonadota > Alphaproteobacteria > Hyphomicrobiales > Rhizobiaceae > Rhizobium > Rhizobium rosettiformans. The sequence continues at coordinate 1,951,583 of NZ_CP032405.1, forward strand.
ATGCAGTCCGCGCCGAGAAGGAACTCAAGGACAGGCTGATGGCCTCCGCAGACCTCCTCGCCAATGCCCGCTCCATGTCCGCAAACAGTGGCCGTGCCTTGCGCCGGATGCGCGGACAGTTCCAGTTCAAGCCAGAGGACCTCGCGAAGGTGAGGAACCTGGACGGGGCCAAGCTGGCAGACCTCATTACCCAGACGCAGGGAGACCCCAAAAAGCTGGCACAGATGGCAAACCCGACATTCCTCAATCGGGTCCTGGACGAGGCAACCTTCAGCCTCACGAACTCCCTGCTATGGCTTTGGCCGACGCACGTCACCAACATCACTTCCTCTGTGATCATGCTGGCAGGCAGACCGACCGAGAAGCTCATCGGGTCTATGGCTCTGGGTCCGAAACAGGGTGGCGACATCATCCGACAGAGGGCTATCAAGGAGTATGCCTATACCGTTGCCTCCCTGGGTGACGCCTGGACGGCCATGAAGGACGCCTTCTTGCGTGGGGACTCAATCCTCGCTCCTCACGACACCGAGTTCTTCAGTGGTGGGGGCACGATCAGGACGGCCCAGCAGCCTCTCCCCTGGAAGTCGGTTACCTCGATTACAGACCTCGCACACAATGCATGGATCTCCGCCAACTACCGCAACATTGTAGGCCTCCCGACAAGGGCTCTCGGTGCCGTGGACGAGTTCTTCAAGACACTCCGCTATCGGGCATACGTCCAGGCGGAGGCATCGACGGCGGGGATGCAAAGGGGGCTGAGGGGTGCCGATCTTCAGCAATACATCCGGCAGAAGATGGAGGAGGCAATCGATCCGGCGACGGGGCAGGCCCTAGACCCGAAGGCACTCCAGGAGGCCCAGGTCACCACGTTCCAACAGGAACTCCTCAAGGGTACCGCAGGGGCAAGTGTCCAGCAAGCGAGAGCACAACATCCAGTGCTCACGTTCATCGTTCCGTTCGTGAAGACACCCGTCAACGTGCTCCGCTACGGGTGGAAGATGACCCCAGGCTTGAACCTCATACAGAAGGAGTTCCGTGACAGTTTCCGAGGCGTGAAGGGTGCGGAGGCGAAAGCACATGCTGTAGGTCAGATGGCCCTTGGTACTGCATTCATGGGACTTGCCGCCACTCTGTCCCTGAATGGGCGAATGACCGGAGGCGGACCCAAGGATGCAAAGCTTCAGCAGGAATTGAGGGCAACTGGCTGGCAACCTTATTCCTACGTGATCGAGAAGCCTGATGGGTCGAGAAAGTACCTCCCTATGGGGAGGCTGGACCCGGCTTCAATGTCCATGGCTATGATGGCCGATCTTGTGGAGGCTCTGCGACATGAACCCGAGAACCCTGAACTTCAGGTGGGTATCGGGGCATTGGCTCTAGCGCTGGGGAAGAACTTTAGCGACAGGACCTTTCTCCAGAATCTTCACCAAGCCCTAGAGGCCCTCAGTGACGACACTGGCGACAAGGGAGAAAAGTACCTCGCCAGCCTCGCGGGAAACACGATCCCCATGTCGTCTGCCCTGCGCGGGATGAACCCGGACCCGTATCTAAGAGAGGCACGTTCCTTCATCGACATGACGTTGAAGAACCTCCCAGGCTACTCCCAGAGGCTTCCGCCCACGCGGGATGCTTTTGGAGAGCCGGTGGCAAGGAAAATTGGCCTCAGCACCACACAATCCTCCGACGTCGTGGAAGCCGAGAATGTACGGATGATGTTGGAAACAGGCCGGGGTGTCGGCAAGCCAGACCCGAAGTTTGAGGGTGTGGATCTCCGGGACATCACCCTGGAGTCGGGCCAGAACGCCTATGACCGATTGCAGGAACTTGGCGGGGATCTGCCGCACCGAAAGCCCCTGAAGGATTATCTCGCCAAACTCATTCAGTCCCGTTTCTACCAGAACATGCCGGATGGTGACAGCGACGTTAAGGGGACCCGCCTCCACGCGATAGGCAAGCTCGTCGAACAGTACCGCATGGAGGCACGGCGGAAGCTCGTGGTGGAAAACCCCGAACTTCGAGCGCTGATCAAGGCGCGGCAGAAGGAAGCCCGTGGAGCCATCCTCAAGAACCGAGAAGCTCAGACGAAGCGTGAGCCGGGAACACAGGAGCTTATGAAGGCTCTGGGACGCTGACCGAACGAAAAAAGGGGGAGGCGGTTGCTTGCCTCCTCCTTCCCATATCCACAAGGACACCCATGAACCACTACAAGAAGATCCGGCGAAGCGTGGACCTCTCGACGCTACCGCCACAGACGCGGACATGGCTGATGGAAAAGCGGCGTCAGGAGATCGACCTGGAGCGCCGCCTGAAGACCCAGGTGCAAAGAGCCAAGTCTGAGGGACGCTGCACGGCTTTTATCATGCCGAAGCCAGGAGTGGAGACTATGTACCGCTCCGAGCCGCCGACCCCAGGCCGACTTTGCGGAGAGGAGGCTGTCCACCGAGGGTACTGCATGGGCCACTTCATCACTCACGGACTACACCTAATGGACAGGAAGGGAGGAAGGGCCGGGAGAGGCGTCACATCCAGACCGTTCGCGGCCTACCAGTTTCCATGCGGGAGACTGAGCACCATCCAGGAGGACCTCATGGCCGACCTGGAGCGACTGCCCATGAACACCTCAAGGGAGGAGTGCTGGGAGCGCCTGAACGCCGAAGATCCCTCCAACCCGCTCCCACCTTTGACCGATAGGAAGCGGTTGAACTAACCCTAGAAGGCACACCCTCTACAAGCATTAACAATGGCTTGGATACATTAGGGGTACTAGGACAACAATGCATGGGTGGTGATCTTGTTATGCAAAATTGCATCGCTCGACACATCTGATCAATGACCCTTTTCGGTCGCTCCCCTTACCTCAAGGACATCACCATGGACCACCAACGCCTACGCGAGGCGCTCGCAGAATTGAGCCCTGAAGGCAAACTCCAAGCCACCATCGCGCACTGGCATGAACCCTCCGCCAAGAAGACGCCAGGAGCCGCCACGCCTCTAGCCGCCTGTAGCTACTCCACCGCGATCCTCGTTAATGGTCGCGTCAGGTGGGTCATGTGGGGGACCGGCTATGCACCTGAAGCCATCCCGCCCACGGTCTACGGCATCGAGCGGCTCCTCTCGGTCCTCCCCAAAGGCCGACGCATCGAAGTCCACGCCCTGGGCCAACTGTACGGCTACATCAAGCGGGGAGGCATCGGGGAACACGCTCTCCGCACCGAGGGCCTCAACAAGGGTCTCAAGCCGCTCGCCATCTATCCGGCCCTCGTGTCGCTCATCGAGACCACGCCGTCCAGGTGGTCCCTATGCCCGCACAAGGTCATGCAGGAAGCTCCCGGCTTTGCCCATGCAGTCGCCTTCGCAAGGGGGAAGGCCAAGACAGCCGCCCTCAAGCACAAGGCAGACCACGCGCCCACCACGGCGGATCACCCTAAGCCGATCATCTTGGAGGAATTCGTTGATGTCTTCCCCGAATGAACTGCCTCCTGCCATCTTCCTGGACCCGTGGTTGACGGCTGAAGGGGATGGCTTGAAGGCGCTCTCCCAGACGATAGCGGAGAGGGTGGAGCGGCAAATATCGAGCAACCTGAGTCAATCAGCTAGGCGGGATGCGATTTCAAGGCGCGGGCTTGTGGTGGAGAACCTAGTGGCAAACTTGGCGATCATGCATCTGAGCCCGCACCTAGAGAACCGGGACCTTTTGGCCGTGGCGACCGCGAAGACCAAAGCGACACGTTATGACCGGGAGGACTACCCGAAGCGGCTTCTTTCCGGGGTGGTCCTTGCGATGGAGGAGCTTGGTCTCCTCATCCGCCATCCCTACGCCTTCCGGGAGCGGAGCACCACGGTAGCACCCACGCCGGACTTTGCGGCAACTATCGACCGGCAGAGGGTCAAGCTCTCCGACATCGGGAGAGCGTTAGGGGCGGAGACCATATGGCTCAATGCGCGAACCGGGGAGATCAGCTTTGCGGATCGAACTCCCCTCAAGTGTCGCATCGAGTACCAGGACACGGAGGAGACGATCCTCCTGCGGGACCAGATGGAGCGGATCAACGCCTATCTCAATCAGTCCGGCTTCAGGTTCGACGGTGAGCACCAAGGGCCAGTCTGCCTCCGCCGCATGTTCCTCCTCCGATCATTGAGCGACCCCCACAGCTTCAATCTGAGTGGTCGGCTCTTTGGCGGGTGGTGGCAGGAACTGAGGTCTGACAGGCGACACCGGATCACCATTGGCGGCGAACGCATCACGGACTTAGACTTCCAAGGAGCCTTCTGCCAACTCATGTACGTCCATCTCACGGGTAAGCCGTTCCCAGGTGACCCTTATGCAATCGAGGGCCTGGAAGACCACCGGGGAGGGGCAAAGCTCGCAATGCTCACCCTCTTATCTCGACGGGGAGACCTCAAGCGGCTTTCGCCAGAACTCAAGGCGGCGCTGCCTAGAGGCTGGACCGCAAAGCGTCTTATGGATGCCTTCACCCGTCATCATCCGGCGCTTAGAGATGCCATCGGCAAGGACTACGGGGTAGAACTGATGGCAACCGAAAGCCGGATCATGGTGGAGCTACTCTTGACCCTGAAGGCCAGAGGGATAGGCGCTATGCCACTACATGACGGGGTCCAGTGCGCGGCTTCTTCAGGAGGGCTCGTTGCAGAGGCAATGCAAGAGGTGACTGAGAGGGTGCTGAGTGTGGCGCTACCCGTCGTGGAGAAGCCGGTGGTCGGGCAGGAATGGGGATACAAGGAGGCGGCTTAGGGCGGCGGCGAATAACCGGCCACTAAAGGTATATCTACTCCAAGTCTCCCCTCTAAGTGTTGAGGTCTGGCCTGCCTCCATCATCGGCCTCTAGGCTTGGAGGAGCGCCTTGCTTTGGTGCTCAAAGTGACTGACGTCCTACCGGGTAACATCGAGTGAAGTGGAGGGAGGCGCTTGTCTCCTCTCACCATCAAACCAATCACCTGTAGCACTGCCCTCAGGCCCCGCCATGCCTCCCCCAGTTGAACCCCTCAAGTCTTGCCACTAGGCTACTTGGTGTCTCCCAGCGCGAAGGTCTGATTCCATGTCATCCCCAGGACACCCCGAATTGCAGTACAGGATCAACCTCCAGGAGGATGGCTCCGTGGTCACCCAGGATGGGGAATACCTCGGGACCTGGGACACTGATGAGAATGACCATCCCAGATTTACCCCTGATGGTCACACCGAGCCCCTCCTGTTTCATCCCTTTAGGTATAGGCTTTGCGAGATGATTGAGGAGTGGATGAAGGGTGGGGATTAACTTTCTCGCGAAAGCTGCCCGCATGGACCACCGGCCTCACATACGTTCTTGATGCCAACTGCCCCCATACCTTTTGAGAGTTGAGGTCTGATGGCCTCAGATTGGCAATCGCCGTTGTGGGCTTGGAGAGAGTGGCCTGCTGCCGGTTTTTCGGACACCGAGTTAGGCTAATCCCACTTTGTTTTCAAATTCCATAGGGCTGAGGTAGCCCAGTGTCGAATGGCGACGCTTTGGATTGTAGAAGCGCTCGATGTAATCGAACACGTCCGCCTTTGCATCGTCCCTGGTCCTGTAGACCTTGCGAGCTGTCCTTTCCGTTTTGAGTGATGAGAAGAAGCTTTCCATCGCGGCATTGTCCCAGACATTGCCGGATCGGCTCATCGAGCATGTGATGCCGTGGTCGGCCATGAGACGCTGGAACTGCTCGCTTGTGTATTGGCTACCCTGGTCCGAATGGTGGAGGAGCGCATCTGGCTTGCCTCTGCGCCAGATGGCCATGATCAACGCATCTGTAACGAGCTGGGCTGTCATATTGGTGCTCATCGACCAGCCAACAACACGTCGCGAGAACAGGTCGATGACGACGGCCACATAGAGCCAGCCCTCAGCCGTCCATAGATAGGTAAAATCGGCCACCCACTTCTGGTTCGGTCTTGCTGCCGCGAACTGTCGGTCTAGCACATTCGGCATGATGACAGGGCGCTCACCGTCGTCTTTCGGCAAGCCACGCCGTCTCGGCCTTGCTCTCAATGCATTTTCCCGCATGAGACGCTCGACGCGATGCAGGCCACAGGAGAGGCCTTCGGCGAGGAGGTCGTGCCAGACACGCCGCGCGCCATAGGTGCGGTCGCTATCCTTGAAGCTGTCCTTGATCTTGTCGAGCAGAGCCTCGTCATACCGGGCATGCTGGCTCGGAGACCGGTTTAACCAGGCATGAAAGCCGGAACGCGATACACCCAGCGCTTCGCAGAGCCATGCCACCGGCCAGATCGAACGGTGCTTTGCAATGAACGCGAACTTCATATCACGTCCTTCGCAAAGTAGGCGGCGGCCTTTTTTAAGATGTCACGCTCCGCCTTCAGCTTGGCCACTTCTTTCCGAAGCCTCTCGATCTCAAGCTGCTCAGGCTTCATCTGTCCCTGACCAGGAAACGCCTGTGCTGGGTCCGAACCATATTCCCTGACCCACTTGCGCAGGACATTCTCATGAACATCCAGATCGCGGGATGCCTGCGCAACGCCGACCCCACGCTCTCGAACCAATCTCACCGCCTCAAGCTTGTACTCGCGGCTGAACTTCCTTCGTTGCATTAATGCACTCCAGTTTCATTGGAAGCACCTTAACTCGGTGTCCAAGAAACCGGCAGCAGGCCACCTTGTCCATCCCACATTGACGGCTGCGAGTTGTGAACAAGTGTCTCCAGGCGTGGTTAGGTCTGCCATGTGGGGCCGCGATGCCAACTTCTTTCGTGACCCAGTCAGCTACCCGTTTGGCAGTGTCTTGCGCCCGATGCTTCTTGCCATCCAGGTCCGTGATGTCAGTCCCATCATCGTAGGGATGGTAGAACAGAGGGCCATCTCCTCTCGACCTAATGAAATCCAACAAGCCAAGTTCAATGAGGTGCTGATGAATGCCCACCGTCCACGCCTTGCCGCTCTTGGTACTGCCATCTTCGGGGGTGATGAGGAGGTATGGGATGCCGTCCTCTTGCTTGAGGTTCTTCCCCTGGAACTGAGTGATCTCTGATACGCGGAGCCCGGTATAGGCGAGCATCCAAGGTACCCAACGAATAGCCAACTTGTGGGGCTCCGACACGTCCTTCTCAGTACCTCTGAATGTTGCCTCCAGGATCGCCACGGCTTGCTCTTCGGTATAGCCTTTGGACCCGGACGGCGGAGGTGCAGCCCTATTGTCTTTAATGCCGGAGGCCACGTTGATGGGTAGGTCAAACTCCTTCACCCCGTGAGACAAGACTGAGCGCACGGCGGAAAGGTACCTGTCAGACACGGTCTTCGGCGAGAGCTTGCCCCGCGAAATCAGATCATCTCGCCACCTGCGAACAGAGGTGGCTCGGTTTGTCTGAACAGTTTCGGGCGTCTTGCTAAGTGGATTCCGCCTCGATTATGCCGCCACCATCATTGGTGCCAGCGCGTTGAAGTAGGCCTGATCCGGCGTCTGCCGGTCAAGGGATGAATGTGGGCGTCGGCTATTGTAGAAGGTCAGATAGCGGCCAATGCCCAGGCGGGCCTCAGATACGGTCTTGTAGGCGTGGAGGTAGACCTCCTCGTATTTGATCGACCGCCAGAGCCGCTCGACGAAGACGTTGTCCCGCCACGCACCCCTGCCATCCATTGAGATGGCGATCTCCGCCTTCTTCAGCACGGCGGTGAAGTCGATGGAGGTGAACTGCGATCCCTGGTCGGTATTGAATATTTCCGGCTTGCCATAGCGGGCGAGCGCCTCCTCGACCGCTTCGATGCAGAAGTCCGCTTCCATCGTGATCGACAGCCGCCACGACAAAACCTTCCGGCTGAACCAGTCCACGACGGCGCAGAGATAGACAAATCCTCTCGCCATAGGGATGTAGCTGATGTCCATGGCCCAGACTTGATTGGGTCTGGTGACGGCCAACTTGCGCAAGAGGTAGGGATAGATTTTGTGACCTGGCGCTGGTTTGGAGGTGTTCGGGCGACGGTAGATCGCCTCGATGCCCATCTTCTTCATCAGCGTGGCGACGTGCAGCCGCCCGGTCTCCAGACCTTCTCCTCTCAAGAGCCCTTGCAACATCCGACTTCCGGCAAAGGGGTAGTCGAGATGCAATTCATCGATCCGCCGCATCAGGGCCAGATCGCCGTCAGACACCGGACGAGGCAGATAGTAGACGCTGCCACGGCTGAAGCCGAGAAGCTTCGCCTGGCGCACGACGGATAGCTTGTGCTCGCGGTCGATCATTTCTTTCCGCCCAGCAATCCCGCCTTGCCGAGCGCACCGGATAAAAAATCGTTCTCCAGTGTCAGTTCGCCGATTTTCGCGTGCAGCGTTTTGACATCGATGGTCGGACCCGTCGGCTCCGCCTTCGTTTCATCGCCGAACACACCCGTCGCCCCCTCAAGGAGCTGGTCTTTCCATTGCTTGATCTGGTTGGCGTGCACATCGAACTGCTGGGACAACTCCACCAGCGTCTGCTCACCTCGGATGGCGGCAAGTGCCACCTTCGCCTTGAAAGCCGGGCTGTGGTTCCGGCGCGGTCGTCTCGTCATGGTATCTCCTGTTCCCGGCATCTAAGCCGAAGTCAGGCAGAAATTCCACTTATCCTAGCTGTGCAGATTTCCCGAGCCAGCTCTAACATCATCCTTAGTCACCCGGTGAGCGTCATCATGCCCGACAAACTGGACGTACTTCCGGAGATGACTCCTGGTATCGTCTACCGTCTTGGTCTTGATGCTCTGTGATGATGACTTGTGCTCCAGGAGGTAGAGCAGTGACAGGCCTTCGGGCTTGGCTTTGGGCTTGCTAGCGGTGAACGCAGGGACGGCCTCAAGAGCGGCTACTGGGCGGTAGTCACCCGCTTTCCTCGCCTCGATACCCCGTTGTGCCGTCCCCATGAGTTCCAGCATCCGAAGATTGATGATGCGCCGGGTCTCTTGTGGAACTACTAGGCCGTACTTCGCGAGAGCCGCACTGGTGTCCTTCCCGTGGGCCTCTTCAAGCATGACGCCAAGGTCGGGACCTAGGGCCTTAGCCAGCATCGGGTAGGTGGTTATCATACGGAGGGCTAGCTTGGTTCGGGCGTGAGATCGCGCCGCGAGGAATGCCTTGAGGTCACGCTTAAAGGCCCGCCGCTCAGGGACCCCCATCTTCGAGAGCATTTGCGGCAACGTGTGACCGTCATCGGTCGGTGGTTCTGGGAGAGGAGCCGGGGGAGGGGCGGAATACGGATCATCCTCATACTTTGCGAGGAACTCCTTGGCATGGTCTCCAGCGATTGCCCACTCTTCCTTCGGTGTAAGCGCCTCAGGCCCTTCCTTCAGCGCCTTGCGCCAGAGGTCCCATTGAGCCTCCACCTCTTCGGAGACCTGCTTATAGGCTCTTTCGGCGGGCTTGCGGTCTCTGGTGCCGAGTGAGCGCTGGATCTCCCTGGTTACCGTGATGCCCATTTCTTTGAGTCGGGCACGCTCAGAGAAGAGATCCGGGGGCGTTGCCTTCCGGTAGTACAGAATGCCGGTCTTTGGATGAGGCCATGGCCCAGTCATTACCCACCTTCGCCGTGATGCGACTCGTGACATGTTTTGTAGCTCCCCGATTGACGGAAGCCACGGAAAACAGTAACTTATTGGGGCTTAAGGCGCTTTTCCATAGGAAAAATGGTGCTGCTAGAGAGATTTGAACTCTCGGCCTCTCCCTTACCAAGGGAGTGCTCTACCCCTGAGCTATAGCAGCATCTGGCGGGCGGAGATTGTGTGCCGCCCGGAACGAGGCGCCTATTGCCACAGAGTTTTGGGGTGCGCAAGTCATAAAGCGTTCGGGCGGCCAAGTTTTGTGACGGGATGTGATGGGACTTTGCGATTTTTCTTCGATCGGTTATCACGCACTCATGACGAATGACCCGGAAAACAAGGGCGGAGCGGACGAGGACGTCATCGAGGCGGCCCGGCTTGCCGATCGAGGAAAACGTGCGCTGTCCGATGCGGAGGCGCGCCGCCGTGAGCGGGCGGCCGCAAAGCTCAGAGAAAATCTTGCCCGTCGCAAGCAGCAGTCGCGTGCGCGCCGGGCCGGTGAGGCCGAGGATGGCATCGGTCTGCCGGCTGCGCGCGCCGCATCGCAGGATATGGGCCTGGAGGCCGGGCATGCGGAAGCGGAGGCGGACAAATCCGATCCTGCCGTAAATTCGTCCAAACCCGGTGATTAACCGAGCGTTGCGGCGTCAATTGAACCGCTCGTGGTTTTCGTCTAAAGAGCCAGCCTCGCCGGATTGGCTTCCCCTCACACCTTCTTCAGGAAAGGCGGGCATTTCTCGCCCGTATCGCAGGCTCTCATGGATCGCATCAGGATTGTTGGTGGCAATGCGTTGAACGGGATCATCCCGATCTCGGGCGCCAAGAACGCAGCGCTTCCCCTGATGATCGCGTCGCTCTTGACCTCCGATACGCTGACGCTGGAAAACGTGCCGCATCTGGCAGACGTCGAAGGCCTGATCCGCATTCTCGGCAATCACGGCGTCGATATCGCCGTCAATGGTCGCCGCGAACATCAGGACGGTTCCTATTCGCGCACGGTGCATTTCACCTGCCGCACGGTGGCCGATACCACGGCGCCTTATGAGCTGGTCTCCAAGATGCGTGCCAGCTTCTGGGTCATCGGTCCGCTGCTTGCCCGTGAAGGCCAGGCGCGCGTTTCGCTGCCCGGCGGCTGCGCTATCGGCACGCGTCCGGTCGATCTCTTCATCGAGGGGCTGACAGCCCTCGGCGCCGAGATGGAAATCGACGGCGGCTACATCAATGCCAAGGCGCCGAAGGGCGGCCTGATCGGCGCCCGCTACACATTCCCCAAGGTCTCGGTCGGCGCGACCCATGTCATGCTGATGGCCGCTTCGCTTGCCCGCGGCACGACCGTGATCGGCAATGCCGCCCGCGAGCCCGAAGTCGTCGACCTCGCCAACTGCCTGATCGCCATGGGTGCCAAGATCTCGGGCGCCGGCACCTCCACCATCACCATCGAAGGCGTGCCGAGCCTCTCTGGCGCCCGTCATCGCGTGTTGCCCGACCGCATCGAGACCGGCACCTATGCCATGGCGGTCGCCATGACCGGCGGTGACGTGACGCTCGCGGGCACCGAGCTTGGCTTGCTCGACACCGCAATTGAAGCGATCCGCCGCGCCGGCGCTGAAGTTTCGGCCGTCGAGGGCGGCATCCGCGTCATCGGCCATGGTGACGCGATCCGCCCGGTCGATATCGTCACCGAACCCTTCCCCGGTTTCCCGACCGACCTTCAGGCGCAGTTCATGGGTCTGATGACCCGCGCCAATGGCGTCTCGCATGTCACCGAAACGATCTTCGAAAATCGCTTCATGCATGTGCAGGAACTGGCCCGCCTTGGCGCCAAGATCACGCTGTCGGGCCAGACGGCGCGCATCGAGGGCGTTTCGCGCCTGCGCGGCGCACCGGTCATGGCAACCGATCTGCGCGCCTCGGTGTCGCTGGTCATTGCCGGCCTGGCCGCCGAAGGTGAAACCATGGTTTCCCGCGTCTATCACCTTGATCGTGGCTTCGAGCGGCTGGAAGAAAAGCTCACCCGCTGCGGCGCCATTGTCGAGCGCATCAGCGACTGACCCTGCCGGGCAGCATCTCTTTCTGAGCGATACGGGGCGAAAAGTCTTTTTGCCCCGTTGCCACTGGACAAGCCGCAACCTATGTCGAAAACATGAAATTCGACGGGCACCGCCGAGAGGCGATACTGTGAGGTGACATGACGGACCTGAAGCTGCTGGCGCTTGATGCCGATGATCTCGCGATCATCTCGGCCCATATGCAGGACGCCGTGTTCAAGGTCGGTGACCTGAGCTTTTCGGCCCGCTCTGGCCTGTTTTCGCTCGCCGCCAACCGCTTCGTCTGGGAAAAGGCGGCACGCGCGACAAAGAGCTTCGAGCGCCGCCGCGCGGGTCTCAGCTTCAAGCGCGTCGAAGCTGTGCGCTCGATCGGCTTCGATCGCGGCAAGGCGGATGAGGTCATGTCCTTGCTCGCGATCCGGTATGTTCCCAAGGGCGAGGGGCCAGAGGGCGTCGTCGAGCTCGTATTGGCCGGTGGCGGCACGATCGCGCTGGAAGTGGAATGCATCGAGGCCCAGCTTGCCGATATCGGCGGCGCCTGGGAAACGACGGCTCGTCCGGAACACGAGGCCGGCTGAGGCGGCGCATCGACGTGATCGTCGCGGCGTCATCTAAATTGAAATGCTTGAGAGGGAAATACGGGGCGTGGCAATCTGGCTGGATCAGGCATCGGGAGATTTTGAGGCGCGTTTTGCGGCCTTCCTGACGACCAAGCGTGAAGTTTCCGACGACGTCAACGATGTCGTGCGCAAGATCATCGACGACGTGCGCAGCCGTGGCGATGCGGCCCTTGCCGACTATTCCAAGCGTTTCGATGGCGTGGATTTTTCGACCGTCTCTATGCGGGTGACGGAAGAAGAAATTGCAGACGCACTCGCCTCCACCGCGCCGGAATTGATCGACGCGCTGAAGCTTGCTGCCGAACGCATCGAACGCCATCACGCCCGGCAGATGCCGAAGGACGACATCTACGAGGACGCAATTGGGGTGGGCCTCGGCTCGCGCTGGACGGCGATCGATGCCGTCGGCCTTTATGTGCCCGGCGGCACCGCGAGCTATCCGAGCTCGGTGCTGATGAATGCATTGCCGGCCAAGGTGGCAGGGGTTCCCCGTGTCGTGATGGTCGTGCCGGCCACCGGTGGCGCCATCAACCCGACGGTTCTCGCGGCGGCCAGTACTGCCGGCGTCACCGAGATTTACCGCATCGGCGGCGCTCAGGCCGTTGCGGCACTCGCCTATGGCACCGAGACGATCGCCCCCGTCGCCAAGATCGTCGGCCCGGGCAATGCCTATGTCGCCGCTGCCAAGCGCCAGGTCTTCGGCACCGTTGGCATCGACATGATTGCCGGCCCATCCGAAGTCTTGATCATCGCCGACAAGGACAATGATCCGGACTGGCTGGCCGCCGACCTGCTGGCCCAGGCCGAGCACGATCCGGGCGCACAGTCGATTGTCATCACCGATGACCGCGCGCTGGGCGAAGCGGTCGAAGCCGCTGTCGAGCGTCAACTCAAGTCGCTTCCGCGCGCCGAGACGGCGTCTGCCAGCTGGCGTGACTTCGGTGCGATCATCAAGGTCGAGAAACTGGAAGATTCCATTCCGCTCGCCAACCGGATTGCAGCCGAACATCTGGAACTGGCCGTTGATAATCCGGAGCCGCTGATATCGGGCATTCGCAATGCCGGCGCGATCTTTGTCGGACGTCACACCCCCGAAGTGATTGGTGACTATGTCGGTGGTTCCAACCACGTTCTGCCGACGGCGCGATCCGCACGCTTCTCCTCGGGGCTGGGGGTGCTGGACTACGTCAAGCGCACCTCGATCCTGCGGCTCGGGCCGGAGCAGCTGCGCAAGCTTGCGCCGGCTGCAATTGCGCTGGCAAAATCGGAGGGGCTCGAAGCCCATGCGCGTTCCGTTTCCATCCGGCTCAATCTTGGGGACTAGCACATGGCGGCGGGCGACTTCCGGCTCTCAGATGTCGTGCTGGACGAGACCATCGGGCGCTCGACACCCGATGTGGAGCATGAGCGGGCGGTCGCCATCTTCGACCTGATCGAGGAAAACTCGTTCGAGCCTGCCGGCCATTCTGGCGGTCCCTATCACCTCTTCCTGTCGTTGATGGATCGCAAGCTCGTCTTCTCGATCAAGACGGAGGCCGGCGAGGACGTCGCCGTGCACATCCTGTCGCTGACGCCCTTGCAGCGGATCATCAAGGACTACTTCATGATTTGCGAAAGCTATTACGAGGCGATCCGCTCCTCGACGCCGTCGCAGATCGAAGCGATCGACATGGGCCGCCGCGGTATCCACAATGATGGCTCCCAGACGCTGATGGACAGGCTCTCGGGCAAGATCAAGATCGACTTCGATACTGCGCGGCGTCTCTTCACTCTGGTCTGCGTGCTCTATTGGCGGGGCTAGGCGGTATGGATGGGGATGGGGTTCAGGGCCGGCGTCCGTCGCGGCCGGGGGCGATCCTCTTCATGTGTGGCCAGAATGTTATTCGCAGCCCCATGGCAGAGGCGGTCGCCAGGCAATTCCTGCCATCTGGAACTTGGGTTGCCTCTGCCGGGGTCAAGAAGGGCGAGCGAGACCCCTTCGTCGATGTCGTGCTCGATGAAATCGGCCTGTCACTCGGCCGCCGCCAGCCCCAGACGCTGGAGGACATGGAAGACGACTACTTCGATCTCGTGATTACCCTGACGCCGGAAGCACATCACGCAGCCCTCGAATTGACCCGGTCTTCCGCGGTCGAGGTTGAGTATTGGCCGATGCCGGATCCGACAGTCGAAACCGGCAGTCGCGAACAGCGGCTCATCGCCTATCGCGACGTGCGGGATCGCCTGACGAAGCTGATCCGGGACAGGCTGGTTCTGGCCCCGGATTAGCGCCGGTTTTGCCCCCCTTGAAACAAATTCCAAAAGCCGAATCTACAAGGTTCACAAATGCCGGGCGATTGTGTAGTTTCCGCCCACATTTTCAGGGGCCCCTCGTGCGCCCCTCCAAAACCCCAGGAAAGACAACCGCTCTATGGCAAAAGAAGAAGTCCTCGAATTCCCCGGCGTCGTCACCGAATTGCTGCCGAACGCCACCTTCCGTGTGAAGCTCGAAAACGAACATGAAATCATCGCCCATACCGCCGGCCGCATGCGCAAGAACCGCATCCGCGTTCTCGCAGGCGACAAGGTCCTGGTCGAGATGACCCCTTACGACCTGACCAAGGGCCGTATCACCTACCGCTTCAAGTAAGTCTTGGGACCGCACCGGGGCTTTAGGATCGCGCACGCATGGAACTGAGACAGAAGCTGATTTTGGCCTCCGGGTCGCCGCGTCGCGTGGATCTCCTGAAGCAGGCCGGCATCGAGCCTGCGCGTCTCATGCCGATGGATCTCGACGAGACGCCGAAGAAGTCGGAGCATCCACGCTCGCTCGCCCGTCGACTGTCTGCAGACAAGGGAAACGCCGCCTATCAGCAGGTGCGCAAGGATCTGACCTGGGGAGGCAGCTATATCCTGGCCGCCGACACCGTGGTCGCGGTCGGCCGCCGCATCCTGCCCAAAGCGGAGTTGATGCAGGAGGCTTCCTCGGCGCTGCATCTGCTCTCGGGTCGCAGCCACTGGGTCTTCACCGGCGTTTGCCTGATCGGCCCCGATGGCAAGCAGCGCCAGAAGATCGTCGAGACCAAGGTCCGCTTCAAGCGCCTCTCAGGTTACGACATCGAATGCTACCTTGCGTCAGGCGAATGGCGCGGCAAGGCCGGCGCCTATGCCATTCAGGGCATTGCCGGTAGCTTTGTCCAGAAGATCGTCGGCTCCTACACCAACGTCGTCGGCCTGCCGCTCTTCGAGACGCTGCAGATGCTCTCGGGCGAAGGCTATGACGTGCACACCGGCTGGACGGAGGGCTGACGATGTCGCAGGGAGACGAACAGCGGACCGCCAAGGTCGAGCCGCTGCGCAAGACGCGGCCATGCCCGGAATGCAGCCGTCCCTCGAAGCGGGACAATTATCCGTTCTGCTCCGATCGCTGCCGAAATCTCGACCTCTCGCGCTGGCTGAAAGGCTCCTACGCCATCCCGGTTGCCGACGACGAGTCCAAGGCGGACGACGACTACCGCGATTGATCGTTCGCTGGCCGAAAAGCCTGTTCGCGACCTCCCCCGATCCCCTTGTTCTCGTTCACCTTTCAGCGATTTTCACATCTTCTTCAAAAAAGTCGCCGAAGCCGCTGGACATGGCCGAACAAGATGTTATAACCCCGCTCGCTCCCGGGGATATGCCCCGGCGGTCTTGACTAAAGACCGGCAGGCTTTGCAAACAAGCCGAGATGCCCGGATAGCTCAGTTGGTAGAGCAGCGGATTGAAAATCCGCGTGTCGGTGGTTCAAATCCGCCTCCGGGCACCATTTTTCTTCAAACTTCCCAAACGTAGTATTGGTCGTCACGCCACAGGCTCCGACTGTAGCCGGACGCGCGTTTCCGGAAATTTGACACGCAGAACCGGAAAAACCAATTTTCCAGCTGCCGTGTCAAAAGCCTACATTGCTGTCGTGAGTGCAGGCGGAAAAATTCATTGAGACCAAGCCGTATAGATACGCAGGCAAATCCGCTCAGCCCGACCCAGCGTGCCCTCGTCGACTAAAGTATCTCCGCTACCCGTTTCAGTTTTGCCCGGTTGAACTGTATCCAACGATGGACCAGCACTTAAAGCAGCGAGGAGGGTGTCCTGCCCATCGAAGAGTGCAAAGTCGGCACTGATCGACACGGGCTTCTCGATGCGATTCGCGACAGCGTATGAAACCTCGATGGCGAACGCACCGTTGGACAAGAACGACTTAGTTTCTCTGACAGAGAAATTGTTGATCCTGATCTGAGGTGTATCCGCAGACGCCTCTTGGAAGGCAGCCCGCTCGAAACAGTTGAAGTCGCCGGTCGCCGGAGTTGGCGCAGTCTCCTCTGCTGATGCGGCAAACGCTACAAGACAAGACAGCGAAGCAAGAAGTGGGGCGCGGATCATGTCGGCTCCTAGTTAGACAAAGTGGTGAAGGTGGAGTTGTAACGGCGCATCGGCTTCGGCCACAAGTCTAAACCGCAATCAGGATTTGACGTGTCGGCATATGACTGAGAAGCGCTTGAAGCCAGTTCACAGACCTGATGAAGCCATTTAGAGAAGCCACAGGCCTACGCCATTTGATGATGGGGCGGCGGGGTTAAAGCGGAAGCTTCTGCAAGAATATGCTTCCGATACGGCATCTGTCAGCGCTCGCCGCAGCCCGCGCCTGCCGGAGCAAAAGTCTCACGGGATCGCCGGAAACATCAGATATGGTGAAGTCGAAAGACCCGGATGAAACGACATTGCCCATGAAGCCAGTCGCAATTGGCGTAGGAGTTACGTTAGATCCGTTTGTCGCCTTGGTGATGAAGACGTCAGTGCCGCCATTGGGATTTCCGGCGAGCGACACATCGCCAAACAGCAGGCGATAGTCCCCAGGCTCAGAGATACCCAAGATAAGAGAGACGCGATTGAATGGCGCACCAGTTCCGTCACCGTTTAGCAGAAGCGTGTCGGGCGTAGTCGCCGTGTCAATTGACGCTGTTCCGGCGTGTATCGTGACGCCGGAAAGCCCGTTGGTCTCTGCAACGTAATTCAGTGGCGGAGTTGGGTCGGGATCTTTTCGCCAGAACTTAGTCTGACGGTTTACGGTTGCGATAGAAAGAGGCGAAGACGTTGCCGGGTCAAACTCTGCGTAGAACTTAATGCGGCTCTGGCCTGTGTGCTGCCTGACGTAGTAGCGCATAAAGTTCGACTGTTCGTGGGCATCGCATGTTATCTGCGCCTGTATCCCGCTCGTCGGGTTTCGCAGTATGACCCCGCTATCAACCGTAATTTTGTCGTTGACTACGATTTGCTCAAATGTCTCGCCCCCGTCAGTGCTGTACTGCGAGGCGTTCGACAAGATCTCGTGTGATACAAGCACCTCGCTCCAGACCTGATCACTGGAAACAAAGGACATCGCGTCCCTGAAAATGCCATTCGGCAAGATCTGGCATTCAAACTCGGCGTCAACCTGCGCCGCTCCGGTCACGCCGACAGAGGAACGAGTCAGGCGGAATGTGCCGCGCTGCTCGCCGCTTGTGGAAACATCGGGGATATGAAGCTCAGATGTTGTCTCGCCGCCGTGGAAACTCATCACCCATTTAGACTCTGCGTTGCTGTAGAACGCATAATCGCGAGAGCCGAGGTCGAACTCGGACGCGATAATGACACGGTTCACATTATCGTCGTGAGGGCTTTCAACGGAGGGCAGCCCGTAAATTCCGACCCGCCGCCAAGCATCCCAAGGAGATCCGGTGTCAGTCGCGCCTGAGCCCCCATCATCTTTTATGAACTGGTAAGCGATTGCTCCGGAGACGCCTAAATCGGCAACAGCAACCTTTACCCAAAACTCATCGTCGCTGACATACTCGACAGCATACACGCCACCCTTGATCGGGGTATTGCTGAACAAGGGCCAACGCGGGGGGCGTCGGATCGGAAAGGCCAAAGGCCTGCGGAACCGCGTCATGGGTTTGACCACGCCTTCGCCGTTGCCTGATTGAGGTTGTTTTTCACGGCGATTTTCACGAAAGGCAAAGCCGAGAAATTGGCGATTGGTCTGGTGATGGTTAGCGTGTCGACCTCGACCCAATCGGCATTTCCATCAACACGTGCAATCACGGAAAAGGTCGTCAAAGGATCAGCAGCGGATACCTGCACATAGAATTCACCCCCAGGGGTGAAAACTGCGCTCTCTGCCGTAGCAGACGTCGTGTTCAATCGCTCTGTCATCACATTCCCCTAGTTGACCGGCCAAACGACCGCGTTGGCCGCTGCCTTTGCGGCTTCGACTGTTTCAGCGTTGACAATGCTCTGCTTCGTCGAAAGCCTTGCGGCCTCGATCGCCGCACCAATCTGCAGCCACTGAGCGTTCGCAGTCGCTACGACTTGGGCAACACCAACCAGCGTGCTTGCGGTGATGCCAATCTCGGCCGCAAGGAGCGGATAGTCTTCGGGATTGGGGTCGACGGCGCTGAGGCACAGCCGCGCCTCCTCCGCTTTTCGGGCATAGGTCATAGCCTGCCCTGCACCGGGCGTAATGTAGCGATGGCGGTGAGCCTCCGCCTCTGCGTCTACGCCAGCCATAAGCAGGCTCTTGACCTGAACTAAAGATGGCGGTTCCATGGTCAAGCCATAGGCCCCGAGCACTTCTTGCAAAGCCTGATCTGTCTGCTCGCCTTCGCTATCGCTGGGCCAGCGCGTCGGTGAATGACCAACAGCCAGGAATGCCTCCATGCGATCATCTGGCACTACTGATCGTCTCTGCTGCGCGCTGTCGAAGATCCTGCCGTCGTCTGACAGCCAAAACCACTTAGCTGGATCAAACATAGATGCCCCCCGTTCCCGTGGTGCCAGCCTGGTCACCGGGTAAAAAGTTGACGCCAGCACCAGCCGTGTTGATGACGCCGTTCATATTGACGTCAAACCGTTTGCCGCCATTCGCCCCTGTGAAAGTGGTGGCAAGGACAGTCGCTCTTCCACCGCGCACTCTCAAAAATGTTTCTTGGTTGAAGCCAGGTCCCATCTGTACCGTCGCGGGGTCGGAGAACGCGGCCCCCGAAAATATTCCGCCCATAGAGACATCAATACCGATCGGTGACGAGCGCATGAATTTGATGGTGCCCCCCCACGAAAGCTGCCCCCCATCTAAAATTCCAATATGAGCAAAGCCGAGATGATAAACGACAGGATCAAGCTCGCAATTTTTCAATAGGCCTGATGAACCGACCCCGACCAACAATCCGTTCGACGTGATGTCTGTGGTTATTCCGTTTCGGATTTTAATCCCCTCGACCCGAAATCCAGGGCAGTAATCCAAGCGGATTGCATTGATTTGGCTGCCGCCGACCACATAGTTTTGCGGCGCAGCCGGGTCGCCCCTCAGAATTAAGTTAGCAATGCCGCCGATCGTGCAGCCATCGTAGTTGCCCGCATTACCCAGCTGAATGACGGTGCTTTGCGCACCTGTGTTGAAACGGCGCAAGGCATAGCTTGCTGCTGCGTTAATGGTGGCAAAGGCAGCCGCCGCAGTGTTCGCAGAGCCATCATTGTTGTCGTTGCCGTCAGTTCGTACAAAGATTGTGGTTGTGCCTGGCGATGAGCTCAGGAACTGGGTCATTGCAGGGCTCAAAAGTTGGAAGGAGCCTGCATCGTAGATCGCAGCAATCTTGTCGCCGGCTTTGTAATCGAACCTCGCCAACGCACCTCCGCCTTGACGGGTCAACGGCACAGCGCCAAGGCCGTCGACGTTGATTGTCGTGGCACCTGCACAATCAGCTGCAGCTTTGAAACGAATGATCAGACCACTCGCGTAGCTAACGGGTGCGGGCGACAGTGCAAGCGTGAGAGCCGTAGCAGATCCGCCCGCCGCTGCGAAGTTCATGCGGCTGGACTGTATCGCCTTGGCGAGTTGTGACCAATCATCGGGCGACGGATCCATGCCGGTCGATTCGACTACATAAAGGATTTCTTCCTGGGTCATGTTCAGCCAGAGAGCTTTAACCTCTGTTCCCTCCTGACCTAGAACCAGATCCTCATCACGAAAGCCCCTGCGACCTGTTCCGATATCAATTGTACCGGCACCATTGATGCGATCCATCAGGACCCTCCATAGGAAAAAACGACCAGGGTGTGAGAGGGCTTCAACCGCCGGATCTCACACTCGATCGAGGACACGGCAAAGGAGCCGAGGCTATGGCCAGCGCGGCTCGCTCCGGCCTTGAAGTTCACGACGGTCACAAGACCAGGAATGTTAACCCGCCAGACGAACTGACAGCCTTCGGGCCTCAACCGCTGTCCGGCCCGCAAGCCGCCGGCCCTTGATGGCCAGAACTCATCGATCGTGATTTCCACGCCGAGGCGGGATGCAAGAGCCACGAAATAGGGGACCGACTGGCCGCCGCGCGCGGTCCAGCGCTGATGCGCAAGCCGCTGGCGCTGGGCGACATTGAGATCGCCCTGATCGCGGCCGCACGGGTCAGGGCCGAGGCACCGCTCGAAATCCGTCAGCAGCAGGTTTGCCTTCCTCGGATCGGTCTCATCCATCAGGGCTTCCGCGCCGACCTCGACATCGTGCAGGGCAAGGCCAATGCCAGCGAGAATGGCGTCGAGGATCCCGCCACGCTTTCCGAGCGCCCAGCCCGGCGCGACCTTGGCAATCAGACTGCGCGTGATGGCTTGAGGGGTGCGCGTCATGCCGGCACCCATGTAATGGTGCCAGGGATCGGATAGTGTGTGGACCCCAGCGTGTATCGATCGGCCGGCACCGTCAGGTCATGGGCATATTCGCCGTCGGCAGCCGAGATCGCCTCGGAGATCCGGCTGGGCTCGATGGTGGCTCCGATCGGGCTTTCGTTGCCGGTATCATCCTCGTCGCCGATGGTCGCGATGAAGCGATTGAAGGCTTGCTCGACGGCAGACCTGGTAGAGGCCACATCGGGTCGCAGCCGCACAGAGATCGGGACAGCCGTCAGGACGCCCGGCACGACGATCACACGCGCTGTCACCGGCCGCACGCCGAGCAGACTGCCGAACTCGCCCAGATGCGCTTGAATACGATCAATCTCTTCCGTGGTCGGCACGCGGGCAGAGCCATCGTCATCCCGCATGATGACGACGACAGCGAGCGAGCCGCGACCGATCCATTCCGGGATGACCTTGATGGCCAGAGCATCGGCCACTTCGCGCACCCATGTCGGATAGTCAAAGCCCGCGCCGCCATGAGCCGGCTGGCGGATACGCTGCAGATAGGCAGCCTTGATCTCCTCCGGCGTCATTTCGTCCGCGCCGCCCAGGAAAGCCGTCGAGACCGTAACACGCGTAATGCCGGCGACAACGGCGACCGTCGATAGCTGGACGCCGGCCGGCAGATTGCCCGACGCGCCGGCGCTGACGGCAATGGCTGGCATGGTCGCAACACCGGCACCTGAGATCGTCGCGCCAGCGGTGGTTTCAAACAAGATCCCGTCACTTGCCGAAAGCGCGATACCGGAAGGCAGCACTGTGCCAGGCGCACCCTCAATCAGCACTGCACCAACAGCTTTGATTGCGCCGCGCTCATCGACACCCCAGATGCCGGCATGTCGTCGGATCATGGTTTCATCGTCGGCGCTGTCGGGCATGTATTGCCGAGCCCACCACGCCTGATGATCATGCAACTCGCGGATTTCGGCAGAGACTGGGGCAATGACCTGAAAGAAGACGCCGAAGCGCTCTCGAAGTGCCTTTGAAAGCTTGCGCGGATCTGCGTCCGCACGAACAGTCAGGATGCCCGCCTCTATACCGGAGGCGATGCGCTCGAAGATCGCCTGCGCTCGTGAAATGGGCCAGACCATCAGCCGTCCACCCGCTTTGTCATCGACAGGGTGACATCCTCGACCATTGTGCGAAAGCCAAGAACCTCAGGCCGAAGCCACGCCACTTCGATCTCAGCCGGCTTGCCGGTGACTTCGATCGCCCAATCGAGCGCCTCTTCCAGATGGAATTCGCAGAGCAGCCGGGTGGTCTCGGTCTCCTTGGCGCGTTCCAGCTGCCAGAGCTTGGAGCCGCTATGCCGTCCTGATGTCTCAAAGGCGTCGGCAATCGCGCCGCGTCGTTCGGAGAAGTTGGCTGGCGCCAGAAACTGAGAGCGCCCTTCCGGCAAGGGATCATCGACATCAGCCCGCCGATCGAGCCCGATCGAGACCAGCATCGACGACACGGGCGTGGTATCGATCAAGAGATCGAGATCGTCGCCGAGCGTCACGTCGCAGCGGCGGCTTTCCGGGTCATAAGTGAGAGCGAGATCGCAAAACATGGAGGCGAAGCTATCGCGCGCGCGCGGCGTCGATCATGCCCGCAGAGGCTGGCGGTGATAACTAAACGGGCGGACCAGAAACCCCAGGCGGTGCAGACACGTGACCGTGGTCTTTCCCAATGTTTTTTCCATCGTGCGTGAATGTGCCACCAACGATCGCGACACCATCAGGCGTGACCATGAATGACACGTCACCAACCTTCAGGGAAATCGAGCTGGCAGCAACAATCTCGATGCCGCCGCTCGCTCGGCCCACGACCCTGTCGCCACCCTTAGTGTAGAAGCCGACATCGCCCTTGCCGAGGCCGCCCATTCGGCTGGACGGATTGGCGATCGGCAGGAGGACGATATCGCCCTCATCGCCGCCCAGCGCCAATGCGATGCCGAGCGCTCCGTCTTCAGGCGCGCTCGACGAAATCCCGTATTGCTGCAGGACCTCGACATCGGTGCGCCAGACACCATCAGCGACCTCGATCGAGGCGGTCTGGGTCTCTCCGTCATCCTTGATGTCCTTGACGGTGACGCGGCGCGCCATGCCCCGGATCTTGTCGATGATCTCCTTGGTCATAGGGCCTCCGCCGTCGCATCCATGCCCCCCGCACGCTTGGCGGTCTTGGCCGACTTGTTGGTCCGCCGATCGCCGACGGGTGCCTTGTCGAAGGCCTCAGGGCTTTCATATCCAAGCTCGGTCACGATGCCAGCCGCGTCTTCCAGAAACTTGACCTGGGAAATCAGCAGGTCGCGGTAGACGCCGAGGAAAGCATCCGAGACCGCCGCGATCTGGTTGACCGTCCACGGCTCACCGGCAATCGTGTGGCCCTTCATCGTGTGGGTGAACTGCTCGCCCTCGGCGCGCGCGGTGCGCATACGCCAGTCTGCTTCGTCCTGGGCCGAGACATTGTCGGCCTTCGATCGGGCCAGGTGCACGATCGGGCGATGGCGGGTGATCTCTTCGTCCCGCGCCCTGCCGGTCGCCACCGTGCCCTTACGCTCCTTCTCTGTCGCCGAGCCGTCGCCGTCTTCCCGGCTCTCAGATGCAATCGGCTCGGCCGTCGAATCAAGCGCTGCGGATCCGCGTGCCTTGCCAGCTTTTTCGCCCTGGCCACGGACGATAGTCTCGCTATAGCGCCCTTCGTGACTGAAGCTGCCACGCGAGTAGAGCACGTTTCCGGGATAGCGCAGTTCGACCGGCGCCCTGGTCTGGCCCGTGCGGGTGATGATAATCCCGCCGATACCATCGGAGAGCACAAGGGCGTGACGAGATCTCGCTCCCTTCTCGATGGCGGAAAACGCGGTCTCTGCGAGATCGATGCCGTAGCGGCTGAACGGCTCACCGGTGTCGATCTCGGAGCGCACGGATAGTCCATAGGGTGCCGCAATCCGCCGCGCCGCCTCTTCCAGCTTGACGTTGAAGAACTCGGCTTCATTGGCCATGGCCGCCCCGTCGATCAGGTCGCCTGTGACATCCCTGCCGCTGACAACAATCGAGGCCTGTCGATCGCCGCTATCAGGATCGACCCGTTCGACGAAGCCCTTCAGGACCAGCCGTCGCCCGATCCGGATCTCGACGGCCGGGCCCGGCCGAAGCTCTCGCACGGCAGCGTTCGTCGCAAAGGGCAGAGAACGGCGCGAGCGCACCTTGTCCCGGAAGGTGAAGCTGAAGGCTCCTGAAAAGTCCTTCAGGTCGCGGGTCACCTCGGCCGAGACCCACTGGTCATAGGCGACGCCATCAATTGATAGCTTGATGCTCTTGGCCATCAGCGGATCTCCAGCGCCTCGATGGTGGAGCCCTCCATGAAGGCCGGGTGACGAGGCCGGTTGCGCGACACGATGTCGAGATAGACCGCTTCGATCTGGCCCGGTGTGTCACCCGCGATATGCTGGGCCACCTGCCAGGCGTCATGCTCGCGATCGGCTGAGAAGACCAGCACGTCGGGCAGTCGGCCGACCACCTCGTTAATCTCAACGACCACGGCGGAAGAGACCCGCCGCGCTGCCCGGATCAACTCGGAGGTCGAGGCCTGGTAGGTCTCCGACCCCAGCACCTCCGCCCGATCAGCCAGCTCCGCCAGCGCCGTTGTGACAGTGGTCCGGTAGGCGGTTGCCTCCCGCCTCGAGGCGAAGTCGGCATAGTCCGCCTGGCGTGCCGCCGCCGCCAGAAACTGGGCGGCAACCGCCGACAGAAGAGCCGCATCCACATCCGACGGCGCGGTCGGGATTGCAGCCATCAACCGGCTCGCAATGCCGGTGGCGACCGCGATCTTTGCGAGAGCCGTCGCAGGTGCCGCTGTCTCGATGGCCGGCGCCACGGCCGGCTGCTCGGATACCGCAGAGAGGACAGCGACGGCCTTGCCGATCCATGGCCCGAAGGTCGCAGGCGTTTGAGGCGAAGAGGCGGAGAGAAGCGCCCGGATCTCCGGCAGGAGTCGGGCACCCTCGGAAGGAGGCGTAACGGCGCTGGCAGCTTCGTTGACAATCCGGACGGTCCGACGAACAGCAGCACCCCGCGCAGTCGAGATCACCCGCGAGCCGACAAGGTTGATGAGACCTTGCGCGGCCGCAATCAGGCCGGTCACGCCGGCACCAAGACCGGAGAGGATCTGCGCCAGGCCGCCGCCAGACTGGACGCGCTTCAGGCGCACATTGATGCGGGCGACGCGCAGCTCGCGAGCCGAGAAGGCGATGCTGGCAGGTTCCTCCAGGATCACCGACATCGGCCCCAGCCAGGGATGCATCAGCTGACCGGGTCCGGGTGTTTCAAAGGCTCTTTGAAGGGCCTTCACCTGGGCCTTGTAATCGTCTCCAATGACGAGCGCATCGACCGTGATCACCGAAGGCAACACGCCGAAGTCGTCATATGCCGCAGCATCGACACCGGGAAAGAGATACTCCAGCACCCGCCGACCGTGCTCGCTGGATGTATCTAGGAAGTGCAGCGTGAGGCCCCGGTACAATCCAGGCACCAGACCGGGGAGTGCGTCCAAGCTATCGATCCGCATCAATTCCTCCCAATGCGGCGGCCGGTATTAATGTTAGGCGAAGGGGATGAGACAGCCGTGCTGCTCTCGACGACCTTTGCCGGACCGATCACCTCCACGACAGTCTTCGCGTCAACGTCGAGCTTTTGCGTCGGTGCCTGGGCGGGCAGCATGCTGTCATTTGCTGCCTGAGGCGGCG
Organism: Rhizobium rosettiformans; assembly: GCF_016806065.1. NCBI lineage: Bacteria > Pseudomonadati > Pseudomonadota > Alphaproteobacteria > Hyphomicrobiales > Rhizobiaceae > Rhizobium > Rhizobium rosettiformans. The sequence continues at coordinate 1,977,251 of NZ_CP032405.1, forward strand.
CACTCGCATCATCATCGCCCCAGAAGGGGATGGCGGCCTTGATGCGGCTGGTAATGTCGATGGTACCGATGGCGTCCAGGATCCGTTGCCCCAAACCACGGAACCACTCCACCATTTCGTTGAACTTGCCCTTGATGCCGTTCACCATCGCCTGACCCGCCTGTTCGCCGGCCGTGCGGAAGGCGGCCTCCGCGTCAGCTGAGTAGTCGTTCATGGTGAAGATGTCCGAGAGGAAGCCCTTGACCTTGCCGGGAATGGCTTTGATGAAGCCGACGACGCTGTCAGCAAAAGACTCGATCCTCGCGCTCATCGCCGCGATTTCAGCCTCATCAAAGCCGAGCCAGGCAGCGAATTTGCCCGCCATCTTTGCATTCCCGCTGGCGAACTTCCCAGCAAGATTGGATAGCTTGTCGGTCAGCTCACCCAAAGCGCCGCCGACGACCGAGGCGAATCCCTGCACGTAGTTCTTGATCGGCTCCCAATAATTGTAAATGACGAGCCCCAGCCCCGCGATGCCTGCGACAGCGGCCCAGATCGGCCACGTGATGCCTGCGAGCGCAACCCCGATTGCTGCGATCGCACCTTTGAGAAGGCCGAGCCCCGGTACAGCCAAGGCCATGCCACGCAAACCAACAGAGATACGTGAGAGGCCCGAAAACCGGGCGCCGCTCATTGAGGCCAATGCAGTCTGAAGCCCGACTGCACTCTTGGCTGCCGTCGCAAAGTATCGCCCGATCGAAAACAGGATGCGCCCAGCAGCCATGAATGGCATGGCGAGCGCCGCCATTCCTGACCCGATCGCGGAAAGAGCAAAACCGAGAGCGCCGAGCGCAGTCGCAGCGAGGACGCCGGCCGCTGCAATCGAGAGCCACTGCCGAACGGCTCCGCCGGTTTCCCTATCGAGTTGCCGCAGGTAAAAGATCGCGTCGGTCAAATGCCTGTTGATCTCAGGCAGCCACGCTCCGAAGGCGAAGCCGATCTCATCGCTCATCTGCTTGCGCAGATTTTCGAAGATGATCATTTGTGTGTTCAGGCTTTCCATCTGGGTTTTGAAATCGCCATCGGTCATCGCACCGGTCGCCTTTGCGACCTCATCGCGGATCCGCTTGTACTCGTCGATGTTCGCGAGCATCGGGATCAGGAACCCCATCACCTGCATGTCGCTGAACAGCTCGCCCAGCGCTCCAGCGCCATGGATCGCTTCTAGCTGCTGACGAACCTGTTCAAGGGCATCCGCTCCGGTCAGCCCATTGGCCTTTGCCTTTTCCATCAGGCCGTTGATCTCTTCGCCCGTCACACCGGTCAGCTTCGAGATCTTCTGAACCACGGCCTCAATCGGATTGATGCCCCGGAGCGCTGCATTCTTCATCACGCCCTGGATATCGACGTTCATCTTCTCGAAGTTCTTTCGGGTCTCCGGCGACGTGATTTTGGAGAGGAAATTATTGAGGTTGTTCGCGGCCTCGGCAGGATCGGCCGTACCTTTACGAGCGATCTGCAGCATGGCGGCGAGCTGGGTTCCGGCCTCGCGGCCCGTCACGCCGAGCTTTGCCATCTGCCCGGTCAAAGTCGGGAAGTACTTCGCCATGTCCTTCAGTTCAAAGGCGCCCTCCTTGCCGGCGACAACGAGCCCCGCAAGCATTTCGTCGAGCTGGTCGGCGGGGAGCTTAAGCGTCTGCAGCAAAGACGTGGCAACCCCAGCCATATCAGCCATAGACGCATTGGCCGCCTTAGCGGCCTTGCCGATTTCTGGCAGCGTGGAATCAACGAGAGTTTTGTCGAGGCCCGCCGCAATCATCTGCGCAGCACCCGAAGCAATATCGTCAGTGCGAAGGCCCACCAGATTTGCGAGATCTTCGTACTGCCGCCGCATCTCCTCAACCGACTGAAACGCTTGCTGGCCGACGAGATTTTGCGTCCCCGCTATATCCAACAGTTTTTGCTGGAATGCTGCGGCCTCCTGGATTGGACCCATAAAGGAAATGGCTGTGACGGCGGCCGCGACGAGACCGAGCCGGCGCGTAAACGAGGTTATACCTTCCAAGGAAGAGCGCAGGCGTCGCAAAGGTCCGGACAGGAGGTCCCGCATCCGGACTATGACATCAAGGTTCATGCTGCGAGACGACATGGCCACTTCCCGATTGAGGTGGCGGCAAGCTATCGCGCGCGCGCGAAAACGATCATGCCCGCCGAAGCGGGCATGGGCATCATTTCTTGTTCTGCTGATCAGCGACTTCTTTCCGCCAGGCCATCACGCAGTTCCACCAGAACTTGGCGCGGTGAGCTTCGAAGTCTTCGAGCTCGGCGGCGCTGAAGCCCGTGCCATCGGCAAGGGCTCCGAGCATTATCGGCCAGTTCGGCGGCCACTCGTCAAAAAATGGTTGATCACCTTGCCGCCATCGACGATGTCGGCCGCATCCATCTTGTCAAAGACCGCATTCATGACCGCCTGCATGGTGCGGGTCGATCGAGCGAAGGTCACGACGGTGTCGTTCTCCTTCGATGCCGCCGCGATCGCCTGAATATCGGCCCCCTTCAGACGGAAGAAGGTGAGGCTCTCGAAGGTGCGTTCCCGAACCTTACCGTCCTTGCGGGTGGTGATGGTCACAGGCTCGATGAGCGGCAAGGTCACGCTGCCGTCATCGTTGCGAACTGCGCGGGACGGCAGCTTGTCCAGAACATCACCATCCTCATCCACGATGACGGCCTTTGCACCGCCCTCGTCGATGACGTCGGTCGACGTGCCGGAGCTGGTGACGGTACCAGCGCCCTGATCCTCGTCGAGATCGATGTGAAGTTCCTTCTTCATGCCACGATCTCCTCAGGCGTGCCGGCCGACCAGGTCAGCTCCATGTTGCCACCCTCGCCACCGGTGATGTTCGGGATGTCGCCAGAGAGAAAGGCGTCATACATCACGAAGGTCTGCCCGGTGTCGCAGACGACCTGCAGTTCGCCTTCGCCGCTATCCCAGGTATTGCCCCAGCGCTGGCCGCGTTCGAAATGGATGGTCGCCTTGACTTCCGAGCCCTGGAACTCCTGGGCGCGGCCGACCTTGCGGCCATAGGTGACCGGGTTGTTCTTGAGGCCGCCGGGACGAATGCTCGCCCCCTTGGCCACCTGAAGGTTACGGCCTCGCCAGATGATATCGACGATGCCCAATACCTGCGTCATTGAAGTATCCTTTCAGTTGGGCGTTAGACCTGGAATTCCAGCGCCTGGGCGAAGACCATCAGATTACCGACGATCTGCACCTGCGGGCGCCCGTCCAGGCGGTTGCGATCGGAGTTGGAGCGCGCGAAGGAGCTTTCCTTCACCGTACGAGTGACGTCCTCGATCCAGACGTTCTCGCCGTAGAGCTTGCAGCGCGCCGCCCAGGAGGCCTTCATGCGCTTCGGCGTCACGACAGCCGTGCCGGGATCCTCGTCACCGTTGAACCGCTGGACGTTTGCGCCGTCGGTATCGTCGTCAACGAGCTTGGAGCGCGGATACATCAGGCTCACATAGGTCGCCCAATCGTAGCGGATCCGGCTCATGGTGGCGGGCACCATGATATCGAGCCAGGCGCGATCGGCGGTGCCCAGGCTGCTAGTCTTGTAGGTCGTGATGACGCGGCTGATCACGACAGAGCCGTCGGAGAGGCAATCGAAGGTCGAGATGCCGGTCCGCAGCAAGAGATCGTTTTCCGTGTCGAGGAACTGATCGACGGGATCAGGCGCTTCCACGCCTGGCAGGACGAGCGAGCGCAGCTGGCGCGCCGGATCGTTCGTCAGATGGAAGGCGGCGATGCCCATCAGCGAGGCCGCGATCGACCAGGCCGACGTTGGGCTCTTCTTCAGGCCGCCCGTGGTCAGGAAGGCGTTGTTGGTCAAAGCGCCGAACGTGCTCAGTTCGCCGAAGGTCCCGCGCTTGAACACGAAGCCATGGCAGTCCAGCTTCGACGTCGCCAGATAGCGGACACGCAGCCATTCTGCCAATGCCGCCATATTCGTGGCGTCATTCCAGGGGGTGGTAAGCTTGGTGAACCAGGTGTTGGCGATGGCATCGAGCGCGCTCTGGACCAGTGGGTTGCCAGAGCCGCCGGACATAGCAACGACTGTGATCGTCAGGCCGGCCGGGATCGGCTCGTTCTTCGTGTCGACTCGCAGATCAATCTCATTGCCGACCTCACCGCCATGGCGAGAGGTGACCGTGACCACGCCGGCAGCCGCTACGGCCGTCGCCACCATATCGAGATCCGCGTTGATCACGGCCGCAAGCTTGGTGGCAAGCGCCGTGACATTGTCCGTCGTGAGTGCGGTGATGCGCACCTGCCGGCCGCCGACTTTGAAGCGGATGGTGCTCGCCGCTTGGACGGCACCGACGAAGGTGAAGGTGCCGGTTGCTTTGACCGCGCCGCCAGCATCCGCCAGCGCCATGATCGAAAGCGGCGTGTTGCGATTAGCCTTCTTGAAAAAGGCCACCTGCTCGGCACCGATCGAGCCGCGACCGAAATAGGCGATCGCCTCCTCGGCGCGCGTAATCTCAATAATCTGGCCGGGCGTGATCGTGCCGGCCGCCAACTTCTGGCCGATGATCAGCGCTTTCTCGGGCCACGCGAAGATGCCGGCGTTGCGATAGTTCGCCCGCACCTCAATCAGGACGCCTGGCTCCAGGCGATCCACGGGGATTTCGTTGAAATCCATTACTTCTCTCCTTCAGGCTTCTTCGGCGCCGGGACTTTGACCAGATCGCCATCGGCGACACGGCGGCGGGTGTAGAGGGTGTCGGGATCTTCCATCCCTTCGGTCGGCCAGGGCGTTCCGTCTTCCTGCGGAACGAGCCGATCCTTGGCCGGAGCCAGATAGTCCTTCTTGGCCATGTTCACTCCTGTGGTGGCTCGATGGTGTCGTTGATCGCGCCTGGCCCATCGGAGCCAGACACCGACCAGGTAATGCCGAGCTGCTCGAAGCTCTCCGGCGACGAGATGGCGTAGTCCGCGGGCGATGTGACGAAGCTGAAATTGAAGTCGATCTGGGCAAGAGCGATATCGTCATCGGCATAACCTTCGGCGACGAGGCTCTGAGCCTGGGTGACCTCCATGACGCCGACCGGCTTCATGGTCACGCCGTGAATGAGCGCCAGGGCGACGTCTGTCATCGCGTCCAGGCCAATGTCTTTCCGGTCCCCTTTGAAGCGGGCTTCAAGGCCGCTTGAAACCCGGCAGATAAGTATCAGCCGCCACTGCATGACGCCCTTCAGCTGTCGGCCGCTGTCCTTCTGAGGCTGCATGCCAGCCCAGGCGAGCCCAAGCATCGGGGCCTGTTTCACAACTCGCTTGAACTCCGTCAGGCTCAGCGACTGCGGAACGCGCTCGATGCCGAAGGTCTGGGCGGGAAATGCCTGCCGAAGTCGATCGATGATAAGCGGCTCCTGGCGGCGAATGGTGGCGAGGTCAAAGGAGGCCATCAGAAGCCCCTCAAGGTGTCTTGGCTGAAGACCCGGCCACGATCGGAGATGCGCGGGCCGGAGCCCACCTGGTCGGTGCCGGTCACAAGCGCGCGCGGGACGTCGAGGTTGACCAGCTCTTTCGAAATCGACTCGAGCCATTTGATGATGTCGGCCCGGCCCTTGCTCATCTCCTCGGTCGGCGATGAGCGTTCGGTGTCGGAAAGGTCGTAGCGCGCGAGCACGCAAGTCGCCCGCACGATCTCAGCCGGAGGAGCCGCGATCGGCACGAAGTACCGGCCACGGATGTAACCGTCGATCACGGCACTGGCATCGGCGAGAGCGATGTTGACCTTTTCCTCGTCAACCGTCTCGGCCGTGCGGTCCTCCGGCTGGGAAAGCCGGATGATCTGGGTCTCGCCGAAGCGGGCGATCATGTCGGTGACGGTTGCGTACAAGGTCTCTCTCCTGGTTGAAGCTGGCGGACGCTTGGCCCGCCAGTGTTCTGCAGATCTTGCGTCAGGCCAGACGCAAAGAGCCGTCCAGCGACTGGCCGTTGGTCAAAAGGCTTTCGCGATAGACGGGCTTCAGGTTCCCGATGAAGGCGAAGGCAACCGCCTTGAAACGCGGCAGCCACGACAGGGCGAATGCCACCGGGGCATCGCGAACCAGGTGGATCATCGGAGCCAGGACGAACTCAGCGACACGCGTTGCGGCCGAAACCAAAACTGCGGCCACCAGAGCCAGAGAATGCAGAATGATCATGCGATAGGGCTTATAGTTCACGGATAGTCTCCTGTTGGGTGGAAAGCCCCGGTGCCGCTGGAGCCTTCCGTCAATTCGCGCCTGTCGGCACCCGCGCTGGGTATTCCTACTTCTTCGCCTTTGCGGCTTGGTCGCCGGCTACCTTGGTGGCCGCATCGAGCTTGGCATTGAGGTCCGCGACAGCCTTGTCGTGCTCACCCTGCAGCTCCTCGATCTTCTCTTTTGCCTTCTCGGCAACCGCCTGATCGAAGGCTGCCTGCAGTTCGGCGATCTTCTGCTCGACAAGCACCTGGACCGCATCATTCACGCGCTGCTGAAAATCATCCTCGGTCTGGACGTTCTCGCCTTCACCCACCTCACGTACCGTGAAGGCCGGATCGGCGCGGAACGCGGCGAGCTGCTCTTCGGTCCAGTGACCTTCCTTGTAAAAGGCAGTGGCCGGATGCTTGACGCCATTGCGGCGCATGCCAGGCGTGGTGCAGATGATCTGGATTTTCTTCGACATGTTCGGTTCCTTTCCGGGTCTCGGGAAAGCGGCCACCTGGCCGTTTTCCGGAAACCCGTCGCCAGTCGGAAGGAAGACTGGCGACGGCCTCGGGACGCTTGACCTGTCCGAGATCAGGCGAGGTACGGAACCACGACCACGTCGGCCGAGCGGTTCCAGACGTTGGTGGCGCCGTTCGCTGCGGTCTCGGCGGCCACCAGCTTGCGGGCGACACCCTCCAGTGCCGGCGGAACGATCAGCTTCGCGCCACGGATGTTGAGCGGAGAGCCATCGCGGCGACGGATCGTCGAGAGCGCCGTGCGGGCTGCCTCATAGTTCGCCTCGTTGAGTGTGGCCTTCGACTTGTGCGCCAGCTGCCAAAGACCGAAGCCTGCGTTGCAGCGGCCATCGACGCCCCAGACAAACTTGTTCTGGTAGAAGACGTTCGGATCATCCGGGCTCTGCAGAGGCGTCAGAACGAACGGGCGTCGGGTCTGATAGACCAGCGGCTTCATCACCTGAGTGTCATCGACCAGGTACCAGGCGGGGCCAGCACCATCGGTGAAGTTGGAAACCGAGATCGCGCCGCCGGCTTCGTTGTAGCCGGGGTGGTCGGTGTCGAAGAAATACTGGCCGTCGTAGCACTTCACGGTCTCGCCGGTCTTGAAGAGCGGCCAGATAAGCTGGTCGGGGAACTGAGCAGCGTCCTGTCCCATCTGACCGGCAACCGGCGTGAAGATGCCGATCTGATCGTCATCGATCTGCTCGCGCTTAATGCCGATCGTCTTCTCGAACGTGCGGTTCTTGATGACGTAGGTCTGAGCGCCGAGGTCATGGACGATGCGGTCACCGAGCCATTCGCGGAAGCCCGGAATATCGTCGAGGCGCGGATACTCGTTCATGGCCGTGCTGGATGGCACGGTCATGGCGACCGTGGTGTAGAAGGTCTGCACTGCGCTGAAGCGGGCATTGTAGGCGGTTGAAAGGCCCGTGTAGATCGCGCGCAGAGTGCTTGCATTGATATCCATGTGGACGTCCTCAGAGGGTCTTGAGCCAGACGCCGTCAGCGTCGATGGCGTCGATGGTGCCGATTGCAAGCAGCGAGCCTGCGGTGAGCGTGAAGGTGTCGTCGGCGGACGCGTAGACCGTGGCGCCGATGTTCGCGACTGTGGCGCCGGCGAGCGGGATCAGGCGCACATCCTTCTCGATGTTCACGACCTGGTCGCCGGTTGCGCCACCGGTGTTGTCGGCGCGCTGCTCGGCGAAGCCGATCAGCTTGACCGCCGAGACGTGGCCGGCTGGAACAGCTTCCCGGTTGGCTGTGATCCCGACAGCCGAGCCGCCGAAGATCTTCACATTGGCAAGCACGGGGTAGCCGTAGGAGCGACCGAGGCCCGGCTTGCGCTTGGAGCGGATATCGTCAGTGGCGGCCATATCAGTTGCCCTTTCCGTGCAGAGCCTTTGCCGAAGCGGCGAAGGTGGTTTCGTCGACGCCCATCATGGCCGCGACCTGGCGATCCTCGTCCGTCAGACCACCGCCTTCGGCTTCGGGCACCTTGCGTCCGCCGAGGCCGCCGCTGTTGATCGACGGCAGGAGCGAAATCTCCTTCTCGACCTCGGCCGGATCCTTCATGTGACGGGCGATCATGTGCTCCTTGAGCGCCGGCACGATCTTACCCGCCTTGACTGCGTCCTCGACGACGACGACGGCGCGATCGCGGGCGTGGTTCGAGATCAGCGTAGTGAGCTGGCTCTGGAGCGAGGTGACGCTCGCCCGCAGCTCAGCATTCTCGGCCTCGGTCGGAGTAACCTTGCCGCGTGACTGAAGCGCGGTGACGAGGGCGTCACCGGACGTGCCTGCCGGCAGGCCAACGGCTTCGACGATCTTGCCGACCAGGGCGGCATGAGTTGCCGTTTCCTGCTGGGCCTGATGGGCGGAGGCGACGGCCGCCAGTACATCGGCCTCCGTCGCGGTTTCCGGAAGGCCAAGCGCCTTCCGCAGCTGTTCAAGCATTGCAGTCTCCTGCTGTTGGTTGTGGAGTGCGGTGAGAGTGAGGTTCGGGTTGTTGGTGACGGCAGCGCGAAGCACGCGCACGACCTGATGCGGCGCATCCTTCGTGTGGGTGAAGACCGGCGACAGGTAGCCGTAGCTTTTCGAAGCCCACATCCAGACACCTTCAGGCGTCCATTCGACCTTGCCCCAGATACCGTCGTCACGAGCTTCCAGCGCCACGATCCAGGCGACGGCCGGCGTCGGCTTACCCTCGGGGGCCAGATGGTCGATCGCATGATTGACGTCGATAGGCAGCTTGCGCCCCGGCAACATCGACGCGGCAATGACGGCAGACGGCGACGTGACCTCGTAGGGACCGCGACCGTCACTTCCTGAGAACACGCCGGCCGGAACGAGGTGCACCCATTCGGGCGGACCGTTTTCGGCCTCGTCGTTGCCCATCGGCAGGAGGAAGGAGTTGATAGCTGTTTGCATGCCGCGAAAGTGCCATGCAGGGCACGGCGGTATCATGCCCGCAGGTGCGGGCATCAAGGCGGCGATGAAGGGAGGATCAGCGGCGCGTGACGCGCTCCAGGAAACCGAAGACCGTCTCAGCGATCATGGCTTCGTCCTGGACAGATATACCGAGGTAGGGCCGCGCGGGCAAGGTGACGCTTTTCGCCTTGATCAGCCGGTCGCCAACACGGAAGACGAGCAGCTCGCCATTTTTCGGGCGAATGGTCCCGCCGAGCTGGTGGATAGCAGCATAGACGACATTCGAGCCGACGCGGACTTCGTCATTGGAGGCCCGCGCATTGATGCTGTCACGCAGTCGTCCGCTTTCAGTCAGGATGCGGCTGTTGCGCTTGGTCGAGGCATAGTCCTGGTTCAAGGTCTGCCATGCCTGACCATCTGGATCGGTCTGGCTGATGAAACGCTGATGGGTCGATCCGACCAGGCCGACGCCGATCGCGTGCATCAGAGGCCGCGTGTTGGTCATTACGCGGCCGAGCTGCTGCACGGCGCGCTGCACCTCTTCATCCATCACCTGGAATGTCAGCGAGATCGCAGCTCCGCTCATCGGCCTTCCTCACGGGTCAGCTTGTCCAGGAGGACGCGTGTGCGATTGCCATCACGCTCAACGCGCACGCTCGCCCGCCAGTCGTCACCGTCGATACGCCCCGAGATCAGGAACCGCCCATCGCCGCTATCCTCAACCTTTGCCCTGCGAGCAAGCCGGCGGGGGATAGTGGCATAGGCATCGGCCGAGATCTCATCGCCGGCATTGGTGCGGATCACGTCTGCCAGGAGCCGCAGCTCAGTCCCGGCCTCGACGCCAAGAGCGCTTGCCACGTCATCGCCATGCATACCGACCACCGTCCAGCTACCCTCGGGCCACTTGCCGCGAAGGCTGGACGCAACGAAGGCCGCGACATTGGCTTCGTCTGCCGTCACCGCTGTCGGACCAGGCGCGGTTTGTCGCAGCCACGCCTCACCGGGATTATAGGCAAAGGACGCGTCGACACCGCGCGGCTGGTCGGTGCCGAGCTGGTCGAGATCCGGAGCGCGATCGAAGCCCTTCTTCCCCATGCGCCGCAACGCCGGCATCGAGACAGGGGTGACAAAGCAGCCGCAGCCGAAACCGTTCGGCGGGAACATCACCTTCCAGGCTGGATCGGTCGCGGCAAGCACGGTGCCGTTCCAGCTCTTGTGGTCGAGGCGCGGATGCAGCGCACCGGAATGATTGTATTGCCAGCCCGGAAAGGCTTCGAGAGTGTCCGGCTCGGTCAGCTGGGCATAGCGTCCCGCCGCCTGAGCGGTCCTCAAATTGGTTTCGAAGATGGTTCGCGTGCGCCAGCCGCGCTCGCCCTTGTAGGACCAGCCGTTGCGCTTCACGATCTGGTCGAAGTCGGTCCGGAACTCTTCGAGCGTCGTGCCCTGTTCGAGGGCTTTGGCGATCGCCGCTTTAAAGTCGTCGACCAGGGCAACGCTGTTGGCACCGGCGACCATGAACATCTTCGAATGGGCCGCATCCCAGACGTCGCGCCAGCTGCGCGTCGGCACGGACGCCTTCTCGCGAAAGAAGGCGATCGCCTCGTCGAATGGCAGATCGAGTGCGGAAGCCGTCGTTACCATCCTCGCCTCACTCCCATCATCGTTTTCGAAGCCTCTTCAAAGCCCGTGGACGCGCTTCGAGGGTCAGAGACGGGGATGCGCCCGTCCTTACCCCTTGCTGCGCGCCTGTGAGCCGATTTCACGAGCGGCTCTTCAAGTCGTCGATGAGGGATGCCTGGCCGGCGAGATGAGCGAGCGCCATGCCTCGCGCCATGGCCTCCGCCAGATCATCAGGCGCCAGGTCGAGCTTCGCAAGCCGCTCGGCTGCATCGCGCAGATCGGAGGCATCCATCAGTGCCTTCCTCACCTCGTCGACCAGACCGTTCATCGCACCAGCCGCTTCCTCGTCGAGACGCTTGGTCAGGATTTCAACCGTGTCCTCCGGCTCGTTACGCTGGTGCGCGGACTTGAAGAGATTGTCAAAGATGCTCGCTGACGCGGTCTGACGTGCCGGCGGCTGGCCGTCGATCGGCGATGACACCGCTGTTGTGGGCGAGCGCCCCCCAACCAGGACAGCGCCAGCCTTTGGCTTCGGGATGCCCATGCGATCCTGCAGGTAACTTTCATCCGCCGTGAGGCCATATGGTGCCAGCTTCGCAAAGGCTTCCGAGAACTCCTTCAGCGGCACCTCGTCCGGACGGCCGACGCGAAGATGTGGATAGCGGTCCTGCGGGCCGAAGTTGAAGGCAATCATGTTCGGCACGAGCTGGCGATTGAGCGTCGCGGTGACCATGCCGGCGTCGTCGCGCTCGATGTCTTCTTGCACCAGGCGGTGCTCCTGGCTGACGGCATGGCCACCGGAGACGGCGTCGGTCGTGGTCGTTTGGCCAAGCACAAGCTTCGACACCTGGCGATCGAGCCAGTCCGCGCGCCGCTCATACATGTCCGTCGAGCTGCTCTTTGAGCCGACCTCATGCAGTTCGATCAGCATCTCGCGCGGGATGATCGCGGCGCAGTCGCCCGCGATCCCAGAGACTGCACGCCAGAGAACGTCCTTCTCCTCCTCGGTCGCACCGCGTCCATATTTGCCGATCCGGATCGGCTGGCCATAGTTCTGGCAGAAGATTGCCCAGTCCTTCGTCGTGAAGCTCTTGAACATCCACGCCCAGAGTGCCACGCGGGCGATGCCCGATCGGATCGTAAGGCCGGATTTTGACTTGTGGCGATGGACGATGAACTTGTGCTCAGGCAACGGCTCGCCTGCCACCCCTTCGCGCAGGAGCACGGTCTCGCCATCGGCGCGGTCGAAGGTAAACCAGCGCTGCGTCCGCCAGATCAGATCACGCGGCATGACGAGGCCGTTCTTCACCTGCCAGTCGATCTCCATGACCGAGAGACCTTTGCCGATTGCGTCGAGCATGTCAAAGAGGTTGGCGCGCAGCACTTCCTCATCGATCCAAGCCTGTAGAAAATCCGCGTGCTTCTTGTGTTCGGCGCTATCGGACGCAGCCTTGACCGTAATCGGCAGTTGGGCGACCGACCGCTTGCGGGTCGCCATGACGGCCCCGTAATGCAGGTCGCGCTCTTCGATGTCCTCCGCCAGCTCGAAATAAGCCTCAGGCTCTCCCTCGGCTGCCGAGCGCAGGATGTTTGCCAGGCGCTGCGGGGTGAGCCCATTCGCCGGGTGTCCGGAGATCACCTGGCGCACGCCACCGGCCTGCGGTGTGGCGTGGGGATCAGTGAGCGTCAGCATTTTGACGACGCGGCCGAGATAGTCCTTCAGGCTGGCCATCACAGGGAACCTCTCAAAGTAAAATCGATCGAGCGGCCGCGCCTGTCTTCATCAAGAGGCGGTCCGCCATTGTGGCCGGCCATGCCGGAGCCTGCGATCTTGCGGTTGGTCTCGTAGCCATAGGCGAGCGCCTCCTGGCAGCTCGCGAACCAGGCGAGCGCGCCGGCCGGAGCGGCGTCGCCATGACGATCGTAGCCGTCGACGCCCTTGCTCGAATGCTCATCCGGCACCTTGATGATGCCGTTGACATAGGCGAGCGCTTGGTGGTCGGCGAGGATGTCGGCGTCATAGGGAAAGAGCAGGCTCTTGTCGCCGAAGGCTTCGATATAGGCCGGCATGTTCGTCGCATACCATTTGGCCGACAGCATCACTTCGTGGATGCACTCGCCCCAGCGCTGGCGCGCCTTTTCCGCCAGATACTGTCCGTTGCCTCGCGCATCCAGCGCGCCGCCAGTCAGGCGCGGCAGATGATCGCCGATAAAAAACAGGATGTCCCGCTGCTGGTCGAAGGGAATGTTCTTCAACTCGACGACCAGGCGCGCGCGACGTACGAGGTCGGCGCCGATCTCGAAGACAACGATGGCGGTCTTGTCTCCCGATCGGGCGAAGTCCTCTCCGAAGCAATGCTCACGCCCCGAATCGAGGGCGTCGAGAAGCGGCTTCAAAATGCCTTCACAGAACTCTGAAGCCTGCTCTTCCCGCTCGTAATCGTCGAGGTTCTTGAAGTCGTCAGGGCGGTCCCAACGCACGACGGCCGGAAGATCCCGAGACATGCAGCTCTCGATCAGCACACGGGTCATGGCCGCACCCTCGGCCTCGGCCGGGATGGCGTCCAGCTCCTGGCGCATCTTGGCGGTGCGCGTGCCATAGGAGGCGCGGATCTGCGCTTCCCATTTATCTTCCTTCTCCTGGGTCCAGTCCTCGCCCTTGATCAGGCACACGCGCTTGTAGAGGCCGTTCCTGACAGCGTCGCCAAAGGAATAGGTGTGGATGCTGAAGGGGTTCTTCCCCGCCCGAGCTTCCTTGATCAGTTCGTTGAATGGACTGCTGACACCGTTGTGCGAGGAGATGACGCGAATGCGGCCGCCCCAGATCAGAAGCGCGTTGACGGCATCGAGCACGTTGCGAACGTCGCGGTGGAATGCCGCCTCGTCGATGACGACGGTCCCCTGCAGACCGCGAATGTTCTCTGGCCTGGAAGACAGCGCCTCGATCCGGAAGCCGGAGGCGAACCGGATGATGAAGCTGGAGATCGCCTGGGTGGAACCGTCTGCCTTCTGGTCGAAGAAGATCCCGTCCTCGATCGTCAGCATCTCCTTCGCCACGACCTTGGCGAAGTGCGCCGCATAACCGATGAACTCGCGACCTTTCGGCTTGGTGTCGCCGATGTAGAAGACATTCTGGCCTCCGGCCGATCGCTGAGCTGCAGCGATTAGCGTGCAGTCGAGCGCCTCGGCGAAGGTGACGCCGGTACGTCGGCCCTTCTCGCAGATCTTCAAGTCACTTTCATCGGCAATCCAGGAAGCCTGATGCGCCATAAGGACGCCTTCAGCCAACGGGTCGAGATCCTCGGGGATCTCGGCACCACGTGGCAGATCGTCAGGCAGCTCCTCCGGATTGCGGGCAAGCACCGGCGGATCGGTCCACTGGCCCTTTGGCAGTTCAACCATTTTCAGCCTCGTCCTTCTTCTTCTTCATGGGACGAACGCCAAGGAAGTCACGGCGTGCGCGAGCGATCGCTGCCTTGGAAATACCGGGCTCGTTGGAGAGCGTGTCGAGCGCCTTCTCGGCATTGGCTTTCATCTCGGATTCGACGCGGCGGAGCTTCTCTTCGGCTTCGAGTTTCATGCGCTGCCCAGTTGATGCCGTCTCGGCAAGCGCCAGCTGGCGAAGTGCGGTGGCTGCTTCCTTGGCTTCCTTGAAGCTCATTCCTTCATCGGATGCGTTCTCCATGACCTCGACGAGCAGGGTCTTCAGCATGCGGGTGGACGCCTGTGTCAGCTTGTCGGCATCAACACCATTCGAGCTGGCAACCACCGCATTCGCTATCGCCTGCGTTCGCTGCATCTTCTTGGTGAGCTTGCCGAGCCGCAGATTGTGCCGATTGAACGAGGAGAAATGCGGGATATCGAAGTCAAGACCGATCTCGCCCTGCAGCGCGATCAGCTTGTTCCGAAATTCGGCATAGACCTCTGTCTGGGAGCGCGGCGTGTTGGCCAGCTCCTGAAACGCCCAGGCGACAATGCCCTCGCACTCCTCGGGCAAGAGGTCGATAGACGACGGACGTGGGCGGATGTGCGGAGCCATGACTTACTCCGCGTCGCCGGGTTTCTGGATACCGGCAAGATGGTGCCGTCCTTCGACATGGTCACGGCCGGCGCGGGTCAAAACGGCGCTGGTCTCTGTGCCCTCGGTCCGGGTTTTGACTGCACCTGTCTTCTCCTCCATCCAGAGGAGCTGATTGCAGATATAGTCGCGCGACTTTTTGTAGGAGAAGCGCTCCAGGCTCTTTTGGATGAGGAACGTGTTGGTGGACCCGCCGGAACGTGGATCCGCAAGATCCTTGAGGATGATCAGGCGGATGTTCTCATCGACCCACTTCTTGTAATCTTCGGAGAGCATCGTTTCCCTCATTTATCGTGGCGCAGTAGAAATTCTTCGACCCGGCGCGTGGCCCTCTCGGTCGCCTCGGAGGACTTGGCAATAAGCGCGATGTCGCCCTTCAGCTCGGTCATATCCACTTGGAGCTTGTTGACCGTGTCCTTGTTCGGCAGGTGTTTCATCTCGCCCTCAATGGTCTGGATGCGCCGATCGTGTTCGATGATCTTTTTCTTGGCCTCGGAAACATCCTCGCTGAGCGTCTTTTGACCGGAGGAAAAGTAGCCCTTGGCATGGCCGAGAAGCGCGATCACTGCGAGCGCCAGCCCGAGATACTGAGAGATTTCGGCTGGGGTCATCTGAGGTATGCTTCCTTCTCGGCAATCTCCTGGCAGTCCAGGCAACGCGTGGCGGATGGATAGACGGCGCGCCGAGCGGCCGAGATGGTCGCGCCGCACTCACAGACCTCTCGGCCATGCTTCTGCAGAGCCGCGCGGGCGGCATCGATCCTCGCCTGACGCTCCTGCTCGACGCGGGCTTCGCCGATCTCCCGGTCGAAATCACTGTACATGCGGACCCCGCCAGGTCTTGACCGCCTCGACTGCCTGGCGCCCGATTTCCTTCACGGTATGGCCACCCATGTAGAGGCTGATGAACCAGCCAGTGAGCGTCATCAGGGTGGCGCTGTCGATCGGGTCGAGCGCGACGCCAAAGGCCTTCAGCACCGGGAAGAGCAGGAAGGCACAGACCCAGAGGAAGGCGAGCAGATACATCCAGCCCCAGCGCCAGGCGCTCTGCCAGAAGCCCTCCTGGAGCTCCGCCTGAAGCAGCTCGAACTGCCCTTTCAAGCCCGCCTCATAAAGCGCGATCATCTCGGGAGCCTCCGCCTCGACCTGGCGCACGGCCTCTTCGATCTTGCTGACGGGCGCAGCCGATAGCTGGTCGGGCGCAACTCCAGCCTTCTCGGCAACAGCGTCGATGACGGCGCCGGCCAGATCGCCGCTCACGCCGCCGATCTTCTTCTCAATGATGCTCTTGATGATCGGAGCCCCGATCTTGGCGGCCATGCCGAGGATCACTGCGGATGCAGACATGTCAGAAGCTCCGGAGGAAGGTTGCAACGCGGGGAGCCTTATCGGCGATCCGCGCGGCTATGACGTCGCGGTACCGGTAGGCCTGCCAGGCGAGATAGAGGATTGCGACGGCTGCAACGCCGAGGCCGATAGCCGTGGCGATCTGATCGGGGGCTACGGCAGAAGGATCGACGGGTGCAGGCCCGGTGACAGCTCCGGCGACCTGGTCGCCGCCTGCCACGCCAGCACCGCCAGCCGTCGCAACGGAGCCTTGAGCTGCCTTCGAGCGGGCATCGAGTTCACGCTGAAGGGTGGCGAGCGTGGCCATCCCGACCTTGCCGTCAACCGTCAGGTCATGGGCCTTCTGGAACATCTCGACAGCCACCCGATCGATGGCACCGGTCGGCGCGCCAGCATTGTAGCCAAGTTTCACCAGGGCCTTCTTGGCTTCCTCGATCTCGGCCGTCGTCAGCGAAATCACGATTGCTGCATGGGAGCCGATCCGCGAGTCGATCGGCGTCTGGATACCCGTGACCGAACGCTCGATTTCCGCCGGGAAGCGGCCGTCGAGAAGAAGGGTTGCTTCCTCGGCACGGCGCCGTGTCAGACCAGGCAACACTTTGCCGTTGCCCTTATTCCACATCAGCAAGCGGCGGCGCGTGTCGATCGGATCGTTAGAAAGGAAGGATTTGACCCAGGAAGCCGAATGGATCTTGCCGGTGTTGTAGTCGAAGCTCGTTCCGGCATCGAGCGCGTGCTGGCTGCAGCTGTCGCCCAGCGCCTTCAGGACGCGCGGCAGATAGTTTCGCTTCAGAGCAAGATCGACCAGGCGATCATTCTCGGCCTCGGTAATCACCATGCCAGGCTTGACGGTGATGACGCCCGATGCGGTCGTCAGGCCAGCGCCGATCGTCCAGATCCCGGCCGGGCAGCGATAGGCCTTCTTCACCACGCCCTCGTGAGCGTAGAGGAACTTTCGCCCCTTCGGGCTAACGGATCTTGTCATGATGGGCTCCAGAAATAAGACTGGCCGAACCGGCTAGTGATCTGGAGCGAAAGTAACGGCAGGTTGCGCGTCGAGACATGCCCGCCTCGGCGGGTGTGGATTAAAGCAGTTCCAGCTGACGAGGATCTTTGGGCTTTCCGCCGCGCCCGGGATTTGCGGTGCGAGCGCGCTTCAGAAGCTTTTCTACACCGCTCTCGGTCAAACCGAGCCGACGAGCGATATCTCGGTTGCTCATTCCGGCTTCCCGGTACCGAAGCGCGCGAAACGGGCGAGCAAGCGGAACCTTGATATAGCCGCACGGATAGAGTTTGGAAAGACGGGCGGCATTCTCAAATCCGATCGCCTTAGGAAGCTCAGAGCGAGCAAGATCTTCAGGCACGTAAAGCCGCACACCAGCATGCGCTTCGACCAGCGCGAAAAAACCGTCGTCGCCCAGTGCCGTCATCAGTTCTCCAACGTTGTCTTCGCTCATCTCTTCCCCGCTATCCCGAGGCGAAGCTCGATCTCGATCTGACGGGCGGTCAGCACGCGCAGCTGCTCTTCCCGGTGAATGCGCGTGCGAGCTTCCACACCGCCGCGTTGAAGCTTGCGCTGCAGCTCAAGGCGCTCGCGCCGGATCTTGTCCAGCTCCATGGCGTCGAAGAGCGGCAGCGCACGGGCCATCAGGGGCAAGCCTCCCAACGGATGATCACGCCCTGGAAGATCGAGCCGGGATTTTCGGCTGCCCAGAAGCGACCCATGGTTTCGCGTGCGGAGGCACCGATCAGTCTGGCCGGAGCGATGCCCTGCAGACGGGCAGGATCGAAACCATCAGAGACGGCAAAGGCCTCGATCTCGTCCCGGTGCAGAGGCGTGCCGTCGACCTCGATGTAAGCGATGCCGGCCTCGATAAGGTCCGAGGACATGATAATGATCGGGAGAACCGCGATGCAGATCGGATCCGGAATGATCTTCCGGCAATGGCGGGTGCGCAGGCCTGTAAACAGCTGCACCGGCTCGCCGACATGGGCATGCCGGCGGCGGTGGCCCCGGATGGTATGTCCCTTGCTGCCGTCCTCAATCTGAGGCGCGAAGTACTTTTTGAAGCCGTAGGCGACCATCATGCCACCTCCGACCGGGTTTGCGGCTTCGCAGCCAAGGCTGAAAGGCGCTTAGCCAGTGCGGCCATGAACCGTGATAATTCAGGATCGAGCTGCTCTCTTGCCTGCATTCGGCACTGCCAGGCGAAGTCTTGGAGCGTCCATTCCTCAAAGCGCCCGCCGTCGATTTCTGGCACCTCCGTTGATTGCAGGATTGGAGCGCTGGGATGATTGAGCACGGCGTTGACGCCGGCCACCATATGGGCGACCGCATCGTCTTGAACCTCACCCACGGCGAAGCGCAGGCTCTCGCGGATGTTTGCCTCAAGCCGTTTTTGAAACTCCGTCATCATGCCACCGCCTTTCCAGCGTCAAGACGCTCCAGCCGGTAGCCGTGCCCCTTCTGAGCGCGGATCGTCCAGCCAGCCTTTTCAAGCTTCTTGCGGGCGGTGCAGATATGGCCACGGACAGCGATAGGTGCGCTCAGAGGCCCGCCATCCGGGCAGTCGCCCCATACCTTTTCGATGAGAACCCCGATCGAGGTCAGGCGGTGGTTCGCCTGAACCAGCGCCTCGACGATCAGCATTTCGTTACGGGTAAGCTTGGCGACGTCGATCCCGGAGAAGTCGCCCATGGGCTGGCCACAGTGGGTGCAGAGAAGCTTCGCCATCACGCACCGCCTTTCGCTGCACGAACTTGGCTGCCAAGAGCGTTCATCACACGCTGCCAGTCGCTGTCCACGAGGTGGCTCAGCACCTGGGCATCTTCTCGGCCTGAGAGCCGGATCGCTTCCTGGTCGAAACCCTGTCGGGTAATGAGGCCTGCCGTTGGATGAATGATGCGCCACTGCGCCCAGGCGATCTTCGCACCGTCGCGCTGCAGCCAGTCGTATCCATTGGTGTTGCCGAAGCCGACGCCGGCTTCCCGCTTCAGCCAGCCCTTCAGCGCCTCGATCGCGGCCCGGCCGTCGTCGGCGTAATGCAGGAATCGGGTATGATCGAGACCAGTCTGGCGCTTGACGAAGGCGAGCAGAGCCGTGTCCCGGCGATCCTTGACGACGCCAAGATTGTAGCCGGCGATCCAGAGTGCCTGGAGCTTCTTGGCATACTTGCCGGTCAGCCCCTTCACCTTCTCCTTGCCCTCGGCCGGCATGAAGCCGTCATTGCGCAGAACCGTCAGCACACGTTGGCGCTCCTGCTCGGTCATCTCCTTCACCGACGACTTGCCGGTGATGTTGGTGAGCTTGGCCCGGTAGGTATCCTCGTCCAGGCCGAGCTGCTTCTTGGCAACGTGGATGGCGGCGATCGAGGACGTCATTTCAGTCTCCTGTCGATCTGGCTGGCCAACGTGTCGAGATTGATCTCGGCGAGGATGATGGTGCAGCTCCTGGCCTTCTCGACCAAGCGGGCATAGGTCTCACCTTCGTGGACGACCAGCTGGTGTCCCTCGTCACTGAAGTGTTCGATCGCGGCTGCGCGGATGCGCTCACGGCGGGTGGGTTCTGTCATACCGCGCCTCCCGTGGTCGTAGCGCGGACCGTTTCGTTGAGAGCCCGGACGGCCACATAGCTCGGGGCGGGGCATGGTGTGCCGATTACGATCTCGCCATTGGCCATCTGCAGTTCAGTACCACATGCGAAGGTCGCCGAGGCGAAGGCGACACCGCCGCCTCCGCTCGTGATCTGGCTGCCGCAGATCGGGCAGTTGTTTTGGGCGACGAGAGTGATCACGGCCGCGCTCATTGGAAGACCGCCACCGTCATGAGAAAAGCCATGAAGAGCGCCAGGCAGTCGCCCTCCTGACCTTTCGAGGCCTTGATTCCGGCGACGGAGATTGCAGCCAGGATGATGAGAATTCCGCCCACCTTGATGAGATCGATATCCATCACACCTGCTCCTCTGCCGGTGCTTCGATCATGCCAAGGGCGTGCAGATAGGTGTCGAGGACCAGATCCTCTTCCATCCGCTCCTGATCGTCTTTCTTCCGGAGTGCGATGACCTTCTTCAGGATCTTGCTGTCGAAGCCCATCGCCTTGGCCTCGCCGTAGACATCGGCGATATCGTCAGCGATCGTCTTCTTTTCTTCTTCCAGGCGCTCGATGCGTTCGACAAAGGCACGGAGCTGGTCGCGGGCTATAGAGTGTGCGTTGCTCATGCTGCACCTGCCAAACGCTTGGCTGCGGCATTTAGCCAGCCGGCCATGAGCTGTTCGTACGCACTGCGCCCAACTACAGCGACGCCGTCGATCACAAGGCTATGGTTGCCGATGTCGCCGGAGTATTTCCCGTCGCCAGCTTGCTCTATCGCATCGAGCATCACCTGCCGTGCAGCCTTGCGACGACGAGCGAAGCTATCCTCCCAGGCACTTACCCCCCGATCTTCGACGTAGGGCGGAAGTGCCTTCAGGCCGCCCTCTATGAGCTTCGCGGTATCCATGATTTTGCTAAGCATCGCAGCCTCCTTCAGGCGTTAGCGAGGTCGATGGTGATGGGCATCCATCTGTCCTCGACTTTTTCGCGATAGTGAAAACGGACATATTCCTTGGAGCCTGTGACCCGCATGGAGGCGCGGATCGCATCCATGGCCCGGTTCCAGCGGTCGTCAGGGATGTCGAGGCGGAGCAGCATGAACAGCTCGCTCTTGTTGATCTTGCCTTCCTGGTCGGTGTTAAAGGCGCGGGTGACGATCGCCTGGATTTCTGGGCGGCTGTCAGCGGACCATTCGTTCAGGCACTCGTCGATGAGGGTCTTGGCGATCTGAAGCTGCGGTCCAAACGTGATCTGATCAGCCACCTGCAAGGTGACCCGCATCAGCCCGTCAAAGCTGTGGTAGGTCTTGTTGCCCTTACGCCCGCCTTTGAACACGCCGTACTCCTGCGCCAGGAGCGCGTCGAAGCTGTTCATGTCGCCGATCGTATGGTCCCTGAACCGCGCGATCTGAGCGTTCAGCTCCTTGGCATAGCCGATGATCTTGCGGACGGTTTCGTCTTCCAGCTTGTCCTGAGCGGACACGTTCGCAAGCGGGACCAGGCGTCCCTTCGCATCGGTCATGAACTCGCGACCATTCATGACGGTCACGCCGGTCTCTGGCTTTTCTTCAATGATGACGGCTTCCATGATCAGGACACCTTGTTCTTGAGGTAGGACGAGCGCAGCCGCAGGAGTGCATCATGCAGGCGCTGGCGGGCTTCCTTCTCGCCAGCGGTGCCGCTGGCGAGCTGTTGGTGATCGAAGGCAGCAACGACCTGTTCGACGCGCTGCATGACGAAGAAGGTGCGGCTCTTCTTGGTGCCGCTCTTCGGATTGGTGCTGGACCCGGCCAAAGTGCTGGAGACGCCGGCCCCGACCTGATCAACGATGCGATCTAGCGGGATGCGGATCTCGGCTAGGACGAGGATGTGATCGTCGGTCATGCCGCGTCACCTCCATCCGGGCCGTGCTCGATCACGCGGATCCGTGTCGGCAGGCGATAGACATTGCCGCCGATCTGAGTGTCGACACGATCGGTGGCGAGACGGGGGCGCAGTTCAGACGGCGTAAATGAAAGTTTGCGCAACTCCATCTGGATCGCCAGCTCCTGCTCATATTCGCGAGCAAGCTCCTCGATTGTCCGCAAGTTCCTGATGAGTGTGTCTACTGCCTTAGGTTCGAGGATCATCCCGGTTTCGCGGTGTGGCCGGAACGCCTGGATGACATTGCCGATGAGGTCAGAGGCGAAGGGGCTGGCCATCATGGCTTTGCTCCTTTCCGGAAGCTGGGCCGCACAACGTTGTCGCCCCCCGGTACGCGCAGCGCCTTGATCTGGTCGGCAGCCTCGCGATCAAGGCTCGACCGGATCTCGCGTCCGGCTTCCATGTCACGAAGAAGGCGGACTTCAAGTTCGAGGTTGGCGGCAAGGGAACGCGAAGTGCGCAGGATGTCTATGAGCCGTTCGAACTCGCCTGCATCCAGAGTGACCGAAGCTCCGACAGCGGGGACGCGTTCAAAATCATCCACCAGGAGTGCGAGGGTTTCGCTAAGGTTGAGTGGCGCGTCGCTCATGAAATGTCTCCCATGTCGCGGTTGCGCCAGGCGGCATTCAGATAGCTGAGGTTAAGCTCCTCTCCGTTTCCGAGCGCGGCCATCATCGCGGCTTTGATCGTCCGGTCGATGTTTCGAAGAGCGCCGGGTTTCGTCGCGATATTGTGCAGGAAGCGTACGCAATCATGATCGGTAATACCCCAGGCGGAAATCAGCATGGCGGCGTCGTGCACGGGGTCACGCTCCCGTTTTAGGCGGCGGTCAAAGCGCGTCGCCACCTGGGCGCGGCTTGCGACCGATCCCTTGTCCTTCACGAAGGAAACGGCTGTATCCTCGTTGCCGATAAGGGCGACGCCGCACTTGTTGATGTCCACGAAATGGCGGATCTGGTTGACAGCGTCCGGCACGAGGTTCTGAGCCTCATCGATGATGAGCAGCGTGCCGTCGCCCAGGCGCTGCAACTTCCTGCCGATCGCCCTGACCAGCTTGGTCGGGTTGTTTTCCTGCACGTCAAGTTCGGCGGCAAGCTCGATGAGCATCGCGTGCACGGTTTTGGTGTGCGGGCTGATCGTGGCGATCCAGGCATGAGGGCGGGTATTGCAGAAATGCCGCGCAGCCGTCGTCTTGCCGGAGCCGGAGGGCAGGGTGATTGCGGTGAAGCCTGCCGTGATCTGCGTGAAGAGCAAGACATTATAGATGTCGGCCCCGACCATGGTCTTGACGAAGGTAGGCGAGACCGGAAGGCTTGCCGCGATGCTGGCGCTCTCTTCCAGCGCTTCCAGCCAGTTGCTGACCTGCTCGTTGATGTTGGCGAGCACCCCCGGATAGTTGCCATTGGACCACTGCGAGAAGGTGCCGTCCTTGATGCCTGCGCGGCGAGCAACTTCAGCCTTGTTCCAGGAGTTTGCATTGGCCGCGTCAATGACGCGGCTCAAGAGTTTCCGCCATGTTTCGACATCCGGTTCCGGGTGGCGCTGAAGAAACTCGGGCGCGGGCGTCGGGAAAGTCCAGTTTTGCATTGTATTCTTCGGCTTTAGCATTTAAAGGTTCCTGTGCTTTTGATTGTCGGGCGGGTCACTGTGACCCGCCCTCTTTTTTCAGTGGAACCGTACGCACTACTTCTCGGTTCGCGGTCTGCGCCCGAACGCACCACTTGTCGGGCGATCCCCTCTCGGGAATTCGATGATGGCGGCATCGCCGCCTGCCACGCGGGCAAGCCCGCGGCTGAATGCGTCCTCGTACTGATGTTCGTCGACCGTCACCTCCGGCACCTCCACAACCTTGGTTGCGACAGGTGTGCGGGTGATCAGCCGTGTGACGACGGGCGCTGCGGGTTTCGGCTTTGCCGGCTTGCGGCTGCCGCTTCGGCCCGTCAGCTCCTTCAGTTCGAGATCGGACAGTTTGCGGGCGCTGTTCAGCGCCGCCTGCTGGTCTTTCTTCTTGGTGGCGCGGGCACGGGCGATTTCGCGCGCGGCGTCGGCGCAATCGAAGCCGGTCTTGTCCACGCACTCGGCATCGCAGAGGAGCCGGCCGTCAGGTGCATAGACCTTGACGGCGCCATGCAGGTCGGACGGATCGAACAGGACCTTCAGCTTCTTGCCGATCCAGTTGTTGAGCGCCGGGTGGAAGTACCGGTTGTCGAACAGGTGGATTGCGCCGTCAGGCTTGCGGGCCGTCACGTTGACGGCGGCGAGCATCCACAGCGCCCGCTGCGACGGGCTGGCAAAGCGCACATAGGTATTGGCGGGATTCGCAACACTTTCGGCGAATACCGCGTCGAAGCTCCGCCCCTTGGCCGTTTCGGTCTTGCGCCCGGTCCTGGCATTGTGCTCCTCGACGCACATCGCCACGTGCCGCTCAAGCTCGTCGATCGGGACTGCCCGCGAGCCGTAGTTCTCCGGCTTGTGCTGCGTGCTGCGGCCCGTATAGCAACCGGCCATGGCCGGATGCTTGGCGATGTTTTCGGCAAGATCACCCCATCCGCGCTCGATGGGCTTCGACTGGCCGGAATACGGGTTGACGAAGCGGGCATCGATCCCGAGCGTCTTCAAGAGCCCGGCAACCTCATCTTCGGTGATCTTGAACCGGTTGCGACGCTTGGCCTTGCCGGAGATCATTTTCGAGGCAAAGGCGCGGCCGTTGTCCATGTAGATGCGATCGGGAATGCCGTGGGTCTCGACCATGTTGCCGATGGCAGTGCGCACCGCTTCCCAGGTCTCGGCCTCGCATAAAACCCACGAGAGGATCTTGCGCGAATAGATGTCCTGGATCGCCATCAGATAGACGCGGCCCCACTTCTCGCGGCCTGGAAATGAGACATGCAGGTCGAGCTTGTGACCGTCTGTGTTGACCATCTGCATCGCGTGGAGATGGGCGACCGAGCGCTGCAGGGCCGGAATGAGCCTCTTGGAGGCTTCCTTTCCTTTGCGCGCAAGCTCCTGGACGGCCTTGGGGATCTGAATGTCGATCCGGCGGCGAAGCGTCCGCTCATGCGGGATAGGTGCCCAGCCCTTCCGCTTGGCCACGTCCTCCATCCGTCGGTAGCATGCGGCAAAGGCCGGGCCTTCCGGGCGCAGGTAATCCGAAACCAGCATGTCCCAGGCGTCGGGATGCACGGGGGCGAGATCGGCGACGACACCGTCGGCAATCTTCGATGAAGATGGCGCAAGGGCCGCAAGCCAGTCCTGCCGGGCATGACCTTCGACCAGAGACTGCCACTGGTAGTAAGTGGAGATGGAGATATCGGCCTTGCGGCTGACATGCTTGATCGCGTCGAGCGCCCTGATGCCGGATTTTTTCATGTCCTCGACAGAGCAGATGATCGCAAGCCGCTCCTTGCAGACGGTCTTTTGCGTCTCGGTCAGCGCCTCGTATTTGCGCCACAGAAGCGCGGAGCGGTCACCGTCACCGCCGACAGGGGCCGAATGCAGGAAGGCGAGCTTCTGCCGGGCCGGATCAGGCAACAGCGAGATGTGATACTCGAAGCCACCGCCGCCTTCGCGGCCCTGGCGCTTGCGCACTTTGCCAATGGCTCGCCAGCCATGGCGGATGATGTATTTGTCATAGCCCTTGATCGTCCAGGGCATGTCGGGAAGCTTGGCTTCCGCCAAATCGGAAAGGGTGAACCACTCTTTCATGCGTCCCCTCCCTTCGGGCGGGCAGCCATATAGGCGCGGATATCGGCCTCGTGCTCGCGGCAGAACATCAAGGTTGCCCGGATCGCGTAGGCGCGCTCCATCAGCATGTCGGCTTCCGCCTGGCGCATCTTGCCGGTCCGCACGTGCTCGGGATAAACCCGCTGGCGCATGGCGATCTCGCGGTCTATCTCGGCAATCTGTCCGATGATCGAAATCCTCTTCACCCCAGGTCTCCCTTGCGGCGAATGGTGACCGGGGTCGAGGTGAGGCGGTTGAGTTCGCGGGTCAGCGCCCGCTGCTCCTGGCGCAGACGCGCAATTTCCGCGAGGCGCGCTTCGTCGCCCTCAAGCAACAGCAGCCCGTCATCCGACAGCACGACGTCCCACAGCCAGCTCGCGCCGGTGGCGCGCACAAAGGCCTTGAACCTGACGAGACTGATATCGTGGCCGGTCTTGCTCTCGGCGGTATAGGCATCGAGAGCCCCCTTCGAGACGGCTTCAAGCCGCAGATAATGGG
Source organism: Rhizobium rosettiformans (assembly GCF_016806065.1). Taxonomy (NCBI): domain Bacteria; kingdom Pseudomonadati; phylum Pseudomonadota; class Alphaproteobacteria; order Hyphomicrobiales; family Rhizobiaceae; genus Rhizobium; species Rhizobium rosettiformans. Next base: position 2,003,190 of record NZ_CP032405.1, read on the forward strand.
CCATGCGGGCCGCAATCGTCGGGCGGTCATGCGGGCACTCGCGGATGGCGCGCGCCATCTCCCGCTTGAGCCGCGAGCGGAAGCGGTCAAGGTCAATCTGTTCCTTGGCGGCACGAACGGGGAAGACCGCCGAGGGCCAGAAGTCGAATTGGGCAGGGTCGCGCTTCATTCTGCGGCCTCCAGGCTGGAGGCACCGCGCATGTCGACGATGTGGTCGAGCACCCGCCGCACGGTGGTCTCGTCGGCTTTGGCAAGCAGCGCGACGATCTTGTTGTAAGTCTCGTCCTGCAAGGCATCGGCATTTAGCTGGACCTTCGGCTTCAGCCAGCCCCAGATGGTCTTGAGATCCGCGCCCTCTCGCAAACTGGCCGCAACGCGGCCCTGATCGTCGGCTGGCAGCTTGGCGAGCTTCAGCAGTTCCTTCTGGTCGTTCTCTGCAGGTGTTCCACGAACGGCTGCACGAAGGGCAGGAGTGATCTTTTGACCGATGCGCGTGACCTTTTTATAGGTCGTTGGCCCAAATCCGAGGCGCTCTTGGACCTGCTGGGAAAGCTCTCGGCCAGGGGCAAAAATCAAAGGGCACCCGGTGTCCTTTGATTTGCGATCACCGCCACGTGCAATTTTGCCGAACTTCTCCTCGTAGACCTCGCGGAACTTGAGGACGAACAGCGCCCGATCGAGAGGGGTAAGCTCGTTACGGTAGATGTTCTCGGAAAGTTCGATCAGCTGCGCCTCGACGGCGTCTGCAGAGACGACGATGACATCGATCTCTTCCCAGCCGTTCAATTCGGCAGCGCGAAGGCGATGCCCTCCCGCCACGAGTGTCAGCGGGGTCTTGCCGCCATTGGCAGCCGGTGTTGAGCGAACCGTGAGCGGATTGATCAGCCCGCGATCCATCATGGAGGCGGCAATGGCGGCAGCGTGATCCTCGTCGATCGGACGGGCGCGTTCACCGACATGAATCGAGGCAATCGAAACGGTCTTGAACGTCGCCATTTATGCAGCCTCCTCGTCGCGACGGGCAGCATCCTGCAGCTCGGCCATGAACAGGTCCTTCGCCCGCGCTGAAATCCGCTGATAGGCCCGCTCGAACACGGGGTCGTGCATCCGCTCGTCGACGGTGCGAACAGCGCCAAGGATCGTGGTGCGCGCAACGGTCAGGATCATCACCAGCCGGCGGCGCGGGATCGAGAACTCCACATTCAGGATATGAATGGCGATCTGGCGGGCGAGCTTCGCATCGAACATCTCGCGCGGCGGCGCGATGATGTCGCGAATGGCGATGTGATTGAAATGCGATCGGCTGGCGCGGTAACAGGCCGAAATCATCGCCTGCAGCCGTTCGTCTTCTGAATAGGGATTGAGCATGAGGCCTCTCAGAACTGTGCGAGAAGGAGGACGAGGCTCGCCGCAAGCGCACTCGCGACGATGGAAAAGATCATGATCAGGTCCGCGACCTGGCAGGCAGGAGAAGGGGAGGGCATGAACGGGTTGCGGCTGGCGATTTCGCCATCCGCTTTCGCCATTGGCTGCGCGCCGGATTTGGCGGAAGCTTGGGTCGTGACGCTGGCCGGCCGGGTCTGTCCGCCGGGGATCAGATCCCTGCGAACCGCAAGGTAGAAGGCGAGAACAGCGGTGCGGCTGGCGTCACGCATCACGCGGCCTCGCTCTGGCCGTGCAGGGCATCTAACCTCTGCCAGTAGCGACCGACGGAGCTTCGCGACGGCACTTGCGCCGCCCCGAACAGGTGGCGCACCCGCCACAGCGCCCCCTCGATCGTCATTTGCCGGTGCGCGCTGGTGAGAACCGCCCTGACGCCGATATGGCTCCACCATTTCGGCCGACGCCCGTTCGCCCAGATCGGCTTGTGTGCCATGGTCTCGGCGACCGCGATCTCCTCGGGCGAAAGATCGCGCTCCTCCATTTCCATTTCGTCGAACCGGTTGATCGAGGCGGCAACGTCATAGGTGTTGCCCGAGCGGACGCCGCTGATCATGTACTGGATGTCCATCCCGCAGGTCGCCATGCTGAACAGCAGATAGCCGTCAGGATTGATGCGGCCTGTCCGGATCTTCTCGATCGCCGATGGCGTCAGCGTGAGGCACTCCGACAGCTCGTCGTCGGGCCAGTTGCCGCACTCTTCGCGGAACCGCTGCCCGAAGGATTGAAGTTCGAAACAGGTAATTCTCTCGTCGCGTTTTGTCATTGATCGACTCGCGGTAAAGATGAAGATAGGCCTGCAGCGGCAAAAGCCGCGCAGGAACGGTCAGGCGGCCTTGCCGGACGTCTGGTATTCGCGGGCGAGTATCTTCGCGGCGGACTTCGGGTAGCGATCGGGGAAAAGCTCTTCGACCGGAACGCCGAGGAACTCCGCGATAGCCCGTTCGGACTTCTCGTTCTGGCGCGTCCAGATCGTGCGGAACCCGCCGGGAGAGATCCCGCGAAGTTCTGCAAGCTTGGCCATTGTCATGCCTCGGCGGCGCAATTCGCCGAGAATGGAATGCCGGTCCCACTTGGGCTTGGTCATCTGTGTACTCCTCAGGAAGCCGGTGTTGGCGCATCGGCTTTTTGTTGAATGGTTTGGATCAATCGAAGCCGTATCAAAGCGGCTTCATGTGATTTGGTACCCCAAAGATTTTTGGGTGTCCAGATATAATTGGTGTGAGGTTCTGATTTTGGTCGAAATGTCTGATGTTGCCGCACGTCTGGCGGAGGAGCGCGAGGCGCTCGGGTACAGCAGGGCGGCGTTTGCAAGGCTTCTTGGGCTAAGCACTGAGGGGCTTCGCGTAATTGAGGCGGGTAAGACCGCATTCCGCTCAGATGTTTTGGTAGCTGCCGCCGGGGCCGGGGCGGATGTTCAATACATCATCACGGGCGTCCGCTCGAAAAACGTTGAAAAGGTTGCCGACGAGGTCGGTTTCGAAAAACAGGTCATCCAGGGCAATGTCTCGGGCGTCGGCTTTGCCGGGGCTGGTGCAAACATCAGCATCGTCAACACCCAGACCCACCGCACCACGGTGCGGCCCGAGACCCGGCCAGGAGACGAGCATATCTCGATCGAGCAGCGTGCCATTTTGACCGAGCTGGTGAACAAGGTCGTCGAGAAGGAGGAGCTTTTGAAAAAGGCGCCCAAATCCTATAGGGCTGTCTGGGCCGCGTTGAACAAGCACTGCAAGGTGAACAGCTATCAGCTCATCGCGGCGGCGGACTTTGAAAAGGCCCGCAGCTATTTGAACCAGTGGATAGGAAGCCTGCACGGCATGCGCTCGGCCCCGCTGAAAGACGGCGAAGACTGGCGCAAGCGCAAGATCCAGGCGATCTGGGCCAACACCAAGACCCCGGACGATGAGGCCGCGCTGCGCGCTTATGCTCTGAAGAATTTCGGCAGCGAGAGCATCAAGGAACTGGCCAACGACGAGCTGGAGAAGACATATAAATATGTCGCCTCAAGGCGTAGTCGGAAGCGCTGAAATCGCCGCAGCCAGGAGGAACCTTGCAAAACCTCGAAAGGCCCTCGATTTGCGTGCCGCGACACCGGAAATGCCCGAAAATCCGGGCTTTTCTCTCTCCCTGCCTCATCAAAAACTTAAGGTTCCGCCTCAGTAGGGAACCTCAAATTGGAATTTCGCCCTCCAAAAGGCGTCGTCCAGGCCACCCGGCTTACTTCGCCGAAATGCCTCAACCTTGTTTTTTCAATGGCTTGAAGCCGCCTTAAAGGCCTTTCAACGATTTTTGAGGATTGCCTTGAAGAGGAGGGCTGCCGAGGCCGATCTTGACCGATGGGGCGGCAAACGGATAAATTCCCGTGTCAGAAGCCGCCGCACGCCGCCGCCGCTCCAAATGCTTCAAGTTATTGTTCTTCCTTGCTGTTTATCAGCAATTATCGGCTCTTATCACGTATTCCCAGAATTCCGGTTACAAGTGTCAGACAACACCGACCCAAAGCGTTCGCTTCAGCCTCCTTAAAAAGTCACGCGCCACATCTGCATTTTAGCTCTTTCTTTAGGCTGCATGGCGCTTCTTGTGCCCGCTTGCCATTGTTCTCGTGAGGGCTCTCGCCTCTACTCACAATTCACGCATCGCTTGACAAGTCGATTGACCGGTGACGATTTTTGATTTACGAATGACGAAATTCAAAAATCGTCAGTCGTAAATCATCATGACCCAGAGCACAGTCCCGTCCACCGAAGCAGCCGATATGTCCACCCGCATCCTTGAGGCGGCGGAGGGGCAATTTCGTCACTACGGATACAGCAAGACAACCGTCGCCGATGTGGCAAAGGAACTCGGCATGTCGCCGGCCAACATCTACAGGTTCTTCGGCTCGAAGAGCGAGTTGCTGGAGGGCGTTTGCGCCCGGCTTCTGCATCAGAGCCTGTCCATCGCCCAGTCCATCGCTGCCCTTCCGGTCAGTGCGGAGGAAAGGCTGCGCCGCTATTCCATGACGCATTTCGAGTTCACCGTGGCCACCATGCTCGATGAGCGCAAGGTGCATGACATGGTCGTGGCCGCGATCGAGCAGAGCTGGGGCGTCATCGACAAGCATATCGACGAAATCCAGGCCATCCTGACCGACATCATTGCGGAAGGCATGGAAAAGGGAGAGTTCGCCAAGGGCGACCCGGCCCATGCGGCGCGCTGTTTCGGCGCGGCGACCTCGCCACTGCACCATCCCCAGATGGTCGCACAGTGTATCGGCAAGACCAATCGCGCCGGTCCGGAAGATCTGACCGAATTCGCCATCCGAGCCCTCAAAGTCTGAGACCCCGCCGGGGAGGAACCACTATGTCCGCCAGCGTCCGCCTGTCCCTGAGTGCATTGTCCCTTTTCGCCGCCTTCGGGCTCGCCGCCTGCACGGAAGGCGGTGCGGAAACGGTGGAGCAGCCAAGCCTTCGCCCCGTGAAGGTGATCGAGGTCGAGGCGCCCTCGACCGCGCGCGAATTGCGCTATTCCGGAACGGTAAAGGCGCGCAGCGAAGCTGCCGCCGGCTTTCGGGTGGCCGGCAAGATCATCGAGCGCCTGGTCGATATCGGCGATCGTGTGATGCCGGGTGACGTGCTGGCGCGTCTCGACGTGACGGATTACCAGTTGCAGATGCGCAGTGCCGAGGCGAGCCTTGCCGCAGCCGACCGCCAGCTGGAAACGGCCGATTTCGCTCTCAAGCGCGCCGATGCCCTTTACCGCCAGCAGGTGACGACCAAGGCGCAGCTCGAGCAGGCGCAACTCACCTATAACCAGGCCCTCGCCACCCGCGACAGCCAGCGTTCGTCGCTGGAGCAGGCGCGAAACCAGGTCGCCTATGGCGAGCTGAAGGCCGACAAGCCGGGCATCGTCACCGCCATCAGTGCTGATGCAGGCCAGGTCGTGGCAGCAGGCAGCCCTGTTGTCACGGTCGCCGCCGACGGCGAGAAGGAAGCGCTGATCGCAGTGCCGGAGAATGAGATCTTCGCATTCGCTCCAGGCAAGCAGGTCGAGGTAGGCTTCTGGTCGAAGGATGGCCTTGCCCTCAAGGGAACCGTTCGCGAAGTTGCCGGCAGTGCGGATGCTACGTCGCGAACCTTTGCCGTGCGCATCACGCTTCCCGAAAATCCGCAGATCCTGCTCGGCATGACCGCGCGTGTCACGGCGCTTGCGCCGTCGGACAAGAATCTGTTCGAGCTGCCGCTGTCCGCCCTTGCCCAGGATGCTGCCAAGCAGCCGAAAGTCTGGACCGTCGACCGCACCGCGGCGACCGTTCATGCGCGACCGGTCACCATCGATACGTTTTCCGATACGGGGATCCAGGTGTCTGCAGGCTTGAAACCCGGCGACCTCGTGGTCGTGGCAGGCACGCAGTTCATGGCGGAAGACATGAAAGTTCGGCTGGCCAACGAGAACCTGTCGCGGTCGGCCGAGGCTGATCCGGCGACCGCCACCGTCACGCCCGACGCCGCCACCCGGTAAGCCCAGCGCGCCCCCTACCTTCGGGACATTTCAATCATGACAAACTCTCCTGTCGAACCGGGCTCGTTCAACTTGTCCCGTTGGGCCATCGCCCATCCCAGCATTGCCCGTTTCCTCTTCGGTCTGATCATCCTCACCGGTCTCTTCGGATTGATGCGCATGGGCCAGAAGGAAGATCCGGACTTTACCTTCCGCGTCATGGTGGTGCAGGCCTTTTGGCCGGGCGCATCGCTTACCGATATGCAGGATCAGGTCGTCAACAAGATCGAGCGCAAGCTGCAGGAGACGCCCTATCTGGACTGGGTCAAGTCCTACACCCGGCCGGGCTCGGCCATCATCACGCTGCAGGTGACGGGCAACACCGATGCCAACGACGTGGCCGACGCCTTCTATCAGGTGCGTAAAAAAGTCGGCGACATCGAAAACGAGCTGCCCGAAGGGTTGTTGGGCCCTTACTTCAATGACGAGTTCGGCGATACCTACATCACGCTCTATGCCCTGACCGGCGATGGCTACAGCTATCCCGAGCTGAAGCAATATGCGATTCAGGCGCGCGATGTTCTGTTGTCGACAGAGGGCGTCGAAAAGGCCGTGATCCTCGGCGATCAGCCGCAGAAGATCTTCATCGAGGTATCCTCCCAGGCGCTCGCCGAACGTGGGCTGACCTTCACCGATCTGCAGAGTGCGCTTGCCGGCCAGAATGCGATCGACGCCACCGGGAGTATCGACACGGGGTCACGATCGGTTCGCATATCCGTAGACGGCGGTTTCTCCGCCGCGGAAGACATCCGAGAACTTCGTCTCAATTCCGGCAACCAAGTCACGCGTCTGGGCGACATCGCCACCGTCACCGAAGGTCTCGAGGATCCCTATCAGCGCAAATTCAGGTTCAACGGCAAGGATTCCGTCCAGGTCGGCGTCGTCATGGCCAAGGGCTTCAAGGTGACCGATGTCGGTGATGCCGTGGAGGAGACGCTGGAGCGTTTCGAGGCGACCCTGCCGATCGGCCTGGAGGTATCGCAGATTTCGAACCAGCCGGAAGTGGTTCGCGAGGCGATCGGGGAATTCATGAAGGCACTCGGCGAAGCCCTGCTGATCGTGCTCGTCGTCTCGTTCGTCTCGATCGGCTGGCGCTCTGGCCTGGTGATTGCGATTGCCATCCCGCTGGTGCTCGCCGCAACCTTCGCCGTCATGTACGAACTCGGGCTCGACCTGCAGCGCATCTCGCTCGGTGCCCTGATCATCGCGCTCGGCCTTCTGGTCGATGACGCCATGATTGTCGTGGAGATGATGGAGCGAAAACTGGAGGAGGGGCTCGAGAAGCTGGATGCGGCGAGTTTCGCCTATTCCTCGACAGCCTTTCCGATGCTGACCGGAACGCTCATCACGACGGCCGGTTTCATCCCGGTCGGCTTCGCGGAATCGACTGCTGGTGAATATGTCCGCTCGCTTTTTTATGTCGTGGGCATCTCGCTCATCATTTCCTGGTTCGTTGCCGTCTATTTCACGCCCTGGCTCGGTTACATGATCCTGAAGCAGAGGGCCCATGCCGGTAGCCATCACGACGCTTTCGACACCAGCTTCTACCGTCGCCTCCGCGCAACCGTCTCCTGGGCCGTAGAACACCGCATCATCGTGATCGGCTCGACGCTCGCCATCTTTGCGTTAAGCCTCTGGTCCTTCCAGTTCATTCCGAAGAACTTCTTCCCGCAATCGTCGCGCCCGGAAATCCTTGTGGACGTGTGGCTGCCAGAGGGAACCTCGATCAAGGAAGTCGAGGCCGAGGCCAGGCGCCTCGAAGCGGAACTCCTGACCGATCAGGATCAGCGCTTTGTCGCGACCTATGTGGGCGAGGGCGCGCCGCGCTTCTTCCTGCCGCTCGACCAGCAACTGCGCAATCCGAACTATGCCCAGCTTCTGGTCATGGCGAGGGATGAGGATGCGCGCGAACGCCTGATCACCAAGCTGCGCATGAAGCTGGCGGAAGACTTTCCCTCAGTGCGGGGCAAGGTCGATCGGCTCTTCCTGGGGCCGCCGACCGGTTGGGCCGTGCAGATGCGTGTGAGCGGACCGGAGCGGGACGAGGTTCGCCGCATTGCCGATCAGGTGAAGGCGCGCTTCAACCAGAACCCCGTTTTGCAGGCTGTCCATGATGACTGGCTCGAGCCGGTCCCCGCGATGACGCTGGTCGTCGACCAGGATCGTGCCCGTGCCCTCGGCGTCTCGTCACAGCGCCTGCGTCAGATGCTGCAGGCGACGATGAGCGGTGCGCCGCTCGCAGACGTTCGCGCCGGTGAGGAAACGATCTCGATCGTGGCCCGGGAGCCGGAGGATAGCCGCCGCCTGTTGACGGCTGTCAACTCGATCTATGTCCCGACGGATCTCGGCGCCTTCATCCCCTTGTCGCAGATCGCCAAGGTCGTGCCGAAGCTGGAGCAGGGCATCGAATGGCGTCGCAACCGTTTGCCGACGATCACGGTGCGGGCCACCTTGCCGGATGATGTGCAGTCGAACGATGTGACCTTGAAGATGTTCGATGAGATGCAGTCCTTGCGCGACAGCCTGCCTGCCGGTTACGCGATCGAGATCCAGGGCGGAGCAGAGGACAGCGCCGAGAGCCAGGATTCGATCGCGGCCAAGGCGCCGATCATGCTGCTGGTCATTGTGGTGCTGCTGATGATCCAGTTGCAGCATTTCGGCAAGGCCATGCTGGTGCTGGCGACCGGACCGCTCGGCATCATCGGGGCCGCCGCCGCACTCCTCATTTCAGGCGCTCCCTTCGGATTTGTCGCAATCCTCGGCGTCATTGCCCTGCTTGGCATCATCATCCGCAACTCGATCATCCTGATCGATCAGATCGACCAAGACATCGCAGCTGGCATGGAACGGCGTGAAGCGATCATCGGATCGGCTGTCCGCCGCTTCCGCCCCATCATGCTGACGGCGCTGACCGCAGTCCTCGCGCTGATCCCGATTTCGCGCGGCATCTTCTGGGGACCGCTGGCCTACGCGATGATGGGCGGCATTCTCGTCGCAACCGTCCTCACAATTCTGGTTCTGCCCGCAGCCTATGCTTTCTTCTTCGGTCGCTCTCCCCACAAAGCGTGACCGAAGGAGAGGAGGAGAGGGTCCCCAAGCCTCTCCTCCTTCCCCTTTTCGCCCGTGCCGATGGCATTGCGTTTCATTGTTTTTTTTGATCGGTTGATAAATTTTCTTTCCGTTGCTAGACCACCGCGACTCGCTGGAGAGCCCTTGCCCTTTTGCGACGCATCATCGGATCCCTCCTTGATTCTCAATGGCTATCAAAGATCTCTAATTTTTGATGCATTCGAAATGCGACTTGTCGTGTTAGGAAATAATTAAACTGCTCGGCGCCGATTATGGCGAAAACCAGACCAATTCTGTGACGGAATTGAGCCGAATCTCTCTTTACAACGTTTCCGAAGGCGATAAGACACTGCATCAGTGATCGGGTGGATGATCTCTGCTGCTTGTCAGAATACGACGTGCCGCGAGAAGCCCTCCGATCGCCGGAAGACCGGTTGACTCCGACCTTCACAAAACACGGGCGCGATCCACGCGCTGCGGGACCAAAAGAACCGGCGAGGACGCTCGTCCTTTGCCTTTGGGAGACTGTTCATGAAAACCAAGTTCGCTCTTGCCGCTGCAGCACTTGCTGCAGCCACTTTCCTGTCGGGTGCCGCCAGCGCCAAGACCTTTGTTTACTGCTCGGAAGGATCGCCGGAAGGCTTCGATCCCGGCATGTACACCGCCGGCACGACCTTCGATGCCTCCGCGCATCCGATCTACAGCCGCCTGATGGAATTCAAGCCCGGCACGACCGAAGCCGAAGCCGGCCTGGCCGAAAGCTATGAAGTCAACGCCGAAGGCACCGAATACACCTTCAAGCTTCGTTCGGGCGTCAAATTCCACACGACCGAGTTCTTCACTCCGTCGCGTGATCTCAACGCCGATGACGTGCTTTTCTCGCTGGACCGTCAGCTGAAGGCCGATCATCCGTGGAACCAGTACGTTGCCGGCACCTCCTGGGAATATGCCGCCGGCATGGGCTTCCCGGAGCTGATCAAGTCGATCGAAAAGGTCGATGACATGACGGTCAAGATCACGCTCAACAAGCCGGAAGCGCCGTTCCTCGCGAACCTCGCAATGCCTTTCGCATCGATCGTTTCGAAGGAATATGCCGACAAGCTCGAAGCTGAAGGCAAGAAGGAACAGCTGAACCAGATGCCGGTCGGCACCGGTCCGTTCTCCTTCGTCGGCTACCAGCAGGATGCCGTCATCCGCTACAAGAAGAACGCCGATTATTGGGGTGGCGCGCCGAAGATTGACGATCTCGTCTTCGCAATCACCACGGACGCTGCCGTTCGCTACCAGAAGCTCAAGGCTGGCGAATGCCACCTGATGCCGTTCCCGAACGCTGCCGATGTAGAGACCATGAAGTCCGATCCGGCTCTGACCGTGATGGAGCAGGAAGGCCTGAACGTCGCTTACCTCGCCTACAACACGACCCAGGCTCCCTTCGACAAGCCGGAAGTCCGTAAGGCTCTGAACAAGGCGATCAACAAGGAAGCCATCGTCGACGCCGTATTCCAGGGCATGGCGACTCCGGCCAAGAACCCGATTCCGCCGACCATGTGGTCCTACAACCAGTCCACTCAGGACGACGCGTATGACCTGGAAGCCGCCAAGGCCGAACTCGAAGCCGCTGGTGTCACCGGCCTTTCGATGAAGGTCTGGGCAATGCCGGTTTCGCGTCCCTACATGCTGAACGCACGTCGCGCCGCTGAAATCATCCAGGACGACTTCTCCAAGATCGGCGTGACCGTCGAGATCGTCTCCTACGAATGGGCCGAGTATCTCGACCGTTCGAAGGCCAAGGATCGTGACGGTGCCGTCATGCTCGGCTGGACCGGCGACAACGGCGACCCGGACAACTTCCTCGACACGCTGCTCGGCTGCTCTGCCGTCGGCGGCAACAACCGCGCTCAGTGGTGTAACGAGGAGTTCGACGCCCTGGTGAAGAAGGCCAAGGTCACGTCCGACCAGGCCGAGCGCACCAAGCTCTACGAAGAAGCGCAGCTCGTCTTCAAGCGCGAAGCACCTTGGGCCACGATCGACCATTCGCTCTCGATCGTCCCGATGCGCAAGGAAGTCACTGGCTTCGTCCAGAGCCCGCTTGGCGACTTCACCTTCGAAAACGTCGACATCGCCGAGTAATCGAAACAGACAATCTTTCGCCGCGGGCCTTGGCCCGCGGCGTTTGTCGTTGATACGAGACCGATCTCGCGTCATGCTCGAACGCTCAGGCGGAGCGGTTGTGGCAAACCTCAAACGGCCACGGGGCCGTGGTTCGACCTCCTTAAAAACAACAGGTCTCACACATGTTTGGCTTTCTCCTGCGACGGCTCGCCGTCTTGATCCCGACCTTTATCGGCGTCTCGATCATTGCCTTCGCTTTCATCCGGCTTCTCCCCGGCGATCCGGTCGCGCTGCTCTCCGGTGAGCGCGTCATGTCACCCGAGCGTCACGCACAGATCAGTGCGCAGCTCGGTCTCGACCGTCCGCTCGTCATCCAGTACTTCGATTATCTCGGTGGCGTTCTGACCGGTGATTTCGGCACATCGATCGTCTCGAAAAGCCCGATCATCGACCAGTTCTTCGCGCTGTTCCCGGCCACGGTCGAGTTGTCCCTCTGTGCGATCCTGCTGGCCGTCGCCATCGGCGTTCCTGCCGGCATCATCGCTGCCATCAAGCGTGGCTCCTTCTTCGACCAGACCATGATGGGCATCGCCCTTGTCGGCTATTCCATGCCGATCTTCTGGTGGGGTCTTCTGCTGATGATCCTGTTTTCCGGCATCCTGCAATGGACACCGGTATCGGGCCGCATCTCGCTTATGTACTTCTTCCCGCCGGTCACGGGCTTCATGCTGATCGACAGCCTCCTGTCTGGTCAGAAGGGTGCCTTCGCCTCGGCCGCCAGCCATCTTATCCTGCCGACGATCGTGCTTGCCACCATTCCGCTCGCCGTCATCGCCCGTCAGACGCGCTCTGCCATGCTCGAAGTCCTGTCGGAAGACTATATCCGCACGGCACGCGCCAAGGGCCTTTCGCCCTTTCGCGTCGTCGGACTACATGCGCTGCGCAACGCGATGATCCCGGTCATCACCACGATCGGCCTGCAGATCGGCGTCATGCTCGCAGGCGCCATTCTCACCGAAACGATCTTCTCCTGGCCGGGTATCGGCAAGTGGATGGTCGATAGTGTGTTCCGTCGTGACTACCCGGTCATCCAGGGAGGTCTCCTCCTGATCGCCGGCATCATCATGGTCGTGAACCTCATCGTCGACCTGCTCTACGGCCTGATCAACCCGCGCATCCGCCACTAGAAGGATAAAGTCCCATGGCAGAGACAACAGTCAGCCAGCCGGTTTCGAGCGCTCAGATGCGCCGCCAGATGCTGGCCGAGTTTTGGTTCTACTTCTCCGAAAACCGCGGTGCCGTCATGGGCCTCGTCGTTTTCGTTGCCCTCGTGCTGATCGCCGTCTTCGCCGGCGTCATCGCACCGCATTCGCCTTTCGAGCAATACCGCAACGCAGTTCTCCTGCCGCCGGCATGGCTTGAGGGCGGCAACTGGAGCTATCCGCTCGGCACCGACCCGGTCGGCCGCGATATCCTGTCCCGCCTGATCTACGGCTCGCAGTATTCGCTCTTCATCGGCGTTTTCGTCACCACGCTGTCGCTGACAACAGGCATCGCAATCGGCGTCATCGCCGGCTACTACGGTGGCTGGCTCGACACGGCGATCATGCGCCTGATGGATATCATCCTGGCCTTCCCGTCGCTGCTTCTGGCCCTTGTGCTCGTTGCGATCCTCGGCCCCGGCCTGACCAACGGCATGATCGCAATCGCGCTTGTCTTGCAGCCGCATTTCGTCCGTCTGACCCGCGCAGCGGTGATGTCGGAAAAGACGCGCGACTATGTGACGGCCGCCCGCCTTGCAGGTGCAAGCCCCTTCCGCCTGATGTTCAAGACGATCCTGCCGAACTGCATGGCGCCGCTGATCGTCCAGGCGACGCTGTCCTTCTCGAACGCCATCCTCGACGCAGCCGCCCTCGGCTTCCTCGGCATGGGCGCCCAGCCGCCGGCACCGGAATGGGGCACAATGCTGGCCGAAGCGCGCGAATTCATCCTGCGCGCATGGTGGGTCGTGACCTTCCCGGGTCTCGCCATCCTGATCACCGTTCTCGCCATCAACCTGATGGGTGATGGCCTGCGCGATGCGCTCGATCCCAAGCTGAAGAGGTCCTGATCATGGCACTTCTCGAGATTCAGAACCTCACCGTCCAGTTCGAGACGGCCAGTGGTTGGTTCAAGGCGGTCGATGGCGTGTCGATGTCGGTCGCACCTGGTGAAGTGCTTGCCATCGTCGGCGAAAGCGGCTCCGGTAAGTCGGTCGCCATGCTCGCCGTCATGGGCCTTCTGCCGTGGACGGCGAAGATCACCGCCGACAAGATGGAATTCCTGGGGCGCGACATCCAGAAGATCTCGGCCGCCGAACGGCGCAAGCTGATCGGCAAGGACGTGGCCATGATCTTCCAGGAGCCGGTCGCGAGCCTCAATCCCTGCTTCACCGTCGGTTTCCAGATCGAGGAAGTCCTGCGCCTGCATATGGGCCTTGGAGCGAAGGAGCGTCGCGAGCGCGCCATTGAGCTCTTCAAGCTGGTGGGCCTGCCGGATCCTGCGGAACGCCTGAACCACTTCCCGCACCAGATGTCGGGCGGCCAGTGCCAGCGCGTGATGATCGCCATCGCGATCGCCTGCAATCCGAAGCTCCTGATCGCCGACGAGCCGACAACAGCCCTCGACGTGACGATCCAGAAGCAGATCCTCGACCTTCTGATGAAGATCCAGACGGAAACCGGCATGGGTCTGATCATGATCACCCATGATATGGCCGTGGTGGCCGAGACCGCCGACCGCGTCATCGTCCAGTACAAGGGCCGTAAGATGGAGGAAGCCGACGTGCTCTCGCTCTTCGAAAACCCGAAGAACCCCTATACCCGTGCGCTGCTTTCCGCACTCCCGGAAAACGCCACCGGCGACCGCCTGACGACGGTCTCCGACTTCCTGGCCGCCGCTGAAACGGGAGGTGCCGCATGACCGCCGCCACACAAACCCCGATGCTCGAGATCCGCGACATCAAGCGCGACTATCGCGTGCCGCAGGGCATGTTCAAGGAGGACAAGATCGTCCATGCGGTGAAGGGCGTGTCCTTCAAGCTCGACAAGGGCAAGACGCTCGCCATCGTCGGCGAGAGCGGCTGTGGCAAGTCCACGCTTGCCCGCATTCTGACCTTCATCGATGAGCCAACGGCGGGCGATCTCCTCATTGACGGCCAGAAGGTCGATACGCGTCCGGGCCATCTGACCGCCGACATGCGCCAGAAGGTACAGATTGTCTTCCAGAACCCCTATGGTTCGCTCAATCCGCGCCAGAAGATTGGCGACGTGCTCGGCGAGCCGCTGCTGATCAACACCAAGATGAGCGCTGCGGAACGTCGCGAACGCGCAACCGAGATGCTGGTCAAGGTCGGCTTGGGGCCTGAGCACTACAACCGCTACCCGCACATGTTCTCGGGCGGCCAGCGTCAGCGTATCGCGATCGCCCGTGCACTGATGCTCAATCCGAAGCTGCTCGTGCTCGACGAACCCGTTTCGGCGCTCGACCTCTCGGTCCAGGCTCAGGTCCTGAACCTGCTTGCCGACCTGCAGGAAGAGTTCGGCTTGACCTATGTCTTCATCAGCCACGACCTCTCGGTCGTGCGCTACATCGCCGACGAGGTGATGGTGATGTACTACGGTGAGGCCGTGGAATACGGCACGCGCGATGCGGTTTTCTCGGATCCGCAGCACGAATACACGCGCACGCTGTTTGCCGCGACGCCACGCGCCGATGTGGAATCAATCCGCGCCCGTATGGCCAAACGTCGGTTGGCAACGACGGCCGGTTGATAGCTTTTAAGGCTTGATGCGATGACAAAGGGCGCCAATACGGCGCCCTTTTTCGTTATGGCAGATAGCCGTAGGAGATCTTCGGACTGTCGAACACCATGGTCGACCTGATTGTCTTGATCTCCGCCAGGCGATCGAACTCCTGCCAGATCAGGCGCTTGTAGTCCGTCATGTCTCGGACCGAGATCTTCAGCAGGAAGTCGAACCCGCCGGCAACGGCATGGATCTCGACCACTTCCGGCAGTTTGCCGACATGGTCGATGAAGCGTTCGCCCACCTGCGGCGTCGTGCGATCAAGGGTGATTTCCACGAAGGCCTGCAGGCCGAGGCCCACCCGCGGCGCATCGACGACGATCGCCTGCCGGATGATCCCGCTCGTATAGAGACGGGCGAGCCGGCGCGATAGGGGCGCGGCGGTGAGCCCCACTCGTTCTGCGAGTTCCGCATTGTTCAGGCTCGCATCGTCCAGAAGGCAGGCGATGATCTTTCGATCGATCCTGTCCAGGGTCGCGCTCTCAGCTTCCATTATCGATCTCTACTGTCCGTCATGGCGCAAATTTCTATCGCCAAAAAGCCGTCTCTGGCAATGTGTCTTAAGTTCAGTTGGCGCCGCACATGAAATCCGCAGAGACTTTGCGCGGCAAACTTGATATCTCTCGTCCAACACAATCGCACTTTGACGAAGGTCCCCGATGTTCGACAAGCTCGCCTCCCAGCCCAATGACCCGTTGCTTGCCCTGATCGGGCTCTACAATGCCGATCATCGCGCCGACAAGATCGACCTCGGTGTCGGTGTCTACCGTGACGATCTTGGTCGCACGCCGGTCATGCGCTCGGTCAAGGCGGCCGAGAAGGAACTGTTGGAGAAGCAGGACAGCAAGTCCTATGTGGCGCCGGAAGGTGACCGCGTCTTCCTCGACCTGCTCTGGGATCTTGTCGGCGGCAAGGGACAGGGCAAATTTGCCGCGGGCGTTCAGACCCCCGGCGGTTCGGGCGCGCTGCGTCTCGCCTCGGATCTCATTGCCCGCGCGGGCAGCGGCCGCATCCATCTTGGCCTGCCCAGCTGGCCGAACCATGCCGGTATCTTCGGTGCGACCGGCCTCAGCGTCGAGACCTATCCCTATTTTGATGTGCCGACGCAGGACGTCCGTTTCGCCAGCATGATGAAGGCGCTGAGCAGCGCACCGCGTGGCGATGCCGTGCTCATTCATGCGAGCTGCCACAATCCGACTGGCGCCACGCTGACGTTGGCCCAGTGGGAAGAGCTGGCCGCGGTGATGGCCGAGCGTCGCCTCGTACCGCTGATCGATTCCGCCTATCAAGGCTTCGGCGCCGGCATCGAGGAAGATGCGGCTGGTCTGCGCACGATCATCGCCGCAGTGCCGGAAGCGCTGGTTGCCGTCTCCTGCTCCAAGTCCTTCGGCATCTATCGTGAGCGCACCGGCGCCATCTTTGCCGTTGCTGAAACGCAGGATGCGGCCGACATCGCCCGCTCGAACCTCGTGACCATGGCGCGCACCAGCTATTCCATGCCGCCTGATCACGGTGCGGCCGTCGTGCGAACGATTCTCTCCACCGAAAACCTGCGTCAGGACTGGATCGACGAGCTGAACAGCATGCGCGATCGTCTCAATGGCCTCCGCCGCGAACTGGCGGCAGCCCTCGGGGATGGTTGGCAGCTGGCGCCGCAGATCGCCGAGCAGCAGGGCATGTTCTCGCTCCTGCCGCTCAAGGAGGCCGATGTGCTGGCGCTCCGCAAGGAACACGGCATCTACATGCCGACCTCTGGTCGCATCAACATTGCGGGCTTGAAGAGCGAAGATATTCCGCGCGTCGCCGCTGTTTTGAAACCGCTTCTGGGCTGAGATCATGACCACGACAACCGTGAACCAGGCGGGCGCCGAGCGCCATCGCCTCTATGAAGACGTGCTCGCGATGATTTCCGGTACGATGTTCGTCTCCCTCGGGACGCTGATCTATACCGAGACCATGCTGACGGTCGGATCGAGCGCCGGCCTCGCGCTGCTTCTGTCCTATGTCAGTGGCTGGGGCTTTGGGGTGATCTTCTTCATCGTCAATCTGCCCTTCTACATCCTGGCGGTAAAGCGCATGGGCTGGGCTTTCACACTCCGGACCTTCACCGCCGTGGCGCTTGTGTCGATCCTGTCGAAGCTGAACGGCCAGTGGATCGATTTTTCCCATCTCGATCCACTCTACGCCACCGTGATCGGCGGCGGACTGATCGGCACGGGGCTGCTGATGCTCTTTCGCCACCGCACGGGTCTCGGCGGCATCAACATCCTCGCCATGTATCTGCAGGACAAGACAGGGCTGCGCGCGGGCTATTTCCAGCTCGGCGTCGACCTGACGATCTTCGCAATCGCCTTCTTCGTGCTGCCGGCCGACCGCTTGGCGCTTTCGGTACTGGGCGCTGCCATCGCCAATCTGATCCTGGCCATCAACCACAAGCCCGGTCGCTACATGGGTCTCAGCTGAGGTTGCTGACGGCGCCAACCCGGCGCCGTGTTCACGGTGACCAACGGGCGCCTTTGGCGGCAGGCTTCGATGTGGGCATCCCGTGAGGCGGACGTTGCGCTGCAGGACAGTGGTGATGACGTCACTGGGCCTGCTGTGCAATCAGCACAGCGAGGCGCTTTCCACGAAGCATGACATTTACACGCCTTAGAAACTGATATACTAATATTTCAGTTGGGGGAGCTAGATGCCGGAGACAGAGAAGCACGCTGGGAAAATGCGCACCGTTCCCGTCGAACATCATCGCGGACGAACGCGTGACGGACGTGCCGCGACCCGGATCCATGCGATCTTGCAGGACGAAATCGTCCGCCTCCAGTTGAAGCCGCTGGACACCCTGAACGAGAAGCAGCTCGGTCAGCGCTTTGGCGTCAGCCGCACGCCGGTGCGTGAAGCTCTGCTGCGGCTGGCGGATGAGGGGCTCGTCGAGATCTATCCGCAGTCCGGCACATTCGTCTCCCGCATCCCCCGCCGTGCGCTGTATGAGGCGATCCTGATCCGCAAGGCGCTTGAGGCGACCACTGTCTCGCTCGCCATTGCCGCGATGAAGGATGGCAGCCGGTTGCGTTCGCTCGAAGACAATCAGTCGGCCTTGATAGAGGCGGCCAGTGCCGGAGATATTCCGCTTTTCCACCGGAACGACACCGAATTCCACCAGTTGATCGCCGATATCGCCGGCTACCCCGGGATCTGGACGGTGATCGCGCAGGTCAAGGTCCATATCGACCGCTATCGTTTCATCACTCTGCCTCGCACGGGGCGGCTGGATATCGTCATTGCCGAGCATGCAGCGATCATCGACGGGATCCGTGGAGGCGACGACGGCGCGGCGGTACTGGCCATGAGCCAGCATATCGGCCGCATGACCGAGGAGCTGGACGATATCGGGGATCTCGATCCCGAGCTTTTCATCGACGCCTAGATCGAACAGGCGGCCCTTGCCAGATATTCCGGGAGCAACATCATGAAACCATCCTTCGACCTTTCGGGCCGCACAGCCATCGTCACCGGTGCAAACACAGGCATCGGCCAGGCTATTGCCGTGGCACTGGCCGCTGCTGGTGCCGCTGTTCTCGGCGTCGGCCGATCGGGCATGAGCGAAACCGAGACCATGATTGGCTCTGCGGGTGGTCGTTTCGCCTCCTTTTCTGCCGACCTTTCGACCATCGATCCGGTCGACGACATCGTCGAAGCGGCGGTATCCGCTTTTGGCTCGGTCGACATTCTCGTCAACAATGCGGGCATCATCCGGCGTGCCGATGCCATCGACTTTACCGAGGCCGACTGGGATGCCGTCATGGACGTCAACCTGAAGACGGCTTTCTTCCTTTCTCAAGCTGCTGCCAAGCGCATGATCCCCAATGCCCGCGGCAAGATCATCAACATCGCGTCCATGCTCTCCTTCCAGGGGGGCATCCGCATCCCCTCCTACACGGCGTCCAAGAGCGGCCTCGCGGGGCTTACCCGCCTTTTGGCCTGTGAATGGGCCGCCAAGGGCATCAATGTGAACGCGATTGCGCCGGGTTACTTTGTCACCAACAACACGACCGCCTTGCGGGAGGATCCCAAGCGATCCGGCGATATTCTCGGGCGAATCCCGGCAGGCCGCTGGGGCAATCCGGAGGAGCTCGGTGGCGCCGCAGTCTTCCTGGCCTCAGATGCCTCGGCTTATGTGCATGGCACGATCCTGCCCGTCGACGGCGGTTGGCTGGCGCGCTAGGTAGGAACTGGAAGCGACAAGACGGGGGATAAAGATGGGACGGATCGTATCGATCGGCGAATGCATGGGCGAGTTGTCGGAGACGGGTTCGCCCGGCACCCTCAGCATGGGTTTTGCCGGAGATACGCTGAACACCGCCTATTATCTGCGTCACAGTCTGGGGAAGGACTGGCAGGTCGATTATGTGAGCGCCGTCGGCACCGACGGGCTCTCCGACAGGATGGTCGATTTCCTGAACAATGAGGGCATCGGGACCGAGCATGTCCGTCGCCTGGCCGACAAGACGATCGGGCTCTACTACATCACCTTGAAGGACGGTGAGCGCAGTTTCACCTATTGGCGCAACGACAGTGCCGCAAAGCGGCTCGCGAGTGATCCCGCAGCCCTCAATCACGCGCTCGAGGGTGCGGATCTCGCCTACTGGTCCGGTATCACACTGGCCATTCTCTCGAACCAGGATCGACTGACGCTGATTGAGGCGCTTGGCCAATTCGCGGGCAAGGGCGGCACTGTAGTTTTCGACCCCAATCTCCGGCCACGTCTCTGGGACAATCCCGAGACCATGCGCGGCTGGGTGCATCGTGCCGCGGCTGTCAGTGACCTCTGCCTCCCGTCATTCGAGGACGAGGCGACATGGTTTGGCGATGCCGATCCGACTGCGACGGCGAAACGTTACCAGGAGGAAGGGGCTCGAAGGGTCATCGTCAAGAACGGCGCCGATGACGTCACGTTTGCTGCCAGCAGTGGTGAAGTCTCCCGCATTTCGGTCCCATCGGTCAAGCATCTCGTCGATACGACCGCTGCCGGCGACAGTTTCAACGCGGGTTATCTCGCTTCAGAACTGAACGGCGCATCGGTTCAGGATGCGGTCTCTGCCGGTGCCAGACTGGCGGGCAGAGTGATCGGTGCCCGGGGAGCGCTGGTTCCGAACGCCGTGAAGCCGGTCTGAAAGGATTGGCTCAAGCCGGCGCCGCAGCGCCTCCGCCAAAGAGCGTAAAATAGGCCCAGGCAAGCCCGAAAGCCGCGACGATCGCTACCCAGATCAGGATTTTCCGCATTGAGGGGGAAAGACTGGTTTTCGGCTGCGGCGGCTTTTCTTCGGGCGGGCGCTCGAACTTGATGACGTTCGACATGCTAGTGGCTCTCTCGTGATGCTCGTCTGCAAGCTTCCTGCCATGATCGTGCGACAACAACAAGCCTGCTGGTTGCGTGTCAGCTGATACATGCGGCAGTGGCTTCGGCGACACGCGCGCCGAACAATCTTTCACTTCACACTTGTCGGCAGACTTCGGCCTCGCTAGCGTCCGCTTTCAAGGGAAAAGATGCCGACAGGCCAAGCTCAAGGCCTTTCCCGTCGAACGCATGATGGACTTTGCCGAACTGCAATGAGAACTTTTCTTGACACCGCCCTGGGTGATGCTTCTTCCGGACTGGACGGAGACGCGTCTGCAGCCGGAAGGAAGATTTCAGGCGTCTCGTCGACCCATTTCCTGAAACTCGTGGAAGAACACGGCAATACCGGGTTCTGGACCTGTGATCTTGTCACCGGTCATTGCAGTTGCAGTCCGGGTCTCCTGCGCGTGATCGGGCTCGAGCAGGCCCGACCCTTTAGAATGATCGACCTGATTGATCAGGTGCACCCCGAGGATCGCACATTCTGCGAAGATATATGGTCGCTGATACGCTCGGGCGTGCCGGTGAACCGGAATTTCCGCATCATCCGCGGTGACAGGACCGTGCGCTGGATCGAGTTTCGGTCCGAAGTGGTGCTCGACGCCGAGCAACGCCCGGCCCGCGCCATCGGGCTGCTGCAGGACGTTTCGCAACAGCATGAGAGCCGCCAGGCGCTGGATGAAAGCACCGGCCGCTACAGAGCATTGATCGGCACAGTCGCAACCATGGAATGGCGCGCGACGGCGGCTGGCGAGCCCGTGTTTTCCCATGGCTGGACGGCGCTGACCGGGCAGCGTGAAACAGACATGCTTGACGGGAACTGGCTGAGCGCGGTGCACCCCGATGATCGCGACGCGGTGAGCGCCGCCTGGCAACAAGCCGTGGCCTCACTCTCCCCCTATAGGTCCGATCAGCGCATCCGCCGAGCCGACGGGGAATATGAATGGTTTCATGCCCGCGCGGTGCCCGTCCTTCACAAAGGCGGACGCTCGCATGAATGGCTGGGCATGATCATCCGCCATCAGGACTTTGCCATGTTGGGCAATCGCGGATCTGCCACCGATCCCACGGTGACGCCGATGCAGATCCGGGCAGGACGTGCCATGTTGCAGTGGACCCTCGAAGATCTCTCCCGGCAGTCCGGCGTATCGGTCTCATCGATCAGGCGGATCGAGGGGGAGGGGGAGCGTTCGACACGGCCAGCCTCGCTCAGCGCGATCCGCGAGGCCTTCGAGCGCGAGGGCCTGGCGTTCAGCAATGGCAATACCGTGTCAATGCAGGGCTTCCCCAGGTCGGGGAGCTGAGTTCTCCGATCGCGCTCTCAGCTTGTGATCCGGGGCGTGCTGACGATCTTGAGGAACAGCGCATTCATGGCGTCTGCGATGCCCTCGCTCGGGCTCACCTCGAAATAGAGACCCGGCGATGCGCAAGATTGCATCCGCGTCGGGATTTCGGACTGGAACGGGCTTATCCATTTCTTGTACCAGTCATTCGTGGGAAGCGGCAGATAGGTCGTATAGAGAACGGCGATGCGATAACCCTTCTTCTTCAGGGCTTCGCATTGCGTCGTGTCGATCGGCTCCTGACAACGCCCATTGGTGGTCTTCTTGGTGCAGGTGCTTGGCTTGTAGGCGTCACCCACGCCATCCGAGACAAAGAACACGATCTTTTCCGGATCACTCGCAGAAGCGCCGGTGCCTGACGCGCCCATGAGATCGCCGATACTCTTGAGGGCGCGGTCGAAATCGGTCTGCTGGTCGTTGTCATAGCCCTGCCAGGGGATCGACATCAGCCCGATCTTGGACGCCTTGGTCTGAACCTGATCGAGATTGTCGGTGAGCGCGGAGACCTCCAGCAACTTGGTGTCCTCGGCCCGTTCGCCAAAGGTGTAGACGGCCATGCGATACTGATTGGAGCTCTTGCGCGACTTCTTGGCCGTATCCATCAAGGCCGCCGTCGCCTTCGCAACGACATCGATGCGGATCGTCACGCCGAGTTTCTTGGCGAGGTAGTAATAACTGTTCGTGTCCTCGACACCGTTTTTGACGATGTGGCAAGCGAACGCACACTTGTCACTGGTGTTGTTGACCATCTTTGTGACATCCGCCGGGGTCGCTCCGACACCCATGGACGGCGTATTATCGAGAAGCAGGTAGAAGTCCCGGAAGGTGTCTGTCTGATAGACGGCTTCGGCCTTGCCGCTGACGGTCACGTCCTTTTGCCCCATGACCCGTGCCAGTGTGGTCGGAACGGTCGCGTCGAAGGTGAAGACGGCCTTCAACTGAGTTCCGCTCTTGACGACCTCCACATCGAAATTCTTGAGTTCGTAGTGGTGAGACATCTTGGCGTGGCCGAGAAACACCTTCTTGGCATCTGCGATCGCTGCCGACAGCTGTCCGTCGGATTTCATCTGCATCGCCTGCATGACGCCGGCGGAGGTTTCCGCAACGGCTGCGATTGCAGCCGCGTCGGCGGCTGCCTGCAGGGTGCTTCGGACTGTCAGCGCGTTGCTGATATCGATGGCGAGGCCCGCGGCTCCGATGACGGGCACAAGCAGGATAGCCGTCAAGACGCCGAAATTGCCACTGCGGTCGCAGAGAAATCGTCTAAACATAATATACCCCCATATATCAGGGGGGTAATTTATGTGTGCTGCGTATCGTTTTCGTTCATCTGCATGGTTAGCAAATTCCTGACCGGCGAAGCATGCCGGTCAGGCGGCTGCGACCTTCTTCTTCACGGGCGGATTGTCGGAATCATAGAGAGCCCGTGCCTCGCGGATGCGACCGTGATGTTCAGCCGTCCAGACCACCAGAGCCGCGACGGGCCCCAGCAGGGATTGTCCCAGCTCCGTCAGGCTATACTCGACACTTGGTGGTTGGGTCGGGAAGACCTCGCGATGAACCAGACCATCGCGCTGGAGGCTGCGCAATGTTCCGGTGAGCATCGCCTGTGAAATGTCCGGGATCGCCCGCTTCAGCTCGCCGAAACGGTGTGCCCTGTAGCCGAGCGTCTGCAGGATAAGGGAAGCCCACTTGTCGCCGATATGGGAAAAGACATCGCGAACCGGGCAATTCCCGGCATCGAAAACCGTGTTCGCCGGCGTCTCGATCATGGCCATCACCGAACGGATCGCCGCCGTGTAATCGGTCTTCATCTTCGCATGTGCTGTCATCGGTACCGTCCTCAGAACCTGGTTCTAAAAAACTGCCTACTTTACGGCAGGAGCATGGTCTGCAATTTAGACCTACTCTATAAATTAAACCATCCCTAAAGTATGGGGATCAGACAATGAGAGAACCATGAACGCGAAATATCTCGTCACCGGCGCATCGGGCCAGCTCGGCCAGCGCGTCGTCCATCATCTCCTTGAAACCTCGGGCGTAGCCGCAGGCGATATCATCGCTGCCAGCCGCAAGCCGGAGCAACTGGCAGACCTTGCTGCAAAGGGCGTGTTGGTGCGCCGGGTCGATTTCGACGATGCCGCATCGATGGAGGCCGCCTTCGCCGAAGCCGAAAAGGTGCTGATCATCAGCACGGACACGCTGGACCGTCCGGGACATCGTCTGGTTCAGCATCGCGCGGCCGTCGCCGCAGCTGAAAAGGCCGGTGTCGCCCATCTGCTTTACACCTCGATGCCAGAGCCAGTGAACTCAGCTCTGCTCTTCGCCCCCGACCACGAAGGGACGGAAGCGGCCATCGAAGCAAGCTCGGTGCCGGCCTGGACCATTCTGCGCAACAACTGGTATTTCGAAAACGTCATGATGAGCGCTGGCCCCGCACTTGCCTCGGGCCATTGGTATTCGGCGGCCGGTGACGGCAAGGTGGCACACATTTCACGCGATGACATCGGTCGCGCGACTGCTGCGGCGCTCGTCGCCGCAGACAAGGAAAAGACCGTCTACACGCTGACGGGTTCCTCTTCCTACACGCATCGCGAAATGGCGTCCGTCATCTCCGCTGCTGCCGGCAAGGAGATCACCGTGATCGATGTTCCGGTCGAAGGTCTCGTCCAGGGCATGGTCGGAGCCGGTCTGCCTGAACCCGTCGCGCGGGTCTTTGCCTCTATCGACACCATGGTCGGAAACGGCGGTCTGGCAGGCATCACCGGTGACTTCAAAACGCTGACGGTCACGGAGCCGCAGAGCTTCGAAAGCTGGGTAGAGAGCCAGGCCGAAGCCTTCAAATCCATGATCGCGTGATCGGTGTTGATCACGTAATCGCCTCATCGGCCGCCGCCAGGCCGGTCCGGTAGTGCCATACCCCACACGTGGCAATGCCGCGCGACCGCCCGTTCTCCTGAACGGGCGGTCTTGCTTGCTCAGAAAATCGAGCGCTCCTCAGGGCGTCTGGGCGCCCCGTGTCGCGGTGTAGATCGCATAGAGCGATGTCGAGGCCGTGATGAACAGGCGGTTCTTCTTCGGTCCGCCGAAGGTCAGGTTGGCGACCGCCTGAGGGACCAGAATCTTGCCGAGAAGCGTGCCGTCGGGATGGAAGCAATGCACGCCGTCGGCAGCGCTCGACCAGAGATTTCCGTCCATATCCGTCCGCATGCCGTCGGGAATGCCCTTGTCGATATGGGCAAAGACGCGTCCGTTCGTCAGTCGTTTGCCCTCCGTCACATCAAAGACGCGGATATGACGAGGCGCATCTGGCTTGTGGCTGGCGCCGGAATCGGCGACGTAGAGCAATGTCTCGTCTGGCGAAAAGCAGAGCCCGTTCGGCTGCAGGAAATCGTCGATCATGACGATGAGCTCGCCGGTCGCGGGATCGAGCCGGTAGACATTGCGGCTCACCTGCTCCTCGTCGGCCTTGTAGCCCTCGTAATCAGAGAGAATGCCGTAGGACGGGTCCGTGAACCAGACCGAACCATCTGACTTCACCACAACATCGTTTGGCGAGTTCAGCCGCTTGCCGTCGTGCCGATCGGCCAGGGTCGTAACCGCGCCGTCGATCTCGGTGCGGATCACGCGGCGCCCACCATGTTCGCAGGAAACGAGACGTCCCTCACGGTCGCGCGTATTGCCGTTAATGAACTGCGACGGCGCCCGATAAACGGAAGTGCCAGCACCCTCGACCCAGCGCAGGACGCGTTCGTTCGGAATGTCACTGAACAGCAGATAGCCGCCATCATTGAACCAGACGGGGCCCTCGGCCCATCGGCAGCCCGAGTAAAGCTCTTCGAGGGCGGCGCTGGAAACGAGCAGGTCGCGGAAGCGGGGGTCGCGGATCTCGTAGTGTGGATTTTCCATGGGGACAGTCCTGGAGCGCTTCAGGTTTTGCCGGCGCTGCGCGTGGTCGGCAGCATGATGACGGCGATGATGATGAGACCGGTGAGAATGAGGCGGATGCCGGCACCAAAGCCGTAGGTGTTCAGCATCGAAACGACAAGGAACATGAAGAGCGAGGCGCCCCATATCCCCGGAACATTCGAGTTGCCGCCGGCAACCGCCGTGCCGCCGATCACGACGACGGCGATCGACATCAGGAGATATTCCGTGCCCATGTTGAGCGCGGCGCCGCCGGAAAAGCTGGCAAGGAGATAACCGCAGAGCGAGGCGAGCACGGCGCAGAGCAGATAGGTGATGAGCCGCGTGCCGTCGATCGGGATGCCGGCCATGCGGGCGGCGCGGATGCTCTGGCCGATCGCGGCAATCGAGCGGCCATAGACCGTGCGGTTGATGACGTACCAGACGATGACGGAGAGCACCAAGGCGACGAGTGCTACATTCGGTATGCCCGCCGTCGAGGAGGTCGTGAAGTCGGCAAGCCAGCTCGGCGGCTTGATGCGCAGTCCCCGGTTCGTCCAGATCGCCGTCGACTGCACGATGAAGCTCATCGACAACGTTGCGATGATCGGCGGAATGCGCAGCAGCTTGATCAGCGCGTAATTGCCGATCCCGATCGCGACCCCGACTCCGATCGCAACGACAAGCCCGGTCAGGATCATGCTGTTCTCGACATTCATCACCTTGAGCGAGACCGTTGCAGCAAGTGTCATGTTGGCAGGAACCGATAGGTCGATATTGCCAGGACCGAGCGTGATCACCAGCATCTGGCCTAGGCCGACCAGCACAGAGAAGGCTCCGAAGGTGAGGGCCGCCTGAGCGAGCCCGACGGTGCTCGCCCCGCCCGTGAAGACGATGGTGACGAGGAAGACGCTGGCGGCTGCGATAAAGGACCAGATCCAGGTCCGGGAGAAGAGTGTGGAGAGTGCCTGGGTCATGACTTGCCCTTCCGGCCTTCGGCGCGATTGAGGGCAAGACGCAGCGTCAGCACGAGGATCAGGATCGCGCCCTGTGCGCCGATCTGCCAGTCCGGCGAAATCCTAAGGAACGACAGAAATGAGCCGGCCAGCGTCAGGGTGAGTGCACCGATAACGGCGCCGATCGGCGAGACGCGCCCGCCGACAAATTCACCGCCGCCGAGAATGACACCGGCGATCGAGAGCAGCGTATAGCGCAGCGCAATGTTGGCGTCGGCTGAGGTGGTCAGCCCCACCAGCGCCATGCCGGCAAGCACCGCAAAGAACCCGGCGAGACCATAGACAGCCGCCCGTGCGCCGATGATCGACCATCCGGCCCGCGCAACCGAGCGGCTGTTGCCGCCCACACCGCGCAAGACGACGCCGAAGGACGAGCGCATGATGACATAGTGGCTGACAACGGCGATCAGGATGCTGGCCACGATCGCCATCGGGACGAGCGGCGGCTTCACCGTCATGATTGCGCGGATCCAGCCCGGTGCCTCACCGCCCGGCGCCGGCAGGATCAAAACCGCAAGCCCGCCCCAGACGAAACTCATGCCGAGCGTCACGACGATCGACGGCAGATCCCGAAGGTGGATCATCACGCCGATCAGAGCATAGACGCCGATCGCTGCCATCAGAATGAGGACACCCATTAGAGGCGAGGACTGCAGATAGGTCGCCGTCACGCAAGCGACGAAGCTGACGAAGGTGCCCATCGACAGATCGAGGTCGTTGACCGTCATGATCAGCATCTGGGCGATCGTGGCGAGCGCGATCGGCACCGCCAGATTGAACAGCAGGTTGAGCCCGGTATAGCTCATAGCCCGCGGCTGGAGATAGAAGACCGCGGCCAGCAGCCCGACCAGCGAAAGGGCCGGGATCAGCAGGCGCAGGCCGTCGGCTGAGAAGAACTTCGTCATGCGGCCTCCTGGAAGGAGGCGGAAAGGATGTTTTCTTCCGTCACCTCGTCGCCCTTCAGTTCGGCAACGATCATGCCGTTGTTGAACACATAGACGCGATCGCAGAGGCAGACCTCGTCCATCTCGGTCGAGTACCAGACAAAGGTCCGCCCGGCGTCAGCCTCCTGGCGCAGGATGGCATAGACCTCCTGCTTGGTGCCGAAGTCGACGCCGCGCATAGGGTCGTCCATCAAAACCACTGGCGCGCGGCTGGCGAGCGCCCGGGCGAAGAGAACCTTCTGCTGGTTGCCGCCTGAGAGCGACAGGATCGGATTGTCCATGTCGGGTGTGCGGATGCCGATCCGCTCCTTCCAGGTCTGCCCCAGCGTCTCCTCCCGGTCGAAATCCAGGGTCTGCAGCCGTGAAAGATCCGGCAGGATGCCGATGCTGAGGTTTCTCAAGATGCTCCACAGCGTGAAGGTGCCATTGACAGCGCGGTCGCCGGCGACGAAGGCGACTTCAGGGTCATTGGCTCGCAGCCAGTTGCCGGTTCGGGACTCGAAGAGGCCGACCAGCATGTCCGTCTGGCCGTGCCCGCCCAGACCGGCGAAACCGACGATTTCGCCCTTCATGGCCTGGAAGGGGAGGCCGCGTCCGCGCACCGGTGCAGCTGTCAGCACACTTGCCGTGTCCGTCCTCAGCAGGTTCGTGCGCGCTTGCCGCGTCTTCACCACGCTGCCCATCGCTTCGATCAGCCCGTGCTCCGAAAACTCCTCGGCCGGTCTCTGGCTGACCACCTTGCCGTCCTTCATGACGACGATGCGGCTTGAGACCGAGAGGATCTCGCCGAGAATGTGGGAGATGAACAGGATCGAGCCGCCGTCGCGGACGAAGCGCTCGACATAGGCGAGCAACTGCTCCGCAAGCCGCGTATCCAGCGACGAGGTCGGCTCGTCCAAGATGACGAGGCGCACCGGGCTGCCGATCTCGCAGAACGTGATCGCGATCTCCACCATCTGGCGTTCCGCGATGGTGAGTGTGCCGACGGCCTCGTGGCAGTCGATGGAATGGCCGGGAAAGATTTCCTCGAGCTTGCTCTCGATGAGCGCAGCACCCCGCTTGCGCCAGCCCCAGCCTTTCAGGCTACGATGCATGACGCGGGTGTTCTCGACGATCGTCAAATTCGGGCAGAGCGACAGCTCCTGGAAGACACAGCGAATGCCGGCATCGCGGGCGGCATTGATGCTATGGCCCACGCTGCCGTGACCGTATCGGATGGAGCCCTGATGGGGGGAGAGCCCGCCATTGATGACGTTGACGATCGTGGATTTGCCGGCGCCGTTGTGGCCAACCAGGCCGACGCATTCTCCAGCCCCGATCTCTAGGGTGACGCCATCCAGCGCCTTGACCGCGCCGAAACGCACTCTTGCATCGGTAACGCTGACGACGGGCCGTCCATCGCCCTTATCGAGCATGGCATTCATGCTGCACAACTCTCTCACTCACGCGCCAAAGGTTCCCCACACCGCCCGGCCCGAAGGCCGGACGGTTCGGGGAGGTTTCCGGTCGGTTACATCGCAGAGCCGATGACCTTCTGGGCGTCTTCGAGCGAATACTCGACATTGGCGACGCCGCCGGCCTGGGTGTTGGCCAGGTTGGCTTCCAGGTTGTCCTGGTCGATGCGCAGGAAGGGAACGACGAGGTCTTTCTTGACTTCCTTGCCGTCGAGGATCTGCTGGGCGACCCAAAAGGCAAGCGTGGAAACGCCGGGCGCAATCGAGACCGACATGGTCTCATAGCCGTTGGCGTCCTTCTGTTCCTTCCACCATTTCAGCTCGTCTTCGCGGTTGCCCATGACGATAACGGGCATCGGGCGGTTGGCGGCAGCGATCGCCTGGGCCGCACCATAGCCGTCACCGCCCTGGGTCACGACACCGACAATCTCCGGCAGGCTCGGCAGGATGCCGGCGACGGCCTTTTGCGCTACGTCCTGCGCCCAGTCGCCATGCACGGAGCCGACGATCTTGAACTGCGGGAACTGCTCGACACCCGCATGGATGCCGGCCGAGATTTCGTCATCGACGAAGACGCCGGCAAGGCCGCGGATTTCGAGCAGATTGCCGCCCTGCGGCAGCTTGCCGGAGAGATATTCGACCTGGCTGCGGCCCATTTCCTTGAAGTCGACGGCGATACGCCATGCGCAGGGCTCTGTGACGATGCCGTCGAACGAAACGACGGTGATGCCGGCGTCACAGGCTTCCTTGACGGCGCCGTTGAGTGCCGTCGGCGAGGCAGCGTTGATGACGATGGCGTCATAGCCCTGCAGGATCATGTTCTGGATCTGCGCTGCCTGTTCGGTCGCCTGGTTTTCGGCAGTGGTGAAGGCGTCGGCGGCTGCGACCTGTCCGGCCTTGACGGCCTCGCCGGTCACCTTTTCCCAGCTGGTCAGCATGGCCTGGCGCCAGGAATTGCCGGCATAGTTGTTCGAAAGGGCGATCTTCTTGCCCGAAGTGTCGGCCAGTGCGGGCATGGATGTGGCGAGAAGGCACAGTGCCGCGCTCGCCAGAAGGGTTCTGCTGGTCTTCATGATCTCACTCCCTGTTGTCCGGCGCGCGTGTCGCCGGTTTCCTCCAAACAGCCGGTTATGTCCCGGTCTGAACTCCCCGCCGAGTTCCTCCTCTCGGCAGGATCAGGATGGAGCGAACGGCGACGCCTGTACAGGTTCGGGACGGCAGGACGTTTGCGGGAATTACGCAAAGTCCTGCGGGATCCCGCAAGACGACCACCCTATCGAGATGTGTTATGAAGGCGATGCGGCCGTGGGAGTGGCTGCGGGAGGACACCATGCTCAAGATCGCGCCCTCGGCGTTGCTCGATCACTATCTCGGCATATCCAGGCTCCTGGCCGGTCAGCTCGATTTCCGCTCGGCCATCAAGGCCGTGGGCGTCGAAGTATCGCATATCGTGCCGCATGACCACCTCGATGTCTGCATCACCATGGTCAACGGGCTCTATCACACCGCTTACGAGACTGGTCTCGACACCTTCTGGGGCCAGACGACGCCTGCACCGGTGGCGAGCAGCCCGATCCGCACCCTGCTTTGGGGCGAGATCGACTTCCTCCTGACGGCAGATGCACAGCTTGAAACCCGCTACCACGTCGATACGCCCTTCACCCGTCCGATCTTCGAGCACAACCTCCGCAGCCGCATCCATGTGCCGCTGAAGGTGGGTGGCGAGGTTATCGGCGCGCTCAGCTGCTCCTCGCATCAGGTGGATTTCTACTCGCCACAGGATGTCGAAAACGCCCAGTCGATCGCCGACCTCTTGTCTCCCTATTTCTTTGCCCTTCGAGCCGCTGAACAGGCAAAGCAGTCGGCCATCATTGAGGCCGAGGCGCGCGCTCGCGAGGAAGGCTTGCGGCTGGGCGCTCTCAATCTCACCGAGGCGCTCGAAAGCGAGCGGCAGCGCATCGGAATGGACCTGCACGACCAGACGCTTGCCGACCTGACGCGCCTGTCGCGCCGGGTCGACAGGATGATGCAGGAGAAGGACCTGAGTGGAGAGATGCTCGAGCCCGTGGCCCGCAGTCTGCAGCAATGCATGCAGAATTTGCGCGAGATCATCGAGGAGGCGAAACCGGCTGTCTTGCAGCTTTTCGGCTTTGCCCATGCGATCGAGAACCATCTCGATCGGGCCGTTCGAGATCAGGGGGCATCTTTGTCCTGGCGTCTGGTGGACGACAGCGACGGTGTCATCGATCTCCTGGATCAGACGGTTCGGATCGCGTTGTTTCGGATCACGCAGGAGGCCATCAACAATGCGGTTCGCCATGCGCAGTCCAGCGATCTTGAGGTCCGTCTGCGGGCAAGCAACTGCGCTGTTGTCGTCGAAGTCGCCGATGACGGACGAGGCCTGTCACGTGGCGGCCGAGGCGAGGGCGGGGGCATCGACAACATGATGACGCGGGCGCGGCTGATCTCGGCCAAGTTCACCATAGGCGCAAACCGGGAGGGCGAGGGGACGACTGTCCGGGTGCAGTTGCCTCTTCCAGCGCAGACAATGACAGCGAAGGGAGATGACGCATGAAGGTCTTGATCGTGGAGGACGATCCGCTGCACCGCTCCTATCTGCTCGAAGCGGTGTGTGCGGCACTTCCGGAATGCCGCGACGTGCTGGAGGCCGAGAACGGGGCCGATGGCGAGAAGATGGCCCGTGAGCACAAGTCCGCCCATATCGTGATGGACCTGCAGATGAACGCCCGCAATGGCATCGAGGCGGCGCGCACCATTTGGAAGGAACGACCCGATACCCGCATCCTCTTCTGGTCGAACTATTCCGACGAGGCCTATGTGCGTGGCGTCTCCCGGATCGTGCCGGACGGCGCGGCTTATGGCTACGTCCTGAAATCAGCCTCAGATGAGCGGTTGAAACTCGCGCTGCGCAGCATCTTCGTCGAGGCGCAATGCGTCATCGATCGCGAAGTGCGCGGCATGCAGCAGAAGAGCCTCGGACAGGTGAGGGGCTTCAGCGACAGCGAATACGAGATCCTCGTCGATATCGCGCTCGGATTGACGGACCGCACCATCGCCCGCCGACGGGGCCTATCGATCCGCAGCGTTCAGAACCGCCTTCAACAGCTCTACGAAAAACTCGGCGTCTACCAGATGTCGGTCGAGGATAGCGACGAGGGGCGCTTTAATCTGAGGGCCAGGGCAGTGACGGTTGCGCTTTTGCGCAAGCTGTTGAACTACAGCGCCCTTGAACGCGCCGAAGCCGAGCTTGCGGAGTGGCTGCGGTCTCATTGACCGATCCCGACCGTCCAGAAGCCTGTTGACGATCGCCCGCGAAGTTGGGAGACCGGGTTCATGGACGAACCGTCGAAAGCCACTGAGGATCAGCCAACGCCACGCATGTTGGCCTGGGCGAAGAACTCGGCCGCCTATCGGCTTGCCAAGCGCATGATGACCGAACGCGAACTCGCCGATGCCATCAGGCGCAAGGCGCGCAGCAAGTTTGAAGATATCAGTGAAGCGCAGCTAAACGCGCTGGCGGAAACGGCTCTTGCTTTCGGCCGCAGCATGAAGGCGCTGGACGACCAGAACTATGCGGAGATCCGGGCGAATTCGGCGGCACGCAGCGGCCGCTCCAAGCGCGCAATTGCCCGCAAGCTTGCTGAGAAGGGTGTGGACCGCGCTATCGTCGAGGCCGTCCTCGTGGACGCAGACGATTTGCGCTCGGCCGTCGTCTATGCGCGCAAGAAGGCCTTCGGGCCCTTCCGCCGCCCGGATGTGGAAGCCGACGACGCCCGCTGGAGCAAGGAGATCGCCTCCTTTGCCCGCCAGGGCTTCGGCTTCGATCTGGCCAAGCGTGTGCTCGACATGGAGCGTGAGGAAGCCGAGGACATTCTTCTCGGGCCGGCGTGAACGGATCGCTGACGGGCAAATGGTCTGTTTCAAGACCCTTCGCGCACGCTGCCGGCGCCAAGGCCTATTTCCGCAGGCATGGCCCAGGAATAGGTGACTCGATTGCGGCCGTTCGCCTTGGATCGATAAAGGGCCTCGTCCGCGCGCCGCAAGGGATCTGCCAGACCGTGGTCGCCCTGATCGAGCATGGTGACACCGAAGCTTGCCGTGACAGGGCCATCAACATCTGTGCGTCGCGAGCTTTCGATTGCCTGCCGGAGGCGCTCGGCGACTGCAAGCGCGCTCTTGGTTGTTGCCCCCGGCAAGAGAACGGCGAATTCCTCGCCTCCCATCCGTGAGATCACGTCGCCGTCGCGCAGGACGCCACGGCATACCTCCACAATGTCGATCAGCACACGATCGCCTGCCATGTGACCAAAGCGGTCGTTGATTTGCTTGAAGTGATCGATGTCGAAGCTGATCAGGCCGATCGACGGTGGCGCCATGCGTCCGACAAGCTTCTCCAAAGTACCGTGGAAGGCCATACGAGATGTGGCACCGGTGAGCCAGTCTTGATCGATCTGTCGCCGGAGCTCCATTTCCCGCATCACCAGGGCGGCGAGCGACTGCAGGATCGCCATTTGCCGCTCGTCGAAGTGTCGCGGCTCGCGATCCATGATGCAGAGTGAACCGAGGCGAGCTTTTTCCGAGGTCACCAGCGGAGCGCCTGCATAAAATGCGACGTAAGGTTTTCCAATGACAAAAGGGTTTCGCGCCGTCCGGATGTCCTGCCTTGTGTCGGCAATCACCAGAACGTCGTCGCTGCGAATTGTCTCGTTGCATATCGAGTGTTCGCGCTCGGTTTCGCGCAGGTCCAGACCGATATTCGACTTGAACCATTGGCGATCGTCGTCAAGCAGCGAGATCAGCACGATCGGCGCGTCAAAGATCAGGCGCGCCAGGGCGGCGATCCGTTCGAAGGGCTCCTCATGCGGCGTGTCCAGAATGCCGTACTGACGCAGTATGTTCAGGCGTTCGACTTCATTCATCCGGCCAGACTCCTTGGAGATGAGGACATTAGGCCGCAAATATTTCCGCCAACTTAAATTCAGCGCGAACCCCTAGATCTTGGGGGGGGCTCAGTTTTTGGACCTCTGCAGCATGCCGAACAGGTCGCGAGGATCGTCCGGATCGGCGATCAGATCGACAGACTGGTAGAAGGCGGTCCCCCGTACGCGCTCGCGCACATAGCGCAATGCCGAAAAATCCTCGATCGCAAAGCCGACGCTGTCGAAGAGGGTGATCTGCTTGTCGTTCTTGCGACCTTCGACCTGACCGGTGACCACCTGCCAGAGCTCGGTGACGGGATAGTCCGGATCCATCTGCTGGATCTCGCCTTCGATCCGCGTCTGCGGCGGATACTCGACGAAAGTGTCGGCACGAGAGAGGATATCGCGATGCAGTTCGGTCTTGCCGGGGCAGTCGCCACCGATGGCGTTGATGTGCACGCCGGCGCCGACCATGTTGTCCGTCAAGATGGTCGCGTACTGCTTGTCGGCAGTGCAGGTCGTGATGATCTGAGCCCCCTCGATCGCCGCCTGTGACGTTGGGCAGGCCGTGACAAGCAGTCCCGATCCTTCGAGATTGCGCCGCGTCTTTTCCGTTGCCTTCGGGTCGATGTCGAAGAGCCTCACCTCGGTAATGCCGAGCACGGCCTTCATCGCCAGCGCCTGGAATTCTGCCTGCGCACCATTGCCGATCATTGCCATGGTCGTTGCGCCCTTGGCGGCGAGGTGGCGGGCCGCCATGGCGGACGTTGCCGCTGTCCGCAGCGCTGTTAGCAGTGTCATCTCGGTCAACAGCACAGGATAGCCGGTCGAGACATCGGCGAGCAGGCCGAAGGCAGTCACCGTCTGCAGGCCCTCTGCCATGTTCTTCGGATGGCCGTTGACGTATTTGAACGAATAGATCTCCCCATCCGATGTCGGCATCAGCTCAATGACGCCCTCGCGGGAATGCGACGCGACGCGCGGCGTCTTATCGAACAGTTCCCAGCGTTTGAAATCGGCCTCGATAACGTCGGTGAGCTCGGTGAGCACGTGCTCGATACCAATGTGATGCACGAGCCGCATCATGTTTTCGACGCTGACGAAGGGGACGAGGGCTTTGTCCGAAGGGGCTGGCGCTGTCATGATCCACCGGTTGAGAACGAAGGTTGGATCACTGTAGCGGTGGTCACGCTTCGCCGAAATGGCGAGAAACTGTCATTTTGTGTGGTTGGCTTTCCAAAATGTCAGCAGCGGATGCGCATTCTGTCACTCGAACAGGAAGAAAGGCAGGAGCTGGGGCTCCTGCTGAGAACCCTCGGAAGGCGAGAGCGGGAGGATCACTTGAACTGCGCTGGCAGCCAGAGCGATATCTCGGGAATGAAGGTAACCAACAAAAGCACCATCACGCAGGCGCCAAAGAATGGCCAGATGGTCTGCATCGCCTCCCGGATCGTGATCTTGCCCACGGCGCAGCCGACGAAGAGCACGGTTCCAACCGGTGGCGTGATCAGACCGATCCCGGCATTCAGGATCATGATGACACCGAAATGCACGGGATCAATGCCGAAGGCCTGGACGATCGGCAGGAAAACCGGCGTCGTGATGATGATCAATGGCGCCATGTCCATGAAAGTGCCAAGCAGCAGGAGGACCACGGTGATCAGCAGCAGGACGACCATCGGGTTGTCCGAGATCGACTTGACCACCTGGATGAGCGTGACCTGCACCTGCAGAAAGGACATGAGCCATGCAAAGGCAGCGGCCATGCCGATGACGAGCAGAACCAGTGACGTGGTTTTCACCGCGCCGAGGATCGCCTCGACAAAGCCGCTCCAGTTCAGCTCGCGATAGACGAGTACGGCGACGAGAAAGGCGTAGATAACGGCGATGCAGGAGCTTTCGGTTGCCGTGAAGATACCGGAGCGCACGCCGCCGAAAATGATGGCGATCAGCAGCAGGCCGGGCAGGGCGGCGAAGAAGAACACCAGCAGTTTCGCAAAGCCGGGAAAGGGTTCGGCCGGATAACCACGTCTGCGGGCCACGACATAGGCGGTGACCATCAGGGCGCCGGTCAGAAGCATCCCGGGAAAGATGCCCGCGGTGAAGAGATCCGCAACCGAGACCGTGCCGCCTGCCGAGATCGAATACAGGATCATGTTGTGCGACGGCGGGATCATCAGGGCAATGAGGGCAGAGCTGATCGTCACGTTCACGGCGTATCCGCGGTCGTAGCCTCGCGCCGCCATCTGCGGCACCATCAGGCCGCCGATGGCCGATGCGTCGGCAACCGCCGAACCCGAAATGCCGCCGAACAGCGTCGAGGAGACGATGTTCACCTGTCCCAGTCCGCCGCGCATATGCCCGACGAAGCCGGAGGCGAAGCGAATGAGCCGGAAGGCGATGCCGCCGCGCACCATCAGGTCGCCGGCGAAGATGAAGAAGGGGATCGCCATCATGGCGAAGACGTTCATCCCCGAATTCAGCTGCTGGAAGATCACGATCGGCGGGATGCCGATATAGAGGACCGTCGCCAGGGACGCGATCCCGAGGCAAAAAGCGATGGGCATGCCAAGGAGCATGAGAAAGGCGAAGGTGCCGAAGAGGATCGTATAGGCCATCACACCACCTCGGTCTGGGCGACATCGTCCGCCGCCGGGATAGCAGTACCGATGAACGTGTCGGCGAAGCGTTCGAGCGCGAAGATGGAGATCATTGTGCCACCGACGATGAGCGGAATGAAGTCTATGCCACCCGGCCACCCGAGCACGGGGATCCGGGCTGTCCAGGTGCCCATGGCCAGCAGCGTGCCATAGTAGGACATGGCGCCGCCGAACAGGCAGATCAGGCCGAGGCTGACGAGATCCATCAGGCGCTGGATTGCAGGAGGCATATTGTGGCGAACGATGTCGAGCCCGAGATGCACGCTTTCGCGCACGCCGACGGCCGCACCCAAGAGGATGAACCAGGACATCAGCTGCAGCGACAGGGGCTCGGACCAGCTCGGTGTGTCATTGAGCACGTAACGGCCGAAAACCTGCCAGCCGATGATGATGGTCATCAGGACCACGCCGAGGCCGGCCAGATAAAGGCAGGCGAGGCTCAGCCAGCTGAGGCCGGGCCTGATGGCCCGCATGAAACGCGACATGGATCCCTCCGAAATCCAGGATAAGAAAAAACCGGCCGCATCGAGGATGCGGCCGGTCCGTGGTGCTTACTTGACGGCGCGAACGCGCTCCACCAGCTCTTTCATCTTGGGATCCGTGACGAACTTGTCGTAGACCGGCTGCATGGCAGCGGCGAACTCTTCCTTGTTGGGGGTGATCACGTTCACGCCGGATGCTCGGATCTTCTCTTCCGACGCCTTTTCGCGTGCCTGCCACAGTTCCCGCATTTTGCCGACGGATTCCTTGGCGGCCTCCCGGATGATCGTCTGGTCTTCCGGCGTCAGCTTGTCCCAGGTGATCTTGGAGATCGCCAGGATTTCCGGCGTGAGCGAATGATCGGTCAGCGTGTAGTTCTTGGCCACTTCGAAGTGACGCGAGGATTCATAAGAAGGCCAGTTGTTTTCGGCCGCGTCGACGACGCCGGTTTCCAGCGACGAGTAGACTTCGCCGAAGGGCATCGGTGTCGGGTTCGCGCCAAAGGCTTCCATCATCGCGATCCAGAGGTCTGATTGCTGGACGCGGACCTTCATGCCCTTGAGGTCGGCAAGGCTGTTGATCGGCTTGTTGGTCGAATAGAACGAGCGTGCACCGGAATCGTAGAAGGCAAGACCGATCAGGCCATGCGGTTCGAAGGCGGCCAGCACTTCATCGCCGATCTCGCCATCGACCACCTTGTGCATGTGTTCGGTGTCGCGGAACAGGAAGGGCAAGCCGAAGACGACGGTTTCCGGCACGAGGTTGTTGAACGGCGCGCTATTGACGCGGTTCATGTCGATCACGCCGAAGCGCGTCTGCTCGATCGTGTCCTTTTCGGAGCCAAGTGCTGCGTTGTTCATAACTTGAATGGCGATGCGGCCGTTGGTGCGTTCCTTGACCAGTTCGCCCATGAACTTGACGGCGTCGACCGTCGGATAGCCATCGGGATGAATGTCGGCGGAACGCAGCGTGATTTCCTGGGCGAATGCGGTGCCCGCACCAAGGGTGAGCCCCATCGCGAGGCTGAGCATTGCGGCAGTTTTCATTGGTCTTCCTCCTCTTTTGATTGAACCGTCGAAACCTCCCGTTTCGACGGATTGCAGTTCGGCTACCTGTCTCCAGCAGGTGGAATGCCGAAAAGTCTTTGCGGATTGTCCACGAGAGCGAGACGGCGGGCGGCCTCGTCGGGCAGCCAGCCGAGCACGGTGTCGGCAAGCGCGGCATCGTCTGGGTAGTCCGCCTGCACGCGCGCCAGATTGTGCGGCCAGTTCGAGCCCCAGACGATCCGCTCCGGCGCATGCGCCGCAATCGATCGGGCAACGGCGCCTACGTCGGCGAAATCCGGTCCGCCCGTCTTGGAGGACTCGTAGGCGCCGGCGAACTTGAACCAGCAGCGGCCACCGTCGATAAGCCGTTTGGTGGCCTTCACCTGAGGACTGTCCGGCGTCACCCCGCGGAAGAACTTGCCGTGGTGATCGAGCACCCAGCGTGATCTGAGTTTCGAGAGCCGCTCCTCATAGTCGAGGATGTCGCTGCCATCGAACTGGATGGCGATCATCCAGTCTCGGCTGGCGGCAATCGCATCCACTTCTTCGAGCTTGGTCAGATTGGCCGCACCGCCCGGCAGATTCATGATCCGCGCGCCGCGCACCCGCGCCGCCGACAAGCGATCGAGCTCGGCTTCGCTGGTGCTGGCATCGACCGCTGCGATGCCCCAGGCGATGTCTCCAAACCATTCAAGGCAGGCGACGAGATTGGAGTTGTCCAGCTGATGCGCCATGCCCTGCGTGACGATGACGCGATCGATGCCGATCCAGTCCATGAACTGGCGGTATTGTTCGGGTGTCGGCAGATCACCGGCTGGAAGGCCAGGCCCTCCGGGCAGTGCCGGATAGCCGGGCAAATAGGCATGCATCTGCGTATCGATCGCGCCCTTGGGCAGGGCGATGGCGGGCTTGCGACCGGGAAGGGTGCGGATCAGGCTCATGCCTCGTCCTTCATCTTGAATTCCTGGAGAGCATCGCGGTTGATCTCGATGCCGAGACCCGGTGCATTCGGGATGGCGACCACGCCATGCTCGTGTTCTATCGGCGTCTGGATAACGGCCTGCCGGAACGGATTGTCCGTGCGATCGAATTCGAGGATCGGCTCGATCGGGTTGACGCGCACCGGATCCGGCACCATCGCGGCAATGAACTGAAGAGCGGCTGCGATATGGACAGCCGTTCCCCAGACATGCGGTACGACCCGCACGCCGTGCAGTGCTGCGAGATCGGCGACGCGCTTTGCTTCGGTAAAGCCGCCGACACCGGCGAGATCCGGCTGGACGATGTCGATCGCGCGGCTCTCGATCGGCTCCTTCATGCCCCAGCGGCTGTGCCAGGTTTCGCCACCCGCAACGGGGATCGGCTGCCTGGCTCGCACTTCGCGATAGGCCGCCAGCTGCTCCGGCACGACGGGCTCCTCGAACCAGTCGAGGCCGTATTCGGCAGCCCGACGGCCGAATTCGACGGCCTCCAATACGCCATAGCCATGATTGGCATCGGCCATCAGGCGCATCTCGGAGCCGGCTGCCTCGCGTGCAGCCCGGATGACCCGCAGATCCTCCTCGATCCCGAAGCCGACCTTGATCTTGGACGCATGGAAGCCCTGGGAGCGATAGAGCGCGATGTCACGCGCATTGTCCTCGACCCTATCAACGCCGTCGCGCTTGAAGCTGCCGGTCGCGTAGGCCTTGACGCTCTCCCGGAAACGCCCGCCGAGCAGCGTCGAAACCGATGCGCCGAAATGTTTGCCCTTGATATCCCAGAGTGCGATGTCGATGCCCGACAATGCGGTGAGCGTCAGGCCGCGCTGGCCCTGATCGCGAAGGGCGTTGTAGAGAACCGCCCAGATCTTCTCCGTTTCCAGCGGGTTCATGCCGATCAGCCAGTTGCGATAGGCTGCAACCACGGCCGCGTTCGGCCGCGCCGGGCCGAGGCATTCGCCCCAGCCCGTGAGCCCGTTGTCGCAGACGATCTCGACCAGCACATGCGCCCGCCGATCAAAGCGCATCGAAGCGCTCTGGAACGGAACGGCGAGCCTGTGCTCGAGAAGATGGGTGCGAACCTCGGCGATCTTCATCTGGGGCGTCCTTTGCTCAGCGCTTCCACGGCGCGATCAGCTTGGCCATCATTTCTTCTTCTTCCGCCGTCAGATCATCGAGGGGAGGGCGCACCTTGCCGGCGGCAAAGCCCTGCAGGCGGACGCCAGCCTTGACGGCCGAGACCGCATAACCCTTGCGTCGGCTGCGGATCGCCATGAACGGATAGAAGAAGTCCTTGAGGATCGTCTCGCACCGCTCGCGCTCACCGGCGCGCAGCGCCTTGTAGAAGTCGACGGCCAGCCCCGGCACGAAGTTGAAGACGGCGGATGAATAGGTGGTGAAACCAGCGCCCAGATAGGCCTCGGCGAAGAGTTCGGCCGTCGGCATACCGCCGAGATAGGTGAGGCGATCCCCCATGGTCGCCGTGATCTGGCGCACGAGCCCGATATCGCCGGTGCCATCCTTGAAACCGATCAGGTTGGGGCACTCATCGCACAGGCGCTGCAGCGTCTCGACACCCAGAACCGAATTGTCACGGTTATAGACCATGACGCCGATGCCGACAGATTGGCAGATCCGCTTGACGTGCTGGTACATGCCCTCTTGCGGCGCGTCGATGAGGTAATGGGGCAAAAGCAGGATGCCATCAGCGCCGACCTTTTCGACCGATCGCGCGATCTCTATGGCAATGTCGGTGCCGTATCCGCAGCCCGAGACGATCGCCGTCTTGCCGGCCGCCTCCTTGGCCGCGGCAACCACGCGCGGAACTTCCGATGGCGTCAGCGAGAAAAACTCTCCGGTGCCGCCAGCCGCAAACAGCACAGGCGCATCGAAGCCGGATAGCCACGCCACATGCTCTGCATAGCTGTCGGACTTGAAATTCCCTGCGTCATCGAAATGCGTGACAGGAAAGGAGAGCAGGCCGGCGCCGAGCGCGGCCTTGATGTCTTGCGGCGTCATGTTCGAATGTCCTCTCTTGGCCTCCTCCGGCCAAGTTGTCATACGTATTAACGACGCCTATGTCAAATGTTATCGT
This sequence comes from Rhizobium rosettiformans, assembly GCF_016806065.1. Classification (NCBI taxonomy): domain Bacteria; kingdom Pseudomonadati; phylum Pseudomonadota; class Alphaproteobacteria; order Hyphomicrobiales; family Rhizobiaceae; genus Rhizobium; species Rhizobium rosettiformans. The sequence goes on from NZ_CP032405.1 coordinate 2,044,457, forward strand.
ACAGGTTGGCGCTGCTCGCGCAAAAGAGCGCGATAGCGCGCCTGACTGCCGCGCAGATGGCGCCGCATCGCGTCACGCGCGGCCTCCTCATCGCCTCGGGAAATCGCCTCGACAATATCTGCGTGTTCGGCATCGATGAGGTGCAGATAAGCGGATTGATCCTCCTCGCTGTCTTCGTCGCGCAAGGCGGCCCGCGGGATGGCATTCTTGCCAATCATTGCCAGAAATTCGCGGAAACGGGGGTTGTTGGTCGCTTCGGCGATCGCGAGATGAAGGGCGAAATCGGCTTCCGTAGTCGATTGGCCAGCCTCAAGACAGGCGCGGATAGCGTAGTGCCGTTCAAGTATGACTTCTTCCTGGGCGGGGGAACGTCGCAACGCGGCGAGGCCTGCTGCCTCCACTTCCACTGCCGTTCTGAGCTCCAGGAGTTCAATCATCGACGAAACGCGCGCCGGGTCCACATTACCGATCAGCAAGGGGGCGGGCGTCGGCTCCTGAGGGGTGAGGACGAAGACGCCAGCGCCCTGGCGGGCCTCTACCAGGCGGTCGGCGCGCAGCGAAGCGATCGCCTCGCGCACGACGGTTCGGGAGACGCCGTGGGCTTCGGACAACTGCGCCTCGCTCGGCAGCTTGCTGCCGGGCGGGAACAGGCCGGCGCCGATCGCCTTGCGCAACGTGTCGCCGAGTTTCTCCACAAGGGTTCCGGAGCCCGCTTCGCTTCGTGCCTGCAATGCCATACGTGTTTCCCCGCCCCTCTGTGCCTGCGCATATCATCATCCATGCGTCGGGCTTTGTCAGCCTGTTGCTCGTAAGGTTTACGATATTGACCGGGTCAGGGCAACCTGTATGATAAGTTGAGGTGTGACATCATGGAGGACTGCGCGTGAAGAGGCTTTTGCTGACGGGGGCTGCCGGCGGGCTGGGCAGCGCGATGCGCGGGCGCTTGAAGGGGCTTGCGGAGATCGTCAGGGTCTCGGATATCGTGGATCTCGGTCGGGTCGCGGCGCATGAAGAGGCAATGGTTTGCGATCTTGGCGATCGGGCAGCCGTCGACAGGCTCGTTGAAGGCTGTGACGCCATCATTCATCTTGGTGGCATCTCGGTTGAAGACAAGTTCTCCAAGATCATGAACGCCAATCTGCTCGGTCTCTACAATCTCTATGAGGCCGCGCGCGCGAATGGAATGCCGCGCATTCTGTTTGCCAGTTCTAACCATACGATCGGCTTCTATCGCCAGGACGAGTATCTCGACCACGAGATGCCCATGCGCCCGGACGGGCTTTACGGCGTGTCCAAATGCTTCGGCGAGGCGCTCGCCCGCATGTATTTCGAAAAGTTCGGCCAGGAGACGGCTCTGGTGCGCATCGGCAGTTGCATGGAGAAGCCGAAGAACCACCGCATGCTCTCCACCTGGATGAGCTATGACGATTTCCTGTCGATGATCGAATGCATCTTCAGCGTCCCGCGCCTGGGCTGCCCGGTGATCTGGGGCTGCTCGAACAACGACACCCGCTGGTGGGACAATTCCCATGTCTCTTATCTCGGCTGGCAACCGAAGGATAACGCCGAGCGCTTCCGCGCCGAAATCGATGCAGCGGTGGCAAGGCCGAAGCCGGGCGATACGATCGCGGTCTATCAGGGTGGCCCCTTCATCGACGACCCGATCTTCGCGGAAGACTGACCCCGTCGCTCCGTTTCTTTGAATGGCCGGACACTCGACGAGCGTCCGGCCATCACTTGTTTCGGGGGTGCCATGGTTGCTGCTTCAAGTGGACGCAGTATTCGCTAGCGCAATCGGTGGATGCCATTCCAGCCGCCGGCGCCCATTCGTTAAAATTTGAGTAAACTGCAGAAATAAAAGGATTTTTCGGCCCGAAATTAACTTCTTTTTCAATAATGGTCGCTCCAAGCATAACCGGTTATGTATTCAGGGTTAAGAAACCGTTGCACTTGCCCCGGCATCGGGATTTAACTGCGATCAACTTGTTAAGGGGTGAGTTACCATGTCCATCGAAGATCCGCGCCTGTCCAGCATCGACAATACTTCCGCAGCCGACGAGTTCGACTCTGCGGTCGAGCAGCATCTGGGTTTCGCCAGCGAGACCGTAGAGGGAATTGAAGTGGCTCAGGCGGAAACGCCCGACGCCGGTCGCACCGATCGCCTGCCGGCTCAGCAGCCGGTTAACGTCGCCGCTGCGGCGATCCCGAGCGAAGTAACGGCGAACGCCGAAAACATCGTGACCCTGCCGGCCGGCATCGAGCTCGACAATCTCGAGTTCCAGGTGGACGGCCAAAATCTGGTCCTCGTCCTGGCGGATGGCACCGAGATCACCGTGATCGGCGGCGCCGCCAACATCCCGACCTTTGTGATCGGCGATGTCGAGTTGCCGCAGGTCGCGCTCTTCGCGGCCCTCGAAGAGAGTAACATCAACGTCGCGGCCGGTCCCGACGGCACCTTCTCGGCCCAGGGCACGCCCAGCGCCAGCCGCAATTTCAATGACGATCCGATCGACGCCGGTCCGGAAGATCTGGCGCTGGCCGATCTGCTCGGCGATACCAGCTTCGGCGACGAGCTGCGCACGGGCGTGGTGTTCGGCGGCAATGGCCGTCCCTCCATCCCGACTCCTCTGACGACCTCGTTCATCTACGACGAGGCTGTCATCGCCGGCGGCGACGGCGTAAAGATCATCAGTGGCCGTCTGCCCTTCAATCCTGGGCGGGATTTTGGCACGATCTCTGCCATCGGTTTCGTCGGCGCGTCCGACGTGGACGAGGGGGATGGCCTCAAGGTTCTTGGCGGCTTCACCTCGGGTGGTCTTCCCATTACGGTCACGAGCTTCGCGCCCGTCGGTGCGGCCCCCAGCTTCTTGGCTCTAGAGGGCCGTGATTCTGCGGGCAACCTCGTCTTCACCATCACGGTAACCAACCGTATCACGGGCGACTTCACCTTCGAGCTTGTCGGCAAGCTCGACCATCCGGATGCTGGCAGCAACGGCTCACAGGATGATCTCGATGATCTCCTGCGCCTCGGCTTCACCTACACGGTCACCGACCGCGATGGGGATAGTGTCACCGGCACCTTCAATATCGACGTGCAAGACGATGCGCCGACGATTGGCGCCCCGGTCGACGGTTCGGTCAACGAAGACGGTCTCACGGGCAAGGGCGACGAGCCGAGGCTTGTAAAGCGTGTATCGGACTCGGAGTCCGACTCCGAAGGCGAATCTGCGGGCGCTTCCAGGGCAGAAGGTTCGCTCGCCATTCGCTGGGGAGCGGACAACGATCTGAAGAGTGAAACTTTGGGTGAAGACGGTAAGCCGATTGGGGACGATCCTGTCGGCCGTACCGTCGGCTTCACGGGTCTCGATACTTCCTCGACCTCCGCTCAAATCCAGGCAGCGATTCCTGGTCTCGCTGGTCTGAGTTCGGACGGTTTCCCGCTGTCCTACCGTATCGAGTATACGAAAGGCACTGACGGCAAGTGGAATGGCGGCTATCAGCTGATCGCATACAAGGCCTTCTTTGACGGTCCGTTCGAGGCGCTGCGTATCGAAGATGACGGTGGCCCGATCGCCGAATTCCCGTATCCGGTCGAAGGCGAAACGATCTTCATCGTCACGCTCAATCCGACGACAGCCAATGGCTCCTACTCCTTTGAGCTGATCGGCAATCTCGACCACTATGCGGCCGGCGGCAATGGCTCGGTTCCGTCCGAGACTGAAGCCTCGCGGGTATCTGGTTCGGAAACGCCGCGCAACCCGGTCGATTTCCTCGACATTGAGATCCCCTTCACTGCAACCGATTCCGATGGCGACAGCGCCGATGGCAAGTTTACGGTTCGCGTCGAAGATGATGAGCCGAGCATCGACCTCGTGGCCAACAACGAGCAAGAGATTATCCTTCAGACGCAGGACGGCGATACGATCCGTTCTGCGACGGACTATGCGTCGAGCACGGCAAGCTTTGGTGGTGTTTTCTCGATTGCCTCGTCGTCGTTTGGCGCCGACGGCCCTGGTCGCATCTCGATGAGTTATGTGCTGAGTCTGACCGGCAACAACGGCATGGACTCCGGTCTCACTCATGATGGCCGTGACATCAAGCTGTTCCTGATCAACGGTGCCGTCTACGGCAAGACGCAGTCTGGCGACCTGATATTCTCGATCTCTGTCGATGCCGAAGGCAAAGTAACGCTGGCGCAGTTCCGCGAGATCGATCACTCGCGTTCGGACAGCAACGGCCCCTACACGACCGATATCAAGGAACTTGCCGACAACCTGGTGAAGCTGACGGCGACGGTGACGATCTTCGATGGAGATGGTGACCGTGCCAGCGACAGCGAGACGATCGACCTTGGTGGCAATATCCGCTTCCAGGACGATGGCCCGCGCATCAACCTTGTTGCCAAGGACGAGCACAAGGTCATTCTGCAGACGCAGGATGGCGATACGATTGGTTCCGCGACAGACTATGCGTCGAGCAAAGCAAGCTTCGGTGGTGTGTTCTCGATTGCCTCATCGTCGTTCGGTGCCGACGGCCCTGGTCGTATCTCGATGAGCTATGCGCTGAGCCTGACCGGCAACAACGGCATGGACTCCGGTCTCAACCACGACGGTCGGGACATCAAGCTGTTCCTGATCGACGGTGTCGTCTACGGCAAGACGCAGTCCGGCGACGTTGTCTTCTCGATTTCCGTCAACAGCAAGGGTGAGGTGACGCTGGCGCAGTTCCGCGAGATCGATCACTCGCGTTCGGACAGCAACGGCCCCTACACGACCGATATCAAGGAACTTGCCAACAACCTCGTCAAGCTGACCGCGACGGCGACGATCTTCGATGACGAAGGTGACCGCGCCAGCGACAGCGAGACGATCGACCTCGGTGGCAATATCCGCTTCCAGGACGATGGCCCGCGGATCAACCTTGTTGCCAAGGACGAGCACAAGGTCATTCTGCAGACGCAGGATGGCGATACGATTGGTTCTGCCACGGACTATGCTTCGAGCACAGCAAGCTTCGGTGGTGTGTTCTCGATTGCCTCGTCGTCGTTCGGCGCCGACGGCCCCGGCCGTATCTCGATGAGCTATGCGCTGAGCCTGACCGGCAACAACGGCATGGACTCCGGTCTCAACCACGACGGCCGTGACATCAAGCTGTTCCTGTATGACGGTATCGTCTACGGCAAGACGAGTCTCGGCGACGTTGTGTTCACGATTTCCGTCAACAGCAAGGGTGAGGTGACGCTGGCGCAGTTGCGGGAAATCGATCACTCGCGTTCGGACAGCAACGGCCCGTACACTGGCGATATCAAGCAACTCGCCAACAACCTCGTCAAGCTGACCGCGACGGCGACGATCTTCGATGACGAAGGCGACCGCGCCAGCGACAGCGAGACGATCGACCTTGGTGGCAATATCCGCTTCCAGGACGACGGCCCGCGGATCAACCTTGTTGCCAACAACGAGCAGGAGATCATCCTTCAGACGCAGGACGGCGACACCATCGGTTCTGCCACGGACCATGCCTCAAGCACGGCAAGCTTCGGTGGTGTCTTCTCGATTGCCTCGTCGTCGTTCGGTGCCGACGGCCCCGGTCGCATCTCGATGAGCTATGCGCTGAGCCTGACTGGCAACAACGGCATGGACTCCGGTCTCAACCACGACGGCCAGAACATCAAGCTGTTCCTGTATGACGGTATCGTCTACGGCAAGACGCAGTCCGGCGACGTTGTCTTCTCGATTTCCGTCAACAACAAGGGTGAGGTAACCCTGACCCAGTTGCGGGAAATCGATCACTCGCTTTCGGAAAGCAACGGCCCGTACACCGGCGATATCAAGCAACTTGCCGACAACCTCGTCAAGCTGACCGCGACCGCGACGATCTTCGATGACGAAGGCGACCGTGCCAGAGACAGCGAGACGATCGACCTCGGTGGTAACATCCGCTTCCAGGACGATGGCCCGAGTGTGAAGTCCGGATCGCTGACGATCAAGGTTGATGAAGATGGCCTGTCGTCTGCGGCGCCGGACGCATCACGTCCGGGTGAGGTTGCCGGAACCGGTTCGGCCATGGCCTCAGGTGTCGCAGGGACCCTTACGGCACTCTTCGACTTTGGTGCCGATGGCGCCCATGCGACAGAAGCGATCTCGCTCAAGCCAACGACGTCGCCGATTGACTCCGGCCTGAATTCCCAAGGGGCCGACGTTCTGATCAAGGTGATCGGCAATACGCTCACCGGCTACGTCGCCGGCAGCCCGGAACGGGTTGTCTTTGAGCTCAAAGTCAACGCAAACGGCTCCTATGAGTTTAAGCTGAAGGGCCAGATCGACCATCCGTCGCTCGACGACGTGGCGAGTGGCGCGAATGGCGAATTCGACAATGCTGAAAACGCGGTGTCCCTGGACCTGTCGCAGTTCATCGTCGGCAAGGATGGTGACGGCGACACGGTGACACTGACGACCGGCAAGCTCGTGATCGAGATCCAGGACGATATCCCGGTCCTGACGACGGCGAACGAGGCAATCACCGTCATCGCCCCTGAAGTCGTTGACTCTGTCCCGGGCAAGGTGGCGAACTTTGTCCTGGTTCTGGATACGTCCGGCAGTATTGATCGGGATCTGTCCACGCTGAAGGCGCAGGTACAGGACTTCCTCGCAAAGGTCAGCCAGTCCGGCGCCAAGGACGTTCGCGTTCATCTCGTCGAGTTTGGTGAAGAAGGTTCTGCGGTCGGAACCTACGATCTGATCGTCAACGGCGTAGTCCAGCAAAACGCGCTGAACCAGGCGCTGCAGGATGTTCAAAATCTGAATGACGAAGGTGGCACCAACTACGAAGCCGGTCTCCAGCAGGCTCTGCAGTGGATCGAGGGCGTTGCGTCCACATCCATCGACGTGACCTCGACCCTGAAGTCGTTCGACGCCAACAGCGGTTCGGGCTACGATCGCGCCTATATCATCGGCAATGGATCGAAACAGATTGCTCTGGTGTCCGGCTGGAATATTCCTGGAAACCAGCTGGCGGACCTGATCAACGCCAACGGCAGCACGACGGGCGGTTTCGGCGCAAGCTCCGGTCTCAGCGACACTGACGTGGATCCCGGCCAAATGTTGCGCTTCGACTTCGGCGCGTTCGATGATTTCGACGGCCCGAACGGTTATGCCAATACTGGAAACTTCAGTGGCATTCCGGTCACCAGCGCGACATTCAAGCTGGACGACAACAATAACCCTGGCAACACGCAGTTCCAGTACAAGATCGTCTTCACCGACGGAACCTTCCAGTCGTCCTCCGTCGTGGTCGGCAACAGCTCGACAGACGTCGTGCTGACCGGCAGCGGTGCAAACAGCGGCAAGACCATCGCTTACGTTGAGTTCACCGTCGGCTATGGATATGGCGATGTGGATCTGCAGTCGGTAACGACACTGGCCACGCAGCCCGGCACCCTGCCCAATGCAAACGTCAATCAGCTCATCTTCCTGTCGGATGGCGAGCCGAACATGACGAACAATGGCAATGCCAACGTCAACCAGGCGATTGCGGCCATTCAGAACGAGCTCTTGGCGATCAAGACCGACGCTGACGGAAACGCCGGTCCGGATCAGGCGTTCAAGATCGAAGCCTTCGGCATCAACGCAAACAACGCTGGCCTTGTCGTCCTCGGCAATGTCGAAGGCGGTACGGCGACGAACGTCGACACCTCGTCCACTCTGTCCGCTGCTATGCAGAGCACGCTGAGCGGTCTTGCAGGCACATCAGGTCAGACAGGTCAGCCAGCAGTCGGTAATTTCGATCTCGGCGCTCTCGTCGCGGGCGGTGCGGATGAGGTGGTCAAATTCAGCTTGAAGGCCGGCACTGCTGCACTGGAGGCCCAGGCGCTCTCCGTCGGTGGAACGGCATTGACCTACACCGTTGACGGCAACGTCCTGACCGCCAAGGCAGGCAATGTCACAGTCTTCACTCTCTCCATCGCAGCCAATGGTGAAGGCACCTTCACCCTTAACAAGCCGCTCGACGGCAACGCCGCCAAGGCAATCGACTTCTCCTCGATCATCCAGGCGGTCGACGCCGATGGCGACGGCGTATCCCTGACGGCAGAGAAGTTCGTCATCACGGTGACCCGACCAGACGCCGTGCCGCCAACTGTCGTGTCTATCACCATGGATGATACGGCGCTCAAGATCGGCGATACGTCTACTGTGACGATCATCTTCTCCGAAGCCGTCAAAAACTTCGATCTCAATGACATGTCTGCGGAGAGCGGCATACTGACAGACTTGAAGTCTGAAGATGGCGGCAAGACTTGGACGGCGAAATTCACCCCGAATGCCGATCTTGAAGACACGACCAATGTCGTATCGGTGCTTGCTTCCTATACCGATCTTGCCGGCAATGCGGGCAGCGCGGCGACGAGCAACAACTACGCCGTCGATACGCTTCGTCCGACAGCGACCATCACTGTGGCGGATACAAGCCTCAGGATTGGCGAAACGTCGATGGTTACCATCGCCTTCAACGAGGAGGTTTCAGGGCTCGACATCGCAGACTTTACCGTCCAGAACGGTTCGCTTTCCGGTCTCACCTCCGCCGACGGCGGCAAAACCTGGACTGCCACGCTGACGCCATCTGCGAATATTGAGAACGCCGCCAACCTGATCGTCCTGAATAACGCAGGTGTACTGGATCTGGCCGGCAATGTCGGTGCGGGTACGAGCCAGTCTAACGGCTACGCCGTGGATACCGTGCGTCCAACGGCGACCATCGTGATCAATGACACCAGCCTGAAGATCGGTGAGACATCCCTGGTCACCATCACATTCAGTGAACCGGTTGAGGGCCTCACTACGGCTGACTTCAGCGTCGCGAACGGTGTGCTCAGCGCGATCGAGACCACTGACAATATAACGTTCACGGCCATTTTCACGCCTGACGTGAACGTGGAGGATACTAGCAACCTCATCGTTCTCGACAACGCAGGTGTGGCGGACACCGCCGGAAATGCGGGGACCGGAACCACGGACTCAAACAGCTACGCAATCGACACGCTTGCGCCTGTTGTCCAGTCCATCGAGATCGATGACGCTGCCCTTAAGATTGGTGACGCTGCTACGGTGACCATCACGTTCTCAGAGGCGGTCCAAGGCTTCAGCAATGACGATGTGAACGTCTCGAGCGGTACGCTCAGCACACTGACGACGACGGATGGCAAAGTCTGGACGGGTACGCTAACGCCAGCTGAAAACACGGAAGCGGCGACCAATGTGATCACCGTTGGAACCGAGTTTTCGGATGTTGCCGGAAACGCAGGAACGGGATCGACCAGCGGCAACTACGTTGTCGATACGGTTCGACCCACGGTCACCATCACGCTTGCGGATCCGAACCTGACTTTCGGCGAAACCTCGCTCGTCACCTTCAGCTTCAGTGAAGCCGTAACTGATTTCACCAATACCGATCTGGTCATTCAGAACGGTACGCTGTCTCCAGTCACCTCTAGCCCCGACGGAAAAACCTGGACTGCAATCTTCACTCCTGGTTCCGGTGTGAACTCTGCCACGAACTCGATCACTCTGCAGACCAATTCCGTCTTCGACCTCGCCGGAAACGGCAATGAGGGGGCGACGGCGTCCGGTAACTTCACGATCGACACGCGTCAGGCACCGACGGACATCATCTGGACAGCAGTGATCCCGGGTTCCGGTCTGCCTCCTTCAAACACGAAGATCGCTCAACTCTCTGTCGTCGATCCTGACAACGCCAGCGGACACGTCTACGAACTCGTTTCTGGACCAGGGATCGAGATCACGCCAAGCGGCGAAGTACGCACGATTAATGCAATCGCCAACGACAGCGTTTATACGATCGTGGTGAAGGTTACTGATCCGACCGGCGCCACATACCTGGAAACGTTCAACATTCTTGCTGGGAAGAACCAGGGGGATACCCTGCCGGTGAATGAGAACGATCCGGTTTTGGTAGGTGACGACATAGTCTACGGCTGGGGCGGCAATGACGTCCTGAGGGGTGGTCCCGGCGACGATACACTGTTCGGCCAGGATGGTAACGACACCCTAAACGGAGGTGAAGGTCGTGACACTCTTTACGGCGGCGCTGGAAACGATACGCTTAACGGCGGAAACGGCGACGATATATTGGTCGGTGGTGCTGGCGCAGACACACTGACTGGCGGAGCAGGTCGTGACACGTTCGTATTTGCGGCAGGAGATTCGACCGCGAGTATCGGAATGCGCAGCAATGGTGATGTCAGCGGGATCTCAGGTTACGATGTGATTACCGACTTCAATTCATCGGACGATAAGTTGGAGCTACCGGTGGCTGTGAGGGCGGCCGCTAATACATCAGGTGTGAACGGTACTGACTCGAATGAAGCATGGTCGGAATTTACAACACTCCGCTCCCATGCGATCGCCAATGGCGTAGTTCGTTTTGATGACTCGAACACTTTCTCGTCGTCCTCGCCTGTTTCGATCACCAATGCAGAGCGGTTGGGCATGGCTGTCCAATACCTCCAGCGCAACGACCTGGGGGATGCTGGGACCACAGTGGCATTCCACGCAACACTTGGGGGCATCGCCTACACGTTTGTCTATCAGCAGTCGGGAACCGATCGCGGAGCAGATTCAGGTTACACACTTGTGGCTCTTCAGGGCACGACGATCAGCAACTTCAACGCCCTGATCACAAGCGGTGCTGCCGACCCGATCATCCTCGACCTCGACAAGAACGGCTTCGCCTTCTCATCGATCGGCGACGGCGTCACCTTCGACATCGATGCCGATGGCAAGGCGGACCAGATTGCCTGGACCAAGGACGATGGCATCCTTGCCTATGACATTGATGGCAACGGCCTGATCGACAACGGCTCGGAGATCTTCACGCCTGATTTCAATGGCGGGAAGTTTGCAAGCGGCGTGGCGGCTCTGGCTTCGCTCGATACAAATGGTGACGGCGTAATCGATGCGAATGACGATGCCTTCTCCAAGCTCAAGATCTGGGTTGATGCCAACAACAACGGCATCAGCGACGAAGGCGAGCTGTCGAGCCTCTTCGACAACGGTGTCACCAGCATCTCGCTCACCACCGACAACACCGGCGGTCAGGAAGATGGTCAGACGGTCTTCTCGAAGGGCACCTTCACCTTCGCTGATGGCTCGACCGGCGATTTCATGGAAGTTGGCTTCGATACGATCTTCGGGTCGGATGCGGATCCGCTGACGGTCATGGGAACGGATGGCGATGACATCCTGCATGGCGGCATGGGCAAGGTGGTGATGACCGGCGGTGCCGGCAACGACACCTTCGTCTTTGACGGAACGGCGCTGGACGAGCTCGATGTCGCCGATGTCATTACCGACTTCAACGGCGACGGCGACGTGCTCGATGTCACGGCCCTGCTCGACAGTCTGCTCGGTGAGCAGGCCTCTGCTGAGACCGCAGCCTCGCATCTGCGGGCAACGGTCGACGACGGCAACACCACGGTCAGCGTCCAGACCGGTGCTGACACCTGGAAGGATGTCGTGGTCCTGCAGAACCACGACACCGCCATCAAGGTGCTGTTCGACGACAAGCACACGGTCGTGACGCCACACGACTAAGACAGATAGTGGTTTTACTAGGAGAACGGGCGCCAAACCGGCGCCCTTTTTCTTTTCGCGGTTGTGCTGAAGTGGACTTTACTTGCCATCGATTCGAAAAGGACTCTGGATTTGCGCATGCGTTGCTGCCCATCGACAGTCGCGGGTGCTTGAATGGGTGTTGCGCCTGGGAGACAGTTCCCCCGCATCTTCGGGGTTTCACCTCAAAAATAGGGGAACCTTATTGCAGGGTTAACATCGGAGCCGGGCAAAATGATTCGAATGAACGTGCACAATAGTTGATGTTTACGGTGCCTGGTCGATTTTTCGAGTATTTCTTTCCTTCGGATTTGGAAAAGCTTGAGTTTCGTTCCAACAGATCAAAATTGGGTGCATCTTTTGGACATGCCGATTGGACTTCCCCTCGACAGTCGCCCCGGTATATAACGGCCCCCAAGCAAGATTTGGGTAGGGGCAATCCTTTGTTTACGAAAAAGACTTTATTTGCAGCCTTGTACACCTCGGCAGCTTTCGCCATCACGTCTGTTGCCCCTGCCAGCGCCATGTCGCTGCAAGAGGCCATTCAGAAGGCGCTGACGACCAATCCGCAGATTTCGCAGGCGGTGCAGAACCGTGAGGCGGTCGAGTTCGAACTGCGCCAGGCGCGCGGTCTCTACCTCCCGTCGATCGATCTTGAGGCAAGCGTGGGAAAGCGCCGCCTCTCCAACGAGAGCACGGGAACCCTGACGCGAGACTACGAGGATTTTAATTCTTCCGAGGTCGGTCTCACCGTCACCCAGCGTCTCCTGGACGGCGGCGGTCGCCGCGCCCAGGTCGACCAGCAGGCCTCGCGCGTCGACGGCGCTTCCTTCCGCGTTCTGGAACGTTCGGAGACGATCGCCCTGCAGGTCGTTCAGGATTATCTCGAATACATTCTGCAGGCGAAGATCGTCGGTGTCGCACAGCAGAACGTATCGTTCCATAATGGCATTCTCTCTGACATCAACCAGGGTATCTCCGGCGGTGCGCTGACGGAAGTCGACGCGGTCCAGGGGCGTGAGCGTCTCGCGGCTGCCCAGGCCCGCCTGCGTGAAGCTCAGGAAGAACTGGAACTCACCAAGATCCGCTTCCTCAAGACGGTCGGTGAGCCGATCACCAATGCCAAGGTGCCGGGTTCGGTTGCCAAGTTCATCCCGCGCACGCTGGATGACGCCATCGCAACTGCCAAGGCCAACAATCCGCGCATCTATTCGGCCCGCGCCGACATCGATGCGGCTGACGCCGCTGTGCGTGCCGCCCGCTCCAACTATGCCCCGACCGTCGATCTCGAAGGTCGTGCGAGCGTCGGCAACGACGTGGGCACCAGCCAGGGCAACACCAACGACGTCCAGGTGCGTCTGGTCGCCCGCTGGAACCTCTATCGTGGTGGTATCGACCAGGCTCGCGAGCAGGAGCAGATCCGTCGCGCCAGCGAGCAGCGTTATGCATCCGATCAGGTTCATCGCGAGATCGAAGAGTCCGTGCGTTCGGCCTGGAATGAGCGCCGCAGCCGCGGCGAGCTCTCCCAGATCCTGAGCTCGCAGTCCTCGCAGAATGCCCAGCTCGTCTCGTCTTACGGCGAGCAGTTTAAGATTGGCCAGCGCTCGCTTCTGGACGTTCTCGACGCACAGAACACCCGCTTCAACACCAGCATCGTCGCAGAAACGGCCCGCGTCGCGGCCTTGTTTGCGGAGTACAAGATCCTGGCGGCCTCGGGCTCCCTTCTGAAGACCATGAATGCGAAGCCGGTCGGCCAGACCGACGCATATGCGCGCAACGAGTTCTCCGTGAAGACGACCCCGAATGGGGCTTATGTCCAGCGGGATCCGCGGCAAAAGGCGGGAATTCCGATGGACCTCCTGGCGCCGCTCAAGTAAACGCCCATCCGATAGGATGACATGTTAAATTCGTTGATCGAACCGGCGGGCCCTCGTGCCCGCCTGAGCTTTCGTGCGTCATTCAAGGCTGTCGCCACATTTTACGGTCGGCCCAGCTCCGATACCGTACTGTTCTCAGGTCTGCCGGACGAAATCGTTGAATCGCTCGAACTCGACGATGTGGAACATGTCGCCGAGCGAATTGGCCTGCAGGTCATCCGGGTTGGCGAACGTGCGATCCGTGAGAACGATTTTGACTGTCCAGCGATTGTTGTCCTGAAGGATGGCGGCACGCTGCCCTTGCTCGAGGTCAGCGACGACGGCGTCTACACGCTTGATATTCGCGAGGGTATCGCTTCCGCCCGCCTGACGCATCAGGAACTCATGGCGCTCGGTCCGGAGTTCCTGTTCGCTTTCACGCTTTTCTATCGGAACGACACAGAAGACGCACGGATCGGCAGCGCCGACGAGATCGAGAAGCGCCATTGGCTGGTGCGGGCGCTGATGCCCTATTGGCGCACCTATCTTCGGGTCATCCTTGCCGCGCTGTTCATCAACCTGATCGCGCTTGCCTCGCCACTCTTCACGATGAATGTCTACGACCGCGTGTTGCCCAATAAGGCAATTCCCACCCTGTGGGTGCTCGCGGCCGGCATCATGCTCGCCTATCTATTCGACTATCTGCTCAAGGAAGCGCGCGCCTCGTTGATCGACCACGCAGGTCGCAACGCCGATTTGCGCCTGTCACAGATGATCTTCGACAAGGTGCTCAATACGACGCTTGCCTCGCGCCCGATGTCGACGGGCGAATATGCCAATCGGGTCATGCAATACGAGTTTGTGCGCGAGTTTTTCACCTCGAACACGATCGGTCTGATGATCGATACGGCCTTCGTCTTCATCTTCCTGATCGTCATCTATCTGATCTCCGGCTGGCTAGCGATCATTCCGGCCGTAGCGCTGATCCTGTCCATCGCGATCGGCCTTCGCGCCCAGGCCCAGATCGGCCACCGGATGGCGGCGGCGTCTAACGAGGCGTCGAAACGGCAGGCGCTTCTGGTCGAGACGATCTCCACCATCGAAACGCTGAAGAGCCTGCGCGCCGAAGCGACCATGCTGCGTCGCTGGCAGGAGTTGATGAAGCATTCGAGCCGCACGAGCGAAGAGATCAAGCATGTCTCGACCAATGCGATCAACCTGACGGCGCTGATCCAGCAGATTGTCGGCGTGCTGATCGTGATTGCGGGCACCTACGAATTCTCGGAGGGGCGCCTCGCCATGGGCGCGATCATCGCCACTGTCATGCTTGCCAGCCGGGCCGGCGCGCCGCTCGGTCAGATCGCAATGACGCTCGCGCGGTTCCGTCAGGCGACACTGTCGCTTAGAATTCTCGACCAGGTGATGGAGCAGCCGGAGGATCGTCCGTCGACGGTCGGTTTCGTCAACCGCGAAATCAAGCATGGTGGTTTCAGTTTCCAGGATGTGAGCTTTCAGTATCCGGGCTCAGACAACCCGGTCATCAGCAAGCTGTCGCTGACCGTCGCGCCCGGTGAAAAGGTCGGCATCATCGGCCGTATCGGTTCCGGCAAGACGACGCTTGGCCGTCTGCTGGATGGTCTCTTCGTCCCGACAGACGGGCGCGTGCTGATCGACGGCGTCGATATCCGCCAGTACCACATGTCGGAAGTGCGTTCGGCCGTTGCCGTCGCAGGCCAGTCCTCGGATCTCTTCTCCGGGACGGTCAAGGAGAACCTTCTGATCGGTCGGGCGGATGCTAGCGACGAAGAACTGCTTGAAGTGGCCCGCATGACCGGTGTTGAAGAGTTCGTCTCGCGCCATCCCCGCGGCTTCGACATGCCCGTCGGCGAGCGCGGTTCCAATCTGTCAAGCGGCCAGAAGCAGGCCATGACGATTGCACGTCTTCTGCTCACGAAACCAAAGATCGTTTTCCTCGATGAGCCCTCGGGCGCCATGGATCTGGCCAGCGAGCGTCATCTGATCAACCGTTTGTCGAATGCCTTCGACAAGAACACCACGCTTCTGATCGCAACCCATCGCTTCACGATGCTCGATCTCGTCGATCGTCTGATCGTCCTCGATAAGGGCCGTGTGGTGGCAGACGGGCCGAAGCATCAGGTTATCGAAGCCATGCAGAAGAAGGGCGTCAAGCCATGAGCCGTCCGGTTGCCGACACGCCTCCGTTCATGGCCCGCATGATCGTGGTTTTTGTCGCGTGCTTCATCGTCCTCTTTCTGGCCTGGGCGGCAATCGCCGAGATTGATGAAATCGCGAGAGGGGAAGGCAAGGTTATTCCGGTCTCCAAGACGCAAATCGTGCAGTCGTCCGAAGCAGGGGTGGTGGAAACCATCGCCGTTCAGGTCGGCCAGATCGTGCGCAAGGGTGAACTGATCGTCCAGCTCAACAATACGACGACGGAATCGTCGCTCGGCGAGTCCGTCGCAAAGGCGCGGGCCCTCGGCGCCAAGATTGCGCGCCTGGCGCTGGAAGAGGTCGGCTCCTACGACGTGGCCTTCGTCTGCCCGAACGAAGTCCAATCGGTCGCCAGCCAGGTTTGTGCAAATGAGGAGCGGCTCTTCGCCGCCAACAAGGCCGCCTATCTCAACAAGGCGGGCGTGCTGCGGGAACGCGTGCGTCAGCGCGAGAATGAACTGAGCGAGGCGCAGGCCAATATCGTGCGCCTCGAGCAGAACATCACCCAGGCGACGCGGCAATACGATCTGATGAGCCCGCTGGCCAAGAAGGGCCTTGTGGCGCAGACCGAGCTGATTGCGCTTGAGCGCGAACTGACGGACCAGCGCGGTCAGATCACGGTCTATCAGGAGAGCCTTGAGCGGCTGCGCGGCGCGGTAGAGGAAGCGCGTCTCCAGGTGGATGAACTGGCGCTTCAGCTTCGTCAGCAGGCATTGACGGAAAAGGCCCAGACGCTCGCGGAACTCTCGGTCATTGACGAAACGATCCGTGGTGCGACCGATCGTGTCAGCCGCACCGATATCCGCTCACCGGTGGATGGCATCGTCAACACGCTCGAGGTCAATACGATCGGCGCCTATGTCGACCCCGGCACAGTCGTCGCGGGCATTGTCCCGACCGCAGACACGCTTCTGATCGAAGCCAAGATTTCACCGCGTGACGTTGCATTCGTGACGCGCGGCCAGAAGGCGATCGTGAAAATCACGGCTTACGACTTCTCGATCTTCGGCGGCCTAGAAGGTGAGGTAACCAATATCTCCGCCGACAGTATTGTCGATAAGGACAAGGGCGAGACCTTCTATCTGGTCCATGTCAAAACGGACCAGTCCGAGCTGATGCGCGGCGACAAGAGCTACCCCATCATTCCGGGCATGGTCGCCTCGGCGGAAATCATGACCGGCCGCAAGACCATCCTCAGCTATCTCATGAAGCCGATCAACAAGGCGCAATCTGTCGCCCTGACCGAGCGGTGAGCCATGGCCCTGTCCGATCGGCAAGCGTCTTACTCAGAACCGGCCGATGTGAACCCGGCCGCGATGCGGCATGTCGAGGAGCATGACGCGGAACCGAAATTCCGCGCGATCATCGGCAAGGGTGGAGCGCGGCGGGGTATCCGGCTGGAAAGCGTCTACTGGGATGGCCTCGCCTGGCTGCTGAATGGTTCGCGGCAATCCCTGGGCGATGTCGTGGAACAGGCTGCCGGCCAGATGGGCGAGAATGGCAACCTCGCATCCATGCTGCGCGTCCTTGCGTTCCGCTGGATGTGGCGTCGCCTATCACTGATGGAAAATGTCTACTCGGTGGAAAATCTGAATGCGCTGATCCAGGCCTGTCCGACGCCGGCCATCGTGCTCACGCGTGACAAGAAGATCCAGTTTTTCAACGAACCCTTCATGACCATGCTGAAGCAGAAGCTCGTGCTGGGCAATATCGCCCAGCTCTCGGCCGGCTTCCGCTTTGTTCTCGACACGCAGGTCGATGAAGCGCTGCAGAGCCTGTCGTCCAGGGGCAAGATGATAACCACCGGCTTCACCGCCACCTGTGCCGGAAAGCAGCTGACCGGCCAAATGAACCTCGCCATGGCTCCCAGCCATCAGAAGCAGATGGTCATCGGTTACGTCGTGCGGGGCTGAAGTCGAGCTGCGCGGCTGGGCGGACGATCCGCTCAGAGTTCCCCGCCTTCGCCCGGTGCGATGCTGTCGAAGCTCTTCATGGCCATAGCCTTACCCTTGGTGCGGGTACCATGCAGGAAGCCGCGGCCATTCGAGATGGAAAACAGCGGCTGGTAATCGGGCAGGCGGCTGTCCGCGAGAACCTGATCGCGCATGTTGTCCAGAATGTAGTGTGTTCCCTGGATCTCGACCGACAGGACGGCATGATAGAACTGCCGCTTCTTGTCGTAGAGGATGACGATGGTCATGTCCTGCAGCGAAAAGCCCTGTGCTTCGAGGACCGCCATTTTCAAGAGGGCATAGTCTTCGCAGTCGCCATAGCCGGAGGCGAGGGTCTGGGACGGCGAGGACCATTGATCCACCCGACCATGGCTGTCGATGTCCTTGCGGTACTTGATGCGGCGGTTCACCGCGTGATTGACGAGATTGAGCTTGTCGCGGAGCGATGACATGCCGCCGCCGGCCGATGTCTGGTGGACGACGGCATCCATGTCGAAACAATTGGCGCCGCCGCACCGAAGCGCGGTACCCTTGGCGATCTCGGCAAAGGTCGGTGCCGCCTTCTTCAGTGCGCCGAGTTTCTTGAAGGGAATGGCCACGGAGTTGAAGACGTCGTTGGTCGGGGTCTTGCGCTGGTTCGGCGCTACCTCCTTTGGCGCTTTGGCGACGGTGCCGGTGGAGAGCTCGTTGCGCATCGGCGCGATTGCGACCATCTGTGTGGCGACCGATTGGGCAACGGCCTCTGCGGTCTGCTCCCAGCGCTGTTCGATCTTGCCGAAAAGATTGGTGCCAAGTGAGCCTGCAAACGGGCTCATTCCAAGTACGAGTGTCTGGGCAACGTTTGAGTAAGACGTCATCGTGTGTGGCAGCATGGGAGCGGCCAGCGAGCCTGATGAAGCGAGGGTGGCCGCGACAAGGGCTGAGACTGCGACAATGTTCTTGTTCTTCTTGAGCATCGCTATTCTCCAATCGTTGCTTGAAGAGTAGCGGCAATGCTTGAATTATCGGTTCGTATAGATGGCTTCTATACTTTGAACTTGTGTCGTCTTATTATAGTAAAATGCTTTGGAAGATCGGTATATCTTGTTAACCAAGGCGGCCGCAATGCAGGAAACAGAGGCGCTCAAGGCGTCCGGCATGTAAGTCGTTCTCCTGTGTTGCCCCTCGAACCCAGCCATTGCTTTTGCAGCAGTCTGCCCAGATATGGAACAGCTTCGCTCTTGCTTCACCGAGTGCCAATGCTTAACGTTCGCCAACGGATCGGGAACGAGACTTGGCGCCATCATGGTCGGAATAGAAAAGTTTACGCGGAGCTTCCTGCGCGCCGGAGCTTCGGCTCTGCTGCTTGCCGCTTTGTCCTCTTGTCAGACCGATGACTTCAAGCCGAACGCCGGAGAAGGCGGAGCCTCTGCGGCCGTGACGCCTGCCAACGATACAGGGCTCTATAACCAGACACTGGGATCCGGTTCGGTGAAGGTTGCCTATCTCGGCGTCCGTCGTGCCGATCAACCGAGCCGCCAGGCGGACAGCGAGTACCGGGATGGTGCCGCTCTGGCCGTGAACACGCTCGGATCCGACGTCGTGAAACTCACAATGCTTGAGACGACGGAAAAGCCGGAGGCCATCGAGGCCGCGACAAGGACCCTGGCGCGCCAGCAGGTATCCTTTATCGTCACCACCGCCCGTGGTGCGGAATTTGAAGCGATCCAGCGTGGCCTCGGCGGACTGCAGGTCCCCATGGTCGCATTCCAGACGAACGAGGCGGTCCTGCCTGAAAATGTCTATCCCTTCGTATCCAGTCCTACTGACAGCCTGATCGAAAGCGCATCCTTTGCGATGGCCGAAGGGGCGACCCATGCGGTGATCCTCGCCTCGTCTCCGGCAGAAAAAGCGCAGGCCGATCGCATCGCCACCCAGATCAAGGCCTTTGGCGGCAAGGTCGAGCCGGTTGTCGAATTGAGCGGCGGCACGCTGCCTGCAAAGGCTCTGAACTCGTGGAGCAAGGCCGACATGGTAGTGCTGATGCCCGGCATCAAGTCGCCGGGCGACGTGGTGAAAAAGGCAGATGCCGCCAAGCCGCCGCGGCCGGGACGCAAGATTGTCGCGAGTGCCGTCCTGACGGCCCAAGACCTCAATGAACCGAAGCTGACCGGCAGCATCGTCTGTCGTTACGACCAGAACGTCCAGGCAAGGATCGGCAGCCGGTATATGGCAAGCTACGGCATGCCGGCCTCGGCCCAGGCCGGCTACGGTTTCGATGCCATGGCGATGGCCATCGGTCTCGCTGGCCGCTTCCGGGAGGCGGCCTTCACACCCGAACAGCTCATGTCGCCGAATGGCTTTTCTGGCTCGCTCGGTGTTTTCCGGCTGGAAGGCGATCGCAAGATCCGGCGCAATTGCGATATCTTCAAGGTCGCCAAAGGCTCCTATGTTTTCTTCCAGAAAGCGCCTCCGACACTCTGATCACCACAGCGTGACATGATCTGCGAGCCCTGATCTACCGTTTACATTGTTGTCAAACCGTCACATCCTGAGGGCGGATGACTGATGGGCGGCAGACGAGGAGGTCTGGCGCACGAATGGTCTGGGATCGGAGCAAAGTGTAATGAACGGCGCACAATCGATGGATGCGGGCCAACGCTACGCAGGCACGCTGCGCATCCTCCATTGGCTGATTGCAGTCCTCGTTCTCATGACCTGGCCGCTTGGCCAGATGATTGGGTTCGTGAAGGACGACGTGAAACTCGATTTCTATCTGATCCATGAAAGCCTGGGCTTCCTGGTCCTGTGGCTGATGCTGGTGCGGATCGGCGCAAGGCTGACAAGCGGGGCGCCTCTGGTCGAGGCGCCGCCTTTGGAAAAGGCAGCCGCCCACGTGGTGCACGGGCTTCTCTATGTCTTCCTAATCGTCATGCCGGTGTCCGGGTTTCTGGCAACCAATGCCCATGGCTTTCCGCTCAAATGGTTTGGTCTGTTCACCGTCTGGAGCCCGATCGGCAAGTCACCGGAAATCGCCTTTACCCTTTCGGCGATCCACACATGGAGCGCATGGATCATTTTGGCTCTCTTTGCGTTTCATATTGCGGCGGTGGTCTTTCACCACGTGATCCGCCGCGACGGAACGCTTTACCGCATATTGTGAATTCTTCGGGACAGGACCTCGATGCGTAAGATCGACATGACGGACCAGCTTTGGGCGCGCCTTCTTGCCATGCGCGGCAGCGCAAGCCAGACCGGTGCGGACGAAGGCGATCCCGTCATGGCGCTGTACGCCCCGATTGCCGCAGCCGAGCGCAGCTTTGTGCTTGCGCAGGTCGGACAGTCGCTCGATGGCCGCGTGGCCACGCCATCAGGTGACGCACGCGACATTTCCGGAAGCGACGGCATCGCCCATCT
Organism: Rhizobium rosettiformans; assembly: GCF_016806065.1. Classification (NCBI taxonomy): domain Bacteria; kingdom Pseudomonadati; phylum Pseudomonadota; class Alphaproteobacteria; order Hyphomicrobiales; family Rhizobiaceae; genus Rhizobium; species Rhizobium rosettiformans. The sequence continues at coordinate 2,065,520 of NZ_CP032405.1, forward strand.
TCATCGCTGTCGAGCGCTGGTCGAAGCCGTGATCGTCGGTGTAGGCACCGTCAAATGCGACGATCCGAGGCTTTCCGTCAGGGCCGTGAAAGGCCCCAATCCCGTCCGCGTTGTGATTGATTGTCGCGCGGAACTGACCGGCGACGAACGCCTGTTTCGCGACGGCGGCGCGCCAGTCATTCTCGTGCAGGGGCATGATGCGCCGGTCAAATCCCATGGAGCCGACGTGATCCGAGTTCACAGGGGCGAGGGTGGGCTTGATCCTCAGGACATTCTGGACGCACTCGCGGACCGCAGTCTGCGCCGCATTCTCGTCGAAGGCGGCGCACGCACGATTGCCCGCTTCATCGAAGCCGACCTTGTCGATCGCCTGCACGTCGCGATCGCGCCGCTGATCATTGGCTCGGGACCTGCCGGCATCGCGCTGCCGCCGATCGACAAGCTCTCAAGCGCTCACCGGCCGGCTGCCAAGGTCTATACCTTGGGCAGCGACATCCTGTTTGATTGCGATCTGAAAAACCCAGCTGTTTCAGTGTCGGGGGAGCGCGAGCATATCCGAGTGGCCGACCACGCATGAACTGCCGGCCTCTGCGATCTTTTCGAGCCTGAAACCCAGCCAGTCCCTGATTTGGACGTTTGTCAGAGAACCGATCTCCGAGAGCGGCTCTTCGAGCCCCTCCAAGAAAGCCGCCTGTAAGTCTCCGTCATCTGGGCCCATCACCCACGGGCTCGTCGCAACCGAAACGGTATAGCCCAAGCGCTCGAACGCTTGCTTCAGATGCGCGGTCGCATTTGGGCCGAGTGCCGGCCCAAAGCCCTTGTCGAAATGCTGGTGCCGATTGAAGTCATGGGCTACCTGTTCATCAAGCGGATGAGCAACCGACCATTCCATGATGCCGTCATAGTTCAGCGCGGCATAGAGCCCCGTATTGCTTGCTGAGAGTATCTCCGCAAAGTGATCGCAGAACTCTCCCGAGCAGAGATCGAAGAGAGCCGATGCCGTGACCACGCTCACCTCGGTCAGCGGCAGCGTGTCGATCTCGTTCAGATCTAACTGGCGAAACGAGACGTCCTGTTGATCTCCGATACGGCGTTCGGCTTCCGCCAGCAGCAGCGGGTCGTAGTCGAGCAACTGCCATTTAGAATGGGCCGGGAAGCGATGTGCCAGGCTCCGCCAGGTCGAGCCGGTGCCGCAGCCGATGTCGAGTATGTAGGAGCGCTCTATGCCGGCGAGATGCTGCGACAGATGCTCGACCAGCGACTTTGCCCGCGCCCTCATATCCACAGGTTCGCGCAGCGCCAGCCAGTCCTTGTTGAAGCCACTCATGAAATACCATCCAATGTGTTGGAGATGATTGCTGCCGTGTCAGCCCATGTTGGCAAGAGGCTGCCCGCTTGAAGGGCCGCCGCAGAGCGCGTCTCCCGTTCCTGCGAGCTTTGCAGCAGACGACGGAGCGCCTCTCCGAAAGCCGGCGCGTCATCGACCGGCACCAGTATGCCCGCGTCGGAAGGAACCACGTCTGGAACGGCGCCGGCGTGGCAGGCCACGATCGGAAGCCCGTGAGACAGCGCTTCTGCAAACACCATTCCATAGCCTTCATACCGGCTCGCAAGCGCAAAGATGTCCGCCGAGGCGAAGTGGACCTGTGGATCATCAACCTCGCCGCGCAACTGAACGCGGGCTTCCAGGCCCAGCGCTTCCACCTGTCGCGCCAACGCTTCGCTCATCGAAGGATCGAGGCTCTTGCTGCCAATGATCACGGCCTGCCAGTCGAGATCCTCGACCGATTTGAGAGCCCTCAGCAGCACGTCATGACCCTTGCGCCTGGTGAGCGTGCCGACCGAGAGGATCTGCGGGGCCGCATTAACGACGCGCCTTACGTCGCTCTTGTCGATGCCAGGCAGGGCGACCGTAATGCGGGAGGACGCGACCCCATAGTTGGATGCAAGCTCACGTGCCGTCATCGGCGAGGTGACGATCACATGCCGGGCTGCTGCCAGCGCATTCTGTTCGCTCTGGCGGAAGCGCTGCTGCTGCTCGTCCGGCAGCCCCGTTTCAAGCGCAAGCGGATGATGAACAAGAGCAATGATCCGGAGCCGTTCGGCATGGGCTCCCGCCCAGGCATCGAGGACGCCGAAGGCAAGGCCGTCGATCAGAACGAGCGTCCCGTCCGGTATCGACGACAGCGCAGTTTCTGCCCCTCGCAGCGTGTCTGCAGTGGGAAACGGAAAACCCTCGCCCAATGGCAGGAGTGTTATCTGCCAACCGAGTTTACGCAGTCCGTCGAGGACCTGGCGATCATAGCCATAACCGCCGGTCTTCAGCGAAAGATCGCCCGGATAGGCGAACACGAGGGAACGGTTCAAAGATCGGCCTCGTACCAGCCACGCGCTGCATGGGATTCGTGCAACATCACCTTCAGGCGGCAGATCCGGTGGCTGCCGGGACCGAGGCGCTTGTCGGACACAGCCTGCGCCAGCTGGTCGAAGATGTGTTTTGCAATGACTTCCGTCGTGCTGACCTTACCTTTGAAGACCGCAAGCTCGTCCAGGTTCTGGTAGTTCAAGGGCTTCAAGACCTCGGACAGAACGGTGGTCGCCGCGCCGATGTCGACGGCGAGGCCATCTTCGTCCACGTCCTTGGTGAAAAAGGCCGCATCGACAACGAAGGTTGCGCCATGCATCCCCTGTGCAGGCCCGAAAACCGGGCGCGGCAGGCTGTGGGCGATCATGATATGGTCTCGGACTTCAACAGCGAACATGAGATCTCTTTCGTCAGTAACGGATGCGATGACACAGGGTGTCCTGTGTGGAGAGGATACGAGCGTAGGCGTCTGGCAGTTCAAAAAAAGCGGTCTCGCCGGAGATAAGGCGCTCCAGACGAACGTCCAGAAGCAGCTCCAGCGCCTTGCTCATTCGCCGACGATAGGTCCAGCGAGCTCGGCGTGAGGACGGGATGCCGCCGACCTGCGAGCTGACGAGGGACAGGCGGCGGGAATGAAATGCGCCGCCCAGGGGAATGCTGACCATGCGGTCGCCATACCAGCTGGCTTCAACAATTCTTGCTTCAAAGCCCGCATGGGCGATGGCGTTTTCCAGTGCTGCCGGGGCTGCGCTGGCATTGATCAAGATGTCGAATTCCCCCTCGATCATGTCAGGTTCGGCAAATGTGAGGTCCAGATCGGAGGCGAGTTTGCGGCGCGTGGGGTCCTTGTCGATGAGGACAGTCTCTGTGCCGGCAATACGCGAGGCGAGATAGGCGACGAGTGTCCCGACAACGCCTGCGCCGAAGACGGCGACGCGGTCGCCCGGCTGCACCCCTGCATCCCACGTGATGTTGAGCGCAGTTTCCATATTGGCAGCAAGCACCGCCCGCCGCGGCGGCAGCGCCTCCGGTAACAGGGTGACTTGCTCGGATGGCAGGATGAAGCGGTCCTGGTGGGGATGGAGGGCAAAGACGTTGCGACCGACCAGGTCTGGTGGACCTTTCTCCACCTCGCCGACGGCTGCGTAGCCATATTTGACGGGAAAGGGAAACTGCCCCTCCATATGCGGTCCGCGCATGCGTTCGAACTCGCTTTCAGGGACCGCGCCCTTGAAAATCAGGGCCTCCGTTCCGCGGCTGATCCCGCTGTAAAGCGTCCGCACGAGCACTTTGTCCTGAGCAGGGATGCCGAGCGGCTCATGCCGTAGCCGGCAATTTTCCTTCGCCTCGAACCACAGCGCAGCCGCCGTATCTCCGGTGGATACGGATTGTTCATTTGCCCCAAGCTTCAAACTGCGTGTCCCCCACCCTAAATATGCAGACCAATGGAACGTATTGCCGAAGAAGACATTTTGTTCCGTAGCCGCCATCAAAATAAATTTATGGCGGATGCGCAAACCGTCGCTGAAACTCCGGCGTAATGGTTGCCACTGATAGGGAGAGTACGCCTCATGTCTAAGTCCAGCCAGTCCGCTTTCCAATTCTCAACCGCCGAAATCGAAGTAGAACGCGCCGTCGCCGAGCTGCGCTATGGCCGACCCGTGGTCGTCACGGAGGGGGAACGAAAGCTTGCTGTTCTGGCGCTCGACTGTGTGGCACCCTCGCTTTTCGATCAATTCGGGGCCGTTACCGAAAACCGCCATGGTCTCCTTCTGACTGCCCCTCGCGCCGGTCGCTTGGGGATCGGAGCCGAACACGATGTCATCACGCCGCTCGCCGGCCTGTCTTTCGATGATGCCTCGCGGCTGGCTTACACACTTGGTGCGGAAAAGCCTGCATTGTGGCAGCCGGCGGATGTTCTGGCGACAGAGACGACGGAACTCGCCCGCCTTGCGCTGTTGCTGCCGGCCATGGTTTTGGCGGATGTCACGACCATGACAGACCGGTTCGGCGGTTGCTGCGAGATCGCCTCCAGCCGTTTGAAAGGCGCAGATGCCGCCCGCCAGCGCTTCGACAAGGTCGTGCGCACCCGCGTTCCTTTGAAGGATCTCGGGGATGCCGATTTCGTCGTCTTCCGCGGTGGTCTGGCGCAGAAGGATCAGGTTGCGATTGTCGTCGGTAAGCCGGATGTCACGAAGACCGTGCCGATCCGTATTCACTCCTCCTGCATTACAGGTGATCTCTGCGGCTCCCTGAAATGCGATTGCGGCGACCAGCTGCGCAACGGTCTTGCTCTGCTGAAGCAGGCGGGCGGCGGCGTGCTGCTCTATCTCGACCAGGAAGGGCGCGGCACGGGCATTGGCGCCAAGATGCGCGCCTATGGCTATCAGCATCTCGGCCTCGACACGATCGATGCGGATGCCGAGCTCGGACTCACCGAAGACCATCGCCGCTATGAGGCGGCCGTTGCCATGTTGCGGCATTTGGAGATCTCGAAGGTTGCGGTCTACACCAACAACCCGACCAAGATTGCCGGCCTGAAGCTCGGCGGCATCGAAGTCGAGGCAAGGGCGCCGGTCACCGGTCGCGTCACGGCGGAAAACGAAAACTATCTGCGCACCAAGACCTTGCGCGCCGGCCACATGCTGGATCTGGAAACTCTGGTCGCGGCAGAATAAGCTCCAGGCGGGCAGGGAGGAGTGCAAGATGGCAAGCGAGCCTGACCGGCTTGGCGGCGATGGCTTCGGTCGACCATGGGCAGATGCTCAGCTCGATTGGGTCGCAATGCTGCGAGAGCGTCGCGGACTGCTGATGAACACGCTGGCCGGCCTCTCCGGCCTGCTTGTCGGCACATCGGTCGTCGCGGTGATCGTCTCCTTTCACCTGCCGCTTGGCTGGGATTTCGTGGCCTCGGTCATTCTCTCGCTCGCGCTGATGTTTGCGCTCGTGGTTTATGCTCTGCCCGATCACCCCCATCGCAAGTTCGGCCCGGCCAATCTCGTCACCGCATTTCGCGCTTGTCTCGTCAGCCTGACTGGCGCGACCGTGCTGTGTTTCGACAGTCTCGCCGCCACCGATACGGCACTCTGGACACTTGCCGGCGTGGTTCTGATCGCCTTGGCTCTCGATGGTGTCGATGGCTATCTCGCGCGCAGCTACGGACATGAATCGTCCTTCGGTGCCCGCTTCGATATGGAAGTCGATGCGCTTCTGATCCTGGTCTTGTCGATTGCTGCAGCCTTTCTGGAGAAGGCAGGGCTCTGGGTTCTGATGATCGGCCTTATGCGCTACGGTTTCGTGGCCGCAGGCTGGATGTTGCCGAAACTCAACGGCGAGCTTCTTCCCTCGTTCCGACGAAAGCTTGTCTGCGTGATCCAGATCTCGGCACTGTGCTTAATCCTTATCCCCTTCGTGACCGTTCCTTATTCCACCACCATTGCAGCGGTCGCACTTCTGGCGCTCGCCTATTCGTTCACGGTGGACGTGCTCTACCTGCTGCGGCGGCCCGTCACACCATGACCAGTCTCACCGAGCGTCTCTCGACATCATTCGGCCTCGCCCGCTCGCTTGTTGTTTACTACGGCCAGCCCTGGCGCAGATCGGCGTTGCGGCAATTCTATGCATCGATCGTCAAACCGGGTGAGCTCGTCTTCGACATCGGCGCCCATGTCGGCAGCCGCAGCAGCACCCTTTTGAAGCTCGGAGCGAAAGTCGTTGCCGTCGAGCCACAACCGGCTTTTGCGGACTTCATCGAACAGCGCTTTGTAGGCACTTTGACCGGCTTCGAACGGGTGGCCGTTGGCCGTAGCGCCGGGCAAAGCGATTTGCTGATTTCGAGCCGCCATCCGACGGTCACAAGCATTTCCAGCCGCTTCGTCGAGACGGTTAAGCAGAGCAAGGGTTTTTCGCAGGTCGTCTGGGACCGCAAGGTCACGGTACCCATGGTGACGCTTGACCATCTGGTCGGGAAATACGGTCTGCCGGCCTTTTGCAAGATCGACGTCGAGGGTGCAGAGGCAGAAATTCTCTACGGCCTTTCAAAGCCGATACCTCTGATCGCCTTCGAATACATTCCGGCCATGCCCTCCGTTGCGTCCAACGCGATCGATCGACTGATGGGCATTGGCAATTATCGCTTCAATCGTGTCGTCGGAGAGCAACATCGATTCGTGTCGGACCGCTGGAAGTCTGCAGACGAGCTGTTGGTCGAGCTGTCGCAAATGCCCCCTGAAGCGCAATCCGGCGATGTCTACGCCCGGATAGAGACCCGATGACAGGGCGTTCAGGCGCGACGCGGCTTCCCGCGGATGGCCTCGATCGACAGGATTGCGAGGCCCGGCAGCGCGCCGGCAAGAGAGAGACCGCCATAAACGATGCTCGCTGCGAGCCCCTGACCGTCTGTGGCGCCGAGCAGTGGCCAGAGCGCCATGGCAGCGGCTTCCCGTGTGCCCCAGCCTCCGAAGCCAGCTGGGATCAGCATGGCGATCAGACAGAGCGGAATGATCGTGAAAGCAGCGATCCAGGGCAGGGAGGCACCGACGGCATGGCTTGCAAGGAAAAAGGTTGCAACGTAGCTGCCGACGATCACGAGGCTCAGACCAGCCTGAATCGGAAGCGCGCCGCGGCGGATGAATACGCGCAACAGATCATCGCTGATATGGCTGGACCCCTGGTACCGGTGCTTCACGATGATCAGGGCCAAACAAACTGCGGCGGCAAAAAGCAGGAAGAAGGCCACCAAAAACAAGGCCTGACGCCCGGCATCCTCGCCTCCGAGAACAAGCTGCCAGGCGAAGAGGCCGGAAAGCGCCAGAACGAAAAACGCGGCCTGGCCGGAAAGACGCTCGAAGATCACGGCCTTGGCCGGTCCTTTCCAACCGCCGGCGCCGGCATTGCGCATGCGGTAGGCGCGCACGGCATCACCGGCGACACCGCCGGGAAGGCTCTGATTGAGAAGGCTCGCTACGTAATATTCGCTGATCGCGACGCTTGCCGGGAACGGTTCGCCGAGACGGCGCGCGGTAAAGCGCCAGCGCAGCGCGGAGACGATGATCTGGATCTGCACCAGAGCGAGACCAGCGATCACATGCGCGACGGAGATCTGCGAGAAGGCGTCTCCCAATGCGGTCAGATCCGTTCTGGACAGGAGGAATGCCAGGAGCGCGATCAACGCGACGGGAGCAAGGAAACGCATAAGGGGCAAGCGGCGGGGCTTTCGTCGAGGGTGAGTGGGCTTTTGCTGTCCTATACGCGGAAAGAGAGGCAGCGGACCTTCATGAATGCAAATCCTCTCGCACGCAATCGATCTGCTGGTCGCAACAGCGGAGCGATCACATGCTGACGTCGGCGCGCACGCTTAAGCCCTATATCGGCGCTGTTGTCGTGACGGTGATCGCCTGGTTTGCCTTCACCTTGCCGGACCGCCTCGATGCCATCACACCTCAGGCCTTCGCCCGCCTGCCGCTCGAATGGCCGCTGCTGCTGCTCCTGTTGCTTGCAGTCCCGCGCAGCCTGCGCCGGCCGATCGGATGTCTCTGCGGGCTGGTCCTGCTTCTTATCCTTTTCCTGAAGGTAGCAGACATCGGCACTCGGGAGGCCTTTCAGCGCCCATTCAATCCTTACCTCGATATCAAGATGATGGCGGACGGCTGGAATCTGTTCTCCGGAACGGTCGGAACGCTCGCCGCCTTTGCGGCTGTCGCAGCCGCCCTTGTCGGTCTGCTGGTCGTTCTTCTGCTGTTTCTATGGGCCGCAGCGCGATTGACGGAAATCCAACGCCCCGCACGCTCCTGGCTGGTTCTGTCGCTGGTGGCGATCACACTTTTCGGCGGGATTGCGTTCCTCCTGAATACCCCCCGTGTCGAGGCGCGCATGCCTTCTTACCTCAACAATCGACTGACGCTTGTCATCCGCTCCGTTCAGGACATGCATGTCTTCGAAACCGCTTTGTCCCGGGGAGAAGGGCCCCGCAACGGTGCCGGGCTCTTCGGACGCGTCAGGGACAAGGATTTCGTGCTGATCTTCGTGGAGTCCTATGGACGCTCGGCGGTAGAGGATCCACGATATGCCTCGATCACCCGACCACGCATGGAAAGCGTCCAGACCGAGATCGAACGCGCCAGACTTGCCTCTGCCAGTGCCTGGGTCACCGCTCCGACCGTTGGCGGGCTCAGCTGGCTGGCTCACGGAACGCTCCTCTCCGGCCTGTGGGTCGATAGTCAGGCGCGCTACGACCGCCTGATGATCAGCCAGCAACCGAGCCTCAACAGGCTGTTTGCCGAAGCCGGATGGAAGAGCATTGCCGTCATGCCGGCAATCACCATGGATTGGCCGGAAGCGGCCTATTATGGATATCGGCAGATCTTGGCGGCCGCCGACCTCGATTATCAGGGAAAGCCGTTCAACTGGGTCACGATGCCGGATCAGTATACCCTGTCAGCCTTCGAGCGGCTCGGCCGCGCTCCCGCCCGGGCTGCCGGCGAACGCGTGATGGCGGAAGTGGCGCTGATCTCCAGCCATGCCCCTTGGACACCCGTTGCCCGCCTCATCGACTGGGACGCCGTCGGCGATGGCTCGATCTTCAACGAACAGGCGGAAAGCGGCGACCCACCTCGGGTCGTCTGGGCCGATCCGGAGCGTGTGCGCGCGCAGTATATCCAGACGATCGACTATTCCCTTGAAACGCTCGGCAGCTACATGTCACGCTTTGGCGAAGACACCGTCTTCGTCATCCTCGGCGACCATCAGCCTGCGGCCATCATCACCGGTCCCAACGCATCGCGCGCCGTCCCCATCCATGTCGTGTCGGCTGATAGGGGCCTCGTTGCCCGCTTCGAACGGGAAGGTTTCCTCACCGGCATGCTCCCGGGGACACAGACCCGTGAGTGGCCGATGAACGAGATGCGGCAGGTTCTGATCGACCTCTTCAGCCAGCCTTGACGCCTAGGCCTTGTCTGCCCGGGATCCCAGTCGCAGCTGTTCCTGAGCGCGCCAGCTGGCAGGCGTCATCCCGGTCTGGCGGCTGAAGAAGCGGGAGAAATAAGCCGGATCGGAAAAGCCGAGGCGGAACGAGACTTCCTTGACGCTGCCGGGCGTGAAGAGCAGCTCTCGTTGCGCTTCCTCGATCAGGCGTCTCGCGACGAGCTCCTGCGTACCGAGACCTGTCTTGGCTTTCAGCACACGGTTCAGGTGGGTCGGAGTGATCCCCAGGGCATGGGCGTAGAACGAAGCCGGACGATGGTTGCGCACCTCCCGATGCAGCAGTGAGGAGAAGGCTTCGAGCCTTCGGTCGTTGTCATCAATCTCTTCGGTTTCGGTCCGATCCTGGGCAGCGAGCCGGGCGGCAAGTGCGAGAGCCGCGGCAAGACCTGTTTCCATCAGCACCGTGCGCCCCGTAAGCCGCCCCTGCCATTCGCTCGCGACCCTCAGCAAGTGGGCGAGGATCAACTGCCCCTCCGGATCCTGCGGGGCAAGCCGTGTCACGCTTGGTCTCGAAAGAAACTGGCCGAGCGCGCTCGGCTCGCCCGGTCGGACCGGCAGGCGACTGGCAAGAAAGGTAAAGACGTAGCCGTCGATTTCCGGCGAAAAGCGGAACCCGTGCCCGATAGCGGGCGGAACGGTGACGATCGAGATTGGTTCGAAACGGGCAATGTCCCCCTCGAAGACCGCATCGCCGGAGCCGCCTGTCACGAGCAGGATCTGAAAATAGCGTTCGTGTCTGTGCAGCCCGATTTCCCAGTGATGCAGTGCACTTCGGGCCGGAATCGTCTCGCAATGCACCCAGAAGCGCGATCCTGTCGGATCGTCCTCGCCGTAGAGCTCGTAGGTTGGGATCGAGGCCCGTATTGGCTGTTTGCGTTTCGTCATGTTCGATTTGTGCAACAAAAGACGCGATGCGTCCATTGTTGGCGACCGCGCTCGCCGTCAAAACTTGTCGAAAGACAAATTGGCAGCACCGTGGGAGGAAACATGCGAACCAAAGTCGTCATCATCGGATCAGGTCCGTCCGGCCTCTTGCTCGGCCAGCTTCTCACCAATGCAGGCATCGACAATGTCATCGTCGACCGCGTCGGCAAGGAACACATCCTGTCTCGCGTGCGGGCCGGGGTGCTCGAAGAAGGCACCGTCGGCCTTGTGGATCGCGCCGGCGTCGGCGAGCGCCTGCATCGGGAGGGTCTTCCGCATGACGGTTTCTCCCTTACGTTCGACGGCCGCGACCATCGTATCGACCTCTTCGATCTGACCGGTGGCAAGCGGGTCATGGTCTATGGCCAGACAGAGCTAACGCGCGATCTCATCGAGCGCCGCGAGCGCGATGGCGGTGTGGTGATCTACGATGCCGTCAATGTCGTTCCTTCCGGTTTCGACGGCGACCACCCGCATGTCACCTTCGAGAAGGATGGTGTCACGCAGCGCATCGATTGCGACTTCATCGCCGGATGTGACGGCTTCCATGGCGCGAGCCGCAAGGCAGTGCCGGAAGGTGCGATCAAGACCTTCGAAAAGATCTATCCCTTTGGCTGGCTGGGGATCCTCGCCGACGTGCCGCCGGTCAACCATGAACTCATCTATGCCAACCACCCGCGCGGTTTTGCGCTGTGCTCGATGCGCTCCGAAACCCGCAGCCGCTACTATGTTCAGTGCTCGCTCGACGACAAGGTCGAGATGTGGTCCGACGATCGCTTCTGGGACGAGCTGCGCCGTCGCCTGCCGGCCCATCACGCAGAGGTGATGGTGACAGGACCGAGCTTCGAAAAATCGATCGCGCCGCTGCGTTCCTTCGTCGTCGAGCCGATGCGTTTCGGACGGATGTTCCTCGTCGGCGATGCTGCGCATATCGTCCCGCCGACCGGCGCCAAGGGCCTGAACCTTGCCGCATCCGACGTGTACTACCTGATCGAGGGACTTCTCGAACATTACCAGGAGAAGTCCGATGCGGCGCTCGACGCCTACTCCGCGCGGGCTCTCAGCCGAGTCTGGAAAGCGGTTCGCTTCTCCTGGTCGATGACCACATTGCTGCACCGTTTTCCGGATACCGGAGATTTCGGCCAGAAAATCCAGGAAGCAGAACTCGACTACCTCACGCATTCGAGAGCAGCGTCCACGGCCATGGCGGAGAACTATGTCGGGCTGCCCTATTGACGTCCCGACCGGGCGGCACCACTTGTCAAAAAACAATTGTTTGCTAGACTTACAAAATAGAGCGGATCGGGGAGGTTGCCGGTCCGTTTAGGAATAACCTGCTCTCTGGAAGATCGAGACCTGATCGCAAGAGAGCAGGCGGGGCCGGCAGAAAACGACGGACCAATTTCTGAACCTGAAGATAATGGAGGAGGAAGATCCATGAATATGCATGTTTCGCTGTTGATCAATGGTGCCGAAAAGGCAGCCGCTGGCGGACGCACTTTTACCCGCATCAATCCTTTTACGCAGGAAGTCGCGACCACGGCCTCGGCCGCAAGCCTCGAGGATGCCAACGCAGCCGTAGATGCAGCTGCTGCAGCCTTTCCTGCCTGGTCGAAGACCGGCCCCGGTGAGCGCCGCAAGATCCTGCTCAAGGCTGCCGACATCATGGAATCGAAGACCGCCGAGTTCTCCGAACTCGTGGTCGCCGAAACCGGAGCCACCGGCCATTGGGGCGCCTTCAACGTGATGGTTGCTGCCAGCATGCTGCGCGAAGCCGCTTCCATGACCACCCAGATCTCGGGCGAAGTCATCCCGTCCAACAAGCCGGGTTCGCTGTCCATGGGCATGCGACAGGCCGTTGGCGTCTGCCTTGGCATCGCGCCGTGGAATGCGCCGATCATCCTCGGCACCCGCGCGGTCGCCATGCCGCTCGCGTGCGGCAACACCGTGATCCTGAAGGCATCGGAGCAGTGCCCTGGCACCCATCGTCTCATCGCTCAGTGCCTCGTTGAAGCCGGCCTTCCGACGGGCGCCATCAGCGTCATCACCAATGCGCCCGAGGATGCAGCCCAGATCGTCGAAGCCCTGATCACCAACCCGGCAGTCAAGCGCGTCAACTTCACCGGCTCCACCAAGGTCGGCAAGATCATCGGCGAACTGTGCGGTCGTCATCTGAAGCCGGCTCTTCTGGAGCTCGGAGGCAAGGCGCCGCTCGTCATCCTCGACGATGCCGATATCGACGCGGCCGTAAACGCTGCCGCCTTCGGTGCGTTTGCCAATATGGGTCAAATCTGCATGTCGACCGAACGCATCATCGTCGATGAGAAGATCGCCGACGAGTTCGTCTCCAAGCTCGCGGCCAAGGCCTCCAAGCTGCCGGCCGGTGACCCGAAGGGCCATGTCGTGCTTGGCTCGCTCATCAGCCTCGAATCCGCAAAGAAGATGGACGAGCTGATCGCAGACGCCGTCTCCAAGGGCGCGAAGCTCGTTGCCGGTGGCAAGCGGGAAGGCAGCGTCGTCGAAGCAACCTTGCTCGACAATGTCACCTCGGACATGCGGATGTATCAGGAAGAAAGCTTTGGCCCGGTCAAGCCGATCATCCGCGTGAAGGATGAGGAAGAAGCGATCCGCGTCGCCAACGACACCGAGTATGGTCTCTCCGGCGCCGTCTTCAGCCGCGACATCCGCCGTGCTCTGGCCGTTGCCGCGCGCATCGAGTCCGGCATTTGCCACATCAATGGCCCGACGGTCTTCGACGAGCCGCAGATGCCGTTCGGTGGCGTCAAGGGCAGTGGCTATGGTCGCTTCGGCGGCAAGGCCGCGATCTCCGAGTTCACGGAGCTGCGCTGGATCACCATCGAAGACCCGAACCAGCACTATCCCTTCTGATCTCCAAATAGAAACGGCCGCCCACGGGCGGCCGTTTCATGTTGTGCTACGCTCAAGACCGATCAGTCGGTCTGGCTGTTGCGTGGGATGATGTCGGCATAGACACGCTTCAAGCCTTCGATGAACTGCTCCAGCTCCTCGGGCGAAAACCGCGAGGTGAAGCGCAGCTCGTGCTGTTGCTGGATGTTGCGTGCCTGCTTCAAGACCTCAGCTCCCGCCTCGGTCAACAGCAGTTCCTGGCGCCGCCGATCGATGGGAGATGGCTGCCGTTCCAGAAGATCGCGGCTTTCCAGACGGTTCACCAATGCCATCATCGTGGCCCGGTCCATGCTGAGCTGGTTGGCGATGTCGATCTGGCTGACCCGCGGATTAGCAGCAATCAGTTCGAGGACGGCAAACTGTTTCTGCGTCAGCCCGATGTCGCCCATGGCGGCGGTGTAGTCCTGATAGATGGCGACATTCGCCATCCGCAAGTGAAAGCCGAGAATGTCGTCGAGGCGGCCTGTGCGTAATGGTGAGCCCACTTCGAAGACATCGTCGTCATTCGCGGGCTTCAGGTCATTGTGTCGAGTCATGGCTGCTCTTCCAATAATGCGGCATCTTAACTGCTGATTCATTCATGATCACTTTCGACTGCAACAGTCAAATTGCCGCTTGTCAAACATTTGGAGGTCAATTAGTATGTTTAGCATACAATTCGCCAAGGAGGCCCCTCAGGGGTGGCGATGAGGAGGACAAGCATGCAGCCTGAAATCAAGTCTGTTCTGGCAGTCAGGGGAGCAGTCGGCCTTGAGACGGACGATCCCGTCATCTACCGCGCCCAGGTAACGCCGGAGCGACCAGCGGTCTACGACGTTGCGACCGGCCGAACCCTGAATTATGCGGCATTGGATATCGCCGTGGCCCGCGCCGCATACCGCCTTCTGGAGATCGTTGGCGATCGTCCTGCCATGCAGCGTATCGCTTTTCTGGGGCGCAACTCCATCGAGCAGATCACCGTGTGCCTTGCATGTCAGCGTGCAGGCCTGGTCTTCGTGCCCTTGAACTGGCGCCTCGGCGCAGCGGAACTCGGCCAGATCATCGCCGATTGCGAGCCTTCGCTGCTGCTGCATGATGCAGAATTCGCTCCGGTCCTCGCCGAGATCTCTGCTGCAATGCCGCGTACCATTGCCGTTGAAGGCGAAGGTGGCTGGGCCGAGCTTGTCGCCACTGCACAGCGGGCGGCACCGGCCAGCATCGATGCGGATGCGCCCTGCATCATGCTCTACACCTCGGGGACTACGGGGAGCCCCAAGGGTGTGATCATCACACGCCGCAATGCCTTTGCCTCGGCCGTCAACTTCTCGCTCGTCGGTGAAGTCACCAGCCACTCCGTCACGCTGTGTGATCTGCCGTTTTTCCATACCATCGGTCTTGTTGCGATCGGACGCACGACGCTGATGATGGGCGGACGCCTGGTCATCTCCGATCGCTTCATTCCCGACCGCACCCTTTCCGTTCTGGGTGATCCCGCGCTCGGCATCACCCACTACTTCGCGGTTCCGCAAATGGCCGCGGCTCTTCGAAACGCTCCCGCTTGGGACCCGAAGGCTCTGAAGGCGCTGCAGGCAATCTTCATCGGCGGGGCGCCACTGTCGCCGGCGCTGATCGAGACCTTCCTCCAAGACGGCATTCCGCTCGTCAACGGCTATGGCATGAGCGAAGCCGGCACGACGATTCACGTACCGCTGGATCGTGATGCGGTCGCGCGGCATCCTGGAAGCGTCGGCTATCCCGCACCGCTTCTCGCCGTGCGGCTGGTCGGCGATGATGGTCAGGACGTCCCGGATGGCGAGGTCGGTGAGATCTGGGTGAAGGGTCCCTCGGTGACGCCGGGCTATTGGAACAATCCGGGCGAGACTGCCCGGGCTTTCGTTGGCGAATGGTATCGCACGGGGGATCTTGGCCGACGTGGTGAAGGGGGCGTCATCTACGTCCCGGACAGGCTCAAGGACATGTACATCTCCGGTGGGGAGAACGTCTTCCCAGCAGAGATCGAGGCCGTCATCGGCGCGCATCCCAAGGTCCGCGATGTTGCCGTGCTGGGACTGCCCGATCCGAAATGGGGCGAATGCGGCGTCGCCTTCATCGTTGCTCAGGCGGACTTGCCCTCTGCCGACGAAATCCTCGCCCATTGTGCCGATCGTCTGGCGTCCTACAAGCGCCCGGCCCGCATCGTCTTTCTCGACCAGATCCCGCGAACGGCATCCGGAAAGGCGCAGAAGCACATCCTGCGCCAGGCCCATGCCAACAGCTGAACACCTTCGACCGGGCCTATGCCCCAAGAAATGCCTCAAGGAGCCATCATGACTGAGACAAACACCACGCCAGAGCCGGTTCTGGTCGAATTCGACAACGGCATCGCCTTCGTGACCCTGAACCGTCCGGAAAAGCGCAATGCGATGAATCCGAAGCTCAACATCCGCATGCTGGAAGTGCTGGACGAATTGGAGGCCGATGATCGCTGCGGCGTTCTCGTTCTGCGTGGCGCTGGCCAGTCCTGGTCGGCCGGCATGGACTTGAAGGAATACTTCCGGGAGAACGACGGCAAGGGCCGTGCGGCTGTCCTCAAAAGCCGCCGTCAGTCTGGTGGCTGGTGGAACCGCCTGATGTATTTTGAAAAGCCGACCATCGCCATGGTCAACGGCTGGTGCTTCGGCGGCGCCTTCACGCCGCTCGTTTCCTGCGATCTCGCGATCGCCGCTGATGAAGCCACGTTTGGCCTTTCGGAAATCAACTGGGGCATCTTGCCGGGCGGCAATGTTACGCGCGCCGTTGCGGAAGTGATGAACCACCGGGACTCGCTCTATTACATCATGACCGGCGAGACCTTCGGTGGTCAGAAGGCGCGCGAGATGGGCCTCGTCAACGAATCCGTGCCGCTGGCTGATCTCGAGACCCGCGTCCGCGCGCTTTGTGCAAGCCTGCTCGAAAAGAACCCCGTGGTGCTCAAGGCTGCCAAGGACACGTTCAAGCGCGTGCGCAACATGCCCTGGGAGCAGGCCGATGACTACATCTACGCCAAGCTGGAACAGATGCTTTTCCTCGACAAGAGCAACGGCCGCGCCGAGGGCCTGAAGCAGTTCCTCGACGACAAGACCTATCGCCCCGGTCTCGGCGCCTACAAGCGCTAACTGTCGGGTTGAATGGATCAAACGAACCGGTGATGGGTGACCTCATCACCGGTTTTCTGTGTTCTGCGGACGCGCAGCAACAGGGGAGCCTCACACATTCGTGTTCCATGTGGCCCCATCCCGTCAGGGGTATTTGGCCTCAAGCATCGGAACGATTCTCGCCCTAAAGCATTGTAGGTGCAAGCGGATCGTCGAGCAGCGCGAGATGGACTTTCCCGGCAGAAATGACCGGGTAGCGAATTGAGAGCTGTGCGTTACCGCCAACAAGGAGAACGAAAATGGGTTCCACATCCGACAAGATTTCCGGCAAGACGAATGAACTCGTAGGCAAGGCCAAGCAGGCCGTCGGTGACGCCACCGACAACCACAGCCTGGAGGCCAAGGGCGCGGCTCAGGAAGCCAAGGGCCATGGCCAGCAGGTCAAGGGTGAAGCCAAGGACGCCGTGAAGAACGTCGTCGACAAGGCCTAAGTCTCATCGACTTCAGCGTTTGGCCCGCCATTGGCGGGCCTTTTGCTGTTTCAAGCGCAGTTTTTCAGATCAGATTGGCCGACACAGTTCGGCGAGCCCTACCAGCCCAAACGCATGGAGCACTTAGTCCAGATAGCGCGCGATTTCCTGCCCGGCAGCCAGATAGGCGCCTGCTTCGCTCTTGAAGCTGACACGCCCAGTGCGCGTCGCGATGACCTGGGTTTCCATCTTCATCGCTTCCATCACCGCAATCAGATCGCCGCTTTGCACCTCTACACCCTCCTCGACCTTGAACGCCTGCAACGTGCCCGAAATGGGCGCGCCAATACTCATGCTGTCTTCCGTCTTGCCGGATGAGGTTTCTGCACCGCCAGCCTGTCCGCCTGAGATATTGCCCAAGCCGGAGAGCAGCATGGCTGGGATCGCCAGTTCGTGCCTTCTGCCATCGATCTCGACATGGGTTCGGATCAGGGACGCATCTGAGACCGGCTCCGGACGGGAGGCGGCCGCAAGCGGCTCGGCGAAATCCGTCTCGATCCAGCGGGTGTGAACGCGGAAGCCTTCTTCTCCGGTGAAATCGCGGTGTTCCATGGCCGCGCGATGGAAGGGCAGGACGGTTGCAACGCCTTCGATCTTGAACTCGGCCAAGGCCCGGCGCGCGCGGGCTAGCGCCTGCTCGCGCGTCGAGCCGGTCACGATCAGCTTCGCCATGAGAGAATCGAAAGTCCCTGGGATGGTCGAGCCGCTGACGACGCCGGTGTCCAGGCGAACACCTGGACCCGAGGGCGGATCGAAACGGGTGATCGCACCCGGCGTCGGCAGGAAGCCGCGGCCGGGGTCTTCGGCATTAATGCGAAATTCGATCGAGTGGCCACGCGGGGCCGGCGTCTCCAGAACCTCGAGTGCCTTGCCTTCGGCAATGCGGAACTGCTCCACCACGAGATCGATGCCGGTAGTCTCTTCGGTCACCGGATGCTCGACCTGCAGCCGGGTGTTCACCTCGAGGAACGAGATGGTGCCGTCGACCCCGAGCAGAAACTCGACCGTACCAGCGCCCGAATAGCCGGCAGCTGCACAGATCTTCTTGGCAGCATCATGGATCGACTGGCGCTGTGCGTCGGTCAGGTAGGGTGCTGGCGCCTCTTCGACGAGCTTCTGGTTGCGCCGCTGCAGCGAGCAGTCACGGGTGCCGAGCACGAGCACATTGCCAAGTTTGTCGGCCAGAACCTGCGCCTCGATATGTCGCGGCCGGTAGAGGAAGCGCTCGAGGAAACACTCGCCGCGACCAAACGCGGCCTCCGCTTCGCGCACGGCCGAATGATAGAGCTCGGCGATCTCTTCCATTTTCCAGGCGACCTTGAGGCCGCGTCCCCCGCCGCCATGGGCGGCCTTGATCGCGACGGGAAGCCCATGCTGCTTGGCAAAAGCGACTACCTCTTCGGCGGTCTCGACCGGACCATCGCTGCCTGCTACCAGTGGAGCACCCACCGACTGTGCGATCCGCCGTGCCTCGACCTTGTCTCCGAGCGCCTCGATGACTTCAGGGTCCGGCCCAATCCAGGCAAGCCCCGCCTCCTGGACGGCGCGAGCAAACTCGGCGCGCTCGGACAGGAAGCCGTAGCCGGGATGGACCGCATCCGCCCCCGAGCGCTTCGCAATGTCGAGGAGCTTCTCGATGTCGAGATAAGTCTCGGCGGGACGGCTGCCGCCAAGGCCATAGGCCTCGTCTGCGAGCTTGACGAACACTGCATCCATGTCCGGATCGGCGTAGACGGCGACGGATTGGAGCCCGTAGTCGCGGCAGGCGCGGATGATGCGCACGGCAATCTCGCCGCGATTGGCAATCAGCACTTTTTTCATCGGGGTCTCCTCACTGTCTTCTTGGGCTTTCATCGCGGCGCTGCGGGACATGCCCTGTCGGGCATGATCTCGGCGAAGCGCGTGATGGGCCGGAACTGGATTTTGGCATTCACCGGGATCTGCCCGGCGAGATCGAGATGATATTCGGCAACCGTTGCGATGACCGGATAGCCGCCGGTCAGCGGGTGATCGGCAAGGAAAAGCACAGGCTGGCCGCTATGTGGAACCTGGATCGCGCCGGTTGCCGTGCCCTCGCTCGGAAGCTCCGCCTTGTCCTTACGTTCGAGCGGTTCCGGACCGGACAAGCGGATGCCGACCCGGTTTGACTGCGGCGTCACCTCAAAGACCTGGGATGAAAGCGTCTCGATCCCGTGCTCGGTGAACCAGTCGCTGCGTGGCCCCATGACCACATCCAGCGTAACGATCTCGCCCGGGGCGGGGCAGTCGAAGGCGGGGCTCTCGGTGAGCGATACCGGCGAAAGGCGACGCTCCGACGTGCCAACGGCAAGCGCCGCGCCCAGCCCGACCGGCTCCGGACCCACGACCGCAAGCGTATCGGTCGACGCGCTGCCAAGCACCGGCGCCACGTCGATGCCCCCGCGAAAGGCGAGATAGCTGCGTGCGCCTTGGGCGGCAAAGCCTAAGGTCACGCGATCACCGGCTTCGAGCGAGATGGGTTGATAGCCCGCAGACTCGATCACATGACCCTTGACGTCAAGGATCTTAAGCGGGCAGGGCGCACCGGTGAGTGCCATGACAGTGGGACCGGAGACCTCAAACGCAAATCCGCCGAGCGTCACTTCGAGACAGGCGGCCTCCACGGGATTGCCGACGATGCGGTTCGCAGCCCGGAACGCGCCCTGGTCCAGCGCACCTGCGGAGGAGACACCCTGGCCCGTCTGACCGAAGCGACCGAGATCCTGCACCAGCGCCGGCACAGGGGCTGCCGTGACCTTGATGGTGGTTGCTGCTGAATGCTCGACCGCAGCGGTCGCGACCGTATCCGAAGTGCCGGCCGCGATCGTGGTCTGCGCACGTTTGGCCAGATCAAAGAAGCGCACCCGGTATCCCGGCTGGAAGAGCGCCGGCGGCTCGCGCGTCAGATCCCACATTTTCAGGGGCGTCGTGCCGATGATCTGCCAGCCACCGGGGCTCGCCTGCGGATAGACGCCGGAAAAGGCACCCGCAAGCGCAACGGAGCCGGCAGGGATCTTTGTCCGCGGGCTTTGCCGCCGCGGCACCTGCAGTGCCGGATCGCCACCGACGAGATAGCCGAAGCCGGGGGCAAAGCCGCAGAAGGCGACGGTGAACTCGCTTGCGGTATGTCGTTCGATCACTTCCGCAATCGACAAGCCCGTCAGATCAGCGACATCCTTAAGGTCCTCACCGTCATAGCTGACGGGGATCTCGACCAGCATGTCGGATGGCGCGATCTTGGCCGAAAGGTCGCGCGTGCTGATCGCCGCCGCCAGCTTTTCGGCCGTCAGCGTCTCCGGACGAAAGCGGATCATCAATGTGCGCGCGGCCGGCACGATATCGACGACGCCGTCGACCGGTTCCGCCTCCAGCGAGGCGAAGAGCGCGAGCGTCTCGTCGAGATCCTTCAATTCGACGATCAGAACGGTCAGGCTGACGGGAAGAAAACGCATCTTGGCCTCAGGCGTGATAGGCGGAATCGGGAATATCGGTGATGAACATGTGGCCGGGTGCGTGGGTGATGGCAAACGGAACCTTAGACGCCATGACCGCAGCCTGGGGTGTCACCCCGCAGGCCCAGAAGACCGGCACTTCGCCCGGCTCGATCCGCACCGCATCGCCGAATTCCGGCTTGCCGAGATCGACAATGCCGAGCTCTTCCGGCGCACCCACATGCACGGGCGCGCCGTGCACGGCGGGGAAGCGGCCCGAAATGGTGGCAGCATCCGCCACGCGCGTCGCCGGGATGGGCCGCATCGAGACGACCAGATTGCCTTGCAGTCGACCCGCAGGCCGGCAGGCGCGATTGGTCAGGTACATCGGCACATTCGACTTGTCGGTGATGTGGCGGATCTCGATGCCCGCCTCCATCATCGGCGTCTCGAAGGTAAAGCTGCAGCCAATCAGGAAGCTGACGAGATCGGGATATTCCGCCCAGGCTGCACTTGCGTCTGTTACCTCCTCGGCAAGCTTGCCATCGCGCCAGATCCGGTAGAGCGGCACATCGCGGCGCAGGTCTGCACCTTTGGCGAGAACGGTGGCATGCGAGCCCGGATCGGACACGTCGAGCACCGGGCAGGCCTTCGGGTTGCGCTGCGCATAGAGCAGGAAATCGAAGGCCCAGTCACGTGGAAGCACGATCATGTTCGCCTGGGTAAAGCCAGGCGCCACGCCGGATGTCGGCTCAACGGCGCCGGCCCGATAGCGCTCACGGGCTGTCCGCGCTGCCGCCGTATCGACATGCCGTAGAGTATCGAGATTGATCATCGAATGTCTCCCGTTGAAGCCTCAGCGCGTCAGGAAAGATCGCACCACGATGCCGTCCTTTTCGAAGGCCTGGCGGATCTCGCGTGCGATCGCGACGGCGCCGGGGCTATCGCCATGGACGCAGATGGACTGCGCATCGATCTTGATGATCGAACCGTCGATTGCCTCGATCGTGCCGTCATGGGCGAGCTGCAGCATGCGCCTGGCGATGAGACCTGCGTCATGCAGCACCGCGCCGGCTTCGCGCCGTGATACGAGTGCGCCCGAAGGCGTGTAGGCACGGTCGGCGAATGCTTCGGCAACCACCTTGAGCCCCGAGGCACGCGCCAGCTCGAGGATGGGCGACCCCGCAAGCCCCATCATCACAAGATCAGGATCGATCGCCTTGATGCCGTCGATCACGGCCTGGCCCTGCTTGGGGTCGTGGGCGATGCGATTGTAGAGGGCGCCATGTGGCTTCACATATCCGACGCTGATCCCGGCTGCCGCAGCAATGCCTTTGATTGCGCCGATCTGGTAGATCACATCGGCGGTGAGTTCCGCCGAGGTGACATCCATGTCGCGCCGGCCGAAGCCGACGCGATCCGGGTAGGAGACATGCGCCCCGATCGAGACGCCGCGCTCGGCGGCAGCCTTGACCGTCTTCAGAATGCCGACCGGATCGCCGGCATGGAAACCGCAGGCGACATTGGCGCTGGAGACGATGGAAAGCATCGCCTCGTCGTCGCCCATGGCCCAGGCGCCATAGCTTTCACCAAGGTCGCTGTTCAGATCGATGGCAGTCATGTCTTCCTCCCTGTTCTCGTTCTCAAGCCGCGGTCAGCAGCGCGAAGATCGGTCCGATCGACTTGTAACCCATGTACCAGGTGAGCGCACAAGTCAGAGCGCCCAGGATCAGCAGCCAGCGCGGATAGCGATAGCCACCCATCAGATCGGAGCGCGCCCAGCCGGCATAGATGAAGATGGTGAGGCCAATGGGCAGGATGAGACCATTTAGGCCGCCGACAAAGACCAGCATCTGCGCGGGCGGCGTCGTGATGATGATGTAGAAGAACAGCGAAACCGCGATGAAGATGACGGTCGCGATGTTGCGGGCGCGTTCGGTCATGTCCTTCTTGAAGACGGTGACGAAGGACACCGAGGTGTAAGCCGCGCCGATGACCGAGGTGATCGCGGCTGCCCAGAAGATCGCACCGAATATGCGCATGCCGACATCGCCTGCAGCCGCCTGGAAAGCCTGGGCTGCCGGGTTGGCGCCAGCGCCGGTGACGTCGATGACGACACCGCTTGCGACGACGCCGAGGATGGCAAGGAAAAGCACGTAGCGCATGACGCCGGTGACGGCGATACCCGTCAGGGCCGCGCGGTTGACGGCGCCGAGGTTCTCGATGCCGACGGTGCCCTTGTCGAGCAGACGGTGGGCGCCGGAATAGGTGATGTAACCGCCGACCGTGCCGCCGACGATCGTCGTGATCGTCGCAAAATCGATCGTGCTCGGCAGGAAGGTCTGGAAGAAGGCGTCACCCACCGGCGGCTGCGAGACAAGCGCGACGTAAACGGTCAACACGATCATCATCAGGCCAGCGACGACGATGACGCGATCGATCGCCACACCTGCGCGGTGCGAGAGGAAGATACCGATCGCGATCAAGGCGCTAATCGATCCACCCAGCTTGGGGTCGAGGCCGAGCAGCGCATTGAGGCCAAGGCCGGCGCCGCCGATATTGCCGATGTTGAAGAACAGGCCGCCGACGATGACGAGGATCGCCAGCACATAGCCGGTGCCGGGAATGGCGGCGTTCGCGATGTCGGAGGCGCGCATCTTGGTCAGCGTGACGATCCGCCAGATGTTCAGCTGGACCACGAAGTCGATGAGGATCGAGGCGAGGATCGCAAACGCAAAAGCGGATCCGAGCCTTGTCGTGAATGTTGCGGTCTGGGTTATGAAACCGGGCCCGATGGCGGACGTCGCCATGAGAAAGATTGCGGCGATCAAGGCGCCGCGGCGCGTCTTTGCGGACATGCCGCCGGATGCGGCTCCATCGGGAGCTGTCGAAGTCTGTTCCATGTTACCCTCTCGGTTGACCTGTCCCGGCTTTGCGCGGGGCTTGTTGTTCACCTGCAAGGGGTAGCCTCTCGTGGTTTCACAATTCTGTCAATATTGTTCAACGATTTTATTTGATCGTTCTACTCGATTGCCGCAATGTTGAGCAAATTGATACTCGGATAAGCAGTTTCCCGCTGTCCAAGAACAATTTTTGGCCGTGATTGGCTCCCGCCTTGCTGCGATTTCGCACATGGACGATAAGGCAGCGGAGTTATCCACCGATCGATGGATGGCTTGTGAAGATGCAGCGGGCTAACCGGCACCTTGGGGCCGGCACCTTGGGGAGTGAGCATGGCAGAGACGGAAACGACAGCGGCCCTGGCGCCACGCCTGGCGGAAGCAATTCGCGACAGATTGATCAGCGGAGAGCTGAAGCCCGGCCAGCGCTTGTCGGAAGCTGCCCTGAGCGCCGACTTTGCTGTGTCGCGGAACTCGCTGCGCGAGGCCTTCCGGCTCTTGACTAAAGACGGTCTGCTTCAGCACGAACCGAATAGGGGTGTCTTCGTCGCAACGCCCAGCATGGCCTCGATCATCGATATCTACCGCGTTCGCCGCCTGGTCGAGTGTCAGGCACTGTCCAATGCCTACCCCAACCACCCGGCAGTTGCCCGCATGCGGGCGGCAGTCGACACCGCTCGTGCGGCGAGCAAGCTCAACGACTGGACCGCGGTCGGTAGCGAGAACATGAAATTCCACGCAGCAATCGTCGATCTGGCCGACAGTGAGAGACTGACGAGCTTTTATGCGCAGATCGCTGCCGAACTGCGCTTGAGCTTCGGCCTGCTCAAGGAGCCCGAACTGCTCCACGCGCCCTATGTCGAGATGAATGCGGCCATTCTCGAAAAGCTCGTGGCGGGCGACCCGAAGGGCGCCGCCGCCGCCTTGGAAGCCTATCTCCTGCAGTCCGAACGGACGGTGCTGGCGGCCTTCTCCCGGATCTGAAGACAGATACCTCCAGGTGGGCGCTCAGAGGGACGCGGTAATGCCTCCGTCCACATAGAGGATATGGCCGTTGACGAAGGACGACGCGTCGGACGCGAGAAAGATGCAGGCCCCGGCCAATTCCTCGACCTTGCCCCAGCGCCCCGCCGGCGTGCGTTTTGACAGCCAGGCCGTGAACTCCGGATCTGCAACGAGGGCCGCATTGAGCGGCGTCTCGAAATAGCCGGGCGCAATCGCATTGCATTGCAGTCCATGGCGCGCCCAATCCGTAGCCATGCCCTTGGTGAGGTTTCCTACGGCGCCCTTGGTCGCCGTATAGGGCGCGATCGTCGGACGCGCGAGTGCCGTCTGGACGCTGGCAATATTGATGATTTTGCCGCGCCCGCGTCCGATCATGTGGCGCGCGACGGCCTGGCCGACATTGAAAACGCTCGAGACATTCGCGGCCAGCAGCTTCTCGAAGGCCTCGGCCGGGAAGTCTTCCAGCGGCGCCCGATGCTGCATGCCGGCATTATTGACGAGGATGTCGATCGGACCGACGTCCGCCTCGAAGCGGTCGACTGCCTCACGCACGGCCACATGATCGGTCACGTCAAACGGCAGGATCCTCGCCCCGGATCCAAGCTTGGCTGCAGCCACCTCGAGCTTGTCCAGACTGCGTCCGTTAAGCACGATCTCCGCGCCGGCCTGCTGCAAGCCGGAGGCGAGGGCGAAGCCGATGCCTTGAGATGACCCGGTGATCAGCGCCCGTCGGCCCGAAAGATCGAAAAGCTTGTGCATGGTATCCGCCTTCACTGACAATGATCGTCACCCCGGACTTGGCCAAGGCACAATCAAAGTCAAGGCAATTGCACGGCTACTCAGTTCACTGGAAGCGTTTCGTCCGCTGTCAGGCTCGCCTCCCTGAAGCGCGCTTCGAACTCCAGGCGCAGTGCCCGTCGTGTTTCTGCAGCGCGTTGGCGGCGTTTGCGAATGTCGGTTTGCGCCGCATAGGGAGGGACAGCCGTCGGTCTGCCTTCGGCATCGACAGCGACCATCGTGAAGTAACAGGAGTTCGTGTGCCGCCGCTCGCCGGTCCTAATGTTTTCGGCCTCGACCCGAATGCCGACCTCCATCGAGGTTCGACCGGCATGGTTGATCGACGCCCGAAACGTCACAAGCTCGCCGACATGGATTGGCTGGCGAAACACGACCTGATCCACCGACAAGGTCACCGCATATTGCTGCGAGTAGCGCGAAGCGCAGGAATAGGCCACCCGATCGAGCAGATTGAGCAGCGCACCGCCATGCACCTTCCCGGAAAAGTTGGCCATGTCGGGTGTCATCAGGACCACCATCTCGAGTTGGCTGGTGTCGTGCGGTTCGTCCATGAAATGCCCTCTGCGCTTTTTTCTGCTCCCCATCCTATTGTGCGGCGCGATCGGCGCAAGTGTCACACTGTGCAGGCAGAAGAGTTGTTGAAGCACCCCTGAGGCAGCCGAACTTCGCGCTTCCTGCCAACTCTGCGAGGCCAGCACAGCGTGCACGATTTTGCCGTGACTGCGACGACACCTCGGGATTGTTCCCATTGACAGGGCAGAATGCGCGGGGACACCGATCGATGCGGATTTTAGACTCCCGTCATGCCCGTATTTGGAGAAATATACGACCGCCGACCCTGCCGGCGCGTCCGCCGGGGCATGTCTGGATTGCCGCCGCACCTAAGCCTGTTTCAAGTCATTTCATCACGCGCGGTCCCCATTTGTGCCGCATGATTTTGCCTGTCATGCCCCGGCGGACTGCCGGCCGATGACGCTGACCGCGCCGGCCGCATCCATTGTCGTGAATAAGAGCTCGCCGCTACGAGGAACGACGGATGTCAGCCCCGTGATGTTCACCTGATGCGTGACGAGCACAAGAGGTAGGTTCGCAGGCGGGCTTAACAGCCAAGTTCGCAAAGCTTCCGTCTGTGTGGCGCCGTTCTCGGCCCGGCCGAAAAAGGAATTGAGAAGCGGCTGCGGCGACACCGGGCCAAGGTCCAGTAGACGTGCGGTGTCGAGACATCGACACCATTCGCTCGAATAGACCGCCGCCCTGTCGATCCCGTTTTCGCGCAGCAAGGAGCCAATGCGCTGCGCCTGGCTTCGGCCCTCATCGGAGAGATTGCGCTGCGTGCTGCAATCGCCGAGGCGCATGCCCGGAGGATCGCCTGTCCCTGGCGCGATCGCATGCCGCAGAAGCACGAAGGCCCGCTTGGCGCGCAACGCTTCCCAGGGATCGGCGCTGAGCGCAGGCTTGCTCGCCAGGACAAGAAGCGAAGTCATCAGAAAAGAGCGTCGCGAAGGCATAGCTGTCGTTCCCCGAGCACAACGAAAAACCGAACACTTCGCTCTACGGCGCGCAAAACAATCGAGATCGCCAACTCGGCGCACATCTCTGTGAACAGCGGACATTCGAGCTCAAAGCACGGCACCTGGGCTCGGCCCGTAAAGATTGCATTCACCTTTTCCCGGTAAAGCTTTGTTAGCAATTCCCAGAGGCCCCGGGTGTCCGACTTCGAATGCGCCCGGCATTAGTTTGAGTTCTTGTGCCATGCGTTCCAAGGTTGTCCCTTCGCTCCTCATCGGCTGTCTGGTGCTTGCCGGCTGCAGTGCTCGCACCAATCCGATAGAAGCCCTGCAGCTTGGCTCAAAGCGGGCGCCCCAACAGGTTCAGACTGCCGCAGCCCCGACACCTGCCGTCGCCGTCGACGAGCAAACAGGTTCCATTTCATCCGTAGCGTCGACATCCGGCAGTGACCCGCAGGCTTTGTCCTGGGCTGGAGACACGCCGAACCAGGCGCATTTCGATACGCCGCAGATGACCGCCGGCATGCCCGTACCCAACCAGCGGCCAATGGCCATGCTGTCGTCCCCGATACGCGCGGTCCTTGCCCCCCGGGACCCGACTGAGCGCTCCAACGGACGCCATCGCGTTTTCAATCAGCGCTTCAGCGATGCCAAGCCGATCAACTTCGGCAAGGTGACACCGAAGCATCATGCCGTGCACGGCGTGGACGTTTCGCGCTGGCAGGGGAATATCGACTGGCAGACGCTACGCAGCCAGGGCGCCAACTTCGCCTATATCAAGGCGACCGATGGCGGCGACCATCTCGATCCGATGTTTCACACCAATTGGAAGCGGGCCAAGGAGGCCGGTGTGAAGCGCGGCGCCTATCACTTCTTCTATTGGTGCCGCGTGGCCTCGGAGCAGGCGGACTGGTTCATCCGCAACGTGCCGCGTGATCCGGATGCCCTGCCGCCGGTCATCGACGTCGAATACAATGGCGAATCCAGCTGCCGCTTCCGCCTCTCGCCGGAAAAGGCACGCGAAAAGATGCAGGTCTTCATGGATCGTCTCGAGCGGCACTATGGCAAGCGTCCGGTCATCTACACGGCCCCCGACTTCTACAAGGACAATCTGCGCGGCCACTTCCTCGATTACCCCTTCTGGCTCCGCTCGGTCGCGGCCCATCCCTCCAAAGTCTATCCGGGCCGCAAGTGGGTCTTCTGGCAGTATTCCGGCTCCGGCCTCTCCCAGGGCGTCAATGGCAAGATCGATCTGAATGTCTTCTATGGCTCGGTCGCCGACTGGCAGAATTGGGTCGCGGGCAAGAAGAGCTGGGAGAGGGTCGCGGGCCTGCGTTGAGGCCCGCGTCGACACAAGGGTGTCAGATAGGCGACGGCTCCGTCACGGGCGGATCGCGCGTCTCGTCGGGATTGGGTGTCGGCACCTCGTCCGGCAAGACGTCCGGCTGCGGCTCCTCGATCGGGACTTCCGGAGCCCAGGTCGGAGCGGGCATCGGGGGCTGGTCGTCATAGGGTGTGGAAGGGTTTGGGGTCGTCATGATCATCTCCCTGAGAGCCGCCCGCCGCGGAACGCGGACGGGCTCGGCATCAGGAAGTAGCAATTCCGCCGCCCTCGACTTTGTTCCTGAAAACCCAGCCGGCTTCATTGCCGCCGTTCTGCGCTCCTCGCATCCGTGCCGGAACTTTACCCTTGTCCATATTGTTCGATCCACCGGATGAACCGAGGGAGAAGGCGAGCGGATGGATGAACAACGATCAAGGCCCGAAGACGAGCGTCCGGTCGATCCGGAATACCGGGTGTTTCCCAAAAGCTGGGGCGCGGAATACATCGCTGCCGGCGAGGTGAGGTTTCGCTTGTGGGCCTCGGGCATCGAGACACTCAACCTTCGCCTGATCGATGAAGAGGTGCCGATGACGGCCATGGGCGATGGCTGGTGGGAGCTTCTCGCGACCAATATCGCGCCAGGGACGCCTTATGCCTTCGTGCTCCCGGATGGGAGACATGTCCCCGATCCCGCCGGTCGCGCTCTGGAGTCGGATGTTCACGGTCCGTCGCTCGTTGTCGATCCGACCGCCTATCGCTGGAAGAACAGAGGCTGGACGGGCCGTCCCTGGTCTGAAGCAGTAGTCTATGAAATCCACGTGGGGACTTTCACCGACGAAGGCACATTTGCGGCGGCAGCGGCAAGATTGCCTGCCCTTGCAGATCTTGGGGTGACAGTGGTTCAATTGATGCCCGTTGCCGCCTTCGGGGGTAAGCGCGGCTGGGGTTACGACGGCGTACTTCTCTACACGCCCCATCCGTCTTATGGCTCCCCCGATGACATGAAGGCCTTCATAGATGCCGCCCATGGCCTCGGTCTGATGGTCATGCTCGATGTCGTTTACAATCACCTGGGGCTCGATGGAAATCATCTGCAAGTCTACGCGCCGGATCTCTTCATGGCTGAAGGCACCCCCTGGGGACCGAGGCCGGATGTGTCCCGCAAGCCGATGCGTGACCTCATCGCGGAAAACGCGCTTTACTGGCTGGAAGAATTTGCCCTCGACGGCCTCCGCTTCGATGCCGTCGACCGGATTGAAGACGCAGACAGCGACGAGCACTTCGTCGAAGAGCTGGCGCTTCTGATCCGCAAGACTTTGCCGGGGCGTCACGTCCATCTGGTGGTCGAAGACAGCCGCAACATCACGGCTCTGCACGAGCGAAGCGAAGACAATGCGGTCCGCCTCTATGACGCGGTCTGGAATGATGGCTATCACCACCTTATCCATGCCTGGGCCACCGGCGAGCATGTTGGGCATTTCAAGGTTTTCGCCCAGAACTTCTGGCCACGCATCACAAAGACGCTCGCAACCGGCTTCGCCATCCAGGGTGAGCGGATCGAGGGCAAAGGCGATGCATTGGTGGGCGAACCAAGCGGCCACCTGCCGCCCGTCACCTTCATCAACTTTCTGCAGAACCACGATCAAATCGGCAATCGCGGCCGCGGCGATCGCTTGTGGAGCCTCATCGACCCCGATCTTGCCGAGCGATTGATGGCGATCTTGCTGCTCGCGCCGCAGATTCCGATGCTCTTCATGGGCGATGAATTCCGATCACGCGGCAAGTTCTTCTTTTTCAGCGACTACCCTTCGGATTTCGATCAGAACTCTCCCGAGGATCGACTGCGGGAAGCCATAGCTTTTGGCACTGACGACCTCGAGCTTCAGGAAATTCGCGACCCCAATGATCTCGAAACCTTCATCGCCTCCAAGCTCGATTGGCAGGAGGCTGAAACCAAACGAGGGATGGTTTCACGAACCATCTGCCGTGACCTGATCGAAAAACGAAAGCGTCACCTGATGCCTCGGCTTGCAGATGTTGGCGGCGGCGTCGGCCTTGTGCTGATGGCGGAGGAGGGGAGGCTGGCAATCGATTGGCAGCTGGGGGAGCATCGCTGGCAGTTGCGGGCAAATTTCAGCGATGAGACTGCAACGCTGCCGCCGGTCCATGGAGCCACCATCCATGTCATGCCGCCCGAAGCTCAGTCAGACATGCGGGATCTCTCACGCTTTCCCGCGGCAAGCCTGATTGTAGCCTGCGGCTAGCAGGCCATGACGAAAAAAACTGCACCTTGGCAGGAACCCTCGAGCCGATTGCACGTTCTAGTGAAATCAGGAGGAGTGCGGCATGACTGAGGTGTATTGCGATATTATTCCCCAAGCCAATGGTTGGTGCTTTCTATCGGAGGAAGGACAGTCGGCCGTTTATCCGAGCTATCGGCTCGCGGTGGAAGCTGCGCGAGAATATTCCGCGAGCAAAGTCTCCATCCGTAAGGTGACGGTTCTGCGCCAGCAGGATTTGCGGGGACGTATGCAGGAGATTGCCGGCATTGCGCAGGCATGGGGGCCGGACGGCACGACCGGTATGGGTGGACGCGCCTGACGTTTCGTCTGGCCAGAAAAATCGGAATATAGGTGAAACCGATCGACGCAAAGGTGATCCCGGCGGGTCCTTGGGGTTGGCGTGAAGCCTGTCCCCGGCGTTCGGCCGCTATGCGACGCCGCGGCACGTGCGTGACCCATTCCCCAGTGTCATGGCGCTTCGCCGCTTTCCATCCGAACCGTGACCTTTTCGACCCCTGGTACCGCAAGCGCGACTTCCACGGCTCTGTCCATCTCCTCGCGCGTCGTAACGAAGCCGAACAGCAAGATCTCCTTGCCCGTCGCCACGACGCGAAGGGCTTCCGCCCCCACACCGTCAGAGGCGGCCAGCGCGTCGGCGACCCGTTGCTCGAGCTCAGCCTCGGCTGGAAACTCTTCAGCCACCTCGGGGGCCTCTCCATGGAAACGCTGGGGCTTGAATATCATGGCAACCTCCTGTGTCGCGGTCACCATCCTAACGCCCGCACGCGCATTTGGTTCGCCGAAGTCCCCATGATTTCTGGGCCTCGCTGCAGGAGGGCGGTGCCTTGAACCGCGTTGGCAGGTTGTTCGCTGGTCTCTTTCCGACTGCGTCGATCGGCTCATACCTCGCCGCAATGGCCGTTCTGGCGACAGTCCCGGTTCTCGCCTTTGTCGCCTTTTTGCTGTTGCAGCTCGAGCGATCGCAATTTCAGACCATGCGCACGGACGTGGCAGACGATGCCCAGGCCATAAGCCGCGCCGTCGAGCGCAAGATCGCCGACATGGAAACGACGCTCGCCCTTGTGGCGAATTCCGTAGAGCTGCAGCAGGGCGACCTGCAGGCATTCCATGCGCGCGTCGGAGAAAGCCTCAAGGAGAGCTCTCTCTATGTCATGCTGGCGCGGCGGGACGGGGTACAAGTCCTCAACACGCGGATGCCCTGGGGCGCCACACTGAAACCCATGGCCAATCCGGACTCGGTGATGGCCGCCCTCCGCTCCGGCAACGTCGAGCTTTCGGGCGTCTTCTTCGGCGCGACGAGCGAGCGCTGGGTGGTCAACCTGACCATGCCTGTCACCGCGCGGACTTCGGACGGCATCAACGCTGTCGTGCTTACTCAAGATGCGGCAAGCCTTGCAAGCCTTGCCGCCGGCGAAGCCTTGCCGTCCGGATGGTCGTCCGCACTGGTGGATGGCGATGGCCGGATCGTCGTGTCGAACGGCGCCGAGAATAAGCCATCCGGTACTGAAATCGAGCAAAGCTGGCTGGATCTGATGTATGGCTCCAACAACAGTGCCGTCTTTTACCAGAACGGTCGACAGTATCTGATGGGATACGCGAAAGTCGCGGACTGGCCATGGCGCGCTCTGGTCTGGGGACCCGTGGACAGTCTCAAAGGGTCGTTCATCACCCTCTGGCAAAGTCTTTTGATCGGCAGCCTCGTTCTGATGACCCTGCTGCTTGGGATTGTTCTGGTCGCAGCCCACCATCTGCGCTCGGCGATCCGCAGGATTGCATGCATGGCGGAGCGCATCGGTCATGGTGAGATCGTCTCGCCGGAGCGCACCAAGATTCTTGAGGCCAACCAGGTGGCTGTGGCTCTGTCGAATGCTTCCTTCGACAGGGCAGAGGCGGAAGAACGCATCCACTTCATTCTGCAGGAGCTCGTTCACCGCACGAAGAACATCCTCTCGCTGGTCCAGGCGATGATGCGGCAGCTGGCCCGCGGCACCGATGACGTCGAAGAGTTTCAGCGGGCCGTCAGCGGGCGCCTGGCAGGGCTTGCACAGTCGATCGAAGCGCTTGCGAAGCAGCAATGGGGCGGCATTCCGCTGGCGTCCCTCGTCGACTTGCAGCTGACCACCGTCACGGGATCTGTGGATCGCATCCATCGCCGAGGTCCGGATCTGCTGGTCAATGCGAATGCAGTCCAGAATCTCGGCCTGGTTTTTCATGAACTGGCGACCAATTCCGTCAAATACGGGGCCCTATCGGTTCTTGAAGGCCGGCTTCGCATCGAATGGGAGGTGCTGGAGCCCGAGACACAGGAGGAAGATCCTCGACTTCGGCTGCAATGGATTGAGCAATACGGTCCGCCTGTCACGAAGCCCACTCGGCGTGGCTTCGGATCGACCGTCATTGAGCGTCATGCGGCAAGCGCGTTTGCCGGCGATGTCACGATCGATTTCGATCCCGCCGGCTTGCGCTGGACGCTGGTCGCGCCGCTCTCTTCCTTCCTCGCCGGGTCCACCGACTAGGCTGGCACAGGAACCTTTCGGTGCGTCATCGGGTTGATGATGACCACTTTGGAGGATTGACCATGACTGACAAGCGCCGGGAAGCTGACAAGGCTAAAATCCATGACGACGCGAAGGGGCAGTTCGCTGGCACACAGGCCGGCGGCGACAGCGACGGTGTCGCAAGCGCTAAGCCGACCGTGGTGACAGGGTCCGAAGACGCCACCGTCAACAAGTGGCCTCCGGGCAAGGAAGACAAGCCGAAAGACTGGGACGCCAATTTCGACATCCGAGAACAGACCAACCGCCGTTGATTAGGTCGGTTGATCAGGTCAGAACTTTCCTGACCCCATCCGCGCACCATTGATTTGTGCGGGGACCGCCACGAGCGAGCGGGAGCGCTCCCGAAGCGGCAGGTCGGCGCGCAAGGGCATAGCAACCTGCCGATGTTCCTTGCTCACTGTGTCACGCTTGGGCTTGCGCATATGCGCAAGCCACTTCGTCACCATCTCTCTGATCATCATCATTCCTTCTCCTTCATTGCCTCTGTGAAACCGTTCGGTTGATTGAGATCGCTTGCCGTTCGCCTCAGGGCCTCTGCGCGCGCTTTGGCCGTGTCGAGGATATCCCGGATCGCTTCACCTTTTTCATGACCGCGCCCGATCCCGGCAGACGGCTCTGCGCCGGGATCTTCTGCGCCGTCGCGCAGGAGCACTTCCTGTTCGAGATTGCGCAGCAGTTCGGGAGCGCCCTCTGGTGAGATCAGGATTTCGCTCAGCAGCGAGACCAGGATTTCCCGGTGCGCGTTCAGCCGGGCCTCCAGCGTCTTCAAATCGCTGTCCACTATGTCTACTCCCTGTGTTGGTCATCGATGGGAAGGGGAACATTGGGACGCCCCAAATGTTTCCTGAAGGAGCAATTTCTTCTGTCGAAAAGGAGTGGATCATGTCCGAGACGGTGCGTCCGCCACGCTGGCGTCGCTTTCCCGATCCGCGTGACCGGCTGATTGTCGCGCTGTTCGCCCAACTGGAGGCGGAACGGCAGACACGTGAAACACTGCGGCAGGCAATCCGCTCTGGCGCGATCGATCCCGCTGTGCTCGAGGCCATCGCCGAAGACCCGGTACCTGCGAGCAGCGATGACATTGCAGCGCTCGAACGCACCATCGCCTTTCGCGAGCGCGTCAATGGCGATGGTGACTATCAAAGAGAGGATTGGAGATGAACGTGAAGAGAACGACGGCCATACTCGCCGTCCTTGGACTGCTCACGGCTTGCGGCGATGGCGGCAACAACAGCAGCAGCAATTCCACCGGCTCACAGCAAGACGTGGCTCCCGACACCTTGCCGGCGATGGAAGCCGATAGGGACCCCACCCCGCAGACAGGGACCGGGGGTGCCGGCCAGAGCAGGCCCGATGGGCAGGCCAATCCCTGATATTGCAGCCGATTACGAACAGAGGGCCCGGTATCATCCGGGCCCTCTGTTTATGTAAAATTGCTTCAAGGGTCAGTGACGGAGCTCGGCACCGGTTTCCGTCAGACGACCATAAACTTCGGCATAGCTTTCGGCACTGCGATCCCATGAATAGTCGGCACGCATTGCCTGCAACTGCAGCCTTGCCCACTGTCGCTTGTCGCCATAGGCATCGACTGCGCGACGCAAGGCATGGCGCAGGCCCTCCGGTCGAACCGGATGGAACTGGAAGCCGGTGGCCGCGCGAGCTGAAATCGCCGCATCATTGGCGTCTATGATCGTCTCGGACAGGCCTCCGGTACGTGACACCACCGGCACGCAGCCGTAACGCAGCGCATAGAGCTGTGTCAGGCCGCACGGCTCGAAACGCGAAGGCTGGATGATGGCATCCGAGCCGCCGTGAATAAGATGCGCCGTGGGCTCGCTGTAGCCGACCGACACCGCCATGCGTCCGGGGAAACGCGCTGCAGTCGCCTTCAGGGCGTCCTCGATGTCGTGGTCGCCCTGGCCATGCACGATGAGTCTGCCGCCGCGATAGAAGATCTCGTCCGCGACCTCGGCCAGCATGTCCATGCCCTTTTGCCACGTGATGCGGGTAACCGCGGAAAAGAGCGGTCCGTCGCCCGGCTCCAGATTGAAGCGCTCGAGCAGCAGAGCCTTGTTGTTCCTCTTGTTGCGCACCGTCTTCACATCGTAGCGGAAGGGCAGGTAGGGATCCGTCGCCGGATTCCAGATCTCCTTGTCGATCCCGTTGACGATCCCCTGCAGTCTGTCCATGCGCGCGTTCAGCACGCCGTCCAGTCCCATGCCGAAGGTCGGCGAAAGAATTTCCCGCGCATAAGTGGGGCTGACGACGGTGATGTGGTCTGCCGTCACTAGGCCACCCTTGAGGTAGCTGATGTCGCCGAAATACTCCATCTGCTCGACGGAATAGACCTCCGGCGGCAGGCCGATCTGCGGCAAAAGCGATGCCGAATACTGCCCCTGGAAGGCGAGGTTGTGGATGGTGAGCACGACGGGCACTGCGGAGCCCATCTGGCGGAGATAGACAGAGGTCAGTGCAGACTGCCAGTCATGAGTATGCACAAGATCGGGCTTCCAGCCTGGCAGGACTCCGGCCGCAATCTCGGCGCCCGCAAGCGAAAGAACCGCAAAGCGCTTCCAGTTGTCAGCATGATCGACGCCATGTTCGTCGACATAGGGACCGCCAGGACGATCGTAGAGCGATGGCGCGTCAAGGACGAAGAGGCTGAGACCGTCGATCTCCAGATGGCGCAAGGTCGCCTTTTCGCTTAGAAGATCGTCGAACTCCATAAGTGGCGGGTGAAGGCGCGCGAGCGCCAGGATCGACGGATAGCCAGGCACCAGCGTATGGGTCTCGATGCCATAGGAGGAAAGCGCCTTCGGCAGCGCTCCAGTGACGTCCGCCAGACCGCCGGTCTTGACCAGCGGATAGATTTCCGAGGTTACCGCCAGCACATGCAGGGGAACTCGTGTCGGGTAATGCCGGCGCGGTCCATGCTCCTCCTCATCCCGATGATAGGCTTCCCGCACACGCTGGATGAATTGCGCCCGGCTGAGCGCCAGTGAAAGATCGACTCCTGCCACCTTGGTCACCCTTTCCGGCTCCTTGAAGCCTTTTTGGCCGGAAGGACCGGCTCCTCGGTGATGACAAGCCCCTCGTTCTCCGCCGACGTTTGGGCCGCTGCGATCCGTTGGCCGGACTTGGCCGTGGTCTGGCGTGCCGCCGCCTGGAGGGTTTCCCAGTCGGTGAGTGCTGTCTGCCAATGCGCTTCGTCCCGACCATCGGGACGGCCTTCCTCTTCCCAAAGCGAATAGGCTCGCCGGGCAATCCAGTCATAATCTCGTTCAGGCATGGCAATTCTCCGTCGTCGCCCAATGCCCGTTCCGCACGCAATCGTCCTCGGCCGAGCGCGGTCTCGTCGCACCCGCCGGCTCCCCGGTCAGATCTGTTTTCGATACCCCCATACCGACTTCAAATCCTCCGGCTCATCATTGGAGAGGAACAGGCAAGAGATGAACGCCATCGGGGGCAAACGGTTCCCGTTGCAACTGGCGATTTGAGCGCTGATCGGAACTGTTCCGTGCCGAGGGCGTTTTCCGGGGCAGTGCCGCGGCTGGATGGCGTTCGGGAGGTAGGGCAAATGGCGCAGCGCGCGTTCTGGAAAGGCTATCTGAAACTGTCCCTCGTCACCTGTCGGGTGGCCATGACACCCGCCGTCACCGAAAGCAGCAAGCTTCGTTTTCACAACATCAATCGCGAGACCGGCAACCGGGTCGTCAGCCGCTATGTCGACGCCGAAACCGGCAAGCCCGTCGATGTCGAGGATCAGGTGAAAGGCTACGAGCGAGCCGAGGACGATTATGTCCTGTTCGAGGATGACGAACTCGAGGACGTGGCGCTGGAAAGCACCCGGACGATCGATATCGAGAGCTTCGTGCCGCGCAGTTCGATCGGCTGGATATGGTACGACAGCCCGCATTATCTGGCGCCCGCAGACAAGGTGAGCGAGGAAGCCTTCGCCGTCATCCGCGAAGCCATGCGCAAGACCGACACCGGCGGCATCGCCCGTCTGGTGCTCTACCGGCGCGAACACGCCGTGCTTCTCGTCCCCCGCGACGATGGAATGGTCGTTTGGACGATGCGCTACGGCGAGGAGGTTCGCGAACCCGATCCCTTCTTCAAGGAGGCCGGCCGGTCCGACGTCGCAAGCAGCGCCAAAACCATGATGAAGAAGCTCATGGAAGCACGCCTGAGAGACTGGGATCCGAAACTCGTACGGGATCCGGTCGAGGAGCGCCTGCACGAAATCATCGAAAGCCGTACGAAGAAGTCCAAGCGGACGAAGCCGAAAAAGGCGGCCGAGCCGGAGCGCAAGGACAATGTCATCGACATTATGGAAGCGCTCAAACGAAGCCTCGCTTCGGAGAAAAAGACGGCACGGAAGTAGCGTTTCCTAGCGGGTCTTCTTGTTTCTCCCGGCGGTGAATGCCAGCGGCGCTTCCGCCTTGCGGAAGTCGGCCCATGGATCGGCATCGAGGCTCGCCAGCCGTGTCGGCACGTTTTCGACCGTGAAATGGTTGGGCAGTATGTCGGGGCTGAGCTCCTCGAACCAGAGCGGCATCGACACGGGCGCCCCGGGCCGGGCGCGCGTGGAATAGGGCGCAACCGCCGTCGCACCCCGGCCGTTGCGCAGATAGTCGATCAGGATCTTGCCCTTGCGTTTCGCCTTGCTGACCGTCGAGACATAGTCGGTCGGACTGTCAGCGCTCATGCTGTCCGCCAGTGCCTTCATGGCAGCCTTGACTTCAGGCCATTTCGCCTTCGGCTTGAGTGGCGCCACCACATGCAGGCCTTTGCCCCCCGAAGTCTTGACGAAACCTGTAAGGCCCATGTCCGCAAACCGCTGCCGGACCTCGAAGGCCGCGTCAATCACCCGTTCCCAGGTGACATCGGGACCGGGATCGAGATCGATATTCACCATATCCGGACGCTCGAGATCGCCGGCCCGTGAGCCCCAGGGGTGGATTTCGAGCGCAGCCCCCTGCATCAGGGAGAGAAGCCCCTCAATATCGTGGATGCCGACGTGACCCCCGTCGTCTTGTGGGTCGCGGATGGTGATGATCTCCTTGCGCATGCCGCGCCACCCATGTTTCTGAAAGAAACACGTCTTTTCGTGCCCTTCCGGGCACCGCAACAGCGCAAGTGGTCTGTCGACGATGAACGGCGCGATCAGGGGCCAGACGAGGGCGTAGTAATCCGCAAGCCCTTCCTTCGTGACGCCAGCCTCCGGCCAGTAGAGGCGGTCGGGATGCGTCAGCGTTATGTCACGACGTGCCGCCTCCGCTTCGCCCTTCATCTTCTTGTCCGCTGCTGCGCCGCTCTTGCCGGTTCCGGCCTTCTTCGTCGATGTGGCCGCCGTCGGCGCCTCCTGAATCACGTCCCTTGCGGCCTTGTCTTCGCGCAGCCCACGGAAGGATGCATGGCGCAGATGGGCATCCCCTGTCCATCCACGAAACTCGATCTCGGCGACGAGTTCCGGCTCGACGAAAACCGCGTCTTTGCGTTCGGCACCCGTCAGCTTGTCTTTGAACGGGCTCTTGTCGCGCAACAGCGGCTGGAGCCTGGTGAACACCTGTCGGGCCACCGTTCGGCTATATCCGGTACCGACACGCCCGACATGCCGCAGTCCGTCCGCCTCGTTGACGCCCATGATCAGAGAGCCGATGGCCTTGTCGGATACGGAAGACGGCACATAGCCCCCGATGACCAGTTCTTGGCGGGCCGTACATTTCGACTTGACCCACTCCCGCCCGCGACCCGATCGGTACGGCGCATCGGCGACCTTGGAGATCACCCCTTCGAGGCTGAGGCGGCAGGCGTGTTTGAGAACGAGATCGCCGCTCTCGTCGAAATGACTGGAATACTTGAGCGGTACGCCTGCCTCGCTGATCAATGGCTCCAGCAGTGCCTTACGGTCCCTGAGTGAGGCGCCGGTCAGGTCCTGCCCGTCAAGATGCATGATGTCGAAGATATAGTAGGTGAAACGGTCATCGCGACCGTCGCTCAGATCCTGCTGAAGCAGGGAGAAATCGCTGCTGCCATTGCCGCTTTCGACCACGATCTCACCGTCGAGCAGCGCCGTCTGAACAGGCAGCCCCTTGAGGGCAGATGCAATCCGCTCGCCGAAGCGCTCCGTCCAGTCCAGACCCGTCCGCGTCAAGAGCTGCACCCGGCCATGATCGATCCGTGCCTGGCTCCGGTAGCCGTCCAGCTTGATCTCGTGCAGCCACCGGCTTCCTTTCGGCACTGTCTTAACGAGGGTGGCGAGCGCCGGCGCCAGGAAGTCCGGCAAGCTGCCCGTCTTGCCACCCTTGATCGAGGCTGCATTTGGCGAGGACGAACCTCCGCGTTCGGCAGGCCGTTTGGCTTTCTTCGCTCCAGTCTTCCGCGAGTTCCAGACGGCAGCCTTGCCGTCGCCTTTCAGGCTTTCGATCGATCGGCCGCTTTTCACCGATAGCGGCTTTTCCTCGATGATGTCGGGATCATCAGGCTGCCGTGCGGCCTCGTCTTCTCCCTTGATCAACAGCCAGTTCTCGCGTGTTTCGTCTTCCTTGCGTGCCATGCGCACCAGATGCCAGTGTCCCCCAAGCTTCTCGCCCTTCAGCGTGAATTCGAGGTGGCCTTTCTTATAGCCCTTGCGCATGTCATGGATCGGTTCCCAGGTGCCGCGGTCCCATACGATCACCTCACCGGATCCGTATTGTCCGGGCGGAATGACGCCTTCGAAATCGCCGTAGGCGAGGGGATGATCCTCCACATGCACCGCCAGCCGCTTGTCGCCCGGCACCAGGCTCGGACCGCGCGTGACGGCCCAGCTTTTCAGCACGCCGTCCATCTCCAGACGCAGGTCGTAATGCAGGCGTCTCGCCGCATGTTTCTGGATGACGAAGCTATTGCCCTTGCTCGTGGCCTTTGCGGCCTTCGGCTCCGGCGTGGCCTTGAAGTCGCGTTTGCGGCGATATTCGGAGAGCGACATGTCAGCTCGCCTTCTTCTGCTTCGTCGTCGATGCGGCGGCCGTCTTCCGCTTCGGTTCCGACTTCTCCTCCTTGGCTCCAGCACTCTTGCGCAGCGCATCGAGCAGGCTTGTGACATTCTCCGGCTTCCGTTTCGGCAGCTTCTTCGGTTTGCGCCCGGCAATCTTGGCTTTCACGAGTTCGGTCAGGGCCGCCTCGTAGCGGTCCTCGTACTGGCTCGGGTCGAATTCACCCATCTTCGTGCCGATGATGTGCCGCGCGAGATCCATCATCTCCTTGTCGATGCGAACCTTGGAGATGTCGGAAAAGCTCTCGGCCGGATCCCGCACCTCGTAGTCGTAGTTGAGTGTCGTGGCGATCATCCCCCGCCCGTGGGGCCGCACAAGGACGCTGCGAACTCTGCGGAACAACACTGTCCGGGCAACGGCAGCGACACCCTTCGTCTCCATCGTGCTGCGGATCAGATCATAGGCCTCGACGGACTGCCGGTCGGCCGGCGCCAGGAAATACGGGCGCTCCAGGTAGAGGGTGTCGATCTTGTCGCAATCCAGAAAGGCCGACAGCTCCAGCCGCTTGTCGCTTTCGGGGACAGCATCGCGGATCTCGTCGGGCTCGAGGATGACCGTCTGGCCCTCCGCCGTGTCATACCCCTTGACCAGATCGTCCTTGCCGATGGGGCGACCGCTGTCTTCGTCGACATATTCGCGTCGGACGCGGTTCCCCGTGTCTCGGTTGATGATGTGGAATGAGGTTCGCTCCTGAGCATTGACCGCCGAGTAGAGAGCCACGGCGCATCCGAGATCGCCGATGGCAAGATGCCCTTTCCAGATAGCCCGTGCGCTCACGTTCCACTCCTGTCGCTTTTCGGCGCAACGACGCGGAGACGGGCTTTGTTCCGCCGGCTGCAACCTCAGGCATATGGGAATACAACGTTATTTTCTCATATTAGAGATTGCGGCTTGAAGTGGAGATTTCATTAACCTTCAAGCAAGGAATTAACCATAAAGATTGGGAGACACGTCGGAGTGGGACTCGCTTGAGAGTTTCCTTCGGGCATGACGCCATCCCGTCGTACCGGTTCTGGTCCGGTCTGTATTTCACATGGAAACAGTTTGATGAGCTGTCAGACCATGATGCGGACGGCAACGGGAGCGGGTTCCCGAGCATTCTTTCCTCCGCCATCTGGCCTGCAGCACTGTCGAGCGACAGAAGGTCCGCCGTATAGGCGGCCATAGTGCGGGACGAATGACGGGTCAGGGGATGTCCACGGAGCGGGCGACGGGATCACAGGCAGGCAGCCTGCGTGATCGCTTGCGCTTTGCCGGCCTCGACGAGGCGCAGTGCGAGCTTCTCCGGCAGAACCGTCATACTCTTTCGCAGCCCTTGAAGACGGCACTTCGCGATCTTTTCCAGCGGCTGCAGTCCTCTCCGGATGCGGCGCGTGTGTTCAGCAGCGAACGCCAGTATGACCGGCTTCATGATCTTCTTTCATCCCACTGGGATGTCCTCACCGATGCCCGTTTCGATGCGCTCTATGCCGAACGGGTGAAGGTTCTGTCCGACAGCGAAAGCCGCATGGGTCTCGATCCTCGTTGGCATGTGGCGGGTCACGCGGTGGTTCTGGAACACCTAGTAACGAGCGCGATCGCCGACGCGACAGGCTCCGGCCTGTTGCCATCGAGCCGTCGTCGCCAGCGCGAGGTGTCCGATCTGGTGGCTGCCCTGGTGCGACTGGTGATGGTCGATGTCGAGATAGCGGTATCGCTTCGCTTCAACGAATTGCGCCTGAAACACCACCGCGATCTCGCGGCGCAGCGCGAGCATGATCGCGCCGAGTTCGAGAGCGTCTTCCGCCCGGTCGTTGATGCGCTGGCATCAGGCGATTTGACCGCCCGCACGGCAGCAGATGTCCCGGAAGCCTATGCGGACCTCGCAGGCCGCATGAACGAGGCGCTCGAGCAGCTCCAGACCGCCTTCCTCTCCTCCGAGGAGAAGCTCGCAGTCGCCCGAGACGCAACCGGTCGCATGGCCGAAACTGCCCGCACCTATGCGAACCGCGCCGAGGATCAATCCGGTGCGCTGGACGAGACGAGCCGTGCCCTGCAGGACCTCACCAGCAGCGTGCGCGAAAGTGCCGGTCAGACGAAGCGCGCCGAAGCCACGGTGGCCGCGACCCGAAATTCCGTTGAATCGAGTGGCGCGGTCGTCGGACAGGCGATTTCCGCCATGGCCGACATCGAAGCATCTGCCGAGCAGATCGGCCACATCATCGGCGCGATCGACGAGATCGCCTTCCAGACGAACCTTCTGGCGCTGAACGCCGGGATCGAGGCTGCCCGTGCCGGCGACAGTGGCCGTGGCTTCGCCGTCGTCGCCCAGGAAGTCCGCGCACTCGCACAGCGCTCCGCCGACGCCGCCCGTGAAATCAAGACGCTTGTTGCGACGACGAAAAACCAGGTTGAAGCCGGCGTGGAAATGGTGGCGAAGACGCAAGGTGC
The DNA here is from genome assembly GCF_016806065.1 of Rhizobium rosettiformans. Taxonomy (NCBI): domain Bacteria; kingdom Pseudomonadati; phylum Pseudomonadota; class Alphaproteobacteria; order Hyphomicrobiales; family Rhizobiaceae; genus Rhizobium; species Rhizobium rosettiformans. Next base: position 2,107,676 of record NZ_CP032405.1, read on the forward strand.
GATCGCCGACATCGTGCTTCAGGTCGGCGATATCAGCGGAACCGTTTCCGACATGGCCGAAAGGACCGACCGCCAGGCCACAGAACTCGCCGGCATTGCCGGAACGGTCGCGGCGCTCGGTGCCGATATCGGCAACACAGCAACTATAGCGCGCCAGTCGAGCCAGGGCACGGACGATTTGCACAAGGTCATCCTGGAACTGGGCGCGACGATCCGTGAATTTCACATCGAGCGGCAGACCCGCCGGGCGCCCAGTACAGCCGGACGCATCCAGCTCTCCGGCCAGCGCGAGCAGGGGGCACCGGTTGCGAATGCCACCGCTTATGCCGCTCCGGACACGATGGAAGACGAATCCGCCGACTTTGGTTTCCCGGTCCACATCGCGGGGCTCGGAGGGTGAGGGGATTGTTTACCACCATGCGCTACACAAGGAAGTTAAGGGCGGAAAGTTCGGCAATCCATCCGGGGGAATGGTTCTCCTGGGAACCAAATTCGGGTCTGGTTGCCGCAGCCTTGGGACATAAGGAAAGAAATGATGGCAAGTAAGAAAGGCGATCAGAAGAGTCTGAAGCTGGCCGCGATATTGGACCTGAACGAGGCATCCAATCTCAAGGCCAATATTCTCTCTTTGCGTGGTGCCCCTTTGACGATCGATGCCTCCGGTGTCGAGCGCGTCGGTGCTCAGTGCGTGCAGGTCCTGATGGCAGCCGCCAAGGCCTGGGAAGCTGACAAGCATCCCTTCTCATTTGGAAAGGCCTCCGAGGCTTTCCTGAAAACCCTTCAACTGATTGGCGTGAACATCGATCATCTGCTCGCTAAGGAGATCCGGCAATGAAGAAAAAAGTGCTCACCGTGGATGACTCCAGAACCATTCGAAACATGCTTCTGGTCACCCTCAACAACGCAGGCTTCGAGACCATTCAGGCCGAAGACGGCGTCGAGGGCCTGGAAGTGCTCGAAGAATGCAATCCCGACGTCATCGTGACCGACATCAACATGCCGCGTCTCGACGGCTTCGGTTTTATCGAGGGTGTTCGCCGGAACGAAAAGTATCGTGCGGTTCCGATCCTGGTCCTGACCACGGAAAGCGATGCCGAAAAGAAGAACCGCGCCCGCCAGGCCGGTGCGACAGGCTGGATCGTCAAGCCTTTCGATCCGACCAAGCTGATCGATGCCATTGAGCGTGTAACCGCCTAAGCCGGGATTTTCTCCTATGGATATGAACGAAATCAAAGAGATCTTTTTCCAGGAATGCGAGGAGCAGCTCGCGGAACTGGAATCCGGTCTTCTGAAAATGAATGATGGAGATCGCGATCCGGAAACGGTCAATGCCGTATTCCGCGCGGTTCACTCCATCAAGGGCGGTGCAGGTGCTTTCGGTCTTGATGACCTGGTTGCCTTCGCGCACGTCTTCGAGACGACTCTTGATTGCGTTCGTTCCAACAAGCTGGAGCCCGGCCCGGAAGTCATGAAGGTGATGTTGAAGTCGGCCGACGTTCTGGCCGACCTGGTCACCGCTTCCCGCGACGGCGGCAGTGTCGACGAAAGCCGCTCGAGCGGCCTGGTCAAGGAACTGGAAGCCCTGGCAAACGGCGAAATGCCGGCCCCGTCGGCAGCACCGGTTGCCGCCGCAAAGCCGGTCGCAAAGGCTGCAGCGCCGGCACCGGCGGCTGCACCGAGCGACGATAGCGGCTTCCAGCCGATCCCCTTCACTTTCGACGACTTCGGCGGTGAGGAGCAGGAAGCAAGCGTCTCGACCTTCGACGTGACCTTCAAGCCACGCCGCGAACTCTACTCGAAGGGCAACGAATCCGCCCTCCTGCTGCGCGATCTGTCCCGCCTCGGCGAGATGAGCATCAACTGCAACATGGACGACCTGCCGTCGCTCGAAGAACTCGATCCTGAAGGCGCCTATTTCCACTGGGCCATCCAGATCAAGGCGGAAAAGGGCGAGGAAGGCATTCGTCAGGTCTTCGAATTCGCCGAATGGGATTGCGACCTCGACATCAAGCTGCGTGAGGCCGAGGCAGCAGCCCCGACCGAAGAACTGCCGATGATCCCGGTCCCGTTCGATCTGTCTGCGCTCGACGACGGTTCGGAAGCCGCCGAGGAGCCCGTCGCCGCTGCCGTCGAGGCTGCCGAGACTGCCTCCAACGTCATGAAGATGGCAGCCAGCGCCGCCAAGCCCGAGAAGAAGGAATCGCCTGCTGCAGCCGCTGCTGCCGCAGCCGCTGCCGCCGCTCAGGCCAACAACGCCGCCGGTCAGACCATCCGCGTCGATCTCGACCGCGTTGACCGCCTCATCAACCTCGTCGGCGAGCTCGTCATCAACCAGGCGATGCTTTCCCAGAGCGTGATCGAAAACGATGCGACCGGTACGTCGGCCGTCAACATGGGCCTCGAAGAGCTGCAGCAGCTTACCCGCGAGATCCAGGACTCGGTCATGGCGATCCGCGCGCAGCCGGTAAAGCCGGTCTTCCAGCGCATGTCGCGTATCGTTCGCGAAGTCGCCGACATGGTCGGCAAGTCGATCCGTCTGGTCACGGAAGGTGAAAACACCGAAGTCGACAAGACGGTCATCGACAAGCTCGCCGAGCCGCTGACCCACATGATCCGAAATGCAGTCGACCACGGCATCGAAAGCCCGGAAAAGCGCGCTGCCGCCGGCAAGGAGCCGGAAGGCACGATCAAGCTGACGGCGAAGCATCGCTCTGGCCGCATCGTCATCGAACTCGTCGACGACGGTGCCGGTATCAACCGCGAGCGTGTCCGCCAGAAGGCGATCGACAACGAGCTGATCGCAGCCGACGCAAACCTGACCGACGAAGAGATCGACAACCTGATCTTCGCGCCGGGCTTCTCGACCGCCGACAAGATCTCGGACATTTCCGGTCGTGGCGTCGGCATGGACGTCGTCAAGCGCTCCATCCAGGCACTTGGCGGTCGCATTTCGATCACCTCGCGTCCGGGGCAGGGCTCGACCTTCACCATGAGCCTTCCGCTGACGCTCGCCGTCCTCGACGGCATGGTCGTCACGGTCGCCGGGCAGACTCTCGTCGTGCCGCTGACGGCGATCGTCGAGACGCTGCAGCCTGAGGCCCAGCACATCCATTCGTTTGGCGCCAACCAGCGCCTGATCTCGATCCGCAACTCCTTCTGCCCGCTGGTCGATGTGGGCCGAATTCTGAACTTTCGCGGCACCCAGGCAAACCCAATGGAAGGCGTCGCCCTCCTGGTGGAATCCGAAGGCGGTGGCCAGCGCGCTCTGATGGTCGACGCCATCCAGGGGCAGCGTCAGGTCGTCATCAAGTCGCTGGAAGCCAACTACACCCACGTTCCTGGCATTGCTGCCGCAACCATCCTTGGTGATGGACGCGTCGCACTGATCCTGGATGTGGATGCCGTTGTCGCCGCTTCGCGTGGTCAGTCCCTCAAGCAGGAAATGTCGTTAGCCGTCGCAGGGTAATAGTATGTCGTATGCGGTCAAAAACTTGGTCCAGGGAGATCGGGAGCTCATCGCCTTCCGTATTGGCGGTCAGGAGTTCTGCGTAAACATCATGTCGGTACGCGAGATCCGGGGATGGACCCCGGCAACCCCGCTACCGCATTCCCCGCACTACGTTATGGGCGTCATCAACTTGCGTGGTGCCGTCCTGCCGATCATGGACCTGTCCCTGCGTCTGGGCATGAAGCCCGCCGAGCCGACCGCCCGCCACGTCATCATCGTGGCCCAGGTCAAGTCTCGGGTCGTGGGTCTCCTGGTGGATGCCGTCTCCGACATCCTCACGGTGAGCGATACCGACATTCAGCCGACGCCGGAGGTCTCCTCCGACCTCGAAAAACAATATGCCCGTGGCATTCTCGCCATCGACAAGCGGATGATCTGCCTGGTCGAGCTTGGTGCACTTTTCAACGAAGCCGCCGAAAGCGAGGCTGCATGACCTTTGCAATGAGTACATCCCGTCAATCGGACGACGAAGTCCTCGCCAGCGGCGAATACCCGCTGACCCGACGGGACCTGAACGAGATTGCTGCCATGATCTACTCGGATGCGGGCATCGCGCTGAACGACAGCAAGGCTTCGCTCGTCTACTCGCGACTGTCCAAGCATATCCGCAATCTTGGCCTGTCCGGTTTCCGCGCCTATTGCCAGCTGGTCGCCTCGCCGGAGGGATCGGCCGAGCGCCGCGAGATGCTCTCGCACCTGACGACCAACTTCACGCGCTTCTTCCGCGAGAACCATCACTTCGAGCATCTTCGTGACGAGGTACTGCCGGGGCTCATTCAGCGTGCGAAGTCCGGCGGACGCGTACGCATCTGGTCCGCCGCAAGCTCGGACGGCCAGGAGCCCTATTCGATTGCCTTGACCGTATTCCAGGCCTTTCCGAACGTGCTGGACTACGACTTCAAGATCCTTGCCACCGATATCGATCCGAAGATCCTCGCCATCGCCCGACAGGGTGCCTATGACGAGCAGGCGCTCGAAACCGTGTCGCCTGCCATCCGCAAGCAGTGGTTCAAAGAAGTCGAGATCGGCGGACGCCGCAAGTTCCAGGTCGACGAGCGCCTGAAGCGTCTGATCACCTACAATGAACTGAATCTGATGGCCCAGTGGCCCTTCAAGGGCAAGTTCGACGTCATCTTCTGCCGCAACGTCGTGATCTACTTCGACGAGCCGACGCAGATGCGCATCTGGACCCGTTTTGCCGATCTGCTGCCGGTCGGCGGACACCTGTATATCGGCCACTCCGAGCGCGTCTCGGGTGACTCGAAGAACGACTTCGACAACATCGGCATCACCACCTATCGCTACATTGGCAAGAACGGAGGGCGAAAGTAATGGCGGCACCTGCACGCGTTCTCGTCGTCGACGACAGCCCTACGATGCGTGGACTGATCACGGCCGTCCTCAACCAGGATCCGGATGTCAGCGTCATCGGTCAGGCCGGCGATGCCATGGAAGCTCGCGCAGCGATCAAGCAACTCAATCCCGATGTCGTAACCCTCGACATCGAGATGCCGAACATGAACGGTCTTGAGTTCCTGGAAAAGATCATGAAGCTGCGGCCCATGCCGGTGATCATGGTTTCGACCATGACGCATCGCGGCGCGGAAGCCACTCTTGCGGCACTCGAAATCGGCGCCTTCGACTGTGTGGCAAAGCCCCAGCCAGGTGAGCCTCGTCCGTTCGGCGAGCTTGCCGAGAAGGTCAAGGCAGCGGCGCGTTCCCTGCACCGGCATCATTCGGCACCGCAAGTCCGGCCCGTCGCGGCCGCGCCTGCCGCAGACTTCCGCGTCGGCCGTAAGATCGTGGCCATCGGCTCGTCCACCGGTGGCGTCGAAGCGCTGATCGCCGTTCTGCAGAAATTCCCGCGCAATTGCCCGCCGACGGTGATCACGCAGCACATGCCTCCAACGTTCACGAAGAGCTTCGCCGAGCGTTTGAACCGTCTTTGCGCTCCCGTGGTGGAGGAGGCCACGGATGGTGCAAGGCTGGAGATCGGCAAGATCTATCTTGCCCCGGGCGGCGAGCGTCACCTGCAGGTGTCCAACGCCTCGGCGCCCTGCTGCCGCCTGGTCGAGCGCGCGCCGGTCAACGGACACCGGCCTTCTGTCGATGTTCTCTTCGATTCGGTTGCCGAGCTTGCTGGCCGCAACGCGGTCGGCGTGATCCTGACAGGCATGGGGCGTGATGGCGCCTCCGGTCTTCTGAAGATGCGTCACGCCGGTGCTCGCACCATCGGTCAGAACGAAAAGACCTGTGTGGTCTATGGGATGCCACGAGTCGCCTATGAGCTGGGCGCTGTCGAGCATCAACTGCCTCTCACCTCCATTGGCGAGGAAATCCTCAAACTCACTGCTGCCCGAAAAGAAGGTATTGAATAATGTCCCTAGCCGAAAAAATCAAAGTTCTGATCGTCGACGATCAGGTCACAAGTCGCCTGCTGCTCAGCGACGCGCTGACCCAGCTGGGCTTCAAGCAGATCACTGCCGCCGGTGACGGCGAGCAGGGCATGAAGATCATGGAGCAGCAGCCCCATCACCTGGTCATCTCGGACTTCAACATGCCGAAGATGGACGGCTTGGGCCTGCTTCAGGCGGTTCGCACCAATCCCAACACCAAGAAGGCGGCCTTCATCATCCTGACCGCGCAGGGCGACCGTGCGCTCGTCCAGAAGGCGGCACAGCTGGGTGCCAACAACGTCCTGGCGAAGCCGTTCACCATCGAGAAGATGAAGGCGGCCATCGAGGCTGTATTCGGAGCGCTGAAATGACTGAAGACGGTGCAGCAAAGCGCGTCCACATTATTCAAGGGGAGTGGAAGGTCAGCAAGGATCCGAATGTGGTCCTGTCGACGATCCTCGGTTCGTGTGTTGCTGCCTGTATTCGGGATCCGATTGCAGGAGTAGGTGGCATGAACCACTTCCTGCTTCCGGGTTCGGCAGTGCCCGGTGCTGGTGGCGGCGACGCTACCCGCTACGGCGTTCACCTGATGGAGCTTTTGATCAACGGCCTTCTGAAGCAGGGCGCTCGCAGGGATCGCTTGGAGGCCAAAGTTTTCGGTGGCGCCAAGACGATAGCGACGTTCTCGAATGTCGGCGAACAGAACGCAGCATTTGCTCAGCAATTCCTGCGCGACGAAGTCATCAAGGTCGTCGGGTCCTCCACGGGCGGAGACCACGGCCGAAAGCTGGAATTCTGGCCGGTCAGCGGCCGGGCAAGACAGTATCCGCTCACGGGCGCAGAAACGCAGAAGACGGTGGCGCTGGAGCAGCGTCCGGTTCCTGTTTCGAAGCCGGTGGAAACCTCAATCGAGTTCTTCTAGTACTGGACATCGGATGCAAAACGAACACTTGGCGGGAAACCAGGATACGCGGGAAGAACTTCCGGAAATCCTCATGCGCATCGTCAGCGAGCTACACGACGTGGCTTATCTGATCGAGCGTGTGGAACCGCACCTTCTCGAACTCGGCGGCCCGAAGGTACTGGAGCATCCGGACAGCCTCAAGGTTCTGCAGGGCATTGACCTGGCCGTTCAGAAGGCGCGCGGACTGGCCGAATTTGTCGACACCATCACCGGGACGATCCCGTCGGACTGGATGATCGACATGACGACGGCATTGAGCCTCGTGAAGCTTGCCGACATGCAGAAGGCGCTGGGCGCAGGCCTTCGTCATGGTCATTCGCAACCGCTGGTCAAGGCTGCAGGCGACTTCGACTTCTTTTAACCTCCCTTCAAAACCCCTCTCCATACGCACGGGCCGCAGATCCTGAATCTGCCATATGCCGAAATGAATTCGGCTTTCCCGTCCCGCGAAACGTTCGCACAAGTTTCGATTTCTATTGTCGCGCCAAGGGCAAAAGCGCCCAGACCCTCCTTGTAGATGGTGCGAGACAGAATGAATCTGTTAAATCAATTACTTCAGATACCTAAAAATTTCGCGGCGATGGGCCAGACGAAGATCCTGGCCATGGCCGGGGTTGCTGTCGTTTCCTTCGCGATCATCATTGCAGGCGCACTCTACGTCAACAAACCCTCCTACGAGACGCTCTATGTCGGCCTCGAACCGGTCGACATGAACCAGATCAGCATCGCTCTTGCCGAATCGGGCGTCGATTTTCAGACCGGTGCCGATGGCCAGAGCATCAGTGTGCGTGCCGGCATGACCGGGAAGGCGCGCCTTCTGCTCGCCGAGCGTGGGCTGCCCAATAGCGCCAATGCCGGCTACGAGCTTTTCGACAATGTCGGCTCGCTGGGCCTGACTTCGTTCATGCAGGAAGTCACGCGTGTCCGCGCGCTGGAAGGTGAAGTCGCACGCACCATCCAGCAGATCGCCGGCATCGCCGCCGCCCGTGTCCACATCGTCATGCCGGACATCGGCAACTTCCGCCGCGGGCAGCAGAAGCCGACGGCATCCGTCATGATCCGCGCTTCGTCGGACGCCGGCCGCAAGGCCGCCGCATCGATTCGTCAGCTGGTTGCGTCCTCTGTTCCGGGCCTCGACGTCGAGGACGTGACGATTCTTGATTCAACAGGCCAGCTGCTTGCGGCAGGTGACGAGACGGGTGGCGAAGCCTCCCGTTCGCTGGGCGTCGTTCAGTCCGTTCAGCGCGAAGTCGAGACCAACATTGACAAGGCGCTGGCGCCGTTCCTCGGAATGGACAACTTTCGTTCCAGCGTCATGGCCCAGATCAACACCGACAGCCAGCAGATCCAGGAAACGATCTACGACCCGGAATCGCGTGTGGAGCGTTCCGTTCGTGTCACCAAGGAACAGCAGAAGTCTCTCCAGCGTCAGTCTGACACGGCTGCGACCGTAGAACAGAACATTCCCCAGGCAGCGCCCGAGGCCGGCGGCGGTGGCCCTCAATCGTCCGACGAGCAGGACAAGAAGGAAGAGCAGACCAACTACGAGATCAACAGCAAGACGGTCGCGACGGTCAAGAACAGCTACACCGTCGAGAAGCTCTCCGTTGCCGTCGTCGTCAATCGTGGCCGCATCGCCAAGATGGTGGGTGAGCCCGTCGACCAGGCCAAAATCGACGCCTATCTCGCCGAGATGCAGAAGATTGTGACCTCTGCAGCTGGCCTCGACACCAATCGCGGTGACGTCGTTACCCTGACGGCCATGGACTTTCTGGAAAACCAGTTGCTCGAAGAATCCGCGACCGGCCCCGGCTTCATGGAAATCCTGAGCCGTAATATCGGCGGGATTATCAACTCCTTGGCCTTCGTTGCCGTCGCCTTCCTCATTGTCTGGATGGGCATCCGTCCGATGATTCGCACCGCAGGTGGCGGTGGTGCCGAAACGGCACTCGCTGGCGGAATCGGTGAGCAGGCTGCCGGTCTGGAACTGCCCGACTTTTCTCCCGCTATCGGTGGCGGGGCAGGGGGCGGTCTCATGGACGGCTTCGGGTCCGACTTTGGTTTCGACTCGACCGACGACCTTCTCACCATGGACGACGACCCGAATGGCGGCTTCAACCGCCGGGTCAAGGAAGGTCCGGAGCGGCGCCTCTCGCGCATGGTGGAAATCTCGGAAGAGCGCGCCGCCAAGATCCTTCGCAAATGGGCTGTGGACAACGCCGCCTGATTTTCAAGAACAAGCGAGTACCAACCGCGCCCTCCGGGCGCGGTTTTGCATTGTAGTCCCATAACGATACGGGGTTGCACCAGAGGTCATCGCCGGGCATGCTTGGACCCGTCGCGCAATACCGCAAATGCCTGTGACCTTTGCCACTTTATATTTTACAGTGAACATGATTCGGTAGTCTGAGATTGGGTCGTATGTGAGTCGGCTGCACTCGGACGTGGCGAAGACTGCGACAATGCTAGGCTGTCACTTCAAAGGGGCACATTGAATGGATGCCGAGCTGACAACAGAGGGCAATGAGGGGCGGTCGCGTGCCGCTTCTTCGGCAGAGCCTCTGCAGAAAGGCTCATCGTCGAAGGACGTGTTGATCCGAAGGCTGGCGACCCCGGCGCTCTCGGGCGACATGGGCCAGTGCCTTCGCGTTCTCTGTGACTATGTCGGCGCCTCACATCACCTTCTCGCGCGCTATGATCTTGTCCAGGAGGAGGGGCTCGACTTCGTCGTAGCTGCGGATTGGCCATTCGATCTCGTCCGTCGTCTTGAGAGCGAACTGGCAACGAGCTACTCCCAGTCTACCGAGCTCGAGAAGTGCTTGTCGGTACTGCAGCCGAAATATGCCATTCTGCCTGATGATGCGCATGTGCCCGCTGGCACCAGCCGTCAGTACTGCACGGTAACCCTCAATGTCGGTCGAACCCGTCTCGCTCTGCTTTTGCTCTTCCCGCAGGACTATGTGCTGTCGCCCGAGCGCTTGCGGGAAGTCGGCTTGCTTGCCGCTTATGCGCTGAGCCTGTCGGCCAACAAGGGGCACAAGAGCGACCGCGACTTTGATTTGACGGATCGTGAACTGGAATGCCTGTTCTGGATTGCAGAGGGCAAGACCAGCGACGAGATCGCCACGATCCTCGGCATCTCGCGCAACACGATCAACAACTACATCACGAGCGTGATGCGCAAGACTGCGACGAAGACACGCTCGGAAGCCATCGCCTATGCGGTGCGCAACAATCTCGTTTGAGGGAGCAGGAATGGCCACCACAACCAGACCAGGCGGAAACATCCTCGAAGATGCGACTTGGTCAGGCCAGCGCCCCGTCACTTCCCGCTCGGACATCTTCCCGAAGCTCGTGTCGCTGCAGCGCTCTTTGAATGCACGCGGCTTTGCAGCGTTTCGCGTGGCCGGCGCCAGCCTCCCGCACAAGCGACGCCTGGATCCGGAATTCGAGAACTGGAGCAGCGGCCTCAGCAGCGGCCGTGAAGCTTTTATCGGTGCCTATGGAGACGCACTTCTGGCGCATATCGAGACTTCGACGCTGCCGGTGCTCTGGAGCGCGGAAGAGAAGACGAGCTTCCTGGATGCGTCGGACTTCACGCCCTTTGCGGTCCAGTTGCCAGAGCGCCTGCTACCCTATTCCGGTATCGCTTTTCCGGTGCGTCTCGGTGCTGTCGGGAACGGCTATGTCGTGTTTCCGACGATCGGCGGAGCCGACTTGCCTGGCGAGCTGATCCTTGCTGTGCATAGCCACTGCTACAAGGTGATGACCGATATCCTCTCGCTGGACGAGCGCCGGGCGGCACCATCCGAAACCTTGAGCGAGCGTGAGATCGCCTGCCTGCAGCTTGCAGGCGATGGGCGCATCAGCGAAGAAATCGCAGAACGTCTCGGCCTGTCGGTGCATACCGTCAATGCCTATCTGGGTTCGGCAACCATCAAGCTTGATTCGGTCAACCGCATTCAGGCGATCGCCAAGGCGATCCGCCTCGGCTACATCACCTGAGCCTGTCTCATCCGTAGAGCGGGGACGCTTGCCCCTTGACGAAGCGCGCCTCTTCCAGGCGTTCTTCCAGCATCCGCGTATTGGCGTCCGGATCTCCGGAGGTGTCGTGAAACGCGATATGCTTGATGTCGAGGCCGGCATGCTCGTTGGTCAGCGTGAGCTGCGAATAGATGGTGACGCCGCGCGGCTTGATCTCAAGATCGAGCACGACTTCCGGCGGACCACCCCATTCGAGTCGATAATCGCCACCGGCGCCGAAGACGACGGTACCCGGATGGAAATAGAGTTCGGCTGCGGACGAAACGAGGTCCGAGAGATTTCCGTAAAGTTCAAAGCGCAGAAGTGAAATGAGGTCGGCAGCGTCCAGAAGGCGCAATTCGCTCGCGACAGGGCTGATGGCCTCCGCCACGATGCGTTCACGCTGGTTGGTATAGGAGCACTTCTTCATCGGGCCTAGCGTATCCGTTTCTTGGGGGCCTTGGACGCATAGACCCGGTGCACGAGCTCTGCGACTGCCTTGTAAAATACTGACGGAATGACGCTATCCACCGAGACTTGCGCAAACATGGAGCGGGCGAGCGGCGGATCTTCAAAAATGGGGATGTCGTTTTCACGGGCGATTTCTCGAATCTTCAGCGCCACCAGGTCCTGTCCCTTGGCAACCACCACTGGCGCCTCGTTTTCCTCGCGTACATAGCGCAAGGCGACCGCAAAGTGGGTCGGATTGGTGATCACCAGCGTCGCGCGGGGAACGCTCGCAATCATGCGCTTGCGGGCCCGATCCCGTGCAATGGAGCGCTGGCGGGCCTTGACGATCGGGTCGCCCTGAGCCTGTTTGTACTCTTCCTTCACCTCATGCTTGGTCATGCGCAACTGTTCGTACCAGTGATACCGCGTCCAGAAGATATCGACTGTTGCCAGCAGCGCCGTCGCCATGACGACGATGATCATCATCTTGTTCAGGATCTCGGACATCTTGACGAAAATGACCTGAGGGTCGGAGAACATCGTGTCGATGACGGCGAAGTAGTCGCTGCGCAGCGCAAACACCATGATCGCCGAGAGAACTATGATCTTGAAGATCGATTTGGCGAATTCGACCATGCCCTGAGAGCTGAAGATGCGATTCCAGCCTTTGACGATCGAGATGCGGTTCGCTTGGGGCCTGATTCGTTCCAGGACGAAATAGGGCATGTTCTGGGCGACATTGGCGGTGACCCCGAACAGGATCAGCATGATCAGCATGGGCGCGAGAAAGGCGCCAATCTCCCAACCGAGATGGGTGAAGAGCGAGACGACATCGACGGCCGTTCCGAGATACCACTGGTCTGGGCGCTCGAAGATGTCCTTCAGCGACTGAGCCAGCCGCGTGACCGCGCCGGGGAGAAAGAACACGGCAAAGACATAGAAGCCGAGTGCTGTCGCAAAGATCGGTGCCTCGCGGGAGCTCGGCACGTTTCCCTTCTCCATCGCATCCCGAAGCTTTTTCTCGGTCGGGTCTTCGGTTTTGCTGTCTTTGTCGTCATCTTCGGCCATGGCCGCTGCCATCCTCGGAGGCTGCACCGGGCGGGATTGATGATGCCCCGGTCAATTGCGCCGTTTGCGCCTTGCGCCCACAGCCACCGGAAAGGTGCCGGTATCTGGAACGTAGACACCCGCCGATTGGGGTTCAATCGGCGGGTGATCAAAAGGACCGGGTTTTCAACAGAGGTGACCGCTCACGCCGCCTGCGTATCGCCGCCTTCGGTATCTTTCAGCTGAATCTGACCTGCATTGGCGAGGCGGATGGCTTCCTGCGCCACGGCGCGGCGTGCGATCGCGATCTCCCGCGGGTTGATTCCGGCGGTTCCGGCCTGCAGGTCTGATTCGATCATGCGGCGCGAGCGCGGGCTGATCGAGGCCAGCACGCATTCCTTGATCTCGGCGCTGGCGCCGCGCAGCGCCATTGTCAAGATATCGCCGGAGATGTCGTTCAGCAGCAGCACTCGGCTGCGTTGCGGCATGGCCAGCAAGTCCTCGAAGAGGAAGATCTTCGGACGAACCTTATTGACCGATTCCTTGCTGATCGATTCGAGCGACTGGAGCAGGGTATCGACTTCGGGCTTCTCCAGTTCGTTCATCAGTTCCGCCACCTTGGCCGAGCCGGTGGAGTTCTTCTCGGCTTCGATTTCGGCGATCAGGTCGTGAACGCGGTTTTCGATGATCTGAGCCGCCTTTGGGCTGACGTTCTTGAGGTTCACCGTGCGGTTCATAATGTCTGCGCGACGGCTTTCCGGCAGCTTCAGGAGCACCTTGGCGCCGAACGAAGAGGGCAGCATCGAAAGGATGTAGGCGACAGTCTGGGGATGCTCGCGCATCAGGAAGCGCGCGATGAAATCAGGATCAGCATCCTGCAGACGGTCCCAGATGGACGCTTCATAGGCCTGGAACGCGGTGCGACGTCCGAGAAGTCCATCGACTTCCTCGGGCGTCAGGCCTTCCTCGAGAATGCTCTCGATGGCCTTGGCATTGTCCATGAGGCCCGCGCCTTCGGTGAACAGGTCTTCGAACTCGTTGACGAGCTCGGTCAGTTCATCCGGTGGAATGGTGCGTAGGGTCTGTGCCGATGCGATGATCGTCTGCAGCTCCGCCTGCGTGAAGTATTTGAGCAGCTTGCCGGCAACGCCCTTTCCCATGGCCAGCAGCACGGCGGCTGCCTTATCGGCCTGGGAAAGCGGTTTTCCGGTTAAGGGGCCGCCAAAATCGTCGAAGTCCATCATGGTCTTGTCCTCTCTGGCCCGTCATGGGTCAGGATGTCTTGGTCGCCATCACTTCAATCAGCTTGACACCAAATCGTGTATCGTCGTTCTCGAGAACGGTGATCTCGCCGCGCGCAATGCGACGACCATTCACCATGATCTCGACGGGTTCGCCGATCTTCTTGTCCAGCGCGATAATGGCGCCTTCTTCGAGGTTCATCAGGCCGGAGACCTGCATACGGCTGGAGCCGAGCACGATCTGGACCTCGATCGGGATGTCCATGATCAGGTCGAGATTGGCGGTCAGGCCGCTACCCGGTTCCTGCTGCGTGCCGCTGGCTCCACCGAAGTCGGCGCCGCCGCCAAAATCGCTGCCGCCGCCGAAATCGCTGGAACCGCCAAAGTCGCTCGTTCCGCCAAAATCGCTGCTGCCACCGAGATCGCTGGAGCCACCGAAATCGCCGAGCCCGAAGTCATCGCTCGGGGCCGCTGCAGCGCCGCCGCCGAAATCCGACTCGAACGCCGCGAGCGGGTCGTCCTTGAGGCCAAGGTCCGAACCGAAGTCGCCGAGCCCGCCGTCTGCATCCGCCTTGAGGACGCCGCGCAGGTCATCTACGGCCTGGTCGAAATCGGTGTCGCTCGCGCCCGGCATCGCCAGCGCGTCGTCATCCTTCGGTGGTGTCTTCTTCGTTGCCATGGATTGATTATTCCTCTTGAAACTTGCCTCAAGCTGCCGTGGGGCGAGCCCCGGTAAATTGCTAGTTCATCAAATGCTTTAGAATCTCATCTTCGCTGCTCACATTGTCCTTTACGCGCACGGTGTACCGGTCGCCGGCGCGGCCGAACTCGCAGCGGTAGAGATTCTTGCCGTTGGCGCTGACATCGACCATAACGTCGCCCTTGTCGTGGAACGGAATGACGTCGCCGGCAACGAGGCGCGACACGGTGGCGAGGGTCAGCGAATCGAGCCGGACCCGGGCTTCCAGAGTGACCTGGGAGCGACGAACCTGTTCCGAGATCTGTTCCTGCCATTCCTTCTTTGACTTGCCGGCCTGATTTTTCGATTTCGGTATTGTAACGACAGTCTTGAGCAGCGCCTTCTGCGGAATGATCAGGTAGAACTCCGAGGTGACCGTGCCAAGCGTGATGCCGAGCTTCACCGTCACCGCATATTCGTCAACGTGGTCTTCTTCTAGCTTCTGACGGTCTTCGGCATTGTGAGCCTTTTCGAGCAGCGGCTCGAACCCGCCGGGCGCATTGACGCCGGAGCGCAGAACGTTTGCGATCTTGTCGAAAACCATGACGGCCAGATCAAGTTCGATCAGCGACAGGGGGCGCTCGATCGGCTCCTGGATTGTCTCCGGCAGGGCACCGAGAAGATTCTCCATCAGCGTGATGACGAAGCTGTTGCCGCATGCCAGCACGAAGTTCGGTGACCAATTGCGCAATTGCCCGTCGGCCAGTGAGACATTGTCGCCGAGGTCGGCAATCAGGTCGGTCATCAGGCCGGTTTCGTGGCCGTTATAGTGAACCTGCATGGTGAGCCCGGTCTCGCTGTGGAAGACGTCGGGAAGGAACTCGACATAAAGCTGGCCGAAGTCGCTGCACAGGCGCTGCAGGGTCTTGGAATCGCCCAGCCCGCCGGTGAGTTTGGCGAGAAGCGCGCGGTCCATGCTGGGGGCTGTCTCAGTGATGGTCTCGGTCATGATCAAGCTGCCTTGCTTTCACCGCCGCCGCCGCCCGGATTCATCATCTCCTGCTCGACGGCGTCGATCGACGGACGCTCGTGCGAGGAGATTGTCTTTCGGCCGTATTCGAGGGCGACCTGAGGCACCGAGCCGTTCATGTAGGCGAGCAGGCTCTGCTTTACGATGATGAAGAGACGATGCTGTTTGGTGCGGACGACCTTTATCTGTGCGATCAGCGGGCTAACAAGGCAGTAGGACAAGAAGATGCCGAGCATGGTGCCGACCAGTGCGGCGCCGACCAGGCCGCCGATCACCTCGGGCGACTCGTTGATGTATCCCATGGTCTTGATGATCCCGAGCACGGCCGCGATGATACCGATGGCCGGGAAGGCGTCACCGACCGTGTTCAGCGAATAATAGGGTTTCATCTTGTCGTAGAGGATCGTCTCGATCTCTTCGTCCATCAGCGCTTCGATCTCATGGCTGCGGGCATTGCCGATGATGATCAGGCGGACATAGTCGCAGATGAAGGAGGTCAGCTCCTTGTTCTTCAGCAGGTTCGGTGCTGCCGTGAAGATCGAGGATTCTTCCGGGTTGTCGATATGGGCTTCGATCTCGTTGCGCGACTTCGTGCGAAGGTCACGCATCAGAGAATAGAGCACACCCAGCACGTCCAGATAATCGCGTTCCTTGGGTACCTTGTACTTTATGGCTTCGCCAACAGCCTTTCCGGTATCCTTTATGACCTTCATGGAGTTAGCCATGATGAAGCCGCCGACGCCCGCGCCTCCGATGATGAGCAGCTCGAACGGCTGGTTGAGCACGGCGAGTTTGCCACCCATGGCCATGTAGCCGCCGAGCACGCAGCCCAGAGTGATCACGAATCCGATGATTATGTTCATTTTGCCCGTACCCGAACGTTACTATTCACTTTGAGCGATAAGGCACCTGCCTTGCGTGAGGCTGAATCAGGGTTTCCTTTTGGGTATCCCCGCTTCTTAAGGCCTCGTTCCGTCTCGACAGTTTCGCGCAAGCCTTTTGCCGCAAGAAGAGTGGAATGGAGCGTAGGCTATCCTGCGTTAAATAATGATTTACTGATATTATTCACTTGCGGAGGCGAAGCGGTGCAATCCGGTATCTATGTGTCCCTGTCGTCGCAGATGGCCCTTGAGCGTCGTCTCACCACCATCGCCGACAACATGGCCAATGTGAACACGGTGGGCTTTCGCTCGACGGATGTGAAGTTCGACGAGATGCTGAGCCGAACCGGCAATGAGCTTAATGCGAAAATCGCATTTGTGAGCCAGGGCAACGACTATCTGTCGACCAAGAGCGGCGAACTGAGCGAGACCGGCAATGTGCTGGACTTCGCGATCAAGGGTGACGCTTGGTTTGCGATCGATACACCGGTCGGCCAGGTGCTGACACGCGATGGCCGTTTCACCATGACCGACACCGGCGAACTGATCTCGACCCGCGGCTACCCGGTTCTCGATGCAGGCGGTGCGCCGATCCAGCTCAACCGCGTCGGCGGTCCGCCGGAAGTCGGGGCCAGTGGTCAGATTATGCAGGACGGTCGTGTCGTCGCCACGCTCGGCATCTTCACGGCTGATGTGCGCAACGGCTTCCTTCGATATGAGAACAGCGGCGTGACCACCGTCGACAACCCGCAGCCGGTCGTCGACAATCCGGAAGTCTCGATCCTGCAGGGTTATGTCGAAAACTCAAACGTCAACGGCATCGGTGAAATGACCCAGCTCATCCAGGTCAATCGCGCTTTCGAAGCCATCAGTGCCCTGATCAGCTCGAGCGAGAATACCATGAGCGAGGCAATCAAGGTCCTCGGCGGCGGCAACTAAGCCTGAAAGCGGATAATCATGAGCGCGCCGACATCAGACGAATTTCCGCTGTCACCCAAGCTCGGGCAACTGGCGGCATTGGCGCAGCGTTATTCCCGGCCGACCAATTCCGTAACGCAGGGCGGCCATGTTCGCACCATCGCAGCCGGGCACTACACGGTAACGGGCCTCTCGCGCCATGTCCGCCTCGGTGAATTCGTCGCGCACCGTTCGTCGACGGGCGTGCATCTCGGCGAGGTCGTGCGTGTCGAGCCGGATGTCTGTTACGTCTGCCCGATTGAACCCGGCGAACCCATCGGCATCCACGATGTCGTGATCCGCAAGGGTGCTTTCCGCATCGCACCCGACGACAGCTGGTGTGGCCGCACCATCAACGCGCTCGGCGATCCGATCGACAACGGCCCGGCGCTGGCGCCGGGACCCCAAAGGCGTCCAATCTCGACGACCGCTCCACCATCAATGACACGGCGGCGTGTGGAAACCGGCTTCAAGACCGGTGTTCGTGCAATCGACATTTTTTCTCCGCTTTGCCTGGGTCAGCGTCTCGGCATCTTCGCCGGATCGGGCGTCGGCAAGTCGACGCTTCTGTCCATGCTCGCCCGTGCCGATGCCTTCGACAAGGTTGTCATCGCCCTGGTCGGCGAACGTGGTCGCGAAGTGCGCGAATTCATCGAGGACACGCTCGGCGACAACATGGCGAAATCGATCGCTGTGGTGGCGACCAGCGACGAGAGCCCGATGCTCAGAAAGATGGCGCCGCTGACGGCGATCACCATTGCCGAGCACTTCCGCGACAAGGGCCAGAACGTTCTCTTCATCGTCGACAGTGTCACGCGTTTTGCCCACGCGATCCGCGAGGTGGCCACGGCCGCCGGCGAGCCACCGATCGCTCGCGGTTATCCGGCCTCGGTCTTCACGGAGTTGCCACGCCTTCTTGAGCGCGCCGGTCCGGGCGCGGAAGGGGCGGGAACCATCACGGCGATCATCTCGATCCTCGTCGACGGCGACAACCACAACGACCCGATTGCCGACTCGACACGCGGTATTCTCGACGGTCACATCGTGCTTGATCGCGCGCTTGCCGATGAAGGACGTTATCCGCCCATCAATCCCTTGACATCGATATCCCGTCTGGCCCGCAAGGCCTGGACGCCCGAGCAGGAGAAGCTTGTGTCGCGCCTGAAGGCGCTCATTCATCGCTTCGAGGAAACTCGAGATCTGCGACTGATCGGCGGCTACCGCAATGGTTCTGACCCCGATCTCGACATGGCCATCAAGCAGGTGCCAGTCATCTACGACATTCTGAAGCAGACGCCGGGTGAGAAACCGGCACTGGATGCCTATGCCGATCTGGCCAATGCCCTAAAGGCGGCTGCCGGCGGGCAAGGTATGAGACAAAGGGGATGACCATGACCGATTTCGATGCTGACGAGCCCGTGGCTCCGCTGCGACCGGTCTCGGCGAAGCGCCGTGTTCCGACCGTCGACCGTGTTCTGGCCGTCACCGGCATTGCGCTGGCATGCAGTGCCGCGCTGTTTCCCTGGTACGTTTTCTTCAATGAAGGGAAATTCGGGGTCCGGCTTGCGGAGTGGGGGCCTACGCGTGATCTGCCCGAGGGCCCGGGACGCAACGTCTTCAGCGTGTCGCCGCTTGCTCTCGTGGACAATGATGATGATGATGAAGATAATAGCGCGGGCGAGGTGGAGGCGGTTGACCAGATCGTCACCGCGACCGTTCCGACCTTGGGGCGGGAACAGCCCGAAGCTCTCGATGTGCCGAGCGCGCAACCATTTCCGGGAAAAAGCGGCTTCCGTCTCCTGCATGTCGCCAATGGTCGTGCGCTGATCGAAGACAAGTCCGGCATGTTTCTCGTGCGTGTGGGTTCGATTCTGCCGGACAATAGCCGTGTCGCCACGCTCGAGCAGCGGGACGGGAAATGGGTGATTGTCACGTCGACCGGCGAGATTGTTCGAAACAATTGAGAAGGTGTGGGGCGGGCAAGTCCCACGCAAGATTACTCGCCTAGGCTCCGATCAGTTACAGACGGAGTGATGTGAATGAATCCCATCGAGTTGTTCGAGCTGGCATCCCGACAGGCGGAATGGCTTTCGGTGCGCCAGCAGGTCGTGGCAACCAACATCGCCAATGCCAATACCCCGAAATTTCTGGCCAAGGATATCACGCCCTTCAGTGCAGTTCTGGATCGGACAAGCACCGTGCAGGGCATGGCCGTGACCCAGCCGGGCCACATGGCTGCCAACGACTTCAGCGATCGTAACATTGCCGTCGTGGACGAAGATCTCAACAACGAGATCGGCATCCAGGAGTCAGGCAACACGGTCGCGCTCTCGGACGAACTGAGAAAGACGGGCGAGATCAAGCGGAATCACGAGCTCAACACCTCGCTGATGTCCTCCTTCCATCGCATGATGCTTATGACGGTGAAACGCTGATGACTGATCCTTTGCTGGCAACTCTGCGCGTTGCGGGAAGTGGGCTTGAAGCCCAGTCGACCCGCCTTCGCATCGTATCGGAAAACATCGCCAATGCGCGCACCACGGGCGATACGCCCGGTGCCGACCCCTATCGCCGCAAGACGATTACGTTTGGGGCCGAACTGGATCGCGCAACCGGCGCACAGACCGTCGAGGTCAAGAAGCTCGGCGTCGATCTTGCCGACTTCATCGAAGAATACGATCCGGGCAACCCGGCGGCCAACGAGCGCGGCATCGTCAAGATGCCGAACGTCAACATCCTGATCGAGATGGCCGACATGCGTGAGTCCAATCGGACTTACGAAGCCAATCTGCAGACGATCAAGCAGACTCGAGACATCATTTCCCAGACAATCGCGCTTCTGAAGGCATCGCAATGATCGAATCCATCACCAAGACCAGCGCATTGTCGGGCATCGGCGGCCTGGAGTCACTGTCCAGCTCGTTTTCGTCCAAGGGCCTGACTGCCGAGGGCACGACGCCCGGCACGATGACCGGCGAGACCTTCATGGCAGCGCTGAGCAATGTCGCAGCAGACGCGGCCAACAACCTGAAACAGGCCGAGCAGACTTCGTTCGACGGCCTGATGGGCAAGGCGAACACCCGCGAGGTGGTCGATGCCGTGATGCAGGCAGAACAGTCGCTCCAGACGGCGATCGCGTTCCGCGACAAGATCGTCAACGCCTATCTCGAAATCACAAAGATGCAAATCTAGCAGGGGTACCGAACTATGAGAGCGCTTGCCATCGCAGCCACGGGTATGGACGCCCAGCAGACCAACCTCGAAGTCATCGCGAACAACATCGCGAACATCAACACGACGGGCTTCAAGCGCGCGCGTGCTGAGTTCTCCGACCTCCTCTATCAGACGGAACGCGCCCAGGGCGTGCCGAACCGTGCGAACCAGGCGATCGTGCCGGAAGGCGCGAATATCGGTCTTGGCGTGCAGACGGCAGCCGTCCGGAACATTCACACGCAGGGCCAGCTCACTCAGACCGGCAACGAACTGGACCTCGCGCTCATCGGCCGCGGCTGGTTCCAGATCGAAAGCCCTGATGGTGCAACCCTCTACAGCCGCTCCGGTGCATTCAACATGAATGCCGAAGGCCAGCTGGTCACGATCGACGGTTACCTCGTCACGCCGCAGATCACGATCCCGCAGGATGCCAGCGAAGTGGTGATCAGCCGTACCGGCCAGGTTCAGGCTCGCATCGGCAACGATCCCGACTATACCGACCTCGGACAGTTGACGATCGCCAACTTCGTCAATGAAGCCGGTCTGAAGCCGCTCGGCGACAACTTGTTTGCCGAAACCGCAGCCTCGGGTGCCGCAATCGTGGGTGCGCCGGAAGATCCGGGATTCGGCTACATCAAGCAGTCCTACCTGGAAGCCTCGAACGTCGACTCGGTGAAGGAGATCACGGACATGATCTCGGCCCAGCGCGCCTACGAGATGAATTCCAAGGTCATCACCACTGCCGACGAGATGGCTCAGATCGTCAGCAAGAACCTCAAGTAAGACAACTGGAGGCAAACATGAGGTTTCGCCGGAAATTCGGACACGCCTTGCGCGCGATGGCTCTCGCCGTCGCCGCCATGGCTCTCGGCGCCGGCACTGCCCTGGCGCAGAACACGGCCGTGATCCCCAAGCAGGTGATCTATCCCGGCGAAACCATTGCATCCGAGCAGGTCGATGTGGTTGCCGTGACCAATCCCAATCTGGCCGGAGGCTATGCCCGCACCAGGGAAGAGGTGGTCGGCATGGTGGCCAAGCGTACCTTGCTCCCCGGTCGGACCATTCCGGTCCATGGCCTTCGCGAAGCGTTTGCGGTCAAGCGCGGAAGCAGCGTTCGGCTGACGTTCACGATTGGCACCATGCTCATCAGCGCCAGTGGCACGCCGCTGACCGATGCGTCCGTCGGCGAGGTCGTCAAGGTCCGCAACATTGATTCTGGCTCGATCGTGTCTGGCACGGTCATGGCGGATGGCACGGTACAGGTGATGGCAAAATGAGATTGATTGCTCCCATGCGGATCGCGCTCTGCGCGCTGGCGCTGGTCATGGCTCCCCTCGAGCCGGCCATGAGCGCCAATTCGCGCATCAAGGACATCGCCTCGCTCCAGTCCGGACGAGACAACCAGCTCATCGGCTACGGCCTCGTGGTCGGTCTGCAGGGAACCGGCGACAGCCTGCGCTCGTCGCCGTTTACCGACCAGTCGATGCGCGCGATGCTCCAGAACCTCGGCATTTCAACCCAGGGCGGGCAGTCGAACGCCAAGAACGTCGCGGCCGTCATGGTCACCGCCAATCTGCCGCCTTTCGCGAGCCCCGGAAGCCGCATCGACGTGACCGTGAGCTCGCTGGGTGACGCAACGTCTCTGCGCGGTGGCACCCTGGTCATGACGTCGCTGACCGGCGCCGACGGTCAGATCTACGCCGTTGCGCAGGGGTCTGTCGTCGTCTCCGGCTTCAATGCCCAGGGTGACGCTGCCGCCGTGCAGCAAGGCATCACGACGTCCGGCCGCGTGCCGACGGGTGCGATCATCGAGCGCGAACTGCCGTCCAAGTTCAAGGACAGCGTCAATCTCGTGCTGCAGCTCCGCAACGCCGACTTCACCACGTCGCTTCGCATCGCTGACACGATCAACGCCTATGCGGCTGCCAACTATGGCGCGCCGATCGCCGAGGCACGCGACAGCCAGGAAGTGGTTGTCCAGAAACCCCGCACGGCCGACCTCGCGCGCCTGATGGCGGACATCGAAAACCTGGTCGTTGCAACGGATTCACCGGCCCGTGTCGTCATAAACGAGCGTACCGGTACCATCGTCATCGGCGCCGATGTCCGTGTCTCGCGCGTTGCCGTGAGCTATGGAACGCTGACCGTCCAGGTGCAGGAAACCCCGCAGATCATTCAGCCAGAGGCGTTCTCGCGCGGTGAGACGGCTGTCCAGCCGCAGACAGATATCTCGATCCGGCAGGAAGGCGATCAGATCGCAATCGTCGATGGACCTGATCTCAGAACCCTCGTCAGCGGCCTCAACAGCATCGGGATCAAGCCTGACGGCGTCATCGCCATCCTGCAGGGCATCAAGTCCGCCGGTGCGCTGCAAGCGGAGCTCGTGCTGCAATGATCCATCTCGATTGTCTTCGCCCCTCTGCAAAGTCGCTGCGCAAGGTGGCTCTGGTCGTGGCCATCGCCACATTGCCCGCCTTCGCCCAGAACGCGGTCGGCCAGCAACAGCCGCTTGGCAGTGCGACAGAAGCCGAAATCCGCCAATTCTGCACCGGCATCGCGGATGCAGCACGCGACCAGCGTTACCTCCTGCAGAAGCAGGAACTCGACAAGTTGCAGGCCGACGTGGATAGCCGTATCGCAATCCTCGAGCAGCGTCGCGAAGAATACGAGGACTGGCTGACCCGCCGCAACGAATTCATGAAGCAAGCCGAAGGGCAGCTCGTCGAGATTTACCGAAAGATGGCGCCGGATGCCGCAGCCCCTCAGCTGGAGGAGACCAACGTCATGCTCGCAGCTGCCATCATCATGAAACTCCAGCCGCGCCAGGCGAGCCTCATCCTGACCGAGATGAGCCCGGCCAAGGCTGCCCAGGTCGCTTCGATCATGTCGAGCGCCGGAAACCCCAATACCTCGAAGGACCCATCATGATGAAGCGTTTCCCGGCATTGCTGGCCGTTCTCTTCCTCGCCGGCTGCCAGAGCCAGACGGTTAAGGAGATTGGCAACGCACCGTCGATGAGCCCGATCGGGTCCGGATTGCGTTACAGCCAGACCCCGCAGATGGCGATGTACCCCAAGCAGCAAGCCCAGACGGCCAGTGGCTATTCGCTGTGGAGCGACAGCCAGTCCGCGCTCTTCAAGGATGCGCGTGCCCTGAACGTCGGCGACATCCTGACGGTCAATATCGAGATCAATGATCGGGCCTCGTTCGACAACAAGACAGACCGCAGCCGCACCAATGGGACCGGACTGAGCTGGGGTGCGAACGTCTCCAACTTCCTAGGCTTCTCGACAGATACGGGAACGTCCGGCGATCTCTCGACCGATTCCAACACGAGCTCCAAGGGATCTGGCAAGACAGAGCGTTCGGAGCGCTTGAACCTTCTGGTCGCAGCCGTCGTCACGGGTGTGCTTGAAAACGGCAACCTGCTGATCAGCGGTTCGCAGGAAGTGCGGGTGAACCACGAGCTTCGCATCTTGAACGTCGCCGGTATCGTCAGGCCCCAGGATGTCAATGCAGACAACCAGATCTCCTATGACCGAATCGCCGAAGCCCGCATCTCCTATGGTGGCCGTGGCCGTCTGACCGAGGTCCAGCAGCCGCCGATCGGCCAGCAGGTCGTCGACATCTACTCGCCGTTCTGACGCGGGGGAGGCAAGGCACATGGAAGAAGGTCAGGAAGGCGAAGGCAAGAAGAAGTCGGGGCTCATGGCGCTCGTCATCCCGCTGGTGGTCCTGACCGCTGTCGGTGGCGGTGGCGGGTGGGTGATCGGCAATATGCTCGCACCTCAGGTCAAGCAGGCCGAAGACGCTGCCAAGGCGGCGGAAGCGGCATCCGGTGGACATGGCGGTGATGCCAAGAAGGACGAAGAGGGAATTCCCCCCATCTCCACGGAGGCGAACGGCGTGGTCGCACTCGCGCCGATCACCACAAACCTCGCATACCCCTCGGAAAACTGGATCCGTCTCGAAGTGGCCCTGATGTTCAACGGTCCGCCGGACGTTCAGATCGCCGAGGCAGTGCATCAGGACATCATGGCGTATCTGCGCACTGTGTCACTGCAACAGGTCGAAGGTCCGCGCGGCTTTCAATATCTCAAGGATGACCTTCAGGAGCGAGTTGACCTGCGCTCGGAAGGCCGCGTATCCAAGGTGATGTTCAGAACGCTCGTGATCGAATGATTCGGTTTCTACTCCTCGTCGCTGTCATGATGATGGCGCCGCAACTGGCTGTGGCCCAGCAGTTGCCGACGGATATCTTCAACACCCCGATCGATGGATCGGTGGCGGCGTGGATCATTCGTACCTTCGGGCTGCTGACGGTGCTGTCGATCGCACCCGGCATTCTGATCATGGTCACGAGCTTTCCCCGTTTCTTGATCGCCTTCTCCATTCTGCGCTCCGGCATGGGGCTTGCCACCACGCCATCGAACATGATCCTGACCAGCATGGCGCTGTTCATGACCTTCTATGTCATGGCGCCGACCATGGACCGCTCTTGGCGCGAAGGCGTTCAGCCGCTCATCAACAACCAGATCACCGAGGCCGAAGCGGTCGCCCTCATCGCGGAGCCGTTTCGCGCCTTCATGACCGCGAACACGCGTGACCGGGATCTGGCCCTTTTCGTCGATATTGCGAATGAGCGCGGCCAGGCGACCATCGTCGACGGCCAGGTCGACTACCGTGTCCTCATCCCCGCTTTCATGCTTTCGGAAATCCGACGTGGCTTTGAAATCGGCTTCCTGATCATCCTGCCCTTTCTCGTCATCGACATGGTGGTCGCCACCATTACCATGGCCATGGGTATGATGATGTTGCCGCCCACCTCGATCTCCCTGCCGTTCAAGATCCTGTTCTTCGTCTTGATCGACGGCTGGAACCTGCTCGTCGGCAGTCTCGTCAGATCGTTTGCCTAAGTTAACCATCCCCGCTTACGGTTGATTCACCACGCTCCCTTACGGGCGATTTACCACGTCATCAGCGCCCCTTGAGCTACCTTCAAATGTAAAGAAGTTGGCAAGGATTGGCTGCGAGTTTGGACCTCGCACGACGGGTCTGGTAGCAACGAAAAATACCAAAAGGCATGATGCCGAACGTCCGTGACCGGTAAGCTTTTCAGTCCGGTATGTCCCCTCTTGTATCTCGTTTTTAAGGGACAAATCCTATGGCCAGCATTCTGACCAACTCCAGCGCGATGTCCGCGCTTTCTACCCTGCGCTCGATCGCTTCCAGCATGGAATCGACGCAGAACTCCATCTCGACCGGCATGAAGGTCTCCAAGGCGTCGGACAACGCTGCTTACTGGTCGATCTCGACGACCATGAAGTCTGACAACATGGCCCTATCGGCCGTGACCGACGCTCTGGGCGTTGGCGCAGCGAAGGTCGATACCGCCTATGCCGGTATGGAATCGGCTATTGACGTCGTCAAGGAAATCAAGGTCAAGCTCGTCGCCGCACAGGAACAGGGTGTCGACAAGGAAAAGATTCAGGAAGAAATCACTCAGCTGCAGGAGCAGTTGAAGTCGATCGCTGAATCGGCATCGTTCAACGGCCAGAACTGGCTTGCGAACGAAGACGGCGCCTCTGTGAGCGTCATCACTGGCTTCGTGCGCGCCTCTGACAACACTGTCTCGGTCAAGTCCACCACTGTAACGCTTGACGACACGAACATGCTGTTCCAGGCGGACGCCACGACTGGTGCCATCACCACCACCACCGGGATCCTGGGCGCTAACGGCGCTGCAAGCACGCAGAGCATCTATGGTTTCACGATCGACAACGACACTGATGCGACTGCACTTGGCAACCTGCTGACTGACGTTGAAACGGCTCTCACGTCGATGACCAGCGCTGCGGCAAAGCTCGGCTCGATCTCTTCGCGTATCGAACTGCAGACCGCCTTCTCCGATAAGCTGTCTGACGCCATCGAAAAGGGCGTTGGTCGCCTCGTCGACGCTGACATGAACGAAGAGTCGACCCGCCTCAAGGCTCTGCAGACCCAGCAGCAGCTGGCGATCCAGGCGCTCTCGATCGCCAACAGCGACTCGCAGAACATCCTGTCGCTCTTCCGTTAATCGCAACATCAAGTCGGCCCGTGAGGGCCGGCTAGACTGTCCTGACGCCATTATGCCTTGGTGGCTGACCAGAGGCGCGCGAAGGGAAGGCTTAACCATCCGGAGGCTGAACCGGATCGGAAGCAACACGAGGGCCGCGTTCGGAAACGAGCGCGGCCTTTGCGTTTTATTAATCATGATTTGCTACGCGCGCGTACGCGCGAAGGTTGCAAAAAAAATCGAAAATCCGCCAATGTGTCCGTTCGTTTAGGCCTTCATTAACCTTGATGGTTTTATCTAAGCCTATCGAAGCGGCGAGCTAACTTATACATTTCAGCCAGTTAGCAGGCATGATGCTGTGCGCCGTTACCGGTGAGACCGGAATGTCCCTTCTTAGTCAGCCATTCAAGGGGCAACACTACCATGACGAGCATTCTTACCAATATCGCCGCAATGTCGGCACTCCAGACGCTGCGCACGATCGGCAGCAGCATGGAAGACACCCAGGGCCGCGTTTCCTCCGGCCTGCGCGTCGGCGAAGCTTCCGACAACGCTGCTTATTGGTCGATCGCCACCACCATGCGCTCCGACAACATGGCCCTCTCTGCCGTCTCTGACGCTCTGGGCCTGGGCGCTTCGAAGGTCGATACCGCCTATGCCGGTATGGAATCTGCCATCGAAGTCGTGAAGGAAATCAAGGCAAAGCTGGTCACCGCGACCGAAGAAGGCGTTGACAAGGAAAAGGTTCAGGAAGAGATCACCCAGCTGCAGGCGCAGCTGATGTCGATCGCCGAATCCGCGTCCTTCTCGGGCGAAAACTGGATCGCTGGTGACGCCGCAGACGTGACCGTCGTATCGGGCTTTGTGCGCGACGCCAACAATGCCGTTTCGGTTAAGACGACGACTTACTCGCTGACGGACGCTGCTGACGGCACGCTGCTGTTCGGCGGCGACGGTTCCGGCGGCATCAATGACGCGACGGGCATCCTGGGAACCGCTGGCGGTGCGACCATCGGCGTCTCCGTCTACGAACTGGACATCTCCACCTTTGACGGCACCGAGATGGCAGAAGCCCTGACGCTGGTTGATGAAGCCCTGGCCGCAATGACCAGCGCTGGCGCTGAACTCGGTTCGATTTCCATGCGCATCGAATTGCAGGAAGATTTCGCCAACAAGCTGTCTGACTCGCTCGACTCCGGTATCGGCCGCCTCGTCGACGCCGACATGAACGAAGAATCGACCCGCCTCAAGGCACTGCAGACCCAGCAGCAGCTGGCAGTCCAGTCGCTCTCGATCGCCAATTCTTCTTCGGAAGTCATCCTGTCGCTCTTCCGCTAAGACTGAAGAGATCCAGCATCGAAGCCGCCCTCCGGGGCGGCTTTTTGCGTTTTAACGATTTTATCAGATCTCTTTAACCATGCGTTAACCATAAGCCCGTTACATGGGGTCATGTAACGATGAGTTAACCAAGACGAAGAACTGGTTAAGGGCATTAGGCCGCTTCATCGTTCCCGGACAAGACCGGGATGTCCCCAAATCTAGCCATTTAAGGGACACGACCGTGACCAGCATTTTGACGAACAACGCAGCGATGGCTGCACTTCAGACACTCCGCGCGCTCGATTCCAGCATGCAGGACACCCAGGCACGCGTATCTTCCGGCCTGCGCGTCGGCGGAGCAGCAGATAACGCCGCCTACTGGTCGATCGCAACCACGATGCGCTCCGACAACATGGCCCTCTCAGCGGTCCAGGACGCACTCGGCCTCGGCGCCGCCAAGATCGATACCGCCTACGCAGCAATGGAAAGTGCTGTTGAGGTGGTGAAGGAAATCAAGGCTAAGGTTGTTGCCGCCACCGAAGAAGGCGTCGACAAGAACAAGATTCAGGAAGAAATCGATCAATTGAAAGAGCAGCTTCGGTCAATCGCCGAATCCGCCAGCTTCAGTGGTCAGAACTGGGTCGCAGGTGGCACGGACAGCAATGCCGGAGCCGTGGAAGTCACCGTAGTATCCGGCTTCATTCGAAACTCCAACGGACAAGTCTCTGTCTCGACTACGCCTTACAGTCTGGATGGCGCTACTGTCGGCGAGATGACGGTGCTCTTCGGTGGTGACAATGCCGGGGCGATTGATTATGCGTCCGGCATCCTCGGGACCACGGGCACATTTACCGCCGTAGCGGCCCAGTCGGTCGATACGCTCGACATAACCCAGTATGCGGATCCTGATGTCCAAACCAACATGCAGGAAGCACTGGTACTTGTTGAAGATGCACTCCAGGCGATGACCAGCGCGGCGGCTGCCCTCGGTTCCATCTCCATGCGCATCGGCATGCAGGAAGACTTCGTCGCGGCTCTGACCGACTCGATCGACAGCGGTATTGGCCGTCTCGTTGATGCCGACATGAACGAAGAGTCGACCCGCCTCAAGGCGCTGCAGACCCAGCAGCAGCTGGCCATCCAGTCGCTCTCGATCGCCAACACCTCTTCCGAAAGCATCCTGACACTCTTCCGTCAGTAAGCGGCGCTCTGGCTAGGGGCGACTTCGTCCCGCCCTGACAGTGTCGGATGTTATCGGTGTGAATCCGCGCCTCGCAAGAGGCGCGGATTTTCGTTTGAGCCTTGCGCGAAACTTTTGGCAATTTCGTTTGGACTACAAAAGACAAGCCTGTGCCTTGCCATGTCATTGGTCTGTTTGTTAACTGCCGCTGTTAACGATTTGTTAACAGTGACGGGGACCGCGCGTTCGCGCGTTTTGCATGATGCCCTCCCGTCGTGCCGGCAAGTCGCCGGATGCGCAGTCCGACACGCTTAGGGGCACCAAGCATGACCAGTATTATGACCAATGCGGCCGCCATGGCGGCGCTGCAGACACTTCGTTCGATCGATAACAATCTCGAGATGACCCAGCGGCGCGTTTCGTCGGGTTACCGGGTCGAAACGGCAGCCGACAATGCCGGCTATTGGTCCATTGCCACGACGATGCGCTCCGACAATGCTGCGCTCTCGACAGTTTCCGACGCACTCGGCCTCGGTGCGGCAACCGTTGATACCGCTTACACGGCGCTCGACAATGTCGTCGACGTGATGTCCACGATCAAGGCGAAGCTGGTTGCCGCCCGCGAACCGGGCGTCGACAAGAACAAGATCAACGAGGAAATGACGCAGCTGAAAAACCAGCTGATTTCCTCGGCCCAGTCGGCATCTTTCTCGGGTGAAAACTGGCTTTACAACACCAATGCGCTGGAGCTAGGCACCAAGCAGGTTGTTTCCTCCTTCGTCCGCGGAGCAGACGGCAGCGTTCAGGTCACGACCCTCGATTTCGACACCGCTGAATCCGTGCTGATCGACACCCAGGATGCGTCTCGCGGCTTTCTCACCAAGTCGATTGATGCCGATGCCCTGCGCAACACCGGCACCGGCGCGCGCGAATACTACCTCCTAGACATGGGAGGGCCGACGGGCGGCGACGAGATCGCGATAGAGACCGACACCCCCGATGATGTACTCGACGACATGATTGCTGTCGTTGACAACGTCATCCAGCAGCTGACCGATGCCGCCGCCACACTCGGCGCCATCACCAGCCGTATCGAGATGCAGGACAACTTCGTCTCGAACCTCATGGATGTGATCGACAAGGGCATTGGCCGTCTTGTTGATGCCGACATGAACGAAGAATCGACGCGTCTGAAGGCGTTGCAGACCCAGCAGCAGCTTGGCATCCAGGCACTCTCGATCGCCAACAGCAGCGCCGAAAAACTTCTGACGCTCTTCCAACGATAAGCCTTGAACCGCCAGATGCGCAGGCATCTGGCGGTTCCGTGCCGTTTTGAAGCAGGCCGACCGCAAACCTCATTCATCTTCGCGCAAGTTTGAACCCCTAGCTTCAGGAAGCGCACGTGGCATCAGAAGCCAATCCGCGCCGAATGAGCTTTGATCGATCCTGGAAGATGAGAGAACGCGTACGGATATGCTGATGTTTGATCTTCTTCTCCTGCAAGTGCACGTCAGCCGTGTCCAATCTGTCGCCGATGGAGGCGATCGCCCATGAGCATGCCTTTGGCCCGTTATCTCAAGGACTTCTCGACAACGGTGGCGCCACCTGCGCCGCCGGCGCCGACGTTTGATATGCCGTCGGTGGATGCCTTCGATATGGACTTTCCAGCTCTTCCCGAACCAGAGGCAGTCGACGTCGAGGCCATCAAACGCGAGGCCTATGCCGAGGGCCATGAAGCCGGTGAGAAGGCAGCTGCAGAACGTTTCGAGGTGGACCGGCAGGCGATGGAGATCGCCCACGCCCAGGCGCTGGCCGAGCGTGACCAAAAACTGCGTGACGAGTTTGCAGACCTGCTCGCGACAAAGCTGCCGGACGTTATCGAGAGGCTCTCGCTTGCCGTGAGCGAACAGGCGGCGATTGCGCTCGCTCCGGTGATCGGCGAGGCACTTGCCGAGACGGCCGTAAAAGACCTGGCTGATCTCTTGAAGGCAGCCATCACTGCGGGCGAGGCCGGCACGATCGAGGTCAAGGGGCCTCGTCACCTGTTTGAAAAGCTGCAATCGGAAATGCCGGAGCAGACAAGTTTCCTACGCCATGTCGAGGATCCGGACCTCGATCTCTCGGCTGAATTCGGCGATGCCGCGCTTGTCACCCGCATCTCGGCCTTTACGGCGAGCTTGAAGAAAGTGCTGGCATGAGCGACGAGAACCACCACCACGGCAAGAGCCAGATCATCATCGTCAAGCGCCGCAAGGGTGACCACGATGGCGCGCATGGCGGAGCGTGGAAGATTGCCTTTGCCGACTTCATGACGGCAATGATGGCCTTCTTCCTCGTCATGTGGCTGGTCAATGCTGCCAATGAAGAGACCAAGGCCACGGTGGCCAGCTATTTCAACCCGATCAAGCTCTCCGACGAGAAGCCGACCGAAAAGGGCTTGGAAAAGCCAGTCGAAACCAGCGAGGGCCAGGAGAAGAAGGAACGCTCCCAGGTCGATGAAGACCAGGACAAGGTAGGTTCCGCCGCCGCAACCGGCGATGACCAGACGGCCTCCTCGGGCGACGAAGCCAATTATTCGGAGGCCGACTTCTTCGAAAACCCCTACTCGGTTCTGGCTGAAATTGCCCAGGAAGTAGGGCAGCAGGCCAATGTCAGCGCCAAGGGCGAAGGCGGCGCAGCCGAGTCAGGCCCGTCCACCGGCGCTCAGGGCGGTGAGGCTTATCGCGATCCCTTCGATCCGGATTTCTGGACGCAGCAGGTTCAGACAGCCAACGGTCCCCCGGGCGAGCCGACCGACGCGCAGACACCGGCCGAGCAGGCACAGACCGCCCCGCCATCCGACACGGACACGTCTGAACCTTCGACCGAGCCCGAACAGCAGATCGCCCTTGTGGTGCCTGGTCAGAAGCCGGATCCGGCAGCCACGCCATCAGACGCGATGGCCGCGGACAAGCCTGCCGATGCTGAAGCGTCGGAGATCGGCCAGACCGAACAGCCGCTCAAGGGAGTTGCTGAGAAGCCGGAAACCGCCGAGGCTGTGCTCGAGGCTCAGCTTGCTGCGGCGGACACTCTCAAGGCGGAAATCGCAAATGCCATTGGCGGTGCAGCCGGCAAGCTGGCCGAGGGGCTGATCGTCACGCCGACGGAAGGTGGCTTGCTGGTCACGATCAGCGATCAGAGTGATGCCGCCATGTTCAATCTCGGCTCGGCCGTGCCGCGCCGCGAACTGGTGGTCGCCATGGAGAAACTCGGTCAGATCCTGCAGGAAAAGCCTGGCCGCATCGTGATCCGTGGCCATACGGACGCCCGCCCGTTCCGCGGCACGGAAAATGACAACTGGCGGCTTTCCATGGCCCGCGCCCACAGCGCCTATTTCATGCTGGTCCGCGGCGGTCTTGACGAGGATCGTGTCGAACAGGTTTCCGGCTTTGCCGATCGGCGCCTGCAGGTGCCGGAAGATCCGCTTGCGGACGCTAACCGCCGCATCGAGATCCTGATCGAAGCGGAGCAGGGCTGACCATGCTCATCCGCCGTCTCACCCTCCGCCTGCTGCTGTCCGGTCTGACTGTTCTTTCGGTCGGATCGTTCGGCTATGCGCAGTCGACGGACGAGGCGATCGAGCCCTATCGAATGCTGCGATCGCTGCAATTCGTCCAGGATACCGTCGTGCGCGGCGACCATTCTGCGGCCGACATGCAGCGGTTCGTGCTCAATACGATCGACGAGCGTTTGCGCACTGCCGACCCGAAGATCTTCCAGGATCCTCGCAATGTCGATGCGGCACTGATTTACGCGATGAGCGGAGGAAATCCGGCAACCCTGGAATTCCTCGTCGCCCGCGACATCGAGGGCAACTTCGACAACCGGGTCAGTGATGCCTTGCGCAAGTATCTGAGCGGCAAGGGTACTCTCATTGGCAAGACCCTCGGCGACATGGCCGTCGAATACAAGAATGACAAGATCGGCCCTTATCTAGCGCTGGTCGCCGGCAATGTGACCCTGACGCGTGATCCGGCCGGTGCGCTCAAGTTCTACGACTGGGCCCGTCTTACGGCGCCCGGCACCATCGTCGAGGAAGCGGCCCTGCGACGGTCGCTTGCGGTCGCGATCGATGCCAAGATCGTCGACAAGGCCTCGCTCTACGCCAATGGCTATGCCCGTCGCTTCCTCTATTCTCCCTATGCCAGCCAGTTCGCCGATCTGTTCGTCCGCTTCGTCGTGGAGCATTACGACGCGCTGAAGCCCACCGACATCGAAGCCACGCTCGGCTACATGGATGCGGATCGGCGCCGTGAGGTCTACCTCCGTATTGCCCGTGAGGCGGCCATTGCCGGCCGCAAGCAACTGGCGACCATGGCGGCCGAGCAGGCGAAGCTGCTTTCTGGCACCGAGGAAGGTGCCGACGCTTTGGCGAAACTCTATGGCAGCCTCGTGCGTGTCCCCACCGAGAATGTCGACGACGCCATGGCGGCCCTGATGCAGGTCCCGGAAGACATGTTGTCGCCCCGGGATCGTGCCTTGAGGCGCGCGGCTGAAACCATAGCCAAGGAAGTTCTGCGTAAGCCCGAACCGGCTCAGCGTTCCCAGACTCCTTCGGCCGAGGCCGTGAGCATCGAGAACCCGGCGCAGTCCGCAGTATCGGATCCCGACCTGCAGGACCCGTTTGCCCAGCCCGTGCCGACGCCGGTTGCTCAGACTGAACTGGCGCAGCCGGCTGCCAGCGCCGTAGCGACACTTCCTGCCGAGCAGACGGAAATTGACCCGGAATTGCGTAGCTTCGTCGATTCCGGGCGCTCGAAGCTCGACGCAATTGACGATCTTCTCCAGAAAGAAGGCCCGTAACATGATGGACGCAATCTCAGCCCCCAGAATGCCCGCAACGGATGCCTCGGCGGCTCCGGCCGGTTCGGGCCGCGCAGACAAGGCAGCGGACGACAGCAGCTTCTCCAAGGTGCTCTCCAAATCCGGCGAGCAGGAGGCCGGCGCGTCGAGGCAGGATCGTACGCGCGACGAGACGGATGCTTCTGATGCAGACGTCGATCAGCCAATAGCAAAGACGGGGACACGGGCAGGGGAGCGATCCTTCCCGGCCATCGACGAAGCTTTGCTGGCGCAACTCGATGCGCTGCCGGATGACATCTCCACGGGTGATCTGATCCGGGCTCTCGCCAAGGCGCAGGGCAAGGGCAATGGAAATTCTCAAGGTGACAAGGAGCCTCAGGTCGAGATCGAAGGCCTCGATCCGCAACTGAAGGCGCAATTGGCAAAAGCGATGGCGGCCGTCCGGGATCGCAAGGAAACCGGAGAAGGCGAACCGGCCGCGGCCGAACAGGCTGCAGGCGAGGCGACTGCGCCGGAAACTCCCGTGGCGGATCTCGCCGATGTGCTCCAGCTTCTTGCTGGCGGCAAGATCGATCCGACGGACAAAGGCCAGGAGCCCACCAAGGGCGACAAGGCGGCCAAGGACGAGCAGAAGGTTCTCCCCGGCAACCTCGTCGATGCCAAGGCTCGTGATGCGGCTGATAGCACGGCTTCGGATGACGACAGATCTGACGGCGATCGCGATTTCCGCTTCGTCCGGGCAGACGGCAAGGGCCAGCCACTTGTTCTGCGCGGGGAGGCTGCGTCTTCTCCTGAGCAGGCCGAACAGAAGGCCGTTGAAACGGTCACGGTGGTCGACAGCCGCCGCTACATCGCTCCAGTCTCGACGTCCAACGCTGCGTCCATCACCGCAGCGATGCTGGGTGACAATGACTGGCTCGGCGCCATGGCGCCCGGCTCCGAGCTCGCCAATGCCGCCGCCCAGTCCAGCCAGGGCAAGGTCGTGCATACGTTGAAGCTTCAGATGACGCCGATTGACCTCGGCAGCGTCACCGCAACTCTGCGCCTGTCCGGTGAAGAACTGAGCGTACAGTTGACCGTGGACAACGCGGCGGCCTTCCGTCAGCTCTCCAACGATCAGAGCGACATCTTGAAGGCACTCCGGGCGCAGGGTCTCGTCGTCGACCAGGTCCAGGTGACCATGCAGACCTCATCGGCCGATCGGAGCGCGGACGCCGGACAGAATGGTTCCCAGAACCAGCAGACCGGTCAACAGACCTTCCAGCCCGGAAATCAGGGTGGTGAACGACAGCAGCGCGGTGACGCGCCAGGAAATACCGTGAGGATGGCGGATGAGCGTGTGGCTGATACGACGGATGTTCCCGCTTCCGGCAATCGCGGCGCTCGCCCTGATCAGCTTTACGTCTGAGGCAGAGGCAAGTCGCGGCGCCTGTGAGGGCGCCATCGGCGCGGCCGCAGCCAAATACGGCGTTCCCGAAGGCATCCTCTATTCGGTCGGCCTGACAGAGACTGGCCGCAAAGGGAGCCTTGCGCCCTATGCCATGAACGTCGAGGGCAAAGCCTATTATTTCGACGATCTGGATGCGGCTCTCGATGCTTTCGAGCGGGCAAGAATGGGTGGTGCGAAGCTGATCGACGTCGGATGCATGCAGATCAATCAGCACTTCCACGGAGAGCACTTTACCTCAGTCGAGGCGATGTTCGACCCGAAGCGCAACGTGGAGTATGCCGCACGCTTCCTGAGCAACCTGCACAATCGTCACGAAACCTGGACTATGGCGGTCGCCCGCTATCACGCGGGCCCCAACAATGATCCCGCCCAGAAGCGTTACGTGTGCCGTGTGATCTCCAATCTGGTCGCAACGGGATACGGAAACTGGACGCCTAATGCGCGACAATTTTGCGGTGAATAACAATTCTGGGTTGTTTGACAGCCACGATTGTGCCGATTTGCCAATTGTGGCGACACTGCGGTAGTCGGAGGTCCGGCAAGACCTTGTGCGAAACTTGCGTTAACTTTTCCACTGGAAAATAGTGCCTATTTAGTTAAAAACCTACTAGATCTAGTTCAAATCGGCACCAAAAGGTTAATCAATCGTTAATAACTATGGTTAAGTTCTCCTAGTTGTTCATGAATCCCCCGATTCGTACCCATGGTGCATCGAAACACCACACTGATTCGGAGGCGGCTGAATGATCGTCGTGGTAGATGAGCGCGAGCTCGTGAAAGACGGATACACATCACTATTTGGACGCGAGGGGATTCCCTCGACGGGGTTCGACCCCCGCGAGTTCGGGGAATGGGTCAATACGGCGGCCGATTCCGACATCGCGGCGGTTGAAGCATTCGTGCTCGGCCAAGGCGAGATGACCCTCGAATTGCCGCGTGCAATTCGCGACCGGACCCAGGCACCGGTGATCGCGGTCAGCGATCAGCCATCCCTCGAGGCAACTCTGGCACTTTTTGATTGCGGCGTCGATGACGTCGTTCGCAAGCCTGTGCATCCCCGTGAGATCCTGGCGCGTGCTGCGGCAATCCGCAGGCGTCTGCGGGCAATCACCAATTTCACCGAGATCGGCCCGATCAAGGTCTTCTCCGACGGCCGTGATCCCGAGATCGCCGGTGACGTCTTCGCCCTGCCGCGCCGCGAGCGCCGCATCCTCGAATATTTGGTCGCAAATCGCGGCCGGCGCGTATCGAAGACCCAGATCTTCAACGCGATCTACGGGATCTTCGACGAGGAAGTCGAAGAGAACGTCGTTGAAAGCCACATCTCCAAGCTTCGCAAGAAGCTGCGCAAGAAGCTGGGTTTCGATCCTGTCGATTCCAAACGCTTTCTCGGCTACTGCATCGACTGGAGCTGATCTACCTGCGGCCGCCCTTGAGCGGCCGCATTTTTTTCCCTCGACGCGAGGGAAAAATAGCTGGGCGCTCAAGCCAGACAGCTTCACGCAAGGCCCACCTCATACTCTCCAAATCGACTAGCAAACGAGGATTTTGACATGAGCCTTTACGGAACCATGCGGACAGGTGTCTCCGGCATGAATGCCCAGTCGAACCGGCTGAGCACCGTCGCTGACAACATCGCCAATTCCAGCACTGTCGGCTACAAGAAGGCCTCTGTGCAATTTTCGTCGATGATTTTGCCGACCACGAATGGCGCCTACAATTCCGGTGGTGTCGAGACGCAGGTTCGTTACTCGATCTCGAGCCAGGGCACCTTCAGCTACACCACGTCGACGACGGACCTCGCCATCAATGGCGACGGCTTCTTCATCGTGAAGGGCGACGATGGCACCCCCTACATGACCCGCGCGGGCTCCTTCGTTCTCCAGGACGACGGAACCCTGAAGAACACGGCCGGCTACACGTTGCAGGGTTATCCCTACGATTCCGACGTCGATCCGACGATCGTCGTCAATGGCTTCGATGGCTTGCAGCCGGTGGACCTGTCCGGTTCGGGGATTTCGGCAGTCAGATCAATGACAGGCACGTTGAACGTGAACCTGCCCAACTCGGCCGAGATCGGAGTTGCCTCTGACATCAAGAAGACGTCTCTGACCGTCTTTGACAGTCAGGGATCAAGTCGCTTGATCGACTTTACCTATGAAAAGACCGCCGACAATGAGTGGCTGGTCTCTGCGGTTGAAAGGGATGGCGGCACTCAGGTCCTTGCTCCGGTGCAATTGATTTTTGACGCCGACGGCAAGCTTACATCTCCCGATCCGGCCGAATTGGAGCTTGATCCCTACACTGTAGAAGGCGCAGAGGTCGGCGACCCCCTAGCCACCAACGGCATCGTGATCAACATCGGTGCTACGACCCAGCTTGCCTCTGATTTTTCCGTCCAGCTAGGCAAAGTGGATGGCAACGCTGCCTCGAAGGTAAAGGGTTACGAAATCGATGACAAGGGCATCGTTTCGATTGCCTATGACAACGGTGATCTGGTGCCGACCTTCCGTGTCGCTCTGGCCAGTGTTCAGAGCCCGGACAATCTCAATCCGGTGGCCGGCAACATGTACACCCAGTCGAACAATTCCGGTGTCGTCATCCTGGGATATGCCGGCTCTAGCGGCTTTGGCACGATCCTCTCCGGTGCGCTCGAAGACTCCAACGTGGACGTCGCTGAAGAGCTCACGGCCATGATCGAGTCCCAGCGCAACTACACTGCAAACTCCAAGGTATTCCAGACCGGCTCCGAATTGATGGAAGTCCTGGTCAACCTGAAGAGATAATCGAAAGAGTAGGTTAGTCCTATGTCGCTTGCATCGTCACTGAATACGGCCAATTCGATTTTCCGGAATACGTCCCAGCAGACGTCCGTAATCTCGACGAACATCGCCAACACCGGCAACGAAAACTACGTTCGCCGTGACGCGGTGGTCACACAGACCGTTTACGGTTTCTCGACGGTGCAGAACGAGCGGTCGCAGCAGATGGCTCTGCTGCGCCAGATGTCTTCATCGACAGCGCAGCAGAGTGCGCAGTCGACCCTTCTGGACGGTCTGACCACGCTCTCCAACGCGCTTGGCGGCAACGACAAGGAGTTGTCACCCTCCAACTATCTCGCGAACCTGCAGAGCAGCCTGCAGGCTTTCGCTGCGGCTCCAGGGGAATACGCGCTCGCCTCTACGGTCGTGACGGATGCGATAGACGTCGTCAATTCGCTGAACAACACGACGAAGACGACGCAGAAACTGCGTGAAGATACCGATGCGCAGATGTTTCAGCAGGTCGAGTCGCTGAACAAGCTGCTCGCCGAGTTCAAGATCGTCAACGACACGGTCGTGCGTCAGACGGCGACCGGCGGCAATGCCGACGACTATCTCGACCGGCGCGACACGCTCCTCAAGGAGATCTCGAAGATCGTCGGCGTCACCGTGAACATGCGCGATAACAGCGACATGGTTCTTTACACCTACGATGGCACGACGCTGTTCGAGACGGAACCGCGCGAAGTCAGCTTCGCGCGCACCTTTACCTATGACCCGACAGTCTCCGGCAATGCGATCTACATCGACGGCACTGCAGTTCGTGCTGGCGTCGGCGGCAATACCGACGGTCAGGGTTCGCTGGCTTCCCTCGTGCAGATCCGCGACGTCATTGCGCCAACCTTCCAGACCCAGCTCGATGAAATCGCGCGTGGCCTGATCGAAGCCTTCCAGGAAGCCGACATCGGCGGCGGCGGCGAACTGCCTGGCCTGTTTACTTGGCCGACCGGCACCGTTCCCCTGACCGGAACGGTAGAGCCTGGACTGGCTGCCCTCATTCAAGTCAATCCGGCCGTCCGCTCGGATTCCGGCGGCGATCCCATGCTGATACGTGACGGTGGCATCAATGGCGCTGCCTACGTGCAGAACGTTGATGGATCCTCGGGTTTCACCGCTCTGATCAACAGCTATGTCGACGAACTCGCCGCCAATCGCGACTTCTCCTCCGACGCCGACCTGAAGACCAGTGCAAGTGTGCTGTCCTTCGCCAGCAACTCGATCGGCTGGCTCGAAGAACTGCGCTCGAATGCGACGACGGCGAACGAAAACAAGCAGGCGCTCTACGAGCGTACCTTCCAGACTTACTCCTCCAAGACGGCGGTCAGTCTCGACGAAGAACTCTCAATGCTTCTCGATGTCGAACAGTCCTACAAGGCCGCAGCCAAGCTCGTATCGACCGTCGATGAGATGCTGAAGGCAGTCATGGATATGGTGAGGTAATCCCAATGTCGACAGCTAGCGTCTCCAATCTTTCCACCCAAACATCCATGCGACTGACCATTCGGCAGGCGCAAAATGAGCTCTTGAAGTCGCAGCAGGAAGTCAGCACCGGCTTCTACGCCGACATCGGCGCCGAACTGGGCAGCAGAACCTCGACGGTCGTTGATCTGAACCGGGAAAGCCTGCGGCTGAACTCGATGATCAGCAACAATTCGATCGCGACACAGCGTCTGTCCGCTTCCCAGGAAGCGCTGAAACAGATCGCCACGGCCGCGGAAGAGATGAACAACGCGCTGATCACCATCTCCGGTTCGTCGAACAGCGATACGATCAACACGACCGTGATGACGGTATCGAACTCCCTCTCGACAATGACGAGCATGGCCAACCAGTCGGCCAATGGTGAGTTCCTGTTCGCGGGTATCAACACCGATGTGAAGCCGCTCGCCGATTACACGGACACGTCGCCGGCCAAGACGGCTTTCGACAACGCCTTTACGGCTTATTTCGGCTTTGCCCCGACCGATACGGCGAGCGTCTCAACGATCGTCCCGAGTGGCGGGTTCCCGAGCATGGAGGATTTCATCACCTCCACGCTTGAGCCGATGTACACCGGAGCCGACTGGAACACTGATTGGTCGAACGCGACCGACCAGGCGATGACCAGCCGCATCACGCAGTCTGAAACCGTCCAAACATCGGCCTCGGCCAATGAAGACGGCTTCCGCTACTTCGCGCTCGCGGCCATCGTTACCAAGGAACTCATGACGATCGGTGCGCCGGCCGCTGCTGTGACCGTCGCCATCAATAAGGCGATCGATTACACGGGCCGTGCCATCACCGGCATCAACTCGACGCGTTCTGAACTTGGTCTTTCCGAGAACCGAATTGAGAAGGCGGATGCCTCGCTCAAGGTTCAGGTGGATATTATCGAAACCAGCCTGTCGAGCAAAATTGAAGTAGATGCGTACGAAGCGTCGACTCGCGTTAACTCTCTGCTTGCCATGGTGGAAGCATCCTACACGCTGACGGCGAGGATTCAGTCGCTGAGCCTTGTAAACTACCTTTGATGAGCAAAGGGTGAAATGAACCTGAAGGGCAACTGAATGTACCAGTTCTCATATGCCGAGATTATGGAAGATGGCGTCGCTGACGCCAAGGAGCGCGAACGGCAGGCCCTTGACCGTTGCATCCAGCTTCTGAGCGCGGCCCGTGAAAAAAAGGGCTACTCCCGCGAGGCGATCGAAGCTCTGTTCTATACCCGCCGGGTCTGGATCCGGCTGATCGAAGATCTGCAAAACCCCGAGAACCAGCTCGGCGACGAAGTACGCGCCAATCTGATTTCCATCGCCATCTGGATTTTGAAAGAGTGTGACCGGATCCGCAAGCGAGAGTCCGAGAACTTCCAGGGCATCATCGACGTGACAACCATCATCAGGGATGGACTTAAATGAAGAGCACTTTGCGCATCTCGCTCAAGTCGGGCGAACGTATTTTCATCAATGGAGCGGTTCTGCGCGTCGACCGCAAGGTTGCCCTCGAGTTCCTGAACGATGTCACCTTCCTGCTTGAGAACCACGTTCTGCAGCCGGAACAGGCGACCACGCCGCTGCGTCAGCTCTATTTCATCGCCCAGATGATGCTGATCAATCCGGAAGGCAAGGATCAGTCGCTGGCGATGTTCCGCAAGTCGGTCATCATGCTGCTGTCCTGCTTCGAGAACGAAGAGATCCTCGCTGAGCTGAAGCGCATCGATGGCATGGTCTCCTCCGGTCGCGCTTTCGACGCCCTGAAGGCGATCCGCCAGCTCTATCCGATCGAGGACCGCATCCTGAACAACCAGGAAATGGCGCCGGCAACGATTGAGCAGATCCGTAAGGAGATCGCACCATGGCGGTAGACGGTGTAGCCGCCACTACTGCCGCCACGACGACGTCGTCGGCCACCGGCAGCACGGCAGGCAAGGCTGCCGCGAAGGCATCTGTCGACTACGATAGCTTTCTGAAGCTCTTGATCGCCCAGATGAAGAACCAGGATCCGACCGATCCGATGGATGCCAGCGCGCAGATCGCGCAGCTGGCGACCTTCTCCCAGGTCGAACAGTCGATCCAGATGAACTCGAACCTTGAGACCTTGATCACCGGCAACGCCCTGACCAACGCGTCCTCCTATATCGGCAAGACGATCACCAGTGCCGATGAGAAGACCAGCGGCATCGTGGCCTCCGTCCGCGTCTATACGGACACGATGGTCGCAACGACGACGGAAGGTAAGGAAGTTCCGATCGTGGTCGGCGTTCGCGTCGGAACCAAGCCTACGACAGAGACGAGCGACTCCTGATGTGTTAGTCCTTTCGGCGCGGACGGCATGATTCGCCGCCCCGAAAGGATACCGTCTCATGAATGAGGCAGACGCTCTCGACATTCTCCAGGCCGCGATCTGGACAATCATCGTCGCTTCCGGCCCGGCTGTGGCCGCCGGCATGATCGTGGGTGTGACGATTGCCCTGATCCAGGCGCTGACCCAGGTTCAGGAAATGACACTGACCTTCGTGCCGAAGATCCTGGCCATCATGATCACCATCGGCATCTCCGCGCCCTTTGTCGGCGCCCAGATCAACCTGTTCAGCAACCTGGTTTTCTCTCGGATACAGTCAGGCTTCTAGCCGGGTTCGACCTGACACCCTCGCGCAAGCTTCGCCGTCTATCTCTCCTAGGCAGACTGCCGGAAGCATGGTCTTTCGGATGACTTCTCATGAAGAGATGGAATGGACATGGCGCAACCACCTGCACTCGTAATCCCGAAGGCCAGCCCCAGCGGGCGTGACATCGGTTTCGCGTTCGGGATCGTGATGATCCTGTGCATCCTCTTCCTGCCGATCCCACCCTTCCTGATCGACGTCGGCCTGGCATTCTCCATCGCGCTTTCCGTCCTCATCCTGATGGTCGCGCTCTGGATTCAGCGCCCTCTTGATTTCTCGTCCTTCCCGACGATCCTGCTGATCGCCACCATGATCCGCCTCTCGCTCAACATCGCGACGACGCGCGTCATCCTGACCCATGGTCACGAAGGCCACGGGGCCGCGGGCGGGGTGATCGCCGGCTTCTCCAACCTCGTGATGGGCGGCGACTTCGTCATCGGTCTGATCGTCTTCCTGATCCTGATCACCGTCAACTTCATCGTCATCACCAAGGGTGCCACGCGTATCGCGGAAGTCGGCGCCCGCTTTACCCTCGATGCCATCCCCGGCAAGCAGATGTCGATCGACGCCGACCTTTCTGCCGGTATCATCGATGAAAAGGAAGCGCAGCACAGACGCCGGGAACTGGAGCAGGAAAGCTCGTTCTTCGGTGCCATGGACGGTGCGTCCAAATTTGTACGCGGCGACGCCATCGCCGGCCTGATCATCACCGCCATCAACGTCGCGGGCGGCATCATTATCGGCTACTTCCGCCACGGCATGGAGCTCGGCCAGGCGGCCGACGTCTTCGTCAAGCTCTCCGTCGGTGACGGCATTGTTTCGCAGGTTCCCGCCCTGATCGTCTCGCTGGCCGCCGGCCTTCTGGTGTCGCGCGGCGGCACTCCGGGCTCCACCGACCAGGCTGTCGTCAATCAGCTGAGTGGCTATCCGCGCGCCTTGTCTGTGGCCGCCGCAATGATGGGGGCACTGGCACTCGTTCCCGGCCTTCCGTTGATCCCGTTTACCGTCCTTGGCGGTGTCATGGCCTTCGGCGCCTGGTTCATCCCGCGCCAGCTCGCCGCAGAAACCGAGCTCAAGCGCGAACAGGAAGAGAAAAAGGTCATCCAGAACAAGGAGGCCGAGAAGGACTCGGTCAAGTCTGTCCTGAAGACCTCGGAAATCGAGCTCGCGCTGGGCAAGCTTGTCTCGACCCGTCTCCTCGGTGCCCATCAGGAGCTTGCCTTCCGCGTCGGCAAAATGCGCAAGAAATTCGCCAGCCAGTACGGTTTCGTGGTGCCGGAAATCAAGGTCACCGACGATATCGCCATCCCGGAAAAGGCCTATCAGATCCGCATCCACGGCACGACGGTCGCGTCGAACAACCTCCGCGTCGGCGAAGTTCTTGTCGTCACCGGTTCCGGGCGCAAACCGAATGTTCCCGGCGACGAGATCCGCGAACCCGCCTTCGGCATGCCGGCCGTGTCAGTTTTGGAAACCTTCACCGAAGAATTGAAGCGCGAAGGCTTCCATCCGATCGACAACGTCTCTGTTGTCCTCACCCATGTCTCGGAAGTGATCCGCAACAACCTGCCGCAGCTTCTGTCCTACAAGGACGTCAAGGTGCTGATCGATCGCCTCGACCCCGAATACAAGAAGCTCGCCGACGAAATCTGCTCGTCGCACATGTCCTATTCGGGCCTTCAGGCAGTCTTGAAGTTGCTGCTTGCCGAGCGTGTCTCGATCCGCAACCTGCATCTCATTCTTGAAGCGGTCGCTGAACTCGCGCCGCATGTCCGCAAGACCGAGCAGATCGTCGAGCATGTTCGTGTCCGCATGGCGCAGCAGCTCTGCGGCGACCTCACCGACAACGGCGTCCTGCGCGTCTTGCGCCTCGGCTCCAAGTGGGATCTCGTCTTCCACCAGGCGCTCAAGCGTGATGCCAAGGGCGAGATCGTTGAATTCGACATTGATCCGCGCAGCCTGGAGGAATTCTCCGAACAGGCGAGCCAGGTTATCCGTGAATTCATGGACCGGGGCCTGCCCTTCGTCCTTGTCACGTCGCCCGAAACACGGTCCTATGTGCGCATGATCATCGAACGACTCTTTGCCACCTTGCCGGTCCTTTCGCATGTGGAACTCGCCAAGGGCATCGAGATCAAGATTCTGGGCTCAATTTCATGATTTCTGACCCGCAGGGGAGTGTGCTTGTACTGATCGCGATTTTCTGTCGCATC
This sequence comes from Rhizobium rosettiformans, assembly GCF_016806065.1. Lineage (NCBI taxonomy): Bacteria > Pseudomonadati > Pseudomonadota > Alphaproteobacteria > Hyphomicrobiales > Rhizobiaceae > Rhizobium > Rhizobium rosettiformans. Next base: position 2,152,088 of record NZ_CP032405.1, read on the forward strand.
GGCGCCTGCATCATGACCCTGCCGGGCTTTTCTTCAGCCCGCATCTCGATGACGGTGCGGTTCTTCCTCGCCTTCTCCATCTCACTGGCCATGACGCCCTTGCTCTTCGACACGGTTTATCCTCGGGTATCCGGGGGAGGGGCCTCACTTATCGGCGTGATCGTTGCTGAACTCCTGATCGGCATGATGTACGGATTGGTCCCGCGCTTCTACGTGCTCGGACTGCAGTTCACCGGTTCGGCGATTTCGATGGCGATCGGCCTCAACACGCCGGGCTCGTCGGATGTTCTCGAAGACGCCCCTGATAACCAGATGACCAATCTGATCTCCTTCGGCGGCCTTCTCGTTCTCTTCATGCTGGATTTCCACCATGTCGTCTTTCGCGCGCTGTTCGATTCCTATTCGGTGATGCCCATCGGCGGCATGCCGGACAGCCAGAAAATGCTGATTACGCTCACCGACACCCTGACGCAGACCTTCCTGCTGATGCTGCGTCTGGCGAGCCCATTCCTCATTTTCGGTCTGATGTTCAACGTCGCCGTCGGTCTGGTGAACAAGCTCGCACCCCAAGTGCCGGTTTTCTATATCTCCACGCCCTACCTGCTGCTTGGCGGTCTGTTGCTGGTTTATTTCACTATTGCTGCCATGGTCATGCAGTTCGGTCAGTACTTTCCGATGATCTTCAATTTCTGACGAGGCTGCCTTGGGACCGCAAAAGAAATCCGACAAACTCAAGCGTCTCGTCGCCGTACAGCGTCACATGGAGCGGATGGCCGAAAGCGATCTGGGCATCACCGCACAACGCATCGAGGAAAACGCCCGGTCGATGGACACGGTCATGGATGCCATCGGATCGCTCGATCCGTTGCATCGGCTCTTTGCCCAGAACTATGCGGACCGCTTCGATCGGCTGTCCAACACGGACAAGCAGTTGCACGGTCTGCAGCAGGTTCAGGAAATGAAGCTGATGCGCGAGCGCGCCAAGGGCGACCGGCTGGAAGAAAACATGAAGGATGCGCGCGACCACGAAGAGCGCGAACGCGACGATGATGCCATCTACGATCTGATCGACCTGAAATTTGCCACACCAGCCTCCAGCAAGCTTCAGGAGTGATAGTCGCCTCGAACCGAAATCGAGGATGTCACCGTGGCCATTTCTCCTCCAAGCGATCTGGTGCTGGACGTTGTCCGCGCTGCTGATCCGGCACAAGTTGCCGCTGCTCAGGAACAACTGAAAGCCAACCGGGCGAACTTCATGGCGACCAGTCTCGCCGAGAAGGGTGCAGGTTTTGGCGCAACTGTCGACATCTTGACCCGTACGGCCAATGCCGCACGGGTCGAAGCCACGGCGGAAAAGACCGAGGAAGTCGGCAAGCCTCCGAAGATTTATCGCGATTTCGAAGCCGTCTATCTCACCAACTTCGTCCAGAGCATGCTGCCGGACGAAAGTGAGGAAGTGTACGGCAAGGGCAATTCCGGTGAGATGTGGAAGAGCATGATGGCCGAGCAGCTCGGCACTGTGATCTCCGAAGCCGGTGGTGTCGGCATCGCCCAGCAGATGTATGACCAGGCGCTCCAGCGCATGCGCGGACAGGATAACGTCAATGCCGCCACGGATGAGACGGATCGCGGGCTCGCCATGAGCTGGGTGACCGATCTCGAGCGTCGCACCCTGGGTGCCGGCGCTGACACCGATAACAAGAACTGATCTATTTTTTGAAAGACAGGGCAGAATTCATGGAAGTTGTTTCGAGCGAATATCGGGTGAAGACGGTGCTGAGCCGGCTTGAGCGCATCATCGACAATGAGAACGAGCGGATCGGCAAGGACCCGGAATTCGACTTCAAGGTTTCCAATGCCCATAAGAGCCGCTGCCTTTACGAACTGACCATGCTGTTCCGCGACACCGATCCGCGCGAATTCGCCGTCAATTATGTCGAGCAGCTCCATGTTCTGAAGGAAAAGCTGGCCTTGAATGCCCGCCGTGTCGAGGCGCATCTCGCGGCCGTTCGTGCCGTTGCCGACATCCTGAAAAACGCGGTTCGCGACGCCGACGGTGACGGCACCTATTCTCAGGAACAGTTCCAGTTCAGCGAGTTCTGATGGGCAAGATACTCGGAATCGGCCTTTGGGTCTGCATCGTCACGCTGGGGGCCGTCTACGGCTCGATCTACCTGGCGACAGCCCCTGCCGGCCCGAGCGAGGAAGAGACGAAGAAGGCCGCGCTCGAACTCGTTCGCGGCGAGCCGATCACCATTCCGGTCATCGGCGGTGGAGATGTTACAGGATACTTCCTGACCCGCATCTCCTTCATGATGGACAAGGACAAGGTCAAGGGGCAAACCCTGCCGACGACCGAGCTGATGACCGACCAGTTGTTTACGCTGCTGGTCGGAAACAAGATGGTCGACATCGGCAATGTCTCTGCATTTGACGTCAATTCGTTCCGTGACCAGATCAAGACCGAGATGAATGCAAGGCTCGGGGAAGGCATGATCGATCAGGTCCTGATCGAGCAGCTCGACTACGTCTCGAAGGACGCCGCTCGCAAGGCAGCCGATGGTGGTTCCAAACCGATGGAGAGGACTCAGGTCGTCGAAGGGGAGAAGGTCGAGGAAAAGCCGGCATCGTCGGGCCACTGATTGCCGCAGCGTTTCATGGTAAACGCCGCGTCTATCATTTCAGGAGGATTCTAACGTATTGTTTAACCTGAATTTTAGCGACGACTGATAGGTTCCGGGTATCGATCCTCGGGACCCGCTCTATGCCAGCTTCGTCATCTTCTGCAGTGAGACAGCCTGACGACGCCCTTGCTCGGGCTCCGCAGCCGGTGGCCCCGGTACGCCCGATCCTCGACATGCCCGTCCACGATCTCGGCTGGAAGCCGGCGCTTGCCCTGCTAGAGGAAAAGCTGACCGAGAACCGTGGCCTGACGCATATTGCGTTTCTCAATGCCAACAATGCCAATGTGATGATGCGCGATCCCGACTACCGGGAGGTTCTCGGCCGCTGTCTGGTCCTGCCGGATGGTATCGGTGTAGACATCGCCGCAAGGTTCCTGCATGGCGGTCGCTTTTCGGCCAATCTGAACGGGACGGATTTCGTGCCGGCAGCCCTGACCTTCATCACCAAGCCCCTGCGGGTGGGCCTGCTCGGTGCGACATCCGAGGTGCTCCAGGATGCAGCCAGGAACTTCCGGCGTCATTCGCCCTGGCATGACTTCGTGGAAATCTCGGATGGCTATTTCGACCGGGCCGATCCGACATTCATTTTGAAGCGCATCGAGCAGGCCCGCATCGATCTGCTGCTCGTTGCCATGGGCACGCCTTTGCAGGAAAAATGGGTCGACAAGCACCTGACCGGCGATCACGCCCGGGTCGTGATCAGTGTTGGCGCATTGCTCGACTTCGTCTCGGGACGCGTCCCGCGGGCGCCCGACTGGGTTCGCCAACTGAGATCCGAATGGCTGTTTCGCCTTTGGCTGGAGCCTTCGCGCCTTTGGCGGCGCTATGTTCTCGGCATCCCCGTTTTTCTGGCCCACGTCTTGCGCCATCGGTTTCGTCAGCCCTCAACGCTACCCGGCTGACAGCGGAGTCGCGAAATCCTGCACTTGCAATATGCCGCAATTTGACAGCATAGGACGGCAACAGGCAAATGGCGCCTGCATGTTGGCGCTAGCTTGCTGCGAGTTCTAGACGGGGATTGTGCACAGTGACCACGGTAATCGATGGAAAGGCAGCCGCCGCTTCGGTGATCGAAGCGGTAACCTCAGCAGCGACGACACTCAAGACCTCCGGCCATCGCAAGCCGGGCCTGGCCGTGGTCATCGTCGGCGATGACCCGGCAAGCCACGCTTACGTCGGTGCCAAGAGCCGGATGGCCAAGCAGTGTGGCTTCAACTCGATCCAGCACACCTTGCCCGAGAAGACCTCTCAGGAAGAGCTGATGACGCTGGTCGCTTCGCTCAATGCCGATCCCGAGATCGATGGTATCCTCGTCCAGCTCCCGCTTCCCAAGCATCTCGACAGCGAGCCGGTGATCCAGTCGATCCTGCCGGAAAAGGATGTCGATGGCCTGCACATCGTCAATGCCGGAAAGCTTGCGACTGGCGACCTGAAGACCGGCCTTCTCTCCTGCACACCGGCTGGCGCAATGATCCTCGTGCGCCAGATCCATGGTGGCGACCTGTCCGGCCTGAATGCACTGGTCATCGGCCGTTCGAACCTCTTCGGCAAGCCGATGGCGCAACTGCTGCTCAATGCCAATGCCACCGTCACCATCGGCCATTCGCGCAGCCGCGACCTGCCGGAGCTCGCCCGTCAGGCGGACATCCTGGTCGCAGCTGTCGGCCGCGCCGAGATGGTCAAGGCCGACTGGTTGAAGCCCGGTGCAACCGTCATCGATGTCGGCATCAACCGTGTCGCAGCGCCTGAGAAGGGCGAGGGCAAGTTCAAGCTGGTCGGCGATGTCGCCTTTGCCGAATGCAAGCCGGTAGCCAAGGCGATCTCGCCGGTTCCAGGCGGCGTCGGCCCCATGACGATTGCCATGCTGATGGCCAACACCGTGATCGCCGCCCATCGCCGGGCCGGCATGACTGCGCCGCGCTTCTGACGCCTCAGGCCATTGATCGCAGGGTCAGGGGGGTGCCGGCCCGGTCGAGGCCCGGACCACCAGTTCCACCTTCCACAATTCCTGCTCCGGTGGTGCGGGTGTGGTTTGATTGATCATTGCGATCAGCCGTTCTCCGATCCGCTTGCCGGCAGCGCGAAGCGACGAGCGCGTCGTCGTGAGCGGCGTCGAAAAGTTCTCCGGCTTCAGCAATGGCAGCTCGTCGTCATGCGCGATCAGGGAAACGTCCACGCCAAGCTTGAGGCCAAGCTCGTTCATCGCCCTGACGGCCCCGAGTGCCAGCACGGTACTGGCGCATAACACGGCAGTCGGCCGGTCCGGGCCGGACAGGATCTCCTTCATCCCGCGATAGCCCTGTTCGTCGCCCATGAAGCTGTGCCGTGTATGGCGAGGGTCGAGCAGCAATCCCCGGTCGGCCAGCGCCTTCTCCGTCCCCAGCCGTCGTCGATGGGCAAAGTCCAGATCGGCATGGCCGTTCAGCAAGGCGATCCGCTTGTGGCCGAGTTGCAGCAGGAAGCGGGTCGCATCGTAGAACGCCCCTTCATTGTCGACATCCAGAAACGGATAGTCCAGCTCAAGCCCCGAGGAGCGGCCGTGGACGATGAAAGGAAGCGATAGTGTCTTCGCCATCACGATCCTCGGGTCCTTCTCGCGAACATAGGCGAGATAGTAACCGTCCACGCTACCGCTGGCGGCGAGCCATCGGATCGCTTGTTCTTCGTCTTCGGCTTTGGAAGGCATGATGACGAAGTGGAAGTCTTGGAGGATCGCAGCCTCGGCCAGTCCGCTCTGAAACTCGGCGAAGTGCATGTCCGAACTGTGGTCGGGCGAGATTGGCATGATCAGCCCGATGGACCCGGCTTTTCCGGTGGCGAGCCTTTGCGCTGCGCGATTGGGCCGGTAGCCGGTCTCCTTCGCCGCCTGAAGCACGCGCCTGCGCGTCTCTTCGTTCACTTCGGGATAACCGTTGAGCGCGCGGCTGATCGTCGTCTGCGACAGACCGAGCATCTGCGACAATTCTTTGAGATTCACTGCTGGCATTCCTCTCCCGTGCAAGACCGCAGTTGCCTCCACAGGCGGCCAAAGCGCTTCGACTATGGCGCAGACCAGCGGGCTGCGACAAGAGGAAAATGATACAAATCAATGCAGTTGCTTCTTCACGAACGGGGAGTTGCGCCTAAATGTGGCAGTACCAGAAAAGCGCTTGACTCAGTGTGGACCCCAATGTGATGAAATAGGGGCCAAAGCGCTTTGAGGAAAACGCGCTGACCAAGGACGTTTGGCCGTCCGATGTGATGGGAGGTAAATCACATGAAGAAACTGTTTTTGATGACCGTGGCGACTGCCGCGCTCGTAGCCGGCTCGGTCGGCGCACAGGAATTGAAGTTCGCTCCCGGTGAAGATGCCAAGTTCAACTGGGCAAGTTTCGAAGAGCTGAAGAAGACCCAGCTCAATGGCGAGCAGATCACCATTTTCGGCCCCTGGCTCGGTCCTGACCAGGTCCTCGTCGAAAGCGTTCTGGCCTATTTCGCAGCCGCGACCGGCGCGGATGTACGCTATACCGGCTCTGACAGCTTCGAGCAGCAGATCGTCGTCGATCTGGAAGCCGGCTCCGCTCCCAATATCGCCATCTTCCCGCAGCCGGGCCTCGCGTCCGACATGGCAAAGCGTGGCTTCCTGACCGACCTCGGCGCTGAAAATGCCTCCTGGCTCAAGGACAACTACGCCGCTGGCCAGTCCTGGGTCGACCTCGGCACTTATGCTGGCCAGGACGGCAACACGGCTTTCTACGGCTTCCCCTTCAAGACCGACCTGAAGTCGCTCGTCTGGTATTCGCCTGAGAACTTCGAGGATGCCGGTTACGAAGTCCCTGAGACCATGGAAGAGCTGAAGGCTCTGACCGAGAAGATCGTGGCTGACGGAGGCACGCCCTGGTGCATCGGTCTCGGCTCGGGTGCTGCCACCGGTTGGCCGGCAACCGACTGGGTCGAGGACATGATGCTGCGCACCGCGTCCCCGGAAGACTACGATAAGTGGGTTTCCAACGAGATGAAGTTCGACGACCCGATAGTCGTCAACGCCATCAACGAATTCGGCTGGTTTGCCAAGAACGACAAGTTCGTCGTTGGCGGTGCAGGCGCAGTCGCTTCGACCGACTTCCGCGACAGCCCGAAGGGTCTCTTTGCCTCGCCGCCGCAGTGCTACCTGCACCGCCAGGCTTCGTTCATTCCGTCCTTCTTCCCCGAGGGCACGAGCGTTGGTGAAGATGCAGACTTCTTCTACTTCCCGGCCTATGCCGAGAAGGACCTCGGCAGCCCGGTTCTCGGCGCAGGTACCACCTTCGCCATTACCAAGGACAGTAAGGCTGCTCGCGCCTTCATCGAGTTCCTGAAGTCGCCGATCGCCCATGAAGTCTGGATGGCCCAGAAGGGCTTCCTCACCCCGCACAAGGGCGTGAACCCGGAAGTCTTCACCGATCCGACCGTTCGCAAGATGAACGACATCTTGCTGCAGGCCACCACCTTCCGCTTCGACGGTTCCGACCTGATGCCGGGCGCCATCGGCGCTGGCAGCTTCTGGACCGGCATGGTCGACTTTGTCGGTGGCAAGTCCGCCGAAGATGTTGCAAAGTCGATCCAGACAGCCTGGGACGGCATCAAGTAAGCTGCCGTAGAACAGTATTGCCTAACGAACGTCCGGGCTTCACCGCCCGGGCGCTCGCAAAAAAATCAGAAGGCATGCGGAGGGGAGACCAAGATGAATCCGGCGTTGCAGGCTCTGATCACGATCATCATCGGTGTCGGTGGGTGTATCGGTTATTTCTATCTGTCGAACGTGTTTGTCGACAGGGTGCTGTTCCCCGCCAAGGGAGAGCATGCAGGGCGCAATATCAACCGCGCCAACATGATACGTCCCTGGCTCTTCCTGTTTCCGGCGATCGTGGCACTCGGCCTCTATCTGGTCTATCCGGTCATCGCCTCGCTCTGGTTGTCGGTAACCAGCCGCAACGCGGGCGGCGCCTTCGTTGGTCTGGCCAATTATGAGCGCATGCTCGGCGAAACGAAATTCTGGGAAGCGATCAGTAACAATCTTTTGTGGCTGACCGTCGTCCCGGCCGCATCCACGGCCTTTGGCCTTCTGGCCGCACAGCTGACCGACCGGATTTCCTGGGGCAATATCGCGAAATCGCTGATTTTCATGCCCATGGCGATTTCCTTTGTCGGTGCATCCGTCATCTTCAAGCTGGTCTATGACACGCGCCCGGCAGGGGAAGAGCAGATCGGCCTTCTGAACGCCTTGTGGCTGTCCTTCGATGGGGGATGGGGCACGGTTCTGGTGCTTCGCGTTCTTCCGGCACTCCTGCTTCTCGCCTTCATCGCTTTCGTCGTCTACGGCATCTACCAGCTGTTGCGCCCGCTCTCCGGCGGCATCGGCTATCACGGCGGCAGTTCCAAATTCGGCGTGGTCGTGCGCGTTGCACTCACCCTGGCCGGCCTCTGGCTTTGCTATCGCGGGCTGATTTCCACCTACTCCGTCCTGACCGTCGAATATCCCTATGGCCAGCCGCAGACCTGGTTGACGATCCCCTTCTGGAACAACTTCTTCCTGATGGTGGTGCTGATCTGGATTCAGACCGGTTTCGCCATGGTCATCCTGTCGGCGGCGCTGCGCGGGATCCCGGAAGAAACGATCGAGGCCGCCGTCATCGACGGGGCCAACGACTTCGAGATCTTCTTCAAGATCAAGATCCCGCAGATTATGGGAACCGTCGTCGTCGTCTGGACCACGATCACGCTCGTCGTCCTCAAGGTCTTTGACATCGTCTTTGCCATGACCAACGGCCAGTGGGAAACGCAGGTGCTTGCCAACTACATGTTCGACAAGCTCTTCCGCGCCAATGACTGGGGCGTCGGCTCGGCAAGCGCCATGGTGATCATGCTCCTGGTTCTGCCGATCCTGATCTGGAACGTCTACAACGCTCGAAAAGAAATGCGCTGAGGGGAGGCGGGACCATGGCAAAGATTGCAGGCAAGAAATCCGGACTCGTCTGGGCCGTTCATCTCTCGGTAGCGGCACTGGTCGTCCTTTGGCTTCTGCCGACCGCAGGCCTCTTCATCTCCTCATTCCGCACAGCGGACCAGATCGCCACTAGCGGCTGGTGGAGTTCGCTATTTTCGCAGGAGCAGAACCTCGTCTTGAGAACCGCAGCGCCTTCGACCCAGCGCCAGGAAGGCAATCTCTGGGTCATTGAGGGCAATCTGCTCAGCGAAGGCGGGGCTTCGGCCGAGGCGGAGATCTCGACCTGGGGCACCACGTCGCGCGCCATCAGCGAATACGAACCCGGTGCGACCGCACCCATGGGTGACAGTGCTCGTGTGACCGTCCAGGAGAATGGTGACTATCGTCTGGAAAGCGATGTCGAGCTGACCGGCACCCGTGGCGATCGCATCTTCGTGACGGCGGAGCTGCCGCCGGAATTCACGCTCGACAACTACGAGACGGTGCTCTTCTCCGGCTCCACCACAGATTCTATGGCGAAGGCCTTCTTCAACACGCTGACCGTGACCATTCCCGCCACGGTGATCCCGATCGTGATTGCAGCCTTCGCGGCCTATGCGCTCGCGTGGATGGAATTCCCGGGCCGCGCACTGCTGATTGCGGCCGTGGTCGCACTCCTGGTCGTGCCGCTGCAGCTGGCACTCATCCCGCTCCTGCGCCTTCATTTGTCGATCGGCATCGGCAAGGGTTATCTCGGTGTATGGCTTGCCCATACGGGCTTCGGCCTGCCCCTCGCGATCTACCTATTGCGCAATTACATGGTCGGGCTCCCGCGCGACATCATCGAATGCGCCAAGGTGGACGGTGCGACGGATTTCCAGATCTTCACCCGCATCATCCTTCCCTTGTCCTTCCCGGCGCTCGCCTCCTTCGCCATCTTCCAGTTCCTCTGGACCTGGAACGACCTGCTTGTCGCCAAGGTCTTCCTGATCGATGCGACCGGCGAGACGACCGTGATGACGAACCAGATTGTCGAGCTCTTGGGCACGCGCGGCGGCAACTGGGAAATCCTGGCGACGGCCGCCTTCGTGTCGATCGCAGTCCCGCTCCTCGTCTTCTTCTTCATGCAACGCTACCTCGTGCGTGGCCTCCTTGCCGGATCGGTCAAGGGTGGCTGACGCCGGGTCTTCAGACCAAGCCAACAGGAATATGTGAATGAGTGCAGATGCAAATCCCGTCATGACGCCCGACAAGGACTGGTGGCGCGGCGCGGTGATCTATCAGATCTACCCGCGCTCCTATCAGGACTCCAACGGTGACGGCATCGGTGACCTGAAGGGCATCACAGCCCGTCTCGCCCATATCGCCGATCTCGGCGCCGATGCGATCTGGATCTCGCCCTTCTTCACCTCGCCGATGAAGGACTTCGGCTACGACGTCTCGAACTATGTCGACGTCGATCCGATGTTCGGCTCGCTGACGGATTTCGATGGCCTGATCGCCGAAGCCCACCGTCTCAACATCAAGGTCATGATCGACCTCGTGATGTCGCATTCGTCGGACCAGCACGCCTGGTTCGTCGAAAGCCGCTCCAGCCGGGTCAATCCAAAGGCGGACTGGTATGTCTGGTCTGATCCGAAGCCGGATGGCTCGCCGCCGAACAACTGGTTGTCGATCTTTGGCGGCTCGGCTTGGCAGTGGGATCCGACCCGCATGCAGTATTATCTGCACAACTTCCTGACCTCGCAGCCGGACATGAACCTGCACAATCCGGAAGTGCAGGACGCGTTGCTCGCCGCCACCCGCTTCTGGCTGGAGCGCGGCGTCGACGGCTTCCGCCTCGATACGATCAATTTCTATTTCCACGACAAGGAACTGAGGGATAACCCGGCCCTCGCGCCGGAGCGCCGCAATGCTTCGACGGCGCCTGCGGTTAATCCCTACAACTTCCAGGAACATATCTACGACAAGAACCGCCCCGAAAACATCGCCTTCCTCAAGCGCTTCCGCGCATTGCTCGACGAGTATCCGGCGATTGCAGCCGTCGGCGAAGTCGGCGACAGCCAGCGTGGTCTGGAAATCGTCGGCGAATATACCTCCGGCGACGACAAGATGCAGATGTGCTACGCCTTCGAATTCCTGGCACCGGAGCCGCTCACCCCGGACGTGGTGCGCAACACGCAGAATGCATTCGCAAATGCAGCCCCCGAAGGCTGGGCCTGCTGGGCCTTCTCCAATCATGACGTCGTTCGTCACGTATCCCGCTGGGGGGCGAACGTTCTCGATCGCGACGCCTATGCGAAGATGACCTCGGCGCTGCTTTTGACCCAGCGCGGCTCCGTCTGCATCTACCAGGGCGAAGAACTCGGCCTCACCGAAGCCGAAATCGCCTTCGAGGATCTCCAGGATCCCTACGGCATCCAGTTCTGGCCGGAGTTCAAGGGCCGTGACGGCTGCCGCACGCCGATGGTCTGGGACGACCATGCAATGCAGGCTGGCTTCTCGACGGCGCAGAAGACCTGGCTGCCCATCCCGGTCGAACATAACCTGCGCGCGGTCAACACGCAGTTTGGCAAGCCGGAATCCGTGCTCGAGCACTATCGCCGTTTCCTCGCCTTCCGCCGCCAGCATCCGGCCTTTGCCAAGGGCGACATCGTCTTCCACGACGCCGGCGACAATCAGCTGATCTACACCCGTGCCTTCGGTAACGAGAAGCTGCTCTGCGTCTTCAACATGAATGCTGAAGAGACCGCAATCGCGCTGCCATCCGGCGAATGGATCGGGCTTGAGGGCCACGGCTTCAACAGTGCAGTCAACGATAACAAGGTAGAGTTGCCGGCTTGGGGCGCATATTTCGCGCGCCACGCCTGACAGGGGAGGAAAGCATGACGGGTCTCGTTCTCAAGGACATCCGCAAGGCATACGGGCAGGTCAAGGTCCTGCACGGCATCGATCTGGAGATCAAGGAAGGCGAGTTCGTGGTCTTCGTCGGCCCGTCGGGCTGCGGCAAGTCCACGCTTCTGCGCATGATCGCGGGCCTTGAGGACATCACCGGCGGTGAACTCTATATCGACGGCCAGCTCGTCAACGATGTGCCGCCGTCCAAGCGCGGCATCGCGATGGTGTTCCAGTCCTATGCGCTCTACCCGCATATGACTGTCTACGACAACATGGCCTTCGGCATGCGCATTGCAGGCGAAAGCAAGGAAGAGATCGACCGTCGCGTTCGCTCCGCTGCCGGCATTCTTCAGCTCGATTCCTATCTCGATCGCCTGCCGAAGGCGCTGTCCGGCGGTCAGCGTCAGCGTGTCGCCATCGGTCGCGCCATCTGCCGCGACCCCAAGGTCTTCCTGTTCGACGAGCCGTTGTCCAATCTCGATGCGGCTCTGCGTGTCGCGACCCGCATCGAGATTGCCAAGCTCAACGAGCAGATGGCCGATACCACGATGATCTACGTGACCCACGACCAGGTCGAGGCGATGACGCTCGCAGACCGGATCGTCGTGCTCTCGGCCGGCAAGATTGAACAGGTTGGCCCCCCGCTCGAACTCTATGAGCGTCCGGCCAACCTCTTCGTCGCCCGTTTCATCGGCTCTCCGGCGATGAACATCATGCCGGTGACCGTGATCGGCACGGGCGAGGCGACCCGGATCAAGCTGAAGGATGGCTCGGAAGTCACCGTTGATGTCGCGACCGCCGCATCGGAACAGGGCAAGTCTGCGAGCTTCGGCGTCCGCCCGGAAGATCTGGCAATCGCAACCGGTCCAGAATTCCTGTTTGAAGGCAATGTCGACATCGTCGAGGCCCTCGGCGAAGTTACGCTTCTCTACGTCAAGGGACCGGTCGAAGACGAGGCGATCGTGGTCAAGCTGCCCGGCATTGTCGACGTCAATAAGGGGCAGACCCTGCGCTTTTCCGCAGACCAGACCAAGCTACACCTCTTCGACGCCGACGGTCAGACATACCGCCGCTGAGATTAACTCGATCGAACTGCTTAAAGCCCTGTTATCCTTACCGATGACAGGGCTTTTCCGTAGTCAGGAATGGCCCTCGCGCCAACACCGACTGTTAAGTTGTCACTGCTAGCTTTTTGCCCATAACAACTGACAAAAGACGAGGGCAGAAATGATGAGAGCGGCAAATGGCGGATCTCATTTCCTGAAGAAAGAGGAATCCTTCATGTACGACCGGGAGAACCGGTATCGCATGGAGGACACAATGAATGCGGGACGGCTCGAATACACCGAAAACGGCATGAGCCACATGGCCGCGCGGCGCTGCGACGTCTTGCGTATTTCGCTGAGCGGGGCCGTGATCGGACTGATCACGCAGGTGAACCTGCCCAAACAATTCTACCTCGATATTCCGGACGCCCGCATCAACAAGGTCGGTGCGGTGCTGATGAAGAGCTTTGCCAACAACACGGCCGAAATCCGTTTCCTGCGTCTTTTGACGCAGAAGGAACTGGATCGCATCTTCGTCTTCTCCACCCATCCGGCGCACAAGGACCGCGTGCTCGACGTCCGCAGCTGGTAAGCAGCGCGCCAACGAATTCTCTGAAGGCCGGTGCAGCAGACGCTGCACCGGCCTTCAGCATTTCTGACTGGACATCGCCGGGCTGACCTTTGATCTTCGCTTCCATCAAAGGGAGATACAGACATGTCCAGTCAGAAGGTCGCTATTGTCACGGCAGGGGGAAGCGGTATGGGGGCGGCGGCCGCAAGGCGCCTCGCTGCCGACGGCTTCAAGGTCGCCATCCTCTCGTCTTCCGGCAAGGGGGAGGCACTTGCCGCCGAACTCGAAGGCTTCGGGGTCACAGGGTCGAACCAGTCTCCGGAAGACCTCGCACGCCTCGTCGACGGCACCATGGAACGCTATGGCCGCATTGATGTCCTCGTGAACAGCGCAGGCCATGGGCCCCGTGCCCAGATCCTTGAGATCACCGACGAGCAGTGGGCGAAGGGCATGGATGTCTATTTGCTCAACGTCATCCGCCCGACGCGTCTCGTCACGCCAATCATGCAGCGCCAGAAGGCCGGCGTGATCATCAACATTTCCAACGCCTGGGCCTTCGAGCCATCCTCGATGTTCCCGACCTCGGCCGTCTTCCGCGCAGGCCTTGCATCATTCACCAAGCTCTTTGCCGATATCTATGCCGGTGAGAATATCCGGATGAACAATGTCCTTCCCGGCTGGATCGACAGCCTGCCGGCGACAGAGGAGCGGCGTGACGGTGTGCCGATGAAGCGCTACGGCACGAGCGAGGAAATTGCAGCCACGATCGCCTTCCTGGCCTCCGACGGTGCAGCCTACATCACAGGCCAGAATCTCAAGGTTGACGGTGGTTTAACCCGTCACGTTTGAAACTATCTCGACGTCGCGCCCGGAAATGCGACGATGAAGCGCCGGGCGTAAACCTCTTGGTTACCAAACTTCTTCATTCTTTAGAGCAGTCGACAGGACGCTCTTCGGGTTTTCTGTCCCAGTAAAGCCGGTTTCCGCTGCTAGGCGACCGGTTCTCCGAGTTTTGGTAAGCGAGTTCAGGTATCATGGCGTCCTTGGCCCCTCAGGTCATCGGTGGCAATCGCGCCGCCGTTCAAAAGACAAAGTCGCGCAGAAACAAGCGCGGCTCCAGCCTGCCGACGATCTTGGGCATCTCACTGGCCTGCCTCTTTTGGGGCACCGCGAGCCTTGCCGTTTTCAAGGGGCTGTCATCCTCGACGATCCAGGCACCGAGCATGGCAGGCCACAGCCTGCCGAAGCCGGAACTCGTTTTGTCGAAGCCGCTGGCGCCCCGCGCAGCACTGGCGCAATCGACGGATTTCGCGGCCCTTGAAGAAATGCGCAACCGCTTCGCCGAAGCGATCGCTGCCACTGACCATCTGGGCCTGCTGATGCTGCCTGCTGCCATGCGGCTTGCAGAGGTCGACAAGTCCGATCGTCTTCTGCTGGCCCGCGTCGAGAGCGTGACCGATTCCCAGGCCCTCGCTGTGCTGCGTGATGCGCTTGTGCAGGCGGAGGCAGGACGGCAGCAGGCAGCCCTTGCAACAGCGGCCCATGAACGCCGCAGCGACAGGGACGATGTTGATCCCGTCGTCACCGCCTCGATCCCGACGAATACCGCCGAGGTGGCGCCAGTCGCCCTCGGTTACGCGGCAACGCCAAGGGCAACCGAAACAATGGCCGCGGCCGATCCGCGCGTGGAGCCCTTCGAGGAGCTGCTTTCGGCACCGCAGACAGAAGATCACGGCGCGCTGCCGGATGATGGCCCGGTACCGGGTGCCAAGCCTCAGGCCAAACCGCGCGTTGAGCGCGTACCGGCGCCGGAAGCGCCTGTTGCCGCCGCCGCCACGCCGGAAAAGCCGAAGAGGAAGACGCTGTTCGGCATGCTGGCCTATGCCAAACCGGAAAATCCGATCACCACCGATGACGGGGCAGGGGGCATCTTCAACCGGAAGAACAGCCTGCCCGGTCCAGGCAGCCGCATCGCCGTCTATGTGATTGAGGATTCTGTCGTGCACATGCCCAATGGCGAGAAGCTGCGCGCCCATTCCGGTCGTGGCCACATGCGCGACAACCCAAAATATGTGCATGTGAAAAACATGGGGCCGACGCCGCCCAATGTCTACAAGTTGCGCATGCGCGAAGCCCGCTTCCACGGCGTCGAGGCCATTCGCATGAACCCTGTGGGCGATGCCAAGATGTATAATCGCGATGGCTTCCTGACCCATACCTACCTGCTACGCCGCCGCGGCGACAGCTCCGGCTGTGTGGTCTTTGAAGACTATAACAAGTTCCTCAATGCCTATAAGCGCGGGAACGTGCACACGCTGATCGTCGTGCCGAGCATGCGGGAGCTTCCCAAATATATGGCGATGCTCTGACAAAAAGGCCTCCGCGATGATCTCGCGGAGGCTTTCTCACTTTGGTTGGGCGAAGCCTGTCAATACAAGCTGCTTGTAAGCCCTGGCTTACATCGCCGGGATCACGGTGATCGACTTGATCTGCGCAGGCGCGCCGGTGATGTCACCGGTCTTCGTTGCTGCACCCGTTTCCAGGTTGACCGTGTAGAGCGCGCTGTCGGCAACCAGCCAGGCAGTGTTCATGCCGTCGGCACCTGCCTCGATATCGAAGGCATAGGTCGTCGGCGTGCTCTCGATACCCAGCTTGCCGATTGCCTTCAGCGTTCCGTCATTCGGCTTGGTCTGCTGGATCAATGCCCCGATCGTCGCGTCGATGTTGTACATCGCGGTCGTTTCCGGCTTTCCGACAGAATTCGTATAGGCGGCAGCGACAGTGTTCGGGGTTTCGCCCTTGTGCATGTCGCCTTCCTCGAAGACGAGGCTACCGTCCACGGTCACTTCGCCAGTGTCAGGATGGACACGGTGGTTGGTGGTGCCGGTCATGTAGCGCAGCCGATCGGCCGCCGGATTGAAGTTCACGACCACGGGCGCGTCGCCGATCGTCAGCGGCTTGTCCATCTTGGCAAGTTCCGTGGCGGCGCCGGTTTCCGGATCGATGGTGACGATGACGTTGTCCGCTGTCACGCCAACGATGGTCTGGTTGGCCGGGCGATAATCGATGCCGACGAGGCGATCGACACCGGTGACATCCATGGATTTGCTGATCGCGGGGTTTGCAGTGTCGAACATCACGAGCGTCTTGTCGCCTGCGAGACCGACGACCTGGGCGGCCTGGGCGCCAAAGGCCGTAAGGGCGGTGGCGGCTGCGAGGCTGAGGATACGGATGCTGGTCATGGAAAACTTCTCCCGTTTGCATGGTGGCGACACCGGTCTGGTGCCTCCTGATCTCAAGACACGCGGCAGATGCCGATTGGATGCAGGCGTCAGAAGTTTTTTTCTTCTGCATCCAGAAACCGTCTTTGCGTGTCTCCGAAAAGAAGGAGAAAGTCATGGACGTGGCGATGATGAGCGGCAGTTCTTCGACGGGCGCATCTGGTGCAGGTTGCCAAATCAAGCGGGTGAGCTACTTTCCGCGCAGGTTCTTGGAAGGAAGCTGGATGGAGAATGAGCAAGATAAGCTCGGTGCGGCGCTGAAAGCCTGTGCTGCAGGGGATCGCAAAGGCCTGGCCTTGATCTATGAGAGCGAGGCGCCTCGCATGGTCACGGTGGCTGAGCGTATCCTGCGGCGCCACGATCTGGCGGAAGAGATCGTCCAGGAGGCCTTCCTGCAGATTTGGAACAAGGCCTGGCAGTACGACCCATCCCGCGGCTCGGCACGAGGCTGGATCTTCGCCATCGTTCGATCACGCTCGCTGAATGCGCTCCGGGATGGAGGTCGGGAAGATCTGACCGAGACGGACAGCCTTGAGCGACTGCAGGATGAGAGCGCGGACGCGCTCTATCACGATCTATTCGATCAGCTCGACACCGCAAGTCGCTTGCGCGCCTGTCTCGGACGGCTCGACGGACTGCGTCGGAAGACGGTCATGATGGCTTATGTCTCGGGTTACAGCCACGGCGAGATCGCCGGTCGCTTGAAATTGCCGCTAGGAACCGCCAAGGCCTGGATCCGCCGATCGCTGGTCGCGCTGAGGGAGTGCATGGCATGAGCACATGGCACACACTCGCCGAACGCGCCGACGCCTATGTCCTCGGATTGATGGACGAGGATGAACATCGCGCTACCGAAACCGAGATGGAACGCGACGAAAGCCTCGCCCGTGCCGTCGCCGTTGCGCGTGATCGGTTTCTGGAACTCGACCTGGTCGGCCCGACCGCAAGCGTCTCCCCCGATCTCTGGGCAAGGATAGAACGACAGCTCGGTCCGCAGGAGCGACCGAAGAGTTCCGCGCCACCAGCGGCGGTCAACGACAACAGCCTTTCCTGGTGGCGAGGCTTCGGTCTGTCGGCCGCGGCCGCCTCGCTCCTGCTGGTCGGTGCCTTGTCCTACGCCCTGCTCGGTCGGGCGGAGCCGCAGGTGATTGCCGTCCTGATGAATGAGCAGGGTGAGCCGGTCGTGATGATCGAGGATTTCGGCAATGATACAGCCAGGGTAGTTCCGCTCACGGATGTGACTGTGGCCGAGGACCGGTCCCTGCAGCTCTGGACCTTGCCGTCTAGTGATACCGGGCCCGTATCGCTCGGCGTACTCGATGGCTGGCGGACGGCAACCGTCGCAGGGCCGGATCTTCCCGGGCCGCTCGAGGAGCAGCTTTACGAGATCACGGTGGAGCCTCTGGGCGGATCACCGACGGGCAAGCCGACAGGGCCGATCCTGGGCAAGGGCTTTGCGAAAGTGCCGCGCCCATGAGTGTGGGGTCGCGCCCGGTATGCGGGCGCGACGCTTGTCAGGCTCAGAACTCCTGCCACTCGTCCTGCTTGAGTGCTGCATTTCCATGCGTCTGCGCCGGGCGTGCTGGTGCGCGCCGGGGTGCGGCTGCCGGGCTGGACGGCGTGTGAGCGCGCACAGCGCCATGGGGTGCTGAGGTCGCACCCTGCTGGCCGGTGTAATGCCTGCCGAGGGTAAAGCGGGAGATGAACTGGCGAAGCCGCTGTGTCTCCGTTGCGAGCGTGGCGCTTGCTGCGTTGGACTCTTCCACCATGGCAGCATTCTGCTGGGTGACCTGGTCCATCTGGTTGACCGCCGAGTTCACCTCGGAGAGGCCGGTTGCCTGCTCGCGTGCCGAGCTCGCAATGGCCTGCATGTGGTCGTTGACCGCCACGATATTGTCCTGGATCGTCTTCAACGCCTCACCGGTCTCGCTGACGAGCTTGACGCCGTTCTTCACCTCTTCGGATGAGTTGCGGATCAGCTCCTTGATCTCCTTTGCCGCCTGCGCCGAGCGTTGTGCGAGTTCACGCACTTCCTGTGCCACGACCGCAAAACCCTTGCCGGCTTCGCCTGCGCGCGCCGCTTCGACGCCGGCATTCAGCGCCAGAAGGTTGGTCTGGAAGGCGATTTCGTCGATCACCCCGATGATGTTTGAGATCTGGTTGGACGACTGCTCGATGCGCGCCATGGCCCCCACGGCCTCGGCGACGATCTGGCCGGAGCGGGTTGCGCTCGTATCCGCGGCCTGGGTGGCGTGACGGGCCTCCTCGGCGCGCTTCGAGGCGTTGTTGACGTTGACGGTGATCTGGTCGAGGGCCGCTGCCGTCTCCTCGAGCGAGGCCGCCTGCTGCTCGGTGCGCTTTGAAAGATCTTCCGCGCTTGAGCTGATTTCGCGGCTGCCGCTGTCGATCTGGTCGGTGGATTGGGCCACGGCGCCAAGGGTAGTCGCAAGCTGAAGAACCGCGTCGTTCAGATTGGTTCTAAGCGCTTCGAAATCCGGAGCGAACGCGCGTTCGATCGTGAAACTGACATCACCCTTGGCCATCCGTCCGAGGGCGTCGCCGATCGTGTCCACGGCATGCACACGCTCGGTCACATCAGTGGCGAATTTCACCACCTTGGTCACACGGCCGCGATCATCCATGATCGGATTATAGGACGCGTTGATGACGACTTTCTTGCCGCCCTTGCCGTATCGGGTGAACTCGGCGGCCTGGAACTTGCCGGATCGCAACTGCGTCCAGAATTCCTGGTAATCCGCGCTGCGCGCATACTCGGGGTCGACAAACAGACTGTGCTGCTTGCCCTTGATCTCGTCCATTCGGTAACCGAGGGCTTCAAGGAAGTTCTGATTGGCGGAAACAACTTCGCCTTGCGGCGTGAATTCGATGATAGCCTGCACACGGCTGATGGCCTCCATCTGGTTCTGGAAGTCCAGATTCTGCAACCGTTCCTTGGCATTGGCCCATTCGACGACGAAGCCGGTGGTTTTGGCGCCATTCTTCAACGGCGTGACGATCAGGTCGAAAGCCCGGTGGCCGACCCAGATGGTTGCCTTGTGCTGATTCTTCAGGCTCGACAGCATGTTGCGCTGATGGCTGGGATCTTTGTGGAAGATGTCGATGTTGCTGCCGATAAGCTTGTCGAAGTCGAAGCGCGGCAATTCTTTCTTCAGGTCACTTTCCGCTTCCTTCAACATCGCCTTCGTCGCGGTGTTCATGTAGCGGATGTTGAGCTTTTCGTCCGCGATCATGATATTCGCGGTAATGACTTCAAGCGATTCAAGCTGTGCGCGGTTGTTTGTAGACAGTCCAAACATAGTGCCTTGGTCCTTTGGCCAATTTCCTTCTTCAGAAACCGGACCGCGCATCCAAAAGGTAGACAAAGGGCGAAGGTGCTGCCGCAGAATCGTCGAGTTTGTATAACTTGTTGTTATCGCGTTTGTTTCCGTACCAAGATATACAAAATTAGTAGTATCGAATGTGTTAAAATGAATAATGGCGTTGACGCTGCCGGAAGAGAACTGTCAATCGGAATAGACAAAAGGCCGCGATTACTCGCGGCCCTTGAGCTTAATTCTACGAATTGAGGCGCTTAGAACAGGACGCTTGCGCCCTGGTCGGCAGGTCCGGCGATCCGGCGGAAGCTGGCAAACAGCTCACGGCCCATGCCGAACTCATTGTCGTCGAGATTGGTGGTGGCAAGCGGTCGGGCGTCGAACTCTGCCGCATCGACCAGAACTTCGAGCGTGCCGGCAACAGCATCCAGCCGCACCATGTCGCCGTCCTTGATCCTGGCGATCGCGCCACCGTCGACGGCTTCGGGCGTCAGATGGATCGCTGCCGGTATCTTGCCCGACGCACCGGACATGCGCCCGTCGGTCACGAGTGCGACCTTGAAGCCGCGATCCTGCAACACGCCAAGCGGTGGCGTCAGGCGGTGCAGTTCCGGCATGCCATTCGCCTTCGGTCCCTGGAAGCGGACAACCGCGACGAAGTCGCGCTCCAGCTTGCCGGCCTTGAAGGCGTCCTGCAGTTCCTGCTGATCGTTGAAGACGATTGCGGGGGCCTCGATAACGTGACGCTCCGGCTTGACGGCCGAAATCTTGATGACCGCCTTGCCGAGATTTCCCGTCAGCATCTTCAATCCGCCATTCGCCTGGAAAGGCTTGTCGATCGTTGTCAGCACCTTCGGATCGGCACTCACGTCCGCGGCCGGCTCGCGATGGACGGTGCCGTCGTCGGCGAGCTTCGGGTCGATCGTATAGGCAGCGAGACCCTGACCATAGACGGTTCGCACATCGTCATGCACGTAGCCAGCCTTGAGCAGTTGCTTGATCAGGAAGCCCATGCCACCGGCGGCATGGAAATGGTTCACGTCGGCAAGCCCGTTCGGATAGACGCGCGCGAGCAGCGGCACGATGTCCGAGAGCTCCGAGATGTCCTGCCAGGTGAGCTGGATGCCGCCTGCGCGCGCCATGGCGATCAGGTGGATCGTGTGGTTGGTCGAGCCACCGGTCGCATGCAGGCCGACAACGCCGTTGACGATCGAGCGTTCGTCGATCATCTCGCCAGCCGGCGTGAACTCGTTGCCGAGTGCTGTGATCGCCAGCGCCCTCTTGGTCGCTTCCTTGGTCAGCGCATCGCGCAGCGGTGTGCCGGGATTGATGAAGGAAGCACCGGGCAGATGGAAGCCCATGATCTCCATCAGCATCTGATTGGAATTGGCGGTGCCGTAGAAGGTACAGGTGCCCGGGCCGTGATAGGACTTGGATTCCGCTTCGAGCAGCTCGGCACGCCCGACCTTGCCCTCAGCATAGAGCTGGCGGATGCGCGACTTCTCGTCGTTCGGCAGGCCCGTGGTCATCGGTCCGGCCGGGATGAACACCGAGGGGAGGTGGCCGAAGGTGAGTGCCGCGATCATCAGGCCTGGCACGATCTTGTCGCAGACGCCGAGATAGACGGCCGCATCGAACATGTTGTGAGAAAGGCCGATGCCCGCCGCCATCGCAATCGCGTCGCGGGAGAACAGCGAGAGCTCCATGCCGGGCTGGCCCTGGGTTACGCCGTCGCACATTGCGGGAACACCACCCGCGACCTGTGCCACGCCGCCGGCTTCGGATGCTGCCTGGCGGATCAGTGCCGGATAGGTCTCGAAGGGCTGGTGTGCCGAGAGCATGTCGTTATAGGCGGTAATGATGCCAAGGTTCGGCACCACGTCGCCGGCCAACGCTTCCTTGTCCCTGGGCGAACAGACCGCGAAGCCATGGGCGAGGTTGCCACAGGACAGTGTCGAGCGATGCACGCCCTTGGAGATCGCCCGGCGCGTGCGGTCGAGATAGGCTTCGCGGGTCGGCTTGGAACGCTCGACGATCCGCTTGGTGATGGCTTCGATACGGCTGTCTGCAGTCATCGGATATGGCTCCTCATCTGGCGCGGGCGCTTAAGGGCGCACATCGCGCAAAGGCCTCCTTGGCCGGGAAACTCGTCTTATGCGCATCAACCTGCCGAACACCTCCGGCAGGCAGGGCTCTGCCCTCAGGGCGCCCAATAGATGTCGGGCGTCGTCCGGGCCCGTTCAAGAACGGCCCTGATCGGCATGTCTTTCTCGTCCGTGCCGGCCAATGCCTTGTCCAGTACGGCTTTCTTTTCAGCCCCTTCGATATGCACGACCAGAAGGTCTGCATCGTGAAGCGCGGAAAAGGAGAGCGTCAGGCGGGCTTCGCCAGCGCCCGGCGCTTCCATGGTCATGACGCGGCGCGGTTGTGAGAGATCGAGCGCTGCGTCCAGATGATCGCCGCCCGGAAAGAAGGAGGCTGTGTGCCCGTCGGTCCCCATGCCGAGAATCGCGACGTCGAAGGGCTCGGTCATCCCGGGCACGATACCCGATGCCGTCTTCGCCGCTTCCTCGATGGTCGCTTCCGGGCGATAGAGCGGCACGAACTCGGCGGCTGACGCTTCGTTCTTCAAAAGATGCGTCTTGACCAGCAGATGGTTCGAGCGCGGATTGTCTTCTGGCACAAAACGTTCATCGACCAGGGTGACTTTCACTTTGGTCCAGTCGAGGATGCGTGTCGACAGCGCCTCGAAGAAAGCCTTGGGCGTCGAGCCGCCGGAGACGGCAAGCGTTGCCGCGCCCTTGTTCGCGATCGCACCGGAGAGCGCAGAGGCCACGGCATCGGCAAGCCCGGCTGCAAGCGCCGCGCCTGTCTCGAATGTTTTCATGTGATGCGCCATTGGCCCGGGCCTCAGTCTATTTCGTGCCAGGTGCGGCCGTCACGCTCGATCAGCGCAATGGCCTGGCTCGGCCCCCAGGTGCCGGAGGTGTAGCCTTGAGCCTTCTGGCCGATCTCTTCCCAGGATTTGAGGATCGGATCGCACCAGTTCCATGCTGCCTCGACTTCGTCGCGGCGCATGAACAGCGTCTGGTTCGAACGAATGACGTCCATCAGAAGGCGTTCGTATGCATCCGGATTGCGCACGTCGAAGGCCTGGGCAAAGCTCATGTCGAGCGACACATGGCGCAGGCGCATGCCGCCCGGGCCCGGATCCTTGATCATCAGCCACTGCTTGACGCCTTCGTCCGGCTGCAGGCGGATGACGAGCTTGTTGGCCTCGATGCGGCCAGCCGCGTCGCCGAAGATCGAATGCGGGATCGGCTTGAAGGTGATGACGATCTCCGACATGCGGGTTGCCAGACGCTTGCCGGTTCTGAGGTAGAAGGGCACGCCCGCCCAGCGCCAGTTGTTGATCTCGGCCTTGATCGCGACGAAGGTTTCCGTGTCCGACGTCGCTCCGAGTTCTTCCTGGTATCCGTTGACGGCGCCACCGGCGGAAGCGCCCGCGCGGTACTGGCCGCGCACGGTCAGCTTCTCGACATTGTTCGGCGTGATCGGCTTCAGCGAGCGCAGCACCTTGAGCTTCTCGTCGCGCACGGCTTCCGCGTCGAGCGAGGAGGGAGCTTCCATGGCGACCAAGCAGAGGAGCTGCAGAATATGGTTCTGCACCATGTCACGCAGTGCGCCGGCCTTATCGTAATAGGTCACGCGGCCTTCGAGGCCGACGGATTCGGCGACCGTAATCTGCACATGGTCGATATGGGCGGAATTCCACAACGGCTCGTAGAGCGCATTGGCGAAACGCAACGCCATCAGGTTCTGCACCGTCTCCTTGCCGAGATAGTGATCGATACGGAAAATCTGATCTTCCTTAAACACCTTGCCGATTGTGTCGTTGAGGATCTGCGCCGAGGCGAGGTCGCGACCGATCGGCTTTTCAACGACGATGCGGGTCGATTTGGTGATCAGCTTGTGGTCGCGGATCTTGTCGGCGATATCGCCGAAGATTGACGGCGAAACCGCGAGATAGAAGGCGCGGACAATGTCCTTGCCGGTGTCGAGAAGTTTCTTCAGATCTTCCCAGCCCTGGTCCGACTTGGCATCGACAGAGACGTAGTGGACGCGGTCGAGAAACTTCGCGACTTCGCTCTCTTCCAGCTCCTCGGCCTTCAGGTGCTCATGAAGCGCATCGAGCGTGAACTTGCGATACTCTTCATGCGTCATCGCCGTACGCGAAGCACCGATGATACGGGTCGGCTCCGTCAACTGACCCGCCAACTGGCGGTGGAACAAGGCAGGCAAAAGCTTGCGCTCTGCCAAGTCGCCGGTGCCGCCGAAGACGACGTAGTCAAAGGGTTCAACGGGGATGATCTGGCTGCTCATGCGCATCTCTCGTTCGGCAAATTCGTTGGACAGGTTCTAATCTAATCGATTTAAAAAAGCCACCCTTGCGGCAGCGATTTTGTCTTCACACCGCGTTGAGCCCCTGTGCCACCGCTGTTCTGCGACAATGAATCACACGTCCGGATGACGGCGGCGCGACGCTCAAACCGCAGAGAACGCCGAACAGGAGGATGTAGGCCAACCAGCGGAAGGGACCTCTCCGGCCATCCTGGCCGGGTTCGCCGACTGCGGTCAACAAATGCAGGGCGTCTGTTGCCTGCCGTGCCGGCACCAGAATAGGGCAGCCGCCCAGCGCCGAGGCATAGTGCGAGTAGTTGTTGAGCATGTGGATCGGCTCGGCGGCAATGAGGATGTCATGCGCTGCAAGATACGATCGTGTCACGGCAAAATCGGCGGCATTGAAGACCCTTGCCACCCGCACCAGCGCGTCGTCACGCAGTTCTGCCACGCTTCAGAACCGGTCCCGGAGCGCATACCAGGTGAGCGCGAGGAACAGCAGCGGCTTGCGCAGGCTGGCGCCGCCGGGGAAGGGCGGGATCTTCAGGTCCTTGAGCACGTCGAGCTCTCGGGCATTGCCGGCCACCATGTCGGCATACATCTTGCCGCAGTAGTTCGACAGCATCACGCCATGCCCGGAATAGCCGGCGAGCGATGTCACGCCGGGCATCACGTCCCGGGCAAAAGGTTTGCGCGGCAGGGTAATGCCGACCGAGCCACCCCAGCCATGGGTGATCTCGATGTTCTTGAGATCGGGATAGATCTCGGCGATCTGCCGGCGGATATGGGTCGAGATATCGCGGGGGCTGTCGGCGGTATAGGCCTCGCGCCCGCCGAACAGCAGCCGTCCGTCGCGGCTCTTGCGGAAGTAGCGCACCACGAAGCGACTGTCGGCCACGGCCTCGGAGCCCTTGAGTACCTGCGGGAATTTGCTCAGCGGTTCCGTCGCTCCGATGAAGGAGCGGATCGGCATCACATGCGATGCCGTTACCGGTTCCAGATTGCCGATATAGGCATTGGTCGCGATCAGCAGCCGTTCGGCGGTGATGGTGCCGCGCGCCGTGTCGATCACGGTCTTGCCGCCTTCCTGGCGAATGGCGGTCGCCGGCGTCATTTCGTGTATCCTGGCGCCGGCCTGGTGGGCCACGCGTGCGAGGCCGACCAGCAGCTTCAGCGGATGGATATGACCCGTGCCGGTATCGCGCACCCCGTAATGATACCGCGTCGAACCGACACGCTCATGCGTCTCTTCCCGGTCCATGAAGGAGATATGCGGATAGCCGTAACGCACCGCCATGACCTCGGCATCGTGCCGATAGTCCGATTCCCAGCCGCGCTTGTGCGCTACGTTCAACTGGCCGGGCATGTATTCGATATCGATGCCGTGCTGCTCGGCGAAGTCCAGCAGGTAGTGCTTGGCGTTTTCCGCCATGTCGAAGAGCGCCTTCGACCGTTCGAAACCGAGCTCGGCTTCCAACTCGCCAGGCCAGGCCCTTTGGCCGGTGCCGAGCTGCCCGCCATTGCGCCCCGAAGCGCCGTCCCCGAAGCGGCTGCCTTCGATCAGTACGACCGAGACGCCCAGGCGTGCGAGATTGAAGGCCGCCTGCAGACCTGTGAAGCCGCCACCGATGATGGCGACGTCAGCGGAGACAGAGCCATCGAGGGCCGGATATTCCGGCCGCTCGCCCACACTTGCCTGATACCAGGAGATCCCCGGCGCGATCGGGCTTTGCCATGTCATGGGTTCGCCTCCCTCATACGTTGAGCAGGAGGAATTCGCGTTCCCACGGGCTGATCACCTGCATGAAGGTCTCGAACTCGCCGCGCTTCACACCGGCATAGAGGCCGACAAACTCTGAACCGAAGACCTCGTGGAAGTCGGTTTCACCCTCGAGCAGGGCCACGGCTTCCAGGAGGCCGCGCGGCAGGTCGACGGAGCCTTCATTGGCCGAACCTTCTGCCGCCGCCGTCGGCTCGATTTCCTTGACGATGCCGAGATAGCCGCAGGCAAGCGACGCCGCGAGCGCCAGATACGGATTGGCGTCCGAACTCGGCAGGCGGTTCTCGACGCGCCGTGCCGCGGAATCCGAAACCGGCACGCGGAAGGCCGTCGTGCGGTTGTCGTAACCCCAGGCATTGTTGACGGGCGCGGCCATATCCGGCGTCAGGCGACGGTAGGAATTCACGTAAGGCGCCAGCATCACCAGCGAGCTCGGCACATATTTCTGCATGCCACCGATGAAGTGGAAGAATTCCGGCGAGGCCGAGCCGTCGGGGTTGGAGAAGATGTTCTTGCCTGTCTTGGCGTCGACCACCGACTGGTGGATATGCATCGCCGATCCCGGCTGGCCCTGCATGGGCTTTGCCATGAAGGTCGCATAGATCCCATGCTTGAGCGCCGCTTCGCGGATCGTGCGCTTGAACATGAAGACCTGATCAGCAAGCTCGATCGGATTGCCGTGGCGCAGGTTGATTTCCAGCTGTGCCGGACCCTCCTCGTGGATCAGGGTGTCGATCTCCAGCCCCTGCTTCTCCGAGAAGTGATAGATGTCGTCGATCAACTCGTCGAACTCGTTGATCGCGGCGATCGAATAGCCCTGGCCGCCGATGATCGAACGACCGGAGCGCCCCTTCGGCGGATGCAGCGGATAGTCCGGGTCGTCGTTCATCGCGACGAGATAGAACTCGATTTCCGGCGCAACCACCGGCTTCCAGCCCTTTTCGTCGTAAAGGCGCAGCACGTTCTTCAAGACATTGCGCGGCGTGTAGGAGACGTTCTCCCCGTCCACATTGACGATGTCGCAGATCACCTGTGCGGTCGGATCCGTTTCCCACGGCACGACTGAAAGCGTCGAAAGATCCGGCAAGAGCTTCAGATCGCTGTCGCGCGGCTCGTAGCGAAAATTCGCCGTTTCGTCAGGATATTCGCCGGAGATCGTATGGCGATAGAGCGCCGAGGGGAGCGCCAGCGACGTGTTCGAGGTGAATTTCGACGACGGCATCATCTTGCCGCGCGGAACGCCGGCTAAGTCAGGCGTGATGCATTCGATATCCTCGATGCCGCGGGCTCTCAGCCAGGTGGCCGCTTCCTTCCAGTTCGAGACGCCGCGCTTGGATCCGGGATCCGGCGGGATCACCGCCTTCTTGGAGGGAGCACTGTGGGATCTCATCATGGATTTCTTCGCGGGCATGTCTCACCGGTTGGTTGTTGATGCGGGTCATCATAGCCAGACTTTGGCCTTTGGCCAGCCGGACGCGTTGACTTTGATCATAAGTTTGTCGAGACAGGCGGCAGATCCCCGGGAGCATCAGCATGGCCAGCAACTACGACGTCGCGATCATCGGAGCCGGTGCCGCCGGCATGATGGCGGCTTTCACAGCGGGTCAGCGGGGCAAATCCGTCATCGTTCTCGACCATGCCAAGGCGCCTGGTGAAAAGATCCGCATCTCCGGTGGCGGCCGCTGCAACTTCACCAATCTTCATGCCGGCCCTAAGAATTACATTTCTGAGAATCCGCATTTCGCCAAGTCGGCGCTCGCCCGCTACACACCTTATGATTTCATCGCCATGGTCGACCGCCACAAGATCGCCTGGCACGAAAAGACCCTTGGCCAACTCTTCTGCGATGACAGCGCCAAGGACATCATCCGCATGCTGCTCGAAGAAATGCGCGCGGTGCATGTCGACCTGAAACTCTCCTGCGAAATTTCCGAAGTTGAAAAGGGCCCGGACGGTTTCCGCCTCTCCACGAGTGAAGGACCGATCCGTGCCGCAAGCCTGGTGATGGCATCAGGCGGCAAGTCGATCCCCAAGATGGGCGCGACCGGCTTTGCCTATCGCATCGCCGAGCAGTTCGGCCTGCCCGTCACCGAAACCCGGCCGGCTCTCGTGCCTCTCACGCTCGAGCCTAATCTCCTGGGCGAACTGTCGGAGCTCTCCGGCGTCGCCGTCGATGCCGATGTCGCTTGCGGCAAGACCCGCTTCCATGAGGCGCTCCTCTTTACCCATCGCGGACTGTCCGGCCCTTCCATCCTGCAGATATCAAGCTATTGGCGGGAAGGCGACGAGATCCAGCTCTCGTTAGAGCCTGGCGTCGATATCCTCGAACACCTGAAGACGGCCAAGCGCGAAAACGGCCGACAGCAGGTCCAGACCGTGCTTGCCCAGTATCTGCCCAAGCGCCTCGCTCAATATCTCGCGGAGACCGCCAAGCTGGAACGTCCGCTCGCCGATCTCCCCGACAAGGCCTTGTCATCGCTTTCCGAGCGCATCCGCCGCTGGCCGATCAAGCCTGCGGGATCGGAAGGCTACCGCACGGCCGAAGTGACGCTCGGCGGCGTCGACACCGACGCGCTCGACAGCCGTAGCATGCAGGCGAAAACCGTGCCGGGCCTCTACTTCATCGGTGAGTGCGTCGATGTCACCGGCTGGCTCGGAGGCTATAATTTCCAGTGGGCCTGGGCTTCGGGTCATGCGGCCGGCGAGGCCGTCTGAGCAAAGTCTCACGCTCCGGACAAGCTTATGCGGGTAATTCAGAGCTTGTTAACATGCGTCGGTCATCCTGCCTGAATGCCGGTGTGATATACTCAGATATCGCGACATGAGGTCTGGCCGGCTAAAGGCCCCGCAAGGGCATGACCTTCCCTGGCCGCATCAAGGACCGCGCCCCATGAACCATGAGACCCGCAAGCCCCGTGCCATCGCCATTGCCGTCACGCGCAGCCGTGACGCAGAGCGCGCCCGTTTGCGCCATGTCAGCATCGTCTGCCTTTATGCCGCCAGCGCCCTCGCTGCGCTTGCCTTCGGTCTCCTCGGCTAAGGCACCTCGAAGACCCACCTTTTCAGTGGCAGCCAATCGCTTTTCCGCGGTTTGACAACAGCCACCCTGTCGCCCCCCGAGACTTCGGTGGTGGCCGTTTTTCCTCGATTACCGATCTCTGTCCCGCTTCGGGATGCCTGCCCGTGGCCTTAACTCCGTCTTGAGACTTTTACTGCAACTGTTCCCGCTGGGTAGGAGTGTAGACGGCAAAGACGACAGTTTGCGCCGTCATATTTTAAGGTTTCGGCGCAGGAATAACGCCGTCTTCGTTTGGAGGAACAATGTTGATCGATCAAATACTGTCGCGCTTTTCGATTTCGACCAAGGTCCTGGCCTTTGTGCTGCCCTTCGTCCTGTCGATCACCGCAGTCGGTCTCATGGGCCTCTACGCATCTGGCCTCCTGCAGCAGCGGATGGAAATTTCCAACGGCACGATGCGTTCGCTGAACGGCTTCCGAAACGTCAATGCCGCCATGACCCACTTCCTTGATCAGACCTCTGAGGAAACGCGCAGCGCCGTGCTGGACCAGCTCGCGTCCCAGCAGTCGACGCTCACGCAGAACATCTCCGAAATCGGTGCCGACGGCACGGGTCGCAACTTCCTCGACGAGGCGATCGCTGGCACGGGCGCCGTCAACGAGAAGATCGATGCGCTCTGGCAGCTGCACGAGGCAGAGGTGAAGCTGGCCGCATCGATCCAGGACCACCTGACGGGCCTGATGGCGCAGCAGATCCGCGTGTCGGACGAGGCGCAGAAACTGCAGCGCGCCGTCGTCGGTGGTGAAAACGATGCCAAGGGCGCGCTGAAGGAAGCCGAGCGCCTGTCTTCTGGCGCCAAGCATCTCTCAGAGGTCTTCAAGGGCTTCTTCTCTGCCGGCATTCCGGAAGAGCAATTCCCCTACCTGCAGAAGCAATTGCCTGAACTGGTGAAGACCCAGCGCAAGATCGCCAATGCACTGCCCACTGAAAGCAGGGATATGGGCAAGGCCCTCCTGGCTTCGATCAACGAGATCAAGGCGAGAGTCGCGACCGGCGACATGAGCCTCGAGAACGGCCGCGCCGTTGGCTCGATCATTTCCGGCTTCCGCGGCTTCGAAGCGACGCTCAGCGCCGGTGCCGCCGTCAAATATGCAGAATCCGTTCAGAAATTCGCAGCTGTCGAGACCGGCGCCGTACAGGCGGCCGATGTTCTCGTCGGCAGCCGCACCCTGATCGCTGACGTCTACGATCTGCGCATCATGACCGCCACCTTCCTTAATGTGAAGGACGACAAGACCCGCGAACCGATCCTGCGCCAGATCAAGCTGATCGGCGACAATCTCGCCGTTCTCGGTGGCAGCATCGCCGACAAAGCCTTCTACGACAGCCTGACGGGAGCCATCACGCCGCTGCTTGCCTCGCTCACTGCCGATACCGAAGCCCTCGTGAAGACGAGCGCCGACCGTATCGCGAGCTTCGATCAGGCGAGCCGCACTATGGACGCCATCTGGGCGTCGCTCACCTCCTTTGCTGATCTGCAGAAGGATGTTGCCGGCACCGAGCGCCAGGAAGCAAACCGCCTGTCGATCGGCACCATGATCGCTGGCGTCATGCTCGCCGTCATTGGCGGTATCGCCCTGGTCCTGACCCTGCAGCGTCCGATCACCCGCATCACCACAACCATGCAGCGTCTGGCCGAAGGTGACCTCGAAGCCGGTATTGCCGGCGACAAGCGCGGTGACGAGATCGGCGCCATGGCTCGCGCACTCGCCGTCTTCAAGACGAATGCCCGTACCAAGCTCGAAATCGAATCCGAGCGGCAGCGCGAGCAGATGGAAGCGGAAGCCGAGCGGCGCCGCAACGACGAGGAAAAGCAGGCGCTCGACCGGGAGATCGAGCATGCTGTCGGCAAGCTCGCCCAGGCCCTGGAGCGGCTTGCCAATGGCGACATCTCCTTCGAGATCGAAGGCCGTTTCCACGGACGTTTGGAACAGCTCCGCAACGACTTCAACCTGTCGCTGTCGCGCCTTCGCGATACCATGCACCAGATCTCTGGCAATGTTGACCAGATCCAGAACAACGGCCGTCAGATGGCGCAGTCTGCGCTCGATCTCGCCCGTCGCACCGAGCAGCAGGCAGCCTCGCTTGAGGAGACCGCCGCTGCCGTCGATGAGATCACGGCCGCCGTCCGCTCGTCCTCGGAGCGCGCCGAAATGGTGAACGGCGTCGTCCGCGAAGCGAAGAAGAACGCCGACGAATCCGCCGTCGTCGTCGGCAGCGCGATTTCCGCCATGGGCCGTATCGAGGAGGCCTCGCGGCAAATCTCCAACATCATCGGCGTGATCGACGAGATCGCCTTCCAGACGAACCTGCTCGCCCTCAACGCCGGTGTCGAAGCCGCCCGCGCCGGTGAGGCCGGCAAGGGCTTTGCCGTCGTCGCTCAGGAAGTGCGCGAACTTGCGCAGCGCTCGGCCGGTGCCGCAAAGGAAATCAAGGCGCTCATCAACCGTTCGGCCGAAGAGGTGGCGAGCGGCTCCACCCATGTTCAGCAGACGGGCACCGTGCTCTCGCGCATCGGCGGCCAGATCGCCATGATCAGCGAGCATATCGAGAAGATCGCCGAGACGAGCAGCGAACAGTCTGGCGCGCTGCAGGAGGTCAATGGTGCCGTCGGTCGCATGGACCAGATGACCCAGCAGAATGCCGCGATGGTAGAGGAGGCGACTGCCGCCACCCAGGACCTCTCGGCCCAGACAGATCAGCTGCGGGATCTGCTCCAGCAGTTCCGCATCGAATCCGATCGTCAGCGGTCTGTCGACCGCGCCGCCTGAAGTCCCAGCTTCGACAAACGGAAAAGCCCGGTCACCGTGCCGGGCTTTTTTGCATCAGGCCTCAGCCAGACGACAAGGCCTGCCGCGATCGGTCTTTCGATCGACCGGTTTGTCTGCCCCGCGCGCCAGATTTTCGCGCACTTTTCGAACGAGGCGCCGAAGGCGTGCCCACGGCGCTTCGCCGTACTGCGCATAGAATTCGTCTTCGGACAGCTTGTCTTTCTGCCCTCGTTCCTGTTTCAGCGCGGCGATGGCAAGGGCTGCATAAACTTCGTGCATGACGGATCTCCTGGTGTTGATGCCGTCTTCTCTTTTATCCGTCATTTTTGGAGGCAAACACACTCAGGATCGTGTTATGTATTTCATCTATGAAAGACATCACCTGGGACGCCTATCAATTATTCCTGGCCGTTGCGCGACATGGCGGGCTTTCGGCCGCCGCAGAAGCCACGGGTCTGAGTGCAGCCACGCTCGGCCGGCGCATGGTCGAGCTCGAGCATGCTCTGGGCCGGGAGCTCTTCCTGCGCAGTCAGACCGGTTATCGCCTGACCAGCGATGGCAGCCAGCTTCTCGAACATCTCCTTGAACTCGAAGTCGGCAGCAGACGGGTGGAGGAGTGGCGGCGTGGCAAGGCCGGCCAGTCCCTGGTACGCATCAGTCTCGGCACCTGGATCGCCTGGCTGCTTTGCCAGAACATGGCGGTCATCCGCACCCCGCGCGACGAGTTCCGCATCGACCTGCATGTCGCCGAGCAGCGCGCCAGGCTGTCGCATCGGGAGAGCGACATCGGCATCCGCGCCTTTGAACCTGAAGAGCCGAACCTAGCCGCGATCCCCGCGGGTGAGGTCGCCTATGCGGCTTACAAGGCACGCAACAGGGAATGGATGGGGCCAGAGCCCTGGGTCGCGGTCGATGACGAGAATGCCGTCTCGGCCTATCTGCGCTGGCCGCGCCAGAACGCGCCCGAGCGCATCGTCGCGACGGTCAATCGCCCGCGGTCACTGAGGGATCTGGTCAGGGCAGGGGCCGGTGTCGGCGTGCTTCCCTGCTTCGTTGGGGATCTCGATCCGACGCTTGAGCGGGTTGGCGAGGAAATCCCGGAACTGCGCCATCGCCAGTGGATCGTCATCAACAATGACGATCGTCATCGAAGCGATATCCGCTTGGTGGCCGATCGGCTCGCAAAACTGTTGAAGTCGCATCGGGATGTTCTGGCGGGCAAGCGCCCCAGCACCAGCAGCTGACGTCAAGCCGAAAATGAAAAACCCGCACGACGACCGGCACTCCTCCTCAGAGGCGATCATCGCGCGGGAACCGATCCGGAGGTCAGGGGCCGGACGGGGAATGTCTTCGCGCTCAGGCGGCCTGATGGCTGCCCTGGGTCACGATGACGGGGATCAAGAGATCACCCCAGTTGCCGTCGCCGCCGTGATGGCGGGCCGAGCGGACCAGTTCGACCGAAACGCCGGCATCGACGGCCTTCATGATCGAATGGTTGAGACGGTGCAGGTCGTTGGCCAGCATGCGGATCATCGCCTGCTGATCGGTGCTCATGGCCGAGGACTGTTCTTCGGCGCGTTCCTTGACTCGGGTCTGGGGTGTCATGGCATTTCTCCTCTTGGTGTTGGGGGTTTTTGAAGTCTTGTTGCAGGGATAGCTTGGCCCCTCATCCGGCTGCCGCCACCTTCTCCCCGCAAGCGGGGAGAAGACGCATTCGGAGGCGTTGGCTTTGGGGCTCCCCCTCTCCCCGCTTGCGGGGAGAGGGTAGGGTGAGGGGCAGTCGCCCAGGTTTACTCAGCAGCCGGCTTGAACTGCTCGGTTTCGGTCGATTCCTTCATCGCGGTCGTCGAGGACTGGCCGGCGGTGATGGCGAGCGAGACGGCGTCGAAGTAACCGGTGCCGACTTCGCGCTGGTGCTTGGTCGCGGTGTAACCATTGACCTCAGCCGCGAATTCCGCCTCCTGCAGCTCCGAATAGGCGGCCATCTGGCGATTCTTGTAGCCGCGCGCCAGTTCGAACATGCCGAAGTTCAGCTGGTGGAAGCCGGCAAGCGTGATGAACTGGAACTTGTAGCCCATCGCACCGAGTTCCCGCTGGAACTTCGCGATCGTGGCGTCGTCCAGGTTCTTCTTCCAGTTGAACGAAGGCGAGCAGTTATAGGCGAGCTTCTTGCCCGGATGGACCTTGTGCACGGCCTCTGCGAACTTGCGGGCCTGTTCGAGATCCGGCTTGCCGGTCTCCATCCAGATCATGTCGCAGTAGGGCGCATAGGCGATTGCACGGGCAATGCAGGGTTCGATGCCGTTCTTCACCTGATAGAAACCCTCCGCCGTGCGGCCGGCATCGTAGTCGACGAAGGGCTGGTCGCGCTCATCGATGTCGGAGGTCAGAAGCTTGGCAGCTTCCGCATCAGTACGGGCAACGATCAGCGTCGGAACACCCATGATATCGGCAGCCAGACGGGCAGCCGTCAGGTTGCGGATATGGGCGGCCGTCGGGATCAGAACCTTGCCGCCGAGATGACCGCATTTCTTTTCAGAGGCGAGCTGGTCTTCGAAGTGCACGCCCGCAGCGCCGGCTTCGATAAAGGCCTTCATGATCTCGAAGGCGTTCAACGGTCCGCCGAAACCGGCTTCAGCGTCTGCGACGATCGGGGCGAACCAGGTATCGACCGAAAGGCCCTTGCCTTCCTGCGTTTCGATCTGGTCGGCACGCTGCAGTGTGCGGTTGATGCGCTTGGCAAGCTCCGGTGCTGCATTGGCCGGATAGAGCGACTGGTCCGGATACATGGCCGAAGCCGTGTTGGCGTCGGCAGCAACCTGCCAACCGGAGAGATAGATGGCCTTGAGGCCAGCGCGAACCATCTGCATGGCCTGGTTGCCGGAGAGCGCGCCGAGTGCGTTGATGAAGGGCTCTTCGTTGATCAGCTGCCACAGGCGGTTGGCGCCCATTTCGGCAAGCGTATACTTGATCTCGACCGAGCCGCGCAGGCGCTGTACGTCTGCTGCAGTGTAGGGACGATCGATGCCGTCATAGCGGCCCTTGGGGGCATTCGGAACGAGATTGTAAAATTCAGTCATGTCGGGTCTCCCTGTTCACTGCAGGAAGCGGGGTCAGCCAGATTTCTCGAGGCTGTTTGGCCGCTTCTGATGTGACTAGATTTACACCGCACTGCAAAAGACGACCAGAAAATTCGATAAAACAACGGGATGAAAGAGGTTAGGCTGTCTTGTCTTTGACAGAAGATCCATGTAAATTTGTAAAAGTAGTCAATGCGCCGGCGCGAGCCTGACCCGTCTAATCTTGTAAAGGAGCTGTAAATTGGCAGAGCGCAAGATTTTCGCGGGCCCGCGCGTCCGCCGCATCAGAAACGGCCTTGGCCTCACCCAGACGGCTATGGCCGAGGCGCTGGAAATCTCGCCGTCCTATCTCAATCTGATCGAGCGCAATCAGCGGCCGCTCACGGTCCAGCTGCTCCTCAAGCTCGCCTCGGTCTACAAGGTTGATCTGGACGAGCTGCAGGGTGAGGCCGGTGGATCAACGAGCCAGCTGCGCGAGGTCTTCGCCGACCCCCTTCTGTCGGGCGAACTGCCCGGCGATCAGGAGCTGATCGAAGTGGCAGAAGCGGCCCCCAATGCCGCGAGCGGCATCGTCAAGCTCTACAGGGCTTACCGCGAGCAGGCGGCCCGGCTCTCCGATCTCGCCGATCTTCTGGCCCGCGAGGGGCACGAAACGTCTCTGTCGGGCGCCCGCCTGCCGATCGATGAGGTGAGAGAAGTCTTCGAACGCCGGCCCAACTATTTCGCGCGCCTTGATGAAGCCGCCGAGACCTTCCATGCGGGTCTGAACCTTGCGCCCGGTGATGATCTCGCGGTCGCGCTGAAGGCTTGGCTGCGCTCCACCCATGGCATCGTGGTTCGCGCCTTGCCGGTTCAGACCATGCCGTCGCTGCGCCGCCGTTACGACCGCCATTCCATGCGTCTCTTCCTCTCCGAGCGGCTGTCTCCCTTCGATCAGTTGCGCGAAGTGGCGATGGAGGTCGTGCTTCTGGCGCTGAGCGATGATGTCCAGGCTGAACTGGATGCGCTGGGGCTGTCCTCCGGCGAGGCGCGCCGGATCGCCCGTTTCGAGCTGGCACGTTATACGGCGCATGCCCTGATGATGCCCTACGGCGCCTTTCTCTCGGCCGCGATCCGCGCCCGCTACGACATCGACGTGCTGCGTGCCCGTTTCAATGTCTCCTTCGAGCAGGCCGCCAACCGCCTGACCATGCTTCAGCGCCCGGGTGCTGCGGGCGTGTCCTTCTTCATGATGGAAATCGACAATGCGGGAAACCGTTTCCGCCGCGCCGGTGCGACAGGCTTCCCGCATTCGAAATTCGGTGGCGGCTGTCCAAAGCTGAACGTCCACGCCGCCTTTGCCCAGCCGGGCCAGGTCCTGGTCGAGCAGGTGGAAATGCCGGATGGCAGTGGTTTCGTGACGATTTCACGGACCCTTGAAGGTCCGCAGGCCGGTTTTGGCGAACGTATCAGACGCACGGCACTCCTGGTCGGCTGTGACGCCGCGAGCCGCGAAGAGGTGGCCTATGCCGCCGCTTTGCCCGATCGATCCCAGCCGGCAATTTCGATCGGGCCTGCATGCCGGCTATGCGAACGTTCTGGCTGCCTGGCGCGCGCCGAGCCGCCTCTCACCCGCCCGCTGGGCCTCGACGAGATGGTGACTGGGCTCTCCGCCTTCGATTTCCAATGAAACGAATTAACCCGATAAAGCATTCGCGACTGCGAAGAATTTCGCTTGTCGCCCGTCCAAATCCTTTCTAGTCTCTTAAAAAATAACGGGAATGGCATAGGGGGCTCTCCGCTCCCCAAGGCTGGAACAGGAGAAAAAATGAAGGCTCATTTCATTCGTACGGCGTCAGTGGCCCTGGCGACGATCTTCATCGCATCGGCTGTCCAGGCGCAGGAACGCGTCGTCAACGTCTACAATTGGTCCGACTATATCGACGAGTCCGTCCTTGCTGATTTCACCAAGGAAACCGGCATCAGGGTCGTTTACGACGTTTTCGATTCCAACGAGCTGCTCGAGACCAAACTGCTCGCAGGCGGCTCCGGTTACGATGTCGTCGTGCCGACGGCGCCGTTCCTTGCGCGCCAGATCCAGGCCGGCGTCTTCCAGAAGCTCGACAAGTCCAAGCTCACCAACCTGCAAAACCTCTGGCCGATGGTCTCCGAGCGACTCGCGAAATATGACCCCGGCAACGAATATGCCGTCAATTACATGTGGGGCACGACGGGCATCGGTTACAATGTGGCCAAGGTCAAGGAAGCGCTCGGTGCCGATTTCACCGTCGACAGCTGGGATGCGATCTTCAAGCCTGAGAATGCCGAGAAGCTGAAGTCCTGCGGCGTCAACATCCTCGACGCGTCGGATGAGACCTTCGCGATCGCGATGAACTACATCGGGAAGGACCCGGACAGCAAGGAAACGGCTGACCTTGAAGCCGGCGGCGAAGTCTATATGAATATCCGCCCCTCGGTCCGCACCTTCAATTCCTCCGCCTATATCGATGATCTCGCCAATGGCGACATCTGCGTGACCATCGGCTGGTCGGGCGACATTCTGCAGGCGAAGGCCCGTGCGGAAGAGGCCAATAACGGTGTCGAGATCGACTACGTGATCCCGAAGGAAGGCACCTACATGTGGTTCGACAACATGGCGATCCCGGCAGATGCCAAGAACGTCGCCGAGGCGCATGAATTCATCAACTTCCTGATGCGCCCGGATGTCATCGCCAAGGCCTCCAACTACGTCCAGTATGCCAATGGCAATCTGGCGTCGAAGGAATTGCTCGATCCCGAGGTCAAGGACAATCCGGCTGTCTATCCGCCGGAAGAGGTCATGGCCAAGCTCTTCACGATTTCGCCTTATGGCCCGCGTGAACAACGCGTGCTGAACCGGGTCTGGACACAGATCAAGACCGGTCGCTGATGAAAGACCATTCGCCGGGCGCCACAAACGCCCGGCGAATTGCTTAGGTGTAGGGGCAACAAGCAGACGGCTGGGATCGGGTAATGGCGAAGACACTGGGGCCTGTTAAGCGTAAATTTTCTCCTTGGACCGATCCGGATGCCGTTCCATTCATCCGTTTCGAAAACGTCACGAAGCGCTTTGGCGATTTCGTTGCCGTCGATAATCTGAGCCTCGATATCTACGAGCGCGAATTCTTCTCGCTGCTTGGCCCCTCGGGCTGTGGCAAGACCACGCTGATGCGCATGCTCGCAGGTTTCGAGCAGCCGACCTCCGGTCGAATTCTGCTGCAGGGCCAGGATCTCTCCGGCGTGCCGCCCTACAAGCGCCCGACCAATATGATGTTCCAGTCCTACGCGCTCTTCCCGCATATGACGGTCGAGAAGAACATCGCCTTCGGTCTCGAACAGGACAATCTGCCGAAGGCCGAGATCGACGCACGCGTCCAGGAAATGCTGAAGCTGGTCAAGCTCGATCAGTTCGCCAAGCGCAAGCCCAACCAGCTCTCAGGTGGCCAGCGCCAGCGCGTGGCACTCGCCCGTTCGCTGGCCAAGCGCCCCAAGGTCTTGCTGCTCGATGAACCGCTCGGCGCTCTGGATCGCAAGCTACGCGAAGAAACGCAGTTCGAGCTCATGGACATTCAGACCAAGCTCGGTCTGACCTTTCTGATCGTCACCCATGACCAGGAAGAGGCGATGACCGTCTCGGATCGCATCGCGGTCATGGATAAGGGTATCCTCGTCCAGGTGGCGACACCGGCGGAAATCTACGAGGCGCCCAACTCGCGTTATGTCGCCGACTTCATCGGCGATATCAACATTCTTGAAGCCAAGCTCGAATCCAAGGAGAGCCAGGGGAGCGAAGACCTTGTCCGCATCGACAGCGATGGCGTGAAAATTACCGTCGAGCAGGCTTGTGAGGCGAATAAGGGCGACGCCGTCGCCTTTGCCATCCGACCCGAAAAGGTGCGCATTTCCACCACCCAGCCAGAAGGCGAAGTGGCAAACGCTCTGCATGGCGAGGTCTGGGACATCGGCTATCTCGGCGATTTCTCGGTCTTCATCGTCCGCCTTGACGATGGCCGAATGTTCCGCGCCGCCCAGGCCAATGTCGCGCGCCTCGTCGATCGCCCGATCACCTTCGGCGACATGGTCTGGCTGTCCTGGTCGGCCGATGCCGGCCTTGTCCTGACACGCTGAGGGGGACGAGAATGGCCGAAACCGTCACACCCTCGAAACCCGGATTGGCCAAATGGCTGGTCGTCATCATTCCCTATCTGTGGATGGTGCTCTTCTTCCTGACGCCGTTCCTGATCATCGTGAAGATCTCGCTGTCGGATACGGCGATCGCCATGCCGCCCTACACGCCGGTTCTGGAGGGCTTCTCGGCGATCGGCGACTTCATCAGCGAGCTCGACTTTGAGAATTATATCTTCCTCACGGAAGACTCTCTCTATTTCAACGCCTATGTCTCTTCGCTTCGGATCGCGCTGATCTCGACGTTTCTGCTGCTTCTGATCGGCTATCCCATGGCGCTTGCCATGGCCCGCGCCTCCATCAGCATCCGCCCTACGCTGGTCATGCTGGTCATCCTGCCCTTCTGGACGTCGTTCCTGATCCGCGTCTATGCCTGGATCGGCATTCTGAAGCCGGAGGGCCTGCTGACGGTGCTGTTGCAGTCGCTCGGGCTGATGGACGAGGGCAGCCAGGTGCAGATCTTCCGCACCGAGATCGCGGTCTTTATCGGCATCGTCTATTCCTATTTGCCCTTCATGGTCCTGCCACTCTATGCGGCTTTGGAGAAAATGGATGGTACCCTGCTCGAAGCTGCAAGCGATCTCGGTTGCCCACCCTGGAAAGCCTTCTGGAAGATCACCTTTCCGCTCTCGATCCCGGGCGTGATCGCCGGCTCCATGATCTGCTTCATCCCGATCACCGGTGAGTTCGTCATCCCGGATCTGCTGGGCGGTGCCGATACGCTGATGATCGGCAAGACACTGTGGACCGAATTCTTCGGCAACCGCGACTGGCCGCTGGCTTCCGCCGTCGCAGTCCTGCTCCTGCTCATTCTGGTCGTGCCCATCGCGATCTTCCAGAACCAGCAGCAGAAAGTGTGAGGGCGGACCGATGAGACCTGGAAAATTCGACGCGACCGTTCTGACACTCGGTTTTGCCTTCCTCTACATCCCGATCCTGATCCTGGTCGTCTACTCGTTCAACGAGTCGAAACTGGTGACGGTCTGGGGCGGCTTCTCGCTCAAATGGTATGGCGAGATGTGGCGCAATGCCGGCCTGATGAGCGCCGCCTGGGTGACACTCCAGGTCGGTCTCTTGAGCGCGACCCTCGGCACTGTGCTCGGCACGCTCGCCGCCCTGACGCTCGTTCGCTACACACGCTTCAAGGGACGCCTGCTTTTTTCCGGCATGGTCTATGCACCACTGGTCATGCCCGAGGTGATCACCGGCCTGTCGCTGCTCTTGCTATTCGTTGCGATCGGCGTTGATCGCGGCCTGATGACCGTCGTCATCGCCCACACGACCTTCACCATGTGTTATGTGGCGATCGTTGTGCAGTCGCGCCTCCTGACCTTCGATACGAGCCTGGAAGAGGCGGCGCAGGATCTCGGCTGCCCGCCGGTGAAGACCTTCTTCAAGGTGACCCTGCCGCTGATCCTGCCCGCCGTCATCTCCGGTTGGATGCTCGCCTTCACGCTCTCGCTGGACGATCTCGTCATCGCAAGCTTCACCACCGGTCCAGGTGCCACAACGCTGCCGATCAAGATCTACTCGCAGGTGCGCCTCGGCGTTACGCCCGAGATCAACGCCATCTGCACGATCCTGATCGGGATCGTCACGATCGGCGTCATCATTGCTTCCATCGGGACGAAACAGCGTGAGCTTCAGCGACAACGCGACGAACACGTCGCCGCGCGCGGCACACTGGCCTGAACGTGTAGAGCCTCTTCGTCAGCCCCTTGGCGGCATCAGAATATAGGTGACGAGCCAGATCGGCAGGATGACCACGGCCCCCATCACCATGCGTGGTGCCGCCCAGGCGAAGGCCGAGACCATGCCATTGTGCAACTCCTCGGCCGTCACGCCCAGGAGGTCCATGACCGATCTGGGCGTGATGCCGAAGATGGACAGCAGGCTGCCGGCCAGCAACGATGCCAGAGCCAGTTTCAGAAAACCCGACAGCACTGTGTGCACCAGCCGTCCCCCAACCTGTGATTCGTCCATTCTAGTATTTGAGTTTTCGAATGGAACTGTCAGGCAGCGACGCTTCGGACCTTTATTGTCCTGGGGCGGACCGAGCGGGGATGGGCGAAATGACGGGATCGCTCCAGGCGCCACCAATGAAGAAGCTAAGAGGAGACTGTGTCTGGTCGCCGTTGCTGGCAACTGAAAGCGCACCTGTCAGCGCCAGTGCCTGGCGGCTGTAGGGAACAATGCCTGATAGGTCGAGCTTTTCTCGCTCGCCGATGATTGCAGCCCGTTCGACTTCCGCCGACCCCTCCGAAAAACTGACGGCGATGTCCAGCGTGCGGTAGTCGAAGCCGTCGTTGCCGGTGGCGCTCAGCTGGAAATACGCCCGGTCGGCTGCGAGCCGCCGCAATCCGTTCGCGCTGAAGCCGGAAATGACGCCATTGTCGGAAGCGATCGTCAGCCTCCCGGACATACCCTCGATGTTGCGCTGCCAGCCGGTGCCGACCAATTTCGCATTGAAGCCGACGGATCCTGTCCCCTTGAGTGAAGGTCCCCCATCGAGTGAGAGGCGCGACATCAGGCCTCCGAGATCGACGCGGGTCATGTTGACCGCGACGTCGGCACCTTTGTCGAAACCTTCTCCGGTGCCGCTCAGCCGGGCGGCAATCGTGCCCCCGAGGAAGCGTGTGTCGGCAACCACCAGGTTCAGCGCGTCACCCCGACCGATCAGGCTTGCACCGAGGTCGGTCATGGGAAAGACGCCGAAAGCGGCCGTCGCCGCCGAAAGACGCAGGTCAATGTCGACCCAGCGGGTGAGACCGGGCAGGCGCACATTCGCCCGGTCGCCGACATTGATGGACAGGGCCTGAAGCAGATCGTCCAGTTGAAGATGGTCAATGGCAAGCGTACTGCTCAGCAAGGGCCGGTCGCCGGGACGGTTTCTGAGCGCAAGGATACCGTCCCCGCGGCTACCGTTGATCTCGAAGGCGAGGTTTTCGAAGCGCCACTCGTCTTCCGCATGTGTCACCCGCGCCTTGATGGCGGCGGTCCGCCAACGTTCGGTGCCGGCAAGGCGAAGGCCAAGGGCCGCAGCCGTCTTCGGGACATCGGAGATGCGAAGATTGATGTCGGTGTTTTCGGCGCTCGCCTCGCGCAGGCTGACGGTTCCCCGAACCTCTGCGCTCGACTCGGCAATGGTGGCGGAAGCATCAACCCTGCTCGCCGCTCCGCCGATCAGAACCAGCGGGGTCGGCGTCTGCAGCCTGACCGAAACCGGAGTATCGCCCAGTCGAAAGGTCCCCTGGCCGGACAGAGGTGCTGCAAGCCCCGGCCAATCGATGTTCGCATTGACGCCGCTTGCAATGAAAGATGCGCCGCTGGCGACATCGGTCAGCGTGACCTCGCCGTCGATAATGTCGACCGTTCCGATTTCTGCCTTGTCGGCGGCAATGTTCGTCTGCCCGCCCGACTTGGCGGCTACTGCCGCGCGGACGGCATCGCTCAATACGCCTTGATCGCTCCAGTCGAGCCCGCCATCGACGCCGCGCCAGACCTGGATACGCGGGCGCTCCAGGCGAAATGCGCTGAAGTCTGGCCGGCCGGCAAGCGCCGAGATAAGGCCGAAGCGCGCAGACAGTCGGTCAACCTGTCCGAGCGTCTCCGTCTCACCGTCGGTGACGCGCGTCACCTTGATGCCAGTCAAAGTGATTTCGGGCTGCGGCCAGAAGCCGATATCGGCAACATCGTCGATCGTGACCTCGTGTCCGACCCAGGCTGCGATCGACGAGGCGATGGCCGACCGCACCACGGCACTCGACACGAGATAGGGGGCGCTCAGCCGAAGGACGATCGATACCGTCAGGATGCCGGCGGCGATCAGCAAGGCGAGCTTGATCATGCCTCTGCGGCGGCCAGGTGGCCAGCGGGAGGAGGGGCGTGAAGAATGATCGCCACGTCCTGGATTGCGCATACCCTGTTGAAGGTCCTGAGGTTTCGTGAACTCCTGCGCGGATATAGGAATTTGCCCTCTGGTGCAAATGTCAGACCATATTCCAAGCCGCTCGCGTCTGTATATTGCATTGCCGCATGCTATAGAAAGACCATGCTTGCGAGGAGGATCAGCATGACCGGACAAAAAGCCCTTTGGACACCGTCTGAAGACTTCAAGGCGAAACAGCCGCTCACCCTGTTCATGCAGTGGTGCGCCGAACGCCTTGGCAGGAGCTTTGCGGATTATGATGATTTCCATCGCTGGTCCGTCGAGGACCGCGCCGCATTCTGGTCTGCTGTCTGGGACTATTGCGGCGTCATCGGCGACAAGGGCGATGTGGCACTGTCTAACGGTGATGACATGCTCAAGGCCAGCTTCTTTCCGGATGCACGACTGAATTTCGCCGAGAACCTGCTCGCCCATGCAGGCGAGGGCGATGCCCTGATCTTCCGGGGCGAGAACAAGGTCGCTGATCGGTGGTCCTGGTCGCGACTGGCTGCCACGGTGTCCCGTCTGCAACAGGCGCTTGTCGCCATGGGCATCGGTGAAGGTGACCGTGTGGCGGCCATGATGCCGAACATGCCGGAGACGGTGGCCCTGATGCTGGCTGTCACCTCACTCGGTGCAATCTGGTCCTCCTGCTCCCCCGACTTCGGTGATCAGGGCGTGCTCGATCGTTTCGGCCAGATCGAGCCGAAACTTTTCGTTGCCTGTGACGGCTATTGGTATAACGGCAAACGCCAGGACGTCTCCGACAAGATTGTCGCCGTCGCTGCCAAGCTCGATGTGCCGGTGCTCGTTGTGCCCTATGCAGGGGACACGGCAACGTTGATTGAGCGTTTGCCGGATGGCCGCAGCTTCGAACAGTTCATCACCGAGTTCTCGGTCAAGGACATCGAGTATCGCCGTCTGCCCTTCTCTCATCCCATCTACATCCTCTTCTCCTCCGGCACGACCGGCGTGCCAAAATGCATCGTTCATTCGGCCGGCGGCACGCTGCTGCAGCATCTGAAAGAGCATCGTTTCCATTGCGGGCTTGAGGCCGGTGAGCGGCTTTTCTACTTCACCACCTGCGGCTGGATGATGTGGAACTGGCTCGTCTCGGGCCTGGCATGCGGCGCGACCCTCTGCCTCTATGACGGCTCGCCCTTCTATCCCGATGGCAATGTCCTCTTCGACTATGCCGCGACCGAGAAATTCGCAATCTTCGGCACATCGGCCAAATACATCGATGCAGTCCGCAAGGGCGGCCTCGTGCCGAAGTCCTCGCATGATCTGTCGAGCCTGAGGCTGATGACTTCGACCGGCTCGCCGCTGTCGCCGGAGGGCTTCTCCTTTGTCTATGAGGGCATCAAGTATGACATCCAGCTTGCCTCCATTTCCGGCGGCACCGATATCGTGTCCTGCTTCGTGCTCGGCAATCCGCTGAAGCCCGTCTGGCGCGGCGAAATCCAGGGGCCGGGTCTCGGCCTTGCGGTCGAAGTCTGGGATGACGACGGCAAACCAGTGCGCGGTGAGAAGGGCGAACTCATCTGTGCCAAGGCCTTCCCGTCCATGCCGGTGATGTTCTGGAACGATCCCGACGGCGCCAAGTATCGCGCCGCTTACTTCGAACGCTTCGAGAACACCTGGTGC
This sequence comes from Rhizobium rosettiformans, assembly GCF_016806065.1. Classification (NCBI taxonomy): domain Bacteria; kingdom Pseudomonadati; phylum Pseudomonadota; class Alphaproteobacteria; order Hyphomicrobiales; family Rhizobiaceae; genus Rhizobium; species Rhizobium rosettiformans. The sequence goes on from NZ_CP032405.1 coordinate 2,196,736, forward strand.
CATGGCGACTTTGCCGAATGGACCGAGCATGACGGGATCGTCATCCACGGGCGTTCGGACGCGACGCTGAACCCCGGCGGGGTCCGTATCGGCACGGCCGAAATCTACAACCAGGTCGAAAAGCTCGACGAAGTGGTCGAGGCGATCTGCATCGGCCAGGACTGGGATGACGATGTCCGCGTCATCCTGTTCGTGCGCCTCGCGCCGGGCCTGTCTCTCACCGAGGAACTCGACAAGAAGATCAAGACGCAGATCCGCACCGGCGCCTCGCCGCGTCATGTCCCGGCCAAGATCATTCAGGTGGACGATATTCCCCGCACCAAGTCCGGCAAGATCGTCGAGCTTGCCGTGCGCGAGGTGGTCCATGGACGTCCCGTCAAGAACAAGGAAGCGCTCGCCAATCCGGAAGCGCTCGCCCTCTTCGCTGATCTGCCGCAACTACGGTCATGACGAAAAAGTGTCCTGAAACGCAGCAAAATCAGAGCAATACCTCAAATGTGGGGTAGCTCACGGCGCTGCCGGGTAAGGATCTCTTAACTGGCATTCGGCAAGACTAGGGGCAACTTGGAGATGCGCGATCAGACGCAGTGGGGCCTTGATTTAAGCCTCCGACAAAATGTCGATCGTTCGAGTACTCCGGTTCGACAGCATTGACTCAAGGGCGGCTTCGGCCGCCCTTTTTTTGTTGCGGGATGCCGGTTCAACGCCTGTCGTCGAGCGATCGGGAAACCAGGATCACCGGGATCAGGCCGGCAGCAATAATGATGATCGCAGCCACCGAGGCATCCTGCGCCATGCCACGAGAGGCATCTTCATAGACGAGCGTTGCTAGGGTGTTGAAGTTGAATGGCCTCAGCAGGATCGTGGCAGAGAGTTCCTTGAGCGTCTCGATAAAGACGAGCAGGGCAGCCGTCAGAACGGCGGGTCTGAGATTGGGAAGCAGTACCTGGCGCAATGTCTGCAGGCCCGAGCGGCCAAGCGTTCGCGCTGCCATATCAAGATGCGGCGAAAGCTTCTGGAAGCCCGCATCAACAGTCCCTTCCGCCATGGTCAGGAAGCGAACGGTATAGGCATAGACGATGGCAAAGCCGGTGCCCGACAGCATAAGGCCGGTCGATATGCCAAGGTTTACGCGCAGCCAGCCGTCCAGGGCGTTGTCGAAGCTCGCAAGCGGGATCAGGACGCCAATACCCAGCACCGTGCCGGGAATGCCATAACCGAGCGATGCCAGTCGGCCCGCACCCTTCGCCAGACGCGAACGGTCTGTCCGCGCGGCATAGGAGAGCACGAAGGCCAGGAAGACCGTGATCAGCGCAGCAGCCGAAGACACGAGCGTCGAGTTCCAGAGGGCATCAAGCAGACGGGGTTCGAGGAAATCGTCGAGACGACGGAGCGCAAACCTGCCGAGCACGAGGACCGGCACGGCAAAGCCGATAAGGATTGGGAGAAGGCAGAAGACCGTTGCGAGCCATGCCTTCAGGCCTTTGAGCCTGAGCCGTATGGCATCGGGAACGATGGCCGTGGTCTTGTGGCTGGTAAAGCGCTGCTGCCGGCGCGCCATCCGCTCGATGATCAGAAGACCCGCCACGATTACCAGCATGAAGCAGGCGATTTGCGCCGCGCCGGCGAGACTGCCGCGGTTGAGCCAGGTGTCGTAGACCGAGAAGGTCAGTGTCTGCACGCCGAGATATTCCACCGCGCCGATGTCGTTGAGCGTTTCCATCATGACAAGCGTCAGGCCGATCATGATCGCTGGGCGCGCCATCGGGACCTGGATGCGGGCAAACACCCTGAAGGGGCTGGAGCCAAGCGTGCGGGCGACATCGGCTGCCGCGCGCCCCTGCATCAGGAACATCGATCGGCAGGCGAGGTAGACGTAAGGGTAGAGCACTGCCGACATGACCAGCACGGCGCCCGACAGCGATTTCACATCGAAGAAACTGTATTCGCGCGACGACGTGAAGCCGAAGATTGCCCTGTAGGTCGTCTGCACTGGCCCCGTGAAATCCAGAAACTCCCCGAAGGCATAGGCAGCCAGATAGGAGGGAATGGCGAGCGGCAGAACAAGGGCCGGAGAGAGGAGGCGCCGCAGCGGGAACTCGCATGCCGTGACCAGCCAGGCCGTGCCGACCCCGACCACAGCTGTTACGAGGCCGGTAAACAGCAGTAGCCAGAAGGTCCGGACGCCGGCACGCGGGATGACATTGGTCATCATGTGCTGCCAGTTGTCGGGCTCGGCCGAAAAGCCGATGACGAAGATCGCCACGATCGGCATGAAGACGACCGCAGCCGCAATCAGGGCTGCAAAGGTCGCGGAGCCCATGCGTTTCCTGGCATACACACCGGTTGGCTGGGCGGGAGGGGCTGTGCCCGTGCTCGGGAGTGTGGACAAGCGTTGAACCCTTGCGAATGCGGCAATGGTTCTGCTCTAGCCGAAAGCGAGGGCGATGAAAACCGGCCCGACTGTCGCGGTGCAGTCAGCGCCGCAGATGTGTCAGACTTTCGCCGATCAATCGCAGCCCCAGTGCACCGATAACGGCGCCGGCGAGCCGGTCGACCCAGAGTTTTGCACTCAGATAAGCGCGTTGCGAGCGCGGCACCGAAAAGGCGATCGCAACGACGGCATACCACCCGGCTTCGATCAGAAAGATCACCGGCGGCAGCGCAAGAACGACCATCAGTGGCGGGTTCTGCGGCATCAGGGCTGCAAAGATGCTGGCATAGACCACGGCAGTCTTCGGATTGCTGATCTGCGTAATAAAGCCGAGCGCCAGTGAGCGCGGCAGCGAAAGCATGCTCCGCCCGTCTGCCGATCCGACCGAGATCTGCGCAGCTGCGCCGCGCCAAATCATCACGCCGAGATAAACGAGATAGAGCCCGCCCGCGACCTTCAGAACGAGGTAAAGCCATTCCACCCGTTCGAGCAAAGCAATCAGGCCAGCCAGCGCCAGAACCGCAAACAAAGCTCCGCCAAGCCCCATCCCGATCGCTGCCGCAAGTCCATGCAATCGCGTATTGGCAACCGAGATCCGCGACACAAGCACGAAGCTCGGCCCGGGGCTCATGGCGCCGACCGCAATGGCGACGGCAATGCCGAGGAGAATACCGAATGCCGTCATGCCGTTCTCCCCGAATTCGCGGTCACTTCACGATGTCAGTCCGCCAAGACCCTCGGCGAGGGAAAGGTCACCTCGACCAGCGTGCCTTCGTTCGGCGTCGACGAGATCGCAAACTGGGCCCGGTTGGCATCGACCATGGCCTTGGTCAGCGGCAGGCCGAGACCGGTGCCGTCGCCGCGATTACGCGGCGTGCCGGTGGAAACCTGGCGGAAGGGCTTCATCGCCTGCTCGAGCTCACTGCGCGACATGCCGATCCCGGTGTCCCGGATCCGAAGCACGACGCTGCCATTCGCCTCATAGGCTGTCGACACGATGATCTGCCCGCCGGACGGCGTGAAGCGGATGGCATTCGCCAGGATGTTGAGCACGATCTGCTTGATCGAGCGTCCGTCGGCCACGACATTCGGCACGGCCTGAGACAGAGCGGTACGGATGATCACCCGCTGGCCATTCGCCTGTGGCTGCACGATCGATACCGCCGCCTGCACGGCCTCGTTCAGACCCACAGAGGAGAAGTCGAGCTCCATCTCGCCCGCCTCGATCTTGGAAATGTCGAGGAGGTCGTTGACGATGTCGAGCACGTGCCGGCCTGAGCGCACGATGTCATGGGCATATTCGCCGTAGCGCGGATGACCGACGGGACCGAAATGCTCGTTGGCCATCATGTCGGCAAAGCCGATGATAGCGTTGAGCGGCGTGCGGATCTCGTGGCTGACGCGGGCCAAGAAGTCGGTCTTGTGGGCGTTGGCCGTCTCAGCTGCGCGTTTAGCATTGCGCAGCTCTTCCTCAGTCCGCTTCCATTGCGTGATGTCCCGAATGACCGCGCAATAACCGTTTGACGAGTTGAGCTTCCCGATCGTCATGAACAGCGGCAGGAAGCCGCCGGAGGCCTCGCGGCCAATCACTTCGCGCCCGTCATTCAACACGCTTGCGACGCCGTGGCCGGAAAGCCCGCTCAGATAGTCGAGGATGGACTTCTGGCTCTCATGCGCAAACAGCATGACAAAGGGTTTCCCGCGCGTCTCCATGTCGTCGAAGTTGAAGAGCGCGCTTGCTGCCCGGTTCATCGAACGGATGTCACCGTCGGAATCGAGGATCACCACGCCGTCGGTCGCGGTTTCCAGGATCGAACGCAGCTCGTCGACCTCGACCTTCAGGCGCGCGACTTCGCCCGCCTGCGCCGGTGTCGCGACAGGGGCAACAGTCTCCACCTCAGGCTCGACCGGGGCTTCGGGCCGGACCTGTTCCTCCGGCTGGGCGATCAATGCCAGCATCAGGGCGGTGGTTTCCTCGAAGCGCACGGACTGCAGCCGTGCGGTGACCGGCAGCAGGCGATCGTCGGCGCAGAGTGCCACAACCTGGCCTGCCTCGTCACCAGGCTCTTCCAGATCACGACGCTGGATCAGCGTGTCGAGACCGCCGGCCTCGTCGAGTTCGTCGAGCGTCTTGTAGCCCGTCAGCGCGAAAAATTCCGGATTGGCGTGGATCAGCCGATCGCCGACATGCACCAGAAGCGCGACCGGCATCAGGTCAATGATATCTGCGGTCAGGCTGCGCTCGCGTTTCCCGGCCGGCCGATCCGTTGCGAAAGCTGGCAAGCTCGCTTCGGCAGGAGGTTCGGAAACGGGTGCGCTCGGCTCGGTCGGCGTGGCCGCGCTTGCAGGCTCCGGCTGGCTGGGCTCCGGCGTTTTCGGTGACGGCGTGGACGGCTGCTCCCGCAATACAGGCGGTTCGGAAGGTGCAAGCGACTGCTCTACCTTCGCCCTGAGGCTCAGCGGATCGAGCTTGCGGGCGATCTCCTGAAACGCGGCCTGTTCGCCAGGCGTCAGGCTGTCGCGCTGACGGACACGATGATCCTGCAGCTGCACGACCTTGTCCGGCAGACTGGGTTTGCGCGGCTCCATGATCCGCAGCACCGGTGGTTCGAATTCGACAGGGCGTGAGGGCGCAGGATCTTCGGTGCTTTCGGCTTCCACGCTCGGCTCGGCGTCATCGACAACGTCGTTGTCATCATCCGCATCGATAAGAGCGTCGAGGGTCTGCTCACCAGCCTCGGCGATCTGGTCTTCGACATAGTCTTCGGGCGGATGGATTTCGCCTTCGCTGAGTTCATGCAGAAACTCCGCGAGCTCCTCGTCCCGGTCGCTATGCATACCGGTCGGCAGTTCTTCGGGCGCATCGACGGTAGGCTGCTGCTCGACAAAGGTCATGCCGATCGCGTCCGGATCGTCCTGTGCGTCGGCAACCCTGACGATTCCGAAGCCGCGGAAACCGTCGAATTCGCGGTTCCGTGTATAGGTCGGCAGGGCTGCCAGATCGACCGGCACGACCAGCCGGGTTCCTTCGACGGGCCAGTAGATCGTCTTGCCGGACCATGTGTCGCGCTTCTTGAGAAGCTCGCCGATCTTGCCGTCCGGATCGAGGTTGAACAGGGCTGCGAGATCGGAGAAGGCCACGCCTTCGATATCGGCCGCACGCGGACCGACCGCCTGGGCGAATTCCACCGAAACTTCGCTGAAGCGGCCCTCGGCATCGATCTTCCAGACGAAGCGTGTAGCACGCCGATCCTGACGAAACGCGAAGCCTTCGCCGTCGAGGTGTTCATCCGCGAGTTTGGTCGTCGGGGCGACGGTCGCCGCAGCGACGGTCTCAACGGGCTCAACAATTTCATTGGTCGCTGACATGTCCGCTGCCGCGATCACAGACAGTTCGTCCGACTGTTCGGTCGTCTCAGACGGAGCCTGATCCGGCTCGCTTGCGAGCGCCTCTTCGGTCTCATCCGTGAGCGCGTCGACATCCGCGTCCACCGTTTCGTCCGGCGCGTCGAAGGCGTCGGTTTCCGGCTCGATTTCTTCGATATCTCCAAGGGCTGCAATGACGCTCTCGAAGGGAACCGCAGGCGAGGGGAGTTCGGCCGCTTCTGCCATTGACTGATCAGCGGAGATTGCGAAGTCTTCGGTCTCGGTCTCGGTCTCGGTCTCGGTCTCGGTCTCGGTCTCGGTCTCGGTCTCGGTCTCGGTCTCGGTCTCGGTCTCGGTCTCGTCTTCGACCGTGTCGTCGGCCCGGACAGGCTCAGCGATCGCGGTCGGCAGATCCTGTTCCTCGTCCTCCGCAAAATCGTCGCTCGGGTCCATCTGGCCGAGGATCGTCTCGACTGCGAACAGAAGATGCAGGGCCGGCGCGTCGGAGATCTTGCCGATGGCAGCCGGGAGATATCCCCGGCCCGTCGGGATCGGCCGTTTGACGAGCCTGTCTGCATCCGCCTCTACCAGGTTGATCAGCATGCGCGCCGTCTGCGGCGTGATGCCGAGGCCTGCGAAGCCGTCGGAGCTTGCAACGAGGCCGCCATCGCCATCGAGCACCGCCATATGCGTATCCGGATCGTCGAAGCCGCTCATCAGTTCCTGGGCGAGCTGCTTGTCCCCGGTCGCGCGCTTGAGGGCCGGCAGCGAGAGCAGGATCACCGGCTCACCCTTGCGGATCTCGATGCAGTCGGCAGAGGCCGTGATCGGCAGCTTCTGGAAGCCCGAGGTGATGCGCAGCATCAGGCTGCGGCTGTCGCCCGGCGCTGACAGCTGGCGGGCAACCGTTTCGAGCTGCCGGAAGGTGATGTCGGAACGGTAAGGGCCTTCCTCGAGAAAGTCGTAGATCGAGTCGGCGCCGAAGAAGCGCGCGCCGGCGCCGTTGCACCAGAGAACCCGCTCCAGTGCCGGCGCAAACAGCACGAGCGCCTCGCCCCGCGCCAGGCGCGGTCGGATGAGGTCGTGCACGGCGACATCGATGAATGGGTATTGAGCGGGCATTTCGGGACCTGTCGCTTCATGACCTGCAAGCAAATTAACAGATTTTTAATAGCTAGGCAGTGCCTTTGGGTCCAGAAAGTCGGCACCCTTTCGATTGATAAGGTTAATCCGCCGCGGTTTTCAACATGCAGAAAATCTAATTGTGCGCCGCACAATGATATTGCAATGCACAATATGAGGTGCTATATAGGGTTCATGAACGAAACGAAGGGGTCGCCGAGATCCCGCGACAAGAGGAAATGCATCATGAACACCAAGGATATCTTCTCTTTCTCCTCCTTCGACCCTTCGAAGATGCAGGAAAGCTTCCGTGACTTCGCCGAAAAGGGCGCCTTCCAGTCGAAGGAAGCCTATGCCAAGATGAAGTCTGCCACGGAAGAAGCCACGAAGACCGTGGAAGCGACTGTCCAGACGGCCCAGGCCGGCACCGTCGAACTCGGCCTCAAGGCCATCGACGCGATGCGCACCAATGCTGATCTCTCGCTCTCGCACATGGAAGCGCTGCTTGGCGTGAAGTCCATGGCTGAACTGGTCGAACTCCAGACCGCCTTCATCCGCAAGCAGGCTGAAGTGACGATCGAACAGGCCAAGTCGATCCAGGAAACCGCCAAGAAGGTTGCCGAAACGATGACCAAGCCGGGCAAGGAAGCTGCCGAAAAGGTCATGTCCTCGCTCAAGGTCGCCTGATCGACCGCGATTGCTGAAAATCCTCCCAAGGATCTTGAGGCCGGGCACAGCGCCCGGCCTTTTTCATTTCCAGAGCCTTTTCACGCAATGCGCAGAAAGGGCTTGAAAAAAAATCCATCTGCTCGTATGTGACCCCTCGACGGCGTCAGCGACGCGGTCATGTGCGGTTGTAGCTCAGTTGGTTAGAGCGCAGGTTTGTGGCACCTGAGGTCGGAGGTTCGAGACCCCCCAACCGTACCATTTTCTCCACATCTCGATCTGGTATCTGCTCCTGAGAGACGCATTGCGTCTTGGCGCGATCCAGCATCGCTCAAATGCGATCGATTCCGTTTACCCGAATGAAAGGCCTCTGACACTTGGTCCTTTCGCCGGCCGCGACTTCCTGCTCTGGTCCTCTGTGTCTGAATGGAGGTCCTTGATGGAACGACGGAATGAGATGCGGCGGTGCTGCGAACTGAGTTCGCTGGTGCTGATGTTCGGCTGCCACTTCCGCGCCTTCATTTCCGACTGGAGCCCAAAGGGGCTGAGACTGGAGCTGAAAGACGGACTGATGCTCGGCGATCACGAGGCCTTCGTCCTGCATTCCGAGCGCTTCGGCGTGTTGCACGCGCAGGTGATCTGGCGGCGGGACGAGGAGGTCGGGGCTCGTATCCGCAACTGGCGAACGGCGGCGGTGGCCGACCGGCATCATTTCATGGGCCTTCACGACTGGGCCGCTCTGCCTGTCCATCCGCATTGATCCGGTCATGAAAAACCCCGCCCATGCTGGCATGACGAGGTTTCCGAAGATGCGCAGGCGCTCTCAGGGCTCAGACGCGCGTGACTTCCTTCACCCAGCCATGCGCATCGGCGACCGAGCCGCGCTGGATGCCGGTCAGCTGGTTGCGCAGCTTCTCGGTTTCGATGCCGGTGCCGGCATTGCCGATGACGAACTCGCCGCCGGGATGACGCACTGTGCCGATCGCAGCAACGACGGCAGCCGTGCCGCAGGCAAAGGCCTCGCGCAGCTTGCCGCTGCGGGCATCCGCCATCCATTCATCGAAGGAATAGGGACGTTCCACAACCTTCAAACCATTCTCGTTGGCGAGCTTGATGATCGAGGCGCGCGTAATGCCCGGCAGGATCGTGCCCGAGAGCGGTGGCGTGACGACGGTGTTGTCGTCCATGACGAAGAAGACGTTCATGCCGCCCAGTTCCTCGATCCACTTGTGTTCGGCGGCATCGAGGAAGACGACCTGGTCGCAGCCACGGCTTGCGGCTTCCTTCTGGGCGAGAAGGCTGGCCGCATAATTGCCGCCGCACTTGGCAGCACCCGTGCCGCCGGGCGCTGCGCGTGTGTAATGCTCGCTGACCCAGAGCGTGACCGGCTTGCTGCCGCCCTTGAAATAGGGGCCGACGGGCGAAGCGATGACGCAGAAGATGTATTCGCGCGAAGGGCGAACGCCGAGGAAGGCTTCGCTGGCAAACATGAAGGGGCGCAGATAGAGGCTGCCTTCGCCTTCCGGAACCCATTTGGCATCGATCTTCACCAGTTCTTCGACCGCCTTCAGGAAAAGCTCTTCCGGCACGTCGGGCATCGCCATGCGCTCGGCGGACTTGTTGAAGCGGCGGGCATTCTCTTCCGGACGGAAGAGCGTGATGCGGCCATCCGCACCCTTATAGGCTTTCATGCCTTCGAAGATTTCCTGCGCATAGTGCAGAACGCTTGCCGCCGGATCGATCTGGAACGGCTTGCGGGCCGAAACCTCCGGGCTGTGCCAGCCCTTGTCGACATGCCAGTGCACCACCGCCATGTGGTCGGTGAACAGTGTTCCAAAGCCAAGGTTTTCGAAAGCCGCGAGCCGCTCGGCTTCCGGCATGGGCGAGGCATTCGGAACGATCTTGAAGTCGAGAAGTGCGGGATTCGTGGTCATGGAGAGCCTGTGCCTGAGCTGTTCACGGTTGCGCTGGCCACGCCGACGGAGCGGTCGCAGCCGGTGCCGTCGTTTGTGCGGTTTGATCCCGGTTTGTCAACAGAAACCGTGCTATCGCGATGCAGCAAAACGCTTGGTCTGCAGGGCCAAAGGCGGTTCAGCCCGTCACGAGCCCGAACAGGAACCAGAAGCCCGCAAGCGAGATGGCGGCTCCCAGCGCCTGCACCAGCCGCCCGCCGCCGATCGGCTTTAAGGCGGCTCCAATCGCAATACCGATTACATGGATCACGCCGGTTGAAACCACGAAGCCGACGGTGAAGGCCGCGGGATCGCTGGCGCGGGGTGCCAGCACCCCATGCGGGTAGCCATGCATCAGCGCAAAGGCTGCAATCAGCGCCAGCGCCACCCATTCCGGCGCCCGCCAGGCGGCTGCGATCGCGCCGCCAAGCACAATGACCGACAAGGCGATCCCGTATTCGATCGGTTGGCCGGGCAAAATGCCGGTCATGCCGATCAGTCCGCCGATGCACATGATCATCGGGAAGGTCGCCGGCAGCGTCCAGACCGATCGCCCGCCCATCTGCGCGCCCCAGAGGCCAACGGCCAGCATGGCAAGCAGATGGTCGAAACCGGCCAGCGGATGGCCGAAGCCCGATCCGAAACCGTCGAGCGGTCCGTCCATGACATGGGCGCTTGCCGGCAGTGCCGAAAGGAGTGCAAACAGAAAGACGGGAAGGCCGAGATGAAGCAAGGGCTGGCGCATGTCAGTATCCATGGGTGATCAGATCGGCGCAGTCTAGCTGCGTCGTTCATGACGGAAAAGCGTCCTCAAAACGCACACCGTTCATCGGCCTACCGCGTCAGCTAAAGATCGCGCGATCTTCGTCCACGGCATCCTGCAGGAATTGCACCACCGCCCGAACGCGCACGAGTTCCCGCGCACTTTCGTGGAACGTCGTCCAATAGGCTCGGCGGATGGTGACCTCGGGCAGCACGCGAACGAGGTTGTCATGCTGCCGGGCTATGTAGCTGTGAAGGATACCGATGCCCGCACCCGCCAGCACCGCTTCGGTCTGGCCGATCGCCGAGGAGATCTCGAAGCCGGCATTCCAGTCGCGCATCACCTCGCCGGTGAAATTCAGCGACGGGGTGAAGATCAAATCCTCGACATAGCCGATGCGTCGATGCGCCTTGAGGTCTTCGGCAGATGCCGGCAGGCCGTTCGATTCGGCATAGCGCTTCGAGGCATAGAGGCCGAGCGTGTAATCCACGAGCTTGGACGAGACGAGGCGCCCCTGATCCGGGCGCTCCAGGGTGACCGCGATATCCGCCTCGCGCTGGGAAAGCGAAAAGGAGCGGGGCACAGGCACGAGCTGGATTTTCAGTTCGGGATGGCGCTCGATGAGCGTGCCGAGCCGCGAGGCAAGGAAGAAGACGCCAAAACCGTCCGGTGCGCCGATACGGACCGTGCCAGCAACTTGCGTATCGGTGCGCCCAAGCCGTGCCTGCACCTCCAGCATTTCGGTTTCCATGCGCTCGGCGGAGGAAAGAAACGCCTCGCCTTCGGCGGTCAGTTCGCAGCCATTCGTGCGGCGGATGAAGAGCCGCGTCTTGAGCGCAGTTTCCAATGACGTAAGCCGCCGTGAGAGCGTGGCGTGGTTCAGGCCCAGCCGTCGGGAGGCCGCGAGGATCTGGCCGGTTCTGGCGACGGCCAGAAAGATGCGAACGTCATCCCAGTTCATGCCCGGGCCTTCTCGGCTTGAAGTCGAGGCATCATGTTTCTAAACCTTGTGCGCCGCTGCTCAAGCCCAGCATCTCTAACCGCCGGTCGAAGTTATCAGCGATGTCCGAGAGCTTGAGCGTTGCAAACCGGGAAAGCAACAGCGCCTCGGCCTCCCGCCGTGCATCTTCAAGCGCTTCATTGACCGATATCTCGACGAGACAACCCGCGTGGTCCGACGCGCTGACGAGGCAGAACAGTTCTGGCCGCTCGAGCGCTTCATAAACATCGAGCAGGCTGATCTGGTCCAGGCTCTTGCTGAGCGTCCACCCGCCGCCATGTCCTTTCTCGGATTGCACATAGCCGCGTTCGCGCAAGCCCGCCATCGTGCGGCGCACGACCACCGGATTGGTGTTCAGCATCCTGGCGATCAGTTCGGAGGTCGCAGGCTCGCTGCGCCGTCCGAGATGGATCAGCACATGCAGCATGCGGGACAGGCGGCTATCCCCGCGCATCGGTCTCCCCTTGGTTTTCTCTCCAACACCGGTAACCCATGCCACTTCTTGCAACAAGTCGAGTTACATCACTTGACAGGGCTTCATCACGTAACTTAAAAAGATACATAACTTTAAAGGTTACATGATGGAGTGTCCGATGAAGTATGATGCAGTTGTTGTGGGTGGGAGTTTCGCGGGTCTCTCGGCCGCCATGCAGCTCACCCGGGCGCGCCGGCGCGTCTTGCTGGTCGATGCCGGCAAGCCGCGCAACCGTTTTGCAGAAGCCTCCCATGGCTTTCTGGGGCAGGATGGCGTCGCTCCCGCAGACATTTTTCAGATCGGCCTACAGCAGCTTGCGCGCTATCCCAACTTCACTTTGCTGGAAGGGCAGGCGGCCTTCGCCGAGCGATGCCTGGGCGGCTTCAGGCTGGCTATGGCTGACGGCGCAGTGATCGAGGCATCCGTCCTTGTCTTGGCCCTTGGCGTGACCGACACCCTGCCATCCATTCCCGGACTTGCCGAACGTTGGGGCCGCACGGTCCTGCATTGCCCCTATTGCCACGGCTACGAGATCGGTGGCGGTCCGATCGGCATCCTCGCCTCGTCGCCGCTTGCAGCCCATCAGGGAAGCATGCTGCCGGATTGGGGCCGGACGACCATGTTCGTTGAACCCGGCATTACCTTCGACGAGGAGCATCATGCCATGCTGCTCGCCCGAGGCGTGTTGCTGGAGACCGAGCGCGTTGTGGAGCTGATCGGTGAAGGAAAGCGGCTGGAGGCTGTTCGTCTGGCAGACGGCAGAGTGGTTGAGATCCATGCCCTCTTTGCCCAATCAAAAGTGTCCATCGCCTCGCCACTGGCATCACAGCTCGGCCTGGAATTGGAAGAAGGGCCGCAAGGTTTCCACATCAAGGTCCAGATGGGCACCACAAGCGAACCCGGTGTCTTTGCAGCCGGCGACGCGGCCAGTCCCATGCACAATGCAACGCTCGCCAGCGCATCAGGCGTCATGGCTGGAATCTCGGCCCATCGTGCCCTCATCGAGACCTCCCTGTGGAAGTAAAGAAACGACCTTACTTCAATCTGCGCACAACAGATGCGTAAATCATCGCGTTGAATTGTGCAATTTAAAGCGCATACTGCCTCCATACAATCTAGGAGGAAACCCATGTATCAGGTAGGTCATTTCATCGGCGGCAAGCATGTCGCCGGCACCTCGGGCCGTAAGCAGCCGATCTACAATCCGGCCACCGGCGAAGTGCAGGGCGAGGTTTCGCTCGCCAGCGCCGAGGAACTGAACGCTGCGGTCGAGAACGCCAAGGCCGCCCAGGCCAAGTGGGCCGCCACGAACCCGCAGCGCCGCGCCCGCGTCTTCATGAAGTTCGTTCAGCTCCTGAACGACAACATGGACAGCTTGGCCGAGACCCTGTCGCGCGAACACGGCAAGACCATCGAAGACGCCAAGGGCGACATCGTTCGCGGCCTCGAAGTCTGCGAATTCGTCATCGGCATCCCGCATCTCTCGAAGAGCGAGTTCACCGAAGGCGCCGGCCCGAACATCGACATGTATTCGATCCGCCAGGCTGTCGGCATCGGCGCGGGCATCACGCCGTTCAACTTCCCGGCGATGATCCCGATGTGGATGTTTGCGCCTGCCATCGCCTGCGGCAACGCCTTCATCCTGAAGCCTTCGGAGCGCGACCCGTCCGTTCCGATCCGCCTCGCTGAACTGATGATCGAGGCAGGTCTCCCGGCCGGCATCCTCAACGTCGTCAACGGCGACAAGTCGGCCGTCGATGGTATCCTCACCCATCCCGATATCTCCGCCGTCTCCTTCGTCGGCTCGACCCCGATCGCCCGCTACGTCTATGGAACGGCTGCGATGAACGGCAAGCGCGCCCAGTGCTTCGGCGGCGCCAAGAACCACATGATCATCATGCCGGATGCCGATCTCGACCAGGCAGCCCAGGCGCTGATGGGCGCCGGCTACGGCTCGGCCGGCGAGCGCTGCATGGCGATCTCGGTTGCCGTTCCGGTCGGCGAAGAAACCGCCAACCGCCTGATCGAAAAGCTGACCCCGATGGTGGAAAGCCTGCGCATCGGCCCTTACACCGATGATAAGGCCGATCTCGGCCCCGTCGTCACCAAGGAAGCCCAGGCCCGCATCAAGGGCCTGATCGACAGCGGCGTCGAAGCCGGCGCCAAGCTCGTGGTCGATGGCCGCGACTTCAAGCTCCAGGGCTACGAGAACGGCTATTTCGTTGGCGGCTGCCTCTTCGACCACGTGACGCCTGATATGGACATCTACAAGACCGAAATCTTCGGACCTGTCCTCTCGGTCGTGCGCGCAAAGACTTATGAGGAAGCCCTCGATCTGCCGATGAAGCATGAATATGGCAATGGTGTCGCGATCTACACTCGCGACGGCGACGCTGCCCGCGACTTCGCCTCGCGCATCAACATCGGCATGGTCGGCATCAACGTGCCGATCCCGGTTCCGCTCGCCTATCACTCCTTCGGTGGCTGGAAGTCGTCATCCTTCGGTGATTTGAACCAGCACGGCACGGACTCGATCAAGTTCTGGACCCGCACCAAGACGGTCACCAGCCGCTGGCCGTCCGGCATCAAGGACGGCGCCGAATTCGTCATGCCGACGATGAAGTAAGCGAACCACCAGCTCCATCAAATTTCCGCCACTCCGTCGCAAGACGGGGTGGCGTTCTCTTGTCAGTCTGTCTCCAATTGTTAGCTTCTCGTTCGGGAGGGCTGATCATGCCGAAAAAGAAGATCCACACGGGAGGCTGCCTCTGCGGCGCGATCCGCTTTGAAGCCGATGCGCCGGCCGCCAAACCCCACACCTGCTCCTGCAAGATGTGCCAGCGCCACACGGGCAGTCTCACCGCCACCTGGGTCGAATTCCCGCGTGAGGCCGTGCGCTGGATCGGGCCTTCAGGCAGTCCTTCCACGTGGCGCTCATCCGAGATCTCGTCGCGCGCCTTCTGCGGCACCTGCGGCTCTTCGATCGGTGCGATCGACGATCAGCCGACGGTGGCGCTCCTGCTCGGAGCCTTCGATCGCACCAGCGCCGCCGATCTCAGGCCCGCCTATCATTCCTACAAGGGTGGCCGGCCGAAATGGTGGTGCATCGAGATCCGCGAGACGTGAACCGTGCAACGGGTGTACGGAGTGTCCGAGCGCACTTGAGTGCGTGTTCCTCTCATGATCAATGTTCAGGCGCGCGTCGCGGGGGATAGCGACGTGCGGGTTTTGATTTAATGAGGGACATTTTATGCAAGAGGCAGTCTTCGGCCGCGCCGACGCTTTGCGCCGCGGCGAGTTTCGCGGCAGCGCCGGTGAGTATTTCGGGATCTGGATCGTCAACATCCTGCTGACCATCGTGACGCTCGGGATCTACTCCGCCTGGGCCAAGGTTCGGCGCAACCGCTATTTCTACGGCAACTCGTTCATTGACGGTCACTCCTTCGACTACCACGCCAAGGGGCTACAGATCTTCATCGGCCGTGCCATCGTTTTCGGCTACATCGTTGGCTACAACATTCTCCTGACCTTCAGCCCGATCGCCGGCGGCATCCTGGCGTTGCTGATGTTCGTGCTGCTTCCCTGGATCGTCATGCGCAGCCTCCGCTTCAATGCGCGCGTTACGAGCTATCGCAACATTCGCTTCGACTTTGTCGGCAAGACCTGGGGCGCCTTCGTCGCGATCATCTTCGGCGGCCTCATCGCCTTCTTTTCGCTCGGCATTCTCGCGCCCTTCGCCAGTCGCTGGCTCTATCGTTACATCTTCAACAACCTGCGCTACGGCGACCGGGCCTTCGAGACAGATCCGAAGATCGGTGCCCTCTATCGCGTCTGGCTGCCGGCCTTCCTGCTGATGCTGGTCGGTGCTGCGATCGGCGGCGGGATCGCCATTTTCGGCTATTACAGCGCCGTCGAAGGAGCAAGTGAGGCCTTCAACGATCTCGAAATGCAGATCATCATGGCCATTTACGGCGCCCTGATCCCGCTCTTGGTGCTTTGGGGGATCGCCGCGATCTTCTACCGCATCGGGGTTCGCAACGTGGTGATGAATGCTGCCCGTTTTGACGGACGTCACCATCTGTTTTCCGACCTCGGTCGCCTGCGCTATTTCTGGATCGTGGTTTCCAACCTCGTGGTCACAGTCCTCACGCTCAGCCTGATGCGGCCCTGGGCAGCGGTCCGCGAGCATCGCTATGTGATCGAGCATTCCGGCATCGTGGTCGATGGCGAACTCGGTGATGTGGTATCCTCGATGCAGGCGTCCGGCTCCGCCGTGACGGCGGAATATCTCGATCTCGAAGGGTTCGATTTTGGCTTCTGACGACAAGCGCATCGCCTCCGGTCGCTGGCATCCTCGGGGCTCAAGCCGGTCGGAGCCGGCGGTCCTCCTTGCGGAGGGCAAGACCCTCTTTGTCCGGCTCGACGCCGGAGGCGATCCGGTGTCTCTGGGAGACCTGGCGCGGACGGAGATATCCGCCCGCGTCGGTCGCATTCCCCGCAGGATCACTTTCTCAGACGGCTCGCTCTTCGAGACCGATGACAACGACGCCGTTGATCTCTGGCTAAGCAAGCATGGCAAGAAGGGGGGCGTTCATGAAATGGAGCGGTTTCACCCGCGTCTGGTTGCCTTCGTCATCGCCGTCGTTGTGCTTGCCGGCCTGATCTACCGTTATGCGGTCCCCGCTCTCGTCGAAGTGGCCGTTCTGGTGACACCGCCGGCGGTCACTGAGTGGATGGCAAGCGGTACGCTTCTGTCGCTCGACCAGGCGGTGTTCAGCGAAAGCCGATTGCCCGAAGCCCGTCAGACGGAGATCCAAGAGGCCTTCAATCAGGTCGCAGTCCTCTCGTCCCGGGGTGTTGCCGGCTACAATCTCAATTTCCGTCAGGGTGGCCCGATTGGCCCGAACGCGTTTGCCCTTCCCGATGGAACGCTTGTCATCACCGACGAACTGATCGAACTGGCCGACGGCGACATGGACATGATCATCGGGGTCCTCGCCCACGAAATCGGCCATGTCGAGGAAGAGCACTCGCTCCGCCAGCTCTATCGCGCAGCCGGAATGGCGGGTCTCATCATGCTAATTGCTGGTGACATCGGAGCGGCCGGCGAGGACATTCTGACCAATGGCGCTGCCCTGATGTCACTCTCCCATTCGCGTGACGCGGAAAACGAGGCCGACCGTATCTCGGTGGAGCTGATGGCCAAGGCCGGCCGTGATCCGCGCGCCATCGGCCGTTTCTTCGCACGGCTGGAGGAAAAGCTCGGTCTCGATGGAGATTCCTCCTTCCTGTCCACCCATCCGGGCACCAGCGAGCGGCGCGAGGCGATCGACAATCACGCGAAAACTGTCGAGGCCGGCGGCTCCTGAGGCGGAGGCCAAGCGGCAGGCGGCTGATGATATATGCCGAAATGCAAGAAGGGGCGGTCCGAGACCGCCCCTTTTGTTTTGACCAGTCTGCCGAAGCTTACTGCGTTGCGCCGTCGTTCAGGCCGACCTTGTCGACCAGTTCGGAAGCGATCTTGCGGTTGGCAGCGATGTCGGCGAGCGGCAGCGGATCAGCCTTGATCGCGCCGAAGCTGGCAACCATCTCGGAAACCTTGGCATTCGGACCGACAGGATATTCGAAGACCTGCTCTGCATAGATGGTCTGCGCTTCGTCGGAAGCCAGGAATTCCATCAGCTTGACGGCATTGTCCTTGTTCGGTGCGTTCTTTGTCAGCGCCATGCCGGAAATGTTGACATGCGTGCCGCGGTCAGCTGCATTGGGGAAGAGAACCTTGACCGAAGCGGCCCAATCCTTTTCTTCCGGATCCTTCTCGTTGGTCTTCATCAGGCCGAGGTAGTAGGTGTTGGCAAGGCCGAGGTCGCATTCGCCGGCATGGATTGCCTTTGCCTGGGCGCGGTCGTTGCCGTCAGGCTTCTTGACCAGGTTCTGCTTCAGGCCTGCGAGCCATGTTTCCGTGTATTCGGCGCCATGGTGGGCGACCATTGAGGCGAACAGGCCGACATTGTAGGCGTGCTGACCGTCGCGCATGCAAATGCGGCCCTTCCACTTGGGATCGGCGAGTTCCTCATAGGTGATCGCATCTTCGGAGACGCGGTCCTTGGAAGCGTAGAGCACGCGGCCACGGGTCGTCAGGCCGAACCAGTTGCCTTCCGGATCACGATACTGCGCCGGGATCTGGCTGTTGATGTTCTCGTCGACGAGCGGCTGGGTCACGCCGCCTTCCTTGGCTTCCGTGAGGCGCGCGATGTCGACCGTCAGGATGACGTCGGCCGGCGAGTTTGCACCTTCTGCCGTGATGCGCTCGACAAGACCCTTGTCGAGGAAGAGCACGTTTGTCTTGATGCCGGTCTCTTTCGTGAAGGCATCCGTCAGCGGCTTGATCAGCTCCGGCTGACGATAGGAATAGATGTTGACTTCGCCGTCTGCCAGTGCCGAGCCGGCCGAAAGGGCCAGCACAGAAACTGCGCCGAGTGCGATGGTACGGATGGATGTCATGGTAGGCCTCCCTCTTTGCGGATTGTTGAGGCGCATATTCATGAAATAGGATAAGCTGTCAATTGCAGTCTAGTTTAATCACCAACACGTGAGTCTAGAACTTGAGTATTTTGGAATTGTTCAAAACTGCAAAAGGCGCTATATAAGCCGCAAGAAAACAGAGGAATCGTGCATGCGTTTGACAAAACAGACAAATTACGCCGTGCGCATGCTGATGTATTGCGCGGCCAACAGCGATCAGTTGAGCCGGATCCCGGAGATCGCCAAGGCCTATGGCGTGTCGGAACTCTTCCTGTTCAAGATCCTCCAGCCGCTGAACAAGGCTGGTCTGGTCGAGACGGTCCGCGGTCGCAACGGTGGCGTGCGCCTTGGCCGCCCGGCCGAGAAGATCACGCTGTTCGATGTTGTGAAGGTGACGGAAGACAGCTTCGCCATGGCAGAATGCTTTGAGGACGACGGTGACGTCGAATGCCCGCTGATCGACAGCTGCGGCCTGAACTCGGCTCTGCGCAAGGCGCTGAACGCCTTCTTTGACGTGCTTTCCGAATACACGATCGATGACCTCGTCAAGGCACGCCCACAGATCAACTTTCTGCTCGGCATCGACGACCTGGAGCCGCGCCGTGTGGCCGCCGCTCCAGCTGCCGCGCCGGCCGCCTGAAAGTCTTCGAATATTTACTTGATCAAACCCGCCGAAAGGCGGGTTTTTTCGTTGCAGGGAAGGGCCTTTGCACCCGCCTTGCTTCCTTCCGGTACTCTGCTACGTTTACGTTCACGGCAATTAAGATCTGCCGGTGGGGGCGACTTGAAACGGGTTGCTGGTGCAAGTCTCTGGGGGGAGCATGTACGACTATGTCATCATCGGTGGCGGATCGGCCGGCTCTGTCCTTGCGGCGCGGCTGAGCGAGGACCCGTCGGTTACCGTCTGCCTGCTGGAAGCCGGCGGTCGGGGTGACGGCATCTTCTCACGCGTGCCGATGGCCGCCGCAGCGATGGTCCCCGGCCATGTGAAAAGTGCCAATTGGCGTTTCTCCACCGTGCCGCAAGCAGGACTGAACGGTCGCCAAGGCTACCAGCCCCGGGGCAGGGGGCTCGGCGGATCGAGCCTGATCAATGCCATGCTCTATGTGCGCGGCCATGCGCGAGATTATGACGAATGGGCCGCACTCGGCTGTGACGGCTGGTCCTGGGCCGATGTTCTCCCCTGGTTCAAGAAGTCGGAAGACAACATTCGTGGCGCTGATGATCTGCATGGCCGCGGCGGCCCGCTGCAGGTCTGCGACCAGAACTGGACGCGCCCGATCAACCAGGCCTTCCTGAAGGCCTGCGAGCAGAAGGGGCATCGGCAGAACGACGATTTCAACGGGCCGCAGCAAGAGGGGGCCGGCGTCTATCAGGCCACCCAGTTCTGGAACGGTCCGAAGCGCGGCGAACGCTGCTCGGCGGCGGCGGCTTATCTCCACGACGTGATGGCGCGGCGCAATCTGACTGTCATCACCGAGGCCCATGTGTCGCGCATCCTGGTCGAGCAGGGCAGGGCAATTGGCGTCGCCTATCGCTTCGGCAAGGAAGAGCGGACCGTCCGTGCGGGACGCGAAGTGCTCTTGTCGGCAGGGGCGCTGCAATCACCGCAGATACTGATGTTGTCCGGGATCGGGCCGGCCGATCATCTGACCTCTCTCGGCATTCCCGTGGTTCTCGAGCGGCCGCAGGTTGGCGCCAATCTCCAGGATCACCTCGACTACACCATGATCTTCCGCTCGCCGGATACCGACATGTTCGGCATGGGAGTCATGGCGACGCGCGATCTGATGCGGGCGGCCAATGAATGGCGCACGGAGCGCATGGGCCATTTGCGATCGACCTGCGCGGAATCAGGCGCTTTTCTGAAGACCGACCCGTCGCTCGATCGGCCTGATATCCAGCTGCATTTCCTTGTTGCGATGGTCGACGACCACGTGCGCAAAATGCACTGGGGCCATGGCTATTCCTGCCATGTCTGCGTGCTGCGCCCGCATTCGCGTGGGACCGTTCGGCTTGCAAGTGCCGATCCGTCCGCCGCGCCGCTGATCGATCCCGCTTTTCTCTCCGATCCGCGCGACCTGGAAACCTTGCGCAAGGGCGCCCGTATGATGGCCG
Organism: Rhizobium rosettiformans; assembly: GCF_016806065.1. Lineage (NCBI taxonomy): Bacteria > Pseudomonadati > Pseudomonadota > Alphaproteobacteria > Hyphomicrobiales > Rhizobiaceae > Rhizobium > Rhizobium rosettiformans. Next base: position 2,217,157 of record NZ_CP032405.1, read on the forward strand.
AGATCATGGCATCCCCCGCATTCGATCGCTATCGCGGACCGGAGCTCTATCCAGCCGGAACATCGGATGCGGAGCTGGACGCGGCCATCCGCGCCCGGGCCGATACGATCTATCACCCCGTCGGCACATGTCGCATGGGCTCGGATGCCGATGCGGTGGTCGATCCCGATCTCAGGCTGAAGGGCATAGTGGGGCTGCGCGTCGTCGATGCCTCGGTCATGCCGCGCCTGATCGGTGGCAACACCAACGCTCCTGTCATCATGATGGCGGAGAAGATTGCCGCATCCATCCGGTCCGAACTCCGTGCCACCAGGGAGCGACGCTCGGCCAATGCGGCGGCCAGCAAGAGCGGATTGCATTTCGCCTGAACCTTCCTATTGTCGCGACCCTTGGATGAGGGTTAGGCAAGAGGAAGAACATGCCGCAGGACAACAAGTCGACCGCCCCGCAGGCGGTGATCGTCATGGGCGTCAGCGGCTGCGGAAAGTCGTCGGTCGGCGAGGCGCTCGCGGCCCGTCTCGGGCTTCCCTTCATCGAGGGAGATGTGCTCCATCCTGAAAGCAATGTCGCGAAGATGGCCGCCGGAACGCCGCTCACAGATGAGGATCGCTGGCCCTGGTTGACCGTGATCGGCGAGCGCATGGCCGACGCCTTGGCGCGCGGCGAGGGGATCATCGTTTCCTGCTCGGCGCTGAAGACGATCTACCGCGAGCACCTGCGCGCCGCGACCGGCGGTCGCCTCTCATTCGTCTATCTCGAAGGATCAAGGGACTTGCTCGCCCGACGCATGGGCGCCCGCACCGGCCATTTCATGCCGCTTGGTTTGCTCGACAGTCAGCTCGCCACGCTGGAAGTGCCGACCGGTGAGCCCAGTGTGGTCACTGTCTCCATCGATCAGCCGGTCGAGGGTATCGTTGCCGAAGCCCTCAAGGGTCTTGGTGTCTAAGGGCCAGCCTCAGCCCTCGTAACCCAATAGCGGACCGTAAAGCTCCGGCCGGCGATCTCGGAACAGGCCCCAGCTGGCGCGTTGCCTTGCAATGCCGTCGAGATCGAAGGTCGCGGTCAACACCGTCTCGGTTTCACGATCAGCGGTCGCCACCATCGCGCCGGTCTGATCGCAGATGAAGGACGAGCCGTAGAAAGTGAGCGAAGTGCCCTTGCGGCCGTCTTCCTTGCCAATGCGGTTGGAGGCGATGACCGGCATGATGTTCGCAGCCGCATGACCCTGCATCACCCGCTGCCAGTGGCCGGAGCTGTCGAGGCTTGCATCCTGCGGCTCCGAGCCGATCGCGGTCGGATAGAGCAAGAGTTCGGCGCCCTGCAGTGCCATGGCGCGCGCCGCCTCCGGGAACCACTGGTCCCAGCAGATGCCGACGCCGATCGTTGCGTGCCGCGTCTCCCATACCTCGAAACCGGTATCGCCGGGCGAGAAGTAGAATTTCTCGGTATAGCCGGGCCCATCGGGAATATGGCTCTTGCGATAGATGCCGAGTACGTCGCCGGTGGCATCGACGATGGCGATGCTGTTGAAGAAGGTCTGCCCGGCTTTTTCGAAGAAACTGACGGGAATGACCACGTTGAGCTCTTCTGCCAGTGCTGAGAAGTGCTCGATCAGCGGATTGTCATGGGCGGGTTGTGCGAGATCGAAGAACTCCGCGATCTGGTCCTGGCAGAAATAGGGCGCCTCGAACAGCTCTTGGATCAGGACGATCTGCGCCCCCTTGGATGCTGCTTCGCGCGCGAGCTTTTCCGCCCGTGCGATATTGCCGGGCAGATCCCAGCTGCAGGCCATCTGGGTGGCGGCGACGGTAACGGTGCGGGTCATCTCTTCTCTCCTTAGACGCCAAGCCGGTCGCGCATGCCGTAATACCAGGCGCCGAGCGCGGTAAACGGCACGCGGAACATACGGCCGCCCGGGAAGGGATAGGCCTGCAGTGATGACCAGACATCGAAGCGGCTCATCTGGCCATGCACGGCTTCGCCAAGGATCTTGCCCAGCAGATGCGTCGTCGTCACCCCATGGCCGCTGTCGCCATGCGAAAAATAGACCGTGTCCGACAGCTTGCCCATATGCGGGATGCGCGTCAGCGTCAGCGCGAAGTTGCCGCTCCAGGCATAGTCGATCTTCACGTCTTTCAGCTGCGGGAAGGTCTTCAGCATGTTCGGCCGGATGACGCCGGTCAGGTTCTGCGGATCCTGGCCGCCATAACCGATGCCGCCACCATAAAGCAGGCGGTTGTCGGCGGTGCGGCGGTAGTAGTCGAGCACGTAATTGGCGTCCTCGACGCAGTAATTCGACGGCAGCAGTTCCTCTATCAGACCAGGATCGAGCGGCTCGGTTGCCATCACCTGGCTGGAAACCGGCATCATCTTCTCGGTCACCTTCGGCGCGATCCCAGCCATATAGGCATTGCCGCAGACGAGGATATGCTTGGCCCTGACGATGCCGCCCTCGGTGCAGACGAAAGGTTGCGGGCCGGTATCGAGATGCACGACCTTGGAGTTCTCGAAAATCTTGGCGCCGAGGCTTTCGGCCGCTGCCGCCTCGCCGAGCACCAGATCGAGCGGATGGATATGTCCGCCGTGCCGGTCTATCATGCCACCGACATAGCGGTCGGTCTTGGCATATTTCGCGACCTCGGCCTTGGAAACCATCTCCAGCCCGTCATGGCCATGCTTCATCCAGTGCGCCCGGACATCAGCCATCTCCTTCACCTGTTTGTCGGTGAAGGCTGCGAAGAACCCGCCGTCGACGAGATCGCATTCGATCCCGTATTTCGCTACGCGCTCACGAATGATCCGCCCGCCTTCTAGCGACATCTCGCCGAGCCGATCGGCCTTCTCCTGGCCGTAGCGCTTGGCAATGGTTTCGAGATCGCGGCTATAGCCGTTGACGATCTGGCCGCCATTGCGACCCGAAGCGCCGAAGCCGATGCGATCGCCCTCGAGCACGATGACGGCATAGCCCTTTTCCGAGAGCTCAAGCGCCGCCGAAATGCCGGTAAAGCCGGCGCCTATGATGCAGATATCCGCCGTGTGCTGGCCGTCCAGCTTCGGGCGCACGCGCTTGTCGCGCGCAGAGGCTGCATAATAGGTGGCCGCATGGCCGGGATTGGGTCCGATCGACTTCGTCATGGCTTCACCTCACACGGTCCGGATATAGGCGTCGTATTCGACGTCGGTCACTCGCAGCGAGAACTCCGAGAGTTCCTGCTGCTTGCAGGCGGTATAAAGGCTTCGATATTTCGGCCCGAGCGCCGCATAGGCAAAGCTCGACTTGCCAAAGCGCTGAAGCGCATAGTCCCAGTTGGTCGGCAGGGGCTCGTGGTTGACGGCATGGTCGTCGCCGGAGATCGCGCCACCCGGCGAAAGCTTCTCCTTCATGCCGGCGAGCGCCGCCGACAGGATCATGGCGAGAACCAGATAGGGATTGGTGTCGGATCCCGCGACGCGATGCTCGATGCGGGTCGCAGGCTTCGACGCGGTGATCACGCGCACGGCAGCCGAGCGGTTGTCGAAGCCCCAGGATGCATAGGTCGGCGCATGTTCGGAGGGGCGCAGGCGGCGATAGGAGTTCTGGTGCGGCGCAAAGATCGCCATGCTCTCGCCCATGCTTTCCAGGAGCCCACCGACCGAATGGAAGAGGGCATCCGAGGGGCCATCCTCGCCGACATAAATGTTCTCGCCCTTTTCGTTCAGGATCGAGAAATGCACATGCATGCCGCTGCCGGCCTGGGTGCCATAGGGCTTGGCCATGAAGGTGGCGTCGAGGTCGCTGGCGCGCGCCACGCCCTTGACGATGCGCTTGAGCAATACCGCGTAGTCCGCAGCCGCCAGTGCATCCGGCACGTGGTTGAGGTTGATCTCGTACTGACCGGGACCGTTTTCGCGCAACGTCGTATCGGCCGGCACCTTCTGGGCGCGGGCGGCCGTCGAAATGCCGTGGAAGACCTCTTCGAAGTCCTGCAATTCGGAGATCGACAGCACCTGCGTCTGGCCCGTATGCCAGCGGCCGTCTCTTGTGTTCGGCGGACGCACTGGATCGAGCGCCGAGCGCACAGGATCGATGAGGTAGAATTCGAGTTCTGTGGCAACGACGGGCGTGAGCTTGGCCGCCGTGAAGCGTTTCAGCACATTGCCGAGCACCTGACGCGGATCGGCGTAGAAGCTCTCGCCTTCCTGTGTATGCATCTGCAGGAGAACCTGCGCCGTCGGGCGCGACAGCCAGGTCACGCGCGACAGCGTGCCGGGCACCGGGAAGCAGATGCCATCCGGATCGCCGGTTCCCTCGGCAAGGCCCGCTGCATTCACGTCACGGCCCCAGACGTCGAGTGCATAGACCGAGCGCGGCATGGCCATGCCCTTGGTCAACACATCGATCGCGCGTTCCCGCGGGATCCACTTGCCGCGAGGCACGCCGTTCACGTCAATGACGAAGGCTTCAAGTACTTCAATATCGGGATTTGCCGCGAAGAATTCGCGTGCCTCTTCGGCCATGTCCATGGATCACCGTGTGGCTGATGTCGATCGGGTTCGAAACGCGCGATAGTGCGCGAACGGATGCTGGTCCGCTAACGATAGACGCTTTTCGCGTTATGGATCAAACACCGGCGCATGCCACTGTCCGTCTTTTCCTGATCCCCTCGACCGGCGGCGTTCTTGCGACGCTTGCTGCGTTCCGGCCTGTTTCCACCGGGAAACAATTTGATCAAATTATGCGGAATGACTACCACCTTGGCGCCAAAAAGGCTAGCCCCCTGAGAAGGGGGCTAGAAAAGCGTTGTTTTTCAGGGGTGAAAACGCTCCGGGCTCCAGGCCCTTGCATCGAGGAATGGCCTCTCCCCATCCATCATTTCGGCGATCAGACGGCCCGTGACTGGCCCGAGCGTCAGGCCGTGATGCGCATGGCCGAAGGCGAACCACATGCCCTCGTGGCGCGGCGCCTTGCCGATAACAGGCATCATGTCCGGCGTGCAGGGGCGGGCACCCATCCAGGGTTCTGCATCGAGCCGATCGGCGAGCGGGAAGATCTCGCGCGCCACCTTTTCCGCCCGGGCCAACTGCACCGGAGATTTCGGCGCATCGCGATTGGCGAATTCCGCACCCGTCGTCAGGCGAATGCCCTTTTCCATTGGCGCCAGGAAATAACCGCGCTCAGCATCCATGGTCCAGTTGTTGAGGACGGCATTGCCCTCAGGCGCATAATGCATGTGATAGCCGCGCTTGACGCCGAGCAGGAAGCGATAGCCGAACTTGCGGGTCACTTCCTCCGACCACGGGCCAAGTGCCAGCACCACATCGTCGCCCTCGACCATGCCGTCATCGGTCTTCACTTTCCAGCCGCGGCCGGAGGCACCGGTGTCAAGCGTCGTCGCATCGCCCTTGACGAAACGACCGCCAAGCGACTGGAAATAGGCGAGGTAGGCCATCGTCAGCCCATGCGGACTGGTGACCGACCAGGGATCGTTCCACTTCAACCCGCCAACGAAATCACCCCGGATATGCGGCTCTTCCTTGGCCAGTTCTTCGCGATTCAGCGCCCGGTAGCTGACGCCATATTCGCGCGCCAGCCGCTCGGCCTCGGCGAGTTCCGCATCCTGCTTGGCCTTGGTGCGGAAGATCTCCATCCAGCCATCCTTGCGGATCAGATGGTCGGCCTTGGCCGCCTGGATCAGGTCCTGATGTTCGGTGATCGAGTTCTCGATCAGCGGCGCATAGGCGCGTGCAATCGCCTGATGGCGGCTCTTGTTCGAATGCCACCAGTAGCGGGACAGGAACGGCACGAGCTTCAGCATCGCGCTTGCATGATAATGCGCGTCGATCCGGTTGTTAAAACCGTAGCGGATCAGCATCCCGAGCTCCTGCGGGAAGCCATAGGGCACGACCCCCTCGCGCTGGATCAGACCGGCATTGCCGAAGGAGGTTTCCTCGCCAGCGCCGCGGCGGTCCACCAGCACCACCGAGCGCCCGCGACGGGCGAGATGGATGGCTGTGGAAACGCCGATAATGCCGGCGCCGAGCACGAGGGTAACCTTGGACATGTCAGTTGAATTCCTGAAGGTGGGATTGCCGGGCAAGGATGCATTTCAGCCTGTTGCGGCGCAAACGAAAAATCGCCGCATTTGCCGCAATCCTCAAAATCCTTGTCGATCCCGAATCATGCCATATCTCCAGTCGAAGCGAAGGCAGCCAACGAAGGGGACTTGATGCGCCTGCTCATTCTTGGCTGCGCCTGGCTGATGGTCGGGATCGGTGTGATCGGCATCTTCCTGCCGGTTTTGCCCACGACGCCTTTCATGATCCTCGCCGCGGGCCTCTTCGCGCGCTCCTCCCCGCGCTTCGAGCAATGGTTGCTCGATCACCCCCGCTATGGTCAGCCCCTCATCGACTGGCGTCGTGAAGGCGCGATTTCGCAAAGGGCCAAGATTGCCTCGGTGTCGTTGATGGCGCTGAGCTACGGTATTGTCCTGGTCTTCGGACCACCGCAGCTATGGCTGAAGGCACTGATCGGCGTCATCCTGCTTTGCTCTGCCGCTTTCGTGCTCACCCGGCCTGCGCCAGGGCGCCAAGGCTGACGTCATGGCCGCCGGAAAGCAGCGAATGGGCGGCCGACAGAGCCTGGATCTGGCGTGCCGACTGCGGTCGGCCGAAGAGATAGCCTTGTCCCTCTTCGCAGCCCATGGCCGCGAGCATCTCTGCCTGCAGCGCATTTTCGATGCCCTCGCCAACCACCTTGAGGCTAAGACCATGGGCAAGCGTCATGACCGCTTGAACGATGCTCTGGGTCGCGGAATCGCTGACCATCTCGCGGACGAAGGACTGATCGATCTTCAGCTTGTCGAGCGGCAGGCTGGAGATGTAGCTAAGCGATGAATAGCCAGTTCCAAAGTCGTCGAGCGCAATCGTCACGCCGAGATCGCGCAGCGCATCCAGTTTGGAGAAGAGCTCCTCGGAGCGCTCGACGAAGATGGATTCGGTGATCTCGACATGCAGCCGGTGCGGCTGAAGACCGCTGGCGTCGAGCGCCGCACGGATGTCGGAAATCAGATCGCCGCGCAGAAACTGAACCGGGGAAATGTTGACGGCAACGCTGACATGTGAGGGCCAACTGGTAGCGGCCTTGCAGGCCTCGCGGAACATGAACTGGCCCAGATCGCAGATGAAGCCGTTTGCTTCCGAGATGCTGATGAATTCCGCCGGCGAGATCGTGCCGAGTGTCGGATGCTGCCACCGCAAAAGCGCCTCGGCGCCCGCGAGCCGCCCAGAGGTAAGGGCGACCTGCGGCTGAAAGAGCAGGAAAAACTGTCCCTGATCGAGCCCGGTGCGCAACTCCGCTTCCAAAAGCCTTGAGCGAGCCCTGCGCAGCGTCGAGGCCGGGTCATACGCCCGCCAGCCACTTCCTCCGACCCGTTTGGCATCGATGAGCGCCAGTTCCGCCGCTTCCACCCATTTCCCCGGATGGCCGAGATTGTCCGAGCCGCTGCAGGCGCCGATGCGGGCGTTGAGTTCGATCTTGATCCCGTCGATGCCGAAGGGCGTGTCGAAGAGCGCGAGCAAGTCAGCCGCACTTTCGGCAAGCGCGTCCTCACCCTCGATGCCGGGGGTGGCAAAACAGAGAACGTCGCCCGCGAGCCGGGCGGTCAGCCCATCGATGCCCGCATGGCGCCGAAGGCGGCCCCCTACGGCCTGCAGGACGCTGTCGCCCTTTTCCCGGCCGAGCATTTCATTGAGATGACCGAAGCGATGCAGGTCGATGGCAAAGACGGAAAAGCCGCGCCCGGTGGCCGCCATAGCGTCGATCAGGCCACGTCGGGTCAAAAGCCCTGTAAGATCGTCGATCCGTGACATCTCTTCGAGCTTGGTCTCGTAGAGGCGGCGCGCCGTCACGTCGCGCAGGCTGATACAGGTCACGTGCGAGCCCACCGATGACAGCCCCTGGCCGCCAAGGCTTTCGAAGGGGGAGATCGTGATGACGGCTTCGATATGCCGTCGGCCTTTTCGGCCTGGAATGTCGAGTGCAAGGGTCTGGCTGTGAACCTGCTGGGGATCTGTAAGGTGGATCGCTTCGAGCGCGATCAGCGCATCGGTCAGGGCAGGGGGCGCGAATACACTCAGATTGCTACCACGCGCGACAGCTTGGTCGAGTTCGAGCAAGCCGCTCATGGTCTGGCTGGCATCGAGCAGGTTGCGCTTCTGATCAAGCACGATCACCGGGTCGATGCTGTCATTGATGACGCGCTTCAGGACACGGCGAATGTCGCGGTTTTCCGTTACCGCGAGCTCCGCCAGCCATCCGCTGAGCCCCACTTTTTCGGCCATCAGCATGAAAAAGCCGAAGGCGAACATCAGCCAAAGGCTGGCGGTGTGGAAGACCAGGGCCTCGTGCTTGTAGATGAGAAAGGAGACCGCCTCGGCAATCGTCAGCAAGGCTGCGGACACTGCGAGCGGCACGCCCATCGACTGGCGATGGAATGTCAGGGTATAGGCGATGATCAAGGCCGCGAGCAGCAGGCCGATCGGCTCGGTGCGCAATGGCCGGAGTATTCGGTCTTGGACCAGTGTCTCCGTCGCCAGCACATGCAGCATCGGCCCGCTGAGGATGCCATAGGCGGGCACGGCAAAGAGGTCCTTCAGTTCCGTCGCATAAGCGCCGACCACCACCGACTTGCCATTGATGGCATCGCGTCCGACAGCGCCGGAGAGGATATCGGTGACCGAATAGGTGGGAACTGTTTCAGGCCGAATGGAGAAGTCGATCTCGAGCCTGCTGGTCCGTGCATCACTGTAGCCGGCGAGCACGGCGGGCGCCGACTGCGTCGGAATACCGTCGATGAGTTCCGTCACCGGGAATGACCGCATCAAGCCATCGTCATCCAGCGCAACATCGACCAAAGCCGGCCAGGAATGCTCGGCAAAGATCGGCAGCGGCGAAGTCACGGTCAGCGGATCGGCCGAATGCGCACCGAACTGCTGGCGGAATATCGGCAGGATGACACCGCCACCGGCCTCTTCGAGCGCGCGTGCAAGCCGCGCATCGTTTTCCGGCTGAGAAGGGGTGCTGAAGTCGATATCCAGAAAGATGTCCTGAACACCGGCCGCCACCAGCCTGTCGATCAGCTCGGCATGTACGGCGCGCGGCCAGGGCCAGGTGCCAACCTCGATCAGGCTTTTCTTGTCGATCGCGACGAATACGAAGTCGCCGCTGGCAGCCCTGGGAGCCGCAGCGGCACGATATGCCATCAGATCGTTGTCGAGATGCTGCACGACCGACAAGGAGGGCAAGAACAGCGGAAGCGCCATGATCACGGCGATCATGGCGAGCCGAAGCGATACCAGCCGTGCCAGGAAACCGGATGCTGGGCGAATGCTATCCGTCATGCGCGCATCCTGGCGGTGTGGCGAACGCTCTCATCATCAGTCGCCGTTTCTGCCGCGGCCATTCCCGCCAGCGTTGCCGTTACCACCGCCGTTGCCGTTGCCGTTGCCGCCGGCATTGCCGTTTCCGCCAGCGTTGCCGTTACCGCCCCCGTTGCCATTGCCGCCACCGTTGCCGTTTCCGCCAGAGTTGCCATTGCCGCCAGAGTTGCCATTTCCGCCAGCGTTGCTGTTGCCGGCAGCATTGCTCTTGCCAGCGCCCTGACCACCGGCATTGCCCTTGGATTTGCTCGCGCCCATCGCCCCCTTGGCTTCTTCGGCTGTCGATGTCGCCTTGTTCACGGCGCCGGCGGCCGGGACCTTGGCGTTCGAGGGCGCCACACGCGTAATCTGCGGCTTTCCGGAAAGGCCGGCGACCGTCATCCCGGATGAGGTTACCTGGGCACCCTGGCCGGCACCCAAGTCGCTACGTTCACCGGTACTGAAACTGGTCACCTGCACCAGACCTCGATCGACAGCGACGGCCGCGTTGGTTTTGCCGACCATGACGGTGAATTGCGTACCTTTGACCACGGCTGCCAGAAACGGCGTCTGCACCGTCGTATGCGGTCGCTGCCGCTTTTCGATTTCGAGGCTGATCTCGCCCACCTGCTGGACCACTTCGGTCTTGCGGCTCATGTCCTGGCCCCGGGTGATGATCGCGGCCAGCGTATTGGGCTGAAAGGCGATGCTTTCCTGACCGCGCACCAGCTGCAGTCGCCCCCGCGGCCCGGTCGAGATCCAGGCCTTGTTGGGCACCTCCATGCCTTCCTGCAGCGGAATCCAGGTCTTCTTGTCGACGGTGTAGGCGACCTGTGACGTCGCTTTCGCGGCCGTCCATGCCTCGCCCGCGGCCGATGCCACGCCGGCAAGGCAGGTCAGGAAAAGACAGAGGATGGTTGAAACGATAAAGCGCATGATAGGTGCTCCCTTGAGCACCTAATTCAGCACGCGTTCCTTAAGATTCTTCTGAATTTGCTGTACCGGTTTTATCAAACGCCTGTTTATTCGATGGAAAACGCGCGAAGCCTGACGTGCCCGGGTTGGCATGACCAGTCCAGATTGCACCGCCTGTGTGGCTACCCGCCGCTCAGCGGCCGCAGTGAAAGCTTGATCGGCGGTCGCCCGGTTCTAGTTAGCGTAGGGCAAGTGTTGTCGGCGCTTGCATCAACCGAACCCGAAAGGTCTTCCCGTGCACACCGGAAAACAGGTTTCAGCCGCCAGAATGCTGCTCGGCATGACGCGAGAGCAGCTCGCCGAGCGCGCTAGCCTTTCTGTGTCAACAGTCGAGCGACTGGAGAACTCGGCTCCGGGCGGCGAGGATGAAGCCGGTGTGCTCGCCGGGGTGAGGGCGGTGCTGGAGGCGGCGGGCGTCACCTTCATCGATGAAAGGGTCACAAGCGCTGCCGGCGGATTTGGTGTGCGCCTGTCCGTCCCCGCCTCCCAATCGGTCGATACCGACGACGACAAAACCGTCCAATATCCAGAGATGGCGAAGAACGGTCCATTCGGTGCCGGAGGCTGAAACGATCGTCCGTTAGCCGGGAGACCGGCCAGTTGCGCGGATTGCCAAGCCCTCCGTGCCTGACCGCCGTCGTTGGATCCTCCTTCTCCCGATTTGATTTTGCTCAAAGAAGCGGTGCACAGCTCAGCATAAGTCTTCGGCAAGGGAATGCTGACGTTCCCGATTCAAGGAGACAGACAATGACACGCCGCTTCACGAAACTTGCCGCTATCGCTGCGCTTGCTCTTGCCCTTCCCGGTTTTGCCGCAGCGGCCGATTTCGAGGTCAAGATGCTCAACAAGGGTGCGGAAGGCGCCATGGTCTTCGAACCGGCCGGCCTGAAGATCGCCCCCGGCGATACCGTCACCTTCATCCCCACCGACAAAGGCCACAATGCCGAAGCCATCAAGGGCATGATCCCGGAGGGTGCGGCCGAGTTCAAGGGCAAGATGAACGAGGAGATCAAGGTGACTTTCGACGTGCCGGGTCTCTACGGCATCAAATGCGCGCCGCATCTCGGAATGGGCATGGTCGCCGCCATCCTCGTCGGTGATGGTCCGGCCGCCAATCTCGACGCCTTCAACGCCGCCAAGCTGCCGAAGAAGGCACGCGAGCGCATCGACGCTGCGGTCGCTGCCGCGCAGTGAGAAGGCCCTCTGCCTGTGACGGGGGTCGAGATCGACCGCATCACAGGGGCGACATTATGGGGAGTGGGCGGCATGGATTGGCGCCCGCTTCCCGAGATCTCTCATCCCGGACGCACTGCGCAATCCGCGGCGGCTCTCAGCTCTCTTTCTCCCAATACCAGGCAACGTATTGCTTCCGGCGGTCGCGACCTTTTTGCGCGAGATGCCGCTTGATGGTCCGCACATCCGCCTTTTCGCCCGCAAACCAGACGAAGGTTTCGGCGTTCACATCCTCGAGTGCTGCCTTCACCTTGTCCACCAAAGGATGGGCATCGGTGCCCGTATGGGATGACCGGTGCAGCCATTCGACATGGATCGGAGCCTGACCGCGCAAGGCCTGCTCCTCGTTGGCATCTTCGACCTCGATGATCGCTCGCATCGCGACGCCAGGCGGCGCTTCCTCGACCATCCGGGCGATGGCTGGCAGTGCACTTTCGTCGCCGGCAAAGAAGATGTTCTGCGCATCGGGCAAGCCGCCGCCGCCCGGTCCCATGATCGCCACCTGCTGGCCGATCTCAGCGTCCCGTGCGAAATCCGCGCCGGGTGTCGCCACGCCCTCGGCCGGGTGTTGCAGGATATCGAGGGCAATGTGGCGTGCTTGCGCATCGACGCAGCGGATCGTGTAGATCCGCACGAGCAACTCGTCGGGCCAGCCGATACGTCCGTTCTCCTGCAGGTGAGGCCAGACCGGTGTCTGACCCTGCGGCGGCACCAGCAGCCGCACATGCATGTTGCGCACGAGAAAGGGCGAGACGTCGGCGACGGAGAGCGTCACCCGCCGCATCCTTGGGGTGACATCCTCGACGCCGACAACGGTCGCCTCGTGGAAACCGGGCGGCTTCACCTTCGCGGCCGGCTTCGACCACTCGAGCGAGAAGGGCTCATCCCCGGCGAAATAGAAGAGATGTTCGGCGAACATGGTGCGCGTAACGGCGAGCGCCTCTTCACCTAAGGTGCTGATCTCGATCTGCAGCACATCCTCGGCCGTCACGATGTTGATCGTCCAATCCTCCGATTTCAGCGTGGCAACGCCATCGGCGTGAACCACGTCGGAGTGCTCGACGAAGTGTTCGCAGATTTCGGCGAGCATGGCGCCGACATCAGCAGGACGAGCGATGCCTGAAAGTTTGGTGGGTTGAAGATCGGTCATGAATGCGCCAGTCGAGTGAGGGAGGACGAGGATTGCATGTGGTGCCGCCCGATCGGGAGCATCATCGGTCGGCCGGAGGTCGGATCGGTGAGAATCCGGGCTTCGAGGTTGAACACCCGGCGCACCATGTCTTCGGTCAAGACGGTTTCCGGGCTGCCGCTTTTGAAGGGGCTTCCGCCCAGCATCGCGACCAGATGATCGCCATAACGAGCTGCGAGGTTCAGGTCGTGCAAGACCATCACGATGGTCGTGCCGCGGCTGCGGTTGAGGTCCGTCAGGAGATCGAGGACGTCGATCTGGTGGCTGATGTCGAGAAAGGTCGTCGGCTCGTCGAGCAGCAGGAATTCGGTCTCCTGGGCGAGCGCCATCGCGATCCAGACCCGCTGCCGCTGGCCACCCGACAGCTCGTCCACCGGCCGGTCTGCAAGTTCGGCGGTCTGCGTGGCCGCCAAGGCATCGGCAACCGCCTGGTCGTCCCTTTTAGTCCAGGATTGAAACAGGCCATGATGCGGATGGCGGCCGCGGCTCACTAGATCCATCACCGTGATCCCATCCGGCGCGATCGGGGATTGTGGCAAGAGCCCAAGCCGGCGCGCGAGTTCGCGGGTCGGGACCTTGTGGATTGCCTTCCCGTCGAGCAGCACCTCGCCGGCCTTGGGCTCGATCAGTCGCGACAGTGCCTTGAGTAAGGTGGATTTGCCGCAGGCATTGGCGCCGACGATGGCGGTGATCTGGCCGGATGGAAGGCGGAGGTCCATGTCGCTAAGGACGAGGCTGTCACCGTAGCCGGCCGAAAGGGTCTTCGCTTCGAGACGGTGATCGGTCATGTCGCGGCTCCCCGCCGGTTGCTCCTGATGATCAGGGTGATGAGGTAGGGTGCTCCCAGCGCTCCGGTCACCACGCCGACCGGGTATCGGCTGGGCAAGAGAAACTGGCCGACGAAATCTGCGGTGAGCACCAGCAAGGCGCCGACCACGGCGGCCGGCAGGAGGATGGAGCTGCGTCGTCCGAAGACGCCGCTCGCGATCGGGCCTGCGAGAAAGGCGACGAAGGCAATCGGTCCTGTGACCGCGGTCGCGGTCGCAATCAGCCCGACGGCGCAGACGATAACCATGAGCTTGGTCGAGTAGACATGCACCCCGAGCGCGGTCGCCGTCTCGTCGCCCGCCCGCATGACATCGAGATCGCGCGCCTTGGCCAAAAGCAGGCTACCCAGCGCAACGAGAGCAACGATCAGGGGAAGGGCCTGATCGAGCTTGGCGCCGTTAAGACTGCCGGTCAGCCAGCGCATGGCTTCCTGCAGCGTGAAGGCGGGCGCGCGCGACAGGATGTAGGCAATCATGCTTTCGAGCATCGCAGAGACGCCGATCCCGACAAGGATCAGCCGCGGTCCGGCAACCCCGTTCTTCGAGGCGAGTCCATGCACCAGAAGCGCGATCGCAAGACCGGCACCGACGGCCAGAAGAGAGACAACAGGTCCGCTGAGAGAGAGCACGACGATGGCAAAAACCGCTGCCGCGCTGGCGCCCGAGGTGATGCCGATGATGTCGGGGCTGGCGAGCGGATTGCGCAACAGCGTCTGGAAAGCAGCTCCCCCAAGGCCGAAACTCATGCCGGCCGCAATGGCCAGCACGGCGCGCGGCAGGCGCAGCTGCCCCACCGTGAAATCCGCGCCGGCAACCGATTCTCCGATGAGGACGCGGATGACGTCTCCCAAAGGCGTGAAGGTTCGACCGGCCATCAGCGTCAACGTGAAGCCGGCGAGGATGAGGACAAGAATAAGTGCCAGCATGACCAGCCGCCGGCGCGACCTTTGCTTGCGGTTTGCCGCGACCATGGATGTCAGGGAAGCATCGGATCGAAGAAGGGTCACAGATCTCTCACCCTCTGCCGACGGACGATGAAGATGAAGACCGGCGCGCCGATAAGGGCGGTCACGACGCCGACCTCTAGTTCGGACGGGCGGGCCGCAAGGCGACCGAGAATGTCGCTCGCCGTCAGCAGGATGGCCCCGCCGATGGCCGAGAATGGCAGAAGCCAGCGATGATCCACGCCAACCAGCAGCCGGCAGGCATGCGGGACAACGAGGCCGACGAAACCGATCGGGCCGCAGACGGCTGTCGTCGCGCCACACAGCACGACGGCACCGAGCGTTGCCATGCCTCGTGCCACTGCCACGCGCTCGCCAAGCCCCGCGGCAAGTTCGTCACCGAGCGCCAGAGCATTGAGGCGTCGAGCTGAAAGCAGGCACAGCAGAAACCCGACCAGAAGAAACGGATAGATGTGCTGCATCCGCTCGAAGGTGGCGCCCCCGACGCCGCCGATCTGCCAGGAGCGGATGCCGCCGGCAATGTCTGCACGCGGCAAGACGACGGCAATTACGAGTGATGAAAAGGCGATCGCGGTTGCCGTACCGGCAAGGGCGAGCTTCAGCGGCGTTGCGCCACCGCGTCCCATCGAACCGATGACATAGACGAAGACGGCTGTGGCAGCGGCGCCCGCGATGGCAATCCAGATGAAGGCATCAGCCGAGCTGATGCCGAACCACGCCACCCCCACCACAACGGCAAGCGATGCGCCGACATTGACGCCGAGGATGCCGGGATCGGCGAGCGGATTTCGCGTCACGCCCTGCATCACGGCGCCGGCAAGGCCAAGGGCCGCACCGGCGAGCAGTGCCAGAACGGTGCGCGGCACACGGGTCGCAACTGCGGCGCGGTCAAGCGTCGAGACGTCCCCGGACAGGGCCGCCAGCACCTCCGACAGGGGTACATCGCGGGTGCCGATGGTGAGGGACAGCAAGGCGACGCCGATGCTGACCCCGATTGCCGCGGAGAGCCAAACCAAGCTGCCCTTGGGAGTCTTCGCAAGAGACGGCCGTTGGGCGGAGGAAAGGGAGCGAGCAGAAATCATTCCGTCTTTCGCGCCGCGTCCGCGAGCTTCTCCACATAGGCGGGCAACACCCAGGTGATCGACAGTGGGGTGGGATTGGCGGCTGTTCCCACGGGATCGCGGCCGAGCGTGACGATGGCGTCATGCTTCACGGCCGGCATGTGGGACAGAAGAGGATTGGCCTTCATGGCGTCGATCAAGGCCTGATCGCCATAGGTCACGAGAATATCGACGTCATCGAAGAGATCGATCTGCTCGGCGCTGATCGAACCAGCGAAGCTGCCGGTCGTCGATGCCTGCATCACGCTTTTCGGCATGGAAAGCCCGAGATCGGCGAAGAACCGAACGCGGGTGTCCTGGGTCGTATAGAAATTGACGATGCTGAGGTCGGTCGCGTCGAGATGGGTGACGAACATCGCTCGTTTCCCCTTGAGTTCAGGATACTTGGCCACCTCGGCTGCGATCTTCTGCTCGATATCGGCAATCAACGCTTCACCATCAGGCGCCATGCCCATGCCGGCGCTATCGAAGCGGATCGTTTCACGCCAATCCGTCGACCAGGGCGCCTGCGGATAGGCGACAACGGGGGCGATCTGGCTCAAGGTGTCGTAGTCGGATTGGCTTAAGCCCGAATAGGCGGCGAGGATGACATCCGGTGCCGTCCCGGCAACCGCCTCGAAGTCGATCCCGTCCCCCTCGTCGAACAGGACAGGCGCGTCGGCCCCAAGGGATTTCAGGCGCTCCGAAACCCAGGGCAGCAGCCCGTCGCCGTCATCATCACCGAAATTCGCAGCCGCCATGCCGACCGGTACGATGCCGAGGGCAAGCGGGACTTCGTGGTTGGCCCAGGCGACAGTGGCCACCCTCTGCGGTTTCTGAGGTACAGTCGTCTGCCCGAGCGCATGGCTGATCTCGAGGGGAAAACGAGCCTCCTCGGCGGCGAAGGCCGTCGGGCCGGATACAGAGAGGAAGATGGCTGCAAGAGGCGCCAGGTGATGCAAACTGATCCGCATGGGTCCCAATCATCCCTTGGTTAAGTTGACTGTCCCTCTCAGCTTCAAATCGTCGGGTCAAGCAATTTGGCCCGAGCGGACGACATCGGCTCTTGATTTTCCGGGGAATTTTACAAAAAAGAGAAATTTACAATACTGGATCAAAATTATCCAGTTAAAGGCGTGCAGACCGATCCGATCTCGGTCTGCAGCGGCCGGGGCTCAGGGATAGGGCCGCAGGAGACTGCAGAGCCGGATCCGGTGTCGGTCGACGCCCGACGATGATCCTCTTTGTTCATCGTGCGGGAATGTCGGAACGTCAAATTCTGGAAACAACATGATCAGAACCATTTCCGCCCGGGGTACCACGCGCGTCTCCCTTCGCCATCGCATCAGCATCCTTCTGGGCTGCACGGCATTCGTGGCCCTGATGCCGGTATTTGCCGTCGCTCAGGACGCCGATACCGAAGGGGACACGACCGTTCTGCAGACGATCACCGTCGAAGGGGCCGGCAAGGCCGACGCGGATTCCAAATCAATCGTCGCGACCCAATCGAGCGCTGTCGGCAAGATGCCCGGCGAAATCCTGACGACACCGGCGACCGTTTCCGTCGTCACATCCAAGGAAATCGAGCAGCGCGGTGCCGACAGCATCGAGAAGGTGGTGCAGTACACCGCCGGCGTAACCACCGATTTCTACGGATCGGACGATCGTTTCGATTACGTCACCATTCGGGGCTTCTCGCCCTACACCTACCGCGACGGTCTGGCCCTCGGCAGAACCTGGCTGGGTGTGAAGGAAGAACCCTATGCCTTTGAGAGGCTCGAGATCCTGAAGGGCGCCAATTCCACCGGCTTCGGCGTCTCCGATCCGGGTGGCGCCATTAATTATGTGACGAAGACGCCGCGCAGCGAGCGGTTCGGTGAGGTCTATGGCACGACCGGATCCTTCGCTCACAAGGAGACGGGCTTCGACTTTGGCGACAATCTGACGGAAGACGACACCCTGTCCTATCGCCTGACCGGCAAGTTCCAGCGGGCCGACGGCGAGTATGATTTCTCGGAGAACGACGAGAACTTCATCATGGGCGGTTTGACCTGGCGTCCCACCGACATGACCAGTTTGACTTTCGTCTTCGATCACCTCGACCGCAACGTGACCCCGAGTGGTGGCGGTCATCCGCTCTACACCGATTTCGATCGGGACCGGTTCTTCGGAGAGCCGGATTTCAACTACGATGCGACGAACCGCAACACATACACGATGCTGTTCGACCACGATTTCGGCAACGGCCTGAGCTTCAATTCCAGTGCGCGCTACAGCAATGCCAACCGCGACACCGGCTTTGCCTATATCTATGATGCCAACGGTGCTGCCGACCTTTCGGACACCAGGGCAGACCGCATCTATTCTCTCGGCTCCAGTTCGAGCGAACAGTTCATTGTCGATGCCCATCTGCTGTACGAGACAAATTTCGATCAGGTTGAAAGCCGTACCCTCGCGGGTGTCGACTACAACAGCATCGAATCGAGCAACGAGTCCGGCTATCTCTGGGGCGCTGGCACGCCTTCGATCGATTGGCAAAATCCGGTCTATGCTGGTCTGCCGTCGGCGATCCCGCTCACGACCCGCAAGAGCAACGACCGCAGCACGCGGGCCATCTATCTGCAGCAGGATCTGATCTTCTCGGACCGCGTCACGGCCAGTGTTGGCCTGCGCAACGACTGGCTGGATCTCGAAGAGACCGATCTGGCGA
Source organism: Rhizobium rosettiformans (assembly GCF_016806065.1). Lineage (NCBI taxonomy): Bacteria > Pseudomonadati > Pseudomonadota > Alphaproteobacteria > Hyphomicrobiales > Rhizobiaceae > Rhizobium > Rhizobium rosettiformans. The sequence continues at coordinate 2,235,552 of NZ_CP032405.1, forward strand.
CCCGGGTGTCCAAGTCGCGCGACTACAGCGAGTTCAGCAAGCGCGTCGGTCTGAGCTACAAGGTTACCGAGGAGCTGGCAGCCTATGTCAGCTATGCCGAGTCCGTCGCCCCGCCGAGCACGGGCAACGAGCCGCTCTACGGCTCGCAGTACGAGGTGGGCGTCAAATATCGTCCGGACGCCTTCCCCGGCCTGATCACCGCCTCGATCTACGACCTCACGCTCGAAAACATCACCACATCCGAGGGGCCGTTCTACCTGGCGACCACGGTCGAAAAAGTACGCCATCGCGGTCTGGATTTTGAAGCAAAGGTCGAGGTCACGCCGAGCTTCGGGCTGATTGCGGGATATAGCTACATCGACTCGAAGATCGAGGATACGAGCACCACTTCGAGTTCGGTCGATGGCAAGCGTTTCGCCCAGGTCCCCGAGCACATGGCATCAATCTGGGGCACGTACACGCTCGAAGGCAACGGCGATCGCGGCGACATGACCTTCGGGGCAGGCGCGCGCTTCGTCGGCTCCTACTATTTCAACAACGCGAACACCCGCAAATCTGACGGCGCAGTAATCTTCGATGCCTCCTTCACCTATGCGATCAAGGAGAACACGAGCTTTCAGCTGAACGTCAGCAACCTGTTCGACGAAAAGCATGTCGCCAACAATGATGGCGGTGCACTCTACTACAACCCCGGTCGCGCCATCTACGCGACCCTCCGCCAGACCTGGTAAGAAACGGCGAGGGCTCGCAGCGCAAAGCGTAGCGAGCCCTCCGGCCATCTAGATGGAATGGTGTTTGCGCCGCCAGACGGCCGGGGTGTCCCCGGTGATGCTGCGGAACACCTTGGTCAGATGCGCCTGGTCGGAAAAGCCGAGTTGCGCGCTGATGTCAGCGATGCTCATCTCGGTTTCCGAAAGCATCTGCCGCGCCATGTCGATCCGGCGTGACAATTGCCATTGGAGCGGCGTCATGTCGGTGGTCTGACGAAACACCGTGGCAAACCAGCTCTCCGAGAGGCCGACGACATCGGCCATTTCCCGCACGCTCAACCGGCGTCCGCCGCAAGTGGCGAAATAGCTTGAAAGCCGGTTCAGTTGCGCCTTGGTGAGATGCCCGGCATGCGCCGCCGTTCGCCCTTCGCTTCCCCGCAGGTCGAGAAGTCCGGTGACGATGCTGCCCACCAGGTTCTCGACAAAAGCGGGATGCCTGCCATCCGTTGAAAGTTCGTCCACGACCAGCGCCGCAAGGCTGGCCAGCGGGCTGGGATCCTGCAGTTCGACCGGCTGCTTGATGATGGCGCGCGCCGCCGACGAGCCGACAGCCGGCGTGAGATAGCGCATCAGCCGTTCCGTGTGCAGATGCAGGTCGAGGTGGGAAAAGCGATGGCGGCTGCTGAACTTCGTCCACATGGGCATGCCGGCCGGCACATAGATGGCGCGTGCCATGCCCCGCTCGCCTCGGTCCAGTTCCTCCGCCCGGTCCGCCACCCGGATCTGGCTGCTGACATCGTTGAAGAAGAAGACGATCCGGGGATCCGGCGACAGATAATAGCCGTTCGCCCCTGCATGGCCTTCTGCTTCCCAATGGACGCCGACGACGCCGTCAAGGGAACGCCATCTGGGCGGCATGAGAGCGCGAATGCCCTCGATTTCGGACTGCATCGAATGGAGATATGTCAAACCAATGGCCTCTCACCCGGTTTCGGTGACCTGCACATGCGTCATGGCGCGGCGCACTATTGGCCGGATGCAGGCGCCGGGTCAATAAAGATGACTTGATAAATCATATTTTTGATCTCGACTTTTTACTGTGGCTGTTCTGTGCCACGGCTCAGATCGTGACGAAGGAGCGCAGGTCCGCCTTCGACGCGAAGCCGTAGTGTTGTTCGGTGGGCATCAGTCAATGCCAGCCGGATTGACCTCATCTGGAGTAACGATGGCAGACCTAGACTTCCCCCTGACCCGCAGCGACGCCCTTCAACGCCTGGACGATTTTCTGCCGCATGCGGGTGCTGCCTATGCACGCTTGCGCAACAAGGAACACGGGCAGGGGCAGCATGTGCATGTCTCGCGTTTGTCCGCTGCGCTGCGCAGACGGCTGATCTCCGAGCAGGAGGTAGTCGACGCGGTACTGGCACGGCATGGGCTGTCGGCGGCCGAAAAATTCGTTAGCGAAGTGTTCTGGCGCACCTATTGGAAAGGTTGGCTCGAGCAGCGACCAACCGTTTGGGAGGATTATAACGCAGCCGTCGAACGGGCGCTGGAGCAGCTGGACGCAGTCTCGGGACTGCGCAAACGCCATGCCTCGGCAATCGATGGATCGACCGGCATCGACTGTTTCGACGCCTGGACCGAGGAGCTGAATGAGACGGGCTATCTGCACAACTGGGCGCGCATGCAGTTTGCCTCGATCTGGATCTTCACACTCGGACTGCCCTGGGAACTCGGCGCCGCCTCGATGTTCGAGCGCCTGATCGATGCCGATCCGGCATCGAACACCCTGTCCTGGCGTTGGGTGGCGGGGCTGCACACGGCCGGCAAGGCTTACCTCGCCGATGCAGAACGCATCCGCTCCATGACCGATAGCCGCTTTTCGCCTGCCGGCCTGGCACGCACGGCCCGAATTCCCGCAGACAGTGTGCCGACCCCTTCACCGTCATCCATTCGGCCGACCTCTCTGCCGGATCCATCCGCAGCCACTCTGTTGCTGCTGACCACAGAGGATCTGTCCGTCGAGCAGATTGGCGCGATGCGTGCGCTGCCGGTCAAGGCCATCGCGTTTCTTCAGGGTCGCAATAAGTGGGATGACGCTGCCCTCGCCGATGGTCTCGCCCGTGCCGCACAGGTGTGGCCGGATGCGGAAATCTGCGGGGCTCTTATGCCCGCCGAACTGGCCGCGGCAGCCAAGTCGTCAGGCTGCACACAGGTCGCAAACGCTTTCCTGCCAGTCGGGCCGGTCGCGTCCTCCATCGCCCCAGTGAGAGACGAGTTCCACAGGCTTGGCATCGCCTTCACGGAGCATCTGCGCGATTGGGATCGGATGGCTTGGCCGCATTGCCGGAAGGGCTTCTTCGGGCTGAAGGAGAAGATTCCAGCCCTCCTGCAGACTGGGCACCGCTGACATGCGCTCCAATGCTCGGAAGGATAGTGATGAGTGATCGTGATCGATACAGGCCCGTGCCCCAGGGGCGTCTCAGCCGGCTGGCGGCGCTTGGCCAGATTGCCGGTGGTGTCGCCTCGGGCATGGTCGCGGAAGGCTTGAGCCGTCTGGCGAAGGGGGAGCGTCCGCACCTGAGAGACCTGCTTCTGACGCCATCGAACGCGCTGAAGGCTGCAGAGCAGCTGTCACGCATGCGCGGCGCCGCCATGAAGCTCGGTCAGATGATCTCGCTGGAACCGGGTGAATTCCTGCCGCCCGAGCTGCAGTCGATCTTCGCGCAGCTCCGGTCCTCGGCGCATTTCATGCCGCCGAGCCAGCTTTCCGCCTCACTGTCCAGCGCCTGGGGCCCGGACTGGCGACGCCATTTCAACCAGTTCGAGACGACACCGATCGCAGCCGCATCGATCGGGCAGGTGCATCGGGGTGTTCTGTCATCAGGCCGCCCGGTTGCCGTCAAGGTTCAATATCCCGGTGTGCTCCAAAGCATCGATTCCGATATCGACAATGTCGCGACCTTCCTGCGCCTGTCGGGCCTTCTTCCCGCAGGTCTCGACATTGCGCCGCATCTGGCGGAAGCCAAGCGGCAGTTGCGGGAAGAGGCAGATTATCTCCGCGAGGCGGAGGAAATGCGTCGCTTCGGCCGCCTGCTCGCCGATGACGACCGCTTCGTGGTGCCGGCCCCCGTGGAGGAACTCCTGCGGCCGACGGTCCTGCCGATGGATTTCATCGAGGGGGCTCCGCTCGAAACCCTCGCCCATGCACCCCAGACGCAAAGGGATGCGGCCATGCAGGCGATCTCCGAGCTTGCACTGCGCGAGCTTTTCGTCTTCGGTCACATGCAGACGGATCCGAACTTCGCCAACTATCTCTGGAGGCCTAAGGACGGACGGGTGGCCCTGCTCGATTTCGGCGCGGTACGACCGGTCTCCCCGGAAAGCGCCAGAGACTACCATCTCCTCCTGCAGGCGACCCTCGGTGATAGCGTGACGGCGGTGCGCCATGCGCTGATGGAGATGCGCTATCTTTCCCGGGCGCAAACGGAGCGCTACGGACGGACGCTGGATGAAATGACACGCGTCGTCCTGGATCATGTCCTGAAGGCGCCGGAGGGGCTGGTTGATTTCAGCGACCGTGGCCCGCTCGTGGAGATCCGCGAGCGCGCGGTGCCGATCTTTGCCGATCGCGCGCTCTGGGCGCTACCGGCTCCGGACAAGATGTTCCTGCAACGCAAGATCACCGGGCTTGCACTTCTCAGCATGAAGCTTCGCGTCCGCATGCCGCTTTCGGCCATGCTTCGAGACTATGCCTGACGCGGATCTCTGAGAGGCTTCCTTTTGCGCGCCTGTCTGCAGGCTGGGGGCCTGCTGCAGCAATTTTCAGTCTGCCTGCTTTGCGGTTGCCACCGGCGCCGTGACCAGCTTGAATTCCGCCATCTCCTCCGGCGTCAGGTAGTAGAGCCGGTCCGGAGGCGTTTCGAGCGCGTTGATCCAGAGCCCGTTGCCGATGCCCATTTCTTCCAGATGGCGGGCAATACGTGCCGTGGTGCTCTGTGCACCGGACATCGCCTGCTCGGGAGAGGGGCGGTCTTGCCCGGCATTGAAGACCTGGTGCACGCCGAGAATGGCATCCTCTTCTGCCTCGCGGGCCACGCCGCCGGCAAACACCAGAGGACAGGAGGAGGCGCAGAGCGCCTTGCTCGCCACCTTGGTGTTGATGCCTTTCTCCCGGATCAGCTTCGACATGGCCAGGGCATCGTTCACCGAGCCACCCGGCGAATTCAGCGACACGGCCTGAACATATTCGCCGCGAGCAGCGATCTCCTCGGCAAATCGCTCTGCAGCACCAAGGTCGATCGAACCTTCCGCCTTGAGCACGCCGCCCGTCAGCAATTCGAACCGCATCGGTTGGCGCAGGACTTCCGGAGAACTGTCAGGGTCCACCGGGGGTGCCTGAGGCACACCGTCCGTCAGCGCCGGCGGGAGCACGGGCGCGTCCGTCGTCATCGGATCATGGCCGGGAAGGGGCGCATGCGCGAGGCTCATCTCCCGGAGGTCCGTGAACAGGAAGGCACCCGCAGCCGCCAGCAGTCCGAAGAAGGCGCCGCGCATTAGCAAACCGTCGTCGGCACGTACAATGGCTGTCTTGAGGCGCAGGGCGAGCGAAGCTGGTTTCACGCCGGGGGTCCCTTGCGTGGCGCCTTGGCGGCCATGTCGAGGCTGGTGATGTTGGAATCGATCCGCCCACGCTCGTCTTCCGCTTCTGCGGAGTGGAGCGCCTGTTCGACATCGATCCCCTGTCGATTGAGCGCCCGCTGCACCTCGAGCGCCTCCAGCAGTTCGGCTGCGGTGATGCGCTGTGCGAAGGGCATCCGCTCCTCCTGTCGCCGGATCGCTCCGTGCACCACGGTCAGGATGAAGACCAGAACGGCAGGAAGAAGATCGATGGAAATCGCCCCCGCCCAGGCCGGGATGAAATCGCCTGCATACCGCAGAACAGCCTCTGCGGAGGAGAGCGGCACGAAGCGCCGCTCCGCGACCGGCTCGCGTGCGAGGATTTCGTCGGCGGCCTGCGACAGAACCTGCGACTGGGCGGAAACAGAGGTCCGGATCGTCTGCATCACCTGGTCCTGGCGCTCCGCCAGATCGGCTGCCCGACCATCGGCGACGGGCGCGATGAAGCCGAGCGACAGGTCGTCGGCTGCCCGCTTGACGGAGGGCGCAATCGACGTCTGTTCCAGTGATGTGATCACGCCCGAGAGCGCCACGACTTCGGCGGAGAATTCGTCGCTGCGGGGTGCGATTGCACCGGGCGCCGAAACCAGCGTGCGCATGGTCGCCAGATGGGCGCGCCCCTGATCGAAGAGCGTCGTCACCCGCTCGCGCGAGGCGGTGATGCCGGTTTCCAACTCGTCGAGTTGGGCGGACATCTGCGTCAGAAGCTGGACGACACTGCCGGCACCCGTGGTGCCCGTAAGCGCGCCATTTTGCCGTTCGTCTTCGGCAAGCCGCGAAAAGCGCTCCGATGTCCGCTGGATGTCCGGCAGCAGGCTTTGCGCGGCGAGCGCGTTCTGATGCGCCTGATCGAGATCCGCCGTGTAGTCCTGCACCGTTTCGGCGAGATGCTGTTCGAGCGCGGCAGAACCTGCAAGCGCCGCCGCATTCAGCCAGCTCGACATGGCGATGATCATGGCGCAGCCGAGCGCCATCACGCCCATCAGGGCCCCGCGCGAAGCGGCGCCGGTCACATGGGGGTAGAAGCGCGCCATGTAGGACCAGAAGGCATAGATCGCCACCGAGACCGAGGCCGAATAGATGATGGCGGCAAAGAAGACCGCGGTCGGTGAGCCATCGAGAAGGCTGCGGACCCCCAGATAGGTGTAGACACCGGACGCAAGGGCCAGAACGGCGAGCGCAAAGCGGGTCATGGTTTCGACGGCAAGGACGCCATCCTGCAAACGATGCGATGCGCCAAGCGCCATGGAGACCTCCGACAGGAATGAATTCTTAACAAGCTCTTAAGAAGCGGGCGAAATGAAGGCTGAGACTGAGCTGCCTTTCGTTCGGCCAGGGACCTCGTCGTTCATGCAAAGACACCCATAATCGGTGTGATTTGCAACCAATTCGGGCCTGGCGGATGCGTATAGCCGCGATGAGCACATATTTAGGAGTGGTGGATGAGCTGTCTTCTTCACCCACCTCACGAATTTGTGTCACACTAGAAGCGTAATGCGCCCTCTGTCGCGTACCGTGAGGCCCGCAATCGGGTCCCTCGGTACGAGCCCTCATTCTCTCGGTTTTGCTGCATGCGTAAGAATGGCTCGCCGCTTTTTGTCAGTGCCAGGATGGTGGCCGAGCGCGCCGGCGTGTCGCGTTCCGCAGTGTCGCGCACCTTCACCGATGGCGCGAGCGTTTCGGAGGAAACACGTCGAAAGGTTGTCGAAGCAGCCGAGGCACTTGGCTATCACGTCAATCATCTGGCCCGCCAGCTGCGCGAGCGCAGCAACATCGTCTGTCTGATCGTCTCGGATCTGACCACGCCCGTCAGGGCGGCAATGGTCGACCGCTTGACCCGCAAGCTTCAGGCGGCAGGCAAGATCACTGTGGTTCTCAACACGGAGAGTGACGAGGCAAGCATCAATCACGCCTTGAAGCTCACCTTGCACTACCGCGCCGATGCGACGGTGGTCCTGTCGGGAACGCCATCGACGGGACTGGTGAAAACGGCGCTCGCCAATGGCCAGCAGGTCATCCTGATCAACCGCGACGACGGTCTGGAAGGCTGCGACAATGTCGGGCTGGACAATGCAACGGCAGCAAGAGAGGCGCTTTTCCTGCTGAAACGGGCCGGGTGCCGACGTCTCGGGATCGTGACCTCGGCAGCCCGCACCCCGAGCCTGGTGGAGAGAGAAGAGCGCTTCCTCGAGGCGGCCGATGGTGAAGCAATCACGGTGGCCGTCGTCGAGGCGGACGCGACCAGCTATCGCGCCGGTTTCGAGGCCGCCAAACGCGTCTATGCCCGGTCGGAGCCTCCGGACGGCGTGTTCTCGGTCACCGATCTGCTGGCGATCGGCTTCATGGATGGGGCACGCCTCGAATTCGGTCTCAGGATCCCGGAGGATCTCTGCGTCATCGGCTTCGACAATATCGAGCAGGCTGCTTGGGAAGCCTATCGGCTGACAACCTTCGAGCAGCCGCTTGATCGGATAGCGGCGCATGTCGTTGGTCTCCTGACGGAAGTGCAAGACGTAACCGGGTCTCCGCAGGGGGACGGGGCCGTCTTCGAGCCGGTCGCCGTCTGGCGCCGCTCTGTTCGTCCCCATCCTGGATCGACCTGATGCACGCGTGTGCATTCTCCCAGTGTCATCAAACCTTCGTCTAACCCCTGTAGGACGGAAATGCCCGATTGAGCGTGTTGCACGCATGTGCAAGCGCATGGTGCAGACCTGTAGAGGAACCGAGGCGGCGGTCCCTCTGCAGGCGTGCCCGGGCAAGCATTTCGAGAGATGCAGGCTACAGGCCCGTCGGGGTCAATGGCGCGGTGTCTCGGGGTTTGATTGTGAGCCGACGCCGGGTGGCGCGGCAGCCAAGGGAGAAGACGATGAAGCGTCGCGCATTCCTGATTTCCACGGCCGGCACCGTTGCCGGAATGATGATCCTGCCGAAGCTGTCCTTTGCAGCCGAAGGCCAGATCGACTGGTATACCGGTTCGGATGCCAATGTGCTCGATTTCTGGACCAATACGGTCAAGCCGGCTTTCGAAGCGGCGCATGAGGGCGTGAAGCTCAATCTCGTCGATGCCGGTGACAATGCAGGCATCCAGTCGATCGCCGAGCGCGCCATCGCGGCGATGCAGACGAACACCGACCCGCAGGCCGATTACTTCGAGCATACCGATCCGCGGCTGCCGAAGGGCGCTATCGAAGCGGGCCTCTACGTCAACATGAAGGAAGCCGGACTGTCGAACTATTCGAAGGTCAATCCGCTCGCCATCGACAGCGACTACTCGCTTCCATATCGCGGCAGCCAGGTGCTGCTCGCCTACGACACCACCAAGCTGTCGGCTGCCGATGCGCCGAAGACCTGGGATGCGCTCGTTGCCTGGATCAAGGCAAATCCCGGCCAGTTCGTCTACAACCGCCCTGACAAGGGTGGTTCGGGCGGAAACTTCGTGCGTCGTGCCATCCATCAGGCAAACGGCCTCGACCCCAAGGCCTTCACGGTCGATAACTACACTGAAGCCTTCGGCAACGAGGCCCTCGGCAAGGCCTGGGAACTGCTCAAGGACATCGCCCCGTCGCTCTACGACAACGGCGCCTACTCCTCCGGCAACACCCAGTCGATCCAGCTGCTCGCCCAGGGCGTTGTAACCATGACCCCGGTCTGGTCCGACCAGGTTCTCCAGGCGATCGATCAGGGTGTCCTGCCGGAAACGACTGGCATCGTGCAGCTTCAGGATCTGGCTCTTTGCGGCAACTTCTCGCGCGCCGTGGTGCTTGCCAACGGCAAGAACCGCGACGCAGCCCTGAAGCTGGCCGATTTTATTCTGACCGAAGAGATCCAGGGTGCCATCCTCTCCGAACTCGGCGGCTTCCCCGGCGTCAGCTGGGAAAATGTCTCCGCCGATCTGCGCGAGAAGTTTGCCGACATCATCCCGAACAGCATTCCGACCTTCCCGGCAGGCGCCTGGGAAGTCGCGGTCAATGACGGCTGGTACCGTAACGTCGCCCCGACCATCGACCGCAAGTCGTGAGTTCAGGCGTGACATCGTCTGCCATGTCAATCAAGACGTCGGGCAGGGGGCTTGTTGGCCTCCTGCTCGTCGCCCTGCCGGTTTCGCTCGTCGGATGGTTGGTCATTTGGCCAATCATCAGTGCCGTTCTGCGTACGGTGTGGCGTGCCTCGCCCGACGGTGAGGCGGGCTTCGACCTGTCGAGCTACATCTTCTTCTTTTCCGACGCTTACAGCCTCAACAATCTCAGCCTGACGCTCTGGACCACGGCGGTCTGTGCCCTGCTGCTCCTGGTCGTGTCGCTCCCGATCGCGCTTTATCTGCGCTTTGCCCGGGGCGGCATCGCCTCCTATGTGCAGGCGCTTGCCATCCTGCCGATGTTCGTTCCATCGATTATTCTCGCCTATGCCCTGATCCGGGTGCTCGGGCCGAACGGCATGGTCGACCTGCTCCTGAACTTCGCCGGCCTGCCGAAATTGAGAACGCCCTATCTCACGCCATGGGGGCCGGTGATCGGCCTGGTCTGGGACAATATTCCGCTGACGGTGCTGATCCTGCTCTCGGGTCTCGGCTCGGTGAGCAACATGGCGATCGAGGCGGCGCGTGATGTCGGCGCAAGCCGGCTTCGCGTCCTCCGGCATATCATTCTGCCGCAGATCACCAATTCCATTCTGGTGGCACTGTCATTTGCCGTGCTCGGCATCTTCTCCGCCTTCACGCTGCCCTATCTGCTGGGCCCCGCCTCGCCGGAAATGATGGGTCCCTTCATGCAGCGAACATTTAGGGATCTGAATGACCCCGTTAGCGCCATTACCCAGGCTGTGATCACCTTCGGCTTCTGCATTGTCTTTGGCCTGTTCTACGTGCGCTCCGTCGCCCGCAACCAGGGGAGATGAGGCCCATGAACCTACCCATTGCCCCACCGCGCAGGATCGATGGCACCGGCATCCTGCTCGCGCTCGTGCTTTCGATCGTCGTTGTCCTGCCTTTGCTCGTCGTCGGCGTCTGGGCCTTCACCGAGGTCTGGCGCTATCCCAACGTCCTGCCACAGCAGTTCGGTCTGCGGTTCTGGGAGCAGACGCTGAACCGTTCGGACGTGTGGAACGCGCTATGGCTGAGCCTGACGCTCTCGGGCGTGGTGACGCTTGCCTCGGCGATTATCTGCCTGCCGGCGGCTTATGCCTTTGCGCGGATGCGCTTTCCAGGCCGAGACCTGTTGTTCTTCTCGTTTCTCGCAGGCCATGCCTTCCCGAAATTCGGTCTCCTCGTCGCCATCGCCGCTATCTTTCTGCAGCTCGACCTGATCGGCACTTTCTGGGGTGTGGCACTTATCCAGCTGGTCAACACGCTGATGTTCATGATCTGGATCCCGGTTGCGGCCTTCCAGGCGGTTGACCGTCGCATGGAAGAGGCCGCCCGCGACGTGGGTGCAGGCCCGTTCCGTGTCTTCTGGTCGATCACGCTGCCCCAGGCTGCGCCGACAATTGCGGCGGCCCTTCTCCTGACATTCGTCGGCACCTTCTACGAGACGGAAGGCGCCTGGCTGATCGGCGCGCCGGGCATCCGCACCATGCCCGTGCTAATGATCAGCTTCATCAACAACCAGATGGTCATCCAGTTCGGCGCGGTCCTGTCCGTCATGCTCTGGGTCCCGTCCTTCATCGCCCTGATGTTCGCCCGCCGGGTGATCGGCGGCAACGCCTTTGCCAAGGGCTTTGGTGGATGAACAACAGCCTTACAGGAATGCCAAGATGTCCAAACTGAGCATACGGGCGGTCTCCAAGGTCTTCAGGGCCGGAACCACCGCCGTCGACAGCGTCTCGCTCGATGTTGCGGATGGCGAGCTGGTTTGCCTGCTCGGCCCTTCCGGCTCCGGCAAGTCGACCTTGCTGCGCATGGTGGGCGGCTTCGAACAGCCGTCATCGGGCACCATCGCGATCGACGATCAGGACGTGACCCGACTGCCGCCGGAGCAGCGTCCGACGGGCATGGTCTTTCAGAGCCATGCGCTCTGGTCGCATATGAATGTCTTCAACAACCTCGCCTTCGGGCTGAAGTTGCGCAAGCGTCCGGCTGCCGAGATCCGGGACAGGGTCGAGGGCGTGCTCGAGCTGGTCGGTCTGAAGGGCTACGACCGACGCATGACCAACGAGCTCTCAGGCGGCCAGCAGCAGCGTGTGGCACTCGCACGCTCTCTCATTCTCGAGCCGAAGATTCTGCTGCTGGACGAGCCCTTCGCAAGCCTCGACCAGCATCTTCGGGAGCGGTTGCGCGAGGAGGTGCGCGACATCCAGCTACGCCTGAAGATCACGACGCTGTTCGTGACCCACGGGCAGGATGAGGCCCTCTCGATGGCGGACCGGATCGTGGTCATGCAAAATGGCAGGACCGAGCAGGCCGATCGGCCGGAGATCATCTACCGCGATCCGCAAACGCCGTTTGTCGCTGGCTTCATCGGCACGATGAACTTCGTCGAAGGCAAGGTCGAGAACGGCCGTTTCGTGCATCCCGACCTGTCTGTGGATATGCCCGTCTCGGATGGCCCGGTCACTCTGGCGGTGAGGCCTGAGGCACTCGACCTGGTTAGCACGGAAGACGGCGCGGCAGTCGTCCACCGTGTCACCGATTTCGGAACCCATGGTCTCGTCGATCTGCATCTCTCCGATGGCACGCGGCTCAAATCCCTGGTGCGCAGCCCCGAACCCTTCAGTTCCGGCCACGCCGTGGATCTGCGCCCCCGCGCCTTTGCCGCCTTCCGCGACAACGTCAAACTCTACCGGTCCTCCGATGCAGCCTGATCCGATCTTCATCGACCATCAGGGCCAGCGGACCCTCATCAAGTGGCACCGGGCGCGGAGAAAGGCGTCCGATGCCGAGTTTACACCGACCCGCATTCTCGAAGCCATGCGTCTTGGCGCAAGTGTCGAAGTGGATCTCGTGGTGCATGCCGACAAGGGTTTTGCGATCCTGCATGATCTCGAACTCGATCACGGGACCACCGGATCCGGCCTCGTCTGCGAGACATCAGCCGAAACGCTGCGCCAGCTTTTCTTGCGCGGCAACGACGGGGAGCCGATCGCTGACCGGGTGATGTTGCTCGAGGATCTCTGCAACCTGCTGGCTGCAAACCCTGCCCATCCCGATGCCCTATTGCAGCTCGACTACAAGGAAGACCTGTCGCGCCTGTCGCCGGCCGTCATCGCCAATTTCGCGGCGGCCGTCTCCAAGGTAGCGCATACGATGATACTCTCGGGTGGCGATAGCGCCGCCGTCGCGTCTCTGGCTGCCGCCACGCCGGGGCTCAGAACCGGATACGACCCGACCTATGTCGGGGTTCTCGATGACCTGCAAACCAGGGAGGACTTCTCCCGCTTCATAGCGACCGCCCTGAAGACGGCACCGGAAGCGGCGATGATCTATCTCGATTACGAGCTCATTCTGGCGGCGGATGCAGCGGGCGTCGATCTGATCGGCGCAGCCCATGCCGACAACCGGCGTGTCGATGCCTGGACCATCCGGTCGATCACGCCTGTCATGCTTGCAAAGGTCCGCCGTCTCCTCGACCTGTGCGTCGACCAGATCACCACGGATGACCCCGAGGGTCTTCTTCTTGCATTGGCCGAAGGAGCCGCTTGATGTCGATCGATCCCGCAATCGTTCTGGCCGACATGATCGAGGCCGCGCGGCGCGCCGGCGCACTGACGCTCGAGCATTTTCATCGCAGGGAGACGCTCGAAATCGGCGTGAAGGGACCGGGCGATTTCGTCAGTATTGCCGATGAGCAGTCCGAAACGCTGATCCGCGATCACCTGCTGACGCGCTATCCCGACTGGAGCCTGAGCGGGGAAGAATTTCCGCCGGTCAAGGGTGTCGATGACACCTACCGCTTTCTCGTCGATCCGATCGACGGAACCACCAATTTCCTCTGGGGGCTCGACTACACGATCACGATTGCCTTGCGGCGGGCCGGTGAGACGATCTGCGGTCTTGTCTACAACCCGGTGACCGACGAGATGTTCACGGCCCTCAAAGGGCAGGGTGCTCATCTCAATGGCAAGCGGCTCGAAATGCGCGACAGCGCCGATGTCAGCCATATGGTGGTCGGAACCGGTCTTCCCACGCCGAACCTCTCGATGCATCCCGGGGCCTATGCGCGGCTGGATGCGATCCGCGCACCGATCGGCGCTGTCCGCGTCCAGGGCAGTGCCGCCAATTGTTGCGCCTATGTCGCTTGCGGTCGCTTCACCGGCTACTTCGAGCAGACCGGTTTCGTCGATACCGCGGCCGGCATTCTCCTGGTGGAAGAAGCCGGGGGGGTCGTGACCGACTGGTGGGGGCGGGGGCCGGAGTATTTCGAGAAATCCGGTTTGCTGATCGTCGCCAATCCCGGCACGCACCGGTTTCTCTTGAGCCACCTGTCCAGCGTCGAACGGGCGGACTGAGGTTTCGGATCCTGTCAAGCAACCATCGAAGCGGGGCCGGAAGGCCCCGCTGATGTATCGAACGGATGGTCTCAGTTGAGACGCGCGCCGTCTGCGTCGAAGTAGTGCAGGTCCGATGCCTTCGCGCCGATCTGCACCATGTCGTCCATCTCGATCCGCGAGCGACCCGCCACGCGGAAGACGATGTCGCTGCCATCGGCAAGCGTACCATGCACGTAGCTCTCCGCCCCGACCAGTTCGACAGCAGCGACCTTGACGCTGGCGGTGAAGATCTCATCCCCCGGCACGTCCGTGATCAGGTGGAGGTCTTCCGGGCGGATGCCGAGGGTCGCGGTGCCTGACGGAACCGACGCTTCCGACGTCATCGACCAGCTACCGGTCGCCGTCGTCATCTGCAGCAGGTTCATCGAGGGTGAACCGATGAAGGTCGCCACGAAAGTCGTTGCCGGACGCTCGTAAAGCTCGATCGGCGTGCCCACCTGTTCGATTCTCCCGGCATTCAGCACCACGAGCCTGTCGGCGAGCGTCATCGCTTCCATCTGGTCGTGGGTCACGTAGACGCTGGTTGTGGCGAGCGACCGCTGCAGCCGCTTGATCTCGACGCGCATCTGCACGCGCAGCTTCGCATCAAGGTTCGACAGCGGTTCGTCGAAGAGATAAGCCGCCGGCTCGCGGACGATGGCGCGACCCATGGCAACGCGCTGACGCTGGCCGCCGGAAAGCTGGCGGGGCTTGCGCTCCAGGAACTGCTCGATCTCCAGTGCCTTGGCCGCCTGCTCGATGCGACGATCAATCTCGTCCTTCGGCGTATTACGGTTCTTCAGACCGTAGGCCAGGTTCTGGCGGACGGTCATATGCGGATAGAGCGCATAGTTCTGGAACACCATGGCAATGTCGCGCTCGGATGGTTCCAGCTCGTTCACCACCCGGTCGCCGATTGCGATCTCGCCGCCTGAAATGCTCTCGAGGCCGGCAATCATGCGCAGCAGCGTGGACTTGCCGCAGCCCGATGGCCCGACGAGAACCACAAGCTCGCCATCGGCGATATCCAGAGACACGCCTTTGATGGCTTCGACATTGCCATACATCTTGCGGACATCGTTCAAAACAATCTGGGCCATTACTTTTCTGTCTCCACAAGACCTTTGACGAACCATCGCTGCATCAGAACGACAACGATGATGGGAGGGATGATGGCGAGGATCGCCGTAACCATGACGTAATTCCAGGGCGTGGAGGCGTCGGTAAAATCGACCATGCGGCGAAGGCCGATGATGATGGTGTTCATCTTGGCATCGTTCGTGACCAGAAGCGGCCAGAGATACTGGGTCCAGCCATAGATGAAGAGGATCACGAAGAGCGCTGCGATGTTGGTCGTCGACAGCGGCAGCAGGATGTCCTTCATGAAGCGGAAGGGGCCGGCATTGTCGATGCGCGCAGCTTCAACCAGTTCGCCCGGTATCGTCAGGAAGAATTGCCGGAACAGGAAGGTTGCCGTGGCCGACGCCATCAGCGGGAGTGTGAGCCCCGCATAGGTGTCGATCAACCCGAGATCCACGATGACCTTGTAGGTGGGCAGAATGCGCACCTCGACCGGTAGCATCAGGGTGATGAAGATCATCCAGAAGAAGAACATCCGGAACCGGAAGCGGAAGAAGACGATCGCGAAGGCCGACAGGAACGAGATGATGATCTTGCCGACGGCGATCGCGATCGCGACGACGAAGGAATTGAACAGCAGCCGTTCGAGGCTCACACCGACGACGCGCTCGACGCCGCCGGACATCGCTTCGGTGTAGTTGTCGACCAGGTGGTCGCCGGGCAGCAGCGACATCGGCGGCCGAATGATCTCTTGCGAGCTCATCGAGGACGCGATGAAGGTGTAGTAGATCGGAAAGGCAACGACGATGATGCCGATGACGAGGATCAGGTGGCCAATCAGATTGGCGATGGGGCGTTTTTCAATCATGTCCGGTCCTCAGCCGTAGTGAACCCGCTTCTCGACGAAGCGGAACTGGAAGGCAGTCAGGCCGATCACGATGATCATCAGGATGACGGACTGCGCTGCGGATGAGCCGAGGTTCAGGTTGACGAAGCCGTCGTTGTAAACCTTGTAAACCAGCGTTTCGGTCGCCTTGGCCGGGCCACCACCGGTGACGGCATGGATGATGCCGAAGGTGTCGAAGAAGGCGTAGACGGTGTTGACCACCAGCAGGAAGAAGGTCGTCGGGGCCAGAAGCGGGAAGATGATGGTCCAGAATCGTCGGCTGCCGCGGGCCCCGTCGATGGCGGCCGCTTCGATCAGCGATTTCGGGATCGCCTGAAGGCCGGCAACAAAGAAGAGGAAATTATAGCTGATCTGCTTCCAGGCGGCGGCGAAGACGATGAGCGCCATGGCCTGGTCGCCCTTCAGAAGCGGATCCCAGTCGAAGCCCGTCGAGCGCAAGAGATAGGCGAGCGTTCCCATGGCCGGGTTGAACATGAACAGCCACAGCATGCCGGCAACGGCAGGTGCCACGGCATAGGGCCAGATCAGCAGCGTGCGGTAGAAGGTCTGCCCGCGGACCACCTTGTCGGCCGCCGTGGCCAGAAGCAGCGCGACCGCCATCGAGACGAGAGCCGTCAGCGCGCTGAACACGATCGTCACCTGGAACGCGTGCAGGTAATTCGGATCCGACAGAATGTTGGAAAAATTGGCAAAGCCCACGAAGGTGCTTGAGAGCCCGAACGGATCCTCCCGCAGCATCGATTGGTAGATCGCCTGGCTTGCGGGCCAGAAGAAGAACACCAGCGTCAGGATGATCTGGGGTGCGAGCAGCAGGTAGGGCAGGATTTTGTTCGGGAAGTGAACCGTGTGCAAGGTGAAGCTCCTCAGCCGGCCAGAGAAAAAGCACTGCCCGCACCTTGCGATGCGGGCAGTGTCGTCATTCGGTCAGATCAGTTGCTGGAGACGGAAGCGATGGCGGCGTTGCCACGATCGACGATCTTGTCGAGCGTCGTCTTGGCATCCTGCGAGCCGGCCAGCATGGCTTCAAACTCTTCGTTCATGATGTCGCGAACCTGCGGTAGGTTCGGCAGGCGCACGCCCTTGGAGTTTTCGGTCGGTGCCTTGCCGGTCATCTGCAGGATCGGCGTCTCGCGGGCCGGGTTCTTCTCGTAGAAGCCCGAGGCCTTGGTCGCCTCGTAGGCTGCATTGGTGACGGGCAGGTAGCCGGAAACCTGGTGCAGGCGTGCCTGGATTTCCGTCTGCGACAGGAAGTTGAAGAACTGGGCGATGCCCTTGTATTCTTCGTCGCTCTTGCCACCGAAGACCCAGAGGCTGGCGCCGCCCGGAATGGTGTTCTGCGGGCCATTGCCTTCGTAGTAGGGAAGCTGGCCGATACCGTAGTTCATGCCCGACTTGACGATGTCGCCGAGGCCACCGGAGGACTCGGTCATGATGGCGCATTCGCCCGAGAGGAACAGCTGCTTGGCTTCCGAAGTGCGGCCGCCGTAGCGGAACGCGCCGTCCTTGGCCAGATCGGCGATCGACTGGAAGTGCTGGACGTAGAGATCAGAATTGACGTTCAGCTCGACGGTGCCGCCGGCAAGGCCGTTTTCATTCGTGCCGTAGGAGACGTTGTTCCAGGCGGCGAAGTTCTCGGTCTGGATCCAGGTCAGCCAGGTCGACGTCATGCCGCAGGGAGCAGCGCCGCTGTCCTTGATCTTGCGTGCGGCTTCGAAGACTTCCGGCCAGGTCTTCGGCGGGTTTTCGGCGTCAAGGCCGGCCTTCGTGAAGGCGTCCTTGTTGTAGTAGAGGATCGGCGAGGACGAGTTGTAGGGGAAGGACAGCATGGTGCCGTCAGGCTTCGAATAATAGGCAACGATGCCGGCCAGATAGTCGGACTTGTTGAACTCGAAGCCACCCTTCTGCAGCACCTCGGCGACAGGAAGGACAGCGCCTTCAGCGCCCATCATCACGCCCGAGCCAGCGTCGAAGACCTGAATGATCGCCGGCGGCTGCTTGGAGCGGAATGCGGCGATGCCGGCATTCAGCGTTTCCGGATAGGTGCCCTTGAAGACGGGCGTTATCTTGTACTCGCTCTGGCTTTCGTTGAACTCCTTGGCCAGCTGGTCGACCACTTCGTTGTTTGCGCCGGTCATGGCATGCCACCACTGCAGTTCCGTGGCAGCAAAGGCAGAAGAGCCGAAAGAAAGCGAAAGCGCGAGGGTCGCCGCGGATGCAGCGAAACGTTTCGTGGACATGGTGCCTCCCTGATGTTCCACCTGGCCCAGCGACAGGCTGGCCAAGACTTGCCCTACGTCAGATCCTCCCAGATCTGCGTGAGCGCGCTTCGTTTGAAGCGTCCTGCATTCAAAACGAAAACATATGAACCTGCAACGAAATTGTGACAGTCGGTTGTCCGGGGCTGTGTACAATCAAAGATCGCGATCTGATGCTATTGAAAACGTGGGCGGAGAGCGGATCTGCACGGCACAAGGCTGGCCTTCTCGATCGCTCGCGGCCGCTTTCGCAAAGGCCAGATGACCTGCATCTCGATCACATACACGTGAAAGCGCGACCCATCGAACCGACAGCCGTCCTAAGACGAGCAGTCCGACAATAGAGGAGGCTCGAGCTTGCCGGCTGGAAATGTGCTTTCGAATGTGTCACATCCATCCCCGGAAGGATGGTCATGGACGATCAAGACTTGAGGCATCATGCGCCGCTTCGGCACCGCGCTCACCTCAAAGCCGTCATTGCAAGTCTGTTTGCCTCGCTGCTCCTGGTGTTCGGCGGCGATGCTTTCGGTCGTCTTCAGCACGGATCCTCCAACGCAAGGGTTCTGACCCTCTCGGATGCCGGACAGCTCGTCGCCGGCGCCACAAGTGACACCCGCTATCTCAGCGCATCCGAACGGTCCTCGCGACCGAAGCTGAGGCCGGGCGACGCGGGTGATGGCTTTGTTGTCCCCGAGATCCACGCTTTCCAGACGAGCCGACACAGCGATCTCGTTCAACGGATCCTTTCCGACCGCGCCGTCATTCGCCCGCCGCTGGCCTATCGCTCGCGTGCACCTCCAACGATCCAGCCCCTCGCCTGACCGTTTTGCCGCCATCTCCGTGATGGCTCGAACCGCTTGCGCCACTGCTCGTCAAGCAGCGGCCGCATAATGCTGGATTGTCCAATGAAGAACTCTATCGCCAAGGTGATGGGCTATATGCTCGTCATCGTGCTCGGTCTGCTCGTCGCTCTGCCAAACGTGCTCTCCGACGCAACCCTGTCCCGCTTTCCTTCCTTCCTGCCCCATCAGCGCGTCTCTCTCGGCCTCGATCTGCGCGGCGGATCCCATCTCGTTCTGGAGGTGGATCGTCCTGCCATGGTCGACGAATGGCTTCAGAGCCTGACCCAGGAGGCGCGTACCACCCTGCTCGAAGCCCGCATTCAGACGCGCAGCATCCGCCGCGACGGGGACGCCCTTGCTGTCACGCTGGCCGACCCCGCCCAGCTTGCTGCGGCAAGACAGGCGCTTTCGGTGCTCAATAATCCTGCCATCACAGTGACCGGGACCGGCCTGCCGGAGCTCGACGTCTCCACAAGCGGCGGCGACACGGTCCGCATGGCGCCGACCGAACAGGGTATCACGGCGCGCCTCGGCCATGCCGTCGACCAGAGCCTCGAAGTCATCCGCCAGCGTGTCGACCAGGTCGGTGTGGCCGAACCCACCATCCAGCGTGTCGGCGGCGATCGTGTTCTCGTCCAGCTTCCGGGAGAGCAGGATCCGTCACGGCTTCGGGCGCTTCTCGGCACGACCGCGAAAATGAGCTTTCATCTGCTCGGCGAACCGGGTGCTGCAGGCGTCAAGACGCTTAGGGATGACGAAGGTCGCAGCTATCCGGTGCAGGCAACGGTCCTGCTGGCCGGTGACAGGCTCACCGATGCGCGCGTCCAGTTCGACCAGCAGGGCAGCCAGCCCGTCGTCTCTTTCCGCTTCGACGGCGTTGGCGCGGAGCGCTTTGCCCGCATCACGAGCGACAGTGTCGGCCGCCCCTTCGCCATCGTCCTCGATGATAAGGTGTTGAGCGCACCGGTCATCCGCGAACCTATCACAGGCGGCGCCGGGCAAATCTCCGGCGACTTCTCGGTCGATGAGGCCAATACGCTTGCGGCACTCTTGCGCGCCGGTGCTTTGCCGGCCAAGCTCACCGTCATCGAGGAGCGCACCGTCGGCGCCGACCTCGGTGGCGATGCGATCGAGATGGGTATCGTCTCGGGTCTTGCCGGCTTCGGCCTCGTCGTTGCCTTCATCGTCGCGCTCTACGGTGCCTGGGGCCTGCTCGCCGTGCTCGCTCTGACGCTGAACGTCATCCTCACCTTTGCAGGGCTGACCATTGTGGGTGCGACGCTGACCTTGCCAGGGATCGCCGGGATCGTGCTTGGCATCGGTCTTGCGGTCGATGCGAACGTCTTGATCAACGAACGTATCCGCGAGGAGGCCGCCAAGGGGCGAGGGGCTTTCGCGGCCATCGACCACGGCTTTGCCAAGGCCTATTCGACGATCATCGACAGCAATGTCACGGCGCTGATCGCAACCGTGCTCCTGTTCTGGTTCGGCTCGGGCCCGGTCCGGGGCTTTGCCGTCACCATGGGCCTCGGCATCGCAATCTCGATGTTCACCGCTGTCTCGGTCGTCCGCGTCGCCATGGTCGCCATCGCCCGCCGCTGGAAGCTGAAGACAATCGCCATCAAGCCTCTGTTGCCGTTCAAGCTGATCAAGGACGGCACCAGGATCGACTTCATGAAGGCGCGCCTGTTCGGCATTGGCGTTTCGGCCTTCCTGTCGATCTCGTCGATCATCCTGTTCATCACGCCCGGCCTCAACTACGGCGTCGATTTCAAGGGCGGCATCCAGCTCGAACTCTCGACAATCGGGCCGGCCGACCTTGGCCGTCTGCGCTCCGGCATCGAAGGGCTGAACCTCGGCGAAGTCGCCTTGCAGGAATTCGGCGACAGCAACCACGTCATGCTGCGCCTCGAGCGGCAGCCGGGGGGAGAACAGGCCCAGACGGACGCGGTCACCAAGGTCCGCCAGACGATCCAGACGATCGACGCCTCGGCCAGGATCGAGCGGACCGAGGTGGTCGGCCCCAAGGTCAGCGGCGAACTGGCAATGGCGGGACTGACCTCCGTCATTCTCGCTTCGCTGGCGATGCTCGTCTACATCTGGGTGCGCTTCGACTGGCCGTTTGCCGTCGGTGCGATCGCGACCCTGATCCTCGATGTCACGAAGACGATCGGCTTCTTTGCGCTGACAGGGCTCGACTTCAACCTGACGGCGATCGCGGCACTGCTGACGCTGGTCGGCTACTCCGTCAACGACAAGGTGGTGGTCTATGACCGAATGCGCGAGAACATGCGCCTCTACAAGGCAATGCCGTTCCGGGACCTGATCAATCTCTCGATCAACGAGACGCTGGCCCGAAGCCTCTACACGTCTGCGACGGCCTTCCTCGCCATGCTGCCCATGGCGATCTGGGGTGGTAGTGCGGTCGAGAGCTTTGCGGTGCCAATGGTCTTCGGCATCTTCATCGCGGCGTCGTCTTCGGTCTTCATTGCCGCGCCGATCCTGTTGTTCCTCGGAGACTGGCGGAGCCGCAGACAGATCCGCAATCAGGAGGCTCTGCAGGTAGAGCCTGTGTGATCAATGCACGAGGCGGGCTGGTTTTATAGCTCGCCTCGTCTAGGCTTCAGGCTGAGAAGAGCAGAAGATGCCGGGAGAACCATTCTCGCTGGTGAAGCGGAGGCCTGCCTTCTCGAAGGCCAGTTTCAGCTGCGCCTCGGTCGATCGGTGCACGCCATGGCGCTGGCCTTCATAGTCACGGATGGTGCTACGGGAGACAAGCGACTGCAGCGCCAGCTCCTCTTGCGTCCAGCCCAGGTAACCACGGGCCGCACGACAGAGGGCAGGCGAAAAAACAATGTGGTGAGCGGATTGAACCATCGTCATAACTGACCATATAAGCGGATATTGACCATTTAGGGTGATTGCAGCGGGTTTTCCAGTCTGCGCTTTGTGTCATCCGCGCAGATTTCGTCGGGGGATATGGATTTGGGATAACGCTGGACGCTTCGAGCCTTTTGCTTCTGCTGCTGGTCCTTCCGTTCGTCGGCAGCCTTGGCTCGGCTTTCATTCTGAATACGACGTCCCGTGATCTTCCGGTCTTCGTCGCGGGCGCCACAACGCTCCTGACCCTGATCCTGACGGCATCGGCCTATCCCTTCGTGACGCAGAACGGCGTCCTCCGCTTCACGGCCGAGTGGCTCCCACAGGTCGGGCTGAATTTTTCATTGCGGCTCGATGGCTTCGCCTGGATCTTCTCCATGCTGGTCACGTCGATCGGCTTTCTCGTCATCCTTTATGCCCGCTACTACATGGGCAAGGATGACCCCATCCCGCGGTTCTTCTCCTTCCTGCTGGCCTTCATGGGGGCGATGCTCGGCATCATTGTTTCGGGCAATGTCATCCTGCTCTCGATCTTCTGGGAACTGACCAGCATTTTCTCCTTCCTCCTGATCAGCTACTGGCACACCAATGCTGCAGCCCGCGATGGCGCGCGCATGGCGCTGACGATCACCGGTATCGGCGGTTTCTGCCTGTTGATCGGCATGCTCCTCCTCGGCAAGATTGTCGGCAGCTATGATCTCGACGAGATCCTGGCATCCGGCCAGATTGTCCGTGAGCACCCGCTCTATCTGCCGACGCTGATCTTCATTCTGCTCGGTGCCTTGACCAAGAGTGCCCAGTTTCCGTTTCATTTCTGGCTGCCCAATGCGATGGCAGCCCCCACGCCGGTCTCCGCCTTCCTGCATTCGGCGACCATGGTGAAGGCTGGCGTCTTCCTGCTCGTGCGCTTCTGGCCGGTGCTTTCAGGGACTTACGAGTGGTTCATCATCGTCGGGCTTACGGGCATATCGACCCTGCTCCTCGGCGCATTCCTGGCGATGTTCCAGCGTGATTTGAAGGGCCTGCTGGCCTATTCGACGATCAGCCATCTCGGCCTGATCACGACGCTCCTCAGTCTCGGGAGCCCGCTGTCGACGGTCGCGGCGATCTTCCACATGCTCAACCACGCGACCTTCAAGGCCTCGCTTTTCATGGCGGCTGGCATCATCGATCACGAGACGGGCACGCGTGACATGCAGCGGCTAGGCGGGCTTTACCGCTTCATGCCGGCAACGGCCACACTGGCCATGGTCGCGAGTGCCGCCATGGCCGGCGTGCCACTGTTGAACGGCTTTCTCTCCAAGGAAATGTTCTTTGCCGAAGCCGTCGAGACCCATGCGGATTCCTGGCTCGACGTGATCTTGCCCTATGTAGCGACACTCGCCGGCCTCTTCAGCGTCGTCTATTCACTCCGCTTCATCCATACGGTCTTCTTCGGCCCACTGCCGAAGGACTTGCCCATAAAGACCCCGCATGAGCCACCGCGCTGGATGCGCGTTCCCATCGAGATCCTCGTGGTGGTCTGCCTCATCGTCGGCATCGTGCCCGCAATTTCCATCGGCCCGTTCCTGCAGACGGCCGTCGAGAGTGTGCTGGGTGACCAGACCCCGGAATACAGCCTCAGCGTCTGGCATGGCATCAACGTGCCGCTGCTCATGAGCCTGATCGCCCTTTTCGGCGGCTTCGCGCTCTATGTGGTGATGCGGGACTACCTGTCCCGTAGCGAGGATGGGCCGCCCTATCTCCGTCGTCTGCGTGGCCAGCGCCTGTTCGAACGGGTCCTGGTCACAGTCTCATGGCGCTGGGCGCGCCTCGCGGAAAGCCGCCTCGGCACCCGCAATCTGCAGCCGCAGCTGCGATGGATCGTGGTCAGCGGCTTCGTCGCGGCAGCCCTGCCGCTCTACTTCTCGGGTTTTGAACGCAGGCCGATCGTCTTCTCCGCCATCGATCCGGCCTTTGGCCTTCTCTGGCTGGTCGGCATGGCGCTCGCGGTCGGCGCTGCGGTTTCCGCCAAATACCATCGCCTCGCAGCCCTCATCATGCTCGGCGGCGTCGGGCTGATCGTCTGCATGACCTTCGTCTGGCTGTCCGCGCCTGACCTTGCGATCACCCAGTTGCTGGTCGAGATCGTGACGACGGTTCTGATCCTTCTCGGCTTGCGCTGGTTGCCGAAGCGCAGCCCCGGCCGGGGTGAGGCCCTGACCCTGAAAAACCGTTTCCGACGCTTCCGCGATCTTTCACTGGCGATCGCCTGCGGCATCGGCATGTCGGTCGTTGCCTTCACGGTGATGACCATGCCGGTGCCGGATGCTATTGCCAGCTACTTCCTTGAGAACGCCTATACCCAGGGCGGCGGACGCAATGTCGTCAATGTCATCCTGGTCGACTTCCGGGCCTTCGACACACTGGGAGAGATTGCCGTGCTCGGGATTGTCGGCCTGACCGTCTATGGTCTGTTGCGCCGTTTCCGTCCGGCTGATGACAGTATGGCGCTGCCGGAACAGCAGGTGAGCCAGAACCGCTTCGATGCGGACCAGCCGGAGCGGTCGCCGGGCGACATGATGCGCGACTATCTGCTCGTGCCCTCGGTGCTGATGCAGTGGCTCTTTCCGGTCATCATCACGCTTTCCGTCTATCTCTTCATGCGCGGTCACGACATGCCCGGCGGCGGCTTTTCGGCTGGCCTCACACTGTCGATCGCCTTCCTGCTGCAATATCTGGCGGGCGGCACGCGCTGGGCGGAAGATCGAATCCGTATTCTGCCGTTGCGCTGGATGGGAGCCGGCATCCTCACGGCATCGGCAACGGGGATCGGGGCGTGGCTCCTAGGCTATCCTTTCCTCACCTCGCATTTCCGCTACCTGGAGCTCCCGCTGATCGGCAAGGTGCCGGCCGCATCCGCGCTTCTCTTCGATCTCGGCGTCTTTTCGCTGGTGGTCGGCGCGACCGTTCTGATTCTGACGGCGCTCGCCCACCAGTCGATCCGCATCAACCGCTTGAGAGCATTGGAAGCCAAGGGGGAGAAGCGCTGATGGAAATCATCCTGTCGCTCGCCATCGGACTGATGACCACCTGTGGCGTCTGGCTCATCCTGCGTCCGCGCACCTATCAGGTGATCATCGGATTGTCGCTCCTGTCCTACGCAGTGAACCTCTTCATGTTCGGCGTCGGTGGGGTAAAGAGCAACATGCCGCCGATCCTCGAGGATGGCGTCGTGTCGACGACGCTGAGCGATCCCGTGCCCCAGGCCCTGGTGCTGACCGCCATCGTCATCGGCTTTGCCACCACGGCTCTTTTCCTCGTCGTGCTGCTCGCCGCCCGTGGACTGACCGGCAATGATCATGTCGACGGGAGGAACGAATAGCTGTGATCGACTGGAGCCACCACCTCATCGTCACGCCGATCCTCTTGCCGATGATGACGGCAGCGATCCTGCTGTTCATCGACGAACGCAACAGGACGACCAAGGCGCTGGTCAGCCTGACGGCGACGGTTCTCCTGCTCGCGAATGCGCTCGTTCTCTTCCTGATCGAGAGCGGACCGAACAGTTTCGACAATGTCTATCTGCTCGGCAACTGGGCCGCCCCCTTCGGCGTCGTGCTCGTCATCGACGGGCTTTCGGCGATGATGCTGTTGCTGACCGCGGTCCTCGCCATCGCGGCCTTGGTCTTCTCAATGGCCAAGTGGCATGCCGTCGGAGCCCATTTCCACACCCTGTTCCAGC
This sequence comes from Rhizobium rosettiformans, assembly GCF_016806065.1. Classification (NCBI taxonomy): domain Bacteria; kingdom Pseudomonadati; phylum Pseudomonadota; class Alphaproteobacteria; order Hyphomicrobiales; family Rhizobiaceae; genus Rhizobium; species Rhizobium rosettiformans. The sequence goes on from NZ_CP032405.1 coordinate 2,261,090, forward strand.
TCTTGCTGGTCGGCGTCAACGGCGCGCTGCTGACCGGCGACCTGTTCAATCTCTTCGTCTTCTTCGAAGTCATGCTGGCAGCCTCTTATGGATTGCTGCTGCACGGCACGGGCACGCTGCGCGTCAAGTCCGGGCTCCACTACATCGCCGTCAATCTGGTCGCTGCCCTCTTCTTCCTGATCGGGGTCAGCCTCGTCTACGGAACCGCCGGCACGCTGAACATGGCCGACCTTGCCCTGCGCATGCCGGAAATGGAGCCGGACCGCCTGATCCTGATGGAAGCTGGCGCTGCGGTGCTGGGCGTCGCCTTCCTGATCAAAGTCGGCATGTGGCCACTCTGCTTCTGGCTGCCGACCGCCTACAGTGCTGCTTCCGCCCCGGTGGCGGGCATGTTCGCAATCCTCAGCAAGGTCGGCATCTATGTCATCCTGCGCCTGACCATGCTTCTCTTCGGTGATGGTCCCTCGGCCGGTTTCGGGGCGGAGGTCCTGCTGCTCGGCGGCATGGCGACGCTCGTCTTCGGAACCATCGGCGTGCTTGCATCCCAGGCCCTGGGGCGTCTCGCCGCCTATTCGGTCCTCGTCTCGTCGGGCACGCTCTTGATGGTGCTCGGCATCAATGACGGCGTCGTCTCCTCCGGCGCCCTGCTTTATCTCGTCAGTTCCACCCTGACGATCAGCGCCTTCTTCATGCTGATCGAACTGGTGGAGCGCGGACAGGATGCCGGCGCCAACGTCCTGGCGGTGACGATGGAGGCTTATGGTGACGGCGAGGAGGCCGATATCGAGGATGGCGAGGGCACGACCATGCCCGGGACCATGGCGATCCTCGGGATCTGCTTTGCCGCCTGCGGCATTCTGCTTGCCGGCCTGCCGCCGCTTTCGGGTTTCATCGCCAAGTTCGCCATGCTGTCTGCCATGATGGGCACGGGCTCGATCGGCACGACGCCCGATATCGCCGTCTGGACCCTGATCGTGCTGGTCATTCTCTCAGGCGTCGCGGCCCTGATCTCCATGACCCGTGCGGGCATACGCACCTTCTGGGGATCGATCGAAGGGGCCGTGCCACGGGTGCTCGTGGTGGAACTCGTTCCTGTGATGTTACTGCTGTCGATCACGCTGGGTCTGACCATCAAGGCAGGACCGGCGATGACCTATATGGACACGACAATCCGGACACTCTCCAACCCGTCCGCCTATGTCGATGCGGTCCGCAACGCCTATGTGGTACAGGACGAGAGCCCTTCCGGCACGAAAGCTGAGGGAGGAAGCACGCCATGATCCCTCATCCGCTTCTCAGCCTTGCACTCTTGCTGATGTGGCTGCTGCTCAACGATTTCACCCTTGGTCATCTGCTGCTCGGATCGGTCGTGGCAATCTTCGGCGGCTGGGCCATGGCTTCGCTCAGGCCCGATAAGCCGAAGATGAAGAAGTGGTATCTGCTGCCCAAGCTTTTTCTGATCGTCTTCGTCGACATCATCCGCTCGAATGCCGCCGTCGCCCTGCTGATGATCAGCGGCAAGCGCCGGAAACAGACCTCGGGCTTCATCACGGTCCCTCTCGAAATCGAGCATCCGACCGCGCTTGCCATCATGGCCGTCATCCTGACCAGTACGCCGGGCTCGGCCTGGCTTGCCTACGACGAACGCAGGAAGACCGTCCTGATCCATGTTCTCGACCTGATCGACGAGGAGCAATGGATCGAAAACATCAAGCATCGCTACGAACGCCTGCTGCTGGAGATCATTGAATGAGTGCCATCATTCTTTTCACCGCCGTCTCGATTGCCACGGTGTTGCTCGGGCTCGCCCTGATCATCGCGGCCGTGCGCATCTTCATCGGCCCGCGTGCCCAGGACCGCATCCTCGCCCTCGATGCATGTTATGTGATCGCCATGCTGATGCTCGTCACCTTTGGGATCGGCAGTGGCCGCTCGGTCTATTTTGAGGCGGCCCTGGTGATCAGCCTCCTGGGCTTCGTGGCAACCGTGGCGCTGGCCAAATTCCTCATGCGCGGTGAGGTGATCGAGTGACCATGCCAGTCTCCGATCTTCCTCTGTGGGTGGTGATCGCGGTCTCCACCTTTCTGCTCCTCGGCTCGGGCCTGACGCTGCTCGGTGCCATCGGGCTGTTGCGCCTGCCTACCTTCTATCAGCGGATTCACGCGCCGACCCTCGGCACGAGTTGGGGCACGGGCGCAATCATGCTGGCCTCGATCCTCTATTTCTCGATCGTCGGCTCGCGCGCCGTTTTGCACGAGATCCTGATCGGTGTCTTTGTGACGCTGACGACCCCGGTCACCCTCATCCTGCTGGCGAGGGCAGCGCTGCACCGCGACCGCACCGAAGGCAATACGTCCGTTCCTTCGGCCAATCCGCCGCAAGACCAGCCCTGACCCTCGCGGAGAGGGGGCGGGCTCCGCTGCTTCCGTCGAAAGTCCCTTTGGGAGCTCCGAACACAGCACTTGTGATCAGTTATTATAGTTGATAGTTCCATTCATCTTTTGGAGGCGGTCGCGTCTTGCGATCCGATCCCCCTTGTTTGGAACTTCACATGCGCCTGTTCTTCATTGCGGTCCTCTCGCTGTTTTGCCTTTCCGGCCCTTCGGCCGCACAAGACCCCGGTTGGGACCCGCGCATTGCGACCGGGACGCTCGACAACGGCCTGCGCTACTTCCTCCATGACAGCGGCAAGGAGGCCGACCCCTTCAACATTCGCCTGATCGTGCATGCAGGCTCTGTCGACGAACCTGTGCCGAGCGGGATTGCCCATATCCTAGAACACATGGTGTTCCAGACGAACGCGGCGCGCGGGCGCTCCATGCACGAGGAAATCGAGGCGCTCGGCTGGCGGACCGGGGTGCAGATCAATGCGGTGACGCGGGAGGCGGAGACACAGTTCATGCTGCGCACCCGCCCTGATGATGCGCTCGACCTCGCGGGATCGCTGCAGTTCATGGCCGATCTGGTGATGAAGCCGGCACTGGAGGCTGAGGACTGGGAGAAAGAACGCTTTGTCATTCTCGAAGAACTGCGTCAGACAGTAAGCGTCGCAGACCGGGTCAGCCGCCTGAAGAAGGCCGCCCTGCGCGCGGGCTCGCGGTATGTCGACCGGCCGACAATCGGCACGCATGCCGGCATATCGCGCACCTCGATCGAGGAGATCCGCAGCTTTTACGAAAGCTTCTATCGCGCCTCCAACATGACGCTGATCGTCTCCGGCCGTATCGACAAGGAAGCGGCACGTAAGGCCCTTGAGAGGGCCTTCGGTGCGGCACCGAGGCTGCCCGCACCGGAGCGCGACTACCGTATCTTGCCCCTGAAGCAGGGTCTGAACGTCAACTTGGTCCAGGACGAGCAAGGCTCGAGCTCGCAAGTGACCTATGCCCTGCGGCTCCCCATGCCGAACCGGCTGACGGATGCGGGCCAGATCGCCTATCTGCAGCAGTATTTCCTGACGCGGCTGATCCGCGACGCCGTGCAGGCTGAGGCACCGTATCATGCGGCGGTCACTGACAGCCTTGGCTTTGCGGCGCAGGAAACGACCGAGGAGCGGCTGATCCTCGCTTTTAACGCCCGCACCGACAACCACGCAGCTGCTATACCCGTTCTGATGGAAACAGTCGAACGGCTGCGGCGTGACGGTGTGGCGCGCGACGGGTTTGAAAGCCTGATGACGCGCGCCCGAGCCATCAACGAGAACAACAGAAAAGCAGCCGAGAACCGAACCTATGCGGAATGGGAGGACCGGATCGCCTCTGCGGTTCTGACCGGCTCGGTCGTCGATGATCCCGCAACCCGCACGACCCGCACGGCCGCTCTCCTCAATCGCATCGCGTTCGAGGGTCTCAATACGCGCCTGCGGGAGATGCTGGCAGCCGAGGATCAGGTCCTGTTCTACCAGGTGCCGGGCGGCGTTTCGGTGACGCTGCCGACGGTTGCCACCGTGGAAGCGGAACGCGCGCGCTGGGCGGCCATGGCTGACCTTCCGCCACGCCAGCCACGGACACCAGAACCTGAGATTGCGACCGCCGCACCCGTATGGCCAGCCGATCGACAGGTGGCTCGATCCGGCCGCATCTCCGCCGAGCGCCGCATCGGAAATCCCGATGTCATCGAATGGACGCTGTCGAACGGGGACGCGGTGGTCTGGCTGGTGCGGGATACGCCGGATGGCAAGGTCTATCTCTCGGGCCAATCGCGTCCTGGCTACAGGAATAGCCTCTTCGACAGCCAGGCCTCCCAGGCGGCGGTCCAGCTTTTTGATCAGAGTGGCTTCACCTTCTGGAGCCAGACCGAACACGATCTCTGGGTAAAGGAGCAGACGCGGCAGTGGAGCATCGCGCTCAAGGAAGGCGATCTCGACGCCGGCATCGCTGCGGCCCCGGGCGATCTCCCGGCCCGCCTTGAGACCTATGCCGCAATCATTGCTTTCGGCGGCGTAAGGCCGGAAGCCGTCGAGGCCCTGCACGCGCAGATAAACGACCAACGTCCGGATGAGGTTGCCACTCGGCGCACCGAACTGCTTTACGGCGAAGCAGGTGCCGTCGATACCTTGCAGGACCTGAAGCAGGTGGATGCGGAAGAGTTGAGCCAAATCGCCCGCACCCACTTTCTCCAACCGGTGACCTGGTATGCCGTCGGCCCCGAGCCCGGCTCTGAGATCCGCGACAGCTTCGCCTCCGTGATCGGCGCCGTCCCGCGTGCGGCCTCGATGACGACGGAGGTTGCCCTGCAAAGGGCCGGGCGGCATGCGGCACAGGTCGAAGTCTTTCCTGACGATCGCGCTCGCGTCGAGATTTCCTTCTTCGCCGGGCTCGATTGGACGCCCGAGGCAAGCTTCGTCATCTCGACGCTGACACCGATTGCCCAGCAGAACCTGAAAAAGGAACTGCGCAATGTTCTCGGTGGCATCTACAGCCTCGAATTCGAGCTGCAGGCCGATCCCGATCAGGACCGTGTTCTCGGCACGCTCGCCTTTTACTGCGCGCCGGAACGCACGGAGGAACTGACGCAAGCCGCTTTTGCCGTACTCGATCGCATGCCGGAGATTGCCAGACAGGCGGATGTGGAGAAGATCCGGTCTGACATTGCCTTTGCCGAGGGTAGTCGTCTGACTGATCCCAACACCTGGCTGCGCCGCCTTGTTCTCAGCCACCGCCGCTACGGCGACGCTGGCTATCTGCGGCGCATGCAGGGTCTCGGCGAGCGGGTCACGGCGCAAAGGCTTGTCGCTCATGCGAAGCATATCTTCCGCACCGGGAATGTCGCTGTCCTCACCAAGTTGCCGCTTGGCGCAGCCGCCATGGCGGAACGCGAAGTAGAATGACGGGGGTGAAGGCTCTGGCGGAGCCATTGCGCGCTTGGCCGTGGCCGGCGTCTGCGCTCGTGTGCTTCGGCAAGGGCTCACAATGACCGGCGACACCCAGAGATTGGACGACGCCTTTCTCGGCATGCGGCAGTCGCTCTACCGGGCGATCCTGCGTATTGTGCGCGACGCGGCCGAGGCCGAGGAGTTGACGCACGACGCCTACCTGAGAGCGCGCCGGGCGTTCGACCAGGGCACGCCTGGCAATATCGAGGCCTTTCTCTGGCAGACCGCTCGCAATCTCGCCCTCGATCATCTTCGCCGGCGCAAGGTGCGGGCCCTGCATGAGGAGCAGGAATTCCAGGCGGCGGATACCGTTGTTGTCGCCGATCCACAGCCGAGCATCGAGGATCAGGCCATCCAGCGCGACCTGGTCAAGGCCTTCAATCGAGCCCTGCTGACGCTTCCGCCGCGCGCCCGTTCGGCCTGGTGCCTCAACCGGCTGGAAGGCCTCGCCTATCCCGAGATCGCCAAAAGGCTGGGCGTGTCGCCCAACACCGTGTTCAACGACATGAAGATGGCCATGGCCGTCCTCATGGAAATCCGGGAGAAGATGGAGCGATGAGCCGCGTGCACGGGCGCGAATCTGCAATTTTTGGGAGGAGAACTGATTTGAAACGTCATCTATTAACATGCACCATTTCCGCGGAAGACCGTCATGCACGCAGTGACTGACAACGAGGATCAAGCGCGCTATCGGCATCCGGAGCCGGTCGTAGACCAGGCGCTCGAATGGGTGTTGAAGCGTCAGGCGGGGGAGGTCGACCAGGAGGCGCTCAATGCCTGGCTGGCCGAAGGTGCGGACAGGGGCGCGGCCTTGGCGCGGGTGCTGGCGCTCTATGAATGTCCCGCATTGACCGTGGCTTCCGCCCAGACGGCGACGGCATCGCTGCTGCCGGTCGAGGCCATCAGACACTCGCCGGCTATCACCCGGCGCTCTCCGCATCTGTCGCTCGCGCTCGCGGCCTCGATCACCGCCGCCATCGTCGTGCCGCTGATTGGAAGCGACTGGCTGCTCGGCTTGCAGGCCGACTATCGGACCGCTGCCGGCGAGATCGTCGCGGTCGATCTGCCCGACGGCTCCCGCATGCAGATGAACAGCCAGACGGCAGTGCGCCTCGATTTCGAAAATGGCAGGCGGGCCGTGCGGCTTCTCGAGGGTGAGGCCTATTTCGAGGTGGCGCATGACGCTGCCCGGCCGTTCAGCGTGACAGGGGCCTATGGCACTGTGACGGTGACCGGTACGGCATTCGACGTGGCGCGCGGTGATGCAGAAGACGTCGTGCATCTGGCAAGCGGTCGCGTTGTCTTGACCCGCGATGGCGAGCAATCGAGCCCGGTTGCCATGACGCCAGGCCAGACGGCGGCCGTCGATCGCACACGGATCTCATTCCTTCCTCAGGGAGACGATGAAAGCCGGCTTGCCTGGCGCGAAGGCTGGATCCAGCTTTCCGCCATTCCCTTGCGGGACGCCCTCGTCGAGATCGGACGCCATACGGATCTCACCATTATCACCCTGCCGGCCGCTGCCCTTGAAACCCCCGTCAGCGGCAGCTTCCGCATCTCCGAGGCGGATGCCGCACTCGACAGCGTCGCAACCGCTGCAGGGGCACGCATCGAGCGATTGCCGGGCGGCATCTTATTCATTCGCTAAAGTCTCAGGTTTTTTTGTGAGACCGGCCGAGCTGACACGTCATCTCCATCAGAGCCGACGCGCATGATGCGCGGCGGCGGGGTGACAACAGGGTGAGAAGGGCTTCCGGCCCGGGATCAAGATGGCAGAGCGTAGAGTATCTCTCGGCAAGCGCAGGTTTGCCATGTTCATGGTGTCCACAGCACTGGTTTCGGCTTTGGCCGGTGTATTTGAGGTTCGAGCGCAGGATGCCGGGACAAGTCCGACGACGAATGCTCCCCGGGCGATCTCGATCCCTGCGCAGCCGCTCGATGCAGCCCTCAGGGCCTTCACGCGTCAGACGGGCTGGCAGGTCGGCTATGCCGCAGCCCTCGTGTCTGGACGGACTTCAGCGGCCGTCGCCGGTGAAACCGATCCTCTCGTCGCACTGCGCGCCCTCACCGCCGGTGCCGGCATCGAAATCCGCGTGACCGGCGCCCGCACCGCATCGCTGGTTGCCGAAGGCACGATCGACGAAGCCGCTGCCGCCGGCACGACCGTTCTTGAGGAAATCACGGTGTCGTCCTCCGGCGGCGGCGTGAAACTCGGAACCGAGAGCGCGGCAGATACGGGCACCACCGTGATGGATTCGACCCAGGTCGGAATTCGCACGAGCAGCGGGGATGCCAACAGCTTCCTGCGCGGTTTGCCGAACGTGCAGTATCAGGACGATACTAACGAGAATGCGGGCGTTGAGAGCCAGGCACTCCTCAACACCAAGCCGCAGGAAGTCTCGATTTCTGGGGGGCGAACCTATGAGAACAACTTCATCCTGAACGGTATCGGCATCAACACGATCACGGGAACTGAGGAGCCTTACAACACCGGCAACCGCGGCGAACTGTCTGACGATGACACGGCCTATAATGCCGACCGCATCTACGGCTTGCATTCGCAGACAGTGTTCGTACCCACGGATTTTGTTCAATCCGCAACGGTCATCGACAGCAATGCGTCGGCCCGTTACGGAGCCTTCCAGGGCGGCGTCGTCGAATACAAGCTGATGGAGCCCGCGACCGACAGGCTGAGAGCATTGGCCTCGGTGGAATACGAGAGTGATGACCTCGTAAAATACAATCTCGCGACCGAGGACGGTCTCAATCCGAATGCCATAGGTGAGCCGGAATTCTACAAGAAGAAGAAAGCCTTCTCGGTCACCGGTCCGATCACGGACAATATCGCCGTCATCGGCCAGTACAGCGTGACGGATGCCTGGACCAACAAGGCGAAGAACTACATCTATGGCGAAGAGCTTGTGCAGTCGGAGTCCAAGAACGAGTTCTACCGGTTCCAGGCCAATGCAGAGACGGACTTCGGCTTGTTCAAGCTGGAAGGCATTCACACCGATTACTATCAGGATTTCGAGTCGGACAATTATCGGGCACTTGAGATTGACACTGCGACCCGGACCTATGCAGGCAAGCTCGAGAACTTGTACGAGTTGGAGGATTTTTCGCTCGGTGGCGTAGCGCTTTCCAACGTTTCTCTGACCAGCAAGATCACGGCTTCGAAATCCGACGCACTCAACCTCGGTGGCGACAACACGATCCGAAACTGGATCTCGACCTACTGGCGTACGATCTCGGGGACGAGAACCAAGGTCTTCGAATCGAGCATGCTCGACTGGTGCCGCGTCGATCCGACCTCGACTACAACCACATCTTGCCGGGAAGGCGGAATGGGCAAGGAGCGCGGTCAGGGCCAGGAAAGCTACACCTGGTCCCAGGCGCTGGCGGGAGATGTCTGGAATGGTACTTTCCAGACCGGCTACGAGTTCGGCTATACTGAGGCTCACCGTTGGCGGGCAGAAGACTACGTCAGCTACACCTACAACGTCGCTCAGGCCTATACGGCCTTGAGGGCTGCGAACATATCGACCTTTACCTGCAACACAACGGAAGAGTGCTACGGCGAACAGTTTGCGTATAGCAAGACGGTCCATAAGGCATTTGATATTCAGGCGCAGATCATGCAGGCAAATGCCTACCTGCAGTTCGATCAGACCTTCGACTGGCTAAAGATCCGTCCCGGCATCCGTATCGACTATGACGATTACCAGGGCAACCTGAACATATCTCCGCGTTTCGTGGCAACGGTAACGCCAATAGAGGATTTCAGCATTTCCGGTGGTTTCAACCGATACTACGACGCTGCCAATCTTTCTTACGCAATTCGTAACCAGCAACCGCGCATCACGACCTTCTCCAGGACGCCGAGCTCCACAGGTGTTGTCGGCGATTTCACCACGACGCCGACGCAAACCTATTACACCCTTGATGCGGCGGATCTGAAGACGCCTTACACAGACGAGTTCACTGCCGCGATCAACTTCACCGATCCTTTGACCGATGGCGATTGGCGCTTTCGCTATCTGCACCGTAGTTCTCGTGACCAGTATTCGTCGCAGACGCCTACAAATACGTCCTACGTGCTGACCAACAATGCCAAGGGCTCGTACGATTCCTTCACGGCCGAATATGCCAAGGAACTGCCGACGGCTTCCTGGAACCCGGCGGACAACTCTCTTCTTGCCGCCTCGATTACTTGGGCAGACAAAAATGTCTCAGCCGACAGCTACTTCTTCGACGAGGAGGATCTGGAAAACCGGATTTCGTACAAGGGAACATCCTACACACAGGCCGGCTTCAAAGCCGTCACCGGCAACATGGACATTCCGCTGCGCGCCCAGGTCGGTCTTTCCGGCAGTTTCTTCGACGAGCGGCTGACGCTTGGGCTCTCCGCCAACTACAACTTCGCATATGAAGGCGTCGAGGACACCGATGACATCGAGAGCATAGATGGAGTGCTGCACGACATCTGGGATGACAAGGCTTTCGCTGCCGTGCTGACCGTCGATTTGAGTGGCTCTTACAAGTTCGCGTCCGTGGACGACCATGGAATGACCCTGAACTTCAAGGTCGTCAATCTCTTCAACGAGCTTGGCAACGCAAAGTCATCCAACGGCAATCCCTGGGTCATCGGCCGCACTCTCTGGGTGGGCGCCTCTGCGGAGTTTTGAGCCGCGGTCGACGTATTGAACAGTGCCGCGACCCACGCAGCGCGGCACTGCATCTTCGACCCGTCGCGTTTTCGATTACGCCGGACGCCTCAGTTGTCGTCGGGGCTGATGTTCAGGCGTCGCATCTTTTCCCACAATGTCGTTCGCGACACGCCTAGCGCTTCGGCGGCTTCCTTGGGCGATCCGTCCGCGCGCGCCAGTGCCGCCTTGATGTGAGCCCGCTCGGCGGCGTCACGCACGTCCGCGAGTGTGGCATTCACGTCTGGAGTGCTGCCAAGACCCGTGTCCGTTGCGACCAGACCTTCGGGAAACAGCTCCGCCTCGGACAAGACATGACCGTCACCCATGGCAACGGCGCGGTCGACGCGGTTGATCAGTTCGCGGATGTTTCCAGGCCAGCGGTGGCGCTTGGCAGCCTCATGTGCCGCTGCGTCAACGACGATATTGCCGTGACCAAGCCTCGCTGCTGCGGCAGATGCAAAGCTTTCGAGCAGTGACGGCAGCTCTTCCTGTCTTTCTCTGAGTGGCGGCAGCTTGCAGGCAATGACATTGATGCGAAACCAGAGATCTTCGCGGAACTGGCCCTCGGCCACCATGGCGCCGAGATCCTTGTTGGTGGCGCAGACGAGGCGTGCTCCGAATTTGCGGGTCTCGCTTCCGCCGAGCCGACGGAACTCCCTCGTTTCCAGAACGCGCAGCAACTTCACCTGCAGGACAGGGGACAGGTCACCAATCTCGTCCAAAAACAGTGTGCCCTCGTCCGCCTCTTCGAAAAAGCCGCGATGCATGCCCGAGGCACCGGTAAAAGAGCCGCGCTCGTGACCGAAAAGCAGCGAGTCCGCGAGCTCTGCCGGCAAAGCTCCGCAATTGACGGGGACAAAGGGCAGGGTCTTGCGCGATCCGGCCTCATGCACATAGCGAGCCGCGACTTCCTTGCCCGTTCCCGTCTCTCCGAGGATCAGAACCGGAAGATCGATGTCTGCGGCACGCATCAATGTCGCGCCGATCTTGCGCATCGCATCGCTGCCGGAAAACGCAGCACCGACCTGTGGCCCGCTGCTCGTGCGGCGGCTGATACCCTGCAAGGTCTCGACAAGCCTGTCGAGATCGAAGGGTTTACTGACGTAGTCGACCGCGCCGTCCCGCACCAGCCGAACGGCCTGGTCGATGTCGCCATAGGCCGTCATGAAGATGACTGGCACCAGTCCGAAACGTTCGAAATGCCGGCGCATGATGGTCTCGCCGTCGCCATCCGGCAGTCGGATATCCGAGAGGATGATGTCGGGTGCCGCACCCTTGAGCGCTGCATCGGCTTCAGCTGCCGAACGCGCCCATCTGACGGTGAAGCCTTCCAGGACCAGCCTCTGTTGCAGCGACAGGCCAAGCGTCGCATCGTCCTCGACCACCAGTATGCGACCTGCCGTCATGATGTCATGTCTCCGCTCCGCCCTTCTGCGCCGTCACCAGCGTCAGCTGGACATTGGTTCCCGTGCTGTCGCTGCGGATCGACAAATCGGCTCCCATTCGCTCCACCAGGGAGGCCACGATCCAGATCCCGATGCTGCGCTCCACGGGGATGTCGTTGACACGGCCGGAAATCATCGCGGCGACGATCTCGGGCGGCATCCCCGGTCCCTCGTCGGCGACGCTGAGCACCACCGTCTGGGCATCCTTGCGCGTGAGAGAAACGGTGACAGTCGATCCGGGCGGCGAGGCCCTGACCGCATTCAGCATCAGGTTGATCAGGATCTGGCGCAGGGCATCGACGTCGACCCAGAATTCGGTCGGCTCCTCGAAGGTCCAGGCAAGCCCAACGCCGGCACGGCCGGCTTCCGGAGCGATCAAGATCTCGAGGTCGCGAATGTCCTGGGCCGTGATCATTCTGGATCCGGACCGCCGGCGATAGGTGGAAAGCGTCACGTCGACCACGCGACCGATGCTGTCGAGCCCGTTCTCCAGAAATGCCAGCGTTTCCTTTCGCACATCCTCTCGGTCGCCGAAGCGCTTCAGCGTGGATATGCCGTTCTTCAGTCCGGCCAGCGGATTGCGCACCTCATGCGCGATGCTGGCCGCCATGCGTGCCAGCAGCCCGTCACGTTCCTGCTGTGCCATCTGTTCGAGGATGGTGACCCTTTGGGCTTCCGATTGTTCGCGCATCGCCAGAGCCGCTTCCAGCTGGCGCAATTCGTTGCCGCGGCGCCAGTCGGCCCCATTCGTCGAGGAGCCCGCCGCATCCGCCAGTCGGTCAATGAACCCGTCGAGCGGTTTGAGCGAGCGCCTTGTCACGGCGTAAGCCGCAGCCGCAGCGATGATGGCCACAAGGATATCGATGCCCAGTGCGGCGTTGGACGCTGCATCGCTGGCGGCCTCGAGCGGCTGCGTGTCGAATGTCGCGGCGAGATAAAGACGCCCCTCGGCCATTCCATAACTGCGTGCAACCAGAAGAACGGATCTGTCCGGAACCAGCTGCGCGCTGACATCGTCGGGGTCGCTGGCTTGCGCCTCGGTCAAGGCGGCGTCGAGGAGATCCCCATCGCTCTCGGCGAGCGCCACCGTGATCGCCTGTCCGGATGGGTCGGTCCAGCGTGCGGCGATGCTTTCTTCGAGAAGCGCGGTGCGAAACTCGAGCGACGCTGCCAATGTCCGCTGCACAGATTGCCGAGCATCGGTCTCCTTGATTTCGGCCGCGATGTTGCCGGCGACGGCATCGAGGAAAACCAGCGCCTGATCGCGCAGACCCGTCTCGTTGCTCGACCGCAGAGCCATGATGCCGATCTGCGTCGTGCCGACCGCCACCAGGAACATCGCGACTGCCACGAACAGTGGCAGCGCGACGGAGAGAGGCAGTTTGGGACGCGAAAGTGAGGACATGCAGATTGATTAGACCAAGTCGCGCTTTGCCTGCCAGCACTTAATTCTCGAGCGAGCCCTCAACGTTCCATGATCAGGACTTCACCTGCCATGTCCGGTGTGATGCGGTTCAGCCAGGGCGCGCCAAACCAGTTCGTTCGCAGCGGCCGTGGTGTTCGGCCCAGGACGACGGCGCGCAGACCGACGATGCCGGGCGGTATGCCGCAGACGCTGTCCGGCGCGGCATGACGCGTGTAGCCGCAGCCGAAACGATCGGCGACCTCGGCCACACCGCTATCCTTGATCTGCGTCTCCGCAACATGGACGATGTCCGTCACCTCCCAGAGATTGTTGAGAAGTGCCCATTCCACGAGCGGGGCCAGGTGATCTTCGCCGCAGTCGCGCACCACGAGCGTGCGTGCCGTGTCGGGCAATGGTGTCTTGCCGACGAAGAGCACCGGACCGCCATGGCAGCTCGGCAGACGCAATAGACCATCCGGATCCCAGGTCGTGCGGTCCATCCGGGCTTCGACCTGATGATGGAACCAGCCCTGGCAGGGCAGAACGAGGAGGGTCTGGCCCGGTTGCGTCTCACAGCGGAGAATGGCTTCGGGATCGCCTTCATCATAGTGCAGGATCGAAGCCACGTCCGTTCCTGCGGTGGCGGATTTGAGATCGCTGATCGCGTCGCTCGCTCGCTCCCGGATCAACCGGCGCAGTCGGGCCTGATCGGCTGCGGCATGGATCGCATGCGTGTCGATGATGGTGTAGGCCGAAAGGCTCGCCCCGCTTCTCTTCGCGATTGCGCCCGCGCGTTCCGCAACATGAGCGACCTGCCCGTCGATGACGGCGAACCGGACGGCCTCGAGCGCCGGCAGCACCGGCATGTCGTTGCGCGGCGCCGGTTTCGGCTGGGGCGCCTTGTCCCTGTTGTCGGTGGCCTGCACTTTCGGAGCCACGGAGATCCAGTCGCTCCGCTTGCCGAGCGATTGGTCGGCTCGTGTCAGCACACCGTCAAGGGCGTCATCGCCCGAGAGGGTCAGCTGCGCACCCGAGACATAGGCGGCGCGACCGAGCAGATGGCCGGCGACCGGCACGGTGAGCAGCAGGAAGACGACGGTCAGGATACCCATTACCGTAGCGTCCAGCGCTCCATGGGCGATGACACTGCCGATGATCACCAGGCCTGCGCCCAGGGTTCCCGCTTTTGTGGCGGCATGCATTCGCTGAAACGGATCGGCAAGCTTGATGACGCCGAGAGCGGCGATGCAGAGAAACACCACGCCGGCAAGCTTGAACAGAATAGACAGGATTGCGAGCATCACGCATCCTCCTTTTTCTTCTCGAGAAGAGCAGACAGCGAACACGTCGCCAGGAAACCGATCAACGCGATCCCGAAAGCGACGTCGAGGAACTCACGTCGGCCGGTAACGATCATCGTCAAGGCGGCGATCGCGACGGCAATGCCGGTCAGCATGTCCAGCGCAATGAAGCGGTCGGCATAGCCGGGCCCGGTCACCATGCGAACGGCGGCAAGCAGCAGCGGTACCATCAGGACGGCGATCATGATGGCGGCGAATGTTGATAGAAACCCATCCAAAAGCGCAATCATCCTTCGATCTCCTTTATGCGTGTCTCGAACGTGTTCTTGATGCTGTCCACCACAGCCTCGGGCTGTGGTGCATCCAGAACGTGAACATAGAGGGTGCTTAGATCCTCGCTGACATGCAGCGAGGTCGTGCCCGGTGTCAGGCTCACGCAGTTTGCAAGCGTCGTAACGCCGGCCCTGCTGCGCAGATCAAGCGGCACGGCGAGGATGGCGGGCTTGAGCTGCGAGCTGTCGCCTAGCACCTGGCGGGCGACGGCAATGGACGAACGGACGAGTTCGCCGATGAAAACCAGTCCCAGTGTCATGGATCTGCCGATACGCGTGACGATGGTCATGGCGACACTCCTGCTGTGGTGTTTTGGTCAATGATGGCGCTGATCAGCTCGGTACGGTTGCCGATGCTGTCGGCGGCGAGGTTTGAGAACGCGACCAGAGGTTCCGGATTGATGCCGATGGCCAGCGTGATGGCTCCAAGCACCACGATGGGCGCCATCATGGCAGCCGGCACACGGCGGACCCGGGTCTTGCGCACGGGCTCTTTCCAGAAGGCCTCGATCCAGATCTTGCTCATCGAGAAGATCGTCAGGAGGCTGACAAAGAGCGCGATGCCTGCCAGCCACGCCTCATCGCCCTGGAAGGAGGCGTCGACCACCATCAGCTTTGCCCAGAAGCCGGAAAGCGGCGGAATGCCCGCCAGAGACAGGGCAGGGATGGCGAAAAGTACCGCCAGCCATGGCGAGGACTTCATCAATCCGCCGGACTTGCGCAGATCGAAGGACCCGGTCGCCCGGTGGATGGCGCCTGCGATGAAGAACAGGTTCGCCTTCACCACGATGTGGTGGATGATGTAGAAGACCGCGCCTGCCATGGCGAGCGGCGTGGCGATCGCGAGGCCGAGCATGATGTAGCCGATCTGGCTGATGATGTGGAACGACAGAATGCGGCGGACATCCCACTGCACGGCCGCACCGAAAACGCCGAACAGCATGGTACCTGCGGCAAACACGCCGATCAGTGGCTTCAGTGTCCCGTTGTCCACTTCGAACAGGAGGGTGAAAACGCGGAAGAGGGCGTAGACCCCGACTTTGGTCAGGAGGCCTGCGAACACAGCGGATACGATGATCGATGCTGTGTGGTAGGAGGCCGGAAGCCAGAAGAACATCGGGAAGAAGCCCGCCTTGATGCCGAAGGCGAGCAAGAACAGCATCGCCGACAGGGTGAGGGCAGCCGACGATTCCGTCTGCGGTAGCACCATGGCCAGATCTGCCATGTTCAAAGTACCGGTCGCGCCGTAGAGCAACCCGATCGCCATCAGGAAGAGGATGGTCGAAAAGAGATTGAGGACGGCATATTTGATCGCCCCGTCGATCTGGGCGCGAGTCCGGTCCAGCGTGATCAGGCCGAGTGTTGCGATCAGCATCACTTCGAACCACACATAGAGGTTGAAAATGTCGCCGGTCAGAAAGGCACCGTTCACGCCGATCATCAAACCGAGGAACAGCGGATAGAAGCCCGCACGGACCTGGCGCTGGCGAAGGTCTGCGACCGAGAAGATCAGGGCGCAGAGCGCCAGAAGGCTGGAGATCACCACCATCGCGACGCTGAAGCGGTCTGCGGCGAATACCACGCCGAAGGGTGGCATCCAGCTGCCGAATACCTTGGTCAGGATGCCGCCTGCCATGACCGCATTGGCGAGGATGAGGGAGGCGCCGAATGTCAGGATCATGACGGTGAGCGCGATGATGCGTTGTACCTCCGGCCGCGAATGAAAAGCGGCAGCCAGCGCCGCGCCGATGAGCGGTAGTATGACGGGCCAGAGGAGAAGCGTGTCAGCCATTGCGGATGGCCTCCTTTTCGAAGGGCGAGCCGAGGTCTTCGGCATCGTTATGCTCGTCGGTAAAGACGGAGCCGAGCGTGTAGTAGGCCTTGAGCACCAAGGCTGCAGCGAACGAGACGAGCGCAAACCCGATGACGATCGCAGTCAGGATGAGTGCCTGGGGCAGGGGATTTGCAGCCCCTTCGCCCAGCGTCTGCGATCCCTGTTCGATGACGGGGGGCGCCGTGAACTGCAGGCCGCCTGCGACGAAGATCAGAAGGTTCGCTGCGGTGGACAGCAGCACGACCCCGAACAGGATGCGCATCACATGGCGCGACAGGAGGAGGTAGATGCCGGCACCCATCTGGGCGGCGACGGCAAACGCGTAGATCAGGCTCACTGTTCTACTCCTTCATAAAAACGGAAAACGAGGGAAAGCACGCCGCCTATGACGACCATGAACACGCCGATATCGAAGGCGGTTGCGGTGCCGAGATGCGTGGAGCCAAGCTCGAACCACCAATGCGTCAGGAACGATCGATCCGAGATGAGGCCGGGGAGGCCGCTGACAAAGGCGAGCACGAGACCCAGGCCGATCAGCACGACCGGGTGGATGATCAGCGCCTTGCGAGCCTTTGCCACGCTGTCGGAGAGAGCAAGCAATGCAAAAGCGAGAGCCGCGAACAGCCCGCCGATGAAGCCGCCGCCCGGTTCGTTATGGCCGCGAAACAGCATGAAGACAGCCGCGCCAAGCAGAAGCACGAAGAACAGGCGGGACATGGTGGAAAAGATGACGGACATGGTCGGTCACTCCTTGTTGCGGGCGGGTTTGAGGGAGCCGCGCAGCAGTCCCCAGGCGGCAATGGTGGCAATGGCGACGACCACGATCTCGCCGAGCGTATCGATGGCGCGGTAGTCGACGAGGATGACGTTCACGACATTGCGGCCATAGGCTTCGAGGTAGCTCGTCTCGCCGAAATAGTCGGACAGGCGCAGGTCAATGGGCGTGACGCCGATGGAGGCAAGCGCGATGAACATCATCCCGGCAAAGCCCACCGCGATCATGCCATCACGCCTGCGCTCGGACAGCGTGCGCGAATGCCGGCGTCGGGACGGCAGCTTTAGAAGTACGGCTGTCATCAGGATCACGATCAGGGTCTCGACCGCCATCTGCGTCAGCGCCAGGTCCGGGGCACCGTTCAGCATGAAGATCACGGCCGAGCCGAAGCCAACGATGCCGACGGAGACAAGACCGGCAATCAGCGAGCGGACGATGATCGTCGCGAAGGCACCGACGACGGTCAGCATCAGGACGAGCGCCACCGAGATACGGATGCTGCCCTCCGAGGCGAGGAAGTCGGCCGATGGTGCAGCCAGGAAGGCGATGGCCAGACCCAGGGTGACCACCAGGACGACTGCTGTGGTGTAGCGATGCTGATCGCCGTTCTGGAGCACCCTCGTCGACAGGCGTGCGGTCGCCAGAACGCCGTTCAGGGCCTTGTGGTAGAAGCGATCGCCGAGGAAGGCATACAGCTTGTCGTAACGACGGAGCGCGTTGTGGATGCGGGTCCACTGGATGACGATGACGGCGCCGATGGCGACGACGAGCATGGACAGCACCAGCATCGGCGTCAGGCCGTGCCAGAGCTTGAACGAAACGTCGACCGGCTGACCGAGCAGTGCCGAGGCGGCCGGACCGATGATCCACTGTCCAGCGGGCGCGGGGATGAGACCGATCAGGATGCCACCGGCTGCGAGCAGCAAGGGTCCTGCCAGAAGGCCTGATGTCTCGCCATGATGGATCTCACGTGTGGTCTCGGACTTGAGGTAGAAGGGTCGGATCGACACGACACCTGCCACGCCGACCATGACGGCATTGACGAGAACCGCAGCCGCGATCGGCAGGATGTTCCAGTCATTGGCGAGCTGCGCCTCGAACAGATATTCCTTCGAGATGAAGCCGACGAAGGGCGGCAAGCCGGCCATCGATAGGCTGGCAAGCACGGCAGCAACGGCGGTGACCGGCAGGAAGCGGGCGAGGCCGGCCAGCTTGTGCAGACGGGTTTCGCCGGTCGCATGGATGGCGGTGCCGGCGCAGAAGAACAGGGCCGCCTTGTAGAGCGCATGGCTGAGGATGAAGCCGACGGTGGCAACAGCGGCCACTTCGCCCGTCAGGCCGATCAGCATCACCAGAATGCCGAGCGAGGCAACGGTGGACTGGGCGAGAACCGCCTTGAAACCTTCGGCACGCAGCGCCTGCAGGGCGGCAATGATCATGGTCAGAGATCCGAAGACCACCAGCGTGTGTCCGAAGCCCGGCATGCCGGCAAACACACCGTCGAAGCGGGCGAGCAGAAAGACGCCGAGCTTCACCATGGTCGCCGAATGCAGATAGGCGGAGGCGGGCGTCGGCGCGGCCATGGCATTGGGCAGCCAGAAATGGAACGGGAACTGCGCGCTCTTGGTGAACGCCCCGATCATGATGAGGATTGCGATCGGGATGGCCCAGGTGCTGGCGACCAGCTCGTTCGAGCGTGCCAGCACTTCCGTGAAGGAGAAGGTGCCGAGCGTCATGCCGATGAGAAGGATGCCGGCAAACAGCGCGAGACCGCCGCCACCGGTGACGATCAGCGACTGTAGAGCCGACTTGCGCGCCGCTTCCTTGTGACCGTCGAAGCCGATGAGGAGGAAGGAGGCGAGGCTCGTCAGCTCCCAGAAGACGAACATGACAATGAGATTGTCCGAGAGCACGGTTCCCAGCATCGCGGTCATGAACAGCATGATGAGGCTGAGGAAGCGTCCGATCTCGCCGCTCGGCTTTTCGGCGAAGTAAGCCCCCGCATAAATCACCACCAGCGTTCCGATGCCGCTGATCAGCAAGCCGAACAGCAATGAAAAGCCGTCCAGACGGAATGCGAGTTCGACGCCGAGCGAGGGCACCCAGGCCAGTTGGGCAATCAGGGCCTGTCCGTCTGCCACCGGCGCGACATGCATGAGTAGCGAGGCGAAGATGAACAGAGGTATGAGGCTCACCACCCAGCCGGTGTATCGCCCGAGCAGCGACGAGGCCGGTTTGGCGATGATTGCCCCGGCCAGTGCGATTAGTATGGTCCACTCAAAGTTCACGGTACGAGTTCCTCTTGTTGTCCACTCTCAGACAGCAAGAGGCGTGCCAGTTTGAAGTCGTATGAAAATCAGTGATTTATGACGCATCGTCCTTTCTGCGTGTTCGGAATTCCGAATAGGGACCTGTCGGAATTCGGAATTCCGAACATGTTTTCCCTCCGGCAAGCGTCCCAATCCGACGACGCATTGCGACAGTGCCGAACCGCCGTCCGGACTTGGTCGAGGGAACCATCTGCCTTCCGAGACAATTCCCCAGACATCAAGCCAGGATGACGAAAGCGGTAATGAAACGGAAGGAACTATCATGACATCCAAGCGTATCATCGCGGTGCTGACCATGGTCGCCTGCGGCGCTGCGGCCTCCCCAGCTCTGGCGCAATCCTCACCATACCCTGGGGACGACCCTGCCGAACTCTTTGGATACGACATCGAGGTCAGTGAAACGGATAGCGAGCGTGTCGCCGAGAACGCTTTGCGGGCCGTGCAGCGGGCGGGAGAAACGGCCGAAGAAATCAAGATGGTCTTCGGGGCCACGCGTTTCGAGTTCGTGGCGCTGAAGCCGGACAGCATGAAAGTTGTCGAGCCGGAACTTGCCAAGAGGCAATCCGACGTGTTGGAGCTGCAGGCAGCCGTCGAGAGCAGCTCCTTGTTCTATACGGCGATGCGAAGCGAGGGCGTCGCGGCAAGCGACGTCATCGGTGCGGATCTCGCAGACGGTGACAGCGGTCTGACGTCCGAAAAACGAGTGACGATCTATCTTGCGCCGTGAAAGGGGATGCGCTACGCGCATCGGCCCTGTTCCGGCAAGTGGGTCGAGCTGTCGGTGGTCGGCCTCACCGCGATTGGCGGTTCCAGAAATGCTGGGCGACCGCAAACAGAAGACCGACCGCGACCGCCGGGACCAGATCATCCAGCATGACGCCCCAACCGGATGGGACTTGCTCGACATAGGCAACCGGCCAGGGTTTTATCCGGTCGAAAAACAGGAAGAGAGCCGCAAACGGCACCAGCATCCGCCAGCCCGCCTGACGGATCAGCGAGGCACCGATCAGGAAAGCCGCTACTTCGTCGATAACAATCCGGCGGTCATCCTTTATGCCGGTCGCCAGATCGATCGCTGACGACACATGGACGCCGAGTGCGAAGATGAGCACGGCAAACACCGGAACCACGAGCCTCGGCAACTTGATCGCCAAGACCAGCAGCGGCAAGAGCGCGAATACCGCAAGCCCCGCACGGAGCGGAACGACCAATCCTGTTCCGAACCAGGTGGCCATCAGCCACTGCCACGTCGGAACCAGACCTGCGCCTAGCGGTTCGAGAACGTAGAATTCGACCATGGGCTCCCCGAAGCGGTTGCCGCGATTGGCGCTTGTCCCCCCGCAGGACGCGAGCGGTGTAGCCACCCACTGGGCGGAGGGCTCAGACTACCTTGTCACATGCATCATAATTGCCTTGAGTTCATCCATGGTAAATGGCTTTGAGAGCTGCAATGCGTCCGTGATGCCGGACGCCGACTTCGCGGCATTGTCGCCGCTGGCGAAGACGATCCTGACGGAAGGCCATCGTTCGCGAACGATCCTTGCCAGGTCGGTGCCTGCCATGCCGGGTAGCCCCACATCCGTCAAGAGAACGTCGATGCTCTTCTTGTCCAGAATCTGGATCGCCTCTTCAGCCGATCTGGCCTCGTCGACGGCGTGTCCGAGTTCTTCGACCATGTCGACGGTCGACATCAGGATGAGAGGCTCGTCTTCAACAATCAGTATTCGCATCTTCTCAAACGTGGTTCGGTTCGTTGGCTCGGGCGCCGAGGCGGGCGAGTTTTCAGCGGCGGCTTGATGCTCGCGTGCCATCCGCTCAACGGCAATCTGATGCTGCTGCGCATTTCCCAGCACGTGGCGTACCTTGCGCGCCAGGGCTTCCCGCGTATAGGGCTTGGACAAAAGCTCGACCCCGGCATCAAGCTTGCCGCCATGCACGATGGAGTTCTCGGTATAGCCGGAGGTGTAGAGTACGGCCATGCGTGGAAAGAGCGCCTTGGCCTTCCGGGCGAGTTCGGTGCTCCGCATCGGACCCGGCATGACCACATCGGTGAAAAGAAGATCTATCTGCACGCCGCTGTTGACGATGGCGAAAGCCGCTTGGGCATCATGCGCCTTCAAGACGCGATATCCAAGATCAGCCAACAACGCGACAGATGTCTCGCGTACACCATCGTCGTCTTCCACGACAAGAACCGTTTCGGTGCCGCCCTTTGCCGGCGCAGCGCTTAGATCCGTGAGGCTGTCCTCGACCTGGTTGGTGCGCGGCATGTAGAGCTTCATGGTCGTGCCATGCCCGGCTTCGCTGTAGATCTTCAGGTGGCCTCCGGATTGCTTGATGAAGCCGTACACCATCGACAGTCCAAGACCACTGCCCTTGCCATCCGATTTGGTCGTGAAGAAGGGCTCTAGGACATGCTCGATGATATCAAGGGGTATACCCGATCCGGTATCGGAGACCGCAACCATCACATATTGGCCAGCGCGCACATCGTCATGTGTGCGGGCATATTCGTCATCGAGGACGGAGTTCGCGGCTTCGATCGTCAACCGTCCACGGCCTTCCATCGCATCGCGCGCGTTGATCGCCAGGTTCAGGATCGCATTTTCGAGCTGGCTGGGATCGATCAAAGTGTTCCACAGGCCCCCGGAAACCACAGTCTCCAGTTCGATTTCCTCGCCCAGCGCACGGCGAAGCATGTCATCCATGTTCTGGATCAGCCGGCGTACGTTGACGACTTTTGGCTCAAGCGGTTGCCGACGTCCGAAGGCCAGTAGCTGTGACGCCAGTTTCGCGCCTCGCGTGACGCCGGACAAGGCATTCTGCAGGCGCTGTTCGGCGCGCGCATTGCCTTCGACATCCTTGGACAGAAGCTGCAGATTGCCGCCGACGACCTGAAGGAGATTGTTGAAGTCGTGGGCGACACCGCCTGTGAGGTTGCCAAGTGATTCCATTTTCTGTGCCTGCCTCAACGCGAGTTGCACGGTTTCGCGTTCGACAGTTTCCTTCTCCAGCTCCAGAAGCGCCGTTCTCAGCTCATAAGTACGCTGCTCCACTCTTTGCTCGAGTGTATGGTTGAGGGTTTTGAGCTGCTCCTCCGCCCGCCGCTGATCGGTCACATCGAAACCATCGACAAAGATGCCGGTGACATGACCAGCCTGATCAAGGATCGGCTGATAGATGAGGTTGAGGAACCGCTCTTCGGGGCTCGTCGCGTCCTCGCGCTGAAGGTGAACCTTGAGGTTCCGTCCGATATAGGGTTTGCCGGACTGGAAGACGCTGTCCAGCAACTCGAAGAACCCCTGTCCCTCCACTTCCGGAAGCGCATGGCGGACAGTCAGCCCGACCAGCATGCGGTTCCCCACGAGTTGGAGGTAGGCGTCGTTCACCAGCTCGAACACATGTTCGGGCCCGCTGAGAATGCACATGAAACTCGGAGCCTGCTGGAAGAGTGCCCGCATGCGGTCGCGCTCGGCCGTTCGAAGCTCCACTTCCGAGGAAAGCTGACGATTGACCTGCTCCAGGGCGATGGCCGCCTTCTCGCGCAGATCGGCAGCCTCAGCAAGCGCCGCCGAGCGTCGCTTCTCCGACTCGAATGCTTCGGCACTGGCAAGGCGTGAACTGATCTGGCCGGCAATCAGCCTGAAGAAGTCCAGGTACTCGTCGCTGACCGTACGATACGGATTAAGCCCGCTGATCAGAACGCCCCGTGCCTTTTCACCGCCTTGACCGATCAGTGGAACGACCGCTGCCTGCTTCGGTGCGGTTTGCCAGACCCCGTGCGGGACGTCGTGAGCGCCCGCGAGGTCCACCAGCTCGACCGCCTGCTTGTCCCAGACTTGTCCCATACGCCATATCGTTTCTGATCGGCAGACCGCTGCGGGAAGCAACGCATCACAACCTTCGGCGCCGCAGACCCATTGGCGGCGCGCATTCCCTTCATCGTCGAAGATGTAGAGAGCGCTGAAGGGCAGATCATGCAGATTTTCGCGTAATGCGATGTGAGATGCCTCTAGAACCTCGCTTTCGATGTCGGCGGCGGCAAGGCCAGATGCGAGCGTTCGCAGTGTCGCCATGCGGCGCTCGCTTATGACCCGCTCGGTCTCTTCCGTGACGGCGCAGAAGACGCCTTCCACCTTGCCGGTATCCCCGATCAGCGGACTGTACGAGAAGGTGTGATAAGTCTCTTCGGGATATCCACCGCGCTCAAGCAAAAGCAGAAGCGCCCTGTCCCAGGTGGCCTCGCCAGTATCATAAACGGTCGCCAACCGATCCTTGATGTCATCCCAGATCTCCGCCCAGAGAACGTGCGTAGGGACGGCAAGGGCATTTGGATGCTTGATGCCCAAAGTCGGCCGATAGGCGTCATTGTAGAAGAAGGCGATATCAGGTCCCCAGCCCAGCCACATCTCGAATTTCGAGGTCAGAAGCAGGCGGATTGCCACCTTCAGAGCCTCCGGCCATCGATCCGGCGAGCCAAGCGAACTTGCTGCCCAATCATGCCGTCGCATCAGTTGCGACATTTCACTGTCGCCGATGAAAATGTCCTGATGCGAATCCGAAATGTTGAGGGTCATGCTGCTTCCGTCAAAACTCGCCGCACATTTCGGCTTCAATGAACGTCCGGGGCGCCGACAGGTTCCATGGCAAGGTCGATTTTCTTCACGTCTTGAATAGATCTCGTCCAGCGTTGCGTGAGTCAGGCGGACAATAGCGTCCACAGCGGAGATGCACCGACAAAGGACGCCGAATACCTTTTGGGAACAGATCTCCCTCCGAAGGGTTTTCTCTATTCATCAACAACAGGAGGAAATCATGGACCACAGCAATCACGTCCGTCTTGCCGCGACCGAACTTACTCCAGCAGTCCTGGAAGGTGCGACCGTATATGGTGCCGACGACCACAAGGTCGGTAAGGTCGATCATGTCCACGGCGCCGGTGCCGGTAGTCAGGCGATCATCGATGTCGGTGGTTTCCTTGGAATTGGAGCCAAGCCCGTTGCCGTACCGCTGACCGATCTGGACTTCATGCGTGACGAAGATGGCGACGTCCATGCCGTAACAACCTGGACCAAGGACCAGCTTAAGGACATGCCTGAGCACCGCCACTGAGATGTCCGCATCAGTGTGATGCGACGGATAGGTGAGGCCCGGCCACTGCGTCGGGCTTGATTGTCTTCGCGCTTGAGCCGGGTATGGAGCCCTCGTGTCATTCTCATCTCAGTCCCCGGACTCCACCTGTCGGAATTTCGGTTTCCGCAGAGGGAGAGGCCGCCCTCGCTGTTGGCGCCAGAAGGACGCACCGGTCCGCAAAGCGGGAACCATTGAGACAGAGAAAGGTTGGGCACTTGATACTTCACAACGTTTGAATGGAAATCCAATGGCTACCGAAAAGACTTTGTCCGACCTGTTCCTTGATACGCTCAAGGACATCTATTTCGCCGAAAAACAGATTCTGAAGGCGTTGCCGAAGATGGCGCGGGCAGCCCAGTCCGAAGAGGGCAAGGCTGGCTTCCTGCAGCACCGCGACGAAACCCAGGGCCAGATCGAGCGCCTGGAACAGGTGTTCGAATTGCTCGGCAAGTCGCCGCGCGGCAAGACCTGCGAAGCCATCCAGGGCATCATCGCCGAGGGCGAAGAGATCATGGAAGACTACAAGGGCACGGCTGCCCTTGATGCGGGTCTCATCTCATCGGCACAGGCTGTCGAGCATTATGAAATCGCCCGCTACGGCACGCTCAAGGCCTGGGCCAAGCAGCTCGGTCTGAAGGAAGCAATCCCGTTGCTGGATGCCAATCTCCAGGAAGAGATTGCAACCGACGAGAAACTGACGGCTCTCGGCGAAGCCTCAGCGAACGTCAAGAGCATGAAGAAGGCCAGCTAAGCCGCCTTCAGTGACTGAAAGACCGCCCTTTGAGGCGGTCTTTTGTTTTTCAAGCCATCCCCAATCCAAGCAGGGATTTCAGGAGTTCTCTATGGCCAAGACATCTACCCGTGGGTCCGCGGGGCCCAAAACTTCAACGGTCAAGATCCACGACCAGACCATGCAGCGCGGCGAAGGCGGCGAGTTGCATCAGATCGCCGAAGGTGATGCGCCCCTGCTGACGACAGCTCAGGGCGGCCCGGTTTCCGATGACCAGAATTCGCTGCGCGTTGGGCCACGTGGTCCGCTGGTGATGGATGATTTCCATTTCCGCGAGAAGATGTTCCACTTCGACCATGAGCGCATTCCGGAGCGGGTGGTGCATGCCCGCGGTTATGGTGCGCACGGCTATTTCGAAACCTACGAGTCCCTTGCCGACTACACCAAGGCCGATCTCTTCCAGCGTCCCGGAGAGAGAACGGAAGCCTTCGTTCGTTTCTCGACCGTTGCCGGCAACAAGGGCTCCGCCGACCTTGCCCGCGATGTCCGCGGCTTTGCCGTCAAGCTCTATACGAAAGAAGGCAACTGGGATCTCGTCGGCAATAACATCCCGATCTTCTTCATCCAGGATGCCATCAAGTTCCCGGATCTGATCCATGCCGCCAAGCAGGAGCCGGACCGGGCTTTCCCGCAGGCGCAGACCGCCCATGACACCTTCTGGGATTTCATCAGCCTGACGCCTGAGAGCATGAACATGGTCATGTGGATCATGTCGGACCGGACAATCCCGCGCTCCTTCCGCTTCATGGAAGGTTTCGGCGTTCACACGTTCCGCTTTGTCAACGCAAAGGACGAATCCACCTTCGTCAAATTCCACTGGAAGCCGAAGCTGGGCCTCCAGTCGGTGGCCTGGAACGAGGCCGTCAAGATCAACGGCGCCGATCCGGATTTCCATCGCCGCGATCTCTGGCAATCCATCCAGTCCGGCAATTTCCCGGAATGGGAATTGCAGGTTCAGCTCTTCGATCAGGAGTTTGCCGACAGCTTCGATTTCGACGTGCTCGACCCGACAAAGATCATTCCCGAAGAGCTCTTGCCACCCGTCGCCATCGGCCGGCTGGTGCTCGACCGCATGCCCGACAACTTCTTTGCGGAGACCGAGCAGGTCGCCTTCATGACGCAGAACGTGCCGCCGGGCATCGATTTCAGCAATGATCCGCTGCTGCAGGGCCGCAATTTCTCCTATCTCGATACGCAGCTGAAGCGTCTGGGTGGGCCAAACTTTACCCATCTGCCGATCAATGCGCCCAAATGTCCCTTTGCGACCTTCCAGCAGGATGGCCACATGGCGATGCGCAATCCGGTTGGGCGGGCGAACTACCAGCCCAACTCCTTTGGCGAAGGGCCGCGGGAATCGCCGACGCGCGGCTATCGCCATTTCCCGGCTGAAGAGCAGGGCACCAAGGCACGTCTGCGTCCCGAAAGCTTTGCCGACCACTATAGCCAGGCGCGGCAGTTCTACATCAGCCAGACGCCCCCGGAGCAGCGCCATATCGCTACGGCCCTGACCTTCGAACTGAGCAAGGTGGAAACCGCCGTAATCCGTGAGCGCATGGTCTCCCATCTCCTCAACATTGATGAGACGCTGGCCAATACCGTGGCCCAGAAGCTTGGGTTCAAGTCGATGCCGAAAGCGGCGGATGCAGCGATGCCCACGCGCCAAGATCTGGAGCCGGCACCGTCGCTCAGCATCGTGGAACGCGGGCCGCAACGCTTCGAAGGCCGCAAGCTCGGCATCCTGATCACCGATGGCGTCGATGCGAAGCTGCTAAAGGGACTGACGGCGGCGATCACTAAGGAAAAGGCAGTTGTCGAACTGATCGCGCCGAAGGTCGGCGGCGTCAAGGCGTCGGATGGGAGCTGGATCGAGGTCCACCACATGATCGATGGCGGGCCATCGGTTCTCTTCGATGCCGTCGCGCTGCTGACATCGCCCGAAGCAATGGACGACCTCGTCAAGGAAGCAACTGCACGGGATTTTGTGGCGGATGCCTTCCAGCACTGCAAGTTCATCGGCTTCGACCCATCAGCCATGCCGCTTCTCGAAAAGGCCGGCATTGCGGAGACCCTCGATGAAGGCGTGATCGAATTGCCGGGTGAGGAGGGGCTGGATGGGTTCGTATCGTCCCTTGGCAAGCTCAGGGTCTGGGGACGAGAGCCGTCCGTGAAGCTGGGCAAGGCTTCCGTACCGAAGTAAGCGGTTCGGCCCCCAGTTGATGGGGGCCAGCCATTGTCTCTGCTTCAGAACGACCGGGCCTTCGGGTCGTCGCTCGCAAGCAGGCGCGCCATTGCTTCGGTGATGGTGAGGTCATCATAGGGCTTGGAGCAGATGGCGGCTACGCGCTGGAAACCTGGAAAGACGCATCCGGCCGCGATGCCATCGAGCACTACCGCATCGTCGGAATGGGTCACGGAACACCCGTCGATGCAGCCTCCGGATACGGCCGGCCTACCGCCCATATGCTCGATGCCGGGATTTCCTCGACCGTGCATATCGCGCGAGCTTGGGGCCTGACCCCGTCTTTCGAGCGGAGAGAAGCGCCTGCAGCGTCAGAGGCACCGGGCGCTCCGTCGCAGCCTGGTCAACCACAGACGCCTCAGGGGATTCAAGAGGTCATCGAGAACGCATTGCGGGCGGCAGGACTGATGAAGTGAAGCCCATCATACACATCGGGCTTTGCGCCGAGGCTGCCTCATGGTGCCCGTTTTGAATCAGAGACGGCTTGAACACTGCTTCTATGCTTATGCCGAAGAGGACTAATTTCCGGAACTTCCTGCCTCCCCAGAGGTTGCCCCATAACCTCTTGCGAAATCAGCCGCTACCAGTGTGCCGGTGGTCCGCTATTGAAGGATAAGTCCATGATCAGTTTTTCTGCCAGGTCCATCGCTGCCGCTACGGTGATCGTCTTGGCCTCGGGAAGCATCGCCCATGCCGAGGACCCCGTCTTTCTGAAGTCCATTGCCGGGAGCTGGAGCGGCAAGGGCACAGTCAAGGTGCGGGCCAATTCCGCGCCGATAAACGTGACCTGCAGCTTTACGTCGGCCACGACGCCCCAATCGCTCTCGCTTGACGGAAGATGTACGAGCCTTGCGATATTCTCGCGTGCCATCAGCGCCGATCTCAAGGCCAGCGGAACGCGATACGCCGGCTCTTATGTCGGGGCTGGCACCGGTACTGCGGGACTGGGCGGACAGCGTGCCGGAGACAAGATCAATCTTGGCATCACCTGGGCGAAAGAGGTCAATGGCGACCGTCGCGCGCAGATGACGATCGAGAAGATCGGCGATTCCGGAATGCGTCTGACAACTGTCGATACGGATCCCGCCACCGGCCGGTCGATCGTCACCAGTCGTATCGATCTGCGTCGAGGTTGATACTGTCAGGTATCTCCCGCTCGAATATCGTCATTGCAGGCAATGACTAGATCAGCCTCACTCGCGCGGAAAAATGGGTGCCGTCACTGCCATCCAGGGTGTAGCTGCCGTCAAGTTGCCTGATGGAGCCTTCCATGAGCTTTGTCCCGGTGCCCCTGACGGCTGCCGCCGTGTCGAAACCTATCCCGTTGTCCGACACTTCGAGCAGTGACATATCGCCGGTCTCTTCCTTGTGGAGACGGACCTGGATTCTGCCGCTGTCCTTACCCCCGAACGCGTATTTGAGACTGTTGCTGACGACCTCGTTGACGAGCAGGGCAAGTGCTGTCGCTCGGTCATTGGATACGCAAAGCGGGGCAAGGTCAAAGTCGATGGCAACCCCACTACCATAGGCAGAGATCACGTTCTCCGTGACCCGCCGGACCAGTTGGGCCGCGTCAAGGGCTTCGAATGCATCGTGCTGGTAGATCAGTTCGTGCACGGCGACCATCGCTTTGATGCGGTCACTCAAGGCCTGTGACTGCTCTCCCGGCTTCAGATGGATGCGGATCAGCGACATGACGGACTGAAGGTTGTTCTTCACCCGATGATGGATCTCTCGCAGGAGAAGCTCATTTTTATCCAGTGCGTTTTGAAGCGCCGCTGCCTGGCCATCCTGGATGCGGAGCAGGCTTCTGATCCGAAACCCTGCAGCGACCGAACCCAGGCAGGCGAGAGCGGTGACCACCGACAAAACTTGGATGTTGTGCCAGAAGGGCCGCATGAGTACGCCCAGATCTGCGGCTGCGACCGCGACGAAGGGGGTGTCCTCCACTTTTCTGTATCCGACGATCCGTTGCACACCATCGAGCGGTGATGCAGCAGCAGTGTAGGTACCGCTTGATTGGCGCTTCAGATAGTCTGTGAAAAGCACATAGCCGCTCATATCGAGACCGGCTTCCGGCTTGGGGTAGCGCGCGACGAGTTGCCCGTCATCTCTGATAAAGCTGACGGCGAAGTTACCCCCGAGGTTGACGGCCTCCCAGATCGGCTCCATCAAATCTGTCGAGAGCGATACCGTGACGACGCCTGCAAAAACCCCGTTTAGCTCGAACCTGCGACTGAATACGAAGATCTGCTCGCCACTGAGTCGACTGATCAGAAGTGAGGACACATATTCCTCACGGCCAGCTGCGAGCTCTCTAAAATACTCGCGATCCCGGATGTCGATTGGCTTCAGATCCGGGTCAGTCGAGTAAAGGGTTTTTCCATCAGCGGCGACCACATAGGCCTTGACGGCTCCCGGCAGTCCTTCCAGAGCGCCCTTGATGTCCTGTACCGTGTTGACCTGCAGCGGGGCCCGACCAGATTCGACGAGATCGGCAAGCCGCCGCGTGGCTTGCCCGCCGAACTCATAGATCCATTTCGCGTGCGTTGCGACAACAAGGCTGGAGGTTGCAACGCGTTCCTCTGCGGCCTTGACTGTCGCTTGGTAGGACTGAAATGCCCAGGAGGACGCCAGGGCGATAAAGCCCACCCACGCCGCCACGATCGCCATGACGACGAACTTCTGGGCCTTGCCCGGTGCGTAACGCTCCATGAATTGTCCCGGCCCTGCGGTGCGGCTCATACTCGAGCCGGCCCGCTAATTTGTATTGTATTAGCAGAAGGATAGGGCATGCCGGAGATCCTATCAACCCGACACGACGAAGTAGTCCAAGCGATAGGCAGTTCTGTCGGCTGGTTGCCGGCTTTGCGCACACATCGTAGACCTCTTATAAATCCGCCCGGCGACCGGATCGGAACCTTCCACAGGGAATGCCGTTGAAGTGAATGCAAAGATATTTCTTTCACATTCGCGAGCGCAACGAATTGGAGCTGGATGTCGAAGGTGTCGAGTTTTTGGACGACGCTGCGGCTCGATGTGGAGCCATATCGGCTGCAAAGGAAATGGTTGTAGAGGCTGTGGTCGGTGACGCGAACATAGATGGCCGACAGCTTGAGGTGATGACTGCCGGCGGAGATCTTGTGGCTGTTGTGTCGTTACAGTCGGTCATTAAAATGTGATGGCCGCGTTTGCTTTTTTGTCTTCGTGATCACCAAGGGCCGGTTCCTGCTTTGGCTTGGCTAGTCTGGAGGAGCAGACCTGATGTAGGGACAGCAATTCACAGCCGCACGGGCCATGCCTGGTTTGACGCAAGAGGAGGTCGGTGATGGTGTGCACCTGTCCATTGCGGTCATGCTGGCGATCGAGGCGAGCGCGGGCAATGTAGGGATCCGGAGATGGCCAAGAATGGATCTTTCGGCGCCGGCGGCTAAAGTGAACAATCGGCTAACCGCAGTCGTGCGGCACGTCCTGGCGACAGCTGACCGCGAAGATTGCCGCCTCCCTCTCCCGAGCCGCAACAGAAAGAACACGCTAGAATGTCCATCCAAAGAGCAAGCTTTTATGTGCTCCTGGTCATCGTGACGGTGGCCTTCCTCTGGCTGCTCATACCGTATTACACTGCGGTTCTCTGGGCCGTCATCCTGGCAATCCTGTTCTTTCCCGTCCACAAACGGCTCGAAGGCTGGTTGGGAGGCCGTTCCACGATCGCGGCGCTGCTGACACTGCTTCTGTGTATCTGCCTCGTCATCCTGCCGGCACTCGCCATTCTGGCATCCCTGATCCAGGAGGGTTCGAGCCTCTACCAGCGCATCAGCAGCAATGAAATCGACCTGAACGCCCAACTGCTGCGTCTTCAGTCCATCCTTCCTACCTTCGTCGACAACTGGCTGACCTCGCTCAAGCTGGAAGGCTTTTCCGAATTGTGGACGAGACTGTCATCAGGTTTTATGGAGGCGGGCCAGTCGATTGCCGGCGGTGTGTTGAGCTTCGGACAGAACACGCTGCAGTTTTTCGTCAGCATGGGGCTCATGCTCTATCTCTTGTTCTTCCTGTTTCGGGATGGCGCATCCTTGGCACGAACCCTGCGTCACTCCATTCCGCTCAGTGATGACTATACGCGCCAGTTTGTCGACAAGTTCGCCGCCGTTGTCCGCGCCACGGTTCGCGGCAATGTGATCATTGCGATCATTCAGGGCGTGATCGGCGGCTTGACCTTCTGGGCCCTCGGCATTGAGGCCGCACTGCTCTGGGGCGTTGTCATGACCTTCCTGTCTATGCTGCCAGCGATCGGCGCCGCGATCGTCTGGGTGCCTGCTGCCATCTGGCTCTTCCTCATCGGCTCGTGGATCAAGGGCATCGTGATGGTGGTGATCGGCGCCTTCGTCATAGGGTTGATCGACAACCTCCTACGTCCCCCTCTGGTGGGTCAGGCGACCAGACTGCCGGATTATGTCGTCCTAATCTCCACCGTCGGCGGAATATCCCTCTTCGGCCTGAGCGGTTTTGTCATCGGGCCCCTGATTGCAGCCCTTTTCATTTCCGCATGGTCCCTCTTCACGCTTCAACAACACGAACCGCCATCGGCATCGGTCGGCCCGAGCGTCGAGCAGAGAGCCAGTTGAAGCGCACGGAACATGTCGTAACGCCAAAAAATGCACATGCCCCCAAATGGGGCTGAGCTGCTGCCAAGCGCAACTCCGCCGCTTTATTCTTCACTCCCCGAGTACGGACGCTACCTGCGGGTCCCCAGCCAATTCTGCGGAACCCGTTTCGAGCAGGAAGGATGGCCAGACATCAGTTGTCAGGCTTGCTCAAGTTCCTGAGAAGGCGTCGCTTTCTCGTGTGAGAAACAGTCGCTGATTTCCAGCATGAACCGACATGGAATGGCTCGCCTGCAGGGCGTGGATTCTTTCATTTTTCAAGGGTTTATTGTGCTTGCCCCTATTGAATGGTCAAGGCTAAACGCCTTCATTGGGTAGCGCAGACCCCCTCGTGTTCCGCCTGCCAAGACGTCGTATCCGACTTCGACGGAAGGAAACAAAGCTCCACGCGTGTGCCTTCCCCTAAGCGAGAGGTAATCCTGACTTCACCGCCGGACTGTCGGACGAACCCATAGACCATGGCGAGCCCGAGGCCGGACCCTCCGGTTTTCGATCGTGTGGTAAAGTAGGGTTCCATCGCCTGGTCGAGGACTTCAGGAGACATGCCCACACCCTGGTCAATGACCGCGATGGTCACGGTGTCTGCCTCCCCCCGCGCTTCCACGCGGACCACTCCGCCATCTGGCATGGCTGCAGATGCGTTGAGGCAAAGGTTGAGTATTGATTGCTCCAGCAGCGCAGGATCAAGGCTGACGGTTGGTAGATTGGCTCCAAGCTCCAGCTCCAGACGATTGCGGGTGCCAATTGCCATTTCCAATACATCAGCCATCCCTTGAAGGATCGTGGCAACCTCGATCGAGGCTGGACGGATCTGCTGCTGACTGCCGACGGATAACATGCTGGAGGCGAGTGCGCGCCCTCGTTCAGCGGCCTTGCGTATGCGCCCGAGGTGGCGCTTCTGCCGTTCGGTGAACCCCGGTTCGCGCTCGAGTAGGCCAAGACTTCCGGTGATGATGCCGATCATGTGCCAACCTCGTGGCTCACCTGATGCGTCATGCGCATGACCACATCCAGGCGCTGGGCGCGGGCCGCCTCGATCTCCTGGCGATCCATGGCCGTTACATCGCGGGCGAGCAGGACCACGCCGCCATCAGGTTGCCTTGATGCAGAAATCTCCACCACCTGGTCGTCGATGAACCGGTGCCGCAGCATCTGACGCTCGACGAGCGAGCCGCTCTCGTTTTCGTTTGGCATGAGAAGGGGATCGATCTCCGGGACCGTTCCAACGAACCGGCGCAGCGACATCTTCCGCGACGAGCCCGTCTGCCGCATCAGTTCGATGATACGACGGTTCATGGTGATCGGTCGGCCTGTCGGATCGAAGAGGGCGATCCCTTCATTCATCGACCGGAATGTCGATCGGATAGTCCGTGCAGCCGCTTCTGCCGTGCGTCTCAGACGGGACACGCGATCGACGCTCTCCTTGAAAGCGCGAAACGCGTCGAGCAACCGGATCAGTTCCGTCTCCGTCCCGGCATAGAGCGGTGGTCCGACATTTCCCTCCCCGCGGGCAAGGGCGTTCATGCCGCGCGAGAGATCTCCGATCCCGTGTGAAACACGCATGACCGAGCGGATGGAGATGATAGCGAGGATGACGACTGCGAAGGATGCAAGTACGATCATCACGAGCAACTGCCGCAAGGCACTGGATGTGGATTCGAGGTTTTGGTTGAGCGCATTGGCCACCAGCGCGCTCTGGGTTTCCGTCGCCTGCGAAAGATCACGCGAGACTGTGTGCAGGCGCGAGACGGATGCGCGGATTGTGAACATTTCGAGGAGGTAGCGTGTCTGTGCCTCGAAGATCCTGCGGTAGGGCTCAAGCTGCTCAGGCGATACCCTCAAGTTAGGTCCCGGTACCTGCATTCGGACGGTCGTCTCTGCCACGAAGCGTCGTTGAAGTTCTCCGAGCTGGAAGAGGCTGTCCGATGTCGATGCGGATTGTGCGATGCCATTCAGACGCTGGCGCAGATCCTGATCCTGAATGGCCCGTGCGGTCGCGATCTCTCCCAGTGCAACAGCGGCTTCAGCCTTGTGTGCTTGCGCCGCATCAGCGTTCTGAGCCAGTGCGAGTGTTTGCCCTTCGATACTTTCAAGTAGTTTGATGATCCGGCGTGCTTCAAAGCCCTGCAATCCAGTGCCGTCCTCATCCGGCGACATGGTCGTCAGGAGCGCCTCAACCTGCGCGACCACAGCGCGGCTTTCGCTGGAAACGCGATAGGGCGACGTGGCATTCATCAGAAACGGCGCACTTGAGACGAGGTCGGAAACTTGTCTTGAGACGAGCGAGGCCTTGGCGAGGCTCGAAAAGGCCTGCACGCTGTAGGCTGACATTTCACTGCGTGCCCTCTGTAGACCATATATGGCGACGGTCGACAGGAGGAGAACCGAGACGCAGATGAAGGCGATTGCGAAGGGCAATCGAAAGGCGATCGAGGAGAGGAAGGCGCGGTTGATCAAGGCACCAATCCAGCGTCGTCTGTATGCAAGACATAGCCCCTGCCGCGCCGGGTCTGGATATGGCGTGGGAGGTCCGGGTTCCGCTCGATCTTACGCCTGAGACGCAGCACCAGGACATCGACGTTGCGATCAACGAAACGATCAGAGTCGGCGCCCATTCGGTCGAGAATCTGGGCGCGGCTCACAGGCGTGTTCGGCGTTTCGGCGAGGATTTCTAGCAGGGCAAACTCGGCTGCCGTCAGCGTCTTTGTTGGATCGGCGAGGCAAACGGCACGGCGTTGACCGAGATCGACGGCCCATTCGCCAAGCCTGAGCGCCGTTGGCGCCTGCTCGCGTTCACTCTCCCTGTCGTGGCGAAGTTGCGGATGGGTCCGACGGAGCACGGCCTTGATCCGTGCTGTGAGTTCGTTCGGTTCGAAGGGTTTGACCACGTAGTCATCCGCCGCAGTTTCGAGCCCCAGCACCCGATCCGTCGCACTTCCTGCTGCCGTCACCATGACGATGCCGACATCGGTCTGCGCCCTCAGACGCTGCGCGAAGGCTCGGCCCGAAAGGCCCGGCAGATTGTGGTCGACCAGAACCAGTTGCACGGTCTCATGCTGCATCCGTTCCTGTGCAGCTTCGGCAGATGGGGCGGTCACTGGTATCCAGCCTTCTGCCTCCACCAGATCGCAGATGAGCTCCGCCATATCCGGATCGTCCTCGACGATCAGAATTTTCACCTTCTGGTTCAACACGTTGCAGTCCTCCCATGGGCATCATAACCGGGCAGGGAGAAAACGCCAAAGATTTGCTGGTTATCGCCTGACGTCACAATTGTAATATTTGAAATCTCTGAAACGCATGGAGGCGGCCGTGTTGAAAGATCGGTAACCATTCTCCGGGTTGCCAGCCGGAACCGATATGGACATGCTTCAGTCATTGGAACGGGGAGGTTCCAAGGGAGGACGACGTGAAGTTATTGACCGCCTTCGGCGCCGGGGTACTTGTGACCCTCGCCGCGGCTCCGGGTTCCCGGGCAGCCGACACTCTGAACATTCTGTGCGGTGTTGACGAGGTCTGGTGCGCCGTCATGGAGAAGACCTACGAGGCTAAGACCGGCCTGGCGATTAACATGCCGCGGATGAGCACCGGGGAGATACTCGACTACGTTCGGGCTGAGAAGGATGCGCCGACGGTCGATGTGTGGTGGGGCGGAACTGGGGTAACGCACCTTCAGGCCGCCTATGAAGGGCTCCTTGAGCCCCATCGGCCCCAACAGGAAGCAGACCTTCTGCCCTGGGCGCGAAACTTTCTCTCTTTGTCTGGCGGCACGGCCGTTGGCCTCTATGCCGGTGCGCTCGGCTTTGCCTACAACGCAGATCTTCTCTCTTCGGCAGGGTTGCCGGCACCCAACTGCTGGAGGGATCTCGCCAAGCCCGTCTATCGCGGCCATATCCTGTCAGGAAACCCGCATTCGTCAGGCACCGCTTTCACAACGCTTGTGACGCTTGTTCAGTTACTCGGCGAAGACGAGGCGTTTGGCTATATGCGCGAACTCGGTCGCAACATTACCGAATATACCAAGGCCGGTGCCGAGCCGGTCAAGGCGGCGGGCAGGGGAGAGATCACCATCGGCATCTCCTTCATGCATGATGCTGTCACGCAAAAGGAGGCGGGCGCTCCGCTCGTGATCGTCGCGCCCTGCGAGGGCACCGGCTACGAAATCGGTGCGGTCAGCATCGTCAAGGGCAGCCGCAATCTGGAAGAAGCACGCCGCTTCGTCGACTTTGCGCTCAGCCCCGAAGGTCAGGCAACCGGCGCCGCTTCGGGCCAGAACCAGGTGCCATCCAATGCCCGGGCCGTGCTGCCGCCCGCCGCCCCCGATATCTCGATGATCAAGATGGTGGATTATGACTTTGCCACCTTCGGCTCGCCCGAACAGCGAAGTCGGCTCTTGAGCCGCTTCGATAGCGAGATCAACCCGACGAACTGATTTCTTCAGACAGGACCATCTGCCACTGCGCCTCAGCGGCGCTGCCGCCGAAGGCTTGTCCGCTTTCTTCGACTTCCATCAGACGCAAAAACAGGAGGATACCCATGCGACTGACAGTGCTTTCCACCCTTTTTCTCGCCACGACCAGCCTAAGTGCGGGCGCAGCGCTCGCCGCTGGCGACCTTAACCTCATCTGCGCCGCCGACGTCGTCATCTGCGAACAGATGCAAGGCGATTTCCAGAAGGCCCATGACATCAAGGTCAACATGGTGCGCATGTCCTCTGGCGAGGCCTATGCCAAGATCCGGGCCGAGGCGCGCAACCCGAAGACTGATCTCTGGTGGGCCGGCACCGGTGACCCCCATCTGCAGGCGGCGTCCGAAGGACTGACCGAAGAATACAAGTCGCCGATGCTCGACCAATTGCAGGATTGGGCAAAGAGCCAGGCCGAGAGCTCTGGCTTCAAGACCGTCGGCGTCTATGCCGGTGCGCTCGGTTGGGGTTACAACACCGAGATCTTCAAGCAGAAGGGCTATAAGGAACCGGTCTGCTGGGCCGACCTCCTGGCGCCGGAACTGAAAGGTGAGATCCAGATCGCCAACCCCAATTCTTCGGGTACCGCCTACACCGCACTCGCATCGCTCGTACAGATCATGGGCGAAGACAAGGCCTTCGAATATCTGAAGTCCCTCAACGCCAATATCTCGCAATACACCAAGTCCGGCTCTGCGCCGGTCAAGGCTGCTGCCCGTGGCGAAATCGGCCTCGGTATTGTCTTCATGCATGACGCGGTCGCCCAGACTGCTGAGGGCTTCCCGGTCAAGTCGATCGCACCTTGCGAAGGCACCGGCTACGAGATCGGCTCGATGTCGATCGTCAAGGGCGCCCGCAACATGGAGAATGCCAAGACCTGGTATGACTGGTCGTTGAAGCCGGAGGTCCAATCCCGCATGAAGGATGCCAAGTCCTTCCAGCTTCCGTCGAACAAGACAGCCGAAATTCCGAAGGAAGCGCCGCGCTTCGAGGACATCAAGCTGATCGACTACGATTTCAAGACCTATGGCGATCCGGACAAGCGCAAGGCACTGCTCGAGCGCTGGGATCGTGAGATCGGTGCCGTCGCCAACTGACGCGTCATCCTTCCGGCCGGCGGTCTGCGGGCTGCCGGCCCCTCTCACTTTTGCTAGACTTACGAATGAGGTCGACCATGAGACATGGCAACCGCAGACTGGACCTGTTGCTCGCCTTCGGGGCCGCGTCCTTCATTCTGCTTCCCTGGTATCGGCTGGAATCCGGCTTTTTCGGCCTGAACTGGCTGGGTGATTTTCCTTTTTCGGAGCAAACCGCGCCGGGTCTGCTGCAGCTTCTGGGCTATGGTCGGCTATGGCTGCTCGGTGTTGTCCTCTTCTTCGGTCTCGGTCTTGGCTCCCGTTTCATCGCTGACCCAATGCGCCGCGGTGCGTTCTTCGCGGCAGCAGGTGCAGCGGGTCTCGTCTATCTCTGCCTTCAGGGACTTGCGGTCGGGTTTTCCGGATGGACCTGGGGGATCAGCGAATCCCTTTTTGGGCCACTCTCTGATGGGCAACCTTCGATGGGTGCCGGTGCCGTCTCCATGGCGATCGTCTTCGTGCTCATGTTCGCCTTCGGTCTTGTCGAACGCGGCGTGATGAAAGGCGACGCCTTCGTCGTCGGGTCGATCTCACTCCTGGTATTTCTGGTCTTCGTCTTCGTCTTCTATCCGATCGGCAGCATGCTGGTTGCGGCCGTCCAGGATTTCGATGGCTCCTTCAAGCCCGACGGGTTCATCAAGAATTTGCAGGATCCAGGCATCTGGAGCCTAAGCTGTGTGATCGGTGAAGGACGCTGCGGCGTTGCCTGGCGCACCTTTACCCTAGCCATCATGACGGCCTCCGCCTCGACGCTTCTCGGCCTCGCCTTTGCGCTCGTCGCCACCCGCACCCGATTCCCCTTCAAGAAGGGACTGCGGCTGCTGACCGTCCTGCCGATCATCACGCCGCCCTTCGTCATCGGCCTTGCACTCGTCCTGCTCTTCGGCCGCGCCGGTGTGGTCACCGAGACCCTGTCGAGCTTGTTTGGGATTGAACCTGGCCGCTGGCTTTATGGTCTGACCGGCATCTGGATCGCTCAGGTCCTGTCCTTCACCCCAATCTCCTTCCTGGTTCTGATCGGTGTCGTCGAGGGCGTCAGCCCGTCGATGGAGGAGGCATCCCAGACTCTGCGTGCGGATCGCTGGCGCACCTTCTGGCGTGTTTCGCTGCCGCTGATGAAGCCTGGCCTCGCCAATGCCTTTCTGATCGGCTTTATCGAAAGCATGGCCGACTTCGGCAATCCGCTGGTCCTCGGTGGAAGTAATGGCGTCCTCTCGACCGAAATCTTCTTTGCCGTCGTCGGCTCGCAGAACGATCCATCCCGGGCAGCAGTACTTGCGCTCGTCCTCCTCTTCTTCACGCTATCGGCTTTTCTTGCCCAGCGCCTCTGGCTGTCGGGAAAGAATTTCGCGACCGTCACCGGCAAGGGAGACAGCGGCGCCCATATCGCGCTGCCGCGTGGCATCTCCATCGGCGTGCACGCCATCGTCATTCCGTGGATGCTCTTCACCGTCGTCGTCTATGGCATGATCCTCGTCGGTGGCTTTGTCACCACCTGGGGTCTCGACAACACACTGACGCTCAAGCACTACGCCCGTGCGTTTTCGGTCAGCATTCAGGATGGTTCGATCGCCTGGACGGGTGTCGCCTGGAATTCCTTCTGGACCACCATGGAGATCTCGCTCATCTCCGCACCGCTGACGGCTGCCGTCGGTTTGCTGACCGCTTACATCATCGTGCGGCAGAAATTCGCCGGCCGGAACCTCTTCGAGTTCGCCCTGATGATGAGCTTTGCCATTCCCGGCACGGTCATCGGCGTCAGCTACATCATGGCCTTCAACCTGCCTCCGCTCGAAATGACCGGTTCGGCGCTCATCCTGATTGCCTGCTTCGTATTCCGCAACATGCCGGTTGGCGTGCGCGGCGGGATTGCGGCCATGAGCCAGCTCGACAAGAGCCTGGACGAAGCCTCGCTCACGCTTCGAGCCGACAGCTTCCGCACGGTGCGCAAGATCATCCTGCCGCTCCTGCGCCCCGCCATCACGGCAGCCCTGGTCTATTCCTTCGTCCGCGCCATCACGTCTATCAGCGCTGTTATCTTCCTCGTCAGCGCCGAACACAACATGGCGACATCCTACATCGTCGGTCTGGTCGAAAACGGCGAATACGGCGTGGCGATCGCCTATTCCTCCATGCTGATCGTCGTAATGATCACCGTCATCGCCGGTTTTCAGCTCCTCGTCGGCGAACGAAAGCTGCGCCGCGAAAATCGTGTTGCCGGTCTAGGTAACAAAAATCCCGTTCCTCTTGGTCAGGAGAAAACCGCATGATCAATGTCAAAGCCGGATCCGTCACCTTTCAGAATGTCCGCAAGACCTTCGGTGCCTTCACCGCCATCCACGATCTGTCACTCACCATTGAACCGGGCACGCTGGTCACCCTGCTCGGACCCTCCGGCTGCGGCAAGACGACGACACTGCGCATGCTGGCGGGCCTCGAACACCCAACCTCCGGCAAGATCCTGATCGGCGGCAAGGATGTGACCATGCTGCCGGCCAACGAACGCGACGTGTCGATGGTTTTCCAGTCCTATGCACTCTTTCCGCACATGACCTCGCTCGAAAACGTCGCCTATGGCTTACAGTCATCAGGCCTGGGCAAGAAGGAGGCGCGCGAGAAGGCAGAGGAGGGACTGAAGCTTGTCGGCCTCGCCGGTATGGGCCATCGCCTGCCGGCCGAGCTTTCGGGCGGCCAGCAGCAGCGCGTCGCCGTCGCCCGTGCCCTGGTGTTGGAGCCGCAGGTCCTGCTTCTCGACGAGCCGCTCTCCAATCTCGACGCGCGCTTGAGGCGCCGGGTCCGTACGGAAATC
Source organism: Rhizobium rosettiformans (assembly GCF_016806065.1). Taxonomy (NCBI): domain Bacteria; kingdom Pseudomonadati; phylum Pseudomonadota; class Alphaproteobacteria; order Hyphomicrobiales; family Rhizobiaceae; genus Rhizobium; species Rhizobium rosettiformans. Next base: position 2,301,825 of record NZ_CP032405.1, read on the forward strand.
CGCGATCTCCAGCAGCGTCTGGGTTTCACCGCCGTCTATGTCACCCATGACCAAGACGAGGCGCTTGCCGTCTCCGACACGATCATCGTGATGAAGGACGGGGAAATCGCCCAGTCCGGGGCGCCCCGCGAACTATACGAAGCGCCGGCCTCGCCCTTCATCGCCGACTTCATGGGGGAGGCCAACGTGCTGCCCTGTGAGGTTGTCAAATCCGATGCCGGCGAGGTGCTGGTGCGGGTCAACAATCTTGAGCATCGCCTCCGTTCCAGCGCGGGTCGGGGTCCGGCCAAGCTTGCAGTCCGACCTGGTGCGATCAGGATCGGTGCAGCCGGCGCGGAGGGGTTGCGGGGCCGCGTCCTCCACTCCGCCTATCTCGGCGGTCATGTCGAATATGAGGTCGAGACCGATGTCGGCACGCTCTTCGTCATCGATCACGATGTCGATCATGCCCATGCCGCCACCAGTGATGTCACACTCGCGTTCAAGAACCGTGGCATTGCCGTCATCAGCGGCTGATGAATTTTTTTGAGAGAAGACCAAGGAAGAAGAGAATGACAGTGAATGATACGGCACTCGCGGCGCGTTTTGCGCTGGCCAAGACGCTTGCCGCCGAAGCGGGCGCCATGGCGCTCGACTATTTCAATCGGCGCGACACGCTGGTGATCGAGACGAAGCGCGACCTGCAGGATGTGGTGTCGATCGCCGACCGCAATGTTGAGACTTTCCTGAAGGAGCGTGTTGCCGAGATCTACGCCAATGACGGCTTCCTCGGCGAGGAGTTCGGCCACGACGAAGGCTCCTCAGGCTACACTTGGGTCGTCGACCCGATCGACGGCACTGCGCCCTTCGTCAACGGCATGCCGACCTGGTGTGTCTCTGTCGCCATCGTCCGGGATGGGGAGCCGGTTGTCGGCGTCATTCATGTGCCCTGCTCGGACGAGATTTACGCCTCGGCACTCGGTTTGGGTGCGTCCCTGAACGACAAGCCCCTGCGCCTCGATCCCAGCCGCAACCTGCAAAACGCGATGACTGGGATCGGGTGCAACAACTACGTCACCCCCGAACGCGTCGGTGCGATCATCGCCGGCCTCATGGCGCAGGGCGGAAACTTTATCCGCAATGGTTCCGGGGCGCTGATGCTGGCCTATGTCGCAGCCGGTCGCTTGGTGGGGTATTACGAACCACATATGCGTGCCTGGGATTGCATGGCCGGTTTCTGCCTTGTCCGCGAAGCCGGCGGCAAGAACCTTCATTTCCCGGGAAGTGGTCCCGAGTTCCTGAATGGGCATCCGGTTCTTGCCGCAAACCAGTCCTGCTTTGATGAACTGATGCAGCTTCACCTTGGCAATCTTTGACGCCTGCGGGGCCCGATGACCTGCCGTTCCACGCCGTGGGGCGGCTGACCACGTTGAGGAATATGATAGGCTGAGCTGCGCAGACGGGACGAAGCTACTCCCATACGCTTGCTCCTAAGATGATCGACAACAGCGAGAAGCACATTCGGCGAGCGAGGCCAGGTTACAAGCCGCTGGACGCTGGTGACCTCGTGACCAGAGAATATGAGCGCCATGGGGAACTCATGGAAGCGCTCAGGCAGTCCGAGGCTGATGAGGGCGCTGCCCAGGATCCGGTGAACAACACGGACGTCGAGCAGTAGGTCGTCCTTCCTGCGAGTCAGCTCTGGCACCTACAGGCTAGGCTTCTCCAGCGCCCTTCTGACCAGGGCGCATCTGGTGTCGATGATCTTTCGGACGGTCTTCAAGATCGGGTGGTCAGTGCCATTCTCGGACATCTCTTCCATCAGCGCATCGGCTTCCGGCCCGATCGCGTCTGCCATGCGGACCAATTCGCCGGCCAGCATACGCGTTGCAGCCTTGTTGGACGGCACGAGCGATGCCCAGTGTTCCATCTGGATCGTATCCGGCAGTGACCTGCCGCCGAGAGCCATCGCCATCTTCTTTGACAGTCGTGGATAGGCAGCCGTGCAAATAGCGTCATACATCGGTGCCAGGTCCGGCGCCTTCCCACGATAGAGCAGGGCATAATTCTTGGCATGGGCGTCGGCATTGCCAATCAGGTAGTGGAACATCAGCATTCGCTGGAAGCGCAATGTCTCGGCCGCGGGCCTGGCCGTCGTCTGTCGGATCAGCTGGAGGCACTGACTGATGCCGGGGCCACCCTCTTCCTCATACTTGAGCTCCGGAGGCACGCTCAGCGCCTGGCAGAAGTCTTCCTGGTGCAGCCGCTCGATCCGCCCGTCTTCAAGCGTCAGCCGATCGTAGCGCTCGACCAGGAAGTAATCGACCTTGCCGGCTGCGGCCTTCGACACAGCGGGGACATCGAGGCCGAGACGACGTCCCAGGCTCATGCAGAACACTTCGTTCTCCACCGTGCCGTCGAGGCCCTCGATGAACGGTTTCAGGATATGCGTCGTCGGGCGCCCGCCTCGCGGCAGCAATATCTGACCGTTGAGAACGGTGACAGCCAGCTTGTCCTGAGCGCCGGCAAGCGAAAGGCGTATGTCCGCTTCCCCGCCGAGCAAGGGCCTCTGTCTGAGCAGGGAGAGGATCTCTTCCAGGCGCTTCTCATCGAGTGCTTCGGCATCGTCTGTCGTCGAGGCCGGCGGGAGTTGTCCTGGTGGAACAAGCGACAAGGCACCCGCGCATTCCCCACCGATAACCTCCAGCAGCCCGAAGGCGTTGCCTGAGGATATGCCCAGTGCTGCAGCCAATCGACGCCTGGCGCCTTCATCAGGCAGGAGTCCAGAGAAGAAGGGGCGGGCGATTCGATCGAGGAATGGCTCTTCCCTCACCGGGAGCGACATTGACAATGCGACCGGATCATTGGCGAGGTAGTCGCCGTCATAAGTAAAGGTAAGCGAGGCGTCGCTATCCTGCCTAAGCTCGCCGGCCTTCCGATCTTTTGCGTAGACGTCCAGCACGCGGCTCATGAGGAAGCTCCACGGTTGGTGATGCTCACGGTCAAGCCGAGCGACTGAAGGACGGTCAAAGCAAGTCCGACACGGCAGCTTTCCTTGCCGCTCTCCAGTTCGCGCACGAACCGCACGCCCACGCCCGCGACGCCAGCAAGCTGTTCCTGGGTCAGTTGCTGACGCTTTCGCTCTGCGCGGATTAGCTGACCGAGAGCTGCGCTGTCAGAGATCGTCGACATGTGAATCATCCCTTTCGGGATTATTGAAGCACAATAGTCGAGTGATTGCACGAAAAAGCACCGAGCGGGATGATCGAGGCTTGAGCTGCTCGCCGCGAACTCAAATCGACCCGATCGGGACTGATGACGGACTGCGGGCAGGGAGGTGTCGATACGAAGGGCAACCAGCCGTCAGCCACAGGTCGGTGTGATCCGGAAAAGTGGTTCGGAAAACTGTTCCGGTTGCCCTTTGCGTCGGTCCGCTAAGTGTCTGAAAAATAACAGAAAAGAGAGGTTGGCCGGGGAACCTGGATTCTCACATGATTTCAATGACTTAGAAAAATCGCCTTTGATTTTCCTCTGTTTTCCTGCCGCGAGCGACCGTGGATACCATCTTTGTGCCCTGGGTTTGGGCCGACGTCAACATGGCGCGAGAGCGGAATTTATTTCCGTCCATCCACACCTGTGGAAGGCGTTGAATGATTGCGCGACGGCGCTTGCGCATTTGCTGCAACCGCGTCGATCAATTGATTGACTTGCCAGAGCAGACGGTCCTTATCTCGTCGCAAGATAACGGCGAGGGAACTCGACGTCCCTCCTTAAAGGCCAGTTTTTGAGGCATCATTCCGCCGTCGCCGAGAGCGATGTGCGGCGCTCGCCTAAAGTGGATGCTAACTCCACCACGCCCTATGGATGGTTTTCGAAGGCCCTTGCAAGTTCTGGTAGGAGAGCCCATATTCATTAAAGTGGCAGCCATTGAACGGGCACTGCTACTTTCTGGGCGGCACGCACCCTGGCCCCAATAAAGGAGGACATCATGTCTTCCGACCTTCATCAGCCTATCGGCAGCTTCGATATCAGCATCATCAGAAAAGCGCTCCGGCATGCCGGGTTTCGCTATGAAGAACCCCTCTGCGAGCTCGACCGTGGCGCGGCGCGTCATGCGATGACGCTTTACCAGAAGGGCGTCCACAGATCCGGCGAATTGATTTCCGCCGTGATCCTTTGGGCAGACAAGGCCGTCCTCGCGCGGCTGAACAGCAGCAGTCGGGTTACGAGTCCATGACCCTCTCCTTCCCCAATCCGACCCGTGCCTATGACGAGACCCGCGGTCTCATTCGTTTCATCGGGCATGATGGCCTCAACCAGGTTCTGTTTCTCTTGCCCGTCGCCGTGTTCGATCGCGAGGGCGCCCCCGGACGCCGGAAGGAACGCGACTATCTCCTGGCATTCGATCGCCTGCGGGAGCGCATTCTGACGACAGCGAGGAAAGCCTATCAGTCTCGGCCACGACATACGATCGAACTCGATCTCAGTGCATTCGGGTCGTCCCTCCAGTCGGCGACCTGACGACGCCAACACAGCGCTTGGCGAACTTCGAAGAGGAACAGGTCATGGTCGATCGTGAGCAATCCACTGCAGTGACCGTCCATGACGACCGCCTTGCGCAGACACTTGGCCTTCGACCATGCTGAAGAACGATCCTCCAGAGGGTGAGCGAGAGACGGCTGACCAGGCGCTGCTGCGTGCGCTGGTCCATCGCTCCAGCTATTCGAGCGCGGATCTCCGGGCGCAATCAAGTGGCAACTGTGCAAGGGAAATCGCGATCATCGATCGCCTTCGCAAGGGAATGGTCATGAGCGATATGCAGGCAGCCGTCTGGGAGAATGTCGTATTCAGTCACGCTGCGGCTCTGTCGCGCTGGGAAGGCGAGGGTGGAAGTCCGTGCGGTGGCGATCAGGCCGTCACGCCCGAGAAGCGAGGCATCTGATGGAGCCTTCGGACAAGGTGATCATACTGGCCGACATTCGCAAGAAACGGATCGCGTCTGCGACATGCCGACCGAACGTCTTCGAGATCAGGACAGGGGCCGGGAAGCGGCCCGATTGCAGTATCCATCCGTTTACAGCGCGGCCCGCTGTTCCGCCGAAGCAGGCGTGATGACCGCAGAGGTCGCATCTCGATCTGATCGCTACACCGTACTCCCGTGACACCGGTCCCAAAAGGAGACTCATATGTTTACGCGAACGAAGACAAGAACCGTGCATTTCGATGCGCCCTTCACACTGACAGGACTGGAGGGTGTGCAACCGCCCGGCGACTACCAGGTGCAGGACGACGAGGAACAGATCACCGGGATTTCCTGGCTCGCCTATCGGCGCGTGGGAACCATGATCGAAGTGTTTGCGGGGAAGAAGAAGAGCCTGGTCCAAATAGATCCGTCGGACCTGGATACCGCTCTCGACAGGGACCGGGTCCTGTCCGGCCAACAGAGCCTGAACACAACGCACTGAAGATTGGAAAAACTCATGTCGTCTCACCGTTTTACCGTCGGCCAAATGGTTCGTCTCGTGACCACGAAGGGGCTCTCGCCGGCTGCCGCTGTCACCTACACGATCGAGGCCCCCATGCCGGCCTATCGGAACAGCCCCCAGTACCGGCTCTGGAATCCGGAGCTCCGCCAAGGGCGCGTCGCCCTGGAGCGGGATCTGGAGCCTGTCGGCTCCGCGTGATTTAGATGCCGACGCGCGTGCATCCGCCTTGCGGTCGCGCTGTGCGTCCCTGGCTTTTTTTGGCGAGACCTCGCCACCATGTTCCGGAGGGAACGCAGATGAACAGACCGTCACGTATCGCCTTCATTGGCAACTCTCTTCCGCGCAAATGCGGCATAGCAACCTTCACCGGCGATCTTTCCCAGGCGCTGGTCGACGCGGTCGAGCCCGTCCAGACGAGCATCGTCGCCGTGACGGACGCCAGGCAGATTTACGCCTATCCGAGCGACGTGATCTTCGAGATCCGTGAGGAGGAAGTCGAAGACTATGTGACGGCCGCGCGGGTTCTGAATGAAGGCCGGTTCGATGTGGTTTCCCTGCAGCATGAATTCGGTATCTTCGGGGGGCCGGACGGCGAACACATTCTGATGCTTCTGGAAAACCTGCGTATTCCGCTCGTCACCACCTTCCATACGATCCTCGCCGAGCCGACTCCGTCTCAACACCGCGTGTTGCAGAAGGTCGCCGCCCATTCCAGCCGTGTCGTCGTCATGGCCGAGAAGGCGCGCACGCTGCTCACAGACATCTATGGCGTGGCCCCCCAGAAGATCGACGTCATTGCCCATGGCATACCCGACCGCCCCTTTCACGATCCGGACCTGGCCAAGATCGAGCGCGGTTACGCCGATCGCCCCATCATCCTGACATTTGGTCTGCTCTCTCCCAACAAGGGTATCGAGGTGGTCATCGATGCCATGCCCGCGATCCTGAAAGAGAGCCCCGAGGCCCTGTACATCGTCCTCGGCGCCACGCACCCGACCCTCCTGCGCCAGCAGGGCGAGGCCTATCGCGACAGTCTTCGCCAGCGCACCGAGCGGCTGGGTGTCGATCATGCCGTGCAGTTTCTCAATCGCTTCGTCGATCTGCCGACGCTTCTCGACTTCATTGCCATGTGTGATGTCTACGTGACGCCCTATCTCGACGAGGCGCAGATGACGTCGGGAACGCTCTCCTACAGTTTTGGCATGGGAAGTGCTGTGGTTTCTACACCCTATTGGCACGCCTGCGATCTCTTAGGCGACGGCCGAGGCATTTTGGTTCCTTTCGGCGACGCGTCGGCCACGGGTAAGGCAATCTCTACCTTGCTCGACGATGACGCGGCCCGGACGGCTATGCGCAAGAGGGCCTACGAGGCTGGCCGCGCGATGATCTGGTCGCATGTCGCCACGCTCTACCTCGACAGCATGGCGAAGGCGCGAACGGCCTTTCGGCCAAAGCTCGTCAGCGACCTCGTATCCTTGCGGATCAAACGCCCACCGCAGCAGACGGCTTTGAGGCTCGGCCATTTTCACGCGATGTGCGACGACACGGGAATTACGCAGCACGCGGTCTTCTCCGTGCCGGACAGGTCGCATGGCTACTGCGTCGATGACAATGCGCGAGCTTTGCTTTTATCCTCACTCCTCTCGGCCATCGGCGAAACGGGCATCGCGGACCGCATGACTGCCTCCTTCGCAGCCTTCGTCGAACACGCCTGGAACCCGGACACCGGTCGCTTCAGAAATTTCATGAGCTACGACCGCCGCTGGCTGGAAGATGAAGGCTCAGAAGATAGTCATGGGCGAACCCTCTGGGCGCTCGGAGCCTGCGCCCTGTCCGATACCGACGCGCCGCGCCGCCGATGGGCGAGTGCCCTTTTCGCCCGGGCGATGTCCGTCACACTCGACTTCCGTTCACCTCGCGCCTGGGCCTTCACGCTTCTCGGCCTCAACGATTATTGCGCGGCCAATCCCAACGATTCTCGCGCGCGCATGCTGCGCATACGGCTCGCTGAAAATCTCATGGACCTGGAGCGTCGTGTGTCGACGGGCGGGCGCCGTTGGTTCGAGCAGGGACTTTCCTATGAAAACGCCCGGCTGAGCCAAGCCTTGATAACAACGGGCCTGTCGACCAACGTGCCGGCTTTCGTCGAGATGGGTGTTGCGACGCTTGAATGGCTTATGACCCAGCAGACGGGCGAGAAAGGCTATTTCCGTCCCGTCGGCACCGATGGCTTCTTTGAGGTCGGACAGGCGCCCAAGCTCTTCGACCAACAGCCGGTCGAGGCGACGGCCACCGTGGCCGCCTGTCTTGCTGCCTATGAGGCGACCTCGGACAAAAGCTGGATTGAGGCTGCTAACAGGGCCTTCGACTGGTTCACCGGCAGCAATGACCACGGCGTCTCGCTGGTCGACCCGGAAACCGGCAGTTGCCGCGACGGCCTTCATGTGGATCGGCCCAACGAGAACCGTGGCGCCGAATCCGTGCTCTGTTACCTGATCTCCTGTGTCGAACTCGGGCGTGCCAACCAGATGCTGCGCCCGATACTTCCAAGGGTCGGCGTCAGGCAGTTGTCATGAGCCGCTCCACCCACAGCAAAAACTCCGAAAGACCAACGTTGACCCAGTCCAGCCTCCTCAACCGGCAGGCCCTCTATCTGAAGCCGGATCCGACACGGGTCATCGTGCGCCCGTTCAAGCCATCGACCGAACCTCGGCATCTCAATCCGCGCGACAAGACAAGGGCGAATGAAATCGTCGATCGCGTTCTGTCGCTCGACCCGACCTCGACCGCCAATCAGTTGCGCGACATCCTCGCCAATTTCGATGGCCGGCATCGCAACCTGTTGCGACAGTTCGAGGCGCGGGCGGATGCGATGGAGGATGCCTTTATCCACCATCAACAGTTCAGCCAGCAACAGAGGCAGTTGGTCGGGGCCTATTTCATGAACGAATATTCGTTCGAGTCCGCCGCCCTGTTCAATCCGAGCATCGTGCCGCATCCCGACCAGTCCGACATTGCCGAGGGAAGCCGCCGGGTGATCCTCAGTTTGAGGGCCGTAGGCGAAGGACATATCTCCTCGCTGACCTTCCGCTCCGGAGTGATCGACCCGGAGGGGGCCGTCACCATCGATGCGCCGACGCAAATGGCGGTGTTGCCCCACATTCATGCGAGCGACGGTCTGGCGCCCGCCGGCTGTATCGGGATTAGTTTCAAAAGCGAAAGCGATCTCAGCGAGCGGGTCATATTCCCGGTGACCGAGGCTCAAGCGAACGGCATAGAAGATGCCCGCTTCGTCGCCTTCGAAGACGATGGCAAAACGATCTACTTCGCCACCTACACCGCTTATAGCGGTTCTTCGATCCGCTCCGAGCTTCTGGAGACCACAGACTTCCTGAACTTAACCCTGACGCCGCTGCGGGGACCTGCCGCCCGCAACAAGGGCATGGCGCTCTTTCCCCGTCGCATCGACGGTCGCTATGCGATGATCGCCCGGCAGGACAGTGAAAACCTCTTTCTGCTTTATTCCGACGACCTGCATCAATGGGATGAGGGACGTCTCCTGATGAAGCCGGAATTCGCCTGGCAGTTTGTCCAGATCGGCAATTGTGGCTCCCCTGTAGAGATCGACGAGGGATGGCTCTTGTTCACCCACGGGGTGGGACCGATGCGGCGCTATGCGATTGGGGTGACCCTGCTCGACAAGCATGACCCGAGCATCATCTTGTCGCGCACGGTCGAACCGCTGCTGCAGCCCGAACCGACGGAGCGCGAGGGTTATGTGCCGAACGTCGTCTATTCTTGCGGTGCTATGCGGCATGGCGATCTGATCGCGCTGCCTTATGCGGTCTCGGACACCTATTCCAACTTCACCACCGTGAAGATCAGCAGGCTTCTGGAGACGATGCATCCCACCGGGACAGCCTTGTGAATGCGGAGGGCAGGTGTGGCGCCGCATCAGGCGATCGGCCATGAGCGTCCAGCAACTGAAACGCGTCTTCCTCGATGACATTCTGCCCACCTGGAGCAGATCCGGCTTCGATGAGACCTGCGGCCAATTCGTCGAATATCTGGAGCTGGATGGATCGCCTCAGAAGGGGGGTGACGTTCGGACCCGGACGGTAGCCCGCCAGATCTATGTTCATGCCCATGCGGCCCATCTCGGCGTTGCCCCTTCAGCTTCGCTCGACTTAGCTGAACGGGCATTCGCCAACCTGCACCGCGTCGCCTGGGTCGGCGGGAAGCGCGGTGGATATGTGAGAACCTTCAACCGCCACACCGAAATCATCACGGATCCCGTTCGCGACCTCTACGACAATGCCTGCGTGCTACTCGCACTCTCCTGGCTGCTGACGGCGACCGGCAAGAATGTCTACAGACACCAGGTCGACCAGACGATCCTGGCGGTTGACCGGACCCTGACGGATCCCTTTGGCGGTTGGGCCGAAGACAGCGACGGCACGCTGCCTCGCCGCCAGAACCCGCATATGCATTACCTCGAAGCGACACTGGCCTTGTGCGAGAACAACCGGACCTCCAGTCATATGAGGTCGGAAAGCAACGCCTTCGCACTCTTGCGCTCCCATTTTCTAGTCGGACCGAATGGGCCGCTACACGAATTCTTCGGCCCCGAATGGGAGCTTGCCGACCGATACGGATCCGATCGGCTGGAGCCAGGCCACATGTGCGAGTGGGTCTGGTTGACGACTCGTCACGATATGCTCGCTCACAGCGATAACACAAAGATATGTATGGACCTGTTTTACACAGCATTAGCGGTTGGGCGCACGGAAGGATCGCTCTTTTTGGTCGACGCCGTTTCGGCAAGCAAGCCCATCAGCCCGTCAAGGCGGTTGTGGCCGCAAGTGGAGATGCTAAAGGCTTTCTTAGCGCTCCATAAGCGACTGGGCGTTCCGCGCTATTGCACAGAGGCAGACGACGTAGCCTCTGCAATCATTGCTTCATACATGACGGGCGTGCCACAAGGCTGCTGGCACGACCGTCTGGACATGAACGACACTCCAATGGGTAGCACGATCCCGGCCAGCTCCCTTTATCACCTCTGGACGGCTGTCGGAGATCAAGTCGAGGGTGTCAAACCAATCGGCTCTATACAGGAAGCTGAAAGCCGTTAAGTATTCGCGCGGGTTAGCAACTGCAATCGATCGCTAGTGACTAAGTGCGACGTTAGTAGCAGCAGCGGCAAGGACCGATGACACTGAGTTTCGAGGTATCAGCAGATGGTTCATGCGGCACCATCGCGGAAATTAGGTGTGGGTCCCCAGTCAGTTTTGCGAGACCCGCTCAAGCACGAACGGACCAGACATCAGCAGCCACAATTGCTCAAGGTGTTGAGAAGGCGTCGTTTTCTCTGTGAGAAACAGTCGCTGATTTGAGCGGAAAAACAACCTACAACGGCCTGCCTGAAAAACTTTGATTCCGACATAATTTTAAAGGCTTAGCGGAACAGCCTTGAAGCTCCCTTGGTTTTCCCCTCGCGAGCGACCGTGGATGCCACTTTCGTGCCCTGGCTTTGGGCATCAGTCAACAAGACGGCCGAGCGGCAATAATTTCCGTTTTCAGGCAAAAGCTTACGCTATCGCGGTCACCGCGGGGATGGCCGCTTCCCGCCTTCATGTCAGTCGTGCAGCCATTTCGTCGCCGATGCCTTTCAGCATTGCAAGTTCATCGGCTACGACCAGTCGGCCATGGCGCTTCTGGAAAAAGCAGGCATTGCGGATGCGCTCGATGAGGGCGTGATTGCCTTGCCTGGAGACGGTCTTGCTGCGTTCGTATCATCCCTTCGCAAGCTCAGGGTCTGGGGACGAGAGCCGTCCGTGAAACTGGGCAAGGCTTCCGTACCGAAGTAACAGGTTAGGCCCCCAGTTGAGGGGGCCAGCCATCATCTCTGCTTCAGAGCGACCGGGCCTTCGGGTCGTCGCTCGCAAGCAGGCGCGCCATCGCTTCGGTGATGGTGAGGTCGTCATAGGGCTTGGGGAAGAAGCGGCTTCCGACCGGCAGCATGCTTTCTTCGACGATGGCTGCACCGGAGGCGACAATCAGTTTCAAGGGCGGCCAACGATCGCGGATGTAGTGGGACAGTTTGATACCGTCCATCGTCCCTGGCATCTGGACATCGGTGAATACGAGATCGATGTCGTCCCGTCCTTCGAGAATGCGGATCGCCTCGTCGGCGTCGCCAGCCTCCAGCGCTTCGTAACCCGCCGACAAGACGAGATCGACTGCACTCATGCGGATTATCGCACTGTCTTCCACGATCAGGACGACGGGTTTGCCGTTCTTCATTGTTCACTCGCTGTATGAGAATGGCTGCAGTTCTGCAGCCTTGGGCGCCTCAGGAACCGATCTGTCCCTATGCCGCCGGCGAAAAGTCGGTCCGAAGGCCTGACCTTTCCGTATGCCTGATCGTCACGACCGTGCCTGGAGAAGCGTCGCTAACCGTCAATTCGCCGTCGAGATTCTTGACGAGTGCCTCGACGATACCGGTGCCTAACCCGGCCTTGGGCGCTTCGTTCCCGATGGGCATTCCAATTCCGTCGTCGGAAATGGAAAGGGTCCAGTCTTTTCCCGAAGACAGATAATTGATCTCGATCGTTCCGTTCCGATCGTCGCTGAAGGCATGCTTCAGAGCGTTGATCACGAGTTCGGTAACGATCAGACCCAGACTGATTGAGACATCCGCCGGGACGGTGCTGTCATCGACCGTCACCTGGATCGACAGCCGCTCGGGGTCCGCGATCATCGATGCGCCGAGACTTTGGCTAAGCTGCGTGAAATAGGCACGCAGCTCAACACTGCCGCCGGCAGAGGTGGAGAGCTGACGCTGCAGGGCTGCAATCGACATGATGCGATGACGGGCGTCATGGAGATGCCCGCGGACCTCCTCCGACTGAACGCGGCGCGCACTCTGCATGAGCACGCTAGCAATGATCTGCAGACTGTTGGCGACCCTGTGCTGGACTTCCTGCAGAAGGATGGCCTTGTCGCGAACCAGATCGTCTTTCAGGCGAGCTTCAGCGCGCATGTCGGTCACGTCGGTAATGGCGACAAGCAGGCGAATATGCTCCAGGTCGCCATCGTCGAGCTTTCGCGCATTGATGATCAACTGTCGCGTTTTCTGGTCCGGACGCTTCAGGTCGATCTCGTAGGCATCAATGCTCACACTGCCGGTGACGGTCGCCGTCAACAAGGAGTCGAGCCTCGGCATGGCCCATTCCCCGTGCCCGAGTTCGCCGAGGCGCTTGCCTGTGACGGAGGCCGGGGCAATCTCGAATGCTCGGCAGAAGGATGCGCTCGCTGCAATGATCCTCAGATCATCGGACAGAAATAGCAGTGGTTCGTTGGACGAGGTCACAACGGCAAGTGTGCTTGCCGCTTCGAAATGCACTGCTGGTGTCTGTGGCATATAGAGGCCCTCAAGGGCCGAAGACTCACGGCGCAAGTCATGACTCGGCAGGAGTGTCGACAGAAACGATAAGGTCAATTCCGACAGGGGGATGGTAACACACCGGATGTGCGTTCCCTGCATCATTTGTTCGATTGATTGGCAAAAACGAACCTGGAGCACCAGAAACTTGCTGATTATCAAGCGAATGCGGCGTTCTACCTCCAGGAGCGACTGAAGGCCCCTCCCATCTGCAGTCGGCACAGGTCCGATCAATGTGTCAGATCGCTCACCCGCATCGTCAAGGTCACAACGACCCCTCCGGCGGTCCACTCGTGCGCAATCGAGCCCCCGAGGTGACCACTCACTGTGCGGTGGAGAAGCTTGCTTCCATATCCTTCAGGTGAGCGGCTCGGTATCTCTGGCCCGCCCTGTTCGCTCCAGAGGATCTCGACATTCTCTTCGACGGTAGAGCCGGAGATATCGAGCAAACCTTGCTCGGAGGACAGGGCGCCGTATTTCAAAGAATTGGTCGCCAGCTCATGGATCACGAGGGCAAGGCTTGTCGCCGCCTTTTCGCCGATCCCCATGCGCGGAACGGCGACACGGATCCGACCTGCGAAGGCGCCGATCTCATCATAAGGCGCCAGCAGCACCGAGAACAGGTCGCCAAGCAGGGCGGCACTCCCCTGACCATTGGGTAGAGGCCGCACCAGGTCATGGGCACGCCCCAGCGCGGTCAGTCGCTGGGTCAACTGCTTCGCCATCTCCTCTTTCGTCTCGGTCGTCCGTGACGTGATTGTCGTCAGGCCAGACGCGAGAGCGAGAAGGTTCTTCACCCTATGGCTCATTTCACCTGCCAGCAACTCGTGGCCTTCCTCCGCCTGCTTGCGCCCCGTAACATCGAGGAAAATGCCCGACATCTTTCCGGCGGCGGTATCTCCGTTGCTTCCTTGGCCCCGCGCCGAAATCCATCGCACATCCGATGCGCTCGTCAGAATTCTAAAGTCGATCTCGAACTGGCCTTCGATGACACGGGTAGCCATGAAGGCCGTCCTCACGCGGTCGCGATCCGCAGGATGAACCTGCGCGGACAGGTGTTCAAAAGTCAGTACGGTGTCCGGAGAGATGTCCCAGAGTTCGAAGCCTCGTGCATCCATGACGAATTCATCGTTCTCGATAATCCAGGTCCAGAGAGCGACCCCGGCGGAGTCAATCGCGCTTCGCAGTGCTTGCACGTCCCAGTCTGTATGCGTTGGACCGTCGTCTTTCATTCAGGCTCTCCCGTTCGACGGTGCAGCGCATCGATCCACAATCCGTGGACGACCTTATAGGCAAAAGACTGCCCGTGACCAGTCGGTTCCCTTCGCAGCACATTTCCGCCACGCGCTTTGGAGTGCGGCGGGAAGAAGTTGTCGATTATAACGAAAGGCAGGCAAGGTGCGGAACTTTAATCACGCGCTCGTGTTCTTGCTGCGAGACCTAGCAACCAGGTCTGCAAAGAGGAAAACCCATGAAAAAGATGATTTTCGCGGCGGCGCTCGTGTGCGCCTCGGCAGTGTCTGCCTATGCCCAGACCACGACGGTTCCGGCCACGGATGGCGATACTCCTGCCGTTGCGACACCGGATACGCCAAATGCTGCTGCCCCTGTGGAGGGCGCAAATTCCTTCACCGAGGAACAGGCACGGCAGCGCATTGAAGAGGCAGGCTACACCGGCATTGCCGACCTAATGCTCGACGACCAGGGCGTTTGGCAGGCCACGGCGATGAAGGATGGCAGGTCCATGCCGGTGGCCATGGATTACCAGGGCAACGTCGTCTCGAAATAATTTTGCGGAAACGCAGAGAAAGGTCATTCCAATGAAAACCATTACCGGACTTTTTGACAACTATGCTGAGGCAACTTCGGCCGTCAGTGCACTTGAAGCCCGTGGCGTCCCATCCGACGACATCAGCATTGTTTCCAACAATGCCGACAACCGCCACAAGCATGAAGACAACGACAACGGTGCCGCAGAAGGTGCGGGCGCCGGTGCCGGTATCGGCGCTGTCGTTGGTGGTGCAGGTGGTCTTCTAACTGGCCTTGGCATCATGGCCATTCCCGGTGTCGGCCCGGTCGTGGCGGCCGGTTGGCTTGCCGCCACTGCCGCCGGTGCGGTCGCCGGCGCGGTTGCCGGTGGTGCAGCGGGCGGATTGATCGGCGCACTCACCGATTCCGGCGTCTCCGAAGATGAAGCCCATGTCTACGCCGAAGGTGTTCGCCGTGGCGGCACACTTGTCACCGCTCGGGTGGATGACGGAATGGAAATCGAAGCAGAATCGATCCTCAAGCAGTCAAACCGCGTCGATCCGATGGCGCGCCGCCAGGCCTATTCGGAGCAGGGCTGGACGAAGTTCGACCACGCAGCTGATCCTTACGGCCCAGCCGAAATCGAACAGGAGCGGGACCGCTATCGCGTTCGCACTCTCTAACCGATAACAATCGAGGATCGGTTCATGCCGGTCCTCGAACTCGCTGTGAAACATCATCTATCAACAGGGATGTCGGTTGGCTTTCCGGAACCCCAGAAGGTCACCCCATGCGAAGCATTTCCGATACCATCGAGCGGCTCGCTCGTGCCCGCGCTCAAACACACGGCGCCGTCGACCAGCCGAACAAGCTGACCAGACTGGCTGACCCTGCGCAAAACCCCGGCCAGCTTACGGGCTGGTATCAGTGCCCGGATAGTCCGGCGTCCCCTCCCGCCCTCGTAGTCGTCCTGCATGGCTGCACACAGTCGGCAGCCGCCTATGATCATGGTTCCGGCTGGTCGCGGCTCGCGGACGACTATGGTTTCGCGGTCCTCTTTCCAGAACAGTCCCGCCAGAACAATGCAAATCTCTGCTTCAACTGGTTCCAGAGCAATGACGTCACGCGCGACGAGGGAGAGATCCTGTCGATCCGCGAGATGATCGCGAGCATGATCGACCTTCACGGTGTCGATCCGCGTCGTGTGTTCGTCACCGGCCTTTCGGCAGGTGGCGCAATGGCCAATGCACTTCTCGCCTCCTATCCCGAAGTCTTTACCGGTGGTGCGATCATCGCTGGCCTTCCCTTCGGCGTCGCCTCCACGGTGCCGGAAGCATTTGATCGGATGCGGGGGCATGGTCTTCCATCCTCCACGATGCTTGATGCCAAGCTGAGGAACGCCTCAGCCCATGAAGGACCTTGGCCGACGGTATCCGTATGGCACGGAACGACCGACAACACCGTTTCAGACGCAAACTCCCGTGCGATCATCGATCAGTGGCTCGGTGTCCACGGGGCGGACGTGGGATCGAGCGAGGCTCAGCTTCTCGATGGCGGCCACGCGCTGGAAACGTGGAAAGACGCATCCGGCCGTGATGCCATCGAGCATTACCGCATTGTCGGAATGGGTCACGGAACACCCGTCGATGCAGCCTCCGGATACGGCCGGCCTGCCGCCCATATGCTCGATGCCGGGATTTCCTCGACCGTGCACATCGCGCGAGCCTGGGGGCTTACACCATCCTTCGAACGGCGGGGGACCGCAACCGAGCGCGATACCGCGTGCGTAGCTCCACGGCAGAGTGAACCCTCGAAGCCTGATAGCATTCAGGAGGTCATCGAGAGCGCGCTGCGGGCTTCGGGCCTCATGAGATGAGGTTATCGGGTGCGCGCTTGCTGGCTGTCGATCATTTAAACACTACCCAAGCGGATTTCGGAGCCTCGTGCAGGCTTACGCGACCATAGTTCCGGTGTTCACGTAGCTTACTGGCTGCCATGAGGTTCGCCAACACAACTTCGTGCGAGATCTGCCCGCGTCACGCGCCAGTCATCCGCGAGTGGAAGACAGGTTCGCGATGAGATTTTCTGCCATGATCCATGGCCAGTTGCTGCGGTGCTCGCCTTTGGGTGAGCACGCTTTGCTCATGCCAAGCAGCCTTCCCAAGCCCATGGCCGGAAATTGGAACGGTAGGGTCTCGGGCGCCTGCCGTCCGATTTTCAGGCTTCCTGGCAGACTTCCCTGATTTCGTGGGGTCGTTCATCTGTTTGGCCTGCAACAGCCGCGCGTTGGTGTGGAGGGAACTATGTGTCCCCCGAACCTGTTCCCTCAATGGAACGCGAAGTTCGAAAGGCTCGCCGATTCCTCCGTTCAACTCGGTAAAGGCGATTATTCATGCTGAAGTTTCTCGGCGGCACGATTGGTGTCATATTTCTCATCGGCTTGGCCGTGGTGGTTCTTCTCCTGATGCTGATCTTCTGATGCCTGAAGGTGCTGGCGCAGGCAGGCGGTTCAGCCTGCTGGTGGCCACGCTGTTCCTCGGGATCCTCCTCATTCTGGTCGATCGGGCCGTGGCGCAGGAGGGGGGCGGAGACGGTCAGGCTGGATGGTCGCGCGCTTTTCTCTGTCAGCTCGAGTGATACCCTTGGCGCTGAAGAACGGGCTCGGCGGGTGGAACAGCGGCTTGGTGTTCTGGTCAGGGCGCTCGAAACTGTGCCGAATGCTGCCGTCGAAGCTTCGGGAAACGAGCGCGTCATCGTCGTAGCGGGTGTGCGGATCACGACCGTCTCGCCGATCGATGCGGAAGACAGTCTGACTGACATCGACACTCTGGCCGCCCGTTGGGCAAATGCGATCGAATTGGGTTTACGAGATGCTGTCGATCGCCGTCAGGGTTTCGGTGGCAGTTTTTTCGCAGACACACTCGCGGCCCTGCAAACCGTTCTCTCGCGAGCCTGGAGTTCGGTGGTCAGCGTTGTTCCGCGATTGCTGGCTGCGGCACTGGTGATGGGAACCACCTTGCTGGTTGCTTCAGGTGTCAACCGTGTGCTCGTGGTCGTCTTCAAACGCCGAATCGCTGACAGAACACTCGAGAACCTGATCCGGCAGTTGTCGTACTACTCTCTCATTCTACTCGGCGTGCTCGTTGCCGCTGATGCGCTGGGGTTCAGCCCGGGCGCGCTGGTGACCGGGCTTGGCCTGACGGGTCTCGTGCTCGGTTTCGCGCTCAAGGACATCTTGTCGAATTTCGTCAGCGGTCTATTGATCCTGGCGCTTCGGCCGTTCGAAATCGGGGACCAGATTGTTGTCGGACCGACGGAGGGTTCGGTCGAACGGATCGAACTGCGTGCAACGCAGATCCGCACCTATGATGGCCGCGTGGCACTGGTGCCCAATGCCGAAGTCTTCACTTCGCGTATTGTCAACAACACCGCAGATCCGATCCGTCGTGGCAATGTTCTGCTTCAGGTCGGATATAGCACTGATCTCGACACTCTCGTCGAGCGTTTGCGCGGATCTGTCGCTTCGGTACAGGGGGTGCTTGACGACCGCCCGGTGACGGTTCGGATCGATGAACTGGCTGCCGATGCGATCACCATGAACATCGGTTTCTGGACGGATTCACTCCGGTCCGATTACAAGCAAACCACATCCGATGTTCGCCGGCACATCGCCTCCACCATGGAAGACATGGGCCTTCCGCTTCCAGAGCCTGACCTTTGGCGCGTCGCACCTGCCCATCTGGAAGAATGGAAAACGGCTTTGTCATCACGCCGAGAGCCATTGCATCCGACATCAGGCGCAGAGAAGAACGATTATATGAAAGGAAAGAGCAGCAAATGAAACACAATCAAGCCATTGCATTGTTGGTCGCCCTCGCCAGTTCGGCCGCAGCGTCACAGGCTTTTGCACAGTCGGCCCCTTATCCGGGAGAAGATCCGGCCAAGCTGTTCGGATACGAAATCGATGCCAGGGAGACGGACAGCACGCGGGTTGCTGAGAAGGCGCTAAGAGCCGTTCAGCGGGCCAGAGAAACTGCCGATGAAGTGAAGATGGTCTTTGGCGCCAACCGCTTCCATTTCGTTGCGTTGAAACCGGACAGCATGGACATGGTAAGGCCGGAGGTTGGAAAGCGAGAGTCCGACGTCTCGCGCTTGCAGGCAGCGATCGAAAGCAACGCATTGTTTTACACAGCCATGCGAAGCGAGGGCATCGCCGCGAGCGATATCATTGGAGCGGAACTTGCAGACGGAGAAAGTGGCTTGAGTTCCGAAAAACGAGTGACGATCTATCTGGCGCCATGACTGGCTCGTTCCCAGAACTACATCTCCGGAAGAGTAGCGATCGCGCCTCTTTTTCAAGGACAGAATGAGCGAAGCATGACATCGAGCATCCTGCAATCAGGTCGCAACTGTTGGAAGAAGGCGCGCGCAGATCGTTTCGGCGTCATCTTCGACGCCGAAGACTATTTCGTTGCCGTCAAGCAGGCCATCCTCGAAGCTCGGCAGGTGGTTTACCTGATCGGCTGGGATTTCGACACCCGGATCGAGTTCGAGCCTGAGGGTGCCAGTCTTGAAGGGCCGAACAAGCTGGGACGGTTTCTGAAGTGGATCGGCAAGACACGTCCAGACCTGCAAGTCCACATCCTCAAATGGCATCTGGGCTTGTTCACTTCATTGGGACGCGGAAGCATGCCCTTTCGTCTGCTGAACCTTATGTCCACTTCCAATATCCACTTCAAACTGGATGGCGCGCATCCGCCTGCCTCCGCCCATCACCAGAAGATCGTGGTCATCGACGACGTGCTGGCCTTCTGCGGCGGGATCGACATCACCACCGAGCGCTGGGACACGCGCTGGCATTTGGACGACGACGCGCGTCGCAAAATGCCGAATGGCAAGCCCCATGGCCCCTGGCACGATGCGACATCTGTTCTGAGCGGACCTGTTGCAAAACTGCTGGGGGATGTCGCCCGGGAGCGATGGTTTGCCGCCACCAGCGAAAAACTCCTCGAGCCCAACCGCAGCGATCCCCTGTGGCCGGAGGCAGTCCAGGTGCTGCTTAGAGATGTCGAGGTTGCAATCGCACGCACGCTCCCCGCCTATCGCGATCAATCCGAGGTCCGGGAAATCGAGACGCTCTATCTCGACGCGATCGCCGGCGCAAAAGACATCATCTATTGCGAGAGCCAGTATTTCGCATCCCGACGGATTGCAGAGGCCATGGCAGCCCGCCTGCAGGAGCCGGCTGGTCCCGAGATCATCGTGATCAACCCCGAATCCGCAGATGGATATCTGGAAGCCAAAACCATGGATACGGCGCGAGCACGTTTGCTCCAACTCGTAGGCGCGGCAGACCGCCACGACAGGTTTCGCATCTTCACGCCCGTCACCGAGCAGGGAAGACCGATCTACGTGCATGCGAAGATCACGATTATCGACGATCGGCTGCTGCGTGTAGGCTCCTCCAACTTCAACAACCGCTCTCTGGGATTTGATTCCGAATGTGATGTTGCCATCGAGGTCCCATCTGACGATAGGGCAGGCGCAACCGCATCGGTAATCGAGACGATCCGGACAGAGCTATTGGCCGAGCATCTTGCGACCGAGCCGCATGCGATCCGCGACGCCATCGCTTTGGCGAAAGGGTCGTTCGTGAAAGCGATTGATCGTCTGCTCGGGCCGGGAAAGACGCTGCGGCCTTATGTGCCTGACGAGGTCGGCGCCTTCGAGGAGATGTTGGCAGAGAATGATCTGCTCGATCCTGAAAGCCCGAGAAACTTCTTTGTAAGCTTGACGGGAGGCAGTTGGCGCCCTGAGGCTTTGCGGTGAACTGGAACCTCTGCGTGGCGCGCTAGCTCTTGACGTTACGGTCGCTCCATTTCTGGCGGGCATGGGCTTGAAGATCCGGTATGCTGTCGAACTCATCGACGATCTCTTCGCCGATCAGCGTTTCGATCAGATCCTCCAAGGTCACGATGCCGGCAGTTCCTCCGAATTCATCGACGACCAGAGCGACATGCCGATCCTTGTGGATGAGGAAATCGAAAAGCTCCTCAAGTGGCATCGCCTCTGTGATCGCCTCCAGATCGCGCTTCATGTCCTGTAGACGCGTGCCGCCCTTGCCCTCCACGGCTTCGTAGAGAATGTCTGTCTTGAGCACGAAGCCTGTGACCTGATCGATCGACCCTTCGAAGACCGGGATGCGAGAGAACTTGAGCTCGGCCTTGCATGCTATCACCGCATCGATCGTCGACTTCTGTTCAAGGGGCATAAACGACAGTACGCGGTGTCATGATGTCAGCGACGGTCAGTCGATCAAACTTCAGAAGGTTACGGAAGACCTTAGAATCCCCCTTGTCGATGACCCCTTCGCGATGACCGATGTCGGCCATTGCCGCAATCTCGTCGCGGCTGACGGGCGGCTGCGGCCTGCCGCGCGACAGGAGACGGGTGATGAGCTGAGACATCTTCACCAATGGCCACATCGACCAGATCATCGGCGGCAGGATGCGCGCGGCCAGCGGCGTAAATGCTCTCCAATACATCGCACCCAGCGTCTTCGGGATGATCTCCGAAAGCACCAGGATCAGCAGTGTCAGCACGGCCGAGAAAACGGCGATCGCGGCATCTCCGAAGACATGGGCCGCTTGGGCGCCCGCTCCGGCCGCACCCGCAGTGTGGGCAACGGTATTTAGGCTGAGGATGGCTGCCAAGGGACGATCGACATCGTCCTTGAGCATCTTCACCTTGCGGGCTGTCTCTGGCTGTGTCGCTTCCAGCGTAGCAGTATAACTCGGCGTAATGCTCAACAATACAGCTTCGAGTATCGAGCATACAAACGAGATGGAGATCGCAATTGCAACGTAGACGACAAGAAGGGTCATGGGGTTTTCCAGACTCGAAGTAGAGCTCGGGGCGCAACCTCGTAAGGCTCCATCCATTCGCCAATGGTTTCGACGCTGGATTGTTCCTAACTCCTCGGCCTT
Organism: Rhizobium rosettiformans; assembly: GCF_016806065.1. Classification (NCBI taxonomy): domain Bacteria; kingdom Pseudomonadati; phylum Pseudomonadota; class Alphaproteobacteria; order Hyphomicrobiales; family Rhizobiaceae; genus Rhizobium; species Rhizobium rosettiformans. The sequence goes on from NZ_CP032405.1 coordinate 2,323,469, forward strand.
CCCTTTACTCACCGCTACCGCGCAGTAGACGGCCGATTATCTGGGTGACGACGTTGAACATGTCCTGGAGCTCGTTGCGCGAACTGAGAACTGAGCAAATATGATGTGCTGCGGCCGGTGCGTTTCTTACTGTGGAGCTTGGATGCGAAATGTCTGCTTGCGTGGCGTGTTAGACAAGAGCGGACTGCCACTCACGGCCCCAACACGGAGATTGCCTGCGGGTCCCCAGCCAGTTTTGTGAGGCCCGCTCAGGCACGACGGATGGCCTGAAGAACAACAGCCACGATTGCTCAAGTTGTTGAGAAGACGTCGCCTGACGCGAGCGACCGTAGATGCCAACTTTGTGCCCTGGCTCTGGGCCGACGTCAACATGGCGGGAGAGCGGCAATTATTTCCGTTCGGGAGCGCCAAGCCGGAGGTGAGGGGAGCATTTTCGCGTGGCACCTTCGCGTCAATTCGGTCGTACACGTCGGCATCCTCGCACCGACAAGCGGACATCCCGTTCCGCGGGACACGGACCACCATTTGCTCTGAGTTCAAGCGGTCATCGATCGACAGTCAGCCCTGCTGATGCATCCTTATTTTTTCTTTACGCCCGCCATGCCGCTTCCCAATCGAAGCCTTATCCGCCCGGGCGTAAATCATCTTCTGTATCAACGGGAGATCCTGATGTGTCCGACCTCATCTTTATTGCGCTCACCTCTGGCACGCTTCTCGTGCTCGCATTTTACGCCCGCGCGCTCGACCGGCTGTGAGGGCAAAGCCAATGCTTGAACCCCTCTTCGGCCTCGCCGTCGCCATTGCCCTTGGCGTCTATCTCGTCGTGACGCTTCTGCGTCCCGAACGCTTCTGATCGGGAGCAGACCCATGACACTAGTCGGATGGCTGCAGATCAGCCTCCTCTTCCTCGCCGTCCTTCTCGTCATCAAACCACTCGGCCTTTACATGGCGCGGGTGTTTTCCGGCGAGCGGGCCTCTCTGTCCCCCGTGCTCGGCCGCGTGGAGCGTGATCTCTACCGCGTGAGCGGCATCAGCCCCGAGAAGGAGCAGAGCTGGCTCGGCTATACGCTCGCCATGCTGACTTTCTCGCTCGGGGGCTTTCTTGCGCTCTATGCGATGCTGCGGCTGCAGGCCTATCTGCCGCTGAACCCCCACGGGTTCCCCGGTCTCCCTTCGGATCTCGCCTTCAACACGGCTGTCTCCTTCGTCACCAACACCAACTGGCAGAACTACGGTGGTGAGACGACGATGAGCCACTTCTCCCAGATGGCCGGCCTCACCGTGCAGAACTTCCTATCGGCGGCCACAGGCATGGCACTCGCGATCGCCGTCACCCGCGCACTCGCTCGTTCGAAGGTCGCAACGCTCGGTAATTTCTGGGTGGATATGACGAGAGCCACTCTCTACGTCCTGTTGCCGCTCGCCATCGTCGTCGCACTTGCCTTCGTCGCCATGGGGCTCCCCCAGACGCTCGACGGCTCCGTCACCGCGACGACGCTGGAAGGCGCCAATCAGGTGATTTCGCTCGGCCCCGTCGCCTCCCAGGAAGCGATCAAGCAGCTCGGCACCAATGGCGGCGGCTTCTTCAACGTCAATGCCGCGCATCCGTTCGAGAACCCGACCGCGTGGTCGAACTATCTCAACATCTTCGCCATGCTGTCGATCTCGGCGTCGCTCGTCTACACCTTCGGGCAGATGGTCGGCAATCGCCGACAAGGCTGGGCGTTGCTCGCTGCCATGGCCTTCCTGCTGATCTCGGGCGTGGCCGTGACCTACTGGGCCGAGGCCCAAGGCAACACCATCCTGACAGCGATCGGAGTCGATCCCTCGCTTGGGAACATGGAAGGCAAGGAAGTCCGCTTCGGCCAGGCCATGACCGCGCTTTATGCGGCAGTGACGACAGGCCTGTCCGATGGCGGCGTCAACGGCATGCACGGCTCGTTCACGGGCTTGGGTGGTCTGGTGCCGATGTTCCTCATCCAGCTCGGCGAAGTGCTGCCGGGCGGCGTCGGCTCGGGTCTCTACGGCATGCTGGTCTTTGCAATTCTGTCCGTCTTCGTCGCCGGCCTGATGGTCGGGCGCACGCCGGAATTCCTCGGCAAGAAGATCGAGGGACGCGAGATGAAGTTCGCCATGCTCGCCGTGCTGATCCTGCCGCTGGTCATCCTCGGCTTCACATCAGTCTCGGCCATGCTGCCCTTTGCAGCGGCAAGCGTCGGCACCGCAGGCCCGCACGGTCTGTCGGAAATCCTCTATGCCTACAGCTCGGCAGCCGGCAACAATGGCTCGGCCTTCGGCAGTCTGTCAGGCAACACGCCCTGGTACAACACGACGCTTGGCATCGCGATGCTGCTCGGCCGCTTCGCATATGTCGTGCCGGTCATGGCAATCGCCGGATCGCTCGCCGCTAAGGTGAAGTCACCGGCCTCCGCCGGCACCTTCCCGACCGATGGCCCGCTGTTCGTCGGCCTCTTGATCGGCATCATCCTCATTCTCGGCGGCCTGCAATTCCTGCCCGCACTGGTGCTCGGCCCGATCGTCGAACACTTCGCCATGCTCGCCGGCCAGACCTTCTAAAGGACCCATCATGTCAAAAGAAAACAAGGCATCAGGTCTTCTCGACCCGTCGATCCTGTTTCCGGCGATGCGTGACGCAGTCGTCAAACTCGATCCGCGCAAGCTGATGCGCAACCCGGTCATATTCGTGACTGAAATCGTCGCCGTCGTCGTCACGATCCTCTTCATCCGTGACCTCGCCGCCAATCCCGGCGAGGCAGGTTTCTCCGGCCAGATCGCCGCCTGGCTCTGGTTCACCGTGCTCTTCGCCACTTTTGCCGAAGCCGTGGCCGAGGGCCGGGGCCGTGCCCAGGCGGACAGCCTGAAGAAGACCAAATCCGAACTCGTCGCCCGCCGTCTTGGAGCTAACGGCAAGACGGAAACCATTCCGGCTTCCAGCCTCAAGGTTGGCGACATCGTTCTGGTCGCGGCCGGCGAACTGATCCCCGGCGACGGCGAAGTGATCGAAGGTGTCGCCTCGGTCAACGAAAGCGCCATCACTGGTGAATCCGCCCCGGTCATCCGCGAATCCGGCGGCGACCGGTCGGCGGTCACAGGCGGCACCCAGGTTCTGTCAGACGAGATCAAGATCAAGATCACCGTCCAGCCCGGCTCCTCCTTCGTCGACCGCATGATCGCGCTGATCGAAGGGGCCAAGCGCCAGAAGACGCCGAACGAGATCGCGCTGTCGATCCTCCTCTCCGGCCTGACGCTGATTTTCCTGTTCGTCTGCGTTGCGATCTGGGGCCTTGCCGGTTATTCCGGCACGGTGCTTTCGGTCACGGTGCTGGCAGCACTGTTGGTCACCCTGATCCCGACCACGATTGGCGGCCTGCTCTCGGCCACCGGCATCGCCGGTATGGACCGTCTGGTGCGCTTTAACGTGATCGCCACCTCCGGCCGCGCCGTCGAAGCCGCCGGCGACGTCGACACTCTGCTCCTCGACAAGACAGGCACGATTACCTTCGGCAACCGCATGGCCAGCGACTTCCTCGCCGCTCCGGGCGTCACGCCGACCGAACTTGCGGAAGCCGCCCTCATCGCCTCGCTGTCGGACGAAACGCCGGAAGGGCGCTCTGTCGTCGCGCTGGCGACAGGTGAATTCGGCGTGCCCATGCCGAAGGCCGAGTTCGATGCCGTCATAGACTTCACCGCCGAAACGCGTCTCTCTGGCGTCGACATCGGCCAGCGCCGCCTGCGCAAGGGCGCCGTCGATGCGGTGCTGAAATTCGCTGGTCTCACCGATCAGGATGCGCCGGCCGAATTTCGTCGCGCCGTCGACCAGGTCGCTCGCACCGGTGGCACGCCGCTTGGCGTTGCCGACGGTGACCGCCTGCTCGGCGTCATCCATCTCAAGGACGTCGTCAAACCCGGTATCAAGGAACGTTTTGCGGCCCTGCGCGCCATGGGCATTCGTACGGTCATGGTCACCGGCGACAACCCGGTCACGGCAGCTGCCATTGCCTCGGAAGCCGGCGTCGACGATTTCCTCGCCCAGGCAACACCGGAAGACAAGCTCGCCTATATCCGCCGCGAGCAGCAGGGCGGCCGCCTGATCGCCATGTGCGGCGACGGGACCAATGATGCGCCGGCGCTTGCCCAGGCGGATGTCGGTGTCGCCATGCAGACCGGCACCCAGGCCGCGCGCGAGGCCGCCAATATGGTGGACCTCGATTCCAGTCCGACCAAACTCATCGAGATCGTCGAGATCGGCAAGCAGCTCCTGATGACGCGCGGGTCGCTGACGACGTTTTCGATCGCCAATGATGTGGCCAAATACTTCGCCATCATCCCGGCCTTGTTCGTGGCCACCTATCCGGCGCTCGAAGCCCTCAACATCATGGCGCTGACCTCACCGCAATCCGCCATCCTGTCTGCCGTCATCTTCAACGCGCTGATCATCGTGGCACTCATTCCGCTGGCATTGAAAGGCGTGGCTTACCGTCCGGCGGGTGCCGCAGCACTGCTTCGCCGCAACCTCTTGGTATACGGTCTCGGCGGCCTGATCCTGCCTTTTGCCGGGATCAAGGTTATCGACATCGCTGTCAGCGCTCTTCATCTGGTGTAATCATGCTCAGCCATATCAGACCCGCACTTACCCTCGTTGTCGCCATGACCGCACTCACCGGTCTCGCCTATCCGCTGGCGATCAACGGCATCGCCCAGGCGGTCATGCCTGTAAACGCGAATGGCAGCCTGATCGAACGCGACGGCGCGGTCGTAGGCTCCGCCTTGATCGGCCAGAACTTCACCTCCGACCGGTATTTCTGGCCGCGTCCCTCTGCGACGGGGCCAGACCCCTACAATGCGACAGCCTCGTCCGGCTCGAACCTCGGCACGACCTCGGCGACATTGAAGGAGCGCGTCACAGCCGATGTCGCCCGTTTGACCGAAACCGGCATCGCGCAGCCTATCCCAGCTGATGCGGTCACTGCCTCCGGCTCCGGTCTCGACCCGCATATCTCGCCGGCCTTCGCGGAAGCTCAGGTGGCGCGCGTTGCGCAGGCGAGGGGAATACCGCCGGCTGCCATCGCCTCGCTCGTCGCGCAGCAGAACGAAGTTCCGACCTTCGGCATTATCGGCCAAGCAAGGGTCAATGTGCTAGAGCTCAACCTGGCACTCGATGCCCTCTAGAGCATTTCCGGCGAAATCAGATCGCCTGCAATGCTCTATTTCTTTGCTTTAACGCAATTCCGAACGCAAAACCGGTTCCCACTTTGCTGGAATTGCTCTGGATGTGAGACCTGAATGGCGGATGACGACCGCAGGGACGATAGACGTCCCGATCCCGATGCCCTGCTTGCCCTGGCGGATAAGGACCGCCGGGGCAAGCTGACCGTTTTTCTGGGTGCCGCACCCGGCGTCGGCAAGACCTATGCGATGCTCTCACGGGCCAGGCGCCTCAAGGCTGACGGCATCGACGTCGTCATCGGGCTGGTCGAGACCCATGGTCGCGGTGAGACGGCAGCACTACTCGACGGTCTCGAGATCCTGCCTCGACGCAGGGTGGCTCATCGTGGCCGGATGCTCGAGGAGTTCGACCTTGATGCGGCGCTTGAACGGCGTCCCCGCATCGTCATCGTCGACGAGCTCGCCCATTCCAACCCCGAGGACAGCCGCCACCCCAAGCGGCATCAGGACATTGAGGAGCTGATATCATCAGGCATCGATGTCTGGACGGCGCTCAACATCCAGCATTTGGAAAGCCTGGCCGATCTTGTCGCCCAGATCACCGGTGTCACGGTGCGCGAGCGGGTGCCCGATGTCGTCCTCAAACGCGCCGATGAAGTTCTGCTCGTCGACCTTGCGCCATCCGAGCTGATCGAGCGTCTGAAGGAGGGCAAGGTCTATCTTCCCGAAAGCGCCAACCGCGCTGTCGACCGCTTCTTCCGCCTCGGCAATCTGACGGCGCTGCGCGAACTGGCGCTGCGTCGCACCGCCGACAGAGTCGACGATCAGATGGTCGACTATCTCAAGCAGAACGCCATCGATGGTCCCTGGGCCACGGGCGAACGCCTCATCGTCTGCGTCGGCTCCGACCCGCTATCGGAGAAGGTTGTCCGCGTTGCGAGCCGGCTCGCCTCAGGGCTCAACGCACCTTGGCTGGTTATCTCGATCGAGCGGGCCGACCGGGAAGTCGAGACGCCGGAACGCCTGCAGAGGATAGAGACGCTCTTCCGGCTTGCCGAACAGTTGGGCGCTGAAACACGCCGTATCATCGGCAATGATTTCGTCGAGGAGATCCTGAAACTCGCCCGGCGCGAGCATGCGACCCAGATCGTCATCGGCACGCGCAAGCGCAGCCGCTGGCAAAAGCTCGTCTCGCGGTCCCTGCCGGATACTCTGGCGCGTGAGGCATCAGGTCTCGGCATCCATATCGTCACGCCGGACGGCCCGACGGTCGACCGGGCAGGCAAGACTCTGATCGTGCCACCGAGTGCCGTGCTTCGGCAATCGGCGCTGACGGCACTGGGTTTCGTCGCTGTGACCACGCTGCTGGGTAAGGCAATCGACGTCTTCGTTGTGCTGCCCAACATATCCCTGCTTTTCCTGCTCGCCGTTCTCGGCGCGTCGGTGATTGGCGGTTACGTCGCGGCCTTCCTCGCCGCAGTTCTTTCCGCACTCGCCTACAACTTCTTCTTCATCGATCCCCGTCACACCTTCACAATCGCCGCACCGCACGAGGTCTTCGCGCTCTTCGTCTTTCTGGCCGTGGCCATCATCGCAGGCGGTCTTGCCTCGCGCATCCGCGAACAGGCCGATGTCGCGCGGATCCGCGCGACCGCGTTGCAATCGCTCTACGATTTCTCCCGAAAGCTCGCGAGCACGGGAAAGGGCGAGGACGCGATCTGGCTTGCTGTCTCCCAATTGCAGGCGAGCCTCAAGCGCAAGGTCGTACTGCTCGTTCCGCGCAAGGGCGATCTCGGCGTGGCCGCCGCCTGGCCGCCGGATGCCGAGCTCGACGTGACGGACATGACCGCCGCTCGCTGGTCCCATGACAAGCGCGAGCCCGCCGGCCACGGCACGGGCACGCTGCCGAACAGCCGCTTCGAGTTCCGCCCGCTGCTCGGACCCCATGGCATCGTCGGGGTCTGCGGCATCGAGCACAGGCGCGATCGGCTCGACCTGAACGCCGAACGCGCGCTGACCGCCATTCTTGACCAGACGGCGATCGCGCTCGATCGGGCACGCCTCGCCGACGAGACTGTCGAGCAGGCGGCAAGGCTTGAGGGTGAACGTTATCGGGAAGCGCTGCTCTCCTCCATCTCCCATGACCTGCGAACCCCGCTGGCGACGATCACCGGTGCTGTCACCGGCTTACGTCAGCTCGGTGAGCGCATGACGCCTGAAAACCGCGATGATCTTCTTCAGTCGATCGAGGAGGAAAGCGGTCGGATGAGCCGCTTCGTCGCCAATTTGCTTGACATGACACGCATCGAGGCGGGCACGCTGAAGCCGAAACAGGATTGGGTGGATGTCGCAGACGTGGTGCAGTCCGCTGTCGAGCGGACGCGCAAATACGCGCCGGGACGTGTCGTCGAGACGGGCATTGCCTCTGACCTGCCCCTGATCCGGGGTGACAGTGTTCTGATCGGTCAAGTGCTGTTCAACCTTCTGGACAATGCGGTGAAATATGGCGGCGACGAGCCGATCAACGTTTACGCCCGCCGCGACGGCAAGGATGTGCTGATCTCGGTCACCGATCACGGCAAGGGCATTCCGCCTGAGGATCTGGACCGGATCTTCGAAAAATTCTATCGCAGGGGAAAGCCGGATGGACGGGCTCCCGGCACGGGGCTCGGCCTTTCCATCGCCCGTGGCTTTGTCGAGGCGATGGGCGGCAAGATCCATGCGGAGAGCCCGGCTCTCAAGAAGCGGGGCACGCGCATCGTTATGCGGTTTCCCGGAAGCAATGAACCAAGGGGCGATGTCCAATGAACCAGTCCCGCATTCTGGTCGTCGATGACGAGCCCCAGATCCAGCGTTTCCTGAAACCGTCTCTGACGGCCGCAGGCTACGAGGTCGTCGAAGCCGGAACGGGCGCCGAAGCGCTGAAGGCTGTCGCCACCCAGGCGCCGGATCTGGTCATCCTTGATCTCGGTCTGCCGGATATGGACGGCAAGGAGGTCATCGCCAGCCTGCGCGGCTGGTCGGATATCCCGATCGTCATCCTCTCGGCCAGGGATCGCGAGAGCGAGAAGATTGCGGCACTCGATCTGGGCGCCGACGACTATGTCGAGAAGCCCTTCGGCATTGGAGAGCTGACTGCCCGTATCCGCACCGCGCTGCGTCATCGTGGACGCCGGGACGCGATCCCCACCGTGATGGAAATCGACGGCCTGACGATCGATCCGGTGAAGCGGCTCGTCTCGCGAGGCGGCGAGTTCGTGCATTTGACGCCGAAGGAGTACGACCTGCTCCTGTTGCTCGCCCGCCATACCGGTCGGGTCGTTACGCACCGCACATTGCTGACATCCGTCTGGGGCCCCGCCCACGGCGACGACCTGCATTACCTGCGCGTCTTCATCGGCCAGCTCCGCCAGAAGATCGAACGCGATCCGACCCAGCCCCGGATCGTGCGCACGGAACCGGGCGTGGGCTATCGGATGGCGGAGCAGGAGTAAAACCTGCTGCCGGTACCCAGCCAATTTTCGCGAGACCCGTTTCGGAACGACGGATGGACTGAAGACCAGCAGCCGGGATTGCTCAAGTTGTTGAGAAGGCGTCGCTTTTTTCTGTGAGAAGCAGCCGCCAAATTTACGCGGAAAACCAACTTAAAATGGCCTGCCTGGAAAACCTGGATTCTCACACGATTTCAAAGGCTTAAAAAAATTGCCTTTGATTTTCCTCTGTTTTCCTGTCGCGAGCGACCGTGGATGCCATCTTTGTGCCCTGGCTTTGGGCCGACGTCAACATGGCGGGAGAGCGGCAATAATTTCCGCTCAAGAACGCGCTGCTGACGGCTAATATTGGCGACCTGGGATGAGGTGATTAGCGTAAGTAAAGGCTGACCGTTACGGGGTCCGGACGGGTACCAGTTTGCGCGCAGCGCCGCCACCAACCTGCTGACCTTCTTCGTCCCATGGCAGGTGTGGGGTTGTTCGCTACGGGCTTAGGCAAGGCTAGTTGCCAGCCATTCACACCGTGGGGCTAATGACGATGGTCCTCGTCTCGCGGGCACAACAGCCGATGATCCGGTCCACCAAGCTCGCAGCTTGCGCGGCAATTTCCGGGACGCCTGTCAGCTCACCGAATGCTGGGCGAGCGGGCGGTCCGGCGACGAAGAGCGTGGATTTCGGTGTTCCTGCAACAGTGAGGGCTCTGCCAGCAAAGTCGCAAGCAAGGCCGAGACCGAGCGGATCCGGTTGGATGAAGCCATCCCGGTGCATGCCGAGCAGAAACCGCTGATGGGCCGCATAGTCCTGGAAATCAGGGCCAGTCGCCAGAAGGATGTGGCGGCAGCGAAACTCGGTCTTTCCTTCGCGGGTATCCACCGCCGCAAGAAGCTCTTGTCCGTCGTCCCTGATGGACATGAGATCGCCCGTTTCCAGTCTGACCCGACCAGTGTCGATGCCCAGTTCGAGGATGGCGGCCCCTTGGGGTGGCATCCGGTACCGATGAACATCATACCAGCGGCGGAGGCGCCTCAGGAATTTTTGTCGCTCGCGCATCGGCAGCGCTTGCCACAATGACGGTGCATGCTGACGCAGAGCATCGAACACGGACTGCCAGGGTATGCCATGCACCTGCGCATCTCTGATCGTCGCTCGCACCTTCGAGAGAAGCTTTCTGGCCGACGTGAGGTCGGTGCTGCTGAAGTCACCAAAGGGTGAAAAGCCACCGCCAGCATGCTTTCGCGGCATAAGGCCTGTGCGGGAGAGTAGGCTGACGGTCCCGGTGTGGCCAAGGGCCTTCAGGCGGCAGAGGGCATCAATTGCGGTGAGACCGGAGCCGACGATAAGGACGGGATCGCACTTTCCGATTTCGTTGAACGCATCAGCGGCAAGGATATCTTTGACACGGCTCGTTGCCAAAGCGCTCAGCCTGTCGACGACGGGTGGTCTAGAGGCAGGAGGATGCCCGGTCGCAAGGATCAGAATGTCGGCCATGACGATGGTGCCGTTAGCCCCGCATATCCGCCACTGCTCGTTCTCTCGCTCGACAACCCGAACGACATCTCGGATGTGTCGCACCGCGCCACTGTCGAGATGGGGCGCAAGTTGCGCCTGCATGAAACGTCCGAAATCTCGACGCCGGGCAAAGATGCCTTCCGGGGTCACGGCCTGTGGATCGACCGTGAGCGTTCCGCTGGTCTGCAGCCAGTCGAGGAAGGCTGTCGGCGCGCCGGGGATGGCGCGCATTCTGTGTGCCGCGACATTCAGGCGAACATCGATGTTCTGGACATCATAGGCAAGGCCACATCCGAGCTGCTCGCGGGACTCGAAGACCGTTACCTCTTCGATCTCCCGAACCCCGCGCTCGACCAGAAGTTTGGCAACAATCGCGCCCGTATATCCGCCGCCGATGATTGCGACGCGGGAGCCGGGGCGCGGCGTTTGCGCCTGCAGTCTCGGGGACGACATCCTGATCTTCAACATGGCAGTCTTCCTTCCGGTTCGCGGGTGGCAGATCTGGGCATATTTTCTATAAAATATATGGAGATTAAAAACGCTTGTCTACTGCTTCGGTTCCGCGGCTGTTACCCATGCTTCAGATGCAGTCTTCACGGAGAGGTCAGATGAACGTTTTTGTCGCCAGCGAATTCAGCGAGCCCCGCCTTCGCCCAGCGTCAGATCGACTGGTGTCCGATAGACCAGCCGACGCGGCCGGTTTGAAGGAGGCCTTGAGAACACTGGGTGGCGGTGTCAGCGTGATCACGGCAGGTGAAGGTGCCGAGCGCTCAGGCGCCACGGTCACCTCTGCGACGGCTCTGTCCGTCGATCCCCCGCGTATGCTGGTGTCCCTCAACAGATCCTCCTCCACCTGGCCCGTCGTGGAGCGCTATCGCCACTTCGCGGTCAATGTGATTGGTGCCGCCCATCAGGATATTGCAAACCGCTTTGCGGGCATTGGTGGATTGAAGGGACCCGAGCGCTATGTTGGTGCCGAATGGACAAGGCTTGCCAGCGGAGCGCCCGTGCTGGAAGATGCGGTAGCAGCACTCGACTGCGAAGTTGAGGAGGCGATCGAGCGACACAGCCATGTCATCCTGATTGGTCGCGTCCTTTCGATACGTTTGAGCGGTGGGAGTTCACTCCTGTATCAGAATGGCAAATACCACGCAGTGACGTAACTCTGGCTTGAGTGGAGGAGGGTCTGTTTGATGGTGGTATCGACGGCTGATCGATTGCGACCCGTACCGGTTGCCCTGACGCGTGAGGCCGATGTCTTGGCCGCACTCGATCGCTTGGGACCTTCGGCGACAAGTCACAATCTGGATCAGGTCTCCGGTCTGCCCACGAGTGGGCTTCTCGCCATGTCCATTCCCGCGAGCTTCGGGGGAGCGGACATCTCGAACCTCATCGTCGCCGAGGCCGTCAGCCGACTGACCACCTGGAACGCAAAGGCGGCGGAGAAACTGCTCCGACATCTTGTGGCCTTGGAACTGGTTCGCACCAGCGGATCAGCAGAACAGCGCAGGGCGATTTACGGACGCGTTGTGCTGGGCGATGTCTTCGACTTGAGCGCCCATCGCGAGGGTGTTTCGCCGCCGAGGCTGGTACAGTCGGGTCTGGCTTTCGCCTTGGACAATGCTGGCTCGGATTTCGAGGTTGGTGCGGCAGACTGGCAAATCATCAGGGCGTCTGGATCAGGTTCTGAACCGGTGGCCGCCATTCTCGACAGCAAGCGCGTGTCACTCCGCGGCGAAGAGTCGTCATCGGAGTTGACCGTGCATCCCGATTACATTCTCTCCCTCGGTGAGAATGCGGACTGTCTGGCGCGGCTGATGGCGGCGTTTCTGATGGCTGCCGCAGCCCGCGGACGAGTTGGCGCGAAGACACTGACCTCAGGGGCAGTTCCTTCTGCTGCAATCGAACTCGAACTTCTGGACGCGATGATCCAGAAGGCAGCCTCCTTCATCGATGGCATTCAGGTGGACGACCCGCCAGTCGACTTAGCGCAGATCGATCGGTGTTGCCTCGCACTGGACACGGCGCGTTTGCGCTGTTCCGCGGATCACTCGCCGGCGATCAGATCCTGATCGGGCTGTTCCGACGCCACGAATTGCGTCAGCGTCATTGTGTCGAGAACAGCGGCCATGGCATCGCGAACCTGCGTCATGGAAATCCGGATCTGGCATGATGCTGGGTCCCGGCAATCGTCGCAGGCTTCGAATGCCGTACGACTGGCGCAGCGGATTGGCGCAAGTGGCCCGTCAAGGGCGCGGATGACCTGACCGATCATGATCTCGTCGGCGGGTTTTGACAGCGCGTAACCGCCATTCGGCCCCTTCTTCGAGCGCAGGAAGCCGTTGTTGCGCAGCTCCAGCAGGATCGTGTCGAGGAACTTCTTCGGAATATTGTTTCGCGTCGCGATGTCGGTCACGAACGCCGTCTGCCCTGGCTCCAGACCCGCGAGGTCGACCAGCGCTTTCAGACCATACTTGCCTTTGTTGGTGAGCATCGCGGAGATATCCGGCCGAAGGCCTCAAGGGTGATTTTGCTCATCGTATATAGTTTTTATGAAGTAAGCGTTCAAGCCGTATTCCGGATCGAGTGAGCCAAGTGCGTCAGCCTTTTTGCTTCCGCGTCGCAGATGTCTCAGATCGGCGTCACATTCGAAAATCCATTCGCCGACGGGCTGAATCTTTGCAATCCCATTTCTCTATATAAATTATAGACATTGTAGGCTGACCTCATTCGATAATCGAGTGAGAGAGGACCAGCCATGACACGCAAGATCAGATTAGGCGCATTTCTTCCCGGCGGCGGACAGCATGTCGCCTCCTGGCGGCATCCGGATCAGCCGGCGGATGGTGCCCTCAGCTTCGAGTTTCACAAGCAGTTGGCTCTCACCGCCGAGAGGGGATTGTTCGACGCCTACTTCCTTGCCGACGGTCTGGCCGTCGGCTTCGGCGGCGCGCGGGAAGGCGGAAATGCAAGGGTCGCCGGCTTTGAGCCCGTTACGCTGTTTTCGGCGCTTGCCCCGTTCACCACCCATCTCGGTTTCATCGCGACGGCGTCGACGACCTATGAGGAGCCCTACAATACGGCGCGCAAGTTCGCCTCGCTTGACCTGATCTCGGACGGCCGGGCCGGCTGGAACGTCGTCACGACAACGGGCGATGCCACGGCGCAGAACTTCAACCGTGATCAGCAGCTCCCGCATGCCGACCGCTACAAGCGCGCCGCCGAGCATGTCGATGTCGTCAAGAAGCTCTGGGACAGTTTTGAGGACGATGCCTTCATCCGCGACAAGGAAACGGGTGTCTTCTTCGATCCCGGCAAGCTGCATGATGCCGCGCACAAGGGCGAGCACTTCAAGGTCAAGGGACCACTCAACGTCTCTCGCTCGCGCCAGGGGCATCCTGTCATCGTCCAGGCAGGCCAATCCGATGACGGCCGTGGTCTGGCCGCTGCGACGGCAGAGGTGATCTTCACCGCCCACCAGCACATCGAGACCGCGCAGGAATTCTACCGCGACATCAAGAATCGTGCCCGTGGCCTAGGGCGCAACCCCGACCACATCCTGATCATGCCCGGTGTCTCGCCCTTCGTCGGTCGCACAGAGGAAGAAGCGCGCGAGAAATACGATCGCCTGACCTCGCTGATCCTGGAGGAAGACGGCATCGGCCTGCTCAACGGCCTGACAGGTGGCACGCTCGACTTGAGGGGCTACGATCTCGACGGTCCACTGCCACCCGCGCCCCCGACTGAGGGCATGAAGAGCCGGCAGGCGTTGATCCGCCAGATCGCCGACGAGAACAATTTCTCGATCCGCCAGCTCTACCAGTGGGTCGCCTCGGCGCGCGGTCACTTCACCATTGTCGGAACGCCCGTGCAGATTGCTGACACGCTGCAGCAATGGTTCGAAAATGAAGCGGCTGACGGCTTCAACATCCTGCCGCCCTGGCTTCCGACAGGTCTCAACGACTTCGTCGATCTCGTCATTTCCGAGCTGCAACGCCGCGGGCTCTTCCGCACCGCCTATGAGGGCCGGACGCTCCGCGAAAACCTTGGCCTGCCGTTTCCGATCAACCGCTATGCCGCCGACCATCAGGTCGTGCAGGCCGCCGAATGAGGAGGTCCCCCATGTCCTACGAAGACATCCATCACGGACGGGCTTATGGCCTCGATCTCTCCCCAAATGTCGACACCGCACCCCGCTGGCTCAGTCAGGCAACGGCAGCGATCGGGCCCCTCCTGGGCCGCTATGGTCTCGTGATCGCCTTCCTCATCCTCTGGCAGGCCTCGTCGAAACTCGGATGGGTGAATGCATCCGTCTTCCCGCCGCTCGATCAGATCATCGGCGCCTTGTGGAAGGCGCTCTCCTCGGGCGCCATCGTCGATGACATCGCGATCAGCCTGCAGCGCTCCGGCATCGCCTTTGTTGCCGCCGTCGGCCTTGGCATTCCGCTCGGCCTCTTCATGGGACAGGTCAGGGCTGTCGAGCGGGCACTTGATCCGCTCTTGCAGTTCTTCCGCCAGACCTCGGCGCTCGCCCTTTATCCGGTTTTCATCCTGCTTCTCGGTCTGGGCGAAGCGTCGAAGGTCTTCGTCATCTTCTGGGCGACGCTCTTCCCGATCCTCCTGTCGACGATCGGTGGGGTGAAGGAGGTCGACAAGAAGCTTATCGAGATGGCTCGCACTTATGGTGCTGGGTCTTTGCAGATATTCCGTCGTGTCGTGCTTCCAGCCTCAGTGCCCGCAATCTTCGTCGGCCTCAGGCTTTCCGCGACGACGGCGCTGCTGCTCCTCATCGCAGCGGAGATGATCGGTGCCAACAAGGGCATCGGCTTCCAGGTGATGAATGCCCAATACAACTTCCAGATCCCGCTGATGTTCGCGGCCATCCTGCTTCTCGCGCTGCTTGGCCTCGCCGCGAACGCCGCCCTCGTCCTTCTGCAGCGGCGACTTTGCCGCTGGGCCTGACCAGACATCGCACGCATCCCTCCATTCTCGTTACAAAGGAAACTCTCATGACCTTCCATTCCCGCAAGCTCGCTCTTTCCGCAGCACTCGCAATAGCCCTCTCGGGTTCCGCCTACGCTGCCGATGAGGTCAAGTTCCGCTATCTCGCTAGCCAGGGCGGATTGTCCGCCCATGAGTTGGCCGCTGAACTCGGCTATTTCGAAGGCACCGGCATCACCATCGAGAATGTCGGCTATGCCACTGGCGGCCCGGCCTCGCTCATTGCGCTGGCCTCCGGCGATGTCGAGATCGGCAGTGCTGCCACCTCTGCTGTCTTGAACTCGATCATCGGTGGCAACGACTTCGTCGCGGCCTATCCCTCGAACGGCATCAACGACGAGGTCCAGTCGATCTTCTACGTGTTGGAAGGCAGTCCAATCCGCGAGATCAAGGACATTGCCGGAAAGACCGTCGCAGTGAACACGCTCGGTGCTCATCTCGACTACACGATCCGCGAAGCGCTGCATTCCGTCGGTTTGCCGTCGGATGCCGCCAATCAGATCGTCGTTCCTGGGCCGCAGCTTGAACAGGTCCTGCGCTCCGGTCAGGTCGACGTCTCGGCCTTCGGCTACTGGCAGACGACCTTCGAGGGTGCGGCGAAGCAGAAGGGTGGGCTCCGTGCGATCTTCGACGACACTGATGTTCTGGGCGAAATCGCCGGTGGCTTCATCGTCCTGCGCCGCGACTTCATCCAAAAACATCCGGAAGCTGCCAAGGTCTTCGTCGAACAGTCCGAGCGTGCACTCGACTATGCCCGCGAAAACCCTGAGGAAACCAAGGCAATCCTTGGCAAGGCACTGGCAGAGCGCGGCGAGAACGCTGATATCGCCCAGTTCTTCCGAGGCTATGGAGTTCGCCCCGGCGGCAAGGCAGTCGAGCGTGACCTGCAGTTCTGGATCGATGTCCTGGTTCGGGAAGGCAAGCTGAAGGAAGGTCAGCTCTCGGCCAACGAGATCCTCTATTCCCCCGAGACGGCGAGCAATTGATCATGGCGCTCGCTCAGTCCAACAGCATTCGCGGAGAGGTGACGATCCGTAACCTCTCCAAGACCTTCACCCTCAATGGACAGCCGCTGCCGGTCCTGAAGGATCTAAACCTCACCATCCGCTCGGGCGAAAGCCTGGCGATCGTCGGTGCCAGCGGTTCGGGCAAGACGACCCTTCTGCGGATACTGGCGGGGCTCGAAGATGCGGACAGCGGCGATGTCCTGATCGACGGCCGTCGCATCCGCGGCGTTGGCACGGAACGGGCCGTCATCTTCCAGGAGCCGCGCCTCCTGCCCTGGCTGACAGTTATCGACAATATCGGCTTCGGATTGGAGACCAGAGGCCTCTCCCGCGACGAGGCGCACTTCATCTCACAGCGCTATGTCGATCTGGTCGGCTTGAAGGGCTTTGAAACCGCCTATCCACGCCAGCTCTCCGGAGGTATGGCACAAAGGGTCGGTATCGCGCGCGCGCTCGCTGTCCAGCCGGAAATCCTGCTGCTCGACGAACCGCTCGGTGCGCTGGATGCCATGACGAAGATCGGCATGCAGCAGGAGCTGGCGCGGATTTGGAAGGAGGAGGACGTGACAACAGTGCTCGTCACCCACGATCTCGAAGAAGCGATTTTCCTTGCCGACCGAATCCTGATTCTGCCTCGAGACAAGGGCGGAGAGCCCCGGCTGATCAACATCGACTTGCCCCGGCCCCGCGATCGCAGCGCGCCCGATTTCGTGCGCCAGCGAGAGGAACTGCTTGGGCTGTTTGGACTGCATTGAAATGGATGAGCAGGAAAGAGGAAGCGCGGTCTTTGGCTGCGCTTCTTTCTTCGACTTTAGCTGGGCGGTAAGCGAAGCGAGCCAAACTGTGGCAGCTATTTTTACATGATGCCGATAACCGGAAATTTGCCTCCGCAGCCCTTTGAGGTCGGCGTTCGCGGGAGAGGTCCGCACACGCCATAGCGGCTGCACCAAGTCACTGTTATCCATACGCAATTTTTAGCTGAAAAAGTTTGGCTGGGGAACCTGGATTCGAACCAAGATTAACGGAGTCAGAGTCCGTCGTTCTACCGTTGAACTATTCCCCACCAGGGTATCGCTGCCGCGATCGGTGAGCGGGCTTATAGCCAAAACATCCGGCATTGCAAAGACTGAATTTAAAAAAAATGACAGCTTTCGCAAAAGAGCGTGACGCGAGGTTGAAAGCCGCTTGATGAGCGCTGTGGCCGGCCGCTTGCAGCCGTGCCTCATGCTCCCGGCGGCCCATTCGAAAAACCGTTTGGTGCTCGGGGCAGGCGCTGGTATGCTTTGCCCAACGAAACGAATGATGACACCAGCGGCATGCGTCGATCTTGGCGCCTTGCGCGGTGCAGTGGAAAACTTCAGTGACAGACCCCAATCGCGGCGGACAGCCGAACAGCGAGGGGGCGTCGACAGGCAAGCGCAAGGGCGGGTCTCCCCGTCGGCGCGGCAAGGGCAAGAAGACGGGACCGGGTAAAAACGGTCACGAGGCTTCTGCCTCGGCAGGATCGGCGGGCACGCCGGTCGCCGAGCGACGTTCCGAAACAGTCTTTGCGGATGGTCCCATCCGCAAGCGAAAGCGCCGTCGTCGCGGCAAGGGCGGCGGTCCCGGCGCTGCGGATGCGACGATTGGCAACCCCAACGGTAAGATCCATGACCGTGGTGTGACGGGCAGCACAGAGACTGCGGCGTCCGCGAACCTGCGGGACAACGGCCGCAGCGAGCAGGGCATGCAGCCTCAGTCGCGTGCGGCGCGGATCCGAGAGCAAGGCGGGTCGGATCCGGCAAGCCCGCGCTCCGGTCGCAAGCGCAAGCGCAATCGAAATCGCCATGCGGTAGCCCAGAAGCCGGGCCATGTGCGCCCGCTGGCCGGTTCCGAGCCGCCCTCGGCCGCTGCGGCAAAGCCGAGTCGAGCCCAGGCGCATGCTGCACCCCACGCAGATCCGGTTGCCCATGTGCCGCAAAAGACCGTGCCCGCTGTTGAGCGGGTCCGCCCGGCCCAGGACGGCGGGCCGGATGACCTCTATGCGGCACTCGATCTTGGCACCAACAATTGCCGCCTGCTGATTGCCCAGCCGACCCGGCCTGGCCAGTTCCGTGTCGTGGATGCCTTTTCCCGCATCGTGCGTCTCGGCGAAGGCCTTGGCACCACCGGCCGCCTGTCGCAGGACGCCATGGACCGCGCGGTCGACGCCCTGCGCGTCTGCGCCAGCAAGCTGTCTGGCCGTGACATCAGGCGGATGCGGCTGATCGCAACCGAAGCCTGCCGTGCGGCGGAAAACGGTGAGCTCTTCCTGGAGCGGGTCACCGCCGAAACCGGGTTGCAGCTTGAGATCATCAATCGCGAGACCGAGGCGCGCCTTGCCGTTTCCGGCTGCTCTTCGCTCGTCGGCCGGGAAGCGCGCTCCGTCGTGCTCTTCGATATCGGCGGCGGGTCCTCGGAGATTGCGGTCATTCGCATCCATGACAATCGCTCCAGCCGGCTTGCCAACCACATCACCCACTGGACCTCGCTTCCCGTGGGCGTGGTGACGCTCTCCGAGCGCCATGGCGGTCGCGACGTCACGCCTGATATTTTCGAAGGCATGATCCGCGAGGTCGAAGGCATGCTGGCCAAGTTCGAATGCCCCGATATCCCGCGCAGCATGGACGATTTCCACCTGATCGGCACCTCGGGAACGGTGACGACGCTCGCCGGCGTGCATCTCGACTTGCCGCGCTACGATCGCCGCAAGGTCGATGGCCTCTGGCTCTCCGATGCCGAGGTGACCGCCATGCAGGCAAAACTTCTGTCCTGGGATTATGCCGGCCGCGCCGCCAATCCCTGCATCGGCCCTGATCGTGCCGACCTCGTTCTGGCCGGCTGCGCCATCCTCGAAGCGATCCGCCGTCGCTGGCCCTCGAGCCGCATGCGCGTCGCCGATCGCGGCCTTCGCGAAGGCCTGCTCACCGACATGATGGCCGATGACGGCGTTTGGCGCCGCGGCCGCAACCGACGTCCTCCAGTTTTGAGGGAGCGCTGACCATGGCGAAACCACCCATCGGCGGCAACCGCACGGGCCGCAAGCTCGGCCAGAAGGTCAAGAAGGGCAAGCTCAAGGCCTCTTCTAGACGCTGGCTCGAGCGGCATATCAATGATCCCTATGTCCAGCGGGCGAAGCTTGAGGGTTACCGCGCCCGTGCAGCCTTCAAGCTGCTGGAGATCGACGAGAAGCATCAGGTCCTGAAGGGCGCCAAGCGCATCATCGACCTTGGCGCTGCCCCCGGCAGCTGGTCGCAGATCGCCGCCAAGGTGACCGATTCCACCGACGAGGACATCCGCGTCGCCGCAATCGATTTCCTCGAAATGGCGCAGATCCCGGGCGTGAAGATCCTGCATCTTGACTTCCTGGATCCGGACGCACCCCGCCAGCTGATCGAAGCCGTCGGCGGCACGCCGAACCTCGTCCTGTCGGACATGGCAGCCCCCACCACCGGCCACCAGAAGACCGACCACATTCGCACCATGCATCTCTGCGAAGTGGCGGCACACTTTGCCGTCGAGGTTCTGGCCGAAGGCGGACATTTCCTTGCCAAGACCTTCCAGGGCGGCACGGAAAAGGATCTGCTCAACATGTTGAAGCAGAATTTCCGCCAGGTCCTGCATATCAAGCCAGCCTCGTCGCGCCAGGAATCGGTCGAGATGTTCCTGCTTGCCAAAGGCTTCAAGGGCCGCAATGGCCCAGGCGTTGTCGAACTCGACGAGGAAGGTTTCGCCCGCGATCCGCGCGAAGATATTCCCGCCACCGAGGATCTGGATCAGGACTGAGGCCAAGCTGGAAGCGCGGTGTCTTGAGCCGGGGCTAAGCGGAGGGATCGTCCGTCATGTTTACTTATATCACCGTCGGCATCAACGATCTGCCTCGCGCCATCCGCTTCTATGATGCCGTCCTTGCCACGCTCGGTATCGAGCGCCGTGAAACGGACGAGAACGAGGCGGGTTATGCCACCACCGGCGATAGCCGCTGCCGGTTCTGGATCAATCATCCCTTCGATCGCCGCGCGGCATCGGTGGGCAATGGCTCCATGCGGCCTTCGAGGCGTCTTCGCGGGCGGCAGTCGATGCGTTCCATGCCGCAGCAATCGTCCATGGCGGCACGGACGACGGCGCCCCCGGCATTCGCCACTTTCATCCCAATTTCTATGCCTGCTACGTGCGCGATCCGGACGGCAACAAGCTTTCGGCGCTTTGCGAGCGGCCCGAATAGTCACTTCACACTAATGGTCTCGTCCTCGCTTGCCCGCCGGTAGCCGGAAACGGCCGAGCCGACGTCGCGCGGCAGGCCGAAAAAGGGCACGACCGCAAACAGCGACAGTCCTGCGACGATCGCAAACGCCAGATGGAAATCACCGAGCGACAGCTCCCCGCCTGACATCCGCGTGCTGGCTTCCAGGATCGAGGCGGCGGCTGCAACGCCGAGCGCCAGGCTCACCTGCTGCATTACGGAGGTGAGCGAGGTCGCTTGAGAGGCGGCACGATCCTCGATCTCCGCATAACCCAACGTATTCACTCCGGTGAAGAAGAACGAGCGGCAGAAGCCGCCGACAAGCAGGACCGCCATGATCAGAAGAACAGGCGTGGCCGGCGTGAACAGCGCATTGGCGGCCGTGGTGAGCGCGCCGAAGATGCCGGCCATGATCAGCACGTTTCGAAAACCCAGAGCGGCAAAGGCACGTCTTGCGATGAACTTGGTGGAAATTGCCCCGACGGCGGCAATGAAGGTGATCATGCCGGATTCAAAGGCAGACATGCCGAAGCCGAGCTGCAGCATCAGCGGCAGCAGGAAAGGCGTGGCACCGGCGGCGATGCGAAACAGCGTTCCGCCGACGATCGAGGCGCGGAAGCTTCTGTTGGCAAAGAGGGTCAGGTTCAGGATTGGTGCGGGATGTCGCCGGGCATGCAGCACGTAGAGGATCATCGACAGCAAGCCGATCAAGGTCGCGGCAGCACCGACCCAGACGGGCAGGGCCGGCAGGCTCATCACCGATAGCCCGAAGACCAGACCGGATGCCGCCACCGCACTCAGGAAAAAGCCCTTCCAGTCGATCCGCGCCGTCTCCACCAGCTC
Source organism: Rhizobium rosettiformans (assembly GCF_016806065.1). Taxonomy (NCBI): domain Bacteria; kingdom Pseudomonadati; phylum Pseudomonadota; class Alphaproteobacteria; order Hyphomicrobiales; family Rhizobiaceae; genus Rhizobium; species Rhizobium rosettiformans. The sequence goes on from NZ_CP032405.1 coordinate 2,344,768, forward strand.
GATCTCGGGAAGGTAGACGCTGGACAGCCAGAGGCCGGCGAGACCGATCGGGATATTGATCAGGAAGATCCAGTGCCAGCTGAAGAATGTCGTGATGAACCCGCCGACCGGCGGCCCGGTAATCGGGCCAAGCAGGCCGGGAATGGTCAGGAGCGCCATGGCGGAGACCAGTTCGCTCTTCTTCGTGGTGCGCAAGAGAACGAGACGTCCGACCGGCGTCATCATCGCCCCGCCCATGCCCTGCAGGAAGCGGGCAGAAACGAAGGTAAGAAGCGAATCGGAGATGGCGCAGAAGAGCGAACCGAGCATGAAGACGACAATCGCCGCCCGGAATACCCGCTTGGCGCCGTAACGATCCGCCATCCAGCCACTCGCCGGAATAAAGATCGCAAGCGCCACCATATAGGAAGTGAGCGCGAGCTTCAGCGTAATCGGCCCCACCCCGAGATCAGCTGCGATCGTGGGAAGCGCCGTGGCGATCACGGTCGAGTCCATTTGCTCCATGAAGAGCGCGACGGCGAGGATCAGGGGCGTGATGCGGTTCATCGGCATTCCGGGCGGAGCCGCAGCTGCGGCAGAGGCCGGTTCTCATACCCCAATCGCGCTGCGGTTGAAACTCGACAATTACGATCGGCAGCCTTCAGCAAGCACGGTTCCGGCGCCCAGTGTGAAACACCATCACGATGGTGTGAGAGCGCTACCCGGCGCGAAGCTCTCCCCTATGTCGAGGTCAGCCCGCGCAGGGGCGAGGTGATTTTTTTGAGGAGATTGCAATGGTTTCGATGAAAAGACGCATGTTGCTCGGAAGCGCCGGTGTAGCCTTGGCCGCCCCGCTGATCATGACCCGGGCTGCAGTTGCACAGCAGTCGGGAGCCGATACGTCAATGAATATCAATCACGCCATGCCGCCGGAAACCCACCGCTTCAACGTCGGCAAGTTCGAGGTCGTCGTGGTCAAGGATGGCGCACGGCCCTCCGGCAACCCGCAGGAAACCTTCGGCACCAATCAGAGCGTGGAAACTGTGGGCGCCCTTCTGGAAGCGAACTTTCTGCCGCCTGACAACTTCGTCAACAGCTTCGCCCCCGTGCTCGTGAACACCGGCTCCGAGGTCATTCTGTTCGACACCGGTCTCGGTGAGGGCGGTCGCGCCAATGGTCTTGGTCGACTGGCAGAAGGTCTGACCGCTGCTGGCTACAAGCGCGAGGACGTCAGCATCGTGGTCCTGACCCACATGCATGGCGACCATATCGGCGGCCTGATGGAGGGCGGTCAGCCGGCCTTCCCGAATGCGCGCTATGTGACAGGTCAGGCTGAGTACGACTTCTGGGTCGATACGGCCCGCGCCGGCACCCCGGCCGAAAACGGCCACAACGCGGTCCTCGCCAATGTTCAGCCCATGGCAGACAAGATGACCTTCATCGGCGATGGAGGCGAAGTTGTCTCCGGCGTGACTGGCATGGCGGCCTTCGGCCATTCGCCGGGCCACATGATCTATCGTCTGGAATCGGAAGGTCGCGAACTTGTTCTGACGGCGGACACCGCGAACCACTTCGTCCTGTCGCTGCAGCGTCCGGATTGGGAAGTGCGATTCGACATGGATAAGGCCGCCGCCGCCGCGACCCGTGCCAGGGTCTTCGACATGCTGGCGACCGACAAGCTCGCTTTCCTCGGCTATCACATGCCGTTCCCGGCTGTCGGTTATGTCGAGAAGGTCGACCAGGGCTATCGCTACGTGCCGAAGGCCTACCAGTTCGACATCTGAGCCAGATCAGGGGCCGCGCAAAGGTGCGGCCCCTTCATTGTAAGGATTACTGACCGGCGAAGATTTCGTCGGTGGCCTGCTCGATGAACTGATGGATGCGGCTGTCGATATCGGCATCGCTCACAGCGACACCTGCCGAGGAAAAGTCCTGGCGCAACTGCTCAAGCAGCCGATGCGGCTCGACAACCTGCTTGACGGCAACGGTGCGCGCATAGGCTTCGACATCGTCGAGCCCCATCGTATAGGCAGCCCATCGGCCGAGCATCTTGCTGCCGCGCACGCGGGCCTTGAACTGGATTTCCGCCTGGCGGGCGAACTGGTTTTCGAGTGCCTGAGCACGCTTCTTCAATGCAGTCATTGTCGATCCCCTGGTCTTCTTGTTCTTGGTTGTGCCCCCAGCCCCGAGAGCACATCCCTTATATAAGCAAGAGCTTCAAGGACCGTGTAGCAGCTCGATACAATTCTAACGATCGCGGATTTTTCTGTATTGGCGCGGCCTCGATCGGCCGCCTGGGAACTTTGCCAGCTTTTGCTATTCCTTTCCTGTCATGAACGTGTTACCAGCCCTCGCCAACTTCCAAGCATTTCATGCAGAAGCGACCGAACGGGATTTCTCGTTTTCCGGCCGGATTCTGCCTATTCAAACGAAGGAATTGGCAATGGCACGCATCGTAATGTCGGCAACTGGCGCAGAAGCGCTCACCTTTGACGACGTCCTCCTGCAGCCGGGGCACTCCGAAGTGATGCCGGGGCAGACCAACATCGCGACGCGGATTGCCCGGGACATCGACCTCTCTCTTCCGATCCTCTCCTCCGCCATGGATACCGTAACCGAAAGCCGCCTTGCGATCGCCATGGCCCAGGCCGGCGGCATCGGCGTCATCCACCGCAACCTGACCCCCACCGAGCAGGCCGAAGAGGTCCGCCAGGTCAAGAAGTTCGAGAGCGGCATGGTCGTCAATCCGGTGACCATCGGCCCCGAGGCAACACTGGCCGAAGCCAAGGCGCTGATGGGCGCCCATGGCATTTCCGGCATTCCGGTTGTCGAAGGCTCGAGCCGTCCCGGCCGCCTCGTCGGCATTCTGACCAACCGCGACGTGCGCTTTGCGTCTGATCCGAGCCAGAAAATCTACGAACTGATGACCCGCGAAAACCTCGTGACGGTCAAGGATGGGGTCGATCAACAAGAAGCCAAGCGCCTCCTGCATGCCCACCGCATCGAGAAGCTCCTGGTCATCGACAATGAAGGCCGCTGCGTTGGCCTGATCACCGTCAAGGACATCGAGAAGTCGCAGCTCAACCCGCATGCCGCCAAGGATGCGCAAGGCCGCCTGCGAGTCGCGGCTGCCATCTCCACCGGTGATGATGGCGTCGAGCGTGCCGAGCGCCTGATCGACGCCGGCTGTGACGTGATCGTCGTCGATACCGCCCATGGCCACAGCCAGAAGGTTCTGGATGCCGTCGCGCATGTGAAGAAGATGTCGAACGCCATCCGCATCATCGCCGGCAACGTGGCAACGGGCGAGGGCACTCGCGCGCTCATCGATGCCGGCGCTGACTGCGTCAAGGTCGGTATTGGCCCGGGCTCGATCTGCACCACCCGCGTCGTCGCCGGCGTCGGCGTTCCCCAGCTCGCAGCCGTCATGGCGGCTGTCGAGGAAGCCAACAAGCTCGACATTCCCGTCATCGCCGATGGTGGCCTGAAGTTCTCGGGCGACGTCGCCAAGGCGATCGCGGCCGGCGCCTCCGCCGTCATGGTCGGCTCGCTGCTCGCTGGCACGGATGAAAGCCCGGGCGAGGTCTATCTCTACCAGGGCCGCTCCTTCAAGGCCTATCGCGGCATGGGCTCCGTCGGTGCCATGGCCCGCGGCTCGGCCGACCGTTACTTCCAGGCGGAAGTGCGCGACACGTTGAAACTCGTGCCCGAAGGCATTGAAGGCCAGGTTCCCTATAAGGGTCCGGTCTCGGCTGTGCTGCACCAGCTCGCCGGCGGCCTGAAGGCCGCCATGGGTTATGTCGGCGGCAAGGACATCAAGGACTTCCAGGAAAAGGCGACCTTTGTGCGCATTTCCGGTGCCGGCCTTCGCGAAAGCCATCCGCATGGGGTGACCATCACCCGCGAAAGCCCGAATTACCCGGGCGCCGCGTGATCCTGGAACGAACACCCGGACCGCGCCGGGCGCCGCTCCTCTGGGCAAGCGGCGTCCTGTCGGCTGGGCTGCTCGCCTGGATGCATATTGGCTTTGCACGACCGTTCGCCGCATTGACCGGCGGACGGGCCATGCCCGACCTGGATATTGAGAGCACGGGGCAGGGGCTGCTTGCGCTGAAGTCGCTTCTGGAGACGAGGCCGGAAGCGGCCGAACTCTTGCGCGCCATGCATCTCGGTCCCGACCTCCTGCTCCCGGCGGTGCTTGGCCTGTTTCTCTTCCTGCTGATGCGACAGGCCGCGCCGGGTGCGACCCTCTATGGCCGCCCGGCCGAGCGTCTGCTGCCGGCACTGACGGCTCTGCCCGCGGCCTATGTGGCAGTCGACTATGCCGAAAACATCCTGAGCCTGATGCTTTTTCCGCCCGCGATGCCGGCGTCGGGCACCGCAGACCTTCTGGCGGAAGCCATCTCCTGGCTCACGCGTCTGAAGTTTGCCGCTCTCGTCATTTCGGGCATCCTCATTCTGCGGCTGACTTTTGGCCCGAAGCCCGAAAACGAGCCCTGATTCCTCCGCCGCATCAATTTAAGGACGTGATTTTCCATGACCGGTTTTGAAATGTTCTGGCCCCTCGCGGCCCATGCCTTTCTCGTTTTCTGCCTCTATGCCCTGCTGGTCATGCGCCGCGCCTCGGTCGTCCGTTCGGGCAAGGTCGAGCGCATTGCCTTCCGCGAAAACCTCGCCGAGCCAGAAGAGAGCCGTGTCGTCAATCGGGCAATCGCCAACCAGTTCGAACTGCCGGTCCTCTTCTATGCGGTGTCCGTGCTGCTCTTCATCACCGAAGCCGACAATATTGTCGCCGTCGTGCTCGCCTGGTTCTTCGTCGCCGCCCGCTACGTCCAGGTTGCCATGCAATTGACCGGCAACCTTCCGCTTCGCCGTCTCTCCTTCATGCTGGGCTTCGTCGCGCTCTTCCTCATGTGGGTGTGGCTCGTCGCCTGGATGGCGACCAGCTGACGGCTTGACCCTTCACGGCAACGTGTCTGGGCGCTCCGTGCCTCGGCCCTATCTTGCCGTGGCATCCCATCCGTCCCCCGAGGAGAGTGTCATGTCGAAGCCCGAAATCACGCAAGGTATGATCGATGCCTATGATGAGTACACTCACCTGACCCTGGACCGCCGCGGCTTCATGCAGAAGCTGACGGCGCTTGCAGGTTCCGGTGCCGCCGCTGCCGCCATCATGCCGATGCTCGCCGCCAATCAGGCAAATGCCGCAATCGTCGAAGAGACGGACGCGCGCCTCGACGTGTCGGACGTGACCTATCCCGGCGCATCCGGCGAAATGAAGGGTTATCTGGCGATCCCCAAGGACGCCGCTGACCGGCTGCCCGCTGTCATCGTCATTCACGAAAACCGTGGCCTCAACCCGCATATCCGCGATGTCGCTCGCCGCATGGCGCTCGAGGGCTTCGTGGCGCTCGCCCCCGATTTCCTGTCGCCCAATGACGGCACGCCGGCCAATGAAGACGAGGCGCGCAACATGTTCCAGTCGCTGGACATGGCGGGCGCCACGGCCAATGGCGAGGCGACACGCGCGTTCCTCGCCGGCCATGAGAAAACCAATGGCAAGGTCGGCGCGATCGGCTTCTGCTGGGGCGGCGGCATGGTCAACCGCATGGCGGTCGCATCCCCAGAACTCGGCGCAGGCGTCGCCTATTACGGCTCACAGGCCCCGGCCGACCAGGTGCCTTCTATCCAGGCACCGCTGATGCTGCACTATGCGGGCCTCGACGAGCGCATCAATGCAGGCATCGACGCCTACAAGGCGGCCCTCGACGCCAATGGCAAGACCTACGAGCTGCACATGTACGAGGGCGTCAACCACGCCTTCAACAACGACACCTCGTCGGCGCGCTACGACAAGGCCGCCGCAGATCTTGCCTGGTCACGCACCGTCGAATTCCTCAAGAAAAACCTTGCCTGATCGGATGGGGGGAGCGTCGCGCTCCCCCACTCCATGACATTTCGATGAAATCTCCGTACCTTTTGACACCGATCAAACCGCTTCACCTCTCCTGCGCCTAGCTTGCCCTCAATTCGCCGGCACACGCGCCGCGCGCAATCAAGCGAGGGAGATTGACATGGCATCAATGATGAAAGCTGCGGTGGTCCGCGAATTCGGCAAGCCGTTGGTGATCGAGGAAATGCCCATCCCGGATCCGGGCCCTGGCCAGATCCTGGTGAAATACGAGGCGACGGGCGTATGCCACACGGACCTGCATGCCGCCAATGGTGACTGGCCGGTCAAGCCCAACCCGCCTTTCATTCCCGGCCATGAGGGTGTCGGCTATGTTGCGAAGCTCGGCTCCGGTGTCTCGCGCATCAAGGAAGGCGACCGGATCGGCGTGCCGTGGCTGCACACAGCCTGCGGCTGCTGCAATCCCTGCCGCACCGGCTGGGAAACGCTTTGCGGTAGCCAGCAGAACACCGGCTACTCGGTGAACGGCACCTTTGCTCAGTATGGCCTTGCCGACCCCGACTATGTCGGCCGCTTGCCGGATAATCTTGAATTCGGTCCGGCAGCCCCCGTGCTCTGCGCCGGCGTTACCGTCTACAAGGGCCTGAAGGAAACCGAAGTCCGTCCGGGCGAATGGGTGGTCATCTCGGGGATAGGCGGCCTCGGCCACATGGCCGTGCAATATGCCAAAGCCATGGGAATGCATGTGGTCGCCGCCGACATCTTCGACGACAAGCTGAAGCTTGCCAAGGATCTCGGCGCCGATGTTGTGGTGAACGGCACGGCCGCCGATGCCATCGAACAGGTGCAGAAGGCAACCGGCGGCGTACATGGCGCACTCGTCACAGCCGTCTCGCCAAAGGCCATGGAACAGGCCTATGGCTTCCTGCGCTCCAAGGGCACCATGGCGCTGGTCGGTCTGCCGCCAGGCTTCATCTCGCTGCCGGTCTTCGAGACGGTGCTGAAGCGCATCACCGTACGCGGCTCGATCGTCGGCACGCGTCAGGACCTTGAGGAGAGCCTGCAATTTGCCGGTGAAGGCAAGGTCGCCTCGCATTTCAGCTGGGACAAGCTGGAAAACATCAACGCGATTTTCGACCGTATGAAGGAAGGCAAGATCGACGGCCGTATCGTTCTCGATCTCGCAGCCTGATCCGAAACGACAAATGGAGGCGGTATCACGGATGCCGCCTCTCTTGCATTTCTGACAGGTGGGCTTGGACTAGTTGCCCGACTGGATGACGGCGATCCGCGGCGGTGCGCTGGTGCAGGCGGTGTCTTCGCAGATGCCCGAGATCCAGACCTCGCCATTGCCGATCATGACGCCTTCTGAGTTGACGAAGAGATCGCCGTATTCCTGGTTGGACACGGCTTCGACGATCGTTTCGGTGAAGACGCTGTCATAAGCCTCCAGCAACTCCTGCTCCGAAGCATAGGTCGCCTCGTCACCGTCGATGGTCACGGTGATCGGATAGTTCACGAGGCTGACCACGATATCGGACTTGCCTTCCTCGAGCGCCACCTTGAAGGCGTAAAACAGCTCCTTGTAGTCTGCGACATCGCCGAGGAGGGTGTCGATCTGTTGATCGACCGAGGCTTCATCGGCTCGCGTGACCTGGGTTGTGAAGACGGCTGCGGCAAGCGCAGCGGAAAAGAGAATGGCAGTCGATCGGATCATGTGATGTCGGTCCCCGGACAAGCTTCACCCTCCTGATAATCCAGATCCGCGACGGTGCATCGCATCACTTTTGGAGGGACCTGCAATAGATCGCGGTAATTGTGAACGCAGAGTGAAGGAGGCCGATCTGGTTGCCCGACTGGCGCGTCGCTATATATTGCGTTGCAGCAAGATAGGGATCGCGACATGACGCAAACAGAGACCAACGCCGCAACGGACAAGATTTACGTCTTTCAGGGTGGTGGCGCGCTCGGCGCGTATCAGGCGGGCGCCTACGAGGCCTTGCATGAAAACGAGGTGGAGCCCGACTGGCTGGCCGGCATTTCCATCGGTGCGATCAATGCTGCCATCATTGCCGGCAGCCCGCGTGAAACGCGCATCGCCAATCTCCGGGACTTTTGGCACACCGTGTCATCGACCCTCGATTTCGGCTGGACCGCCAAGGACAATACGTTGCGCCGGATGCAGAACGATGCCGCGGCGATGACCGCCATGGCCTTCGGCATTCCGGGTTTCTTCTCGCCGCGTTTACCGACCTTCCAGCAGTTGTTCGCCAATCCGGATCACCGCGTCAGCTTCTACGACACCGAGCCGCTGATGAAGACACTCGACCGGCTGATCGATTTCGACCTCCTCAACGACTGCCAGACGCGGCTGAGCCTCGGCGCAGTAGAAGTCCGCTCCGGCAATTTCGCCTATTTCGACAATCGCAAGAACCGTCTCGACGCCCGTCACATCGCCGCCTCCGGCGCCTTGCCGCCGGGATTTCCGCCGATCGAAATCGATGGCCGACACTATTGGGACGGCGGCCTTGTCTCCAACACGCCGTTGCAGCACGTGCTCAATGTCAACGATGCCTCGCGCGACCTCGAAATCTTCCAGGTGGATCTCTTCAATGCGCGGGGTGACATGCCGCGCGACCAGTTCGAGGTGGAAAGCCGGATCAAGGAGATCCGCTACTCCAGCCGCACGCGCATGAACACCGACGATTTTGCGAGGCGGCAGATTGTCCGCCGCGCTGCCAAGCGTCTCCTCGAAAAGCTGCCGCCGGAGTTCCGCGACGACGAGGACGCGCAGATCCTCCGTTCCATCGGTCACGAGTATGACGTGACCATCGTTCACCTGATCCACCGGCGCGCGTCGCACGCCACCCATGCCATGGATGCGGAATTCTCCCGCCGCTCGATCGAGGAGCATTGGAAGGCAGGTTACGACGACGCCTCCTATACGCTAAAGCATCCGAAGTGGCGCAATCGCGGTCGCCCGAAGGACGGCATCCAGATCTTCGACCTGGCGCGCGAGCGTCATCTGCAACTGGAAGCTTGAGGACCGCGACCTTTTTTGTGGGAGAAGCAACCAAAGATGGGTGCTGCCTCTTGCATTAACACTTTTGCCAGACCGCTCGATTTATGTCGGTGACACAAATCTGACAGCCATGACGGTTGCAGCGGATGGGGGGAATGATGAGCGATTACGCCGTGGAGGGGCGACTGCAACTTCGCAAGAAGCCGCAGCAGGAACGAAGCATCCAGCGACTGGAGGCCATTCTCGAGGCTGCCATCGAGCTTTTTCTCGAAAAGGGCGTCGCAGAGACAACGATGAGCGAAATCGCGGTACGGGCCGGAATTTCGATCGGTTCGCTGTACCAGTTTTTTCCCCAGAAGGCGGCCGTGATCAAGGCGCTGCATGAGCGGTTCTCGGCCGAGCTCGAAGGATTCATCCGGCAGATCTTTGCAAATGTCCAAACGCTGGATGAGGCGGCAGAGCGCGCCGCGGACAGTTTGATTGAGCTGAATGCCATGTTTCGCGAACAACGCATCTATATGTCGTTGTGGCAGGCAATCGTCGTCGACAAGGATCTCTCCCAGCTGTCGCACGAATTTCACGAGCAGATCATCGCAAGTTTCTACCGCGATCTGGCCCATCTCGTCCCGCAAAGCGAATTCGAGCGTTTTCGCGTCAACATCAAGCTGATGATCCTCGCCACCGGCGAGGTCATCCGCTTCACCACCCAGCAGCCGGACGAGGTTGCACGGGTTCACCTCGACCAGTGGCGCCGCATTATTCGCAGCAGCATCTTCGCCTTTTGATCGGCCTCACCAGCCGGGGATCATGTTGCCGGCGCGTAGCCGTGGATAGTAGCGCGAATAGGTTTTCGGCTCGCCGTCCATGTCGTCTTCGACCTGTGCGGGGGTAATGTTGTCCAGGCAGGCAGTGATGTGGTCTGTGATCGCATTGACCAGCGAGGTCGAAAGCCCTGGCCGCTTCATCAGGCCGATCTGCACCGGCGGCAGCGGCGGAAAGCCGTCATTCGCCGTCAGGACCTTCATCCCCGTTCGCAGCGCTGATTCCGGCAGGATCGACACCGCCATGCCGGCAAGCACAGCGGCCGCAACGACGGTCGAAGACCAACTGGTGAACAGGATCTGATACTCACGACCATCCGCATCCAGCGCCGAGCAGGCGAGCTGCCGCCACTGGCAGTCGCGTCGTCCGACCGCGAGCGGAACGGGAGCGTCATCCTTCAGTGGATGGTTGGCGGATCCGACCCAGCAGAGCGGTTCGGTACGCACGACATCGGACTGTCTGAGCAGCGGATTGTGGGTTACCAGCGCGATATCGAGTTCGCCCTTGCCCATCTTGTCGGCGAGATCCATCGAGGGCTCGCAGACGATGTAGAGCTCTACATTCGGATGGGTCTTGGCGAAGCGCCCGATGATCTCGGGCATGTAGCGGTCGGCATAATCATCCGGCGTGCCGATCCTGAGCGTTCCCTCGAGCCTGTTGTCGTCGAAGGCCGCGATCGCCTCGGAGTTCAGTCGGATGATGCGACGCGCATAGTTCAGCAGCTTGTCGCCATCGGCTGTGAGCCGGTTGCCCCGGCCATCCTTGATGAACAGCTGCTTTCCGACCCGTTCTTCCAGGCGGCGCATCTGCATGGAAACGGCGGACTGTGTCTTGAAAACACGCCCGGCAGCCTTGGTGAAGCTGCCGGTGTCGACGATGGCAATAAAGGTCTGCAACTGATCGATATCGAGGGGAGCCGACATGAGAGTGATCCATCAGAAGGGTTGATGGCTACCATTAGAAACATTCGTTGGACTGATCAATATCCTTTCGGCATCTTCGTAATTGTAATCCTCACCGACCGGTCTCCGGCCAAGCATCCACTTCCAACCCTCGTCGCCTGTCCGCTTTCTGGCGGACGGGAGAAATTTCTCGTGCCCGCTGAAAGGAAATAGCCATGCGCACGAACGATCGGATCCTCGACTTTGACCTCGACCTCGCCGTTGACCGGCCGGCCCGGACGCTTGCCGCACGTCTCGCCCGCCTCCAGGCATGGATCGGATCCCTTCGCGTGGCGCTGCGCAATCGACTTGCCGCGAACAGCCTCGCCGATCTCGACGAGCGCCTTTTGAATGACCTCGGCCTCAGCGGGGCCGAGGTACAGGAGGTGCTGCGCCGTCACGGCTATACTGACGATCCTTCGCAGCAGTTGACCCGTCTCGCGCGTCGCCGCGCCGAGCGATCCCTTCGCGGTCACAAGAGCGACTGAGACCCCCTCGACCATCCCCGCAGGGTGACAGCCAATAGCCCTGCCTCTTGCCCGGTCCGTTTATTCTGGATCGGGCTTTTTTGTAAACGCTAAAATAACGATGAATGGTGTGAAATACGAGGGGAAAAGCGACCGGAAGTAACCTGTTGCTAACGAGCGTATGTCAGCGATGAAAACGCCTGACGTGCTACCTTTTTCGGAGACCCCTCATGCGTATATCGACCAAGCTGCCCCTGGCCGCCACGCTGTTTGCCCTCGTGATCCTGAGTGCCTCCGTGGCCATCGGTCTGGTTCAGCAGAGCCGCATCCTTGATGAGCAGGTCTACCAGAAGCTTGAGGCGACAGCCGACGGTCGCCGCAACGAGGCACGCCGCTTCCTCGAAGCCATCAGGCTCGACGCGCGCGGCACCGCCGCCGACATGATGACCCAGCAGGCGCTGTTCGGCATCACCGGTGCCTGGCCGAAGCTGGGAGACGATCCGGCCGCTGAACTGCAAAAGCGCTATATCGACGAAAACCCCAATCCCGCCGGCGAGAAGCAGAATCTCGACAGCGCCAAGAAGGACAGCTACGACCGCGCCCACCGTCAGGGCCATGCAACCTTCCTCAAGCATCTTGAGGCGCAGGGTTACTACGACATCTTCCTGATCGATGCCGATGGCAACATCGTCTATACCGTGAAGAAGGAACGGGACTTCGCCACCAATCTCATTGATGGCCCCTACAAGGACACAGGCCTGGCGCAGGTCTTCAAGAAGGCGATCGCGAGCGACGATCCCGAAAGTTTTGCTAATTCGGAATTCGAGGCCTATGCGCCCTCCGGCGGCGCGCCGGCAGCCTTTGTCGCTGTTCCCATCATCATGAATGAGCGCAAACTCGGGGTGCTGGCCTATCAGCTGCCCAATGATCAGTTGAACAGCATCTTTGCCAACACCCGAGGCCTTGGTCAGACCGGGGAAACGGTCCTGATCGACAAGGCCGGCATGCTGGTGTCTGACAGCGCCCGGACGTCAGATGTCGACAGTCTGAAGGTGAGCCTGTCCTCATCCATGCTGGCCAGCGCCATTGGCGGCCAGGATGCGAGCGGCGACATCACTGGCTATCGCAACATGACGAGCTATGCGGCCGTGGTTCCGCTCGACTTCGGCGACGTCCGCTGGGCGGTTGTGGCGCTGATCGGCGAGGACGAGGTGGGCGCGCAGCTGGTCACCGCGGGCCTGAAATCAGTCGGCATCGGTGCAGTGCTCGTGCTGGTCGGCTCGCTGGTCGGCTTTATCTTCTCGCGCAGCCTCACCCGTCCGATTTCCGAACTCGTTAGCTCCATGGGTCAGCTGGCCGACGGCAATACGAACATCGACCTCAAAGGTATCGACCGTTCCGACGAAATCGGCGACATGGTGCGGTCGGTCGCCGTCTTCCGCCAGGCCGAGATCGACAAGCGCGAACTCGAGGCGGAAAACGAAAGCCGGCGCACGGCCACCGAAAGCGAGCGTCACCAGCGCGAGGCAGAGCGTGCTGCTGCCCAAGCAGAGCTTACCGAAGCCATCGACGTGCTCGGAACAGGTCTGCAGCGTCTGGCCAATGGCGATCTGACCGGCACGATCCGCAAGCCGCTTGCCGGCAATCTCGACCGGCTGCGCCTCGACTTCAACGCCTCGCTCGAACGCCTGTCGGGCACCGTTGCCGCCGTGCACGGCAATGTCACCGAGATCAACCGCAAGAGCAGCACGGTGAGCTCGTCCACCGCCGACCTCAGCCTGCGCACCGAACAGCAGGCGGCGGCTCTGGTCGAGACCTCGACTGCCATCCGGCAGATCATGGATGCGATCCGCCATTCCTCGGAACGCGCCGAGAATGCCTCGCGTCTTGCTCGCGAGGCCCGGGCCAATTCCGACCGCTCTGGCGAAATCGTCGGCGGCGCCGTCGATGCCATGCAGCGCATCGAGAATGCGTCGAGCGAGATTTCCAAGATCATCAACGTCATCGACGAGATCGCCTTCCAGACCAACCTGCTGGCCTTGAACGCAGGTGTTGAGGCGGCCCGTGCCGGTGAAGCCGGCAAGGGCTTTGCCGTCGTCGCCCAGGAAGTCCGCGAACTTGCTCAGCGCTCGGCGACCGCCGCCAAGGACATCAAGGCCCTCATCACCAAGTCGGGTGATGAAGTCGCAACCGGGGTCGGCATGGTTCGTGAAACCGGCACCGTGCTCTCGTCGATCGCGGGCCAGGTGGTGCAGATCGGCGATCACATCCATTCGATCGCGTCGGCTGCCAAGCAGCAGTCGGCAAGCCTCAACGAGATCAATGATGCGGTTGCCCGCATGGAGAATGTCACCCAGCAGAATGCACGGGCTGCCGAACAGACCAATGCCGACATGGCGGGGCTGACCCGCGATGCCGAGATGCTCTCCGGTCTCGTCGGGCAGTTCACGCTCGAAGCCAATGCCACGACCATTCAGAACCGCTTCGCCGACCAGCGCGACACGAGCTTCGGTCGTCCGGTTCCGCCGGCACCGTCCCAGCCTGCCTCATCAACCGGAGCCGCGGCAAAGCCCGCGACGCGATCTTTCATCAAGCCGAAGGTGGCACCGGCAGAAGCCGGAAGCCGAGCCGTGGCGTCTCCAGCACGCTCGCTGATGGACAAGATCTCGATCGGCCTTGGCGCCAAGCTCAACCAGGCGAAGGACGGTAAGCCTGACGGAGAATGGGAAGAATTCTGAGGCTGCACGACCGCTGAAATGGAAAACGGCGCGGGAAACCGCGCCGTTTTCGTTTGCCTGCGATGCTTCGGCCGCTTAAGCCTTGTCTTCGGGAGCCTGATCGGCAGGCTCCGGCGCGTCCTTCCGCGATGCCGTAAGGTAGGTGTCGAAGATCTGCTCCATGCTCTTCTGGTAGCTCTTCTGCACTTCAAGCCCGCTGTCGAACATGGTGTTGACCATGGCCGCAAAGCTTTCCTGCGCTTCCTTCTCCGGAGCCTTTGGCGCTTCTTGCTGAGGTTTCGGCGCTTCTGCTGGCTGCCCGGTCATCTGCGCCGTATAGGCGGTAGCCATGTCCTGGAAGGCCTTGGTGAAGGGGTTGTCGAGGAAGGGGTTGGCGGCTGCCTGGGGTTCCGGCTTTTTCTGACCGCCCATCATGTCCTGGAAGGCGCGCATGAACGGATTGTCGAACATCGCCGCCGCCATCGCAGCCGGCTGGGGCTGCGGCTTCGGCTGCAGGCCGGTGTTCTCCAGCCATTGCTGCATCATTGCCGCCATGGGCGTTCCGGCAAAGGCATTGGCGCCCGGGAACTGCCCCGTCGTCTGCTTGAAGAGCCCACCCATCAGCGTGTCAGCCATGGCGGGCATCATCTGTTTCAGTATGTCCTGTCCGATGCCCGTCAGTTGGGCTGCCTGCGCGGCGATCGCCCGCGACACTTCCTTGGAGCCGAAGAGTTGCTGCAGAACCTGGTTGCCGTCGGCGATGCCCTGTGGCGTGAATGCCGAGCTCATGTCCTCGAAATACTTGGCATAGTTGCCCGACGTCATCGCCTGGACGAGCGCGGAGAAATCGTAAGGATTGGTGGTGTTGCGCTTGAAGCCCGAGGCGAAGGCCGGCATCAGCGCTGCAACGGCCTTGGCGGCCTGTTCCTGCGCCAGACCATATTGTTTGGCCATGGCGTCCATCGCCATGCCGTTCTGGGCCTGCAGCATCATGTCGAACAGTGGCAGCATGGCATTTCTCCCCGGATGCGTGCAGATGATTCAGCACTATATCCGGAATGGCCTTCAGGCAAACCGCTTTTTGCCTGAAGGCTCAATGCCAGGCGCGGCGCGATCGCTTGCTCAGTACTGATAGTCCTCGAAGACCGGCTCGACCGACGCGTTCCACCGTCCGTGGTAGAGAGCCAGCATGTCATCGGCCAGCGTCATCCGCTTGGCGAGAACCTCGTCCAGCGTGTTCAGGAACACCGTCTCGTCCTGGCCTTCGGAATTCAATTGGCCGCGCGCCTTCAGCCCCGCGCGGGACATTTCGACGACCTCGCGTGCCACCTCCATCAGCGGGCGCCCCGCGACTGATGCCTTGAGCCCCTGGACCGGAACCGCATCGCGCATGGCAATCACGTCCTCGACGGTCCAGTCGGCAGTCAGATCGTCGGCCGCAGCCAGCGCCGTTTCATCGTAGAGCAGGCCGACCCAGAGCGCAGGCAGCGCACAGATGCGCCGCCACGGGCCACCGTCAGCGCCACGCATTTCGAGGAAGCGCTTCAGGCGCACATCGGGGAAGAGGGTGGAGAGGTGGTTGGTCCAGTCGCCCAGCTGCGGCGCCCAGTCGGCGATCTCGCCCTTCAGCGCGCCATCCATGAACTGGCGGAAGGTGATGTGGGTACAGTCGTGGTAGCGCCCGTCGCGCACGATGAAATACATCGGGGCATCGATGGCCCAGGCGACGTAATCGCCGAACGAGAAGTCCTTCGAGAAGGTGAAGGGCAGCACGCCGGCGCGGCGGTTGTCGGTGTCGCGCCAGATGTCGCCGCGCCAGGAGAGAAGCCCGTTCGGCTTGCCTTCCGTGAACGGCGAGGAGGCGAACAGCGCGGTTGCCAGCGACTGCAGCTTCATCGACACACGCATCTTCTGCCGCATGTCGGCTTCCGACGAGAAGTCGAGGTTCACCTGGATCGTGCAGGTCCGGTACATCATGTCGAGACCCTGGCTGCCGACCTTCGGCATATAGCGGGTCATGATGTCGTAGCGTGATTTCGGCATACGCGGCGTCTCGGCCAGCGACCACTTCGGGCTGCCGCCGATCCCCAGGAAGCGGATGCCCATCGGCTCCGCGATTTCCCGAAGCACTGCGAGATGCTGGTTCGATTCCCTGCAGGTCTGGTGGAGCGTCTCGACGGGTGCACCGGACAGTTCGAACTGGCCGCCTGGCTCGATCGAAATCGCGCCCATGCCGTGTTGCTCGCCGAGACCGATGATGTTCTCGCCGTCCATGATCGGCTCCCAGCCGAGCTTCTCCTGCATGCCTTTGAGCAGAGCGGAGATGCTGGCGTCCCCATGATAGGGAACCGGGCTGTTGTCGGTCCGGAAGAAGGCAAACTTCTCGTGCTCGGTGCCGATCCGGAACTGCTCCTTCGGCTTCGACCCGGCTGCCATATAGGCTGCCATGTCGTCGAGAGTGCCGAGAGGGGTCTGGTCGGTGGTATCACGGGCCATGGAAGCTACCTTGCTGGGCGTCGTCGGTGGGCAAGAATGGGCCCATCACTGATGGCTGATTGAACCGGATTTCTGTGCCGTGCAAGTGAAAATCTCTCATGCACGGCTCAAAAAACTGGAACGAAGTGAAGTGGAAATAAAGGCTAGCGCCAGTCGCCGATGGCGGCCTGCACGACGGCCATTGCGGCGACCGCTGCCGTGTCTGCTCTCAAGATGCGGGGGCCGAGCGGAATGGCCGTCACGAAGGGCAGGGACCGCAGCAGAGCCCGCTCGTCTTCCGAGAAGCCGCCTTCCGGGCCGACCAGAAGCGCGAGCGACTTCTCTTCGATCCGCGAGAGCGCGGGGAGGGGATTTTGCGTGGTGCTGTCTTCGTCGCAATAGATGATCCGGCGATCGGACGGCCAGCGCTCGAGGAGGTCGCGCAGCTTGACCGGCTCGACGACCTTCGGAATGGCGAGCACACCACATTGCTCGGCGGCTTCCACCGCATTGGCCTGCAGGCGATCGATGTTGCCGATCTTGCCCTGAACGTGTTGTGTCATTACCGGCTGTAGAATGCCGGCGCCCATCTCGACGGCTTTCTGCACGAGGTAATCCATGCGGCCGACCTTGAGCGGTGCGAAGAGAAAATGCAGGTCGCAATCGTCAGGCTGCGGGCGTGTCTCTTCGGCCGGCGTGATCATGATCTTTTTGCGTGTCGGAAAATGCACGCGCGCCTTCCACTCGCCATGCCGCCCGTTGAAGACGAGTAATTCGGCACCCTCTTCGAAACGCAGCACATTGGCGAGGTAGTTGAACTGCTCCGCCGTCGCCTCGAAGGCTTGGGCAAGAGCAAGGTCGGCGGTCACAAAGAGCCGCTGCATCCGGTAATTGGCACGCATGATTGTCTCGTCTCCGGGATCAAAGAGCGATCAGAGACATAACCCAATAAAGCATGGCTGCAAGGGCAGCCGACGCCGGAACGGTGATGATCCACGCCGCCACGATCGTCATGAAGTGCGAACGGCGCACGAGATAACGACGGCGGATCTCTTCGGGATTGCGCTCCGGCTTCGGCTCGATCACGAAACGCTCCGCCTTGTTGCGCATGTATTCCATGCGCCGCTTGGAATTGCGCGTGTACCATTCACGGAAGAAGCCGACGCCGAAGACGGCACCGACGGCAATGTGGGTGGAGCTGACCGGCAGGCCCAGCGCCGACGCCACGATCACGGTGATGGCTGCCGAAAGCGAGACGCAGAAGGCGCGCATCGGGTTAAGCTTGGTGATCTGCTCGCCGACGAGCCGGATTAGGCGCGGACCGAAGAGAAGCAGACCAAGCGAAATGCCGGCAGCACCGATGACCATGACCCAGAAGGGCACCGTGACCTGCCCCGAAATCTCGCTGTCCTGCGCGGCATGCACGATCGCCGAGAGCGGGCCGATGGCATTGGCCACATCATTGGCGCCATGGGCGAAGGAGAGCAGTGCGGCCGAGAAAATGAGCGGCAGCTGGAAGAGCTTGCGCAGCGACTGGTTTCGGTTCTCCAGCCCGCGCGACTGTCGGCGGATCAGCGGCACGCTGAGCCACCACGACAGGAAGCCGAAGGCAAGGCCGATCAGGCAGGCCTGCAACAGGCTGATCGAGATGAGCTTATTAAGGCCCTTGAGCGCAAGATAGGCGATGAAGGAGCCGGTCATGATCCCGATCAGCACCGGCACCCAGCGCTGAGCCGCCGAGATCTTGTCTTCGCGATAGATGATGAATTCTTTGATGAAGGCGAGGAAGAGTGCAGCAATGACTCCGCCAAGGACTGGCGAAATGACCCAGCTTGCCGCGATGCCGCCCATGACGCCCCAGTCGACGGCAGACATGCCGGCTGCCGCGACACCTGCGCCAAGAACGCCGCCCACGACTGCATGGGTCGTGGAGACAGGTGCGCCGATCCATGTCGCGAGATTGACCCAGAGCGCTGACGATAGGAGCGAGGCCATCATCGCCCAGATGAAGACATCGGCACTCGGCATCTTGCCCGGATCGACGATGCCACGCGAGATCGTGGAGACGACATCGCCGCCTGCGATCAGCGCACCGGCCGTCTCGAAGACCACGGCGATGGCGAGCGCGACCCCCATGGTCATCGCACGAGATCCGACCGCGGGGCCGACATTGTTGGTAACGTCATTCGCGCCGATGTTCATCGCCATATAAGCGCCGATCGCGGCTGCAGCGACGATGATCCAGGCGCCCGGCCGGTCCATGGCAAGCGCTCCGGCAAACACGGTGGCGAGCACCATGAAGATCAGCGCAATGCCGAGTGGCGCAAAACCTCTGGACACGTGCTGCGCCGCTTCCTCGACATGGGCGATCTTGTCGAGATCCTTGTCGAGGGTCGGCTTCACAAGTTTCGGCTTTTGCTTGCCCATGGCGGGTGTCTCCGGAAGAGGGTCCCTGTCCGGTTTCCTCGTTCTCTTGTTGTAGCGGCGGATGATGACGCTTGATCCGTTCGCGATAGGCGCGCCACGGCAGATCTCATCGGGTCGCAGAAGCCCCTAGCGACAAAGGGGCCGCGCTGCAATATGACAGTTTTGTGACAGTCGCTTTCAGGCCCGTTTTGCAGCCTTTTCTGGGATCGGCGCGGGCATTTGTGTCAGTTTCGGGAATTCCAGAAACAGCGCCTTGAGTTCCGGCTCCTCGACGCGGGTGGCTGCTTCCGCGCAACTGACCCATTCGAGACGACGTACGCCCTTCTCGGGGAACTCCTTGACGAAGCCCTTCACGTCGAGCGCATGGACCTGAACGCGGGTCGGGACCTTGTGCCCGCCACGCATCTTCTTCATGTAGGTATAGTAGCCGACGGGCTCGATACCCGCCTTCCCCTTGATGCCGGCCTCTTCAAAGGCCTCCCGCTCGGCAATGGCATGGGGCTGCTTGCCCGGCATGTGCCAACCCTTCGGAATGACCCAGCGCCCGGTATCCCGGCTTGTGATCAGCAACACCTCGAGCTCACCTGTCTTCTTGCGCGTCCGGTGACAGATCGCAGCAAACTGCTGCCGCGGCGGACGCTGCAGCATGAGCCTGAGGTCGGATGTGATACGGCCAATGATACCCAATGAACTTGCACCTCGATTCGTCTATCAGAATACGCCAAAATACCGCGCTTTCGCGGCCAATCTTGTGCGGATGATACGCTTTTCACACGATGGTTATCGCTGCCTATCAGGTGTAGGCGCCATGTGTTCAATTCAATGCGACATTCGGTACTCGAAAGTCGCATTACCCGACATCTAGCTGTCTTTCGGCTTCGCAAACACGCCGAATTCCTTCAGCCCGTCAATCACGCCGCGGGCAGCGGTCCCTTGAGTGGCCATCATGCCTGGCCTTTCCTGCGCGAGGCTGACGAGTTCGGGCAGCGCATTGCCGGGCATGATGCCGCGCACGCCATCAAGCTCGAACATCGCCCGGTCATTGCCGGTGTCGCCGGCAACCACCACCTCGTCCAAGCCGATCTCAAGCTCGCCGCAGAGCCAGGTGAGCGCCTTTCCCTTGTCGGCGAGATCAGGCAGCACGTCGAGATCACGAGCGCTGGAATAGACGACCCGTGTTCGATGGCCCGAACTGGCGAGCATCTGTTCCAGTTCCAGAATATCCTCCGCCGACGCATCATGAAGATACCAGCTCGACTTGTAGGCGTGCTGATACT
The DNA here is from genome assembly GCF_016806065.1 of Rhizobium rosettiformans. NCBI lineage: Bacteria > Pseudomonadati > Pseudomonadota > Alphaproteobacteria > Hyphomicrobiales > Rhizobiaceae > Rhizobium > Rhizobium rosettiformans. The sequence goes on from NZ_CP032405.1 coordinate 2,364,806, forward strand.
GTGCCGGTTGCCGCGTCAGCCGGTCCATCATCACGAGTTCCGCCTCGATCAGGTCGACATCGAAGCCATCAGCGATCAGCGCCGTATACTGGTCCGACAGATGGGGATGGTCATACGAATGCACCATGGTGCCGACGCCACCGATCAGAAAATCAGCTTGCGGCAAACCTTGTTCCCATGTGAATTCCATGATGTCGTCGATCAGGCGGCCACTGTTGTAGACCAACAGCGGTCGCTCGCCGTCCGGCAAGGCTTGCCACAGCCGCGCAAACTCGACCGACGCATCGCGGTCCCCCGCGAGCGTCCCGTCGAGATCGGACGAAAAGAGCCGGATCGGTTTCAATCCCCGTCGTTCCATGGTTCTGCCCAGTCGCTTTCTTCAAGAGCTTGCGCCACCGGACGGCCTTCGACAAGAGCCACGAGTTGCTGAGCGATCCCGGTCCAGGTGAAAAGACTGCGCGCCTTATGCGCGCCCATGCGCGACAATCGCCCGTAAAGCCTCGGATGCTTGAAGGGCTTCATCATGGTGATGCCGAGATCGTATTTGTCGAAGGGATCCGCAAATAGGGCATGGCGACCATAGCTGACGGCGCGGAACAGGCCACCGTGAATGGTGACGATCGTTGGCGTGCCGCTGGCCATCGCCTCGATCGCGGTCATGCCGAAGGGCTCGTAGCGACTGGAGAGCACGAAGAGATCGGCGGCCCGGTACATGTCGGGCAGGTCGTCATCGGGAATGAAGCCAGAGAATTCGACCTTGTCTGAGATGCCGAGATCGGCCACCTGCTGCTTGAGTTGGGCAAGGATCGTCTCTTCCTGCGCATCGAGGCTTTCACCACCAAGCGCCAGCCGCAACCGCGCTTCCGGCACCCGCTCCGCCATGACGGCAAAACCGTCGATCAGGAGGTCGTAGCCCTTGTTGGTCGCAAGCCGGCCGAGCGCCAGAACCGTTTTGCCTTCGAACCCAAAGCGCTGGCGCACCATCTGCCGCGAGGATTCCGACACCGGGTAGAAGCGATTGTCGTCATAGCCCGGCGGGATCATGTGCACGCGATTGCGTGCCAGTCCGTAATCCTCGGTCAGCATGTCCAGCTGGATGGGGGTCGTGGCGATCACCAGCTGGCAGCTGCGATAGACGATCAGCTCGTGCTGAATGCGTTCCTTGAAGTTGAATTCTTCTTCGAACCGGTCGGCGCGTTCCGGATAGTCGGTCTCCATCTGACGCTTCTTCCACATGCCGAGCGAATGCGGCGTGTGGATATGCGGCACACGCAACGCTTCGGACAGGCGCTGCCCGGCAACGCCTGCATCCCAGTAGTGACTGTTGATGAAGAGATAGGTCAGCCCCTCGCGCTTGATCCAGCGCAGCGCCTTCTCGTTCCATTCGGTCAGATGCCGGTGCAGATATTCCTTGGGAATGAAGTCAGGCCCGCCACAGGGAATCCGCACGACGCGCACATTATCGTCCACCGCGTCGATCTCCGGCTGGTCTTCGAAGCGGCGGGTAAAGATATCGACCTTGTGGCCGAGCTGGGCGAGTTTCTTTGCAAGTTCGAGAACATAGACCACCTGGCCACCGGTATCGGCGGCTCCGAGTGGCGGCTGGGCTGCGACATAGCCATGCGTTGAGACGAGCGCGATGCGCGGCGTCTCATGCGGATCCGTTTGAAGTGCCATAATCCCCACCTTCTGAAAATTTCGTTCTTAAGAAGCGGGAATGATAACGCGTTGTGGCAGGAATTGTTTCATTTTTTGGATGAAATTTTCGCGACGGCCCGGAACTTTTACGTCCGGGCACTTTCGCAAGCGCTCACGCCGGCGTCCCGACGATGATGATATGGAGTGCCCGCGGACCGTGGGCACCCAGGAGCAGCGTCTGTTCAATGTCGGCGGAACGGGACGGGCCGGTGATCATGTTGACCGTCCGCGGCATGGTCTCTTCGTCAGCCTTTCGCAGATTGGCCCAGACGCTTTCCATGTCTCCGACAATCGCGGCGGCCTCGACGACGACGATGTGATGGTCGGGCAGGAAGTTGAGCGTCACCGGGTTGTCGGGTCCTGAGAGAACGCAAAGCGTCCCTGTCTCGGCGATCCCGCCAAAGGCGTGGCTCACTGCGACCAGATCATTGCCGTCGGATGCGCCGTGACGGATATCCAGAGCGCCAGCACTATGCCACGGGAGTGATGTCAGGCGCGCATCCGCGCCGATCCGTATTGCAGCGGGCAGGTTGCGCTGCTTCAGATACTCGGCAACAGACTGCGGCAGCGCCTCGAGGGTGGAAAGACGCTCCGTCGTCGCGTTGTATTTCTCGGCCATCGCGATGAAGAGAGCCAGACGCTCTGCAGGCGGCAGCTGGCCCCTTTTCGGAATGATCCCTTGTGGGCGCTCGGCAAGCCGTTTTGCCACGACGGCAGCGCGCTCCGTATCGCCAGCGTCAACCTTCAGCGAGGTGCGGATGCGGGAAAGAATGGCTTGGCGGCTGTCCATCGGTCAGGCTCCCTGCTTCTGGCGTGCGGCCCATTGCTGGGCAAAGGTCTGCCCCTCTGGCGCCGGCAGATCGCGGATATCGGTCCAGCCCGAGGCAAAGGGCAGGGACGCGATCCGTCCACGACTACCGCCGATGAGGTTCAGCATTCGCGCGCCGATCGAGGTCGCCATGCGGTAGAGCTTCGGTCGCTTGGCAAAGAAGGCCCAGACACCGAGCCCGTAGCGCGCCGTCGCCGGATTGAGATGCTTCTCGAACTCGCGCTCGCGCCAATGCCGCATCATTTTCGGCAGCGGGATATGCATGGGACAGACACTCTCGCAGCGCCCGCAAAAGGTCGAGGCATTCGGCAGATGGCCTGAAATGTCGACGCCAAAGAGAGACGGTGTGAGGACAGCGCCCATCGGCCCCGGATAGACCGAGCCATAAGCATGGCCACCGACAGCGTGATAGACGGGACAGTGGTTCATGCAGGCGCCGCAGCGGATGCAGCGCAGCATGTCCTGGAACTCGCTGCCGAGCATGGCGGTACGGCCGTTGTCGAGCAGGATGACGTGATATTCCTCCGGCCCATCAGGGTCTTCAGCCCGGCGCGGCCCTGTCGAGAAGGTTGTATAGACGGAGATGTCCTGGCCGGTCGCCGAGCGGGCGAGCAGCCTGAGGATCTGTGAGCAGTCTTCGAGCGTCGGCACCAGCTTTTCGATCGAGGCGACGACGATATGCACCTTCGGCAGCGATTGCGTCAGGTCGCCATTCCCCTCGTTGGTGACGATCACGGAGGTGCCGGTCTCGGCGATCAAGAAGTTGGCGCCGGTGATCCCCACATCCGCCTGGAAATAGCGCTTGCGTAGTACCTGCCGCGCTTCCGACAGCAGCGTCTCCGGCGCCGTCAGGTCGCGCTTCGGGTCCAGATGCGTATGCACCCGGCGGAAGTCCTCCTCCACCTGTTCCTTGTTGAGATGCACCGCCGGCGCGATGATATGGCTCGGATGCTCGCCGCGAAGCTGGATGATGTATTCGCCGAGATCGGTCTCGACCGGCTCGATCGCATGCTCGAAGAGGAAGTCGTTGAGATTGATCTCCTCGGTGATCATCGACTTGCCCTTGGTCACGGTCTTTGCCCCGACCCGCTGGCAGATGTCGAGCACCAGCCGGCGCGCATCCTCGGCGCTCTCGGCCCAATGCACATGCCCGCCGGTTTCCGTTATCTTGCGCTCATAGGCTTCGAGATAGAGATCGAGGTGGGCAAGCGTGTGGTTCTTGATCTCCCGGCCCTTGTCGCGCAGGGCGTCAAACTCTGGAAGGGCGGCGGCGGCCGCGGCACGCTTGGCGATGAAACCCTTTTCGACATTGGTGAGCGCCTTCTGCAACTGGCCATCGGCCAGCGCTCGGGCTGCATTGTCCTTGAACTGCGGGGCGGTGAATTGCATGCCTTCCTCCTCCCTCGTGTCGTCTATTTGCCGCTGCCGGCAATCGGCCGGCTGTCGGTCATCCCGGCCAGCACCTCCGCGACATGGCGCACTTCGATGGTCGAGCCCTCGCGCTTCAGCTTGCCGCCCATGTTCATCAGGCAGCCCATGTCGCCGGCGAGCAGCAGTTCGGCGCCGGTCTCTGAAATCATCGCCGTTTTCTTCGAAACGATCTTGCCGGAAATATCGGGATATTTGACGCAGAAGGTGCCGCCGAAACCGCAGCAGACATCCGGTCCGGCCATCTCCTTGAGCTCCAGCCCCTCGACGCTCGACAGAAGCGCGCGCGGTTGCTTCGAAATGCCAAGCTCCCTGAGGCCAGAACAGCTGTCGTGATAGGTGACGGTTCTGTCGAGCCGGACCTCGACTTCGGTCATCCCTCTGACGTCGGTGAGAAAGGAAACGAGCTCGAACACCTTGTCCGAGAAGCGCCGACAGCGCTCTTCCCAGAGCGAGTCACCCTTGAAGAGCTCCGGATAATGCATCTTCAGCATGGCCCCGCAGGACCCGGAGGGGGCAACGACATAGTCGAAGCCTTCGAACTGCTCGATCACCTGCTTTGCCAGATCGCGCGTATCCTTGGTGTCGCCGGAATTATAGGCCGGTTGACCGCAACAGGTCTGGGCGATCGGCACATGCACGTCGCAGCCGGCATCCTCGATCAGCTTGGCCGCTGAAAAGCCGACGCTCGGCCGGAAGAGATCGACAAGACAGGTGGCGAAGAGGCCGACCTTCGGCCGGGTTTGGACTTGGCTCACGCTTTTGTCTCCGTCTTCGAGTGGCTGGCTGCACGGCCCGTGCGACCGCCGTCGCGGCGGATCAGCCTGAGTTTTGCGACGCGACCCCATTCGCCGGCGCGGGCACTTTCATCGGCCGCACGCATGACGAAATCGATATGCGCCTGGGCTGCGGCCTTGGCCGCTTCCGGATCGCCGGTGAGGATCGCGTCATGGATCGCCACGTGCTGGTCCAGAAGCTGTTCGCGCGCATTGGGCAGCGAGAAGACAGCCTTACGATTGAAGAAGATGCCCTCAGACAAAAGCCGGTAGCAGGCCCGCATGGTGTGTAGGAGGATGATGTTGTGTGCCGCCTCACCGACGGCATTGTGGAAATCGACGTCGGCCGCGAGCTCGTCTTCCGGCTCCTGTGTCCCATGGGCGTTCCGCATGTCCTCGATGATCCGGGACAAGAGTGCCTTGTCGGTTTCCGTCGCGCGTTGCGCCGCAAGCTCCGCCGTCAGCCCTTCGAGTTCGCGGCGATATTCGAGATAATCGCGCGTCGCACGGGCATGGCGGGAGATGAGATCGGTGATCGGCTTTGAAAACACCTGTCCGATGATATCGGCGACGAAGGTGCCGCCGCCATGATGGCTGATCAGCAGCCCCCGGGTCTCCAGCTCCTTCAGCGCATCGCGCAGGATCGGCCGCGATACTTCCAGCGACTGCGCCAGTTCCCGCTCGCCCGGCAGCCTGTCGCCATCCCGCAGCACACCGTCGAGGATCAACAGCTCGATCTGCTGCACCACCTCGTCGGCGGTGCGGCTGTGGCTCACGCCGGAAAACAGTGTCTGGTCGCTCTCGGTCATCACCCTCTCCAATGCCGTTTCATAGCAAGCGAAACGACAAGTGGTCAACTTTCTTGTCCAGTCGATGCGTGAGCACTTTGTCGAATGCGGGTCTGTGACGTTTGCACCTTTGCGCGGAGACGAGCGCACTGCTAGCTTGAGGAACGGGCAAGGGAGACGGTCGGCGTGGCAAAGGGTGATTTTGCATTTCCAATGGCGCCGGAGCGGGCGCTGGCGCTCGGGGAAATCCACGCGCGGCCCTATGCGCTGGTCAAATCCGGCCGGGTCATCTTTCAGCTCGCCTTCATGATGGATGGCGGCTCGGCCGTGCATCACGCAGCCATTTCCGAACTGTCCCGCGCCCGCGGCGTCGCCCCGCCGGAGAAAAATGGGCGCTATCATTCACTCGCCTGGGGACAGGGGACGCTCCGTTGGGAACGGCATACCGAGTTTTCCACCTGGTTCTGGGATGGACCGCTGCCGGAAAGCTTCGGTGGTGATGTGCCGATCCACCCCTTCGGCGACGGCTTCATCGCGCCCGGTCCGCTGATTTCGGGGATCCGCCTCGAACTTCGTCCTGATGGTCCCGAAATCGCCGATGCCCATGCCGCCTTCGATCCGGCAAGCCTTTGCTACAGCGAACTCAAGAACGGCCAGGCCGCCGTCCTCACCGACTTCCGCCAGGATGGACATGGCCTCACCCAGATCCTCGTCATCGATCGCGGCATGACCGAGGCCGGCCGCGGCGCAGTCGTCCAGCGCCTGCTCGACATCGAAACCTATCGCACCATGGCCATGCTCGGCCTGCCGCTTGCCCAGACGCTGTCCCCCGAAATCCGCCGCATCGAGGACGGTCTGACCGCCGTCACCCAGCGGATGAAGGCGCATGCCCGCGACGAATCCGACGAGATGCTCTCCGAGCTCACGCGCCTGGCTGCCGAGCTCGAAGCCAATGCAGCCTTGAGCCTCTACCGTTTCGGTGCCAGCCGCGCCTATGACGGCATTGTGCGCGAACGCATCAAGACGCTGGATGAAACACCGGTGCCCGGTCACGAGACGCTGGGCTCCTTCCTCGAGCGGCGCCTGGCGCCCGCCATGCGCACCTGCCAGTCCGTCGAGGAGCGCCAGGCCAACCTGTCGCGAAAACTTTCCCGTGCGACTGCGCTCGTTCGCTCCTGGATCGATGTCGAGCTGGAGCGTCAGAACTCCGACCTGCTGACCGCCATGAACAGCCGTGCCGAAATGCAGCTTCGCCTGCAGCAGACGGTCGAAGGCCTCTCGGTCGCCGCTATCTCCTATTATGTCGTCGGTCTCGTCGGTTACGCCGCCAAGGCGATCCCGCACGACCTCCTGCCCTTCGACACGGCCATCATCACCGGCATTTCGGTGCCGCTCTCCGTGCTTGGCGTCTGGTGGGTTGTTCGACGGATCCGCAGAAGCCACGAACGGCAGGGCTGATCAGGTCTTGCTGACGCGCCCTGCGGATCGATATAAGATCGCACACAGTGGCGGGTAACAGGCAGTATGGCGAAGCAGACCAAGGCGAAACTCGACAAGAAGGGGCTATCAGGCCTTGGGCTCGAGAAACTGGTCGATATCCTCTTGGAGGAATCCGCTGCCAACAAGGCGCTGAAGGCCAGACTCCAGACGGCGCTCGCCGGCGAGACAGGTCCGGACGAGATGGCGCGACTGATCGACAAGCGCCTCGACGCGATCGACCAGGCAACGACGCGCATCAACCGCGCCCGCGCCAGGGATCTCGCCGGAGAGTTTGCCGCCCTGGCCCGCAATATCCTCTCCGAACTCGGCGCTGCCGATCCCCAGGCTGCTGCCGAGCGCATCCTGCGTTTCCTCGGCCTGCGCTTCCCCGTTTCCGCCCGTCTCGCCACCGACAATGCCCGTCTCTGGAAGGTCTTCGAGGATACGGAACTTGCCACGCTTGAGCTCATCAAGGGAGTTGGTGCCGAGGAGCAGGTCCTGCTGGTGCCGCATCTGGAACGCTTGCGGTTGCGGGATCGCTACGGCGAGCATACGGGTTTCCTTCGCGCGCTGACCGGCGTGGTCTCAGGCCCGGCCGCCAAGGCCTGGCGAACGGTGCTGGCGGAGGTCCTGCCCTCTGAACCCCTGAAGCTCGGCGCGCTCGACCTTCTCCAGTCGCTCGCTTTGCACCAGGGCGATATCGACGACTTCCTGGCGCTCGAACGCCAGAAGCCCGACAACCGCCGCGACACGCTGGCCGTGGCCAGCATGCTGCATCAGGCCGGTCGCCATGAGGACGCACTCGAATGGGTCCGCGAGCGCCCGCGCGGCGTGCGCCTCATCCCGGTCAACGGCGTGCTCGCCTCCGTCGGTCCAGACTACGGCGCCCATGAGCGCCGCCTGCTGGAGGCCGAGATCCTCGACAAGCTGAAGCGCCGCGAGGACGCCCAGGAACTGCGCTGGCGGGAATTCGGCGAAACCCTCGATCCAGCCGTACTGAAACTCTATTTGTCGAAGCTCGACGATTTCGCCGAGTTCGACGAACTCGACCGTGCCTTGGCGCTCGCGAAGGAGCACGAGGACATCTACCTCACGCTCGACTTTTTCCTCGCCTGGCCGCGTCTCGATCTGGCGGCCGCCCACGTCCTGCGCCACCAGCATGATTGGGAGGGCCGCCACTACGACGATCTCGCCCCCGCCGCCGAGGCGCTCTCGGCCAAGGAGCCGCTGGCCGCCGTGGTGCTTTACCGTGTGCTCGTCGAAGATATCCTCAGGCGCGGCATCGGCATGGCCTATCCGCATGCCGGGCGTTACGTCGGTGAACTCGCGCGCCTCATGCCGAACCTGCCCGAAGGTCACGGTCTAACGACCCATGCCGCCTTCCTCGCAGAACTCAGGCGCATTCACTCGAAGAAGTATGGTTTCTGGAGCTCGGTACCGGGCGGGCTTTCCGGGCAGCCCTAACGTTCCCAATAAGGCACCGGCCCATAAAGCTCCGCCAGATAATCGATGAACAGCCGTACTTTCGCGGGCAAAAACTGGCGGCTCGGATAGACGGCCGACAGAGCCACATTGCGCGAGCTTTCATATTGCGGCAGCACCTGTACCAGCTTGCCGCTCTTCAGTTCCGCGCCCACATCCCAGGTGGAGCGAAGCGCGATCCCGAGGCCCGCGATCACGGCTTCACGGATCACTTCGCTGGAATTGGTGATCAGCATGCCCTCGGGGCGCAGGGTGATCGGACCGGTCGGACCTTCCAGGCGCCAGGATTCATGGTTATGCGCTGGCAGGCAGCGATGCTTTTTCAGGTCGTCGAGTGTTTCAGGCGTTCCGTGTTCGGCAACATAGCTTGGTGCTGCGCAAAGCACGCGGCGTACGGGCGCAAGCCGCCGAGCGACCAGCGAGGAATCGTTCAGCTCCGCAATACGGATCGCGAGATCGAAGCCACCGCCGACGATGTCGGTGAATTCGTCCGACAGCACCAGATGTATCGCCAGATCCGGATGCGCCTCCATGAAGGGTTTCAGGTGCGGCGCGACATGCATGCGACCGAAGGAGGTCGACGCCGAGATCTTCAGCGTGCCGTTGACCTCCGAAGAACGTCCTGACGCGAAAGCCTCCGCCTCTTCCAGCCCGCCCAGCACCGTCAGCACCCGCTCGTGAAACCCCAGGCCGGCTTCCGTCAGCGAGATCTGCCGCGTCGTGCGCTGCAGGAGCCGCGTGCCGAGCTTGTCCTCCAGCCGCTTGATGCGCTTGGAAACAACGGCAGGGGACAGCCCGAGGTCGCGCGCCGCCGTCGACATGCTGCCGGCCGCGATCACCCGGACGAAGACTTCGAGATCACCGAGATTGGTCATGAGTGGATCTTACTATTTCCGATTTGGTCATAAGTGCATAGCATTTGCCCTGCGAAAGTCCTAGTGGTAAGAAAAATAGACCAGTTGAGCGGCGCGGCCCATCCGGCTAGGATCGGGGGCACATGGGGAGGAAACCGTCATGAGCGAGGCCATCGCCTTTTTGCCGCCGAGACCGGAGGTGCTTTCGCGCCGCGCCGAGATCCTTGCCGATCTGAAGGAACTGGTGCCGCCAGGCCGCCTTGTCGAGGAGCGAAACGCGCTCGTCCCCTTCGAGACGGACGGCTTCATCGCCTATCGCCGCCGTCCGCTAGCCGTCGTCCTGCCTGAGACGACAGCCCAGGTCGCGGCCGTTATGAAATACTGCCACCGCTATGGCATCCCTGTCGTACCGCGCGGCGCCGGCACGTCGTTGTCGGGCGGCGCAATCCCGCAGGAAGATGCCGTGGTCCTCGGCCTGTCCGCCATGACGCGCATCCTTGACATCGATTATCAGAACCGCACGGCTACCGTGCAGGCCGGCGTCACCAATCTTGCCATCTCCGATGCGGTCGGCGCCGACGGCTATTTCTACGCCCCCGATCCGAGCTCTCAGCTCGCCTGCACGATCGGCGGTAATATCGCCATGAATTCCGGCGGCGCCCACTGCCTGAAATACGGTGTCACCACCAACAACCTCCTTGGGGTCAAGATGGTCCTCGTCGATGGCACGGTGGTCGATCTCGGCGGCAAGCATCTCGATGCCGAAGGTTATGACCTGCTCGGCCTCGTCTGCGGCTCGGAGGGCCAGCTCGGCGTGGTCACCGAAGCGACCGTTCGTCTGCTCGCCAAGCCCGAAGGCGCACGCCCCGTGCTCTTCGGCTTCGACAGCGCGGAAGCAGCCGGCTCCTGCGTCGCCGACGTCATTGGCGCCGGCATCATTCCGGTCGCCATCGAGTTCATGGACAAGCCCGCGATCGAGATCTGCGAGGCCTTCGCCAAGGCCGGCTATCCGCTGGATGTCGAAGCGCTGCTGATCATCGAGGTCGAGGGCTCCGAAGCCGAAATGGAGGCAATGCTCGCCGCGATCGTCGAGATCGCCAAGCGCCATGGCGTGAAGACGGTGCGCGAAAGCCAGTCGGCGACGGAAGCGGCCCTCATCTGGAAAGGCCGTAAATCTGCCTTCGGTGCCACCGGCCGCATCGCCGACTATATCTGCATGGACGGAACCGTGCCGCTCAGCCAGCTCGCTTACGTGTTGCGCAAGACTTCCGAGATCATCGACCGCTACGGCCTGCGTGTCGCCAACGTCTTCCATGCTGGTGACGGCAACATGCACCCGCTGATCCTCTACAACATCAACGACCCGGAAGATGCCGCGAAAGCCGAAGCCGCCGGCATGGAGATCCTCAAGCTCTGCGTCGATGCGGGGGGATGCCTGACCGGCGAACACGGTGTCGGGATCGAAAAACGAGATCTGATGCTGCACCAGTTCACCCAGGTCGATCTTGATCAGCAGATGGCCGTGCGCTCGGCCTTCGACGCGGACTGGATTCTCAATCCGTCGAAGGTCTTTCCGCTGGAGGGGAGGGGATGATGACGAGTATGCTGACCCCCTCGACCGAAGCCGAAGCCGTCGAACTCATCCGCAACCATGCCTCCCGCAAGATCCCGCTCCACATCCGTGGCGGCGGCAGCCGTGCAGGCTTCGGCAATCCTGTAGCCGCAGACGCCACCCTGTCTTCCGCAGCCTTGTCTGGCATCGTCGAATACAACCCCGCCGAAATGGTCATCACGGCCCGCACTGGCACGCCTGTTGCGGAGATCGAGGCAGCCCTTGCCGCAAATGGCCAGGCAATGGCCTTCGAACCCATGGATCATCGTGGCGCCATGGGTACGTCTGGCACGCCCACGATTGGCGGCCTCTTTGCGGTCAACAGCTCCGGTCCGCGCCGCATTACCGCAGGTGCCGCCCGCGACCATCTGCTCGGCGTCCGCTTCGTCAACGGGGCCGGCGATGTCGTGAAGGCCGGTGGCAAGGTGATGAAGAACGTCACCGGTCTCGATCTCGTCAAGCTGCTCGCCGGATCCCACGGCACGCTCGGCTTTCTCACCGAAGTTACCTTCAAGGTCCTGCCCGTGCCGAAGACGGCCACCACGATCGTCCTTTCAGGGCTGGAAGACGAGCAGGCCATGAATGCGCTCGCCGCTGCCCTGTCGCTCTCCGTCGAAGTCTCCGGTGCAGCCCACCTACCGGAAAGTGTCCGCGGTCGTTTCATCGGCGGCAAGCTTCCCGAAGGTGCTGCCACGGTGATGCGTCTGGAAGGGTTGGAAGCCTCGGTGGCCGTCCGTGCGGAAAAGCTGATCGCAGCCATGGCAGTCTTTGGACCGGTGAGCCGCCTCGACGCGGAGCACTCGAAGACCCTCTGGGCAGAAATCCGCGATGTCATGCCCTATGCTGATGGCACGGCCCGTCCGCTCTGGCGCCTGTCCATGGCTCCGACGCAAGCCTGGAAGCTGGTCGCGGGCCTCAGGCTCCGGGCCGGTATCGACGCCTATTACGACTGGCAGGGCGGCCTTGTCTGGATGCGCATGGAAGCCGACCCGGAGGCTGAGGTCTTGCGCCATGGCATCCGCACCCTTGGCGGCGGCCATGCCACGCTGCTCCGAGCCGCCCCCCAGATCCGCGCCGAGGCGGCAGCCTTTGAACCGCAGACCCCGGCGGTCGCCTTGCTATCCGGCCGGGTCAGGGCAAAACTCGATCCTCATGGGATTTTCAATCCCGGACTGATGGCATGAAGGAGTTTTCTGATGGCTGATCCGAATTACCGTCCCCCGGTGACCTCCGGCGAAGGCTGGTTCTCGCCCGGCCGCCTCAATGTCCAGCTGGTCTACTGCCTCTATCTCGTGAGCTTCGTCGTCGGCATCACCGGCATCATCGGCTTGATCTTGGCTTATGTGAACCGCGGCAAGAGCGAGCCTTGGATCGATACCCATTACACCTATGCGATCAGAACCTTCTGGATCGGTCTGCTCTATGCGCTGATATCGAGCATCCTGATGCTTGTGGCCATCGGCGCCATCCTGATCTTCGGCGTCGCCATCTGGATTGTCGTCCGTTGCGTCATCGGCTTGCAGAAGGCCTCTGCCGGCGAGCCGATCGCCCGTCCCACCAGCTGGTGGATTTGAATTTAAGCCATGGGCGCGGCCATGCCGGCCGCTCCGGGGGAGGAACAGCGTGCAGACCAATTTCACCGCCGAGCAGCTCACCGATCCCCATGTCGCGGAAGCCGAAAGCATTCTGCGCAAATGCGTGCATTGCGGCTTCTGCACCGCCACCTGTCCCACCTATGTGACGCTCGGCAACGAGCTCGACAGCCCGCGCGGCCGCATCTACCTGATCAAGGACATGCTGGAAAACGGCCGCCCGGCGGATGACCAGATCGTCACCCATATCGACCGTTGTCTCTCCTGCCTCGCCTGCACCACGACCTGTCCCTCCGGCGTCGACTACATGCATCTGGTCGACCATGCCCGCATCCATATCGAAAAGACCTATCGCCGCCCGCTGATGAACCGGCTGACCCGCAACATGCTGGCGATGGTCCTTCCCTATCCGGGCCGCTTCCGTTTGGCGCTCAGACTCGCCGCTCTCGGTCGCCCCTTCGCCGGCCTTTTCGATCAGGTGAAGTCACTCAAGCCCATGGCCGCCATGTTGAGGCTCGCGCCTTCCAAGGTCGCGCCACCCTCGGACTTCGCCAAGCCCGCCATCCATGCCGCAGCCGCAACCCGTCGTGGCCGCGTCGCGATACTCACCGGCTGCGCTCAGCCTGTCCTCGATCCCGGCATCAACGAAGCGGCGATTTCGCTTCTCACCCGCTTGGGCGTCGAGGTTATTGTACCTCAGGGTGAAGGCTGCTGTGGCGCGCTCGTCCACCATATGGGTCGCGAAGAACAGGCGCTCGACAGCGCTCGCCGCAATGTCGATGTCTGGACCCGTGCGATTGAAGCGGGTGGTCTCGACGCGATCATTGTCACGACCTCGGGCTGCGGCACGACGATAAAGGACTATGGCCACATGCTGCGTCTCGATCCGGCTTATGCTGAAAAGGCCGCGCGCGTTTCGGCACTCGCCAAGGACGTCACCGAATATCTTTCGACCATCGATCTGCCGATCGCGGAGACGAAGGGGCTGACGGTTGCCTATCATTCCGCCTGTTCGCTGCAGCACGGTCAGAAGGTGACGATGGCACCAAAACTCCTTCTGAAATCGGCCGGCTTCACCGTCAAGGACCCGCCGGAAGGCCATCTCTGCTGCGGTTCAGCCGGCACCTACAACATCATGCAGCCGGAGATTTCCGCCAAGCTGAAGGCCCGCAAGGTGAAGAACATCGAGTCGACGAAACCTGACATCATCTCTGCCGGCAACATCGGCTGCATGACCCAGATCGGCTCGGCGACGGGCATTCCCGTTGTCCATACGGTCGAGTTGCTGAACTGGGCCTATGGCGGTCCGCGTCCGAAAGCGCTCGATCGCCGCGCGGCGGTTTGAGCGAATTGTTAAGCGATAGCTGTAATGATTGTCCCGGGATGGAGCAGCCCGGGAGAGGCCATCATGGCGAGAAAGACGATTGTTATCGCATTGCTGTTGCTGTGTCCGACCGTGACCCCGGCGGCAGCGATCGAGCGGATTTACTGCGCCACTTCCGACAGTGTCATAGACATGTCGCTGGAAAGCGGCTTCAGCAGCAAGGATCAGGAAAAGCTGGTGCATTTCCGTGGCATGGCCGGGGTCAAAGACAAGGCCGCACCATCCGGTTTTCGCCGCTTCCAGATCCGATCCGATATGCTGCGCCAATACTGGATCGATGAGCGCGACCTGCGCTTCAGCATCCATGCCTTTGCCCCGGAAAGGGAGCCGCTCTATCGCGTGTCTGTGGCGATGATCACAGACCGTGGTTCGACCACCGCAAAGCGGTTTACCGGGCGCTATGACCTGAAGGTCGTTAAGCTGAAGATGGGCAGCGCCGTCGGCGGTGAGCAGATCCTCTCCCACGAGGGTGATATTTTCTGCGACATCAAGCGTTGACCGAGTGACACGAACCGAAAAGACAACGGCCGCATCTTGGCGATGCGGCCGTCTGCATTTCATGAGCGGTGTTTGGGCTCAGCCGCCGAAGATCGTGCGCAGGATATCGACACCCTTGTCGTCGAAGGAGACGTCACCCTGGCGGTTGCCGGGGCCGATGACGATCACCTTGCTGCCAATCGCGGCGCGCTCGTAGAGATGCTCGACATCCTTGTTCATCATCCGGATGCAGCCCGACGACATGTTGAGACCGATCGTCCAGGGCTGGTTGGTGCCGTGGATGCGGAAGATCGTGTCGCGACCGCCCTTGTAAAGATACATGGCGCGCGCACCGAGCGGATTGTCCGGTCCGCCTTCCTGCACGACCGGCAGAATATGGCCCTTGGCGGCTTCGCGGCGGCGCATCTCTGCCGGCGGACGCCATTCGGGCCATTCCGCCTTGCGGCCGATCTTCACCACGCCAGACCAGCCGAAGCCTTCACGACCCACGCCGACGCCGTAGCGGGTCGCGCGGTTCTTGCCCTCGACATAGTAGAGAAACTTGTTGTTCGTATCGATGATGATCGTGCCCGGCTTCTCGTCCGTCGTCAGGCGCACGACCTTGCGCTTGAACTTCTCCGGCACTTCCTTGCGCTGCTGCGCAACGAGTGTGACGTCACTCGTCGTCTGGATGCGATTGAGGCTGATGGCGCTGGCGGGCGCCGGCAAGGCGATGGTAAGCGCGATCACCGCCACCGCCGCCTTGCGGAAAGTCGTGTTGAACATAGGCAGTCCCCCTGATTTACAGGGCTTAGAGCCTAGCCGCTTCCCCTCTCAAAGCAAGCGCTAATCGATCGATTGTGATATTTCCTGTGTCTCAGATCACAATGACCTTGGTGCCGACCTTCACGCGCTCATAGAGATCGGTCACGTCCTCGTTGCGCATGCGAATGCAGCCGGAGGACACGCCATTGCCGATCGACCACGGCGCATTCGTTCCGTGGATGCGGTAAAGCGTCGAGCCGAGATAGAGCGCGCGCGCGCCGAGGGGATTTTCCGGGCCGCCGGGCATGTGGGCAGGCAGGAAGTGCCCCTTGGCTGCCTCGCGGGCGATCATCTCCTGCGGCGGGCGCCAGTCCGGCCATTCGCGCTTGGACGTCACCTTGTGGGTGCCGGCCCATTCGAAGCCCGGCTTGCCGACGCCGACACCGTAACGCTTTGCCATGCCGTCGGCCATGACGAGATAGAGGAAGCGCTCGCGCGTATCGATGACGATCGTACCCGGCTTGTGCTTGGTCTGGTACTGGACCATCTGCGGCAGGAATTTCGGCTCGATCTGGGTGCGCACCGGCTTGTCCGGCCGCATCGCGACCTGCTGCGGCGCCGGCTGCTGCTGCGGGAAAAGCACGCGCCGCTGCTGCACGAGACGACGCTGCTGCTGCACCGGCTGCTGGCGCAGCACCTGTTGCGGCTGCTGCACCACCCGCTGACGCCCTGCCGGAACGGCCTGACGCATCCGCTGTGGCGTGGCAGAACTGCGCGTCTGTGCCGGGACGCCGCCGAGTTGCAGGACCCAGGACGCCTGGAGGTCGGGACTGACCATCACAGGCGGACGGCTCTTGTAGCGATCACTCGCATGGACGGGCAGGGCAATCGACAGGCTGGTCAGCAAGGCCAGTAACAGGGAACGCTTCGACATCGGACAACTCATGAACTAGGGACCGGATGCGGCGGCACAACATGCCGCCAATTCGAGCCGATGGTGCCAGAGCGAAGGCCGCCAATTGGTAAAGAGGCGTTCATGAAAATGCGATCGAAGTCGTAAACCTTTCGGAAGGGTTAGCGTCCGGTTTGGAAAACTCGTGAACAAATGGTAAACGCGTTTCCGCATTGGGGGAGAATCGCATGGAGACGACAGCGGAAGGCCTGATCCGGGGAGAGGACGGTCTCGACCGCTGCTTCTGGCATGGCGGCCTCGACGACTATCGCCGCTACCATGATGAAGAGTGGGGCCGCCCGGTCACCGATGATGTCAGGCTCTTCGAGAAGATCTGCCTCGAAGGATTTCAGTCCGGCCTCTCCTGGCTGACGATCCTGAGAAAGCGCGAGAACTTCCGCGCAGCCTTCGCCGGCTTCGACTTCCATCAGGTCGCCCGCTTCGGCGATGACGAGATTGCCCGATGCCTGGCGGACGCGGGCATCATCCGCCATCGCGGCAAAATCGTCTCGACCATCAACAACGCCCGCCATGCGATCGACCTCACGGCGGAATTCGGCTCGCTGTCTCGTTACTTCTGGAGTTACGAACCCGACGCATCGGAACGCCCGGAACGCATGGACTATGCAACACTCAGGGCCAATCCGACCTCGCCCACCTCGATCCGCCTGTCGAAGGATCTGAAGAAGCGTGGCTGGACCTTTGTTGGCCCGACAACGGTCTATGCCTTCATGCAGGCCATGGGCCTGGTCAATGACCATATCGAAGGCTGCTGCCGTCGCGCGCCGACCGAGGAACTTCGGTCCCGGCTCGTCCGCCCCTGACTAGGCCAGGTTGGCGACAAGCTCAGGTACATGCCCGAGATCCGGGATCTCGCGGAAGCGCGGCGCCTCCTCGGGCTTGTCGACATGCTCCAGCACCCAGGTCAGTTCATGCGGCACGAACACGCCCCAGGCGCCGGCGGCAATCGCCGGCACGATGTCTGACTTCAGCGAATTGCCGATCATCATCCCCCGCTCCGGTCCTTCGCCATGTTTGCCGAAGATCCGCCGATAGGTGGTGGCGGTCTTGTCCGAGACGATCTCGACTGCGTCGAAATAGTCGCCGAGGCCGGATTGTGCCAGCTTGCGCTCCTGGTCGAAGAGATCGCCCTTGGTGATCAGCACCAGGAAGTACTTGCCCGAAAGCGCCTCCAGCGCATCTCGTGCATGCGGCAGACATTCGACGGGGTGGCTCAAGAGATCGCGTCCAATCGCCAGGATTTCGCTGATCACGGAAGAGGGCGCACGGCCCTCCGTGACCTCCAGCGCCGTCTCGATCATCGAGAGCGTGAAACCTTTGATGCCGAAGCCGTAATGGGCGAGATTGCGCTTTTCCGCCTCCAGCAGACGGTCGGACACATGCTCACCTTCGGCATAATCGGCAAGCAGGCTGCGGAAATGGCCTTCGGTCAGCTTGTAATACTGCTCGTTCTGCCAGAGCGTGTCGTCGGCATCAAAGCCGATCACGGAGACAGGGCGGTTGGACATGACGCCTCCTTATCGATCAGGGAGCGTGAGACTAATCCGTCTGAACGGCAAAGCAATGGCGCCCGAAGGCGCCATTGCGGTTTTCGGATCTGGCGGAGCTTATTGCCCGTTCTTGGCAAGCCATTCCTTCATCATGGCGATCTCGCCTTCCTGGGCTGAGATCACCTCTTCGGCGAGCTTGCGGATCTCCGGATCCTTGCCGTGCTCCAGCACGATCTTGGCCATGTCGATCGCGCCCTGGTGATGCGGGATCATGCCCCGGACGAAATCGACATCGGCATTGCCGGTCAATTCCATGGTCATGTCCTTGTGCATCTTCGCATTGGCCTCCTGGAAGGCCTTGGAAGAGGGGCTATCGTTCATCATGCCATGGTCCATGCTGGACATGTCGTGGCCCTGATGCATGTTTGCGTCCTGGGCGAAGGCGGCAGAGGTGTAAAGCGCGGTCGTGAGCGACGCGGCAACGAGAATTGTCTTCAGCATTGAAGTCTCCTGTGCTGATCTGATGAGAAAAATGCGCGTGCCAAAGGCAGCGCGGTGTCATCGGATCAGGCGCGGGGAGGGGGCGTCTGCGGCGCCATCAGCTGAGACACGAGCCGTGGCGCAAGAGTGATCGCTTCGGCGGCGCGCGCCGGCTTTCCGCTGTCGGCAACGGCGGGAAGGGCCGGCAGGGTCAAACAGGCTGAGCAATGCCAGCTTCTCTTCATCGGCTTGGAGCTGTGCTCAGTAGCATCGTCATTATCGGCAGCCGTCATGCGGCTGACCAAATGAGGGCAATCGACATCGATCATGGCTTGGATCGTGGGTGCGGAAAACGTCCCATGCGGATCGCTGGCGTCCATCGCATGTGCCATGGGCATCGCCATCACCGACATGCCGGTCATCGGCATGGTGCCATAGGCGAAAGCTGCGATCAGCAGCAGGAGGCGGGCGAGCACTTGCATGCGATGAAGATGATGCTGGATCGAGGCGAATGCAAGGCCGACAGTGCCGCCGCTCAATGCGCAATCACGTGATGCACGATCTGATAGTCGCGGCTTTCCTCGCCGAAGGGAACCACCGGCCAGTCCCAACGCTCCCGAGCTGCGCCCGTATCGACGCCGTGCATCAGGTCTATAGTCTCCTGCGCAGCTCCGGAGCGGTCGATGACGGTACAGCTGACATCTGTCACGAGGCAGGTCTCGGCCGAAACCTGTGCCAGTCCCTCGACATGCGCGGCGATCGCCTGACGGATCAGCGCTTCTTCCTCGGCATGACCTTCGAGACGCCGGCTCATGCCGATCCCGATCTGCGACAAGAGATTGGCAGAGACGACAAGATCGAGATAGGGCACCTGTCGGAGAAACGCGAGCGGCTGCAAAGGCTGGCGGGCAAGCAGCGCATCCAGCCCGGAAAGATCCCGCTCGATCAGCCGGACATTCTTCAGCCGCTTGACCGTGAGCCAGCTTCTTACGCTTGCCAGATGCACGAGATCCACCAGCACCACCGTGTCGAACAAGCGCGACAGCTCAATGACCGGCACATCGCGCAACAGCCCGGAACCGAGCACCACCACCGTCCGCCGCTGCCGGCATCCTTTAGCAGCCCCGAGAATGGCCGCCTTCGTCCGGCGTTCATGCTCGACCCATGCCGCACGACAGCGATTGGCACGCGCCCAGAGATTGACGGAGGAACGGATCAACGGGCGATGCGCTGTCGAGGTTAAAGGCCACGTCGCGGCATAGTTCAGGGCTTCGAGGATCATGTCTTACCGATAGACGGAACAGCGATGGCCGATCTCGACCACAAGCACGATGAGTTTTCCGTCTTGGATATCGCAGATGATGCGGTAGTCGCCAACTGTGTAGCGCCAATAGGCACCGAGTTTGCTCCCATGGAGCGGGTCTCCAAGGCTTCTGGGATTATCGTGTTTGGCAAGCCGCTCTTCCAGAAACCGTTTTATACGGCGGCGAATGACAGGATCGAGTTTCTCGACCGTTTTCCGAACGGGCTGACGATACTCAATCGTCCAGGCCACGCCAGAACTCCTCGGAACTGACAACCTTGTCTTCGCCGCTCCTGATACGCTTCACGGCCTCGTCGGCAGCGGCGAGATCCTGGAGATTTTCAAGTTCGCGCTGAATCATCTGGCGCAGATAATCATCCGGCTCCGCGCCGGCTTCCGAGGCGTATTCGACGATCAACTGATGCATTTCTTCCGGCATATCGAGCGTGACGCGCTTGTTCATCGGAGCGATCCCTGTTTCGAAGCCTCAGCATACCAGTGAAAGCGCCCATTTTCCAGCATCCGCCCTCGCGCCCACCCGCCTTCGCCCTTGCCGCCAAATCCTTGATCCTCTAAGACACCGGCACCTTTTTGAAACGAAATTCCGGTTGTCATCATGAGCGATAAGAACAAGAAGCCCCAGAAGCTGAAGGCCCGCCTGCCGCGCGGCTTCGTCGATCGCGAGGCTGCCGACATCCGTGCTGCCAACCAGATGATGGAGACCATCCGCGAGGTCTATGAGCGCTATGGTTTCGACCCGATCGAGACCCCGCTCTTCGAGTATACCGACGCACTCGGCAAGTTCCTGCCGGATTCGGACCGCCCGAACGAAGGCGTCTTCTCGCTGCAGGACGATGACGACCAGTGGATGTCGCTGCGCTACGACCTGACCGCGCCCATGGCCCGCCATGTCGCGGAGAATTTTCAGGAAATCCAGCTGCCGTTCCGCACCTATCGTGCAGGCTATGTCTTCCGCAACGAGAAGCCGGGTCCTGGACGCTTCCGTCAGTTCATGCAGTTCGATGCAGACACTGTCGGCGCGCCGGGCGTCCAGTCCGATGCCGAAATGTGCATGATGATGGCCGATACGCTGGAAGCGCTCGGCATCAAGCGCGGCGACTATGTGATCCGGGTCAACAACCGCAAGGTTTTTGACGGTGTGCTCGACTCTATCGGCTTGAGCGGCGATGAAAATGCTGCGCAGAGGCTGAATGTTTTGCGGGCTATCGACAAGCTCGACAAATTTGGATTGGACGGCGTCAAGTTGCTGCTCGGCGCAGGTCGTAAAGACGACAGCGGAGACTTCACCAGAGGCGCAGGCCTGAACGATACGCAGATCCAGTCGGTCTTGTCCTACCTTTCTGACGATGACTTCTACCCATCGAGCGACTTGTATGTTCAGGGGCAGAGCGAACTCATGCAGATAGAACAGCTAGTCACGGCTGCTGGCTATCAATCCGATCGCATCAAGATTGATCCGTCGGTAATTCGCGGTCTCGAATATTACACCGGCCCCGTCTACGAAGCCGAACTCACCTTCGACGTCACCAATGAAAAGGGCGAAAAGGTCGTCTTCGGCTCGGTCGGCGGCGGCGGACGGTATGATGGCCTCGTCTCGCGCTTCATGGGCCAGCCGGTGCCGGCCACCGGCTTTTCCATCGGCGTCTCGCGCCTGATGACGGCGCTCAAAAACCTCGGCAAGCTCGGCCAGGACGAAGTGCTTGGTCCGGTCCTCGTCACCGTCATGGATGGCGATGTCGAGAGCATGGGCCGCTACCAGCGCTTCACGCAAGCGCTGCGTGCCGAAGGCATCCGCGCCGAAATGTACCAGGGCAACTGGAAGAAATTCGGCAACCAGCTGAAATATGCCGACCGCCGCAATGCTCCCATTGCCATCATCCAGGGCGGCGACGAGCGCGCGCAAGGCGTCGTGCAGATCAAGGACCTGATCGAGGGCAAGCGCCTCTCCGGCGAGATCACCGACAATGCCGAATGGCGCGAGGCGCGCGTGGCCCAGGAAGTCGTGGCCGAGGCGGACCTGGTCGCCAAGGTCAAGGAGATCCTGGCCGCCCAGGCGGAAGATCGCCGTCGGGCGAAGGGTGTTTGAGTTGAGTTCGTGGTTTTACCCCCCTCTGTCACTTCGTGACATCTCCCCCACAAGGGGGGAGAGTGGGGTCAGCGCGAGAGGTCGGCCCCAACCCGCTCTCCCCCCTTGTGGGGGAGATGCCCGGCAGGGCAGAGGGGGGTATCAACACATTCCAGGTTCAATTCCATGCCCCTGACCGACATGCCCGATTTCGCCGGCACCATCCTGCAAGAATTCACATCCCGCGGCACGACCCGCGTCGATACGCCCGTGATCCAGCCGGCGGCGCCCTTCCTCGATATGGCCGGCGAGGACCTGCGTCGTCGCATCTTCCTCACCGAAAACGAGCGCGGCGAAAGCTTGTGCCTGCGTCCGGAATTCACCATCCCCGTCTGCCTCCGCCACATCGAAACCGCGACCGGCACGCCGAAGCGTTATGCCTATCTCGGCGAAGTCTTCCGCCAGCGCCGCGAAGGCCCGCAGGAATTCTACCAAGCCGGCATTGAGGATCTCGGTGACATCGCCGTTGCCGCCTCGGATGCCCGCGCGATTTCAGACAGCGTCGCCATCCTTACCCGACTGCTGCCGACAAAGCCGCTCACAGTCACCCTTGGCGACCAGTCGGTCTTCGAAGCCGTGGTCAAGGCGCTCGGTCTGCCCGCCGGCTGGCAGAAGCGCCTGATCCAGGCTTTCGGCAATTCCGCCCAGATCGAGCAGCTGCTGCGCACTCTGGCGACCCCGACGCCTGTGCCGGGTCTCGATCCGCAAGTTTCCGCACTCCTCGCCAAGGGAGATCAGGAGGCCCTGATCGCCCATATCGATCAAACCATGCAGGAAACCGGCTATCTCACTAATGCCAGCCGCACGCCGGCCGAGATCGCCCGCCGTCTGAAGGAAAAGCTGGAGCTCTCGGAGACTCGCCTTGATGGCGCCGCCCTGCTGCTGCTGCGCGAATTCCTCTCGCTCGAACTGCCGCTTGCCGATGCCTCGGCCGCCCTTGCCGGCTTTGCCGATGCCGCAGGCCTGAAGCTTGGGGCAGCACTCAGCCGCTTCGACGAACGCGTTGCGGCACTCGCCAGCACGGGCGTCGATCTCGATCGGATCACCTACCGCGCCGCCTTCGGTCGTCCGCTGGATTATTACACCGGCCTCGTCTTCGAGGTCGCGGTGAAGGGGAAACCCGCAGTCCTCGCCGGCGGTGGCCGCTTCGACCGGCTGCTCACCCTGCTTGGCGCCGAGACGCATATTCCGGCCGTCGGCTTCTCGCTCTGGCTGGATCGCATCGAAACCGAGAGGAGCGCGTCATGACCATCACCATCGGTCTGCCCTCCAAGGGCCGCATGAAGGACGATGCTTCCGCGATCTTCGAGCGCGCGGGAATGAAGATTGTCGCCGTCGGCAACGACCGCTCCTATCGCGGCCGCGTCGAAGGTTTTGATGATGTCGAGATCGCCTATCTCTCGGCCTCCGAGATCTCGCGCGAGATCGGCAATGGCACGGTCGATTTCGGCGTCACCGGCGAAGACCTGATCCGCGAGGGGCTCGCCGAAGCTGATGCCCGCGTCGAGATCGCGGCTCGCCTCGGCTTCGGCCATGCCGATGTCGTCGTCGCCGTCCCCGAGATCTGGTACGACGTCGATACCATGGCTGACCTCGGCGATGTCGCCGCCGAATTCCGCACCCGCCATGGCCGCCGGCTCGCCATCGCCACCAAATACTGGCGCCTGACCCAGCAGCATTTTTCCGGCAGCCACGGCATCCAGCTCTATCGCATCGTCGAAAGCCTGGGCGCCACCGAAGGCGCGCCCGCTGCCGGCCAAGCCGATATCATCGTCGACATCACCTCGACCGGCTCGACTTTGCGCGCCAATCACCTGAAGGTGCTCTCCGATGGCGTCATCCTGCGCTCCGAGGCCTGCCTCGTGCGGGCAAGGAAGCCGGAGCACGAGGGTAATGAGATGATCGGCCGTATCATCGAGGCTGTGCGCGGCGTACTCTGAGTCTGCTTGAGATTTGCCCCTCACCCTGACCCTCTCCCCGCGAGCGGGGAGAGGGGACTGCAGGCCTTGGCGGGTTCGTCCTTCTCCCCGCCTGCGAGGAGAAGGTGCCGGCAGGCGGATGAGGGGCATTTTCAGAACATAACTCTCACTCACGAAAAAACCCGCCGGATCGCTCCAGCGGGTTTCTTTTTGCCTTGTGGGGCAGGGATATCAGGCTGCGACGGCCTGGGCCGAACCGCGGCGGGCGTCGATCGAGTAGGCGCCGGCGCCGACGATGGCGAGAGCGATATAGCCGCCAGCCAGCGTGACGTTCTTCATCACCATGATCTGGTTCAGGGTGTTGATCCAGCCGAGTGCGCCTTCCGGCCAGCCTTCGATGGCAACGGTGCCGGTGTGGAAGACGAGACCGGTGAACACGCAGAAGAGAGCGATGGTCCAGGCGGTGATCTTGGTCTGGAAGCCGACGAGGATGAAGAGACCGGCAACCAGCTCATAGAGACCGGCGGCATAGGCCAGAAGGTCGGCGGCGGGAAGGCCTGCGCCGGAGATCATGCCGGCAGTGCCGGCCGGATCGGTCAGCTTGCCGAAGCCGGACATGATGAACATGAATGAGAGAAGGATACGGACGAGAACGAGAAGGCCGTTATTGGTCGCGGACATGGGGGAACTCCGTTGAGCGTTGACGCTGAAACCCCCATCGGTGGCGGCCTCAGTCAGTGCCGCCTTGATGCATGCTTTTTTGTCGCAGGCATAGGTAAACAGTCTTTGACTGATCGTTCACAAAAATGAAACGCTCAAAGCGGTTTCGTTCTCCGCCGAACCCTTCCCGTCGTCGCCCGCGCTCCCTACCTTTGCCCTGTCAAACCGCAAAGGAGCCTCCCCCATGGCAGATCTTTCGACCTTTCCCATCACCGCCAAATGGCCGTCCGCCGATCCCGGCATCATCCAGCTCTATTCCCTGCCGACCCCGAACGGCGTGAAAGTCTCCATCGCTCTGGAAGAGCTCGGGCTCGCCTATGAACCGCATCTGGTGGATTTCGGCAGTAACGCGCAGAAGAGCCCTGAATTCGTCTCGCTCAATCCGAATGGTCGCATACCCGCCCTGATCGATCCCAATGGCCCGGACGGCAAGCCGATCGGCCTCTTCGAGTCCGGTGCGATCCTGATCTATCTCGCCGACAAGACCGGCAAGCTGCTCCCCAAGGACGGCGCAGCCCGTTATACGGTCCTGCAATGGTTGATGTTCCAGATGGGCGGTGTCGGCCCGATGTTCGGCCAGTATGGCCACTTCTACAAATTTGCCGCCGACAAGGTGAAGAACAATCCCTATCCGGCGGAGCGCTATCGTGACGAGACCCGCCGCCTGCTGGGCGTGCTGGAGGCTGCTCTTGCGAAGGGGCCGTGGTTGACGGGAGAGGACTACACCATTGCCGACATCGCCACCTGGCCCTGGGTCCGTTGCCTGAAGGTTTTCTACGACGGCGAGGAGGATATCGGCCTTGCCGATTTCCCGCGCGTGCTTGACTGGTGGGCGAGGGCCGAAGCCCGCCCGGCGAGCCAGAAGGGCCTGAACATACCGTCGCGAGACTGAGACGGTATCAAATCCTCAGAGAAGGTGCCGGATCACGGCGCCTTCTCTGACTTCGCCCTCAGAAGGCTCAACTCGGCGTGACGGATGCGGTCGTCGGCAGTTGAAAACGCGGGAAGATAAACAGGCCGACCATGTTGCCGCCGCTGCCTTCGAATCCGGAGGACTCGCCGATGCAGAATACCGGTTGCCGGTGCTGGGCGCCCGACACAATGGTGGTCGAATAGCAGAAGCGCGACGGCTGTGTTGCCGCCTGTTCGAATAGGCGCAGGATATGGCCGCGATCCGTCTGATCATAGCAGCGCATCACGGTCAGCAGGCCGCATTCATGGTTTTCGAGGCCATGCAGGCTGCGTGCATGGTTCCCGAGCTTCAGCAGGCCGTTGGTCAGGTCGCCGGTCCAGTCCTCGGACAGTCCGAAACGGCAGGCATGCTGCCCCAGCAGGCCGTTTCCATCCTGTTCGCTCACCGTGAAGGTGGTCGCAAGATTGGCATTTGCTATTTTGAACAAGGCGTTCCCCAAGTCGATAGCCAGAACTGGCCCCAATTTCCCCGGCCCGAAGTATGTGACCCCGCAGCCGACCCCATCCGGCCGAAACCGAAAACGCCGGCGAGCGGATGCCCGTTCACCAGGTTCTTCAAGCGGTCCGCCAGAACCGCAGACACCGTGCTTCCGTCCATCGGGACCACACGACGTTGACGCTGAGACCTTGCGGCGGATCCGAAAGGTCAGCAGGCGTAAAACACCGTCGCGAGTTGCCCCCAATCGCCACGATGTGTGCCCCTTGCGCGCAAGCTAGAGAAGGCTTTCAACCGACTCCCACAAGAAGGTTGAAGAAGAAAATCTTGCACGCATCGGAATTAACAGTTTCGATACCATGATTTATTCAGCGTGAAAACGGTTCATGTCCCGAATTGGTGCAGGAACTGTGTCAATTCCAAAAGCACTAAATATTAGAATAATATAAAATTAAGAATTTCGAAGAAGGTCTTTTCGCCGATGTGACTTGCGAACACATCCGGTGCAACGCAACTTGTTATACGATGCTGACCACTGTCAACTGCCCGCAGGCCGATACAGCTTGGCCATCTTTGGATCTATCAACGAGAAGTACGAGAGAAGGCGGGTCGAGGGAATCCCCGGTTGTGCTGGTGGTAAACGCGAATAAGATAATGGTCCGAAGTTCGGTCGAGGGGAGTGGTCTGGATGGATGTCACGCGGCGAGCCCTCATCCTGACGGGTATAATTCTCGTGACTGCGGCTGCATCCGCGCCGTCAAGCGCGCGGGCCGAGCCGTCCGCCGATGAGCCGGAATGTCTTTATGAGGGAACCTATGGCTCATCTTCGCTGTGCATCAGGCGAGACACGTTCAACGCCGATCTCTGCGGTGCGATCGAACATTTGTCGGTGGCACATGACGTGCCGCCTTCGTTTTTTGCGCGCCTGATCTGGCGGGAAAGCCTTTTCAGGCCGGAAGCGGTCAGTCCGAAAGGGGCGGAAGGCATCGCCCAGTTCATGCCCGGCACGGCGCGCATGCGCGGGCTGTCCAACAGCTTTGACGTTCTGGACGCGCTCGATGCCTCCGCCGCCTATCTTGGCGAGTTGAAAACGCGCTTTGGCAATTTCGGCTTTGCTGCCGCGGCCTATAATGCAGGCGAATACGGGTTTTCCCGGTACCTCACCACCGAACGCCTGCCCATCGAAACGCGCGATTATGTCTTCGCCATCACCGGTGCCACCGTCGAGATGTGGCGGGACAAGCCACCGGAGATCGTGGCGCCGGCGCTTGATGAAGCCTCCAGCTTTCAAGATGCTTGCGTGGTGCTCGCCGACAAGCGCCGGATGAAGGAGCCGGTATTTGCAGGCTCGGCCGATTGGGCGCCCTGGGGCGTGCAATTGGCCGGGCATTTCCGGCCAGCCGTGGTCGATCAGCTGTTCACCCAAGCCATCAGCCGGCTGCCGGCACCGCTCAATGCCGAGCGCGCGCTCATCGTGCGCCAGCGCGGCGGCAATTTCGGCTACAGCCCGCGTTACGCCGCAAGGATCGGCCGCGAGACCCGTGCCGAAGCGAACAGGCTCTGCGCCGAGATCCGGGCCGCAGGTGGCTATTGCACGGTTCTCAGGAACTAGAGCTGCAACGAAGGGAAGTCCGAGGGCTCCCGATCCCATCCTCGCACAAAACAAAAGGGCGGCCCGAGGGCCGCCCTTCCGAAAGACTGAACCGGATGGCTCAGATGTCAGACCCGATAGGTCCTACATCATGTCCATGCCGCCTGTTCAGCGCGCTTGACGCGCTGAACCACTTTAGGTGATGGGCGGCTTTTCTGGACCCGATGGTAAGACCCGATGGGTCTTACATCATGTCCATGCCGCCCATGCCGCCCATGCCGCCCGGCATGCCGCCAGCAGCTTCCTTCTTCGGAAGTTCGGCGATCATGGCTTCGGTGGTGATCAGCAGGGAAGCAACCGAAGCTGCGTTCTGCAGAGCCGTACGGACAACCTTAACCGGATCGACGATACCCATGGCGATCATGTCGCCGAATTCGCCGGTCTGGGCGTTGTAGCCGTAGTTTTCTTCGTTCTTGTCGAGGATCTTGCCGACGATGATCGAAGCTTCGTCACCAGCATTGGTGGCGATCTGGCGAACCAGCGACTGCAGGGCGCGGCGAACGATGTTGATGCCGGCTTCCTGGTCGTCGTTGACGCCCTTGACCGTGATCTTGGTCGAGGAGCGAAGCAGAGCCGTACCACCGCCAGGAACGATGCCTTCCTGAACAGCAGCGCGCGTTGCGTTCAGCGCGTCGTCGATGCGGTCCTTGCGTTCCTTGACTTCGATTTCGGTCGAGCCGCCAACGCGGATGACGGCAACGCCACCAGCCAGCTTGGCAAGGCGTTCCTGCAGCTTCTCGCGGTCGTAGTCCGAAGAGGTTTCTTCGATCTGCGCCTTGATCTGGGCAACGCGGCCTTCGATGTCGGACTTCTGGCCAGCACCATCAACGATGGTGGTGTTTTCCTTGGTGATCGAGACCTTCTTGGCGCGGCCGAGCATGTCGAGGGTGACAGACTCGAGCTTGATGCCGAGGTCCTCCGAGATGACAGTGCCGCCCGAGAGGATGGCGATGTCTTCCAGCATGGCCTTGCGGCGATCGCCGAAGCCAGGAGCCTTGACGGCAGCGATCTTCAGGCCGCCACGCAGCTTGTTGACGACGAGCGTAGCAAGAGCTTCGCCTTCGACGTCTTCAGCGATGATGACGAGCGGCTTGCCGGTCTGAACGACGGCTTCGAGAACCGGCAGCATGGCCTGAAGGTTCGAGAGCTTCTTTTCGTGCAGCAGGATGTACGCGTCGTCGAGATCGGCGACCATCTTTTCCGGGTTGGTCACGAAGTAGGGCGACAGGTAGCCGCGGTCGAACTGCATGCCTTCGACGACTTCGAGTTCGGTTTCAGCGGTCTTGGCTTCTTCGACGGTGATAACACCTTCGTTGCCAACCTTCTGCATGGCTTCAGCGATATCGCGGCCAACCTGGGTGTCGCCGTTTGCCGAGATCGTGCCGACCTGAGCTACTTCTTCCGAAGTCGAGATCTTCTTTGCCTTGGCCTGCAGGTCCTTGACGACTTCTGCAACAGCGAGGTCGATACCGCGCTTCAGGTCCATCGGGTTCATGCCGGCAGCAACGGCCTTGTTGCCTTCGCGAACGATGGCCTGGGCAAGAACGGTAGCCGTGGTGGTGCCGTCGCCAGCGATGTCGTTGGTCTTCGAAGCAACTTCGCGGACCATCTGGGCGCCCATGTTTTCGAACTTGTCTTCGAGTTCGATTTCCTTGGCAACCGATACACCGTCCTTGGTGATGCGCGGAGCACCGAAGGACTTGTCGATGATGACGTTGCGACCCTTCGGGCCGAGCGTTACCTTCACGGCGTCTGCGAGGATGTCGACGCCATGCAGCATCTTTTCGCGCGCGGTGCGGCCAAACTTGATTTCTTTAGCAGCCATGTTCAAACTCCCGGGCGTCTAGCCCATTGTTGACTTGGTTAAATATGAAGAGGGGTGATCGCGCTGAAATCAGCCGATGACGCCCATGATGTCGGCTTCCTTCATGATCAGCAGGTCGACGCCATCGAGCTTGACCTCGGTGCCGGACCACTTGCCGAACAGGACGCGATCGCCGACCTTGACGTCGAGAGCAACCTGCTTGCCGCTTTCGTCGCGGGCGCCCGGGCCAACAGCGATGACTTCGCCTTCGGCCGGCTTTTCCTTGGCGGTGTCGGGAATGATGATGCCGCCCTTGGTCTTTTCTTCAGACTCAACGCGCTTGACTACAACGCGGTCATGAAGCGGACGGAAAGTTGTGCTTGCCATTGTCTAATCCCTCGATCAAATGACATTCGCGGACCGCAGAGCGGGTCCGCATCGATACTGTTAGCACTCGCCCTTGGTGAGTGCCAGCGAGGTTGAGATAAGAACAGCGCTCGGCCGAGTCAAGCGAGCGCGTGAAAAAAGGACTGGTGAATGCCGGCGAATTCCACCGACATCCACGCAAGTGAAGTTTCCCTGCAGCCCCAGGTTTCGCCTGCATTTCCCGAGTTGGTCTCGGCCTTCGCCCGCATCGGCCTCATGTCCTTTGGTGGTCCAGCGGCGCAGATTGCGCTGATGCACAAGATCTGCGTCGAGGAAAAGCGCTGGATCGACGAGGACCGTTATCTGCATGCCCTGAATTATTGCATGCTGCTTCCGGGGCCCGAAGCCCAGCAGCTTGCGACCTATATCGGCTGGCTGTTGCACGGCGTACGCGGCGGCATCGCCGCGGGTCTGCTCTTCGTCGCTCCGGGTCTGGCCGTCATTCTTGTTTTGTCTGGCCTCTATGCGGTCTATCAGGAGGCGAGCCTGGTCACGGGCCTGTTCTTCGGCCTTAAGGCGGCGGTTCTCGCGATTGTCGTGGAAGCTGTGGTCCGGATCGGCAAACGGGCCTTGAAGAGCGGTTTCCATCGCGGCCTCGCGGCGGCCGCCTTCATCGCGCTTTTTCTCTTTTCTCTGCCGTTTCCGCTAGTCGTCCTTGCGGCAGCCCTGGCGGGCCTCGTTCACGCCCGAGGCACCACCTCGGCCGCCGTCGAGATCACCGAAGAAGTGCGGGCAAGACCACCGCTTCTCGGCCAGATCGCAACGCTGCTGTTCTGGGTCGCCGTCTGGCTGGCACCCCTGCCACTTCTGTGGCTACTGCTGGCGGAAACGGCACTTCCCGAAATCCAGAGCTTCTTCTCGAAGATGGCGCTCGTCACCTTCGGCGGCGCCTATGCCGTGCTCGCCTATGTCGCGCAGGTCGCCGTCGATCACTATGCCTGGCTGAAACCCGGCGAAATGCTCGATGGTCTGGCGCTGGCCGAAACGACGCCGGGACCGCTGGTTCTCGTGCTCTCCTATGTCGGTTTCCTCGCCGGCTTCCGGGAAAGCGGCACGCTTGACCCGCTCGTCGGCGGTCTCCTCGGTGGCCTGATCGCGGCTTGGGCCACCTTCATCCCAAGTTTCATCTGGATCTTCGCCGGCGCTCCCTATATCGAGCGGCTGCGTGGTAACCGGCTCCTCAGCGCAGCCCTCTCCGCCATCACCGCCGCTGTGGTCGGCGTCATTCTGAACCTGGCCGTGTGGTTCGCGCTGCACGTGATCTTCACGGAGGTCGAGCCGGTCGTACTCGCCAGGCTCGGCCCGCTCACCCTCTCCCTGCCGCATCCCACCTGGTCATCGCTTGACTGGCAGGCACTGGTCATCGCCGTGCTCTCCGCAGTCATGATCTTCCGCTTCCACCTTGGCATCGGCAAGACGCTTCTGGTTGCCGGCGCGCTTGGTCTCGCGGCGCGTTTCCTGCTCTGAAGCGCTGCGAGCAGCCGGAGCAATTTCGATCTCCGGCGCTCTTGCCCCTTGCCTTGCCGCCCGTCCTTTGCCATGTCACCGGTCACACTTTGACCAGTCAGGACAGACGATGACCCGCAGCATTTCCACCCTCGGCGACGTGACCGGCTCCTATGATGTCATCCTCTGCGATGTCTGGGGCGTGCTGCACAATGGCATCGATGCCTTTCCGCTCGCCGGTGAAGCGCTGACGGCAGCCCGCGAAAAGGGCCTGACGGTGGTGCTGATCACCAATTCGCCGCGTCCGGCCATCGGCGTCATTCCGCAATTGCGCGCCATCGGCGTTCCCGACACGGCTTACGACCGCATCGTCACCTCGGGTGACGTCACCCGCACACTGATCGCTGCCGGCCCGAAGAAGGTGTTCCTGCTTGGCCCCGAGCGTGACATGCCGCTCTTCGACGGGCTCGACGTGACGGTTGTCTCGGCAGACGAAGCCGATTGCGTCGTTTGCACCGGTTTCTTCGACGACGAAGTCGAGACGCCCGAAGATTACCGCGACATGCTGACCGCCTTCGTCGCCCGCAAGGTGCCGTTCATCTGCGCCAACCCGGATCTCGTGGTCGAGCGTGGGCACCGCATCATCCCTTGCGCTGGCGCAGTCGCTGCTTTCTACACCGCACTCGGTGGCGAGACCCGCATTGCCGGCAAGCCGCACAGCCCGATTTATGAAGCGACGCTGGCGGCTGCCCGCGAAGCCCGCGGCGAGTTCGACAAGTCCCGCGTGCTTGCCATCGGCGACGGCATGCCGACCGACGTCAAGGGTGCGGTGGATGCAGGCCTCGATCTCCTCTACATCTCTGGTGGCATTCACGCTGCCGACTACGCGACGAACAATGTGACCGACGAGGCCCGCCTTAAGCTTTTCCTCGACCGGGAAAAGGTCGCGCCTCAATTCTGGATGCACAGGCTGGCATGAGGCGGGACCTGCGATGACCGTCTTTCACCGCAATGAGAAGAAAGAGCCGCTGCCATCAGCCCTGCGCGGTGGCGTGGTCGCAATCGGCAATTTCGATGGCGTGCATCGCGGTCATCAGGCAGTCTTGAGCCGTGCGCTGGAGCGCGCGGAAGCGCTTGGCGTTCCCGCCTTGGTCCTCACCTTCGAGCCGCATCCGCGCACTGTTTTCAACCCCGACAAGCCGGTCTTCCGTCTGACGCCGCCGCCCCTTCGCGCCCGCATCCTCGAGGCCATGGGTTTCCATTCGGTGATCGAATATCCCTTCGACCGGGAATTCTCGCAGCGCTCGGCCGAGGATTTCGTCCAGTCGATCCTGGGCGAATGGCTGGGTGCGAAAGAAGTCGTGACCGGCTTTGATTTCCATTTCGGCAAGGGCAGGGAAGGCGGCCCCGCCTATCTCATGCAGGCCGGCAGCCGTCATGGTTTTGGTGTCTGCCTCGTGGATGCCTTCCGCGACGAGGGAACCGAGGTCATTTCCTCGAGCCGCATCCGCGGCCTGATCGCAGATGGCGACGTCGCCCAGGCGGCCGGTCTCCTCGGCTATCGCTATACGGTCGAGGCGGAAATCATGAAGGGCCAGCAGCTCGGCCGCACGCTTGGCTTCCCGACTGCCAACATGCATCTGCCGCCGGAAGCAACGCTCAAGCCTGGCATCTATGCCGTCCGCTTCCGCCGCCCCGACGGCATCATCCGTGATGGCGTCGCGAGCTTCGGCTATCGCCCGACGGTCACCAGCAATGGCGACCCCTGGCTCGAGACCTTCGTCTTCGATTTCTCCGGCGATCTCTACGGCGAAATCTGTTCGGTTTCGCTCTTCGGCTTCTTGCGCGACGAGTGGAAGTTCGACGGGCTGGATCCGCTCGTCGCCCAGATCCGCAAGGATGCGGAGGAGGCGAGAGCGCTTCTCGCGGGCGTCAAGCCAATTGGCGCCCTCGACGCTGCCATCGCGTTCTGAGGCACCTCGGTCTCGCCGATTTGAATTGCCGCCTGGCATTGTCTCACATATGGATGCGCCTATGTGATTGATCCCCCGTGTCAAAGCGGGAATGCCGGAGTTTGTCTTGACCGAATTCACCCCCCTGATGTCCTTTGCCGGTGGCCTGCTGATCGGCCTCTCGGCGCTCCTCCTGATGCTCACCTGGGGCCGGATTGCCGGCATGACCGCGATCATCGGCGGCATCCTGCCGCCGCTCGGTTCTGACTGGAAATGGAAGGCCGCCTTTCTCGCCGGGGCGATCCTTGCGCCGCTTGCCCTGACGCTCGGCGGCTACGAGGTCGAGTATTCGGTGCCGGTCTCAACGACCGCTCTCGTCGTCGGCGGCCTGATCGCCGGCATCGGCGTTACCTTCGGCTCGGGCTGCACCTCCGGCCACGGCATCTGCGGCATGGCGCGCCTGTCGCGCCGCTCGATTGCGGCCACCGCTACCTTCATGGCATTCGCCATCCTGACCGTCTTCCTCATCCGCCACGTCTTCGGGGTCACGATCTGATGCGCTTTCTCCTGGTCTTCCTGATCGGTGCCCTCTTCGGAACCGGTATCGCCCTTTCCGGCATGGCAAACCCTGCCAAGGTGCTCAACTTCTTCGATCTTGCAGGCAGTTTCGATCCGAGCCTCGCCTTCGTCATGGCGGGAGCGTTGTCCGTTGCAGCTCCCGGCTATGCGATCCTTTTCCGGATGCGCGAGAAGCCACTCTTCGACCAGTCCTTCCGCCTGCCCAAGGCGAGCGCCATCGATGCGAAACTGATTGGCGGCTCGGCCGTCTTCGGCATCGGCTGGGGCATTGCCGGCTTCTGTCCTGGCGCCTCGATCCCCGCACTCGGCCTCGGCCACAGCTCCGCGGCGATATTCGTTGTGGCCCTGCTCGTCGGGATCCTCATCGCCCGTAGGCTGGCCAAGGCCGAATTTTTTGCCGATGCGGCCGGTCGATCGGGCTGAGTTGTTCCCGGTATCCTCACGACCGTCTCTGCTTGACGCCTGGCACACATTGACGCCTAGTGCGCCCAGCAAATCACTTGAGACAGCCCGAAAGGCATCCCATGGCCATGACGCCGCGTAGACCCGTAAACCCGAAGGATGCCGCCGAGGCGCTGTTCAAGCCCGTGAAAAAGCCGGCAGCCCCGGTTGTCGAGCGCCGCGCGGCACCCGACGTCAAGGAACTCGTCTCGATCAAGCTCGACAGCGCAGTGCTCTCCCATTTCCAGAAGGACGGCCCCGGCTGGCAGGACCGCATCAACGACGCCCTGCGTGCGGTCGTCGAGGCAGACGGCGGCGAGTAAAACCGCGGTCGAACTGACGAGGCAAGGCAGGAGCAATGGTCAGGCGACTATTTCCCGTCGCTCTGCAAACATCTGTTCGGCATCGTCTGCCGCGACGACCTCTCCGGCAGCCACGTCTTCGCGGCCACGCGCAACCTTGGCCTCCAGAAACTGACGATAGCTGCTATCGACCTTCTGGCGCTCGACGTAGTGTTCGACCATCTCCCGCAGCGCTGCGGCTTCAGACGTCTGCGCGGAGGTAACCGCGGCAGCGAATTCATCGGCCAGTTTTGCCTCGATGTCGATTTGAATATGCGCCTTGCGCGTCATGGCACTTCCGTTCTGCCGTCAAAATGGCTCAGGACCTGCAGTTGTGAAATGAGTTTAGGCGTGTCGTTTCGACCTCTCCATCTCGCCCATCTTGCCCCTTCCTTTTGCCGCGAAAAACCCCTAAAGAACGCGGCAACATGACGTATCTTTCGGCGGCCCGGATCATTCGAATTATTGGCCCGGCCCTCCCGGTGGCTTGAAGAGCTGCGGGAAGGTCCGGGTTTTTGGCGTTGGGTCTGAAAGCTCGGCGCCCGCTTGCCGCCAATCCATGACATAATTCCGCGACCGCTTGAGGTCGCCCCATCCGATGGCTGATCCATGACCGATACCCCTGAAAAGATCGACTACTCCAAGACCCTCTATCTGCCTGAGACCGAATTCCCGATGCGCGCCGGCCTTCCCCAGAAGGAGCCGGAAATGGCGGCGAAGTGGAAGCAGATGGGTCTCTACAAGAAGCTGCGCGCCTCGGCCGCCGGCCGCGAGAAATTCGTCCTGCATGACGGCCCGCCCTATGCCAACGGCAACATCCATATCGGCCATGCGCTGAACAAGGTGCTGAAGGATGTCATCACCCGCTCGTTCCAGATGCGCGGCTTCGATAGCAACTACGTGCCCGGCTGGGACTGCCACGGCCTGCCGATCGAATGGAAGATCGAAGAAAAGTATCGCGAAAAGGGCAAGGACAAGAACGAGGTCCCGGTCAACGAATTCCGCAAGGAATGCCGCGAGTTTGCGCAGGGCTGGATCAACATCCAGTCGGACGAGTTCCGCCGCCTCGGCATCGAGGGTGACTTCGACAATCCCTACACGACCATGGCCTTCCACTCGGAAGCCCGCATCGCCGGCGAACTCCTGAAGATCGCCATGTCCGGACAGCTTTACCGTGGCTCCAAGCCGATCATGTGGTCGGTCGTCGAGCGCACGGCGCTGGCCGAGGCCGAAGTGGAATATGCCGAGGTCGAGAGCGACACGATCTGGGTGAAGTTCCCTGTGAAGGATGTGCGTGGGGCATTGCAGCTCCGGGGAGGCGATGGTGCGCATGCAGTCGCTGATGCGGTGGCCGACACTAAGGCGCTGAACGAGCTTTTGCAGGCCTCCGTCGTCATCTGGACCACCACCCCCTGGACCATCCCCGGCAACCGCGCGATCTCCTACTCCTCGAAGATCGAATACGGTCTCTACGAGATCACGGAAGCCACGAACGATTTCGGTCCGCAGCCGGGCGAAAAGCTGATCTTCGCCAAGCGCCTTGCCGAAGACGCAGCAAACAAGGCCAAGGTGACCTTCAAGCTGGTCCGCGACGTGACCGGTGCCGAACTTGGCGCCATCACCTGCGCCCATCCGCTGGCCGACCTTGGCTACACCTTCGCCGTGCCCATGCTCGATGGCGACCACGTCACCGATGACGCCGGTACCGGTTTCGTCCACACCGCGCCGTCCCACGGTCGCGAAGACTTTGAAGCCTGGATGGCAAACGTCCGTGCACTGGAAGCCCGTGGCATCGACGTGAAGATCCCGTTCCCGGTCGATGATGCCGGCTTCTACACGGAAGACGCGCCGGGCTTTGGCCCCTCGGCCGAAGGCGGTGCTGCCCGTGTGCTCGACGACAACGGCAAGAAGGGCGACGCCAACAAGCGCGTCATGGATGCCTTGATCAAAACGAACAATCTCTTTGCCCGTGGCCGCATCAAGCACGAGTATCCGCATTCCTGGCGCTCCAAGAAGCCGGTCATCTTCCGCAACACGCCCCAGTGGTTTGTCTACATGGACAAGGAACTCGGCGACGGCACGACGCTGCGCACCCGCGCCTTGTCTGCCATCGACCAGACCCGCTTTGTCCCCGCCGGCGGCCAGAACCGCCTGCGCGCCATGATCGAGCAGCGTCCGGATTGGGTTCTTTCTCGTCAAAGAGCATGGGGTGTCCCGATCTGCGTGTTCGCCGATGCCGAAGGCAATGTTCTGCAGGATGAGAAGGTCAATGCCCGCATCCTCGAAGCCTTCGAAGTCGAGGGTGCCGATGCCTGGTTCGCTGAAGGTGCCAAGGAACGCTTCCTGGCCGGCGAGCATGACGGCGAAAAGTGGCAGATGGTCACCGACATCCTCGATGTCTGGTTCGACTCTGGCTCGACCCACACCTTCACGCTGGAAGACCGCCCGGACCTGAAATGGCCGGCGGACGTCTATCTGGAAGGCTCCGACCAGCATCGCGGCTGGTTCCATTCCTCGCTGCTCGAAAGCTGCGCCACCCGCGGCCGCGCGCCCTACAATGCCGTCGTCACCCATGGCTTCACGATGGCGGAAGACGGTCGCAAGATGTCGAAGTCGCTCGGCAACACGGTGACGCCGCAGGAAGTCATGAGCCAGTCCGGCGCTGATATCCTGCGCCTCTGGGTGATGAACACCGACTATTGGGAAGATCAGCGTCTCGGCAAGACGATCATCCAGACCAATATCGACAGCTACCGCAAGATCCGCAACACTGTTCGTTGGATGCTCGGCACACTCGCCCATGATCATGGCGACGAGATTGCCTATGCCGATCTGCCGGAACTCGAAAAGCTGATGCTGCATCGCCTGGCCGAGCTCGACCAGATCGTCCGCAAGGGCTACGACGAATTCGACTTCAAGCGCATCGTCCGTGCTCTCAGCGACTTCGCCAATGTCGAACTCTCGGCCTTCTACTTCGACATCCGCAAGGACACGCTGTATTGCGACGCCCCGTCGAGCCTGAAGCGCCGCTCGGCCCTCTTCGTCATCCGCAAGCTCTTCGACTGCCTGGTCCTGTGGTTTGCGCCGATGATGCCGTTTACGACGGAAGAGGCCTGGCTGTCGCGTGACCCGAACGCCGAGTCGGTGCATCTCGAACAGTTCCCGACTGTTCCGGCCGAGTGGTCAAACGAGGCTGTTGCCGAGAAGTGGAAGGGCGTTCGCGCCGTCCGCCGTGCCGTCACCGGCGCGCTCGAAATCGAGCGCAAGGAAAAGCGCATCGGCTCCTCGCTGGAAGCAGCCCCGGTCGTGCATGTCGCCGATGCCGAGCTTCTGAAGGCGCTCGATGGGCTCGACTTCGCCGAGATCTGCATCACCTCGGATATCCAGGTCGTGGCAGGTGAAGGTCCGTCGGAAGCC
Organism: Rhizobium rosettiformans; assembly: GCF_016806065.1. Classification (NCBI taxonomy): domain Bacteria; kingdom Pseudomonadati; phylum Pseudomonadota; class Alphaproteobacteria; order Hyphomicrobiales; family Rhizobiaceae; genus Rhizobium; species Rhizobium rosettiformans. Next base: position 2,402,466 of record NZ_CP032405.1, read on the forward strand.
TTCCGTCTGGACGATGGCACCAAGGTCGCGGTCGAGCCAAAGCTGGCAGAGGGCACGAAATGCGCCCGCTCCTGGAAGATCACCAAGGATGTGGGTTCCGATCCTGATTATCCTGACGTGTCGGCCCGCGATGCACAGGCGCTGCGCGAGCTCGCTCAGGCGGCCGGATAAGGGCAGTTTGAGGAAATGTGACCGGATGATTTGCGCTTTCGCGGGTCATCCGGTAAAACTGCCTGAAAATGGCCGAAATCGACCGGCAGGGCTGGTCGCTAGCATTCGGCATGACTGATGTAACTGCGGCGAGGCTGGTAGGCATTCATGAATTCGGCATATCTGTTCAGAGTTGGCCTCGGTCTGGTTGGTCTCTTCGGCGTGACGGCAGGTTTGTCCGGCTGCGTCGGCAGCCCGACCTACGGCACGGACAAGACGGCGATGGAGCAATTGGTGGACGACGTCGGCTCGGCCGTGTCGATCGCGCCGCGCGAGCCCGCCAACAAGGGCACGAAGTACAATCCCCGTCCTGACCTCGTGCTGCCTCCGGGCGGTACGCAGACGGCAGGGCTCGTCGCGCCGCAGCAGTCGGTAGCAAGCCGCGAAGCGAACCCGCAATGGGTTGAATCGCCGGAAGAAGCCCGCGAACGTCTCGTTGCCGAGGCGGATGCGAATGCAGACAACCCGCGTTATCGCTCGCCGTTGCTCGCCGGTTACGGCACGGCCGGCACGATGACCGAGACACAGAAATGGCAGGCCTTCCGCGACGCGCGCGCCCTGCAGAAGGGCGCCTATCTCGACCAGCGTCGCCTGCTTTCGGATCCGCCGACCGAATATCGCCAGACCCAGGACGTGGCCCTGAGCGATTTGGGCGAGCCGGAAGCCAAGAAGGAAAAGCGCCGCAAGGCCGAAGCCAAGGCGGCGCGTCAGGGCAGCTCCTGGTGGATGCCCTTCCAGTAAGTCTTCTTCGATATCGTGATTTTCAGGGCAGGGCGGAAACGGCCTGCCCTTTTGCTTGAGGTGCCACCATGTCCTTCACCATCCGCTCCGCAACCCCAGACGATGCCGCCACCATTCTCGGCTTCATCACCGAACTCGCCGTCTACGAAAAGGCGGGCCATGAGGTGGAGGCGACGGAGGAAACGATCCGCACCTCGATCTTCGGCGAGGGCTCGGTGACTGAAGCTGCCATTCTCGAACATGATGGACGTCCGGCGGGGTTTGCCGTCTGGTTCTACAGCTATTCCACCTGGCAGGCGAAAAATGGCCTCTATCTGGAGGATCTCTATGTTTCGCCCGATCACCGCGGATCGGGCGCCGGCAAGCTTCTGCTCCGGCATTTAGCAAAGGTTGCGGTGGCGAAAGGCTGTGGCCGCTTCGAGTGGAGCGTGCTCGACTGGAACGAGCCTGCCATACGCGTTTATGAAGCTGTCGGTGCCGAGCCGCAGAACGAATGGATCCGCTACCGCCTGGCCGGTGACAAGCTGAAAGACTTCGCCGGCGCAGAGTAAGTTTGCCTCACTCCTCGTTCTCGGCCGTCCGCGCCACCAGCGCCATGTGCAGGGCGTGAAGCGCCGGCCCGAGGAAGGAGATCCACAGGAGTGCCATGTTCCGCTCGGCATGATCATCGCGCGAGAAGATGAAGATCACGACGATCAGTGTCAACATCAGCAGCGGTGTTACCGCAACGGCAATCAAGCGTGGCGCCCGCCAGTTGACCTCGCCGCGCACAGACCACTGCATCGGTAGCCGATCGGCGTCCGGAGCGACGTTGCGATAGGCCCAGATCGCGATGCCAGCCATGGCCGCAATCGACACGGCAAGCACGACATAGATCATCAATCTCTTCTTTCCTGAAAGAAGCTGCGCAACAGTTCCGCGGCCTCGCTTTCCCGAATACCGGAATAGACCTCCGGAACATGGTGGCATGTCGGTTGCTGGTAGAAGCGCACGCCGTTCTCGACCCCGCCGCCCTTGATATCCTGCGCGGCATAATAAAGTCGGCGAATTCGAGCGAAGGAGATCGCGGCCGCGCACATCGTGCATGGCTCGAGCGTTACATAGAGATCGGCATCGATGAGACGCTCGTCGCCGACGGCGGCCGCGGCGCGGCGAATGGCGAGGATTTCGGCGTGAGCGGTCACGTCGTTGCACGCCCGGGACTCGTTGCCGGCACGCCCGATGATCTCGCCGTCGCGCACCACCACCGCGCCGATCGGAACTTCGCCGCGCGCCCCGGCGGCATGTGCCTCCTCGAAGGCCGCCTCCATGAAGCCGTTTGTCTTCCCCATGCACGAACTTTCCACTTAACCAGAGCCGCGCGACCTGATACGACAGCCCAAACCACAGGCAAACAACAAATGACATTCAAAGACAAGTCCAAGCGTCCGGGGGCAAAGTCCTCCGACCGCAGCGGCAAGCCGCAAACCAGAAAACCGTCCGCCAAGCCGTCCGTAGCCGCCGCAGACAAGCCCGCCCGTGCGCCGCGCGCCGATGCGCCGGCCGGCGACGAGACGATGAAGCCCGAACGCATTTCCAAGCTTCTCGCTCGCGCCGGCGTCGCGTCGCGCCGTGATATCGAGCGTATGATCATGGAAGGCCGCGTTTCCGTGAACGGCAAGGTGCTGGAGACCCCGGTCCACAACGCCACGCTTGCCGACACGATCGAGGTCGATGGCCAGCCGATCCGCGGCATTGAGCGCACGCGCCTCTGGCTTTACCACAAGCCGGCCGGCCTGGTGACCACCAATTCCGATCCGGAAGGCCGCCCGACAGTGTTCGAAAACCTGCCGGAAGAGCTGCCGCGCGTCATGTCGATCGGCCGCCTCGACATCAACACCGAGGGCCTGCTGCTGCTGACCAATGACGGTGGTCTCGCCCGCGTGCTGGAATTGCCGACCACCGGCTGGCTGCGCCGTTACCGCGTGCGCGCCTATGGCGAGGTCGATCAGCCGGCACTCGATGCGCTGAAGGAAGGCATCGCCGTCGATGGCGTGCTCTATGGCGCGATTGACGCCACGCTCGACCGCAAGCAGGGCCACAATGTCTGGATCACCATGGGTCTGCGCGAAGGCAAGAACCGCGAGATCAAGAACGTGCTCGGCGCGCTCGGTCTCGAGGTCAACCGCCTGATCCGCATCTCCTATGGCCCGTTCCAGCTCGGCGATCTGCCGGAAGGCAAGGTGCTTGAGGTCCGCGGCCGCATGCTGCGCGATCAGCTCGGCCCACGCCTGATCGAGGAATCCAAGGCCAATTTCGATGCTCCGATCTACGCCCATGGGGCCGAGGTCGACGACGAGGACGCCCCAGCAGTATCGGGGAAGAAGCCTGCTCGCGAAGCGAAGCCCGAATGGGGTCGCGACGAACGCTCAGCTGAAAAGAAGCGCGCGCCGAAGGATTGGTCCGACAAGGGTGACCGTCGCGAGAAGGTCCTCGGACGCCTCGACACCCGCCGCGACGAGGGTGCCAAATCCGGCGACAAGTTCTCTGACAAGCCGAAGCGCCCGGCCGGCAACACCAAGGGCCGCACCGCCAACGTCTGGATGGCGCCCGGTGCGCGTCCGCTCGGCGAAAAGGCGGCAGCAGCAGCTGCCCGTCGCAAGCCCGATCCGCGTGGGCCTAAGCCCGCAGAGCGCTTCGACGATCGTCCGACCTCCACCGTTCAGATCACCCGTGCCCGGGACGAAGAGGGCGATTGGATCCGCGCCGACGGCCCGGACCAGAAGCCCGGCGGTCGCGGTGGTGACCGTGGTGACCGTGGTGGAAAGCCCGGTGGCTTCGGCGCCCGTCCACCCCGCCGCGACGGTGATGATCGTGCACCGCGTCGTGAGGGATCGGATCGTGGCCCGCGCCGCGAGGGAGCAGAACGCGGCCCCAAGCGTGATTTCGGCGATCGCTCCGAGCGTGCGCCGCGCCGTGACGGCGACGAGCGTGGCCCGCGCCGCGATTTTTCCGACCGTGGCCCGAAACGCGATTTCGGTGACCGGCCCCCGCGCGGCGACCGCCCCCGTGATGATCGCCCCCGCGACGACAGACCCCGCGATGACCGGCCCCGTGGTGAGCGTCCATTCGGCGACAAGCCGCGTGGTGCAAAGCCCTTTGGCGACAGACCGGCGGGCAAGTCCTTCGGCGGCAAGCCGTCTGGCAAACCTGCTGGCAAGTCATTTGGTGGCAAGCCGGGTGGCGGCAAGAGCTTCGGCGGCAAGCCGGGCGGACGCCCCGCGGGCGGCCCGCGCTCCGGTGGTCCCGGGGCTAAGCCCTCGGGCAGCCGCGGCGGTGCGCCGAAGGGCAAGAGGTAAGCCGTCATGCGCATCGTCGGCGGTGAGTTTCGTGGCCGCAGCCTGGCCACGCCGAAGTCGAATGACATCAGGCCGACCGTCGACCGGACGCGCGAGAGCCTGTTCAACATCCTGGCGCATGCCCATCCGGGCGTGCTCGACGGCACCCGCATCCTCGATCTCTTTGCAGGCACAGGTGCTGTCGGCATCGAGGCGTTGTCGAGGGGATGCAAGTCGGCACTCTTCGTCGAAAATAGCGTCGAGGGTCGCGGTCTACTCTGGGAAAACATTGATGCGTTCGGTCTACATGGCCGCGCCCGCATGTTGAGGCGCGACGCCACCGATCTCGGCCCAGCTAACAACATCGAGCCCTTCGAACTGGTTTTTGCCGATCCACCCTATGGCAAGGGTCTGGGTGAGAAGGCGCTGCTCTCGGCCCATCGAGGCGGCTGGCTGGCGAAGGACGCCCTCGTCATCCTCGAAGAGCGCGCCGATGTTCAGGTTTCTGTCGATCCGGTTTTCGCCTTCGTCGAGGAGCGGACCTTCGGTGACACGAAAATGTACTTCTTTTCCTATAGGCCGTCCTGATCCCCTCAGCGGAGAAAGGCTCAGCCCATGGATCTCGTCGCCGAAACGCCCATTCCCTCTGAAGCCGTAAAGGCCGATCCGACCATCGGTCTGGCACTCGGGGCAGGGGGCGCGCGCGGCTTTGCCCATATCCCGGTTCTTGAAGTCTTCGATGAACTCGGAATCAAGCCGGCGCTGATCGCCGGCTCCTCAATGGGAGCGATCCTCGGTGCCGGTTATGCCGCCGGCATGTCCGGCCGTGACATCAGGGACTATACGCTGCAGCTTGCCGACAACCGGGGCCTCGTGCTCAACCGCTTCTGGGGCTTGCGGCCTGCCAGCATTCGCGCCCTTGGTGGCGTCCGTCTGGGACAGTTCAATCTGCCGCGCCTCTTGCGGGCCTTCCTCCCGCCTGAGATCCCCGAGAGCTTTGCCGATCTCCGGCTGCCGCTTACGGTGATCGCCACCGACTACTACGGCCAGTGCGAACTGGTCCGCAGTGAAGGCGATCTCTATGAGGCGCTCTCGGCTTCTGCCGCCATTCCCGCGCTCTTTGCACCCGTCACCATCGATGGCCGCCTGATGATCGATGGAGGCATCTTCAACCCGGTGCCCTATGACCATCTGGTAGGCAAGGTCGACATCATGATTGCCGTTGATGTAATCGGCGCCCCGGAAGGTGATGGCTCCCTGGTGCCGAACCGCATCGACAGCCTGTTCGGAGCCTCGCAGCTGATGATGCAGTCCCACATTGCGCTGAAGATGAAGATCTGCCAGCCGGACATCTATCTGCGGCCTGAGGTCAACAGTTACAAGGTCCTCGATTTCTTCAAGGCGCGGCAGATCCTTGACCTCTGCGATCGTCTCAAGGAGCCCCTGAAGCGGGACCTATCGGCCCGCATGGAGGATTTCATACGTCGGTGAGGATCAGGCGGCCGGCGCTTGTTCTTCCTCCTCGACGGCCTGGATCGGCTTCTTAGGCTTGATCAGCGGTTCGGGCTTGACCGGTCGCTTGTGCATGAGCTCCCGGCCCGCCAGAATGCCTTCCTGGGCCTGCAACCTCAGCCGCTCCTCGTCACGCCGACGGATATCCTCGGCGATGTCATAGGCCTCGTCTTCGCTGGCGCCCAAGCCTTCCAGCGTCCGCCGTCCGAAGAGCAGACCGGACTCGAAGGTTTCGCGCAACTCGTATTCCACGTCCCGTGCCCGCAGTTCCAGGCTGTGGATTCGGTCATAGGACCGCACAAAAAGGCGCACGTCCGGATATTCGGAGCGGATGAGATCGACGATCTTGTCGGTGATCTCCTTCTTGTGGGTGCAGACCGCGACAATCTTCGCCTTCTCGATGCCGGCAGCCCTCAGCATGTCGAGCCGTGTGCCGTCACCGAAATAGATGCGGAAGCCGAAGGTTGCCGCCTGTCGCACGCGATCGGGGCTGTCATCGAGAATGGTTACGTCCCGCCCGCTTGCGAGCAGGATTTGCGCTGCGATCTGGCCGAAGCGGGAAAAGCCGACCATCAGCACGTCCGAGCCGGCGCCCTCGAAGTCCTCGTCCATGTGTTCTTTATCGACTGCCTGTCGGGCCAGGAGCCGTTGGCCGAGCAGCGCCGTCAACGGCGTGAGCGCCATGGACAAGGTGACGATGGAAATCAGCAGTGAAGATTGCGCACTGCTGAAAAGTCCCGCTGCAGCAGCCGTGGTGAAGAGCACGAAACCGAACTCGCCACCTTGCGGCAACAACATGCCGATACGGATCGCATCGTTGCGCGACGAGCCCGAGACGCGGCAGATCGCGTAGATCACCAGCGCCTTGACCGCCATCAGCACCGGTACCGCAACGGCAATCAGGACCAGGTTGTCGACGATGACCTGCAGCTCCATAGACAACCCGACAGCGATGAAGAAGAGCGCCAGCAGGAGTCCGCGGAAGGGCTCGATATCGGCCTCCAGCTCGTGGCGATAGGAAGACTCGGCCAGCATGACGCCGGCCAGGAAGGCGCCCATCGCCATCGAGAGGCCTGCCACCTGCATCAGATAGGCCGATCCGAGAACAACGAAGAGTGCTGCCGCGATCATCACCTCGCGCGCACCCGTCCGCGCGATGATCTGGAACATCGGTGTGAGCAGGTAGCGCCCGGCCAGGATCATCCCAATCACCGCGCCAACCGCGATACCGATTTCGATCAGCGGAGATTGCTGCGTCTCGCCACCCTGGGAGCTGAGGATCGTGACCATGGCCAGCAGCGGCACGATGGCGAGGTCCTGGAAGAGCAGGATGGAGAAGGAGCGCTGCCCGTAGCGGCTGTTCATGTCGCCATAGTCTTCGAGCAATTGCAGCGCAAAGGCTGTCGACGACAGCGCGAGGCCGAAGCCGGCAACCAACGCGCCGCGCCAGTCAAGCAGGCCTGCCGCATAGACCAGCGCCGTCAGCACGAGGCCGGTCAGCACGACCTGACTGGTCCCCAGCCCGAAAATGTCGCGTCGCATGTGCCACAATCGGCTGGGCTTCAGTTCCAGTCCGATGATGAAGAGCAGGAGTACGACGCCAAGTTCGGCGACCGCCAGGATTTCCCCCGAGCCACCGATCAGGTGCAGGACGGGGCCGATCACCACGCCGGCGGCGAGATAGCCGAGCACGGTTCCAAGCCCGAGCTTGCGGAAGAGTGGCGCTGCGATGACCGCCCCTCCGAGGAGAAGCAGGGGTTGGGCGAACAGGGCTTCGGTTGCGCTGGCCAAGGGTTCTGTCTCCTCGTTTGCCCGAACGGGCTGACCTGAAATGAGCCTATGCCGGGCTCGTGAACGGAAAAGCCCGATCCACCCTTGATGCCCCATCACAGTCACAATAAATGGAGCGGGAAGGAAAGGCCAACCTATGCCCAATCAAATCGATTCCGCCAACCTCCTCGAACGCGCCGAGCAGCTCGTCGACCTCGCCGTCAAGGCAGGCGCCGACAAGGCGGATGCGGTCGTCGTGCGCTCCCGGTCCAAGGGGGTCAGCGTCCGGCTCGGCAAGGTCGAGTCGACCGAGGCATCCGAGAGCGACGACTTTTCGCTGCGCGTCTTCATCGGTCGCCAGGTGGCGAGCGTGTCGGCCAATCCGGGCTTCGACCTCAAGGCGCTCGCCGAACGCGCCGTCGCCATGGCCAAGGTCTCGCCCGAAGATCCCTTTGCCGGTCTCGCCGACGAGAGCGATCTCGCCCGGGATATTCCCGACCTGGAGCTCTTTGATGAGACGGAAGTCTCTGGCGACCAGTTGCGCGAAAGCGCACTCGCCATGGAAGAAGCGGCCCGTTCGGTCAGCGGCGTCAGCAATTCTCTGGGCGCCGGAGCCTCGGCCGGCATGGGTGGCCTCGTGCTCGTCACCTCACATGGCTTTTCCGGCAGCTATGCCGCGTCACGCTTCTCCCGTTCGGTTGGCGTGATCGCCGGCGAGGGGACCAAGATGGAGCGCGACCATGATTTCGACAGCCGCCTCTATTTCGCCGAACTCGACAGCCCCGAGGAAATCGGCCGCCGCGCCGCGGAGCGCGCGATCCGGCGACTGAACCCGCGCCAGGTGCCGACCGCCTCCAACCTCACCGTCGTCTTCGACCCGCGCGTCGCCAGAGGCTTCGCGGGCACGATCGCCGGCGCCATCAATGGTGCGTCGGTTGCCCGCAAGACCTCCTTCCTGCGCGACAAGATGGGCCAACAGGTTCTGAAGGCCGGCCTCAACATCACCGATGATCCGCTGAAGGTCCGCGGCTCCTCGTCTCGCCCCTTCGATGGCGAGGGTGTGTCGGGCAAGCCGCTGACGATGATCGAGGACGGTGTGTTGAAGCACTGGTTCCTGTCGTCGTCCACCGCCCGGGAGCTTGGCCTCAAGACCAATGGCCGTGGCGTACGGGGCGGCACCTCGGTCTCGCCGTCCTCCACCAACCTGGCGCTGGAGCCTGGTGACATGTCTCCGCAAGACCTGATCCGCAGCGTCGGCACGGGGCTCTACATCACCGATATGATCGGAAGTGGCGTCGACATGATCACCGGCGAATACAGCCGGGGTGCAAGCGGTTTCTGGATCGAGAATGGTGAACTCACCTATCCTGTCTCCGAGATCACGATCGCGTCCAATCTGAAGGACATGTTCATGCGGATCACGGTGGCGAATGACATCGACCGCAAGTTCGGTGTCGCAGCTCCCACCCTTGCCATCGAGGGTATGACCCTTGCCGGACTCTGATCGAAAGGCCGAGGCCATACCGCATTTCGACTGGCAGGCGGACCTTGCGCTGATCACCGAGGCGGCCCGCGAGGCCGGCAAGGTGGCAATGGCCCATTTCGGCCAGTCGCCGGAGGTTTGGTGGAAGAACGAGGGCCGCTCGCCGGTGAGCGCGGCCGACTACGCCGCCAACCGCATCCTTGAGGAGATCCTTCGTCACGCCCGGCCGAATTACGGCTGGCTGTCTGAGGAGACCGACGACGATCCGGCTAGGCTTTTCTGCGACACGCTCTTTGTCATCGACCCGATCGACGGCACCCGGGCCTTCCTCGCAGGCAAGGATACCTGGTGCGTGTCTGTGGCGGTTGTCCACAAGGGGAAGCCTGTGGCCGGCATCCTGGTTGCGCCATCCCTGGGCGAGGAATTTACCGCGACGATCAACGGCCCCGCGCGCCGCAACGGGCAGGACATATCGGTTTCGTCGGCCGGCATCGAGGGCAGCCTGAAGCTCGCCTCGGCACAGGACATGGTTGCAAGTTTCAGCTCGGTGCTCAGGCCCCGCATCGAGCGCGTCGATCACATACCCTCGCTCGCCTACCGGCTGGCATTGGTGGCCGACGGGCGCATCGATGCGACGCTGGTGAAGAAGAGCTCCCACGACTGGGACCTTGCCGCTGCCGATCTGATCCTCGCGCGTGCCGGCGGGTCGCTCACCGATCTCGACGGTGAAGCGCTCGTATACAACAGGCAGGAGGTGACGCATCCGGTGCTCTGCGCAGCATCGCGAGAGCTACTTCCAGCCTTGCTGAAGAACATCTCCCGAATTCCTCGGAGTTGACCTTTGGGGCGAAATCGCGCAGATGGTTCCCAACAGACTAGGAATGAGAAAAAGGCCGCAAACATGACGGAATCCAACGAAAACAAGCAGCTTCTCCATCTCGTTTTTGGCGGTGAATTGTCAAACCTTGAACAGGTGCAGTTCCGTGATCTGACCACGCTCGATATCGTCGGCATTTTTCCGGACTATGCCAGCGCGCTTGTCGCCTGGAAGGCGAAAGCGCAGGAGACGGTCGACAACGCCCATATGCGTTACTTCATCGTCCACATGCATCGGCTGCTCAATCCTTCAGAGAAGTAAGGACGGGTCGGCGGCCACCGGGCCGCCATCGCATTCGACCTCCAATGGTCACGGTTTCAACTCAGTCTTCTTGCATCTCTCTTGTTGCGTAGCGACGCCTCCTGAACGGGAAGAACGGCATTGTCGATGAAGATGAGCAGGTTTGATCGATGGCACTGAGCGACGGTCTCGCATCCCTCGCTCTGACGTCCTACGGCTGGTTGGGCCTCGCGGCCTATCCGCTGTCGCGTCCCCTGCTTGCCTATCGGGCCGCCAAGGGCAAGGAAGATCGTGCTCGCCGCAGTGAACGCTTCGGCCATGCGAGCCTTGCTAGACCCGCCGGTCCGCTCGTCTGGATCCATGCCGCGAGCGTTGGCGAAACGACGGCCGTCGTCGCCCTGATGCGCGAACTGCGCCGCCGCGACATTCATGTGCTCTTGACCACCGGCACGGTCACCTCTGCGGAAGTTGCAAAGAACCGCCTCGGCGACATGGTCCTGCACCAGTATGTGCCGCTCGACCTTCTCCCCTGCATCCGTCGTTTCCTCGACTACTGGCAGCCGGATGTCGCGATCGGTGTCGAATCCGAGATCTGGCCCACAACGCTTGCAGAACTGCATCGGCGGCATATCCCGCAGATCCTGGTCAATGCCCGCATGTCCGATCGGTCCTTCGATCGCTGGAAGCGCCATCCCTCGATCGCCGAAACCCTGTTCGGCAAACTGGCGCTGGTGATTGCCCAGTCCGACCTTGATGCGGAACGCTTCCGTGATCTGGCCGCCTGGCCGGTTAGCGTGTCGGGCAATATCAAGGTCGATAGCGATGCACCGCCCTGCGATGAACAGGTGCTGGAGCGCTACCGCCAGCAGATCGGCGACCGCAAGACCTGGGCGGCGATCTCGACCTTCGAGGGCGAAGAGAAGATCGCCTCCATGGTGCATCGGGCACTCAAGGCCCATACCGGCATGCTGACCGTTCTGGTGCCGCGCCATCCCGACCGCTGCGATGAGATCGAGGCCATGCTGGTCGAAAAGGGTCTGGTGGTCGCGCGCCGTACGCGCGGTGATGTCATCACGCCCGAGACCGATGTGTTCCTCGGCGATACCATCGGCGAGATGGGGCTTTATCTGCGCCTGACGGAGGTCGCATTCGTCGGCCGTTCGCTCTCCGCCGAAGGCGGTCAGAACCCGCTGGAGCCTGCCATGCTCGGCTGCGCCGTGCTGTCGGGCCCGCAGGTCAGCAATTTCCGCGAAAGTTACCAGCGCCTCGTGCGCAAGGGCTCGGCCCGGATCGTCCGCGATGCCGAAATGCTGGCCAAGGCCGTCCACTTCCTGCTCAATAATGAAGTCGCGCGCGCGAAGATGATCGACGCCGGCCTCGAGAGCATGCAGGAAATGCGCGGTGCGCTGACGACGACCCTCAAGGGTCTCGAACCCTATATCAGCCCACTCTCCGTCAAGGCCAAGCTCGAGCCGCGCGCCGCGGGCCAGAGCTGACACGCACCTCAGGACCTCTTCCATGAACGACAAACCCCGGATTGCCGGCATCCTGTTCGACAAGGACGGGACGCTGCTCGATTTTGACGCCAGCTGGGGTCCGGTCAACCGGGAAGTGGCGCTAATGGCGGCGGATGGTGATCAGGCACTGGCCGATGCGCTGCTTCAGGCCTGCGGCATGGATCCGGTGTCCGGTGACATCGTGCCTGACAGCCTGTTTGCGGCCGGCAATACGGTCGAGATCGCCGAAGGCATGATCGTGGCTGGCTCGCCCTTCGCTCTGGATATTCTGGTGCCGAAGATCGACGCGTGCTTCGCCAAGGCCGCCGAGTTTTCCGTGCCGGTTACAGAGCTGCAACCGCTTTTCGCCAGCCTGCATGGCAAGGGCCTTCGCCTCGGCATCGCCTCCAGCGACAACGAACGCTCGATCCGGGTTGCTGCCGAACGGTTCGGCATCCTGCCCTTCGTGGACTACATCGCCGGCTACGACAGCGGCCACGGCAAGAAGCCGGAGGCCGGTATGGTGCTCGGCTTTTGCGCGGCAACCGGGCTTGCCCCGTCGGAAGTCGCCGTCGTCGGAGACAACAATCACGATCTGCATATGGGGCTGAATGCCGGGGCCGGTCTGAAGATCGGTGTCCTCTCAGGAACCGGCTCGCGGGAAACGCTGACCCAACATTCCGACATGATCTTGAGCGACATCACCGGGCTCGAAGCCCTTTTCGCCTGAGACGCGCCGTACCATTTCGGCACGCTCGCGCTTGACCATCTTGCGTCGCAATGGTTCTTGTTGCGCCGATGAGAAGGCGTCCGCGGGGCGCTGAGGTCACGACAGGGACAAGAATGGTATCCGAGGCACCGCCCTTCTGGTGGACCAAGACCGGCTGGCAGGCGATCTGCCTCTATCCGCTCTCCTTCGCCTATGGCCGCATTTCCGGTGCCGTCATGCGCCACCGCCGCAGGCATGCCTTATCCGTCCCCGTCATCTGTGTCGGAAACTTCACCGTCGGCGGCGCCGGCAAGACGCCGACCGCGATCGCCATCGCCAGAGCCGCGAAGGCGCGGGGGCTGAAGCCTGGTTTTCTAAGCCGTGGCTACGGCGGCTCTCTCGATGTCACGACCGTCGTCGATCCGCATCATCATCGTTCGACCGCCGTCGGTGACGAGCCCTTGCTGCTCGCCCGCGAAGCGCTGACGGTTATCTCCCGTCGGCGGGTCGCCGGAGCCGAAAAGTTGGTGGCCGAGGGTGCCGATCTCATCATCATGGATGACGGTTTCCAGAGTGCGCGCCTCACGGTCGACTACGCCCTGATCGTCATCGACAGCCAGCGCGGCATCGGCAATGGCTGGGTCGTGCCCGCAGGGCCGGTCCGCGCCCCGATCGGCATCCAGATGTGGCACCTCGATGCGATCCTCAAGGTCGGCAAGGGCGATGCCGCCGACCAGTTCGTCCGCAAGGCGTCCCGCAGCGGCAAGCCGGTCCTGGTCGCCAATGTCGTGCCGAGCACTGGCTCGGAGCTTTCCGGTCAGTCAGTGCTCGCTTACGCAGGGATCGCCGACCCCAACAAGTTTTACCGGACCTTGGACGAACTCGGCGCCGTCATCGCCGATCGTCAGGATTTCCCCGATCACCATCACCTCGCCGAGGACGAGATATCCGATCTGATCAGCCGCGCCAAAAAGCAGGGGCTGCAACTCGTCACGACGGCCAAGGACAGCGTCCGCCTGTCGGGCGGTCATGGACGTTCGGAAGAGCTTCGGGAAAAATCGAGGGTCGTCGACGTCGACATGCTCTTCGACGATCCGAAGGCACCGGACCTGATCATTGACCGGGCCATTGAGGCCTTCCGCCGCAGGCGTCTCGACAAGAAGGCGTGAAGAGCTCAGCGCCGCTGGTTCGGCAGGGCGCCTGCGCGCTTTTCGGCCTCGAGCGAAGCTGCCGCATCCACATAGGCCTCTTGTCGTGCCACGCTCCAGTATTTCAGCTCATCAACCAGCACCGGTCGACCGGTGATCGCGCAGGTGACGAAGGTCCCCGGTGTCAGGATCTGGAAATCGGCATCGAGATAGCGGATCTTGGCTTCGCGGTTTCCGCCGCCTTCGAAACGGTTCATCACTCTTCTCCTGCGCCGCGTGTCACGGAACTGCAATACAGCGCCCTCCGGGCGATTGAAAGATGGCTCGCCCTAAAACCCACCATCCGGCGGCTCAGCTGCGTCCGAACAGCCGTTCGATATCAGAGAGCTTGAGCTCCACATAGGTCGGCCGCCCATGATTGCATTGGCCGGAGCCCGGCGTCTGCTCCATCTGGCGCAGAAGCGCGTTCATTTCCTCGACCCGAAGCCGCCGGCCTGATCGCACCGAACCATGGCATGCCATGGTCGCGGCGACATGTTCGAGCTTGGCCGACAGCCGGTCGGCCGTGTCCCATTCGGCAATCTCGTCGGCAAGGTCGCGCACGAGCTGCGTCGCGTCCATCTCGCCCAGCATGGCGGGCGTCTCGCGAACCGCAATTGCCCCCGGGCCGAAGCGTTCGATCGCAAGTCCCAGCTGTTCCAGGCTTTCCGCGTGTAGCATCAGCCGGTCGCAATCCTCTTCCGGCAGGTCGACGATCTCGGGGATGAGAAGCCCCTGCGAGGGAAGCCGGCGCCCCGTCAAAGCCTTGCGCATCTGCTCGAAGACCAGCCGCTCATGGGCGGCATGCTGGTCGACGATGACAAGCCCGTCATCCGTCTGCGCCACGATATAGTTGGCATGCACCTGTGCCCGGGCGGCACCCAGCGGATAGTTCGAGATCGCCTCGACAGAAGTGCTTGTAGGGGCAGGGGCAGTCACCATCGGTTCGCTGCGGGCGGTCGGCACGGAGAGGCTGTCGAATGCCGCCTGTGCCACCTCACCAAAACCGCGCGCAGCCGGTGCGGCCGCTGCCGCAAGCCCGCCGCCAAAGCTCGGCGCACCTCCATAGAGAGGCCGCGACGGCGAACTGGCCGGTGACCACGCCTGTGCCGGTTGCGGCGAGAAACCCGGACGGAAGGCGCGCAGCATGCCACCGGCCCCGGTCGTCGCTGCCCGGTCGCCCTCGCGCTGCAGCGATTGCCTGATGGCACCGACGATCAGCCCGCGCACCAGCGCCGGATCGCGGAAACGCACGTCCGATTTCGCCGGATGCACGTTGACGTCGACAAGCGCCGGATCGAGCGTCAGCGAGAGAACCGCCACCGGATAACGTCCCTGCGGGATCGTCTCGGCATAGGCGCCACGGATGGCCGACAGGATCTGCTTGTCCTGCACGGGGCGGCCGTTGACGAAGGCATATTGATGGGCGGAATTGCCCCGATTGAAAGTCGGCACACCGGCAAAGCCTGTGAGCCGCACATCCTCCCGCTCGGCATCGAGCTCGATCGCGTTGTCCTTGAAATCGGCGCCCAGTATCTGCGCAATCCGCGCCAGATGATCGTCGCCGGTGCCGGGAAATTCGAGCGTCGAGCGGTCGGTGCCTGAGAGCACGAAACGGATCGCCGGAAAGGCGATCGCCATGCGTTTGACGATCTCGGTGATCGCACCCGCTTCCGCCTTTTCCGTCTTCATGAATTTGAGCCGCGCCGGTGTCGCAAAGAACAGGTCGCGCACCTCGACCGTCGTCCCCGGATTGGCCGCCGCCGGACGAACATCCCCGACCTTGCCACCGACCACAGCGATCTCCGCGCCGCTGCCGGCACCCACCGGGCGGCTTGTGATCGTGAGCTTGGCGACCGAGCCGATCGAAGGCAGGGCCTCGCCCCGGAAACCGAGCGAGCGGATGTCGAACAGCGTCTCGTTGAGCTTCGACGTGCAATGCCGGCGAATGGCAAGCGCCAGATCCTCCGGCCCCATGCCGCAGCCATTGTCGATGACACGCAAAAGCGTCTTGCCGCCGCCAGCAGTCGCCACCTCGATCCGGGTAGCGCCGGCGTCGATCGCATTCTCGATCAATTCCTTCGCCGCGCTGGCCGGTCTTTCGATGACCTCGCCGGCGGCGATCTGGTTGATGAGCGTTTCGGAAAGCTGCTTGATGATCATCTGTCTATTTTCGCGGATTCGGGGCTGCGACGAAAGACGAAATCGCAACGGCTGAGACGATGCCCATCATTAAGTGGGCCTTAACGGAATGTCTCTAATCTGAACAATGACTTGCAATGTCTCTGAGCGCAGGTCCGCTGGCAGCGGAATGAGGACACAGCCGCGGTGTCTCTCGTGTGGGTTCCCGCCAGAAGCATGGTTCGGCATGTCTCCGTCATGGCATCAGCCCCACAAAAGTCTTGTTGCGTTCAGCAACGAGGTTCTAAGAGGCAGCAGTGTGAGCGAGTTTCCACCGGCCCCCGGCCAGGATAAGAGACGGCAGGGGCACGACAATCCGTCGGCCGAAGCTGCGCTCGACGCTGCCCTGCTGGATGCGGTGTCCGAAGCCTTCTCCTCCGCCTTCATCGTCTATGATCGCAACGATCATCTGATCTTTGCCAGCCGCAGCGCCCGCCAGTTCCTGCCGCTGCCAGCCGCCTTCTTCGCGCCCGGCACGCGCCTGAGAGATATTCTCGGCGCTGCCTATGACCTCGGCCTGCGCCAGCCGGCGAGTGGCCAGTCGGAGACAATTCTCAGTCGCGAGGAATGGCTGACCCGCCAGATCGCCGCCCACTGGAAGGAGCGCTACGAAATTCAGTCCTGCGACGACAGCAAGCGCTGGACCCGCTTCTCCAAGCGTCGTCTGCCCTCCGGTTTCGGCTTCTGCGTCATGAGCGACATCACCGAGCAGAAACGCCGGGAAGAGCAGTGGCGTGCCGATATCGAGCGCGTCCAGCTGACGGAGGAAATCCTCGACAATCTGGCCCACCCTGTTTTCGTGCAGGACCGCAACCTCCAGCTCGTGGCGGTCAACAAGGTCTTCTGTTCGGCAATTTCCGTTGGTGCGGACAACGCACTGGGCGGGACGATCGCCCCCTTGTTCGAGGCAGAGGTCGCCCAGCGGCTCACGACGGTGTCGCGCCAGGTGCTGGAAACCGGTGTCACATCCTCGCTGACCCTGACCATGCGTCTCAACGGCGATCCACCACGGCCGATCCTCGTGCATGTCCAGCGGGTCGGGACGCCCGGTCGCTATCTGGTTGTCGCAAGCCTTGGCGAAGTCGGCAGTGGTGCTGACCTGCAGTCACCTCCGGTAGACACACCTGAGACGAGGCAGGACGAGGGCGGTGGATATGCGGCAGTCGACGGACGGTTGATCGGCCGCAAGGCATTGCTCATCACCGGCGACCGCGAGTTCGAGGCGAGAGCGCTGGAGATCCTGCAGCTCCTGGGTCTCGACAGCTGCTGCGTCCGCAACGACGACGAACTCGACGCATTCCTGTCCGTCGCCCGCTCGGTGGGTGTGGTCATTGATCTTGCCATCGTCGATGTCGACCTCGACATGCAATGCCTGGAGCTGCTGCAGGCCGTCGATATCGATTACATGACGCTTGCGGAAAACGAAATCGCAACGGACCTCGCCTTTACCGTCCTCGACCGCATGACCGCCCTGCAGGCGCGACCATCTCCTGCGGACGACTGGGAAATCACCACGGAGGATGGTCCGACAGCACGGGAGCCGGCTGTGACCATGCGGCCGGCGGAGCCCGCCGCGGCGGTCCCTGTCAAGCCAACACCGCCACGCCAGCCCTCTCTGGTGCTCGTGGCCGAAGACAACGAGATCAACCAGATCGTCTTTTCGCAGATCCTCGAAGGGCTTGGCTATGCCTATCGCATCTGCGCCGACGGCGAAGCGGCGGTAAACCTCTGCTCTGAATTGAAGCCGGCCATCGTGCTCATGGATGTGACGCTGCCGGGTCTGAACGGTTTCGAGGCCGCCCGCCGCATCCGTCAGTCACCGGAGGACACATTGGTTCCGACGCCGATTATCGGTGTCCTCGCCCAGGCCTTCGACAGGGACCGCGAAGCTTGCTTCGCATCGGGCATGAACGACGTCATCCTGAAGCCGCTGAGCCCTGACGTCGTCGATCAGGCCATTCGCCGCCTCGTTCCCGATATCGCAAGACTGGCGTCCACAGCCTGATCCAGACCCCGATTTTTGGGGTGTCCTTGGTAGCCGCTTTACATGCATCGATATGATAATTTTAATGTTTTGGACCCATTCTGGGACGTGTGAAAGAACCGTACCAGGAAGCATGAATGGGTCCCGCCGGACTAGGCCCTGAGCACCAACGCCAGAGCGACCAGACGACGACAGGCTACACCGATCGCTTGACCGGCCTTGGCAATCGCCATCGGCTGGGCGACAAGGTGCGCCAGCTTGCCGCCGACCGCGCATCGGATCCTGCCCCTTTCACCGTCGGCATCGTCAATCTCGACGGCTTCAAACCGATCAACGACCTGTTCGGCCAGGCCGCGGGCGACGAGATCCTCTGCCAGGTCGCTCATCGGTTAAAGGCCTGTGTGCCGGATGGCGCGACCGTCACCCGCCACGATGGCGATGAATTCGCAATTGTTCTGCCGCTGGTCTTCGAGCGCCTTGGCGCCGAGCGTGCCGGCCAGCTGATCAAGGATGTGCTTTCCGCCCCTTACGATCTCGGCGACCGCAATGTGCGCCTTTCCGCTTCCCTCGGCTTTGCCGTCTATCCCTTTGCCGGCGAAGATTTTGAAGAACTGATGAAGAGTGCCGAGACGGCGCTTTACCGCTCCAAGCGTCGTGGCCGTGGCCAGATCACTGTCTATTCGCGCGAGATCGCCCAGGAGATGAAACAGGCGACGCAGCTCGAACAGGCGCTGCGCAACGCCATCATCAACGATACGGTCGATGTGCATTTCCAGCCGATCGTGCGCCTGCGGGACAACCGCATCGTCGGCTTCGAGGCGCTCGCCCGCTGGATCGATCCCGATCTCGGTTTCGTCTCGCCTGCCGTCTTCGTGCCGCTCGCCGAAGAGCGCGGCTTCATCGACACGCTGTCTGAAACGCTGCTACGCAAGGCAGCCGAAGCGACGCTCGCCTGGCCGCGTGATCTCTTCCTGTCCTTCAATCTCTCCTCGGTCCAGCTGATGGACCTTAGGACCTCGTTCAACACGCTCTCGATTCTGAATAGCGTCGGCTTTGACCCGCGCCGCCTTGAGATGGAAATCACCGAGACGGCCGTCATGTCCTCGGCCGATACTGCACGGCGTATCATCAAGGAATTGAAGGACGCCGGCATCCGCATTTCGCTCGACGATTTCGGCACTGGCCAGTCGAGCCTCGGGCGCTTGCGCGAATTCACCTTCGACAAGGTGAAGATCGACCGCGCCTTCGTCTCGGCCATCACCACTGACCGCACCTCGGAACACATCATCAAGGCGATCGTCAGCATGTGCGAAGGCCTCGATCTCGAGGTTGTTGCCGAAGGCATCGAGACAGATGCAGAAGCCCAGAAGCTGCGCGAACTCGGCTGCGGCATGGGGCAGGGCTATTATTTCGGCAAGCCGGTCGATGCTGCCGCCACCTTGCGTTACCTCGCCGAGAACCACCACGACTTCGCGCTCGTCGATCGCGCCTCCGCCTGATCCTCTTGTCCCTCAGGTCTGTTTCAGCAGCCAGTCGCGCACCCGTGTGGCAGCCGCGCTAAGTTCGCGCGACCGCGGCCAGACGACATGGAAGGCCTGACCGGTTCTAAGCGCATGGCCGCCGACTTCCACGAGTTGCCCCTGGTCGATCAACCGCTCGACCAGATGCTTCCAGCCGAGCGAAATGCCTTGGCCGGCGAGCACCGCCTGGATCACCAGAACATAGTCGTTGATCGCCAGTCGTCGCCCCGTTGGCCGATAGTCTATCCCGGCCGAGGCAAACCATTCCGGCCAGCTGCAGGCCTGGCGCACCGGTTCTTCCAGCCAGATCAGCCGGTGCCGGGCGATCGCTTCGGGACTGTCCGGCAAGCCGTTCGCCTCGACGAAGGCGGGGCTCGCGACGGCCGTCACGATCTCCGGCGCCAGCTCCGCCGAATGATAATGCGGCCAGTCTTGCGGATTACCACCGCGCACCCCGAGCGGAATGTCTTCCTCGTCGAGATCGAGATCCCGCACGCTGGTCTGGATCCGGAGGTCGATATCGGGCAGGTCGTCCCTGAGGGCGGAAAGTCGCGGCAGCATCCACATTGAAGCAAAGGCAGTGGAGGCCGCCAGCGTCACGTTCACCTCGCGCCCCTTCATCCTGATCTCTTCTGCCGCCCGGCCGATCCGCGATAGCCCGGCCGAGACATCGGCATGAAACCGCTCGCCAACCTCCGTCAGCCGCGCTGCCCGGTGCTGCCGCTCGAAGAGCTGCGTGCCGAGCTGTTGTTCGAGCCCACGGATGGCATAGGAGACCGCCACCTGCGACATGCCGAGCTCTTCGGCCGCCCGAGTGAAGTTCTCGTGTCGACCCGCGGCTTCGAAGATCACCAGCGCATTGGCCGAGGGGATGAGGCTGCGAAATGTAGTCATAAGTTGAGCTTATCGCATCTCCAGCAATTTTCCAGCGTCACAGCAGCTTTGGCCTGAACTAGCCTCTGAGAAAACGAGGGGAAGCGTCATGGATCAGGCACTTGCGGAAAACCCGGGCACGCGCAGGCAGCGATCGGCTCGCAGGGGTGGGGCGATCGTTTCGCCGCTCGTAGTGCCGTACATCCGACGCAACATCCCGACCTACGACATCCTGTCGGAGGAAAATCTCGAACGTATCGAAGCGGTTGCCGATCGCATCCTCGCCGAAATCGGCATCGAGTTTCGCGACGACCCGGCAGCGCTGGAGCTCTGGCGCAAGGCGGGCGCCGAGATGGATGGACTTCGCGTGCGGTTCCCCAAGGGAATGCTGCGCGAGATCCTTGCCTCGGCCCCGGCAGTCTTTACCCAGCACGCCCGCAATCCGGCCAACAATGTCGAAATCGGCGGCAATGCCGTCGTCTTCTCGCCGGCCTATGGCTCGCCCTTCGTCATGGACCTCGATAAGGGCCGCCGCTATGGCACGATCGAGGACTTCCGCAACCTGATAAAGCTTGCCCAGTCCTCGCCCTGGCTGCACCATTCCGGCGGCACGATCTGCGAACCTGTCGACGTGCCCGTCAACAAGCGCCACCTCGACATGGTCTACAGCCACATGAAATATTCCGACCGCCCTTTCATGGGCTCGGTGACGGCAGAGGACCGTGCCGAAGAATCGATCGAAATGGCCCGCATTCTCTTCGGAGCCGATTTCGTCGACCGGAACTGCGTCATCCTCGGCAATGTCAACGTCAACTCGCCGCTCGTCTGGGACGGCACGATGACCCGGGCCCTGCGTGCCTATGCCCGGGCCAACCAGGCAGCCGTCATCGTCCCCTTCATCCTCGGCGGTGCCATGGGCCCGGTCACCAATGCCGGGGCAATCGCCCAGTCGCTGGCTGAGACCATGGCCGGCTGTGCCCTGACCCAGCTGGAACGTAAGGGTGCGCCGGTCATCTTCGGCAACTTCCTCTCCTCAATGTCCCTGCGTTCGGGCTCGCCGACCTTCGGCACGCCGGAACCTGCGATCGGCTCCATGGTCATAGGCCAGCTCGCCCGGCGGCTGAAGCTGCCGCTCCGCTGTGCCGGAAACTTCTCCAATTCCAAACTGCCGGATGCCCAGGCCATGCAGGAGGGCGTCATGTCGATGCTATCAGCCGTGCATTGCGGCGCGAACTTCATCCTTCATTCGGCCGGCTTCGTCGACGGACTGCTGGCCATGTCCTACGAGAAATTCGTCATGGACACCGATTTCTGCGGCGCCCTCCATTCCTATCTCGCCGGTGTCGTGGTCGACGACAACACACTCGCCATGGATGCCTTCGAAGAGGTCGGCCCCGGCAGTCATTTCCTCGGTTCGGCTCACACCATGCGCAACTACCAGACCGCTTTCTGGGATTCGGCCCTATCGGACAACGAGCCCTTCGAAAAGTGGTCGGAAGCCGGCTCGACCGACATGGCGACGCGTGCCAATGCCCGCTGGAAAAAGACGCTCGCCGAATACGAAGCGCCGCCTTTGGACATCGCCATCGACGAAGCGCTTCTAGACTATGTGGATCGCACAAAGCGCGCCAAGCCGGACGCCTGGTATTGAACGGAATGCATGACGAATGACCGGGAACCGTGATCCCCTTCTCCAGCCTTTCCAGCTGAAGCACCTGACGCTGAAGAACCGCATCATGTCGACGGCGCATGAACCGGCCTATTCGGAAGCGGGCATGCCGACAGAGCGCTACCGGCTCTATCATGTCGAAAAGGCGAAAGGCGGCATCGCGCTCACCATGACGGCGGGCTCGGCCAGTGTGAGTCGCGACAGCCCGCCGGCCTTTGGCAATCTCTTGGCTTGGAAGGACGAGATCGTCCCGCATCTGAAGCGTCTGACCGATGACTGTCACGAGCATGGCTGCGCCGTGATGATCCAGCTCACCCATCTCGGCCGTCGTACCAATTGGAACAAGGGTGACTGGCTGCCGGTGCTGGCGCCTTCGCCGATCCGCGAGCCGGCCCACCGGCATTTTCCCAAGGAGATCGAGGACTGGGACATCGAGCGCATCGTCGAGGATTACGCGACGGCCGCCGCCCGTATGCAGGAAGCCGGCCTCGATGGGATCGAGTTTGAAGCTTACGGCCATCTGATGGACAGCTTCTGGTCGCCGGCCACCAACCGGCGCGAGGATGAGTACGGCGGCTCCCTCGACAACCGCATGCGCTTTTCCAACCTGGTGATATCAGCCGTTAGAAAAGCCGTCGGTCCGGATTTCATCGTCGGCATCCGCATGGTCGCCGATGAGGATTGGGACAAAGGTCTTTCGCGCCACGAGGGCGTCGAGATCGCGAAGCGCTTCGCAAGCTCCGGCAAGATCGATTTCCTGAACATCATCAGGGGCCATATCGAGCACGACGCGGCACTCAACAACGTCATCCCCATCCAGGGCATGGCGGCCTCGCCACATCTCGACTTCGCCGGTGATATCAGGGCGGCGACCAAGTTCCCGGTCTTCCATGCTGCCCGCATCGCCGATGTCGCAACCGCCCGCCATGCGATTGCCGAGGGAAAGCTCGACATGGTCGGCATGACCCGTGCCCATATCGCCGATCCGCACATCGTCAGAAAAATCATCGAGGGCCGCGAGCACCAGATCCGCCCCTGTGTCGGCGCGACCTATTGTCTCGACCGCATCTATGAAGGCGGCGAGGCGCTTTGCATCCACAATGCCGCGACCAGCCGCGAGGCGCTGATCCCGCATGATCTGCCAAAGGCGGAAAAGCCACGCAAGGCGGTGGTGGTTGGGGCAGGGCCGGCAGGCCTGGAAGCCGCACGCGTGCTCGCCGAGCGCGGCCATCATGTCGAGGTGCTGGAAGCGTCGAGCCGGGCTGGCGGTCAGGTGAACCTACTGACCCGCAATCCGCGCCGCAAGGAAATGGTTGGCATTGTCGATTGGCGTCTGGCGGAACTGGAGCGGCTGGGGGTGAGCATCCACTATGACACCTATGCCGGTGTCGACGACGTGCTTGGCTTCGATCCCGATCTTGTTGTCATCGCAACCGGCGGCATCGCTCAGTCGCCGGAACTGGAGGCAGGCGATGATCTCGTCATCTCCAGCTGGGACATCCTCGCCGGCAGCGTAAAGCCCGAGGGGCCGGTTCTTCTCTACGACGACAATGGCGGTCATCCCGGCATGAGTGCCGCAGAAGTCATTGCCAATGCCGGCGTCGAACTTGAAGTCGTCTCGCCGGAACGCTTCTTTGCGCCGGAGATGGGCGGCATGAACCATGTGCCCTATGCCAAGACCTTCGCTGAAAAGAATGTCCGGGTCACGATCAACACCAAGTTGGTGGGCCTTCGCCGCGATGGCAATGCTTTGCTCGCGACACTCGGCTCGGATTTCTCGGATGTGCGGGTGGAGCGACGCGTCGCCCAAGTGGTCGTGGAGCACGGCACCATGGCCAATGCCGATCTCTATCTGGACCTCAAGCCGCTTTCACGCAATCGCGGCGCCGTCGACTATTCCGCGCTAATCGCGAGACGCGATCCACTGCCGCTCAAGGATGAGGCCGCCAGCTTCGACCTTCTGCGCATCGGTGACGCCATCGAAAGCCGCAACATCCACGCTGCCGTCTACGATGCCCTGCGCTTTTGCAGCCTTCTGTAGCGCATAGCAAAAGACGGCGCCGAAGCGCCGCCCCTTAGGACCTTAACACGTCCCACGTTCCAGGATTAGTTGTCCGTCGACGAGGTGGTGGTGCCGTCGGTCGGAGCCATTGTGCCCGTGTTACCAGCGTCGGCAGCCTGGTCAGACAGAGTACGGAACTCCGGCGCGTTGCGCAGGCTGTCAGCCGTTTCCGTGGTGGTCAGGCGAACTTCTGCGTCAGCGACAGCCTCGGTGGTAGTCGTCGTCGTGGCTGCATCGCCCGTGCCGGTCATGGTCGCATCATCCATTTCGCGGCTGATGGTGATCTTGTCGAACGGGATGGCGACGTTCTTCTGGCCAATGCCGAGGAAGCCACCCACGCCGACAACTGCGGCGACGATGCCACCGTCTTCCTGCACGAGCAGGTCGTTGATGTCACCGATCGACTGGTTGTCGGAGGTGTAGATCGGCTGGCCCATGAAATCGTTGACCGAGATCTGGTTTTCAGCCTGTTCCGTCAGATAAGTGGCCGAGCCGGCAGCGTCAGCGGGAGCCTGGGCAGTGGTGCCCATCGTGCCGTCCGTCGAAGCGCCCGGGGTGACCGGAGCAGGCGTCGTGGTGGTGCCGTCCATAGTGGCCGGCGGCGTCGTCGTTGCACCCGGAGTTGCGTCCTGAGCGACGGCAAACGGGGCCATTGCGGTGGAACCGAGCAGCATGGCTGCGGCGAGGGTCTTGAGAGACTTGTTCATGGTGGACCTACCTTTCCTCTGAGATGGTCTGCGACTGACACTGCCCTTGCTGAAGTGCTGGGCGGCGTCGGTTCGAGAGGAAAATGTCCGGCGGCCTAGATCGTTCCGCTGGCGAAGTCCTGAATATTTTGAGGGGGTTGCGGGAACAAATTACGCCGATCGCAGTTTGCGGGGCCGCTTCAGGCCCCGCCCCTCAGAGCCAGACACTCAGAGTTTGAACCGCGGCTCGGTCTTGCCCTTGACGCTCACGCCGAGATCGAAGGTGACGCCTGCGAGCGGGTCTTTGGACCGTTCCGCATCTGTGAGTCCCTCCCAGCAGGAGGTCACGGCGAGGCGATCGAGATTGACGCCATAGAATGCCGGGCAGGTCGGCCGGCGCATCGGGGCTGCGTAGCGAGCGATATGGCGACCGTCAGGCGCGTAGCGATCCACCGCGCCGCCGTCCCAGTTGGCATTCCAGATCGTGCCTTCGAGATCGACGACCGATCCGTCAATGACGCCCTCGCGCTGAGACTGATCGATGAAGACAGTCGGAGCGGCAGTGGGCAGACCGGTCGCCGAATCGAGCTCGACCCGCATCATGTGGTTGACCTTCGAATCGTTGAAGTAGCCGACAGACCCATCCGGCGAGAAGCAGATACCGTTCGGAATGCTGACTGCGTCAAAGAGCTTGGTCACGGTTGTCCCGGACACATGATAGATGGCGCCGGCACCGGTCTCCGCTGTACGGCTCATCGTGCCGATCCACAGGGCGCCGCTCGGATGGACGCGGCCGTCATTCGAGCGGTTCTGCGGCTTGTCCTCGATATTTCCATAAAGGGAGAGGGTGCCGCTCATCGTGTCGCGCAGGAAGAGCCCCTGGTCGGAAGCGATAAGCTGCCGCGTCTCATCGACGATAGCGAGCACGCTGCCGAGGAAGGGCAGGGCATGTCTGGTCAGACGGCCGCCGGCAACATCGAGTTCGCACAGCGTCTTGCCGAGGATGTCGAACCAGAACAGCGCGCCGGTCGTCGGATCGTAAGTCGGACCCTCTCCCAGTTCCATACGCTCTTCGGTTAGCGTCCTGCCGGTGAAGCTCTCTGTCGCGATCACGCTCATCCTCCTTGTCGATTTCGTCTATCTCTGCCGTGCGACTAAGGTCGCAAACAGGGGTTTACGGTAAAATTTATGGGGTATCTGGACCCTCGGCGCTTTACAAGTCTATGCTCCGGCAACCCAAGGGAACAGATTCGGTTTTGGTATCGCCTTTGGGGGGCCTTCAAGCATTCTTATCGCAAGGTCTCTGACACGGGAGCACGCGAGATCAAAGGATCGGCTGAAGCCAGGTTTCGCCACGCCTTCGATCCGCAGCCAATGGCAGGTGTTTTAGCAGTTGACGTATACGTCTTGGACAATCTCCTCGATAATCACGACCGGTGACCCGGTATGGACGGGTGTGTGATGACGAACCAGGACATGGCAGCCGCCGAGCGCGTCGAGGGTCTGATCACCGACGTCAAAGGTTTCAAGACCCAGTTCGACGTCTTCCGTTTTATGAAGCGTGTGACGGAGCTTTACGGCGCCCGTGCCTTTATGGTGCTGAATATGCCGGGCGCGACGGCGCAGGAACTCGGCAGCAGCTCGATCATCACCAACTGGCCTTCCGATCTCCTGACTGAGTTCGATCAGATTTCCCTGTTGTCGGGCAGTCCTGTGCTGGCGCATCTGCGCCGCTCGTCCGTCCCCCTGCGTTTCGACATCGATGACGTGGCACTGCAGCGTGATCCTCGATCCGGCGAGGTCTCGAAGGCGCTGTTTACCCGCTTCCGCATGAACCGCGGATCCTATTTCCCCGTCCATGATGCAACGGGTGCCCGAGGGGCCGTCTCCTTCATCGGCGACCGCGACCCCTTCAACACGCTTGAGATGATGGAACTCGCCTATATCGCGACGCATGTCTTCAATCGCCTCGCTGAAATCCGCGAGATGGACAGCCGCAACAGTGACATGCTGACCGAACGGGAACTCGACTGCCTCAACTGGACGGCGGCCGGAAAGACCAGCGTTGAGATCGCGGAAATCTTGACGCTCTCGGAGCACACGATCAACCACTACCTGAACCGCGCGACGAAGAAGCTGGACG
Source organism: Rhizobium rosettiformans (assembly GCF_016806065.1). Taxonomy (NCBI): domain Bacteria; kingdom Pseudomonadati; phylum Pseudomonadota; class Alphaproteobacteria; order Hyphomicrobiales; family Rhizobiaceae; genus Rhizobium; species Rhizobium rosettiformans. Next base: position 2,429,126 of record NZ_CP032405.1, read on the forward strand.
CGGTCAACCGCACCCAGGCCGTCGCCAAGGCCCTCCGGCTCGGCTTGATCAAGTAAGAGTAAACGCTGGTGCATTTTTGTGCGCCACCCACCACGTCAGCCTAGTTTCCCGGCACAATTCCGATCTGGTGAGGCACATAACGCCTTTGCAGCCACATTTCCCGCCCTTTGAAAACTGGCACGCTTTCTGCATTGCTAGTGCCAGTCCAGAGGGGACGTTGCACGACACCCGTTAACGGGTGCAGCCTGACAAGCCGCCGCGGGGGGTGCTCTCCGCAGGCGGCTTGTCTGTTTTGGCCGCAATGGTCGCAGCCACGATCCGTATTTGCTGTTGGCGAATGTCTCCTGCTCCCTTATCTGATTTCGCAGACGTGAAAGACGTAAGTGGAAAGAAGATTGAAATGGCCGAACTGTCGCGTGATCGGGTGATTGAGGCGCTGAAGGGGATCCGCGGACCGGATCTCGATGGCAACATTGTCGACCTTGGCATGGTATCGGATGTCTTCATCTCCGACGGCAAGGTCTACTTCTCCATTAATGTGCCTGCCGAGCGCGCCCAGGAACTGGAGCCACTGCGCCAGGCTGCCGAGCGAACAGTGAAGGCTCTGCCCGGTGTGAGCGGTGCGGTGGTCAGCCTGACAGCCGAGCGCAAACAGGGCGCCACCCCGCCGCCGCGCCCGCAGCCTGCAGCCCCCGCCCACAACCACGCCCACAGTCATGGCCCGGCGCAGAGCGGACCACAGCGCACGAAGGCTGGAGTCCCTGGCATCGAAGCCATCATCGCGGTCGCCTCCGGCAAGGGTGGCGTCGGCAAGTCGACCACGGCCGTCAACCTGGCCCTGGCGATGAAGGCGAACGGCCTGCGTGTCGGCATTCTTGACGCCGATGTCTACGGTCCTTCCATGCCGCGCCTTCTCGGCATTACCGGGCGCCCGCAGCAGATCGAGAACCGCATCATCGTGCCGATGGAGAATTACGGCATCAAGGTTATGTCGATGGGCTTCCTCGTCGATGAAGGGACCGCGATGATCTGGCGCGGCCCGATGGTCCAGTCCGCCCTGATGCAGATGCTGCGCGAAGTCGCCTGGGGCGATCTCGACGTGCTGGTCGTCGACATGCCGCCGGGCACCGGTGATGCGCAGCTGACCATGGCCCAGCAGGTGCCGCTGTCGGGGGCGGTCATTGTCTCCACCCCGCAGGACCTTGCCCTTATCGATGCGCGCAAGGGCCTGAACATGTTCAACAAGGTCGAAGTGCCCGTGCTCGGCATCGTCGAGAACATGAGCTACTTCATCGCGCCGGATACGGGCAATCGCTACGACATCTTCGGTCATGGTGGCGCGAGGGCCGAGGCCGAGAAGATCGGCGTGCCCTTCCTCGGCGAAGTGCCGCTCACCATCTCGATCCGCGAGACCTCGGATGCCGGAACGCCTGTTGTGGTGAGTGAGCCCGACGGGCCGCAGGCGAAGATCTACCGCGACATCGCGACCAAGGCCTGGGAACAGGTCAAGGCTCGATCGGGTCGCGCAGCGCCGGCGATCGTCTTCGAATGATCGCCGCTTGAAGGGGGCTTCGGCCGGCATCGCGCCTTCTTGAAGCGTGCGCCGGCTGCATTGCTGTGCTGCAACAATTGCTTTGGCGTTCCATCCGGGACTATGATTGGTTCCGGATCCAAACCGCGCGGCGTGCCATGAAGGTGACCAGTCCTTGATACGGGCCTATCGACGAGACGGAAGTGCCGAAATCATCGGCGCCGAGCCTCAAGCCAGCAATTTCCCCGATGACATCATCTGGATCGACCTGATCAAGCCGAGCCGCGACGAGGAGCACTTCGTCGAGAGCCGGATCGGCATTCCACTTCCGACACCGGAAGAGCTGAAGGACATCGAACCGTCCAGCCGGCTGTATGTCGAGCACGATGCGATCTACATGACGGCCTCGCTGCTCTACAGAGCCGATTCCAGCTATCCGTTGCTCACCGACGTCGCTTTCATTCTCCATCGCGGACGCCTGATCACCATCCGCTATGCCGAGCCCAAGGCCTTCGAACTCTTCAGTGCGAGCCTCCTGCGCCTGAACGGACAGTGCGACACCGGCGCGAAACTGCTCGGCCATCTCTTGGAGACGATTGTCGACCGGACCGCCGAGATCCTGGAAACGCTGGCTTCACGCCTCGATGCGCTCTCGATCACGGTCTTCGTCAATCGCAAGGCCGCCAAGCGCCGTCCGCCGCGCTTCCTGGAAGACAAGCTGCTCGATATCGCCAGCCATCATCAGCTTGTAGGCAAGGTGCGTGATAGCCTCGTCTCCTTGTCTCGCCTGGTTCTATTCCTGCAGTCGCAGCCGGCGGTGCGCCGGGAGGAAGATGCCGCCGAACTCTGCGGCCTGGTTGTCCGCGACCTTCAATCCCTTGGCGAGCACGCGGCTTTTGTCGCCAACAACATCACCTTCATGCTTGATGCCTCGCTCGGCCTCATCAATGTCGAGCAGAATGCCATCATCAAGATCTTCTCGATCGCCTCGGTGGTCTTTCTGCCGCCGACCCTTGTCGCGTCGATCTACGGCATGAATTTTGAAGTCATGCCCGAACTCGCATGGAACTTCGGATACCCCATGGCGCTTTTTGCCATGCTGCTCTCCGCCATCATCCCCTTCTTGTTTTTCCGTTGGAAAGGCTGGCTCTGACGAGCCTGGTATCCCATGCCACAACTCGATCACCAGCCCGCGGCTGGTCCGAAGGATGCACGCAGTCTTTTTCTTCTAGCCCTCGGTTCGGTCGGTGTCGTCTACGGCGACATCGGCACCAGCCCGCTTTATGCCTTCCGCGAGGCCCTGAAGCCGATCGGTGTCGACGGCATCACCCGCGTCGAAATCATCGGCCTTATCTCGCTGATGATCTGGTCGCTGACGATCATCGTCACGCTCAAATATGTCCTCTTTCTGCTGCGTGCTGACAATGACGGCGAAGGCGGCACCCTGTCGCTTCTGGCGCTGCTCTCTAAGTCGGCAAACGGTCACGGCCCGGTCCTGATGGTGCTGGGCCTGATTGGCGCCGCACTCTTCCTCGGCGATTCCATGATCACGCCGGCGCTCTCGGTCTTGTCGGCCGTCGAGGGCTTGAAGCTCGTTGCGCCGGATATGTCCGATTACATCGTGCCGATTTCGCTTGCGATCCTGATTGGCCTTTTCGCGGTCCAGTCACGCGGTACGGCAGCCGTCGCCCGTTACTTCGGGCCGATCACGGCGCTCTGGTTCATCGTCATGGCAGCTGGCGGCATTATTCATATCTTTGATGACATCGGCATCTTTGCCGCCTTCAATCCATGGTATGCGGCAAGCTTCCTGCTGCACGAAGGCTTTCTCGGCATTGTTGTCCTCGGCGCCGTCTTCCTCACCGTCACGGGTGCGGAAGCGCTCTATGCCGACCTTGGACATTTCGGCCGCAAGCCGATCCAGCTTGCCTGGTTCGCGCTCGTCTTTCCGGCGCTCGTGCTGAATTATCTGGGGCAGGGGGCGCTGGTCCTCAGCGATCCCTCCACGGCCTCGGATCCCTTCTTCCTGATGTTTCCATCCTGGGCGCTGCTGCCGATCGTCATCCTCGCGACCTTCGCCACCATCATCGCCAGTCAGGCCGTGATCACCGGCGCGTTTTCGCTGGTTCGCCAGGCGATACACCTCGGCTTCCTGCCGCGCATGCAGATCCTGTTCACGTCCGAAACCCAGAGCGGCCAGATCTATCTGCCCTCGGTCAACACACTTCTGCTCGTCGGCGTGCTCTCGCTGGTTCTTCTCTTCGAAAGCTCGGAGGCGCTCGCCACCGCCTACGGCATCTCGGTAACCGGTGCCATGGTGGTGACGACCGTCATGGCTTTCGAATTCGTTCGCAAGAGATGGAACTGGAGCCTGGCGCTCGCAGCCGCGGTGCTGACCCCGTTACTCCTTCTCGAATTGGTCTTCCTCGGCGCGAACCTTCTGAAGATCCATGATGGCGGCTACATACCGGTCCTCTTCGCCGCAGCCTTCACCGTGGTCATGTGGACCTGGCGCCGCGGCACGGCGATCCTCTTCCAGAAGACCCGCCGCGACGATGTCCCGCTTGAAGCCTTCATCGCCATGATCGAGAAGAAGGGCGAACACGGCCCGACCTGCGTCGCCGGCACGGCCATCTTCCTGACCAGCGACCCGACCTGTGCGCCGGCCGCCTTGATGCACAATCTGAAGCACAACCATGTCATCCACGAGCGCAACATCATCCTGACGATCCGCACACTTGGACGCCCCCGGATCGCCGAGGTGGATCGGTTTGCGGTCGAGGAATTGTCCGAACGTTTCTCGCGGGTCGAGATCCGCTTCGGTTTCATGGAAACGCAGAACGTCTCCAAGACGCTGGCGAGCCTCCGCCGTGGCGGGTTGAAGTTCGACATCATGTCGACCTCCTTCTATCTCGGCCGTCGCAAGCTGGTCGCCGGCCAGGGCATGGGCATGCCCCACTGGCAGGACCGGCTTTACATCGCGCTTGCGGAGGCAGCGGCCGACCCGTCCGACTATTTTCGCCTGCCGGCAAACCGCGTGATCGAACTCGGATCACACGTCATCATCTGACCGGCCCAACATACCTCCATGAGCTTCAGGACCGTCGGCATGCCCGGCGGTCCTGCCATTTTTGCCCTGCTGCTCCCAAAGCTGTGATCGCGCATTAACCAAGCATCAAGGTTAACGAGAGATATTCCTCTAATGTAATCCTGTTTGGGTTCGAAGCGTCGGACCCGTGTCAGCGTGTGTTGGAGTGTGGCCTTGCGTCCCAAGTTTCGTCCTTCGAAGAAGGTCCTCTCCCGACTGGAGAACTGGACCTCTCCCCTGGTCTTCGGCCTTGCGTCGTGGCTGATCTTCCCCACCGTCGCCGCTCAGGCCGATATGGCGGGCCTTCTGACCGGTCTCGACCGCGGTGCCAGCAATTGGCGCATGGTGATGACGTCGACGCCGGCCGGCTCGATCCACGAAGCCAGTCTCGCCTTCTCGGAAGGGGAGGCGTCCGAGGCGCTGTCCGGTGGTGCTGGCTTGATCCTGCCCGACGGTCGCCGCATCGCTTTCGATGGCGGCAAGGCCGATCCTGATTCCTTGCCGGACGAAATGCGTGTCACCCGCGACCAGAAGAAGGGCCGGGTCATGGCCGTCGAGCCCATGCTGCCGCCGCGCGCCTTCTCGGCCGGATCTATCTTGCAGCGGACGAGCTCGCTTATGGAGCCGGAGCTCAAGACACCGTCCGTCTTTGCCCGCGAGGAAGACAAGTCCAAGCCCGTCGAACTCGCAAGCTTCTATTTCAAGCGCGAAAAGCCGGTCGCCGATCCCTCACTGTCGCCGATGATTGCAGATCTCGTGACCAATTCCGTGCCTGATGTGCTGGCGACTGCCTATGCGCCACCGGCCCCGGACTATGCGAGCGTTTCGCCCTTCGACAGCATCCTGACCGACAAGCAGCAAGACCAGGGCCGTTTCATCCCCGATATCGATCCCGAGGATCACGCCTGGGCCGCGACGCCGCTGCCGGCGGCCGTCTTTTCCGACAAGGAACAGAAGTGCCTGGCGGAAGGCATCTATTTTGAAGCCCGTGGCGAATCGGTGAAGGGCCAGGCGGCCGTCGCCCAGGTCATCCTCAACCGGGTGCGCAATCCGCATTATCCCGACACGATCTGCGGAGTGGTCTATCAGAACGAAAATTGGCGCAACCGCTGCCAGTTCTCCTTCGCCTGCGATCGTATCCCCGACATCGTCACGTCTCCGCGCCACTGGAAGATTGCCAAGGAGATTGCCATGGCCGTCACTGCCGGCAAGATCTGGTTCAAGGATGTCGGCTCCGCCACCCACTACCACGCGACCTATGTGAAGCCCGCCTGGGGCCCGACGATGAAGCGCGTGGACAAGATCGGCAAGCACATCTTCTATCGCACCTATGGCGGCGGCTGGAGCTGAAAACCCTTCAGCGCTGCCTGTCGAGCCAGTTCGACAGCAGCGGCACGACCAGGAATGACAAGGCATAGGTGAGTGGCACCGTGACGAAGATGTAAAGCATCGGCGTCAGATTGCCTTCCGGGCCGAAGGCGAATGCTGCCTGCACGCCGATCATCCAGCCGAGGATGACACTGATCAGGATGCGGACTAGAAAGCGCGTCATCTCTTCCCCCCGGGCAGGACGTCTCCCAGGAGCCTCCCATGTCCGTCCCCGTTCCGCAATCGTCACGCATGCCCGCCCTGAGCCTGCAATCAACCGACCCACACGTCTCCGTGAATGTGGCAGATTCTGGTCCATGGTTGCGACGGATTGACCGGATTTGTCGTCCGTCATCTGCGACGATTCTGCATCTTGGACTTAAGTCTATGATTTTTCGGGGTTAATTTGTGGTGAAACTTGGTGCTGTCACGCCTTGACTATGCAGGGGCTCAAAATTATGGTGCGCCCGACTTCAAAGCGGGCCAGAAGGGTTTCTATCTCGCCGTTTCTGCATTCAATTCGGGCGCATAAACGGCGCTTGAGACAGGCGACGGTCGGAGAAAGCCATGACGGACCACCGGGAAGAAGATCTGGAAGAGCGCCGCAGACGGCTGACCACGGAACTCGCTGAGCGGGACGCCAAGGTCAAGGACGACGAGCGAGCCGAGATCAATGCCGACCAGACCCGTAAGGGATATGGTATGGCAATGAAGATCTCGAGCGAATTCATCTCCGCCATCATTGTCGGTGCCCTCCTGGGTTATCTTTTCGACTACTTTGTGGGCACGGGGCCGTGGGGCATGATCGTCATGCTTATGATCGGTTTCTGCGCCGGCGTGTTGAACGTCATGCGCGTCGTCGGGGTCGTGGCATCGCCACATCCTGCGGATCGCAGACTGGACTTGGACGACAAGGGCAACGGTCGCTGACGCGCCGGCCCGGAAACGAGAATGACCGCTTCGGCGGCGAAAGCGAAAGAGCAGAACGTGGCAAACGATCCCACTTCCCAGTTCCTTGTGAAGCCGATTGTACCGATCGAAATCGGCGGGATTGATTTTTCGTTCACCAACGCATCCCTGTTCATGGTGGCAACCGTTGCCGCTGCGTCGGGCTTCCTCTACTTCTCGACAGCCAATCGCGGCCTGATCCCGACGCGCATGCAGTCGGTCGCCGAAATGGCCTATGAGTTCATTGCCTCCATGCTGCGCGAAGGTGCTGGCGCCAAGGGCATGCACTTCTTCCCGATGGTGTTCTCGCTGTTCATGTTCGTCCTGACGGCAAACCTGCTCGGCATGTTCCCCTACTTCTTCACGATCACCAGCCAGATCATCGTGACCTTCGCGCTGGCCCTGTTTGTGATCCTGACGGTCCTGATCTACGGCTTCTACAAGCACGGACTGCACTTCCTCTCGATCTTCGCGCCGTCTGGCGTGCCGGTGGCCCTGTTGCCGCTGGTGTCTGCAATCGAGGTCGTGTCCTTCCTGTCGCGTCCGATCAGCCTTTCCGTCCGTCTTTTCGCCAACATGCTGGCCGGTCACATCACGCTGAAGGTCTTCGCAGGCTTCGTCGTGTCGATGAGTGCTGCCGGTGCCGTCGGCGTCGCAGGCTCCATCCTGCCTCTCATCATGACGGTCGCCATGACCGCTCTCGAATTTCTCGTTGCCTTCCTGCAGGCTTACGTCTTCGCGGTACTGACTTGCATGTACCTGAACGACGCCGTGCACGGTGGTCACTGAGAATAAAGTCGCTGGCCCCGGTGTCCCGGGTGTCAAAAACAGCCGCAACAACCCATTCGAAGGAGTATCCATATGGAAGCGGAAGCAGCAAAGTACATCGGCGCGGGTCTCGCATGCCTCGGCATGGCTGGTACGTCCCTCGCTCTCGGCCGTATCTTCGGTGACTACCTGACCGGCGCACTGCGCAACCCGTCTGCTGCTGACAGCCAGTTCGGCCGTCTGGTATTCGGCTTCGCCGTTACGGAAGCTCTGGGCATCTTCTCGCTGCTCATCGCTCTCCTTCTCCTGTTCGCCGTCTAATAACGGCTGGAGTTTGAGATCACGGCGCGCCGACAAGGCAGCCGTGATCTCGCGCATTTGAGCATACACCTGGAGGTGAGCATGTTTGTGACCCCCGCCTTTGCCCAGGAAACCCCGGCAGAAGGCCAGCTTCACACAGAGACCGGCGTGGCCCACGACGAGGCTCATGGCGGCGGCGTGTTCCCGCCGTTCGATTTTTCGACCTATCCGTCGCAGCTTCTGTGGCTGGTGATCACGTTCAGCGTGTTCTACATGCTCATGCAGAAGGTCATCGTTCCGCGCCTTGGCGGCATTCTTGAGAACCGCCACGACCGCATCGCTCAGGATCTCGACGAGGCTGCTCGTCTGAAGTCCGAAGCCGATGCCGCCATCGAAACCTACGAGCGCGAGCTGACCGCGGCCAAGGCGAAAGCCGGCCAGATCGCTTCTGCCGCTCGTGACGCATCCAAGGCCAAGGCCGATGCGGAGCGTGCTGCGATTGAGACGGAACTCTCCGCCAAGATCGCCGCTGCCGAAAGCCGCATTGCCGATATCAAGGCGCGCGCTTTCGCGGAAGTCGACACGATCGCCATCGACACCGTTGGCACGATCGTTGAAGAACTGATCGGCGCCAAGTCGACCGCAGCCGACATCAAGGCCGCCGTCTCCGGCGTCGCCAAGCAGGGAGCGTAAGCATCATGGACGCTTCATTTTTCGCACTCGTTGCCCTCGTTCTCTTCTTCGTCCTGCTCGCCTACCTGAAGGTACCGGGCATGATGGGCAAGGCTCTCGACGAGCGCGCCGACAAGATCCGTGACGAACTGGCCGAGGCCAAGCGTCTGCGCGAAGAGGCCCAGCACCTGCTGGCCGAGTACCAGCGCAAGCGCAAGGAAGCCGAAGCCGAGGCTGCAGCCATTGTGGCTGCCGCCGAGCGCGAAGCGGCTGCCCTGACCGCGGAAGCCAAGCAGAAGACCGAAGAGTTCGTTGCACGCCGCAACGCGCTTTCCGAGCAGAAGATCAAGCAGGCCGAGACTGAAGCCGTGAACGCCGTTCGCGCCGCAGCCGTCGACCTGGCGATTGCCGCTGCCGAGAAGGTTCTGGCTAAGAAGTCTGACGAAGCCGTGCAGCAGACGCTGTTCAAGGCCTCCGTCGGTGAAGTGAAGTCGCGCCTGAATTAAGGCCGGCCGACTGCCGACATCATCTTCATTCTGACGCCCCGATCGGTCTCCGCTCGGGGCGTTTTCTTGTTCGGCTGAGGGCCGTCGAGTGAAGCAGCGTGACCTTTGATCGGCTGTGCCTCGCCGACGCACATGCGCGGGCAAGATCGTGGCTAAGCGCGGACAAGGATTTTAGAGATTTTCGTCCGCTGGCGCTGCGATTTTCAACGGCCGGAAGCTCATCCGATGCAAGGGGCAGGGGCCGTGCGTCGCGATGGCGCTGCGGTGGCGATCCGTGCCGTATCCGGCATGGACCTCGAAACCATAGCCGGGATAGACGAGACCTGCCCTCACCATCATGCGGTCCCGCATCACCTTGGCGATGATAGAGGCGGCGGCGATAGAGACCGATCGCGCATCGCCCTTCACGACGGCCTCGCCGGCGCAAACCAGGCCGGGGGGAACATCTCGGCCATCGGCCAGCACATGCCGGGCCTCGTGGTCGAGACCGGCGACGGCCCGGCGCATGGCATCGAGGCTCGCCTTGCGGATATCGATGAGATCGATGCGCTTAGGCGAAGAGGACGCAATCGAAACTGTCGCCTCGGCCAAGATATGCTCATAGAGCACGTCGCGCTGGGCGGCGGAGAGCTTCTTGGAATCGTTCAGCCCATCAGGGATCCGCTTCGGATCGAGGATCACGGCTGCGGCGACCACAGGGCCCGCCAGAGGACCGCGGCCGGCCTCATCCGTCCCGGCCACCGGCCAAAGGCCTTGACGCTTGGCGCGGCTCTCCAGCGAGAAATCCGGGACAAGCGGCATGTCTGGAAAGAGGCCAGGAGAATCGGGTGGCGTGCGACGTTTCATGCGGCAGAAATCGCACGCGCACCCGACCTCCTGCAAGTCCCCGGTCCCGATCGCGATCATGGCGAAGGGGGCGGCTTACCAGGGACTACATCCGGTGCGAGGCGGCGGACAACGGCACCGGAAAACAAAAACAAACCCAAATCAGAGCAGCGACAGTTGCACGCCGTCGCTATTGGGCGAGATGAACAGGTCTTCCCTCAAATGCAGGCTGCGACGCATCAGACCGAGTCGCTTGGTCGCCATCTCGAAGCGACGGCTGATCTGCCACGCATAGGGACCGGCCCCCTTCATCCGCTTGCCAAATTCGGCATCATAATCCTTGCCGTCGCGCATCGAGCGCACCAGCGACATCACGTGCCGATAGCGATCCGGGTAATGCTGCAGCAACCAGTCACGGAAGAGCGGGCTCACTTCGAGCGGCAGGCGCAACAGCACATAACTCGCCTCCGTCGCCCCTGCGGCTTTGCCGCTGTCGAGGATCCGTTCGATCTCGTGGTCGTTGAGGGCCGGAATAACGGGCGCCATCATCACGGCCACGGGAATGCCGGCCTCCGACAGGGTCTTGATCGCCTCCAGCCGCTTGGCCGGCGTCGAGGCACGGGGCTCCATCGTGCGTGAGAGCTTGCGATCCAGTGTGGTCACTGAGATGCCGACCTTGACCAGCCCGCGCTCGGCCATCGACTTTAAGATGTCGATATCGCGCAGGATGAGCGCCGACTTCGTCACGATCACCACGGGGTGGTTCGCCTTGTCCAGCACTTCGAGGATCTGTCGCATGATGCGCCATTCCCGCTCGATCGGCTGATAGGGATCGGTGTTGGTGCCGATCGCGATCGGCTTCACCTTGTAGCCCGGCTTCGACAGTTCTCGTTCCAGCAGGCGCGGCGCATCGGGCTTGGCAAACAGCTTTGCCTCGAAGTCGAGACCTGCCGACAGGCCCATATAGCTGTGGGTCGGCCGGGCAAAGCAGTAGATGCAGCCGTGCTCGCAGCCCCGGTAGGGGTTGATCGACCGGTCGAAGGGAATGTCGGGTGAATCGTTGCGGGTGATGACCGTGCGCGGCTTCTCGACCTGAACTTCGGTCCGGAAGGGTGGCATGTCCTCGAGCGTGTGCCAGCCGTCGTCGAAGGCGACGCGTTCCTGGCTCTCGAACCGGCCGGCCGGATTGATCCCGGCCGCACGTCCGCGCCGCCGATCGATCTCGATCCGCATGCCGGACGCATTCATCAGTGCATCGGCAATATCTGCCGTATTGCCGGGCTGAAATGCAGCTTGGCTCACAAGAGACAGCTCGGTCATGTTTGGCTCCTCGCGGGCGTTGCCGCCTCGCTCAATGACTTTATTCCTAGCGGCAAAAGGAGAACAATGCAAGAACAAACTTCAAGAAACTGGCTGTGGCAAAACTTTGTGCAATGCGATAGATATAGGCAATGCTGACAGTGATCATGGAATGCCACGACCAGGAACCCGAGCTCGCACAGACCTTGTCCGTGCTGGTGGCCGGCGCGGTCGAGGGTCTGGTCAGCGATGTCATCGTGCTCGATCACGGCTCGACCGATGGCTCGTCCGTGGTTGCGGACGCTGCGGGATGCCGCTTTTATCAGCAATGGGACATGAAGCATGTGCTGGCGACAGCGCGGGGCGAATGGCTGCTGCTGATCGAACCGGGCGCGCGGCTCGGGCAGGGTTGGGTGGATGAGGTTGCGGAATATGTCGCGCTCAACAAGGCGCCGGCCCGGTTCTCCGAATCGCGGTTATACCGGCTGCCCTTCTATCGGCGGCTCACGCGCTCGACGCCGCTGCTTGAGAATGGCCTGCTGATCCCGAAGCGTCAGGCACAGGGGCTCGCAGGTGAGGGCAGGGAGCTGTTACAGCTGGCCCGCGGCCATAAGCCCCGCCGTCTCGACTCCGAGATCATTCCCTCCTGGGTCGCCCGCGAAGCGCGCCGCTAATCAGCCTTGGCTGCGTCTCAGGTGTTCGTCGAGCCTGGGCATGATTTCCACGAAATTGCAGGGCATGTGGCGATAGTCGAGCTGAAGCTTGATGATCCCGTCCCAGGCATCCTTGCAGGCGCCGGGAGAGCCCGGCAGCACGAAGATGAAGGTGGCATTGGCGACGCCACCCGTCGCGCGTGACTGGATCGTGGAGGTGCCGATCTTGTCGTAGGAGATTCGGTGGAAGACTTCCGAAAAGCCATCCATGCGCTTTTCGAACAGCGGCTCCAGCGCCTCGGGCGTCACGTCGCGCCCGGTGAAGCCCGTGCCACCGGTGGTGATGACGACATCGATCTCGGACGTCTTCGTCCAGGTCTCGACCTGTTCTCGGATCGCCGTCTTGTCGTCCTTGACGATCGCCCGGGCGACAAGCCGGTGACCAGCCTCTTCGATGCGCGCCACCAGAGTGTCGCCGGATTTGTCGTCGGAAAGGCTGCGGGTGTCGGAAACGGTGAGCACGGCAATGCCCACGGGAATGAAGGGGCGGCTCTCGTCGATGCGGCTCATCATCTCTCTCCCGGAACGGTGCGTGTCAGCAGCACATACCAGTTCGGCCGATAGGCCGAAAGAGCCAAGGCCGCCTTCATCGCCGCAGCCTCGGTGTCGTAGAGCCCAAAACAGGTGGCGCCCGAGCCGGACATGCGCACGTAACCGGCAAGGCTCTGCCGCAACAGGTCGCAGGCCTCGGCAATCTCCGGCACCAGCGCTTCCGCCGGCGGCTGAAGGTCGTTGCGCAGGGCTGAAAGCGACTGCATCCACGCAGAGACATTGGAAGATGGGTCCATCTCGCCGATCGGATCATTGTCGCGGCGCTGAAGGCTGCGAAAGATCTCCGGCGTGGAAACCCGTTTCAGCGGGTTGACGAGCACCAGCGGTACGGAGGGCATGGCGACTGTCTCGATTTCCTCGCCGATCCCGCGCGCGCGCAGCGGCATCGAGGCAAGACACATCGGCACATCGGCGCCGAGCTGCACTGCGATCTGCTGCAGCCTCTCCGCCGGCAGCTGCGCCTTCCAAAGCCGCAAGAGTCCGCGCAGTGTCGCTGCCGCATCCGCTGAGCCACCGCCAATTCCGGACGCAATCGGTAGGCTCTTGTCGAGGACAATCGACACGGCGCCATGCGGCTGGCCGCATTCGTTGAGGGCGGCCCGAAGCAGATCGCGCGCCTTCAGTACCAGATTGTCATCGCCTGAGAGCGCAGCCGCGAAGCGCCCGACGACACGGAAGCTGTCGCTGTCTGCCGTCTCGAAAATGAGCTCGTCGCCGTCCTCGGCAAAGGTCACGAGACTGTCGATAAGATGATAGCCATCGTCCCGCCGACCTGTGACGTGCAGAGCAAGGTTGATCTTGGCCGGAGCCGTCTCGACGATCCGCTCCGGCCGGCGCTCTGCAGTGTCTGTCATGCGGTTCAGGTCTTCTTATCGTCTTTCTTGGGCTCTTCGACCGGCTTGGTCTCGACCTTGGCAGCATCCGCCTCGATCGCCGGCAAGCCCTTTTCGATCTTCGCCTGGATCTTCGGAACTTCCGCCTCTTCGGGCTCGGAGGCGAGCGCACGCTTCCACTGATACTTGGCTTCGAGTTTGCGCCCGACCCGCCAGTAGGCATCGCCCAGGTGATCGTTGATGGTGGCGTCGCCGGCGCGCAGTTCGACGGCCCGTTCGAGCTCCACCACCGCTTCCTCGAATCGGCCAAGGCGGTAATAGGCCCAGCCGAGCGAGTCTACGATATAGCCGTCGTCAGGACGCAGCTCGACCGCCTTCTTGATCATCTCCAGGCCCTCCTGGAGGTTGCGGTTCATGTCGACCCAGGAATAGCCGAGATAGTTCAGCACTTGCGGCTGATCGGGATTGAGCTCCAGAGCCTTGTGGAAGTTCGGCTCCGCCTTGTCCCACTTCTTCAGGCGCTCATAGGCGATGCCGCGCTGGAAGAAGACCGACCAGTGGTTCCGCGCCGGGTTCGGACCGATGATCTCGATCGCCTTGTCGTAATTGTCCGCCATGGCCGCATAGTCCTTGGCGTCGGACAGCACGCTGCCATAGGCGAGATAGCTTCTGATATCCTGCGGATCGGAGGCGATCAGGGCGAGCAGATGTTCACGCGCCTCCTGAACCTTTCCGGTCTCGGCCAGCGTCAGACCAAGCTGCAGCTCGGAGATACGCCGCATCGGCGAGGTCTCGGGCACCTGGCGGTAGAAGGCGATCGCCTTTTCCGGCTGCTTCGCATTCTCGGCGATCCCGCCAAGCAGGATCAGCGTGTCGGCGGCATCCTTGTCCAGCGCATGCGACAGCTGGAGATAGAGCATGACCGTGTCTTCGGCACCTTCGCGGTTCAGCGCACCACCGATCGAGAAGAGAACGCCGGCTGCACCCTGAGCTGCCGTTGCGACAACCGGCTTCGGCTGGCCGCCGGCTTCGATCTCGGTGCGGAGCGCCTTGAAGGGGGCGAAGTTGGTGATCAGTTCGTCACCGGCCGAGAGGGCGTCGAGAGCCTTTTGCTTGTTGCCGGCCTGGGCCTCCAGGGTTGCAAGCGCGATCACCGAACGGGCGAAGGTATCAGGCGCGGTTGCCCCCCCATTGCGGTCTGTCACCGTATCGGTGAGTGCCTTTCGGGCGGCATCGACATCGCCGATCATCGCGGCCATGACGCCGACATTGTAGTTGCGGAAAATCCCGTACCAGCTCGGACCATCGAGATCCTGCACGAGCTTCAGCGCTTCCTTGCCCTTGCCTTCGCCGACCTTGGTCCAGGCGATCAGCAGCTGGTTCATCAGCCGGTCGAGATCGTTCGGTCCCTGATACTTGAAGTGCTTGAGCGCTTGCGCGTAGTCGCCGTCTCGGATGGCGCGAAAGCCGAGCGCCACGGAGGTGACTCGCTCCACGGCCGGATCTTTCTCCAGAACCTTGGCGAGATCCACGCCCTCGTCGAACTCGCCGTTCATGATGAGCGCAATCATCAGCCGCTGCTGAAGCTCAAGCTCGTTCGGCGTGAATTCCAGGGCCTTCTTGTAGAACTTCACAGCACTCGGATAATCGCGATCCGCTTCCGCTGTCCGGGCGGCCAGGAAGGCGCCCGCGAAGGAATCGACGCTACCGATATCGAAACTCTCGGCCTCGGTGGGCTGGGTATTGGCAGCAGCAAGAGCCAGCGGCGCCTGGGAGACGCTGAGCAGCAGCGCAACCGCGGTGCCGGCGAGAGTGCGAAGGGCAAAGCTTTGCCGCATGAACGAGCCTTTCAAGAACCGAGAGCAAGCGCGGGTCGCCCGCGCGCGGGCGATTGGCGATGATTCACGGACAGAATGGCTTTTTTGAAGCAGCCTCGCAAGGCAATCGCTGGATCTGCGTCAATTCACGCGCGCGATGCAGAAGTCGATCACGTCGTTGAGGGCGCTTTTCCACGGCGTTTCGGGCAAGGGCGCCAAGGCATCGCGTGCAATGGTGCCGTAATGCTGCGCCCGCTGGATCGTGTCGTTGAGGGCGCCATATTTGCCGATCAGGCCGAGCGCCTTTTCGAGCCTTGCATCGTCGTTCTGTCCACCTTCGATGGATTCCTTCCAGAAATCCCGCTCGGCAGCCGTGCCACGGCGATAGGAGAGGATGACCGGAAGCGTGATCTTGCCCTCGCGGAAATCGTCGCCGACATTCTTGCCGGTCTCGGCAGCCTTGCCGCCGTAGTCCAGCACGTCGTCGACCAGTTGGAAGGCAAGGCCGAGATTCATGCCATAGGATTTCATCGCGCTGCGGGTTGCCTTGTCGGTGCCAGCCACGATCGGGCCGACTTCGGCGGCCGCTGCAAAGAGCGCCGCGGTCTTGGCGCGGATGACGGCGAGATAATCGTCTTCCGTCGTTTCCATGTTCTTGGCGACGGAGAGCTGCAGAACTTCGCCCTCCGCGATCACGCAGGCCGCTGTCGAGAGCACGTCGAGCGCCTCAAGCGACCCGACTTCGACCATCATGCGAAACGCCTGACCGAGCAGGAAGTCGCCGACGAGTACGCTTGCCTGGTTGCCCCAGATGGTGCGGGCGGTGTTCTTGCCGCGGCGCAGATCGCTTTCGTCGACCACATCGTCATGCAGAAGCGTCGCCGTATGCATGAATTCGACAGAGGTCGCGAGCTTGATGTGATGATCGCCCTCGTAGCCGAACATGGCGGCTGTCGCGAGCGTGAGCATCGGCCGCAGTCGCTTTCCGCCCGATGAGATCAGGTGGTTTGCCACCTCCGGGATCATCTGGACGTCCGAGCCTGCCTTCGACAGGATCAGCTGATTGACGCGCTCCATGCCGCTTTTGGTCAGGTCCACCAGAGGCTTGACGGATGCCTGTTTGTTTTTGCTTTCCTCAAGCGGTATGACTACGCCCAACGCACCGGACTCCTGTTCAGTTTGGTCGCCGACCATAAAAAGCCGGGAAGGCCACGGCAAGGGGCGAATTGCCTCGGTCCGGGCCTGAAAGCCGGTTTAGCTGTTAACAGTGAGTTCTGAAATCGATGCATGAGATCATTCGCAGCAACGACGTCGTCCTGCTCTCCTTTGCCGAAAGCCTGATGCGTGACGCCGGGATCGCCTCGATGATCGCAGACCAGTCCATGAGCATCCTTGAGGGTTCGCTCGGCATGCTGCAGCGCCGCCTGTTGGTCGATTCGGACTGTGTCGACCAGGCCCGCCGCATCCTGACCGATGCCGGCCTTGGGGCAGAACTGCGCGACCGCGAAGCGTGAGGGCGCGATGGTCACAAGACTAGAGCCCCTCGTCGACACGCCCTTGGCCGAGACGGTCGACGCCTTTCATCGTGGCCGCTTTCATCTCGTGCAGCCGGTTGGACGCGGCCATCGCGCCGGCATGGATGCCATGCTGCTCGCCTCTCTCGTTGTGGACGATCGCCCGATCCGGGTTGCCGATCTCGGTGCTGGAGCAGGAGCCGCCGGTCTGGCTGTTGCCACCCGCCTTCCCGATGCTGCCGTCGTGCTTGTCGAGCGCTCGAGCGACATGGCCGCCTTTGCCCGCAAGAGCCTCGCACTGCCGGAAAACGCGAAGTTCGCGCAGCGCGCCGAAGTGATCGAGGCCGATGTCACCTTGACCGGTAAGGCGCGCTTCGCAGCGGGCCTTGCCGACGACAGCTTCCACCACGTCATCATGAACCCGCCTTTCAACGATCCCGGCGACCGCAAGACGCCAGATGTCCTGAAGGCCGAGGCCCATGCGATGACGGAGAATCTGTTCGACCGCTGGATCCGAACCGCCGGCGCCATCACGACTCCCGGCGGACAGCTGTCGCTTATCGCCAGACCACAGTCGATTGGCGAGATCATCGCCGCCTGCGGCCGGCGGTTCGGCGGCCTGGAGATCACGGCGATCCATCCACGCGAGGGCGAAAATGCCACCCGTATCCTGGTCTCCGCGATCAAAGGCTCGCGGGCGAAGCTACAGCTGCGCGCGCCGCTCCTGATGCACGACAAACCCGACAGTCACGCCTTCGCGACCTTTGTCGACAATCTGAGCAACGGTCGCGCCGGCTATCCGCGGCTGCGTTGAAAACACTGATTTTTTGAGCAAACCATTGTGTTTGCGTCGGCGCGTCTTACATCTCCGCTCAGAGTGAAGATCGTGAGGAGTTGAAACGCGACCATGGCAGACTTTCTGAAACGGCTGGTTCCCAAGCGCTTCCAGAAAAAGGGCGTCGTCATTCCGGTCGTCAGGCTGCACGGACCGATCATGAGCGGCGGCTCGCGGTTCCGCCCCGCGCTCAATCTCTCCTCGATTGCCGGCCAGCTGGAAAAGGCATTCGGCATGAAGGACAGCCCCGCCGTGGCGCTGTCGATCAACTCGCCGGGTGGTTCTCCCGTGCAGTCGCGTATGATCTACGACCGTATCCGCGCGCTGGCCGAGGAAAAGAATAAGCGTGTCCTCGTTTTCGTTGAGGATGTCGCAGCCTCCGGCGGCTACATGATTGCGATCGCAGGCGATGAGATTATTGCCGATGCGACCTCGATTGTCGGCTCGATCGGCGTCGTTTCTGGCGGTTTCGGCTTCCCCGAACTCCTGAAGAAGATCGGCGTCGAACGCCGTGTCTATACAGCGGGTGAGAACAAGGTGATCCTCGATCCTTTCCAGCCGGAAAAGGAAAGCGACATCGAATACCTGAAGACGCTGCAGCTCGAGATCCACGAAATCTTTATCGACATGGTCAAGGCGCGGCGCAGCACGGTGCTTGCAGACGATCCGACGCTGTTCTCCGGTCTGTTCTGGACGGGCCGCAAGGGCCTGGAACTCGGTCTCGTTGATCGCCTCGGCGGACTGCGCGAAGAGATCAAGACCCGCTACGGCAAGGATGCGCGCCTCGAACTGATTGGTGCCCAGAAGGGCCTTTTCGGTCGGCGGGCGCCTGGCATTGGTGCTTTTGCCGCGCCTGACCAGATTGCGGTCCAGGCGGTCGCCGGCCTTGCCGAAACGCTCGAAGAAAAGGCACTATGGGGCCGCTACGGTCTTTGACCGGCGTGGCGAAGAAGGGCTTAACGGCGAGGGGACATGGCGCAGCTGATATTTCTGACGATCCTGGTGGGTGGAGCCTGGTTGCTCTATCGCCGCTTCGTCGCGGATGCGGAGAAACTGGCGGCAAAATCGCGTGCCGAGGAAAAGGAGCGGGAGAACCAGGCGATCGGGACCCTCATTCAGGATCCCGAGACCGGAGAGTACCGCCCGCGTCGGGAGGATGATGATTGATCGACATGCTTGTGACTTGAGTTCAGCACGTCGAGCCGATACCTAAGGAAACTCAGTGGCGTTCAGGGCGTTTCGAGCCCGCTTCGCGTATCGCCCAATCCCGGAGTCCCATGAGCCAGACCATGCATTTTCTCGGTGTGCCGGGACGAGTGGCAGACGATATCAGTGCATTCGACTGGAGCAGCACATCGCTCGGGCCGCCCGAAACCTGGCCGCCCGCCTTGGTGACGACGCTTCGGCAGGTTCTCGCCACGCGTCAACCCATGTGCTTCTGGTGGGGAGACGATCTTCTCCAGTTCTACAACGACGCCTATCTGCCGATGCTTGCCGGTCGGGCGACAAGCGCGCTCGGTCAGCCGTTTCGCGAGTATTGGGGCGATGTCTGGGACGGTGTCGAGCCATTCGTGCTGCGTGCCCAGGCGGGCGAGGGCACCTGGATCGAGAACCTTCCCTTGCGCATCCTCCGCAACGGGGTCATGCAGGACAGCTTCTGGACCTTTTCCTACAGCCCTCTCTATGATGACCAGGGAGCGATTGCCGGCATCTTGAACGTGGTCACCGAGACCACGAGCGCGGTTTTGGACCGTCAGGCGCTGCAGCAGGCCTATCTCGAGGCGCAGAAGCATCTCGACGAGCGCGAACGGCATGAGGACGAACTCAAGCTCCTGAACCGCGAACTCGCGCACCGGATGAAAAATACGCTCGCCATGGTCCAGTCGATCGTTAGTCAGAGCCTGCGCGGCGCGACGTCGATTCCGGAAGCGGCAACCACGATCGGCGGACGCATCCAGACGCTGGCCAAGGCGCAGGACGTGCTGACCGGCATGAGTGTCACGGCCGCCGAGATCACCGCGATCGCACGAACGGCCGTTGCGCCCCATGTCGACGGCGACGACCGCATCTCGATTGTCGGCCCTCAGGTCTATCTCTCCGCCCAGCAGGCACTGGGTCTATCGCTCGCAATCCACGAGCTCGCCACCAATGCCACGAAATACGGCGCCCTTGCGCGACCGGAGGGCCGCATCAGCGTCCGCTGGAGCAAGGGCGAGGACAACCGTTTCACCTTCGACTGGCAGGAAAGCGGCGGCCCGCCGGTGACGGAGCCGAGCCGTCGCGGTTTCGGCTCTCGGTTGACCGAACGTGTCGTTTCCGATCTCTTCCAGGGGCAGGCTGCGATCCTCTTCGAGCCCACGGGCGTGTCCTTTTCCCTGATCGGCAAACTGCACAATGCGGATGATCTCGACACGTGATCCTTCCGGGCTTGCAAAGCCAAGAGCCGAGACGCTTGACCCTTCCGCCCGCTCATGGCACCAGACGGGCCGCAAACTGAGCCAACCCGATGGATAGCCCGATGACCACGCCCCTTGCCCCGCACATGGACCCCAAGCGCTCGTTCCAGGCGCTGATCCTGACGCTGCATGCCTATTGGGCAGACAAGGGTTGCGCGGTGCTGCAGCCCTACGACATGGAAGTGGGCGCCGGCACCTTCCATCCTGCGACCACGCTCAGGGCACTCGGTCCGAAGCCCTGGCGCGCCGCTTACGTCCAGCCTTCGCGCCGTCCGTCCGACGGCCGCTACGGCGAAAACCCGAACCGGTTGCAGCATTATTACCAGTACCAGGTGATCCTGAAGCCGAACCCGTCCAACCTGCAGGAGCTTTACCTCGGCTCGCTGAAGGCGATCGGCCTTGATCCACTGCTGCATGATATCCGCTTCGTTGAAGACGACTGGGAAAGCCCGACGCTCGGCGCCTGGGGTCTCGGCTGGGAATGCTGGTGTGACGGCATGGAAGTCTCGCAGTTCACCTATTTTCAGGCCGTCTGCGGCATCGACTGCTCGCCGGTCGCGGGCGAACTGACCTATGGTCTCGAGCGCCTCGCCATGTATGTTCAGGGCGTCGACAGCATCTACGACATCAATTACAACGGGCGCGAAGGCGAAGAGAAGATCTCCTATGGGGACGTCTTCCTGCAGGCCGAGCAGGAATATTCCCGCCACAACTTCGAATTCGCCAATACCGAGATGCTGCATCGCCATTTCATCGATGCCGAGAAGGAATGTCAGGCCCTGCTCGCCGCCGGCGCGCCCTCGGATTCGGAAAACCAGCGCCTGCACAAATGCGTCTTCCCGGCCTATGACCAGTGCATAAAGGCCTCCCACATCTTCAACCTGCTCGATGCCCGCGGCGTCATTTCGGTCACCGAACGCCAGGCCTATATCGGCCGCGTTCGTGCGCTGGCGAAAAGCTGCGGCGAGGCGTTCCTGCTGACCGATGCAGGTGGGGTGAACTTCGGCCGGGCTGCGTAAGGGCTAAAACTCCAGCCCCGCCGCTACCCGGTTTTCGATCCGGACCACCAGTCCGTGGATCTTGGCCATCAGCACATCGAAGTCGATCGGTTTGGTGAGGTAGCTTTCGGCGCCCGCGCCCAGTCCCTCGATCATCTTGTCCCGGTCGGCGAGCGCCGTGAGGAAGAGGAAGGGCATGTTGGAGAGTTGCGGGTGGTTGATCTGCAGTTCGCCGAGCATGGAGATCCCGTCCATCTCCGGCATGGTGATGTCGGAAATCACGATGTCGGGCCGATGGGTGAGGATCTTGTCGAGGCCCTCCTTGCCGTTCTCCGCCTGCAGCACGCGGATGCCGGCCTCCTCGAGTTCCTCGGCGATCAGTTCGCGGACGTCTCTTTCGTCTTCGACGCAAAGCACGGTGATCATGGCAGTTATCCTTTCTGACCTATGGTTCAGGCGGCGCTGACCTCCGGCGCCGGTTCGGCAGTGTCTTTGGCTGCCGGTCCCTGGATCGGCAGCACAAGCGTGAAACAGGTACCCTTTCCCCGTTCGCTTTCGACAAAGATGTCGCCGTCATGCAGGGCTACGATCTGCTTGACGAGCGACAGGCCGATCCCCGTACCGGCAATGCCGGTCGAGGTGCGGGCGCGGAAATAGGGTTGGAAGAGTTTCGGCACATCCTCCGCGTCGATGCCGACGCCTTTGTCCTTGACTGAGAGAAAGACAAAGCCGTCCTCCTCCCAGCCGCGGATGGTGATGTCGGGCGCGCGCGGCGCATATTTGACGGCGTTGGACAGCAGGTTGGTCAGTACCTGGGAAATCCCCAGCGCATCGCATCGAATGACGGACGGCAAAGCCTCGATTTCGGCATCGAAACGGTGATGCTGGGATGAGAGCTTCTGCCGCTTGATGGCCTGCTCGATCAACTTGTGCAGGGAGCAGTCGACCAGTGTCAGCTCGATCTTGCCGGTGTCCATGCGCCCGGCAGACAGGAAGCTTTCCATCAGCACCACCATGCGGGCAACGGCCGATCGGATCTGCTGCGTCTTGTCCGCGAGAAAGCGCGCTTCCATCTCGCCCTTCTTGCGCTGGATGCGCTGCGCAGCGCCGTCGATGATCGCGAGCGGCGTGCGGAATTCGTGGCTGGTCATCGCCACGAACTGCCGCTGCATCGCGTTGATGTTCTTCTCCTGCTGTAACGCCTCTTCCAGCGCTGCTGCCTGGGCGGCGATTTCGGCGGTGCGCTGATGGACCGTTCTTTCGAGCGCGTCACGGTGGCGGATGAGATCCTTTTCGGCCCGCTTGCGCAGCGTGATGTCGGAGTAACTCAACACATAGCCGCCATTCGAAAGCGGCTCCGAGCGCACGGCGAGCACCTTGCCGCTCTTGCGCTCTCGCTCGAAGCTGTAGGGCAGTCCGAGAGCTGCCTGCTCCACCCGCTCGCGGACCATGGCTTCAGGGTCGCCATCGCCCCATTCTCCGCGGCTGGCATTGTAGCGGAGGATGTCTTCGAACTTGGAACCAGGTGGAAACATCTCCGGCGGAATGTTCATCAGGTCATAGAGCCGCCGGTTTGCCATCAAGAGCCGCGAGCGATTGTCGAAGACGCCGATCCCGCCCGGAATGGCATCGAAGACTTGCTCCAGCAGCCCAAAGGCCTTGCGCTGGTCGGCGGTTGCGATTGCAACCTCGGCAAAGAGGTCGGAAGAGGGGCCGCGGATCCGCCAGACATGCACCTTGACCGGATAGACGGTCCCGTTTCGCCGCCGCTGGGTCGCGTCAAAGGTCACGCTCTGGGTGCTGCCCTCGACGAGCGGCATGAGCTTGGCGCGATAATCGAGTTCGGAGATGCCCACCTTGAGCGATGCGGGCGTCATGCCGTTCAGGGCTTCGCGCGCATAGCCCGTCCGGACACTCGCCGTCGCATTCGTCCGGCTGATCGTGAAGCGCTGCGGCTCGAAGATATAGATCTCGTCGGTCGAGAGCTCGACCATGTCGAGAAGGGACGACGTGCAGCCATTGCGCTGCTGGATGATCGGTCCGATGTCCTGAGTGAGCAGCCGCAGTGCAGACAGGCTCTCCAGGTTGATCGGTCTGTCGCTGCGGCTGAAGAAGACGCCGGTGCCGAAATCCGGATTGCCGGGCAGACTGATGGGTATCCAGTAGGGATGGAGGTCTTCTCGATCCGCAATGCATTCGGGCATCCGTGCGCCCAGCGGCAGGTCAATCGGCAGTTCCAACTGGTCCGCCGTGTTGTGGTGCAGCAGCCGTTGCCGGTCCTGTCCTGCGTCGCGGATATAGATCGCCGCCATCTCCGAAAGATCGAGTTGCGGCAGCGCAGTGATGATCGAAAGAACATCCTTCAGCGTATCGCTGAGCCGTCGCTCCGGAAGCGCCGCTTTCAGGATGTCGCGGCTGGCGAGCAGGGCCCACGGGGGTAGAGAATTCCAGCTTATTGTCTGCATGCGTGGCTCCGCTGCAAAACCTTTCGGAATGTTACATTAGAAGACTCGGATTAACGGAACGGTTTTCGCATGCGTCGAATTTGACGCAATTTCCTCCGGCATTTTCCAGTCAGGCACCTGGGGATCCCCGGAAGTTCGGTCATGACTTTCTTTCGGTGACCCGCTAACGTGCGGCCAATTCAGCTGGGGAGCCCTCGCATTATGTTCACGACACTTGCCATTCTTGCCGCCATCGGCGCCTATCTCGTCTTCATCTACAACGGCCTGGTGAAGGCCCGGCAGATGGCCGAGGAAGCCTGGTCGGGCATCGACGTGCAGCTGAAGCGCCGGGCAGACCTCATCCCCAACCTGATCGAGACGGTGAAGGGCTATGCCGGCCATGAGAAGGAGACGCTTGAGAACGTCGTCGAGCTGCGCAACAGGGCGCAGGCCGTGCCCGCGGGCGATGTTGCCGGTCGCGCGCAGGCCGAAGGTCTGCTCGGGGCAGCGCTCGGCAGGATCATCGCGCTGGCAGAAGCCTATCCGGATCTGAAAGCCAACGAGAATTTCCTTGAGCTGCAGCGTTCGCTGGAAACCGTCGAAGGCGAGCTCCAGATGTCGCGCCGCTATTACAATGGCGCGGCCCGCGATCTGAACGTCAAGGTCGAGAGCTTCCCCAACAACCTCGTCGCCGGCCAGTTCGGCTTCTCGAAGAAACCCTATTTCGAGATTGCCAACGAGGCCGACCGTGCGGTACCGACGGTCAAGTTCTGACGTCCGTTCCAGCGGGTTCCGGAAAAGTGTTCCTCGGTTTCCCGACAAGAACCCGCGAGACAACAATAAACCAAGCAAGCTTCTTTTGAAGGCTGCTTAGGACGATGCATTGAGACTGGGATCCATGACGACTGACAGCGTGACCATCCTCCCGCCCGCCCATGCCCTGACCGGCAAGGTGAGCCCTCCGGGTTCGAAATCCATCACCAACCGTGCGCTTCTCTTGGCAGGCCTCGCCAAGGGCACCAGCCGCCTGACCGGCGCGCTGAAGAGCGACGACACCCGCTATATGGCCGAAGCGCTCCGCCAGATGGGCGTCACCGTCGAGGAGCCTGACGCCACCACCTTCGTCGTCACCAGCACGGGCGAGTTGAAGTCGCCAGCAGAACCGCTCTTCCTTGGCAACGCCGGCACCGCCACCCGCTTTCTCACCGCGGCCCTCGCGCTGGGCAAGGGCCGCTACGTCGTTGACGGCGATGAACACATGCGCAAGCGGCCGATCAAGCCGCTGGTCGAGGCGCTGCAGTCGCTCGGCGTGGCCATCGCCGCGCCCTCGGGGTGCCCGCCGGTCGCGATCGACGCCAATGGCGCCTTCAAGAAAAACCACGTCATCATCGATGCCGGCCTGTCGAGCCAGTATGTCTCGGCCCTGCAGATGGCAGCTGCCTGCGGTTCCGAGCCGTTCACCATCGAGCTTGCCGGTGCCGATATCGGCGCCCGCGGTTACATCGATCTGACGTTGTCGGCCATGCGTGCTTTCGGTGCCAAGGTCGAGCAACCGACGCCATCATCCTGGGTCATCCAGCCCACCGGTTATACCGCGACCGATTTTCACATCGAGCCCGATGCCTCTGCCGCCACCTATCTCTGGGGCGCGGAAGTTCTGACCAAGGGCCAGATCGATATCGGCACGCCGTCTGACGCTTTCACCCAGCCGGACGCCAAGGCCTATGACGTGATCGCCCAGTTCCCGAACATGCCCGCCGTCATCGACGGCAGCCAGATGCAGGATGCGATCCCGACGATTGCCGTGCTGGCAGCCTTCAACGAGACGCCGGTGCGCTTCGTCGGCATCGAGAACCTCCGCGTCAAGGAATGCGACCGCATCCGCGCCGTCTCGACGGGGCTGAACAACATCCGCGAGGGCCTTGCCAAGGAAGAGGGCGACGATCTCCTCGTCTTCTCTGACCCCTCGCTCGCAGGCCAGTCGCTGCCGGCTGACATCGACACCTTCGCCGATCACCGCATCGCCATGAGCTTTGCACTGGCGGGTCTCAAGATCCGCGACATCACCATCCTCGACCCCGGCTGCGTGGCCAAGACTTATCCCGCTTACTGGGATGCGCTCGCCTCACTCGGCGTCGATCTCGTCAGGAACGACCCGAAATGACTACGCTTCTTCGCCTCTGCTCCGCTTTCCTTCTCCTCATCTGGATGGCATGCGGCGCGCAGGCCGAAGAGGTCATCCGCGAATACCACGCGGATATCACGGTCCTGCCCGATGCCACGATTGAGGTGACGGAAACGATCACCGTCAATGCCGAGGGCAACGAGATCAGGCGCGGCATTTTTCGCGACTTCCCGCTTTATGCGCGGGACGCGCGGGGCTTCCGCCAGAAGGTCGATTTCGAGCTGATTTCGGTGGAGCGGGACGGTCGGCCGGAGCCCAATCACACCGAATCCGTCTCCGGCGGCATCCGCATCTATACCGGCTCGGCCGACGTCTTCCTCCAGCCGGGCGAATACACCTACACCATCACCTATCGCACCGGTCGTCAGATCCGCTATTTCGAGGACCATGACGAACTCTACTGGAACGTGACCGGCAATGGCTGGCTCTTCCCGATCGATCGCGCGGGCGCGACCGTCACGCTGCCAGAAGGCGCGCTTCCGACGAGGACCACCGTCTACACCGGTCCCTCGGGGTCCACCGCCCAGAATGCTCGTGAAATTCCGGGATCGAATGGCCTCGAATTTGAGACCACACGACCGCTCGGCCCGAACGAGGGACTGACCATCGTGCTCGCCTTCGACAAGGGCGTGGTCGCAGCACCCTCGTCGGAAGACAGCACCTGGTGGTTCATCCGCGACAACCTCAACACCATCATCGGCTTCGGCGGCCTGGCCGTCATTTTCCTCTACTACCTGCGTTCCTGGGCAGCCGTCGGCCGCGACCCGCCGAAGGGCGTCGTGGTCCCGCGCTGGGATCCGCCGGAGGGAATTTCACCGGCGCTCGTCAACTATATCGACAACAGGGGTTTCTCCGGAGCCGGCTGGACCGCACTTTCGGCCGCGGCACTCAATCTCGCCGTGGCTGGCTATGTCGAACTCGATGATCTCGACAACAGCATTACCATCCGCCGCACGAAGAAGGCCGTCACCGGCAAGCTGCAGTCCGGTGAGGCCGCACTGATTGCGGAAATCCCGTCTGCCGGCGACGCGCTCATCATCGACAAGGCCAATGGCAAGAAGGTGCAATCGGTCGGCAATCGCTTTCGCCAGGCGATCGAAAAAGAACACCGCAACAAGTATTACAAGGGCAATGCCGGCTACACGTCGCTCGGCATCGGCCTCTCGATCGCCGTCGTCGCCTCGCTCTTCATCTTCGGCGACCTCGACGAGGATGTCTATGCGCTGATCTTCGTGCCCACCTTCTTCTCGGTCTTCTTCGGTACTTTCACGATCGGGTTGGTCAACTCGTTCAGGCGGGGCCGCTCTCTGTTCAGCAAGATCATCGCCATCCTGGCGCTGGCCCTGATCGGCTTTGTCGCGCTCTCCACCATGGGCCTGATGCTGATCTCCATGTGGATTGATCTCGAAGCCACCCACCAGTTCCCAGTGCTCATCGCCTTCGGCGGCATCCTTCTGGTCAACCTCCTCTTTTTCTTCCTGATGGGCGCGCCGACGCCGCTCGGGCGCAAGCTGATGGACGGCATCGAGGGCCTGCGCATCTATCTGACACTCGCCGAGAAAGACCGGATGAACATGGCCGGCGCGCCGACCATGTCGCCCAGCCATTTCGAAAAGCTCCTGCCCTATGCCGTGGCGCTCGGCGTCGAAAAGCCATGGTCGCGTACCTTCGAAACCTGGCTCGCGACAGCCGCTGCCGGAGCCGCAGCCGCGACAGCTTACAATCCGGCCTGGTACCACGGCAGCAATCGCGGCAATCTCGGCGACCGGATCGGCGGCTTCTCCTCCTCCATGGCCTCGACGATCGCCTCCACCATCCCGACACCCCCTCCATCCAGCTCCTCGTCGTCGTCAGGCTTCTCCGGCGGCTCTTCCGGCGGCGGCGGTGGCGGCGGCGGCGGGGGAGGGTGGTAGTCCTCGACAAATGTATCGTGTGATGATACATCTGTGATCTCTGAGGCACTACATGATCCGGTCTTATGCGAGTGCAATGACGGAGGCGGTGGCCTCTGGAAAAGCGCCTAAGGGCTTCCCCGCAGATCTTCTTAGGCGTGCAGTCGTCAAGTTGACACTGATCGACAATGCCACCTCCCTGACAGATCTGATGCGCCCACCCGGCAACCGGTTGGAAGCTTTGAAGGGCGACAGGGCTGGGCAACATTCGATCCGGATCAACGACCAATGGCGTATCTGCTTCGTCTGGTCCGACAACGGTGCCGAACAGGTTGAGATCGTCGACTGCCACTGAGAAGGAGACATGCCATGACCATCGTCCTGCCGCCCGTCCATCCCGGTGAAATTCTGCGCGACGAATTCCTTGAGCCGCTGAACATGAGCGCTGGCGCCCTTGCGCGCCTCTTGAACGTGCCGCGCACCCGGATTGAGCGTCTTGTCGCAGAGCAGACGTCGTTGACGCCCGATACGGCTCTGCGCCTTGCCCGCTATTTCGATATGTCGCCTCAGTTCTGGATGAACCTTCAGACCAGCTACGACCTGAAGACGGAAGCGACGGCGAAAGCCGCCGAGCTGGCAACCATTCCGGTGCGAACAGATCTGACCGCCGCCTGATCCACCCGCCTTTTTGCACGCATCCATGGATGACTTTTGCCGCGCGGCTTGCTAAGTCCCGCGCAGCCTTTCGCAACAGTTCAAAAAGTCAGTCCCTATGCCCGATCTCCTGCTCGAACTCCGCTCCGAAGAAATCCCGGCCCGTATGCAGCGCAAGGCGGCTGGCGATCTGAAGAAGATGGTCACCGATGCGCTTGTCGATGCCGGTCTGACCTATGAAGGCGCGCGCGAATACTGGACGCCGCGACGTCTGACACTGGACATCCGTGGCCTCACAGCCCGCTCGGCCGATATCAAGGAAGAGAAGAAGGGCCCGAGCGTCTCGGCGCCTCAGGGTGCCATCGACGGCTTCCTGCGAGGTGCCGGCCTCACCTCGATCGAGCAGGCCATCATCAAGACCGATCCGAAGAAGGGCGATTTCTACGTCGCCTACATGGAAAAGCCCGGCCGTGCGGCGGAAGAGATCATCGCCGATGTCATGCCCGGCATCATCCGCACATTCCCCTGGCCGAAATCGATGCGCTCCGGTTTCGCCTCCATGCCCAAGGGCTCGGGCTATGGCGGCATTGAGGGCAAGGGCATGGAAAGCCTGCGCTGGGTGCGCCCGCTGCAGTCCATCGTCTGCACCTTCGGCCCCGAGCATGACGAAGTCCAGGTCATCCCCTTCGAGATCGATGGCATCGTCGCATCCAATATCACCTATGGTCACCGATTCCACGCGCCTGACGCCATCACCGTCCGCCGCTTCGACGACTACGTGACGAGCCTGGAGCGCGCCAAGGTCATCCTCGACGCCGAGCGCCGCAAGGACATGATCCTGCACGATGCCCGCGACATCGCCTTTGCCAATGGCCTGGAACTCGTCGAGGACGACGGGCTGCTGGAGGAAGTCTCCGGCCTCGTCGAATGGCCGCAGGTTCTGCTCGGCACGTTTGAAGAGGACTATCTCTCGATCCCGGCCGAGATCATCCGCCTGACGATCAAGACCAACCAGAAGTGCTTCGTCGTGCGCCCGCAGGGCGAGAGCGACAAGCTCTCCAACCATTTCATCCTGATCTCCAACATCCAGGCCACCGATGGCGGCCGTGAGATCATGCATGGCAATGGCAAGGTTGTGCGCGCCCGCCTCTCCGATGCCCTGCATTTCTGGAAGCGCGACCAGGGCGACCTGCCCGACCTCGACACGCTCAAGGCCTCCGCTGCCAAGTTCGATCTGGACTTGAGGAAGCCGCTCGACCAGCGCATGGCCAAGCTCGATGCGCTGAACGTCACCTTCCACGCCAAGCTCGGCACGCAAGGGGAGCGCGTCGCGCGCATCCGCGAACTGGCCAAGGTGCTGACGCCTGTTGTCGGCGCCGATGCCGCCCTCGTTGACCGCGCCGTAGTGCTGGCGAAAGCAGACCTGCGCACCGAAGCCGTCGGCGAATTTCCCGAACTCCAGGGCGCGATGGGCCGCAAATATGCGCTCCTGCAGGGCGAAGACGCCTCTGTCGCCGCCGCCATCGAAGACCACTGGAAGCCGAACGGCCCCTCGGACCGTCTGCCGGAAGACAAGGTCGGTCTCACCGTCGCGCTCGCCGACAAGCTGGATACGCTCGTCGGCTTCTGGGCCATCGACGAAAAGCCGACCGGCTCGAAGGACCCCTATGCGCTGCGTCGTGCAGCGCTCGGCGTGGTGCGGATGATTTTGGAGAGGGGAGTCAGAGTAAAATTGGCCTCTCAGTTCGTGGCGCCGTTGCGCTTTTCTCGTATCCACTCGAACATTGCAGAACAGAGAGTTCTCAGCGCAAAGCAAGCGAAGGATAACGACGCCACTTCAGCGCGCCTTAAGCAGCTAGCGGTAGAAGCTAATGAGATCGGCAATCGCTTTCGCTTCGTTGCCTCCGTGCAAGCGGATGAGCGGTCGATTGTAGCCGACCTCCTCTCCTTCTTCCACGACCGCCTGAAAGTCTACCTGCGCGACCAGGGCGCCCGCCACGACATCATCGATGCCGTGCTGACGCCTGAAGCCGACGACCTGTTGATGGTTGCCCGCAAGGCCGAAGCCCTGACCGCCTTCATCACCTCGGAAGACGGCCTGAACCTGCTCGCCGGCACCAAGCGCGCCACCCAGCTTTTGGCTGCCGAAGAGAAGAAGGGCACCGTCGTCGCCGATGGCGTCTCGGACGCGCTGTTGAAGCTCGACGCCGAAAAGGCGCTCTTCGCCGCCATCCAGTCCGCCTCGAAATCGGCGGCTGAAGCCGTGGCATCGGAAGACTTCCGCTCCGCCATGCAGGCACTCTCGACGCTCCGCAGCCCGGTCGACAAGTTCTTCGAGGATGTCCTGGTCAACGACGAAGACGCCGCCATCCGCGCCAACCGCCTGGCGCTCTTGAAGGCGATCCGCGAGGCGACGGCAACGGTCGCGGATTTCTCCAAGATCACAGGCTGAATGTTTAGGACCCCGCTTCGGCGGGGTCTTTCGTTTCACACAGCGAGTTTTCCGAAGTTGGCATCCTGTGCTAGACTGAACGAGCAGTCCAGAGGAAGCCACCCCATGAACAAGCCCGTTCAGGTCACCATTGCCGAGCCCTATGACAGCTTCGTCGAGTCCCAGCTCGAAAGCGGTGCGTTCAAGTCTGCCGAAGACGTGGTCGAGGCCGGCCTCAAGCTTTTGAAGGAAGAGCAGGCGCGGATCGAATGGCTGCGCAATGCGTTGATCGAGGGTGAAAACAGCGGGCCGGCGCGTCCGGTTGATCGCGAGGAATTCAAAGCCCGCATGCGCGAGAAATACATGCGATGAGCGGCTACCGTTTGCGTCCCTCTGCCGAGGAGGACATGGATGCGATCTGGGATTATACGTGCCGCACGCGATCCCCAGCGCGGGCAGATCGGTATATCGACGATCTCTTCGATGCATTTGAACGCCTGGTCCAGACACCGGAGTTAGGGCCGCAGGCCTACATGGTCGCGAGCGGCTACCGGCGCCTGCGTGTCAATCACCACTTGATCTTTTATCGGAAAGTGGAGCTGGACGAGATCGAAGTCGTGCGAATTCTGCACGAAAAGAGCGACTTCCTGCGGCACCTCGGCGATCTCTGATGCGCCAAAATCCTCATAAGCGCCTGTCTTCTCGGCCGCCCCGTCCGTTACGACGGCAAGGGCAAGCCGCTCGCTGATCCCCTGATCGAGCGTTGGAAGGCCGAGGGTCGCCTTGTCGGTTACTGCCCCGAACAGGCCGGCGGCCTGCCGACGCCACGTCCACCCGCGGAAATCGAAGGCGGCAAAAACGGTGACGATGTGCTTGCCGGTCGGGCCCGCGTGCTGGAAGTCACCGGTGGTGACGTGACAGAGGAATTCCTCGCCGGTGGCCGCAAGGCCGTCGCCTTTGCCCAGGAGCAGGGCTGCGAGATTGCGCTCCTCATCGACGGCAGCCCCTCCTGCGGTTCCAGCTTCATCTATGACGGCTCGTTTTCCGGCACGCGCCATCCCGGTTTCGGCGTCACCGCAGCCCTGATGCGTCAGGCCGGCATCGAAGTCTTCTCCGACCTGGAACTCGACAAGCTCGAAGCACACATCAAAAGCATCCGCTGAAACGAGAAAGGCCGCCCGATTGCTCCGGCGGCCTTGTGTTCATGGAAGCGGTGTTCGCTCAGCTCGCCATGCGATACTGCGGCTGACCAGCACCAGCCTGGCTGGTCTTGAAGCTGCGGATCAGCTCGAGCAGGTCGCCGGTGTCATTGGCGAGAACCTCGGCGGACGCCGTGGTTTCCTCGGCCATCGCCGCATTCTGCTGGGTTGCCGTATCGAGCTGGTTGACCGCGGACGAGATCGACCGGAGCGTCGTGTCCTGTTCCTGGGCGCTGTGCGAGATCTTCGAAACGATGTCGTTGGCGCTGGCGATCTGGTCGGAGATGCGTTTCAGCGCTTCGCCGGTCTGGCCGACCAGCTGCACGCCCTGTTCGACCTGAGCCGACGAGCGGGCGATCTGATCCTTGATCTCCTTGGCAGCCGCCGCCGAACGCTGGGCAAGCTCGCGAACTTCCTGTGCAACGACGGCAAAGCCCTTGCCGCTTTCGCCCGCACGCGCCGCCTCGACACCGGCGTTCAGTGCAAGGAGGTTGGTCTGGAAGGCGATTTCATCGATCACGCCGATGATCTTGGTGATCTCGGCGGAAGACTGCTCGATGCCGCTCATCGCGTTGATCGCCTTGGTGACGATCTCGTCGCTCTGACGGGCCTCATCGCTGACCGTGCCGACGCGATTGGCGGCTTCGCGGGCGCCATCCGCTGTCTGGCGGACCGCGACGGTGAGTTCGTCGAGGGCAGCAGACGTCTCTTCGAGATTGGCAGCCTGACGTTCGGTGCGGGTGGCAAGTTCACCCGAGGCGCGACGGATCTCTTCCTTCGACACGGCAATATCGTTGCCCTTCAGGTTGACGCGGGCCATGGCCTCTTCGAGGCGGGCCAGTGCATCGTTGAAGTTATCGCGGAGTGCCGCGTATTTCGGTCCGAGATCGGCGCAGCGTACGGTGAGGTCGCCGTCGGCGAGCTTTTCCAGCGACTGGCCGATGGTGGAGACGACATGCGCCTGCTGGCGCGCTTCAGCGAGCTGTGCTTCCGCGTTCTGGCTGCGCTCGCCGTCGAGTTCGCGCTGCTGCTCTTCCTGGCGGGCGGCGAGCGCATGACGCTCGCGCACCTTGTCCTGCAGGCTCTTCGTTGCCGTTGCCATCATGCCGATCTCGTTGCTGAGGTCGGTATGCGGGATGGCGATGTTGACATTCTCGTCGGCCACGGCCTCCAGCGCGTCATGGATGGCCTTGAGCGGCTTGGTGATATTGCGGATGACGAAATAGGCGGCGATCAGCGCAAGCACGAAGATGCCGGCGGACATGCCGACCGTCTTGATGATGCTGGAGCGGATCTCGGCCTTCAGGTCGTCGGTATAGAGGCCGGTGACGACGACGAGGTTCCAGGGCTCGAAGGCCTTGCCGTAAGCGGCCTTGGGGAAGCTGTAGTCGTTCGGATCCTGGCCTGGCTTGGGGCCGATGAATTCGACGAAGCCGCCACCGGCGCGACCGAGCTTGACCAGTTCGTCGCGGTAGAGGAAGCCGTTCGTGTCGCCCTTGCCCTTGCTGGAATTGCCGACCAGCTTGGCGTTGGGGTGAAAGACCATCACGACGTCGTAGTCATAGGCGAAGAAGTAGCCGTCCGGCTCGAAGCGCATCTTGCCGACCTGGCCGTAAGCGAGCTTCCGGGCCTCTTCGACGGAGAATTCGCCAGCCACGGCACGGTCATTGTAATCCTTCATGACCGAGAGCGCCGATTCCACCTGGGTTCTCAGGAGTTCGTAGCGCTGCTGGTAGATGGTCTCGGTGGAGGAGCGAACCTGCAGATAGGTGGCGGCGGCAAAGGCCGCCATCAGGCCACCGATCAGCAAGATCAGCTGGAGGGAAATCCGGAGGTTTTTCATGGGCGAGGGAGCTTTCGTCTGTCGTGCGGTTCGGGCGCTGGGGAGATGGATCAGTCGAACGGATCGGCACGTCATGTCCCGAAGACTTGCAGACAGTCTCGCCTTCAAAGATTGAAATGATTTTAAGCAGCCAAGTATATGGCGCTATGAGAATATACTGGTGATATTTAGGGGTGCCTTACGGCATAACGCCCGGGACTGGGCCGGGCGTTATGTCCGTGTCGACCACGAGAGACCGCCGCGCCCGGATCGTTAGGCGGGCGGATGGGGATCAGTCGAGGCGCAGGTCGAAGCCTGCGAGCACCGGTGCCGTGTCGGCCTCTACCGGTGCGTCGACGGCGGCGGTCGTTGCGCCATGGTCGATTTCGTTGACAGCGGGCAGGCCACCCGCAACGATGGTCGAGCCATCAGTGGCCCAGCCTGTCGCGGATGTGTAGACCACGACGGGCGAGCCGCCGAGCCAGCTTTCCACCCGCTTCAGCTTCTTTTCACCATCGACATCGACCACTTCGGCGGTCTGGCTGCCGGCGGGAACGGTGGGGACCTGGTAGGCCGTCCGGCCAACCCGTGCGGCCGGCGGCGGGCAGTGGGCGCAATCGATCGCAACAATGCTGGGCTGGGTCGCAGAAAGGCCCGTCACCGTCGAGATCGACCCGGCGTTGGCAGGCATTGCGAGAGCCGAGACGGCAAGGATCATGGATGTCGAAACGATGAGACGCATCACGTTATTCCCCGATTGTTGGGATGAACATTAGCGAGTGTTTCTTTCGATCCGGTCAGGAGCTTTGGTAAAATTTGAACGAATGATCGATTTCGTGCTCCAGGCGGTGCGAGACCGCCTGTGTCTCAGGCCTTCTCGCGCTCGATCGCCCGCCAGCCGATATCGCGACGGCAGAAGCCGTTCTCCCATTTTACGGCATCAACCAGGCCATAGGCTGCAGCCTGAGCCTCTGCAACGTTCGAGCCGCGGGCCGTGGCGTTGAGCACACGTCCACCGGTCGCAACGAGCTGTCCGTCCTTCATCGCCGTGCCGGCATGGAAGACCTTGGCGCCATCAGCGGCGTCCGGCAGGGCCGCAATCGGCGTCGCCTTGTCATAGGCACCCGGATAGCCCTTCGACGCCAGAACCACGGTGAGCGCCGGATCGTCGCTCCACTCGGCTGTGACCTGATCCAGCGTGCCGGTGGCAGAAGCATGGAGGATCGCTAGAAGATCGCTTTTCAGCCGCATCATCAGCACCTGGCATTCCGGATCGCCGAAGCGGACATTGTATTCGATCAGTTCCGGACCCTTGGCCGTGATCATCAGCCCGGCAAAGAACACGCCCTGGAAGGGATGACCCATCTCCGCCATGCCGCGCATGGTCGGCTCGATGATCTCCTTCATCGTCCGTTCGACCATCTCTGATGTCATGACCGGTGCCGGTGAATAGGCGCCCATGCCACCGGTATTCGGGCCGGTGTCGCCATCGCCGACACGCTTGTGGTCCTGAGCGGTCGCAAGCGGCAAAAGCGACTTGCCGTCGGAAAGGCAAAAGAAGCTCGCTTCCTCGCCGTCGAGAAAAGCTTCGACCACGACTTCCGCACCGGCCGCCCCAAAGGCGCCTTCGAAGCAATCGTCGATCGCGGCAAGCGCCTCATCCAGCGTCATGGCAACCGTGACGCCCTTGCCGGCGGCCAGGCCATCGGCCTTGATGACGATCGGCGCGCCCTGTTCGCGCACATAGGCTTTGGCCTTGGGCGCATTGTTGAAACGCTGATAGGCACCGGTTGGAATGTTGAAGCGGGCGCAGACATCCTTGGTGAAGCCCTTGGAACCCTCGAGCTGTGCTGCGGCCGCCGACGGTCCGAAAACCGCGATGTCGGCCTCGCGCAAACGATCGGCAATGCCGGCGACCAGCGGTGCTTCCGGCCCAACGACGACGAAGTCGATCGCCTTATCCTTGCAGAACTGTACGACGGCAGCGTGATCCTCGGTATCGAGCGAAACGAGTTCCGCCTCTTCCGCGATGCCGGGATTGCCGGGCGCTGCATAAAGCTTGGTCAGAAGCGGCGACTGGGCGATCTTCCAGGCCAGTGCATGTTCGCGTCCGCCCGACCCGATCAACAATACCTTCATCACCAGCCTCCAAAGCTCAAGGGAATGCCCGGCGGTTAAGGGGGAAGGGGAGAAAGGTCAAGCCGAATTGACTTCGGATGGCCCTGCTTTCCTGTGAAGTGGGCCGCATGCCCGTTGCCTTGCCGCATTCGCCCGCTATGGTCCGCCCTGAATCGAAATATGCGGAAGACCCATGGCCGACGATATCAGATCCATTGCTGCCCTCATCGCCACCGAGATCAATGCCCGCCCCGATCAGGTCACGGCGGCGGTCGGCCTGCTGGACGAGGGTGCCACAGTTCCCTTCATCGCCCGCTACCGCAAGGAAGTGACCGGCGGTCTTGACGACACGCAGCTGCGCAATCTCGCCGAACGGCTGATCTACCTGCGTGAGCTTGCCGCTCGCCGCAAGTCGATCTTCGAGAGCATCAATGGCCAGGGCAAGATGACCGATGAGCTCGCCCGCAAGATCGCCCAGGTGACCACCAAGGCCGAGCTCGAAGATCTCTATCTGCCCTATAAGCCGAAGCGCCGCACCCGCGCCGAGATCGCCCGCGAAAAGGGTCTGCAGCCGCTCGCCGACGCGATCATGGCCGACCGCACGAGCGATCCGCAGAAGCTGGCGGAAGCCTATATCACCGCGGAAGTCCTCGACGTGAAGGCAGCGCTCGAAGGTGCTCGCGACATCATCGCCGAGCAGATCTCGGAAAATGCCGATCTGATTGGCCGGCTTCGCAATGACATGAAGGATCGCGCGATCCTCTATTCCAAGCTCGTCGACGGCAAGGCCGAGGCCGGCGCCAAGTTCGCCGACTATTTCGACCATTCCGAACGCTGGGCAACGGTCCCCGGCCACCGTGCGCTTGCGATGCTGCGCGGCTGGAACGAGGAATTTCTGTCACTGTCGATCGAAGTCGACCGCGACGACACGTCCCCTGTCAAAACCAGCCAGCGCATGATCGCGGCTGCCTATCAGGTCGCCGGCAAAGGCCCTGCCGACCAGTGGCTGATGGACGTTGCTGGCTGGACCTGGCGCGTCAAGCTCTCTGTTTCCCTTTCGCTCGATCTGATGCGTGAATTGCGTGAGCGGGCCGAGGAAGAAGCCATCCACGTCTTTGCGCGTAATCTGAAAGATCTGCTGCTCGCAGCGCCCGCAGGCTCCCGTCCGACCATGGGGCTCGACCCGGGCATCCGCACCGGCGTCAAGGTCGCCGTCGTCGATGGCACCGGCAAGGTGGTGGAAACGACGACCGTCTATCCCTTCCCGCCGAAGAACGACATTCGCGGCACCCAGGCCGAACTCGCCTCGCTGATCCGCAAGCACAAGGTCGAGCTGATCTCGATCGGTAACGGCACGGGCAGCCGCGAGACGGAAAAGCTGGTGGCCGACATGCTCGCCCAATTCCCGTCCACCGCGCCGAAGCCCACCAAGGTCATCGTCTCGGAAGCCGGCGCCTCCGTCTATTCAGCCTCGGAAACGGCGGCCAAGGAATTCCCCAATCTCGACGTCTCTCTGCGTGGCGCCGTCTCGATTGCCCGGCGCCTGCAGGACCCGCTCGCCGAACTCGTCAAGATCGAGCCGAAGTCGATCGGCGTCGGCCAGTACCAGCACGACGTCGACCAGGGCCGCCTCGGCCGCTCGCTCGATGCCGTCGTCGAAGATGCGGTGAATGCCGTTGGCGTCGACGTGAATACGGCGTCCGCCCCGCTGCTCGCCCGCGTGTCGGGTCTCGGCAAGACGACGGCGGAAGCCATTGTCGCCCATCGCGACGAGACCGGACCTTTCGCCAGCCGCAAGGATCTCCTGAAAGTCCCGCGCCTCGGCGCCCGCACCTTTGAGCAATGCGCCGGCTTCCTGCGCATCCCGAACGGCAAGGAGCCGCTCGACGCCTCCTCCGTCCACCCGGAAGCTTACGGTGTGGCGAAGAAGATCGTCGCCGCCTGCGGACGTGACCTGCGCTCGCTGATGGGCGATAGCGCCACACTGAAGAGCCTCGACCCGAAGCGCTTCATCGATGAACAGTTTGGCCTGCCGACGGTCAAGGACATCCTCGCCGAACTCGAAAAGCCGGGTCGCGACCCGCGCCCGTCCTTCAAGACGGCGACCTTCGCAGAAGGGGTCGAGGAAATCACCGATCTCAAGGTCGGCATGACGCTGGAAGGGACCGTGACCAATGTCGCCGCCTTCGGCGCCTTCGTCGATATCGGCGTGCATCAGGATGGCCTCGTCCACGTCTCCCAGCTCGCCGATCGTTTCGTCAAGGACCCGCATGAGGTGGTGAAGGCCGGTGACGTGGTGAAGGTCCGCGTCGTCGAGGTCGACGTCAAGCGCAAGCGTATCGCGCTCACCATGCGGAAAGACGGCGGCGAGGCGCAACAGCCCTCGATGCGCGGCGATGCCAAAGGCAATGCCAGCGCCATGAAGCATTCGAACGCCCGCCCGCCGAAGCCGGAGCAGCCCGCAATGGGCGGTCTGGGCGCGGCCTTGGCCGAGGCCATGCGCAAGAAATAACAAAAAAGAAACAGGCCGGAGCTCATCACTCCGGCCTGCCCATCGCCCCTCGAAAAGTACCTCTCAATGAGAGGCTGCACAGTCCTGGCAGAATGGCGTATGAGGCACGGCTTTCAGCCGCTCGATCGAAATCGGCTCACCGCATTTCATGCACTGACCATACCGTCCCTTGGCAATTCGGTCCAGAGCGGCGTCGATTGCCCTGAGTTCCTCTTCGCCGACCTGGCCGAATTCTTCCAGCACTTCGTCGTTTTCCGCCTCAGTGGCGCGTTCGGCGCTATCGGCGCTTTTCAGGGTGCCGAGATCGGTGTCGATCTTTTTCAGCCGCCGTTCGATCTCGTCCTTGCGGGCGAGTAGGATGCGTTCGAAATGCGCCGTGTCCATGGCTTGTACGGGGTTCTCCATCATGACCTCACCGAACGACCAGCACAGAGATCTTCGAGTGGCGCACCACCCGGTCTGCCGTCGCACCGATGAAGTAGTTCGAGAAATCGGGCACATGCGAACCGACGATGATCAGGTCTGCCTTGTGCTCCTCGGCTGTCGCCAGGATCTCGCGGGCAGGAGCACCGGAGCGGATCTCGAGATGGGCGCTGACACCGGTCTTTTCCTTAAGCGTGACGAGCTTGGCCTTGGCGTCGGTGATCGCGCCTTCGATGAGATCGACCGGAACGTCGATCGCCAGATAACCGGGGATGTCCTCGATGATCGTCAGAAGCACGATCTCGCCGCCTGCATCGAGCAGGGACTTGGCCTTGGTCAGGATCGTCTCGCCGACCGCAATGGCTGCCGGATCGACCGGAACGATGATCTTCTTGTACATCTTGCTCTCCTTTATCACCCGCCGGGTGTTTCCTCTTTATGGCGGCAGAATGCGTCCGGCAGCGCTGTGGCGCATTGATCAAGATCAACTTTGGGACGTGGTAGAGCGTCAATCTTTGTCGAACGATGTTTCGAGAAAATGTCATCTTTTGTGAACGACGGTTTTGTCCCATATCTCTGTTAAGAGGCCCCAGACGGCCGCAGGAGAAACATGATGACCCACGCCGATGACCAATCAGCATCCTTTGCCCTGAGCCGCCCCGTGCATGTCGGCCGGGCGCA
The DNA here is from genome assembly GCF_016806065.1 of Rhizobium rosettiformans. Taxonomy (NCBI): domain Bacteria; kingdom Pseudomonadati; phylum Pseudomonadota; class Alphaproteobacteria; order Hyphomicrobiales; family Rhizobiaceae; genus Rhizobium; species Rhizobium rosettiformans. The sequence continues at coordinate 2,468,510 of NZ_CP032405.1, forward strand.
TCTTGTCGTGCGTGATCTGGAGATGATGGCGGGTTTCTACGAGAAGGCGCTCGGCTTGAAGCGCCTTGCGCATGGCCAAAGTGGTGTCGATCTCGGCGCCGGTGACCGCGTTCTGCTGACGCTGACGACACGTAGCGATGCAGCCCCTGCACCCCGCAATGCCGCAGGTCTCTTTCACAATGCCTTCCTCATGCCGGATCGCGCCGAGCTTGCCCATTGGCTGGTGCACGCTGCCCATCTTGGCCTCCAGTTCGACGGCGCCAGCGACCATCTGGTCAGCGAGGCGATCTATCTTTCGGACCCAGAAGGCAACGGCATTGAGGTCTACCGGGATCGCCAGCCAAGCGAATGGACCTATCATCCAGACGGAACCGTCGAAATGGATACACGCCGGCTGGATCTGCAGGCGCTCTATGACAGTGCTCCGAAGACGCCGTGGGCGGGGATCTCTTCCGAGGCCGCGCTCGGCCACATTCATCTCCAGGTCGGCGACGTACCGGAGGCGGACCGCTTCTATGAAGGCGTGCTGGGTCTGAAGAAGATGGCGAGCTATCCGGGCGCGAGTTTCTATGCCTCCGGCAACTATCATCATCATGTGGCCGCCAACATCTGGAACAGCCGCAAGGCGCCGGCGCGCACAGGGGCGATGACCGGGCTCCAGGACTACGAACTCGCCTTCAACGATCACTCTGTCCTGAGCGGTGTGCTCGCCACGCTGGAGGGCCTGGAAATCAAGGTCGACCGCACCGCGCGCGGCTTCAGTCTCGCAGACCCATGGGGCATTGGTCTGACGCTGGTTGCCCCTCAGGGCTGATTCGCCAGGTCCCAGGTGTCGACCATGGGTTTCCCGGTGGAACGGATATTGTTCCCGGGCGTTGAGAGACGTCGCGAGGGAACAATATCATGTCGCCATCTATCCGCCGAGAGAATTACCTGTCCGGGAGCGTCCGGTGAACGTCCAGGTCAACCATCGCAAAAGCCCTTCTCGCAAGGTCCGCTTCAAGAAGACCGGGCTCGACTATGTCGTGTCCTGGTCGGTGATCGGTCTTTTTCTGATCTTTGCGCTCGTTGCGCTGCATTTGGCCTCCTTCGTCCTCATCCCGCTGACCATGGCGATCGTGGTCGGCCTCATCCTCGGAATTGCGGCCGACCGTCTCGGCAATCTCGGCGTCCCGCCGACCGTAACGGCCATCATTCTCTCCGGGCTCTTCCTCGTGCTGCTCATCGTTCTGACCAGCATCGTCTGGACACCGGTCAATATGTTGATCGAGAACGGCCCCGACATGGTCAACCGGGTCATCGAATACCTGCAGAGCATTCCCTGGTTGGAACGCCCGATGGCGATCCTGTCTCGGGGGCCCGATTCCATGGAAACGATGCTGGAGAATTCGGGCTCCATTCTGTCGACCATTGCAACCGGCGTGACGCCAGCCTTGATCCAGCTGTTCATCTTCATCGCCGGCCTGTTGCTTTTCCTCTCCTGCCGTCTGGCACTGCGTCGGGAACTGATCCGCACCTTTTCAGACCGTGCCCGTCGGCTGAGGGCCATCCGTCTGTTCAACGAGGTTGAGGAAGCGCTGGGCTACTATTTCGCCACGGCCGTCGTCGTCTACGGCCTCTTCGGAGTTGTTGCCGCCATGGTGGCCTGGTTCGGTGGTCTGGGAACCCCAGCGCTGTGGGGCGTGGCGACCTTCCTCCTGAGCTTCATTCCGTTTATCGGCATCGCCACCGTAACCCTTGCCATGGCCTTTGGCGGTTTGCTGGCACATGAAGGCATATTGCTGGGCCTGCTGCCGGCGATCGTCTTTTTCATGCTCAACGGCCTGCTGGAAAATCTGCTGATCCCCGCCGTGATGGGCAAACGCCTGCAAATGAACGCTTTCATGCTGTTCGTCGCCATCGTCTTCTGGACCTGGCTATGGGGAGCGGTGGGGGCCATGCTGGCGGTCCCGCTGACGCTGATCTGCATCACGATTTATGGTGGCATCGTGCCGCCGACCCGGATCCAGCCGAATCTTCCTGACTGAGCAACTGTCATTCAGCCGTCACGGCAAAGACCTATGCACCGTCGAAAACGGCAAACGGTGCATCCATGACTAACGATCTCGCCCGCCTGCGGCTCGGCATCATCGCCGATCCCCAATATGCCGATCTCGATCCGGATCGCGAGCGAGGGCGCTACTTTCGCCGCTCGCTCGACAAGCTGGGAGAAGCCGTGGAGCATTTCAACGCCCAGAACCTCGATGCCGTGGTGGTGCTGGGTGACCTGATCGATCGTGGCTGGGATAATTTCCCACCCGTTCTCGATCTCCTCGAGACGCTGCAGGCGCCGCGCATCCTGCTGCCGGGCAATCACGACTTCATGGTCGACCCGGTGCATCTACCAGAGGTTTACGCGAGGCTCGGCATGCCGGCTCCCTACCATGCGGTGCAGATCAAGGGTCTTCGCCTACTTGTCACCGATGGCAATGAGATCTCGCTTTTCGCTCCGCCGGAGGGCGACCCTCGGCGGATAGAAGCCGAGCAGCGTCTTGCAGCAATGCGGGCAAAGGGCGCAACAAATGCAAACAGGTGGAATGCCGGCATCTCCGATCGCCAGATGACCTGGATTGCCGATCAGCTGGCGGCCGCGGAGGAAAGCGGCGAAGACGTCATTCTTCTCGGACACTACCCCATCTATCCGCCATCCGATCATGCGCTGTGGAGTGCCGAGGCTCTCTCTGATCTCATCGCCGATTCCCCCGCGGCCCTGGCCTATCTCTGCGGCCATCAGCACACCGGCAATTATGGCGAGAAGAACGGCGTTCACTTCGTCAACTTCCGCGGCATGGTCGATACGGAGCATCAGAACGCCTTCGCGATCCTTTCCGTCTTCGACGACCGGATCGAGATCGCGGGACACGGACGCGAGCCTGACCGTAGCCTCCAGCTTCGTCTCGAAAAGCACCGTGCAGGCCTGTTCGCTGACAATTTGCTGACAGCCGACTGACGTGAATTCGTTATAAATATCTGAAACTTGCCGGGGGCAGGACTCATCACTCCTTTGTGACTTCAATCGGATGTTCCAAGGCGTCAAACATAGGGTGCCCCGCTAACGATCGCCGGCGCGTCCGGCTGAGCCCCTGGAGAAAAGCTGATGAAGTTGAAACTCGTTCTGTCTGCCGCGACGGCGATCTGTCTTGGCGTGACCGCAGCGATTGCTGCGGGGGAACCGCAGGCCGTCCGGCAGGAAGAAATGAAGAAGGTCGGCGGTGCCATGGGCGCGCTCGGCGCCATCGCCAAGGGCGAGAAGCCCTATGACGCGGAAGCGGTGACGGCTGCGCTGACCACGCTTGCCGAAGTTGGCAAGACCTTCCCCGATCACTTCCCGGCAGGCAGCGAAACCGGCATGGATTCAGAAGCCGCCCCCGCGATCTGGCAGAACATGGACGACTTCAAGGCCAAGTCCGCAAAGCTCGCTTCCGCTGCAGAAGCGCAACTTGCTACCCTGCCGGCCGATCAGGCGGGCGTTGCCGCCGCCATGCAGGCCGTCGGCGCCACCTGCGGCGATTGCCACCAGACCTACCGTCTGAAGAAATAAGGCCTTCCCGGCGGGCGTCCTTCCGGATTGCCGGATCGCCCGCCGAACAGTTGCCCGCAGGGCACTATCAGACATTGGAGGCCTAGATGGCGTCGACTTGGATCAAGGGGCTCGGCACGCTCGCCGTGCTCGGTGCAGCCGGTTTCGGCACGTTCCTTTTCATCACCGCGCCTCAGCGCCAGGACCCTGCGGTCTGGGCCAATCTAGGTGAACCGGATCTCGCGCATGGTCGTGAGGTCTTCTTCGCCGGCGGCTGCGCCAGTTGCCATGCACCGGCAGGCGCCACGGGGGATGCCCGGCTGGTGCTGTCAGGCGGCGCGCCGCTCAAGAGTGATTTCGGCACCTTCCATGCGCCAAACATCTCCAGCGACCCGGAAGCCGGGATCGGCGCCTGGACACTCGCAGAATTCGGCGATGCCATGACCCGTGGGGTCGGTCGCGACGGCGAACACCTCTACCCGTCCTTCCCCTATGGCTCCTATGCGCGCATGACGCCCAAGGATATCAACGACCTCTACGGTTTCATGAAGACGCTGCCGGCGAGTGATGCCGTAGCACCTGCGCATGAGCTGGGCTTCCCCTTCAACCAGCGTGTCGTGCTGGGCGGCTGGAAGTTCCTCTACTATAGCGATGCGCCTCGGGTCGAACTGGCTGACGCCTCCGACATGGTGAAGCGCGGGCAATATCTCGTCGAAGGTCCCGGCCATTGCGGCGAATGCCACACACCACGCAACGCGCTTGGCGGTTTCCTGGCAGGCCAGTGGCTCGCGGGCGGTCCGAACCCTGAAGGCGAGGGATCGATTCCCAATATTACCCCGGGTTCCAGAAGCATGGGCTCCTGGAGCGAGGGCGACATCGTCAACTATCTGGAGACCGGCTTCACACCCGACTACGACAGCGTCGGCGGCTCCATGGTCGAAGTGCAGAAGAACATGGCGGAGCTTCCCGCCGCCGATAGAGAGGCAATCGCTGCCTACCTGAAGGCCATTCCGGCGGTGCAATAACGGGCGTCAGGCCTGTTCAGCATCGCGCAAGCCTTGCCTGTCATCTTTCCGTCGTCGAACTGACTGCGGAGGGGATATGAGCATTGAACGACGGCGGATGGAGTATGCGCTCCAATCCCTGCTCGACAATTATCCCGATCCGGCCTTGCATCGCTGGGTGGACGAGACGGTTCGCGCCTTCGAAAAACGTCTTTCTGCAATTGTGGATCCTCGCGAGCGCGATCACGCGCAGCAAGCGGCTCTCATCCTGATCAAGACGACGCTGCAGAAATGGTCGGAAAACCCGCCCGTTCGCCACTGACCCCAAGGGACTCATTCAGCGGCGGTGTTCGGCGGCAAAGTCCGCCAGCTCTGCTTCCGCTTCGGGTCCGTAAAGACCAAGCGCTTTCAACACCTCGACGGTAAACGTATCCGGCGCAGTGCCGGCGGCCGTCACGATTGTGCCATCGCGCATCGCTTGCGGCTGGTCGACATAGCGCGCTTCGCCGCGATAGGCGGGATGCTTCTTGTGCGAAGCGAGCGAGTTGCCTGTATGCGCCACGTCATCGAGAACACCCGTTGCCGCCAGCGCGCTCGCGGCCGCACAGATCCCGCCGAGAACCTTGCCTTTGTCACGAAACGCCGTGGCGAGCGCTGTGAAGTCAAACGACACACCTTTTTCCCAGGCATAACCGCCGGGAATGATCAGCGCATCGAACTGCTCGGCATCGATGGCGTAAAAGCCGATATCGGGCGTCACCTTCAGCCCGCCCATGGAGGTAACCGGCTTGCCATCCGGGCTTGCCGTCACCACTTCACAGTCGAGCCAATAACGCGTTGCCGCCATCAGAAGTGCGGGCTCCCAATCGGCATAGTCATTCTGAAGCGCAATCACGATACGGGGCATCAAACGTCTCCTCGCGTCTCTCAAGTAAGGCTCAGCTCAAGGCCTGCAGGTAACGCATGCCGGTGACCGGGCGCGGAATGAAATCCATGTTTTCGTAGAAGCGGTGTGCGGCGAAATTGCCGGTGGCGGCAGAGACAGAGAGGAAGTCGCAGCCTGCAGCGCGGGCGATCTGGCGGGCCCGGTCGACGAGATGCTGGCCGATGCCGTTGCCGCGCTGTCCGTCGCGCACGAAGAGATGATGCAACTCCATGCCGCGCTTGCCTTCCTGCGCCTTGTAGAGCGGAACGAGGATGGCGTAGCCGATCAAGCCTTCTTCGCCGCTGTCGGCGACCAGCGCCTGGATCCAGGGCATCGGTCCGAACAGATCGCGCTCAAGGACATCGGGCGTCATCGCCGAAGCATCGCCGTGATGCTGCGCGAGCGCCAGGATCATTGCGTTGAGTTCCGGCAGGTCGCGCGGCTTTGCATGGCGAATGGCCACGATCGGCGGGCGGGGGAGGGTGAGATCAGTATCTTCGGTCATGTTGCTTTCCCTTGGTCTCATTTCGTGCCGTCAGGGGGAAAGTCGTCCGGAAAACAACAAGGCCGCCTGACGGCGGCCTGTTGACAATGTGATCTTGTCGGGCCGCCGGTTACCGGTAGGCCCAAAAATACGTGCAGGTGATGTTTGCGCGAATGTCGATCATGGCCGGTGTGATGCGCCAGTTTAAATCGATTGTCAACGGCGATCTTTTCGGACGGCCGGTGATGGAGTAGAGTCCATCAATGACCGTGAGGTGAGGGATGGCGAATGCGACGTTGATCCGTAGGATGCGCAGCTTTTGTGCGCGACGGGCTTTTCGTCGAGGTCTTGATTTGGCATGTCCCGGTTGTCGTCCGGGGTAGCCTTCATGAGTTCAAATACAGCCTCGCCCTGGTTTCCGAAGGTGTATGCGTGTTGCGTTATGACAATGAGGCTGGGAAGGGTGATCACCGGCATATTGGAGCGATTGAAACTCCTTACGCGTTTAGTGGCATAGACCAATTGACTGCGGATTTTCTGGCAGACGTGGAAGGGTGGTTGGATGACAACGCTCAAGGTTAAGATCGAAAGTCTCGATGAGACAATGGAAGTGCTCGCCGATGCCATGAAGGCTGCTACGGGGCAGTCGGCACCACGCAGCGAGTGCAGCTTCAGTTTCCCCTCTTGGGAAGCAATGCATCGGGTTTTGACACCCAAAAGGCTTGAGATCATGAAGGTCATGACAGGGCAGGGTCCGCTGACCAAGCGCGAAGTCGCTCGACGTGTCGGTCGCGACTTCAAGGCCGTTCATGCCGATCTTGAGACCCTCTTGAACAGCGGTGTTATCGACAGGTCAGATGAAGGTGTCGTCTTCCCCTATGACCGGGTCCACTTCGAGTTCGAAATCGAGTCGGCTGCGTGATCGAGCCGATCACGGTGTGAGCGACGGGAGCTGAAAGAGCTTCCTCAATGCTCGTGATCGCACAAGCCGTGGTCGGACAGCGCCCTGATCACATAGCAATCGCCCACCGTATGGCACCCGTCATGCGATACGATCCGCGCCAGTTCCGCCTCCAGCTTCTTCAGCCGCGTAATCTTCTCCCTGACGTCGTCGAGCTGTTCCCGGGCGATGTGGTCTGCCCGTTCGCAGGGCTCCTCCGGGTGGCGGCTGAGTGTCAGGAGCTCCCGGATCGCCTCGATCGGGAAGCCGAGATCGCGGGCATGGCGGATGAAGGTCAGTCGCTCCAGGTCGCTTTTCTCGTAGCGCCTCTGATTGCCTTCCGTGCGGTCGGGCGCCGAGATCAGCCCCATCTGCTCGTAGTAACGGATGGTTGGCACCTTCACACCGGCGCGCCGCGACAGATCCCCGATCGAAAACATGAAAAAACCTCTTGAACCTCTAGTCGCTAGAGATCCTAAGGTGGATGCAGGACCACATCAAGATCTGAAGGATTCTGGAAATGAGTGCTGCCTGCGGCCATGATCACGCGCCTTTCGACGGCATGTCCGACACCTACAAGCGCCGGCTCTGGCTGGTGATCGCCATCAATGCCGCCATGTTCGCCGTCGAGATGACCGCCGGCCAGCTCGCCCGTTCCCAGGCGCTGCAGGCCGATGCGCTGGATTTCTTCGCCGATGCCGTAACCTACGGTATCTCGCTCGCCGTTATCGGCGCCTCGCTGAAAACCCGCAGCATGGCCGCTGCCGCCAAGGGTATCAGCCTCTTCCTCATGGGCCTCTGGGTCTTCGGCTCCACCATCTGGCGTGTCTTCCAGGGTGGTGTGCCTGAGGCGCCGGTCATGGGTCTCATCGGCTTTCTGGCGCTCGCCGCCAACGTCGCCAGCGTGCTTCTCCTGATGTCCTACAAGGATGGAGACGCCAATGTCCGCTCCGTCTGGCTCTGCTCGCGCAACGATGCGATCGGCAATGTCATCGTCATGATCGCAGCCCTTGGCGTCTGGGGCACCGCGACTGCCTGGCCCGACCTGATCGTCGCCGGTATCATGGCGGGCCTCTTCCTCAATTCTTCTGTCCAGATCCTCAGTCAGAGCTACCGGGAGTGGCGAGCAGGAGAAACAATCACCCTGTCATCGTCCTGCTGTGGGACGGGGAAGGCGTCCTGCGAGGAGGCGCATGGTCATGATCACGCTCACCATGGGCACGGCGCAGATCATGCGCATCAACACCCCTAAGGGAATGCCCAGACGCAAGAAGGCCGGCCAGGCATCATGCCGGCCGGCCTTCTTGACCGCATCGTCTCATCAGAATTCCTGATAGGGCGAAGGGGCTATCTCGTATTCCCGGTAGGCGGCTTCCACCATCTGCACCCGGGAATCGGCGGGCTGGCGATCCCGGTTCGGGCTATTGCCGATGTCGACGATCGCCTTGCGCGATCCTTCGACGGTCCAGAGCGCCGAAGCCAGCTGGTTCGACAGAAGCGTGCTCGAAAACGTGCTGGCGCCGCTCGCGCGGGGCGCGCTGGTGTTGGACGTTTCGGGGGCAGCATCCTCCGAGCCGGTCGTATTTGGCACGTACCGGCTTTGGTAGGAGTAGCCGCTCAGGCCGCTATCGATCCTCATGGCGGACACCTCAGTTGAAGAATTAACCTTTTGTTAACCTTTCAACCTTGCGCGAAGCTTGCGCTAGCGATGTCGCTATAAGAATTGCCCCTTGCGCAATGTCGCGACTGAAAGTACGGGCCGCGAATCAAGACCTTGAGGCGTGGCTGTTTAAGGCATTGCCGAAGCAATGCCAAAAACGCACCCGTTATTGCTTGGAGCCTGCGACCGCGCTGCCGCTTTAGACCTTCCCCGCCACCTTGATCGCATAGGCATATTCAAAGGCGATCTCTTCCAATCGCTGGAAGCGCCCGGACTTGCCGCCATGGCCTGCGGCCATGTTGGTCTTCAGCAGGAACGGTCCAGCCTCAGGCGCCGTCTCGCGCAGCTTGGCGATCCACTTGGTCGGCTCCCAATAGGTCACGCGCGGGTCGGTGAGGCCTGACAATGCGATGATCGGCGGGTAAGGCTTCTTCTCGACATTGTCGTAAGGGCTATAGGCCGCGATCCAGCGATATTCCTCTTCCGACTCGATCGGGTTGCCCCATTCCGGCCATTCCGGCGGGGTGAGCGGCAGGGTGTCGTCGAGCATGGTGTTGAGCACGTCGACGAAGGGCACGGCGGCGATAATGCCGGCGAACTTCTCCGGCGCCATGTTGGCGACGGCCCCCATCAGCATGCCGCCGGCAGATCCGCCTTCGGCGATGATCCGGTCGTAGGCGGTAAAGCCCTCTTTCACCAGGTGGTCGGCAGCCGAGATGAAGTCCTTGAAGGTGTTGACCTTCTTTTCCATCTTTCCGTCTTTATACCAGGAAAATCCCTTGTCCTTGCCGCCGCGGATATGGGCGATGGCATAGACGAAGCCGCGATCGGCGAGTGACAGGCAATTGGTGTTGAAGCCGGCCGGAATGGTGATGCCATAGGCCCCGTAGCCGTAGAGCAGGCAGGGTGCAGAGCCGTCGAGCTTGGTGTCGCGGCGATAGAGCAGGGTGACCGGCACCTTCTCGCCGTCATGCGCTTCGGCGAACACCCGGCGGGTGACGTAGTACTCCGGCTTGTGACCCGAGGGCACTTCCTGGGTCTTCAGAAGCGTGCGCTCGCGCGTTGCCATGTTGTAGTCGAAGAGCTGGGAGGGCGTCGTCATCGACGAATAGGAAAAGCGGATGACATCCGTCTCGTATTCGGCTGCCCCCTGAAGCCCGAGCGAATAGGCTTCTTCCGCAAAGGCGATCGAATGCTCTTCGCCCGACTTGCGGTCGCGGATCATGATGACCGGCAGACCCTCGCGACGTTCCAGCCAGACGAGGTGGCGGGCAAAGGCCATGTGGTTGAGGATCAGACGGCCCGGCTCATGCGGCACCACCTCTTTCCAGTTCTCCTTGCCGGGAGCAGTCACCGGCGCCTCGACGATCTTGAAGTCCTTGGCATCATCGGCATTGGTCAGGATGTAGAAAACGTCTCCGCCTTCCGTCATCGAATATTCGACGCCTTCCTCGCGTTCTGCGACCAGCACCGGCTCGGCCATCAGGTCCTTGGTCGAAAGCAGGCGGTATTCGGATGTCTCGTGGTCATGAATGTCGATGAAGATGAAGTCATCGAGCAGCGAACCGCCGACGCCCATGAAGAAGCCGGGGTCCTTCTCCTCGTAGACGAGCCGGTCGGACGACTGCGGCTGACCCACGATATGGTGGAAGACCTTGGACGGACGGTGGTTCTCGTCCTGCAGCGTATAGAAGAAGCTCTTGCCGTCGGGCGCCCAGACGCCGCCGCCGGCGGTGTTTTCCAAGATGTCGTCGAGATCCTGCTTCGTGGAGAGATCGCGGATGCGCAGCGTGTAGTATTCCGAGCCCTTGTCGTCGTAACCCCAGATGCCGAAGGCGTGGTCAGTCGTGTGGTCGATGCCGGACAGGCGGAAATAGTCCTTACCCGTTGCCTCCTTGTCGCCGTCGAGCAGCAGCTCGCGGATCGTCTCGTCCTTCGGATTGCCGTCCCGCGGAATGCGGAAATAGCGCGGCTGCTCGCCGCCGGTGACGAAGGCCGAGCCATAGGCAAACGGCCCGTCCTTCATCGGGATGGAGGAATCGTCTTCCTTGATGCGACCCTTCATCTCGGCAAACAGCGTCTTCTGCAGCTCTTTGGTGTCCGCCATCGCCGCTTCCATGTAGGCGTTTTCGGCCTCCAGGTAGGAGCGGATATCCGGATCGAGGATCGAGGTGTCCTTGAACATTGCCTGCCAGTTGTCGGCGCGCAGCCAGGCGTAATCGTCCGTGCGTGTGATGCCATGACGGGTATCGGAAACGGGCTTCTTTGCGACGACGGGCGGGGAGGGCAGGTTCTTGAAGACGGACAAGGGAGATCCTTCCGAAAATGGAAACAGTCAGTTCAGCGAGAGATAGAGAGGCGAGGGGCCGCGATCAAGCGGCCCAGAGGGGAAGGTCGGGGCGCGCCGATCAGCCGTCCGTGCCGGCCGTCGATTTTGCCCAGTCCATGTAGAGTTCCAGGGCCTTGCGCGTCACCGGCCCTTCCTGGAACTGCGCATCGTCGAGACGTGTCACCGGAACGACCTTGGAATAATTCCCGGTCTGGAAGATTTCGTCGGCATTCATGAAGTCCTCGACCGAGAGCGTCACCTCGCGCACCTCGAAGCCTGCCTGGCGCAGAAGGCCCATGACGCGGGCGCGGGTAATGCCGGCAAGGAAGGTGCGATTGGCGGCAGGGGTGAAGACCACGCCATCTTTCACCATGAAGACGTTGGAGGAGGCCGTCTCGACCACATTGCCGTTCATGTCGCGCACCAGCGCATTGTCGAAGCCGCGATTGCGGGCATCGATGATCATGCGGCCGGAATTCGGATAGAGGCTGCCGGTCTTGGCATCCGTCATTGCGCATTCGGGCGTCGGACGCCGGAAGGGCGATACCGTCAGCGAGGAGGGCTTTGCCGTGTGCATCGGGGCTTCGAACAGGCAGAGCGCAAAGCGCGTCGATTCCGGATCGGCGGCGACAACCGAGCCTGCCTGACCATGCTCGGCCCAATACATCGGCTTGATGTAGATTGCCGTCTTGCCATCGAACTTCGCGACGCCTTCCCAGGCGAGGCGTTCGATTTCCTCGGCCTCCATAGTCGCCTTCATGCCCATATTGGCGGCCGAGCGATTGACTCGCTGGCAATGCAGGTCGAGATCGGGGGCGATACCGTCGAACCAGCGCGCCCCGTCGAACACCGTCGACCCCAGCCACATAGCATGCGAGACCGGCCCGATCAGCGGCGGGTTGCCGGCAAACCATTCGCCGTCGACATAGGTGAAGGTGGGGGTGCGGGCGGATGTATCGACGGCCATGACGGGTCTCCTGTTCTCGTTGCTTCGCAGCAAAGTCGCCTCGGGCCCCAAGGTCAAGGCGAAACACGCCCTCAGGACACGATTTGGCAAACATCCGGTTCAAAGCCGCCGATCGACAAGGATTTCCACATGAATCCAGAAGCTTGGCTGATGGATCGATCAGTGCGCCTGATGGTCGTGACAGGCAAGCGGTCCGTGCACGCCGACGTGGTTAAAGATCCTGTAACAGATTCCTGAAATATTGAAGGAAGTTGAGATCGCGATCTTCGGTCTTGTGTACTGCGTTTTCTTGGGGGTCTTCATGCACAGGCTGCGTATCATCGCCCTGCTGTCCGCATCGGTTGCGGTCTCGTCTTCGCCGGCATTTGCGGATGGTCTCTTCTCCGGAAACTGGTATGTCACCCTCGGCGGCGCTGGCATCTCCGCGCCGACCTTCGAAGGCTCCAAGAACCGCAAGCTCTTTTTCCAGCCGATCATTTCGGTCGGTCGTGGCGGGGCGCCGCGCTTCTCTTCGCGCAACGACAATCCGTCTTTCGCGATCTACAACACCGACGTGCTGCGTGCAGGGGTCGTCGGCAAATTCGTGCCCTCGCGCGACGCTGGCACTGACGATGCGTTGCGGGGTCTCTCCGAGGTCAAGTGGGGCGGCGAGCTCGGCGGTTTCGCCGATGTCTATGTTACCGACTGGATGCGTGGCCGCGCCGAAGTCCGCCAGGGCATCCGCGCCCATGATGGCCTTGTCGCCGATATCGCCGTCGATGCCTTTACAGATATCGCGCCCGATCTCAGGGTCTCGGCCGGTCCGCGCATGACCTTCGCCACCAGCGGTTACACCAACGCCTATTACGGCGTGGACGCTGCCGAATCTGCCGCGTCGGGGCTGAGCCAATACAATCCGGACGGTGGCGTCACCTCTTATGGTGCGGGCGGGGCGATCACCTGGAACGCCACCGACAAGATCACGATGAGCGCCTTCACCGAATACAAGCGGCTCGCCGGCCCGGCTGCCGATTCGAGCCTGGTGCAGGAACGCGGCACCAAGAATCAGCTGATGTTCGGCGTCTCCGCCAGCTACAAGTTCGGCGTCAGCTTCAACTGACGAAAAGGCCGCAGCCGATTTTGCGGCGTCGATGGGAGCGGGCGGTTTTCTTGAACCCGCCCATGCTCTATCAGTTTGACCATGAGCACCACTGAGCCGAACATCGACCGCGTCATCGACGCGCCCTCCGACAACTTCGTCTATCGCATCCTGCCGCGATGGCTTTGGCCGCATGCCCAGCTCGCGCGCTGGGATAGGCCAATCGGCTGGCAGCTCCTGATGTGGCCCTGCTTCTGGTCCTCGGCGCTTGCCGCCAACGCGCTCGCCGCCGAGGGGCGCCTCGGCCTCGGCCTCTTCGTCTTCCATCTTTTCTTGTTCTTCGTCGGCTCGGTCGCCATGCGCGGTGCGGGCTGCACCTACAACGATCTCGTCGACCACGAGATCGACAACATGGTCGCGCGCACGCGCTCGCGTCCACTGCCGTCGGGGCGCATCTCGCGCCGCAATGCCAAGATCTTCATGGTGGTGCAGTCGCTGGTCGGACTTGCCGTGCTCTTGTGCTTCAACAGCTTCTCGATCGTGCTTGGCATCCTGTCGCTCGCCGTCGTTGCGATCTATCCCTTCGCCAAGCGCTTCACCGACTGGCCGCAATTCTTCCTCGGGCTCGCCTTCTCCTGGGGCGGCCTCATGGGCTGGGCCGGCCTGCACGGCAATCTCTCGCTGGCGGCGATCCTCGTTTATGTCGGCGCGGTCGCCTGGACGATCGGCTACGACACGATCTACGCCCATCAGGACCGCGAAGACGATGCGCTGGTCGGAGTGCGCTCGACGGCGCGCCTCTTCGATCGCGACACCAAGATCTGGCTGAGCGGGCTTTATGGGCTGACGCTGGTCCTGCTTCTGTCTGCCTTCATAGCGGCGGGGGCGGCTTTCCCTGCAATCATAGGTCTCTTGATTGCAGCCGGGCTTTTCGCCTGGCAGATCAAGGTGCTCGACATTGATGACGGAGCGCAGTGCCTGGCGCTGTTCAAGTCGAACAACCGCGTCGGCCTGATCATTTTCTTAGGCCTCGTCGCCGCCATTCCCTTCGCCTGAGCTTTGTTCAGGCGGCGCTAATCAACGCGACGATCTCGTTCCATTTCGAGACGCCTACAGCCGATATCCCTCAAAAGCCAGAGGCCCGGAAGTTGCCTTCCGGGCCTCTGGCTGTTCAGTCTTGGGACGCAATCAGTTGCGTGCGATGATTTCCTTTCCGGAAATCTTCATGGTTACACCCAGCTTGCCGGTGGTGCGGCGCACCAGGAAGCGCGGCCGACGCTCGGCGAAATAGGAGTGGCGGCGACGCGGCTGCGTCTCCTTGGTGCGCACATCGCCGAGGTGGTCTTCGAGCGGGCGGGCAACGCCGTCGGCCTCGACCATCAGCATCGGGATGCGGAAGGCATCTGCCCAGCCGCGCCAGTCAGCGGCGATATCGCAGAGATCATGCGCGACCAGGAGCGGAATGCACAGATCCGGATCCTCGTGATGCAGTTCGAGCGTCACGGTGACTTCGCCGTCGCCATGGTCGATGGCCCGAGCGGCAACGCCCTTGAAGGCGCGCGTTGGAAGAGCGAAGGAAAGCGGCAGGCCGCTACCCGGAAGGACCTTGCGCAGAACGGCACCGCGCTCATCTATGGTGATTGTGACGTCGCCCAGAGCGCCCCGCAAAGCGTAAGTCACCTGCTGGGGGAACCGCGAGGGATCCAGACGCAGAGTGGCGCCGGCCCATGCTGGCTTCAAAACCGTGTTCGTCATCTTCATGCTACCCTTGTTTTACCCGAGAGCGCGTCATGTGCTCGTCTGTTCGGGACTTTTCGTCCTCTGTGGGGGCAAGATAGCCAGCCGCTGTTGGAGACAGCTTAAAAGACGCGGTAAAGAAAACCTTGCGAGGTCAAATGGTTAGTTTTGTCGTACCGGTCACGGTTTCGAAAAGGTGAAAGTCCGTACCGATCTGTTCCGACACGAAACGGATCCTGCCCGAGTGGGCTGCGCATCGACATTAGAGCGCAGAAACAACCTGAGGCTTCTTCATGAATTCATAAAGCTTGAGGCAAGGAATTTGCGCCATACTGTGATTCGCGCGCGCTGTGTTCTCTAAGGAATTCTGATGGTCTCGACCTATCTGAGCTACAATCTCGTCAACCGTGACATCAAGGGGAGCATCAACCGCACCGCTTCCGATCCGCTCGTCGCGCGCCAGACCGAGTACTTTAAAGAGAACATCGGCAAGGTCACGACGCTTGAGGGCTTCCTCGACGACTACCAGCTCTATTCCTATGCGATGAAAGCACATGGTCTCGAAGAGATGACCTATGCCAAGGCTTTCATGAAGAAGGTGCTGGAAAGCGATCTGTCGGATGAAAAGAGCTTTGCCAACCAGCTGACGGACGAGCGCTACCGCAACTTCGCCGCCTCTTTCCAGTTCTCGGTGGAAAAGACTGATCTGCAGACCGATTCCCAGCAGGCAAGATTGCTCGAGAAATACGAAGCCTCGCTTGCCGCCCAGAGCGACACGCTGGAGGCGGAAGCCTTCTATTACGAGTCGATGATCGACAAGGTCACGAATGTCAGCGGGCTGGTCAACAACAGCCGCCTGATGACATTTGCGCTCGATGCCTATGGCATCGACGGCACGTATTACACCAAGGATCATCTGACCAAGGTGCTCACCAGCGACACGTCCGATCCGGACAGCTACGTCAATCAATTGGTCGCGAATGGTGCAGCAAATGCAGCGAGCTTCCTCAAGCTCGCCCAGGCTTTCAGCTTCAATGCCGACGGTTCGCTGTCGGGCGCAACCGCCCAAACTGCCGCCCAGAAGGAGGCAACTGTCTCGCTCTATGTCGACGAAGAGCAGATCTACGTCACCGACTACTATCGTCAGCGTGAGCGCGCCTATTACGAATCCAAGATCTCGACCTTGACCTCGGTCGATGAGCTGACCGCCGATACGCGTCTGTTCAACTATGTCCGGACGGCGTTCGAGCTCGGCTCGATGACTGCCTCGACCTTCAAGCAGATCGTGACGAGCGACACCTCCGATCCGGACAGCTATGCCGCCACGAATGGTGGCGATGCCTGGGTCGCGATTGCCGGCAAGTTCAACTTCGCCAGCGATGGCACGGTGGAATCAGGCATGACTGCCCAGGGCTCGACCCAGCTCGCATCGACCCATTCCGGCTTTGCAACCTTCTATGACGATGCGGACCAAGAGCGGAAGGAAGCGCTCATCGATCTCTTCAAGACGAGGATCGCCGATGTTCAGAATGTCGACAAGCTTTTGGCTGACACGACGATGCGTCTCGTCCTGCAGCGCACCTTCGGCTTCGAGGCCAACGAGTTCTCGACCCGCGACCTGAAGCGCGCGCTTACCAGCGATTTCACCGATCCGAACAGCTTTGCCAACAAGTCCAAGGACACGCGCCTGATCGAAATGTCGAAGCTCTTCAACTTCGACAGCGAAGGCAATGCCGGCGTGCCGCTTGCGCCGCACAACACCCTGACGGCGACAATGATCGCCAAGCAGTTCGTCATCAATGAGGTCCGCTTCCTTGATGCAAACGAGAAGACGGCCGCACGGGAAGCTGCGACCAAGAAGGCCGAGGTCTACCAGGAGCGCATCCAGTCGATCGGTACCGTCAAGGAGCTTCTGGCCGATCGCGAAGTGCTCGATGTCGTCATCGGCGCCTATGGGCTCGATCCCAAGGACGTCACCGACGACTTCCTCAAGCAGGCTTTCGGTTCGGACCTCTCCGACCGCAAGAGCTTCGTCAATCAGCAGCCGGACAGCCGCTGGGCCGAACTCGTCGCTTCCTTCAACTTTGATGCCAATGGCAATCTCACCCGCGAGACGATGGGCACGATCCAGCAGCGCGGCGAGACCATGGAAACGGTCAACAAATATCTCCGGCAGACGCTGGAAGAGGCCGAAGGGGCGAGCAACGAGGCGGTGCGCCTGGCGCTCTACTTCCAGCGCGCCGCGCCCAACATCACCGATGCCTATGGCCTCATCGCCGACGACGCGCTCATGGCGGTCTTCCGGACGACCTTCGGCTTCTCGGACGAATTCTCCAATATGGATGTCGACCAGCAGGCACGTATCATCAACGAAAACCTCAAGCTCGCCGATCTCCAGGACCCGACCAAACTCGAGCGGTTCCTGCAGCGCTACACGGCGATGTACGATACGCAAAACAATGTCGGAGCCTCTTCTGCGGCCACCATTCTGGCGGGCGGAGGCGGCACCATCTCGGCCGATCTGCTGTTCAGTCTGGCGCAGCTGAAGGCCTGATCACGCGGTTTCAAAGCGACCCGCCGGCCTCTTGTCGGCGGGTTTGTTTTTGACTATCGATATATCCCAAGAGATATATCGAAATGGAGTTCCCCGTGGTCCGGGTTCTGAAAACGGCAGTGTTCGCGGTCACCGCGCTGATCGCCGTGGCCGCAGCAAGCCTGCCCTTGACGGCGGCCCGCGCCGAGGAGCCCGTTACCGTCTTCGCAGCTGCCAGTCTGAAAGAGAGCATCGAACAGGTTGCCGCCGCCTGGAAGCAAGCGGGTGGCACGGAGGTCCGGCTGTCCCTGGCCGGCAGTTCGGCCCTGGCGCGGCAGATCGAGCAGGGCGCGCCTGCAGACCTCTTCATCTCCGCCGACCTCAGATGGATGGACCACCTGGAACAGGCGGGCCACATCAAGGCGGATACCCGGATCAACCTTCTCGGCAACAGGCTCGTACTGGTTGCGCCGGAGAACTCGACCGTGACCACGACCATCGCCAATGGCTTCCCGCTCGCAAGCCTTCTCGGCAATGAACGTCTGGCCATGGCCAATGTCGATGCCGTGCCCGCCGGCTCCTATGGCAAAGCGGCGCTGGAAAGCCTCGGCGTATGGGAGAGCGTCAAGGACAAGGTCGCCCAGGCGGAGAATGTCCGCGCTGCCCTGCTGCTCGTTTCGCGCGGCGAAGTACCACTCGGCATAGTTTACGAGACGGATGCCAGGGTCGAGTCCAGTGTGAAGATCCTCGACCGCTTCCCCGAGGAGAGCCATCCCGCCATTGTCTACCCGGCGGCGCTCACGACCGAGAGCGAAAACCCGCGCGCTGCCGACTTTCTCGCTTACTTGCAGGGCGCAGACGCCCATGCCATCTTCACCGCTGCCGGCTTCACCGTGCTCGCCAAGACCAACTGAAGCCAGAACCGCCATGACCAAGCATCCGGGATACCACATTTGACCCTGACGGCCGAAGAATGGACCGCGATGCTCTTGAGCCTGAAGGTCGCGGCCGTCGCCGTCACCTTCTCGCTGCCGCTGGGTCTGCTGGTGGCCTGGCTGCTGTCGCGCAAGGAGTTCTGGGGCAAGTCGCTTCTGAACGGCCTCGTGCATCTGCCGCTGATCCTGCCGCCTGTCGTCACGGGTTACCTTCTTCTCATCACCTTCGGCAGACGGGGCACGGTCGGCGCCTTCCTGGAGCACAGCTTCGGCCTTGTCTTCTCCTTCCGCTGGACCGGGGCAGCACTCGCTGCGGCCGTGATGGGCTTTCCGCTGCTCGTCCGCTCCATCCGTCTGTCACTCGATGCCGTCGATCGCCGCCTGGAGGCCGCCGCCGCCACGCTCGGCGCACCACCAGCTTACGTCTTCTTCACGGTGACCCTGCCGCTCATCCTGCCTGGAGTTGCCGCCGGCGTCATCCTCGCCTTCGCCAAGGCGATGGGCGAATTCGGAGCCACGATCACCTTCGTCTCCAACATTCCCGGTGAGACCCAGACACTCGCCTCGGCAATCTACACCTATACCCAAGTGCCCGGCGGTGACCTCGCCGCCATGCGCCTCACCGTCATCTCGATCGTCCTGTCGCTCGGTGCCCTCATCGCTTCCGAGTTTCTGTCGCGCCGCATCGCCGCTCGCGTGGGAGCCGCCTGATGCTGGAGCTGTCGATCCGCCATCGTCAGGGTGATTTCACGCTCGAGGCCGATCTCGTGCTGGGCGAGGGCCTGACGGCGCTGTTCGGCGCTTCCGGCTCCGGCAAGACGACGCTGATCAACATCGTCGCTGGCCTGATCCGTCCTGAGGCCGGCAATGTCAGCTTCAATGGCGAAACATGGAGCGACGCCTCGATCTTCCTGCCGCCACATCGCCGGCGCATCGGCTACGTCTTCCAGGAGGGACGCCTCTTTCCGCACCTGACCGTTGTGCAAAACCTCCGCTATGGCGAACGCCTGCTTCCCCGCGCCGAACGCCGCGAAGACCTCGATCGTATCGCCTCCTTGCTCGGCATCACCGATCTGCTCGCCCGTCGCCCGTCCCATCTCTCCGGCGGCGAAAAGCAGCGCGTGGCCCTTGGCCGCGCGCTGATGGCAAGCCCGAAGCTGCTTCTGATGGACGAGCCGCTATCGGCGCTCGATGGCGCGCTGAAGGCGCAGATCCTGCCCTATATTGAGCGCATACGCGACGAGTTCGGCGTGCCGATCCTCTATGTCAGCCACTCCGTCGAGGAGGTGGCACGGCTGGCGACGGCCGTCGTCACCTTCGACGCCGGCAGGGCAACTGCCGTCGGGCGCCCCGATGAGGCACTGGCGATCGTGTCTCAGGCTTCAGGCGAGCTTCCGGCAGGCAATTTCATCGAAGCCGAGATCACGGGTCACCATGAGGACGACGGCCTGACGGGAGCGCTGTCGCGTGCTGGCCCGATCCTGCTGCGGCGCAGTTCGCTGCCGGTTGGCACCCATGTCCGCGTTTTCGTCCCCGTCTCCGATATCGTCGTCGCGACCGAGGCTGGCGAGGGGCTTTCGGCGCTCAACCGCCTCTCGGGTCACATCGTCGATCTTGCGGAGCGCGATGGAGGCAGCGTGACACTGACCGTCAATTGCCACGGCCAGCCCCTAATCGCCGAGGTCACCTGGCGCTCGTGCCGCCAACTCGCCCTCGCGCCTGGAATGCGCGTGCATCTGCTGTTCAAGACCGTCTCGATCGCTTCGGAAGGTCTGTTTCGCCAGGCTCCACGCTGAGGCCTCAGCCTTCGTCATCGCCCTTTCGACCGCCGGCGAACTCCACTGACTGCATGCTCTCAAGCCATGCGAGATCGGTCTGGAGTGCTTTCCGGCTTTCTGCATCCATGCGCCGGCATGCACCGAGCAAAGTCTCGCCGAACGGTGTCAGTCCGGCTCCACCGCCGCTTCTGCCGCCATGCCGGGTGAAGATCGACGGCTCCTTGAACATCCGGTTGATCTCGTCGGCTAGCAGCCAGGCCCGCCGATAGGACATGCCCATGGCGGCTCCTGCAGCGCGGATCGATCCGTGTTCTTCGATCAGCGCCAGCAGCTGCGCCTTGCCCGGCCCCAGTCGCGCACCATTGGAAAGATCGATCCGCAGCGAGAGGCGAGGGGAGCCGGTCATGGGCTCAGCCGATCACCTTGCCGGGGTTCATGATACCGGCGGGGTCGAAGGCCTGCTTGATGCGCCGCATCAGCTCGGTTTCGATCGCCGGTCGGCTCGCAGCCAATTCGTCGCGCTTCAGCTGACCCACGCCATGCTCCGCCGAAATCGAGCCCGTATGCTTGTGCACGACCGCATGTACGACGGCATTCACTTCGCGCCAGCGGGCGATAAAGGCCGCCTTGTCGGCGCCGACGGGCTGGCTGATGTTGTAATGGATATTGCCGTCGCCGAGATGGCCGAAGGCACAGATACGGGCATCCGGCATCAGCGCATGCACGGCGGCATCCGCTTCCGCGAGGAAGGCCGGAATGCTCGAGACAGGCACGGATACGTCATGCTTGATCGATCCGCCCTCCGGCCGCTGGGCCTCGGACATGCTTTCGCGCAGATGCCAGAAGGCCTTCTGCTGGGCGAGTGAACTGGCGATCGCTGCATCCGACACGAGACCTATCTCATGCGCTTCTGCCAAAAGCTCATGCATCATCGTATCTGCAGACTCGGCCGAATCCGATGTCGAGATGTCGACAAGCGCATACCAGGGATGAACCGAGGTGAGCGGGTCGCGCACGCCGGCAATATGCTTCGTGGTGAATTCGATGCCGATCCTCGGCATCAGCTCGAAGCCTGTGAGCGCCGAGCCGCAGCGCTGCGAGGCCTTTTCGAACAGCTTGAGGGCGGCTTCCGGCGAGGCGAGCCCGACATAGGCCACCTGTCGCCCGCGCGGACGCGGCACCATCTTCAGCACTGCGCCTGTGATCACACCCAGCGTGCCCTCCGCGCCGATGAAGAGGTCGCGCAGGTCGTAACCGCTATTGTCCTTCTTCAGGCGCCTAAGGCCATCCCAGATCTCGCCCGTCGGCAGCACGACTTCGAGCCCGAGGCAGAGCTGGCGCATATTGCCATAGGCAAGCACGGCCGTGCCTCCGGCATTGGTCGCGAGATTGCCGCCGATCCGGCAGGAGCCTTCCGAGCCGAGCGACAGCGGGAACAGCCGGTCATGCGCCTCGGCCGCCTTCTGCACGTCGGCAAGTATGGCGCCGCCATCGGCGACGATCACGTCGGCGACCGGATCGACTTCCCGGATCCTGTTCATCCGCTCGAGGGAGAGCAGAACGTCCTGCCCGTCCTCGCGCGGCACCTGTCCGCCGACAAGGCCCGTGCGGCCGCTGACCGGCACGATCGATGTGCCCGTCTCGGAGGCGAGCTTGAGGATGGCTGAAACCTCCTGGGTCGAGCCCGGCTTCAGCACCAGCGGCGAGGCGCCGTGATAGAGGCCCCGGTTCTCCGTCAGATAGGGTTTGATATCAGCAGTCGCGGTCAACGCATTGGCCTCGCCGACGATATCGACGAAGGCGCGCAGCCGGTCCGCAAGGCTCATGGTCACATTCATGCTTGTCATCCCTCCGTGCCACGCGGTGCTGCCGCCCGCATCAGCCGGTCATTGATCGCCTCGCCCAAACCCTCGTCGGGGATTTGCATGACGGCAATACCCGCAGCCCCGCTCGCATCCGCGCGCTTCAGATAGTCGAAGAGATTGCTGGCCGCCTCGGTAAGGTCTGCCGTCGGGCTCAGGTTGAAAACCGCATGCGCGGCCGCCGCGCCGGATATGTCGCCGGGACCAAAGGCGATCAAGGCTTCCCTATGGGACACCTCTGTCGCATTCAGCCGCACGGCAGCATTGGGTGCATAATGCGAAGCGAGCATGCCCGGCGCCTCGATCGCTGCCGTTCCCGTAGCCTTGGGACGAACGACCTGCTTGCCGGTGACGGACTCGATCGCTTCGACGGCGATGCCGCCCGGTCGGAGCAATCGGATCTCGCTGTCCTCCACCTTCACGATCGTCGATTCCACGCCGACAGGGCAGGGGCCGCCATCGACGATCACCTCGATCTTCTGGCCGAGATCGGCGTCCACATGCTCTGCTGTCGTCGGGCTGATCCGCCCGGAGGAATTGGCGCTCGGAGCCGCAAGCGGTCGGCCGAGACTGCGGATGAGCTCTGCCGTAAATCCGACCGGGACGCGTATGCCGACCGTGTCGAGCCCGGCGGTCGCAAGCGGATGAATGCCGGAATGTTCGTTAAGCGGCAGAACCAGCGTCAAAGGCCCTGGCCAGAAGGCCTCGGCCAGCTTGCGCGAGATCGGGTCGAACACGGCGTAGCGTTCCGCCATGGCGAGATCCGCCATGTGGCAGATCAGCGGATTGAAGCGCGGCCGCCCCTTGGTCTCGTAAATGGACGTAATGGCAGTCGGATGGGTTGCGTCGGCTGCAAGCCCGTAGACGGTCTCGGTGGGGATCGCCACCGGAAGATGCCGCAGAAGCACCTCGGTCGCTGCCGAAATTGCCTCCGCCTTGTCCGTGTCGTGAGCGATCGGGATGATCCGCGCCATTTTCGAGAGCCTTCCAGTCTGCCTGCGATCGTCCTTATCGCGTGCGGAACGAGGCGGCAAACCTCTTTTTCAGCGCAGCCAGGGGCAGTTTCCACCCTAATTTTTAAAGGGGGAGGCGAAATCGTTCGAATTTTAACTACCGACGTAACTGAAAGAAAGAATTGTTCGCCTATGGTCCAGATAAGAGACGGAAAGCCTCACTCGGGGAAATGGACAGATGCAGCAAGTCAAGAATCCGGCCGCCAGCATTGCGCTTCGTGTCGCGACCGCCATGCATCAGATGGGCATCGACGGTCTGCCGCGCAATTACGAGCTGGTCTATGAGGCCTATTCAGGCAGCAATCCCGAACTGGTGCGTGAGTTCATCGCGCTCGGCAAGGTGAAGACCCAGGAAGCCCTCGACGAACTCGGCCGTAAATATCTGCCGCATCACCATGAAGACGGGCTTCTGAGCCGCCAGAATGGCCAGGTTCGCGCCGAGATGAGCAATTTCATCAGCCTGCTGAACGAAGAGAAGATTTCGCTCACCGATTACGGCCGCGTCATCGGCCATGCCTCCAAGACCATCCTGACTGAAGCCGATCTCGAAGGCACGCCGCTCGGCCAGTCGATCAAGATGCTGAAGGCCGCGACCGAAAAGCGCGCCCACCAGAACAGCAATGTCGTGCGCGCGGTGGTCGACAAGACGGCATCGCTCGCCGACCTCCAGCGCGAGGCCGAAGAGGCCGAAGCCGCGAAGTTCGTCGATCCGGTTACCCGCCTTGCCTCCCGCCGCGCCTTCAACAAGGCCGTTGCCAAGATCTACGTCAACCCGGAAATGCCGGTGCTCTGCGGCGTCGCGATCGGCGAGATCGACGACTATGCCCGAATCCAGGAGCAGATGGGCCCGGCGGTCGCCGAGCGGTTCCTGATGCAGGTCGCCAAGGTGCTGGAAGCCGTCTCCGGCGGTGGCGATCTCGCCTGCCGCTTCGATGCAGGCCGCTTTGGTCTGCTGCTCTACACGTCCGACCAGGAAGAGATCAGCCGCGTCGTCGAACTCGTCCGCGCCAAGCTCAAGGCCACCAATTTCGTCGGCTCGTCGACGGGTGCGCGCATGGGCCAACTCGGCATGTCCTTTGGCATCTGCTATTCCGAACAGGCCCCGAACGCCTTCGACTTCACCAACTTCGCCGAAAAGGCGCTCGCCACATCCAAGGCAGCCGGCGGCGATACCGTGACGATCTACGGTGCAAGCGATTATGTCTCGAAGGATTGGCTGCTCTACAAGAAGAAGCCGGTCGGCGGTTTCGGCGCCTGAGCGTCGAAGTCCACTTTCAAAGTTTTGCGATGATCTTCCTGAGCTCGGCGTCTCGTGCGCCGAGCATCAGCACGTTTCGCAGCGCCTCTTTCGGATCCACGGTCTGGAACAGCAGCCCGTTGTCGCGGACTGAACGGTCGATGGTCATCGACTTGGCCTCTGCTTCCGGCTTGATCGCCACGGCGAAATACATTCGTCCGTAATTCTGCTTGATCTGCTCGAAGAACACCTCTTCGCCACCGAGTTCGGCAAAGAAGTTGGCGATGTAGAAGGCCCATTTGACATCGGCATACTGCGCGAAGTTCGTGCGCGCCGCCGTCACGTGACAGTAGCCCAGATGCGGGCTGTTGTTTAGCGTGCGGTGGAAAATGACCTTGGGAAACTTGATCGAGCGATGGAAGGCGTTGATCCGCTCATGCGTCGTCTCGGCGGCCCGCTCGAGCCGGCGCCCGGTACGCGCAGCCACTTCCTCGTAGGTCAGATACCGGCGTTCGTCCGGCAGCCAATCCTCGCGGCTGCGCGAAATCCGTCCGGTTCGAAGGAATTCGGTATGGACGGCCTTGGATGGCGACGGCGGCTTCGTTTCCGCTTTCGGAGCCGCGTAGTATCTGAGTTTCTGCATCTTGACGCTCTGACGGTACCCGGACTGATTGCTTGAGCTTAACGCAGCATGGTTAATCATGATTTGATGGTATTCTACATCGGCGAGATTTCGCGAGGCTTGCCGCAGTGCAATTCCGGAGAATGGCCTTGAATCGCCCGTTTGCGCCATGATTTCAGCGGCCGGAAAGATGCCGCCGCCACACCCTTCGGAAAACAATGGGAAATTCCCGAAATCTCTCCCCTAGATCGCCATCTGTGCGATGTCGCAAACGATTTGGGCCGTGTCGTTCCGCAATGCAGCGCAGCCCTGCGCCCTGTGATTAGATGCAGGCAAGCTCGAGGTGCTGCCCTGCTAGGGAGGGTGGGAAATCGGGAAGCCGGTCAAAATCCGGCGCTGCCCCCGCAACGGTGGTGGAGAATGCGTTTTGGCACAAGGCCACTGGGGGCAACCCTGGGAAGGCGCCGACGCGGTCCGCAAATGGACCACTCCTGAGCCCGGAAACCAGCCTCGGCAGACGGACATTTGAGGTTGCGGAGGGCGACCGGAGATAGCCATGCACACCGCCTTCTTAAGGCGGGCGCTGTGCTCTCTTCTCCCCCGAATTTTTGAAACACGAGGACGACATGGACCTGCAGGCCAACGTGCTGCGCCAGCTGAAGAACCGCCGCGAGGGTTTCTCCCTTGAGCAACCATTCTACATCGACCAGGACTATTTCAAGCTCGACATGGAGATGATCTGGTATCGCGACTGGCTGTTCATCGGCCATGACTGCGAGATCCCGCGCGCCGGCAACTATTTCACCGCCCAGATCGGCGACTATCCCGTCGTCATCGTGCGCGGCAAGGATCAGGTCATCCGGGCCTTCCACAACACCTGTCGCCACCGCGGCCACCGCGTCTGCACCAAGGACAAGGGCGCTGCGGCGAAGCTCGTCTGCCCTTATCACAACTGGACCTATGACCTTGACGGTTCGCTGGTCTTCGCCCGCCAGATGGGCGAGACTTTCGACAAGGCCGAATTCGGCCTGAAGACCTTGCATTGCGAAAGCGTCGGCGGCTACATCTTCGTCTGCCTCGCCAATGAGCCTGCCGATTTCGCGCCCGTCCGCGCTTCCATCGAGCCTTATCTCCGACCGCATCGCCTCTGGGAAGCCAAGGTCGCCCACAAGAACACGATCATCGAAAAGGGCAACTGGAAGCTCGTCTGGGAAAACAACCGCGAATGCTACCACTGCGCCGGCAACCATCCGGAGCTCTGCCGTACCTATCCGGAAGCCCCGACTGCAACCGGCGTCCAGGGTGCAGGCGATGATCCGTTCATTTCCGAGCACTGGGCGCGCTGCGAAGCCGCAGGCCTGCCGTCCACGTTCAACATGGACCCGTCGGGCCAGTTCCGCACCGCCCGCATGCCGCTGATAGAGGATGCCGAGAGCTACACCATGTCCGGCAAGCGCGCCGTGAAGAAGCCGCTCTCCGCCGATGTGCCGATCAGCCATATCGGCACCATGCTGCTCTTCCACTATCCGACGACCTGGAACCACATTCTCGGCGACCACGCGATCTCCTTCCGCGTCCTGCCGATCTCGGCGGAGGAAACCGCCGTCACCACCACCTGGCTGGTCAACAAGGATGCGGTCGAAGGCGTCGATTACGACTTGGAAGAGCTGACCCATGTCTGGAACATGACCAACGACCAGGACCGCTCGATCGTTGAAGAGAACGCCTTTGGTATCCGCTCGCCGGCCTATGAGCCCGGTCCCTATTCCGTCGATCACGAAGGTGGCGTCATGCAGTTCGTCGAATGGTATTCCAACTTCATGATGGGCCGCCTGCAGGGCGACAAGGCCCGCCTGTCCGTGGTGGCGTGAGATGAACATCGCCGTCACCCAGTATCGCCATGTCGATGAGATGCGCCCCTGGTCCGACCGAGAGCATCTCTTGGAATGCGTCGCCGTCACGCCGGAAGCTGCCGACGTGATGACCTTCACCTTCAAGCCGAACAAGCCGGGCCTCTGGTTCCGTTATCTGCCCGGCCAGTTCGTGACGCTCGAGATCCCCGTCGGGCCAGAGCCGGTCATGCGCACCTACACGCTCTCCTCCAGCCCCTCGCGTCCCTATACTGTGGCCGTGACTGTCAAGGCGCAGAAGGAGAGCATCGGCACCCGCTGGATGCTCGACAATCTGAAGCCCGGCATGGCGCTGAAGGCCTTCGGCCCGCTCGGCGACTTCTCCTATGCCAAGTATCCGGGCAAAAAGTATCTGTTCATTTCGGCCGGCTCCGGCATCACGCCGATGATGTCGATGACCCGTGATCTGAGCGACCGTGCGCCCGACAGCGACATCACCTTCCTCAACTGTGCTCGTTCGCCCGACGATATCATCTTCCGCTGGGAGCTGGAGGCCAAGGCACGTGATATGCCGAACTTCCAGCTCGGCTTCATCATTGAGCAACTGGGGCGCGGCCAGCTCTGGTCTGGCCTGAAGGGCCGCATCGACAAGGCGAAGATCGCGCTACTCGCCCCAGATTTCCTCGAGCGTACCGTCTTCTGCTGCGGTCCGGCCCCCTTCATGGCGACCGTGCGCGAGGCGCTGGAAGGGGCAGGCTTCGACATGAAGCAGTATCATGAGGAGGCCTTCCAGCCGGTCAAGTCCGAGCCCTTGGTCGTGGTCGCTGACCATGCCGATGGCGAGCAGGCCACCAAGGTCACCTTCGCCATGTCGGGCAAGGACGGCCTCTGCGCTCCCGGTCATACGGTTCTGCAGGCGGCCCGCGCCGCCGGTGTCCGCATCGGCGCTGCCTGCGAATCTGGCCTTTGCGGCACCTGCAAGGTCATGAAGCTCTCGGGCGAAGTCGAGATGGACCACAATGGCGGCATCCTCGATGACGAGATCGACGAGGGCTACATCCTCGCCTGCTGTTCGCGGCCGAAGGGCGATATTGAGATCGAAGCCTAAGCGTCGGACAAGACATCAATTGACCGTGAAGCGAGGGCGGGTCCGGAGTGGGCTCGCCCTCCTGCCTTTCTGCGGGGTCTCGCCATCCCTTAACCCCTTGCAGCGCAGGCCCTTGCGGTTTAGCATCCTCTGATGGAGGCTTGCGATCGCCACATGCGATCGGATCTGGCCTCGGCCATGAAGGCCGGCTGGTCGACGGTGTCTCCGGGTCAAGGGGGATCACGCATGAAGCTTGTCTCTGCTTTCGCCGTCGCATGCCTGGCTTTGGCCGGGGTCATGACATCCGGGACCGACGTCCGCGCCGGCGGCATCGAAGTCCGCATCTATCAAAGCCATACCAGCTACCGTCACTACGAGCGCGTGACAGTCTACTCGCGCCACCACGTCTATCGTGGCCATGGGCACCGGCTGCATCGGCCGGGCTATGTCTATCGCAACGGGCTCTGGTTCTCGCCGCGCTCTATGCGAGCCGGCGTGATTGTCGACAGGCCGGTGCCGCGCCGCCACGTCGTGCAATATAGTGCGGGCATCAACCCGAAGCACTACAGCTGGTGCGCCGAACGCTACCGCTCCTATCACTGGCGCAGCAACAGCTTCCAGCCGTATCACGGGCCGCGCCGGACCTGCCTGTCACCCTATTACTGAGCCGTTCGGGAACAATTGGCCTCTCCCTCCGTTGACGGGCACTTGTGCGCGAGAACGGTCGCTGGACCGTTGCGCGCGGAACGCGAAGCATGAACACGGTGTTAATCCTGAGTTCAGGCTCGCCTCACTAACTTATGTCTCAAGGTCGAGGACCGGGCGTAACCGTCCGTTTCGGTCGACCCTGATAAACATGCAGGGAGAAGCATCATGAAGACTGCATTGAAGACGACCGCCGTGGCAGCACTCGCGTCCATCATGGCAATTACAGGCATGATCCCGGCCCAGGCCCAGGTCATCCGCCCGGTCGCGTCGATCGCGTCCACCACAGATGCCACCAATGTTCAGTACCGAGATCGCTACGATCGTCGTTATGACCGCCGTGTCGACCGTCGCATCGATCGCTACGAGCGCGCCCGCTACTACAATGGCCATCGTGGCTATCGTGAGCGCCGCGCCGGCTACCGTTACCACAACGGTTACTGGTATCCGCTCGCAGCCTTTGCGGCCGGTGCGATCATCGGCGGCGCGATTGCCCAGCCGCGTCCGGCCCCCGTCGCGCCACGCGCAGCCGGTCTCAACCCGCGCCACTACGACTGGTGCAATGCCCGCTACCGCTCCTACGATAGCCGCTCGAACACCTTCCAGCCGTATAACGGCCCCCGTCAGCAGTGCCTGTCGCCCTATTATTGATCGACAGGGCCCACTGCTCCGGCTCCCACAAGGAGCCGGAAAGGGTTAACATCAAGCCGCCCCGGTGCTCGCCGCGGGCGGCTTTTTTACATTCCGATCCGTCTGTTTCCTAACGGCAAATTCGCCGCGTTAACCATTTGTTAACCAAATCGGCCGTACTTCTTTCGTCAACGATTTGTTTACATAGATGACCAAAGTGCTAACCGAACCTCGCTCCATCCGCATCAAGGGTAGATCCTTCCTGGCCGTCGTACTGACGCCGGATCCGCCATTCGACGACTGGCTCGTCCGTCTCGATGATCTCGCGGCCCGCTCGGCCGGGTTCTTCCTCGGTCGCCCCGTCGTGCTCGACGTGTCCGACATCGAGATCGACCGTCCGCAATTGAAAGCACTGATCGCCGAACTCGCGGCGCGCAATGTCTCGATCATGGGCATCGAAGGCGGCCGCCCCTCGCTGGTTGAGCCCGGCATGCCGCCGCAGCTCAAGGGCGGCAAGCCGGCCGCCGACTACGAGGTACCACGCAACGAGGCGGGCGAATCGGAGAAGGCCACCGGCACGGAAGAGGCCGCACGCGAGCATGCAGGGCAGGCAGCCCCCCAGGTCGTGGTGCAGCAGAGCCCGGTCTCGGCCCCGTCGATGATCGTGCGCGAAACCATCCGCTCTGGTCAGTCGGTCATCTATACCCAGGGCGATGTCACGGTCATCGGTTCGGTTCAGTCGGGTGCCGAAGTGATCGCCGGTGGCTCCGTCCATATCTACGGTGCGCTGCGCGGCAGAGCGCTCGCCGGATGCGTTGGCAATGCCGACGCAAGGATCTTCTGTCGTAAGTTCGAATCCGAGCTGGTTGCGATCGACGGCGTCTACGCGATGACCGACGATATGGATCCAGAATTGAAGGGGCATCCTGTCCAGCTTTGGCTGGAGGGGGATGCAATCATGACAGAGAGAATGACGTGAACTTGAGCGGGGATAGACAGGAGAACCACATGGGCAAGGTGATAGTCGTGACATCCGGCAAGGGCGGGGTCGGCAAGACCACCTCGACGGCCGCTCTCGGTGCAGCGCTGGCACAGCGCAATGAAAAGGTCGTCGTCGTCGATTTCGACGTAGGCCTTCGCAATCTCGATCTGGTGATGGGTGCCGAGCGCCGCGTCGTCTACGATCTCGTCAATGTGATCCAGGGCGACGCCAAGCTGCCCCAGGCTCTCATCCGCGACAAGCGGCTGGAAACGCTCTTCCTGCTGCCGGCCTCGCAGACCCGCGACAAGGACAACCTGACCGCCGAAGGCGTCGAGCAGGTCATCAACGAGCTGAAGAAGTATTTCGACTGGATCATCTGCGACAGCCCGGCCGGCATCGAACGTGGTGCAACGCTTGCCATGCGCCATGCCGACATGGCCGTCGTCGTCACCAATCCGGAAGTCTCCTCGGTACGCGACTCGGACCGCATCATCGGTCTGCTCGATTCCAAGACGCTGAAGGCCGAGCGCGGCGAGCGCATGGAGAAGCATCTTCTGCTGACGCGCTACGACGCCAATCGCGCCCAGCGCGGCGACATGCTGAAGGTCGATGACGTGCTCGAGATCCTGTCGATCCCGCTGCTCGGCATCATTCCGGAAAGCATGGACGTCCTGCGCGCTTCGAACATCGGCGCCCCGGTCACGCTTGCCGACGCCCGCAGCGCGCCGGCCATGGCCTATTTCGACGCTGCCCGTCGTCTGGCCGGCGAGAATGTTCCAATCACCATTCCTGGCGAGAAGCGCGGCTTCCTCGACAAGATCTTCGCGCGGAGGGCCGCATGAGCATTTTCTCTCTGTTCCGCAAACAGCGGTCCGCACCAATGGCGCGGGAACGCCTGCAGGTTCTGCTCGCCCATGAGCGCGCCTCGCTCGAAAGCGATCTGGTGGCCATCCTGCGCGAGGAAATTCTCGCCGTGATCGCCAAGCATGTCGAATTCGACCGTGACAAGGTGCAGATCAAGATGGACCGCGACGAAGACGTCTCGATCCTGGAGATCGATGTCGAGATCCCGCGCAACGCCCAGCGCCTCGCCGCCTGATCGATCAGGTCTCCACACACGAGAAAGGCCGCCGCCGGTATCCCCGGTCGGCGGCCTTCTTCGTTTGGAGTGAGGGCAGGGCAGATCACATCCGCCCTGCCGACCGAACCGTCAGCCCACGAGAGCGTTGTCGTCGCGCTTGATCGCCACGATCGTCGAGCGCGGCAGCTTGCCTTCTCCGTCCGGGAAGGGCGCGTCGGGATGCTGGATGCCGGCAAACATGGTCCGCTTGTCGGCAGACCAGGTGAGGCCGGTAACTTCCGAGCCCTTCGGGCCGGTCATGAAACGCTCGATGCGACCGGTGACCGGATCGCCGGCGAGCATCTGGTTGTTGCCCTGACCAGCGAACTCGCCTTCGTTCGAGTCTTCGCCGTCGGTCTGAATCCAGACGAGACCGGTCGAATCGAACATCATGCCATCGGGCGAGTTGAACATGTTGCCTTCGTTGATGTTCGACGAGCCGGCATAAGCGCCATCCTTGTGCACGGCCGGATTGCCGGCCATGGCGAACAGGTCCCAGCTGAAGGTCGAATCGGTGTGGTCGTCATTGGCCGGATACCAGCGAACGATCTGGCCGTATTCGTTCTTCTCACGCGGATTGGCCGCGTTGACGGCCATCTCGTCGCCGCCGGCATTGGTGCGCAGCTTGCCGTCCTTGACTTCGCCGCGACGGCTGTTGTTGGTCAGGCAGCAATAGGCTTCGACCGCAACCGGATTGACCGCAACCCATTCCGGGCGGTCCATGGTGGTGGCACCAACCTTGGAGGCCGCCTGACGGGTGAACACGGCGATCTCGTCCGCCTTCATGCCGGTGGTTTCTTCGGTGAGAGCCAGCCACTCGCCCGTGCCTTCGTCGGAGAACTTGGCGACGTGGAGCGTGCCTTCGTCGAGCAGCTTGGAGGTGTCGCCACCCGGCACATAGATCCCGTTGGAGACGAACTTGTAGAGGAACTCGCCACGCTCGTCGTCGCCCATATAGACAACCACGCGACCATCGCGTGCGATGACGACGGCAGCGTTTTCATGCTTGATGCGGCCAAGTGCCGTGCGCTTGATCGGCGTCGAGGAGGCGTCCGACGGATCGATCTCGACCACGTAACCGGCGCGGCGCGGCTCGTTCGGGTTCTTCGAAACGTCGAAGCGCTCGTCGAACTTCTCGTAGCCGTAGCGGGTCTCGGCGACGATGCCGTAGCGCTTGTAGTCCTCAGGCATTTCGAACTCGGCATTGGTCGAGCCGAAGTAGCCGTTGAAGTTCTCTTCGCAGGTGAGGTAGGTGCCCCACGGCGTCTTGCCGGCGCCGCAGTTGTTGAAGGTCCCGAGACAGTCGACACCAGCGGGATCGGCAGCCGTCTTGACGAGCTCGGAGCCGGCAGCCGGACCCGAAAGCTTCATCGGCGTGTTGTGGTGGATGCGGCGGTTGAACTTGCTGTCGACGACGATCGCCCAGCCATTTTCGCCTTCGGCCACTTCCATGACGGTGACGCCCTGCATGTTCTGCAGGATCTTCACGTCGTCGAGCGACTGCGGCATGCCTTCCGGCGCGTGCGGCAGGTTCGTTTCGTTGTTGACGTATTCGTGGTTGACGGCAATCACCTGGGCACCGCCGATGACGAAGAGTTCCATACCGTCGGTGTTTTCACCGAAGACCTTGTCGGAATTCTCCAGCGACACACCCTTCATCGGATCGATGTCGGAAGCCGTGGAGAACAGCGGCTCACCCCAACGGGCGAGCGGCTTCCAGTTGTAGCCTTCCGGCACATGGATGGTGTTGTCGGTCGCAATGTCGATCGGCTTGAAGGCGAAGCGCGAGGCGGCTTCCTGCGCCTGGGCCGAGGTCGAGCTCATCAGGTTGCCGACGGAGCCCATGGCAACCGCAGCCGAACCCATGGCCAGCACGCTAAGAAAACCGCGGCGAGAGATGGCGCGTTCGACGACGCGGTCGAAGTCGGTCACGGCCGGCGGCGGATTGTGCAGCTCGTCCCACTCGTCCCAGGAAAGATGATTGGTGTTGGTGTCGGTCATGGCAGAGCCTCCTATTGGTTGAAGTCCACCCTCCGACTAGTCAGCGCGGGTAACAGTGATGTGACGAAAGCGGGGCAGGCCGATAGTTGTGAGAACTCTCAATTAGGTATTCCCGCGAAGGCCCCGCCGGTCGTCGTTTTAAGTCATTGGCGCATCTTGGGTTTGCTTTGGAGGCTGCCGTTCTCTCCCGAAGCGAGGCGTCTGACCGCTCACGCATCTATATTGCGGCGGTAATCTTCACCTCGACATTCACCTGCATGGCACCGGGAACGAGGCCTCCTGTCGCATGCAAAAGATTTGACGTTTACGTAAAAATCAATTAGCCAGAAGTGAGAATGAGCCGCGCCTCCTGGGTGGGAGTCTGGGCGTGGCATGAAGCATACGCCAGATGGAGGAGCACGTCATGTACAAGGCGCCCGTAGAAGAGATCGCGTTCACCCTGAAGCACGTCGCTGGCCTCACCAAGTCTATCGAAGACGGCAAGCTGGGCGAGCTGAGCGACGACCTCGTTGATGCCATCCTCTCCGAAGCCGGCCGTTTCGCCAGTGACGAAGTCGCACCGCTCGCCGAAATCGGCGACAGGCAGGGCGCCCGCATGGTCGACGGCAAGGTCGTGGTGCCCGATGGCTGGGACAATCTCTACCGCGCCTGGGCCGAAGGCGGCTGGAACTCCCTGACCGCGGCGGAAGATTTCGGCGGGCAGGGGCTTCCCCATATGCTCAACGTCGCGGCCTTGGAAATGTGGAACTCCGGCTCCATGGGCTTCGCGCTCGGGCCGACGCTGACCATGGGTGCGGTCGACGCCGTCACCGCCCACGGCTCTGAGGACCTGAAGGCTAAATACCTGCCCAAGATGGTCTCCGGCGAATGGACCGGCACCATGAACCTGACCGAGCCGCATGCCGGCTCTGACCTCGGCGTCATGAAATCCCGCGCCGAGCGCCGCGATGACGGCACCTACCGCATCTTCGGCCAGAAGATCTACATCACCTGGGGCGAACACGAGATCACCGAGAACATCATCCATCTGGTTCTCGCGCGTCTTCCCGATGCCCCCGCCGGCACGCGCGGCATCTCGCTCTTCCTCGTGCCCAAGTATCTCGTCAACGACGACGGCTCGATCGGCGCCCGCAACGACCTGCATTGTCATTCGCTGGAGCACAAGGTCGGCATCCACGGCTCGCCGACCTGCACTATGATCTATGGCGACGGCAAATATGGCGATGAAGCCGGCGCGATCGGCTATCTGATCGGCGAGGAGAACAAGGGCCTCGCCTGCATGTTCACCATGATGAACAATGCCCGCCTCGCGGTCGGCATGCAGGGTGTCGCCATCTGCGAAGCCGCCACCCAGAAGGCCGTGCAATACGCCAAGGACCGCACGCAAGGGAAGGCGCCAGGCTGGACCGGCCAGGGCATGTCGCCGATCATCGAACATCCCGATGTCGCGCGCATGCTGGTGACCATGAAGGCGCTGACCCAAGGCTCGCGCGCCATCTGCTATGTCTGCGCCCACGCCACCGACATGAGCCATCACGCGGATGGTGACGAAGCCCGCCATTGGGCCGAGCGCGCAGCTCTGCTGACCCCGATTGCCAAATCCTTTGCAACCGATGCCGGCGTTGACGTCGCCTCGCTTGGCATCCAGACCCATGGCGGCATGGGCTTCATTGAGGAAACCGGGGCTGCCCGCTTCTGGCGCGACAGCCGCATTGCCCCGATCTACGAAGGCACCAACGGCATTCAGGCCGCCGACCTCGTCACCCGCAAGCTGCCGCTCTCCAACGGCAATCATATCAGGGGCTACATCACCGAGCTGAAGCAGATCGTGAATGCGGTGCGCGGCTCCAATCTCGACGGCTTCGGCGAGACCGCTG
Organism: Rhizobium rosettiformans; assembly: GCF_016806065.1. NCBI lineage: Bacteria > Pseudomonadati > Pseudomonadota > Alphaproteobacteria > Hyphomicrobiales > Rhizobiaceae > Rhizobium > Rhizobium rosettiformans. The sequence goes on from NZ_CP032405.1 coordinate 2,503,425, forward strand.
ATCGCCTCGACGCGAGCCTGGTCGACCTCGAAGACGCCACCGAATGGCTGCTTTCGCAGATGGCCGCCGGCAATGCCTCCGCAGCACTCGCGGGTGCCACACCCTATCAGCGTCTTTTTGGCCTTGTCCTGACCGGCGTCTATCTCGCCAAGGGCGCCCTTGCCGATGAGGACCACGGCCGCGACAACCGCCTGGCGCTCTGCCGCTTCGCCGCCGAAAACCTGATCGCCGAGACCGCAGCGCTGAAGGACCGCGTCGTCAACGGTGCAGCGAGCCTGGAAGCGGCACGCGCACTGTTTGCCTGATCTCACACCTCCCCCTTGAGGGGGGAGGTCGCCGCAAGGCGGCGGGTGGGGGTGACTCCGCCAAGTCCAGCATATGTCGTTGATTACCCCATCCCGGAGCTGCGCTCCGACCCTCCCCCTCAAGGGGAGGGTGGGGACCACCCGAGGAAGCCGAGATGACCGACCACATTGAGATCACCCGCCCGGAAGCCCATCCCGGCGTCCTCGTCCTGCGCTTCAACCGCCCGGACAAGAAGAATGCCATCACGCAGGCCATGTACCAGAAGCTCACCGCAGGTCTGCTGGAGGGCGAGCAGGACGACACGATCCGCGCCATCGTCTTCCTGGGCACCGAGGGATGTTTCTCCGCTGGCAATGACATGGCCGACTTTCTCGGTTTCGCCATGGCCGGCGCCGTCGGCGAACCCGCAGCCTTTGGCCTTCTCAAGGCCCTCACCGAAGTCACCAAGCCTCTGGTCTCCGGCGTCGATGGTCTGGCAATCGGCATCGGCACGACGCTGCACATGCATTGCGACCTGACCGTTGCCTCCGATCGTAGCCTGTTCAAGACCCCCTTCGTCGATCTGGCGCTCGTCCCGGAAGCCGCCTCAAGCCTGATCGCCCCGCGCGTCATGGGTCACCAGCGCGCCTTTGCAATGCTGGCGGCCAGCGAAGGCTTCTCCGCCGAACAGGCTCGCGAGGCTGGTCTCATCTGGAAGGTGGTCTCACCGGATCAGGTCGAGACGGAGACCCTGAAGATCGCGTCCTCGCTCGCCTCCAAGCCGCCGGCCGCGATGAAGATCGCCCGGGCGCTGGTCAAGGGCAGCCCCGACGAGGTCCGCTCCCGCATGCAGGAAGAGCTCGTTCACTTCGTCGCGCAGCTGAAAAGCGCCGAGGCCCGCGCTGCCTTTGAAGCCTTCATGAAAGGACGCGGATGAAAGGCCCGTACGTAGAGCTTACGAGCTCTTTCGGTTCTTCTTAATTACCCATTAAATCCTGCAGGCTAAACATGGAGAGGCGGTGATTTCCCCGTCTCCTCACCATGATGGTGTCGTAAACACACAATGCCCCATGACGTCCTCGCGCCGAAGTTGCGCGGAGAGTTTTTGCAGGACCGTATCGTGAAGACCAGTTCCAATCTGATGACGAAGATCCTGGTGGTCGCTTCCCTCGTGGTCGTGGCCGCCCTTACCGGTTTCTCTTTCTATATCGACAGCCTTCAGCGCAATGCGACGAGTGCCGCGGTCAAGAGTGAGATCGACAGTTCCGGTCTCCAGGCGTCTCAGAGCATTGCCAACTGGCTCGGCGCGCGCGTCATGCTGACGGAACTGGCGGGCAATGCGGCAGCCAAGGCGCCTGATGCCGCTGCCATCACCGCAGCCTTCGACAACCCCGTGCTGATCCGCGAATTCATGTCGACCTATGTCGGCGATGAACAAGGCGTCTTTACCAGCGTTCCCAACCAGCCGCTGCCGGAGGGCTACGATCCGCGCAAGCGCCCGTGGTACCAGGACGCGGTCAAGGCCGACAAGATGGTGCTGACAGACCCTTACGCCGACGCTTCGACCGGCAATCTGATCATCAGCGCCGCCATTCCGGTCAAGAAGGACGGCAAGCTCTATGGCGTGGCGGCTTCTGACTTCTCACTGACTTCGCTTGTCGACATGGTCAACTCGGTCGACATGGGCGGCAAGGGTTCGGCCTTCCTCGTCAAGCAGGACGGCACGATCCTCGTGCATCGTGACGGCAACCTCGTCACCAAGACGCTGAAGGACGCCTTCCCGGCAAATACGCCGGCCATCGGCTCAGGCATCACCGAAACCACCTTCGCCGATACCAATGTCCTCGTCTCCTTCCTGCCGATCAAGGGTCTGCCGCGCGAAGACTGGTATCTCGGCGTGCAGATCGATCGCGATCTCGCATTCGCTGCGATCGGCGAGTTCCGCACGGCGGCTGCCGTCGCCACGCTGGTCGGCGTGGTCGCCATGATTGGCATCCTTGCAGCCCTCCTGTCGCGCCTTGTCGTCCGCCCCGTTGTCGATATGACCGGTGTCATGGGCAAGCTTGCCGGCGGTGACGTATCGGCTGAAATTCCGGGCACGGCCCGCACCGACGAAATCGGCCAGATGGCCGCAGCCGTCGCCGTCTTCCGCGACAACATCATCGAGCGCGGACGCCTCGCCCGCGAAGCCGATGAAACCCGCACCATGACCGAACAGGAACGCCGCGAACGCGAAGCCGCCAAGGCCCGTGAAGCCGAACAGGTTTCCTTTGCGGTCCACTCCTTGGCCGACGGTCTCGGCCGCCTCGCCAATGGCGACCTCGTCTCGCGCATCGAGACCCCGTTCGCCGGTGACCTCGACCGTCTGCGCGTCGACTTCAATGCTTCCGTCGAGAAGCTGCATGACGCGCTCGCCACTGTCGGCCGTAATGCCCGTGCTATCGACGGCGGTGCAGCCGAAATCCGCTCCTCTGCCGACAACCTCGCCCGCCGCACCGAGCAGCAGGCCGCCTCAGTCGAAGAGACGGCAGCAGCACTTGAGGAAATCACCACCACGGTCAAGGACAGCGCCCGCCGCGCCGAAGAAGTCGGCCAGTTGGTCACCCGCGCCCGCGCCGGTGCCGAAAAGTCCGGCGAGATCGTCGAAAAGGCCGTCGGTGCCATGCAGGGCATCGAGAAGTCTTCGGGCGAGATCTCCAACATCATCGGCGTGATCGACGAGATCGCCTTCCAGACAAACCTGCTCGCCTTGAATGCCGGGGTTGAGGCCGCACGCGCCGGTGAAGCCGGCAAGGGCTTCGCCGTCGTTGCTCAGGAAGTCCGCGAACTTGCTCAGCGCTCCGCGAATGCTGCGAAGGAGATTAAGGCCCTGATCAGCGCCTCCGGCGACCAGGTCAAGGTTGGCGTCGATCTGGTCAACGAGACCGGCAAGGCGCTCGACGTCATCGTCCGCGAGGTCCAGGAGATCAATGGCCACGTCAACGCCATCGTGACCGCCTCGCGCGAACAGTCGACCGGCCTGCAGGAGATCAACACGGCTGTGAACACCATGGACCAGGGCACCCAGCAGAACGCCGCCATGGTCGAGGAACAGACGGCAGCCAGCCACGGCCTTGCCCAGGAAGCGGCAGCGCTCACGGCTCTGCTCAACCAGTTCCGCATTGATGAGCGCTCGACAAGCACATCGTCCGGTCAGCGTCGCGCCGCCTGATCGGGCGACCCGTAGTCTACAGAATGAACGGCGCCCCTGCGGCGCCGTTTTTCGTTAATGGTTGCGAGGGTTCAGCCTGTGTTCAGTGTTTGGCTCTAATCTCTGCAACCATGTCGGCGCTCGACCGTTCGGATCTTGTCCGCGACGGCCCGAAGGTCGTCATCTGCGAAATCCAGCTGTCAGCTGCTACCCGTCTTGCCGAGGTTCTCATGTTGCGTTTGTTTTGTGTCGCACTCAGCCTGCTTTTCATCGTCGCGCCGGCTTCAGCCGAAATGGCCATAAGCCCTTCGCTCCCTCTCGTGCTGGTCAATGATGCCGACGGCGCGATCAGCGAGAGCCAGAATACCCCTCGCCAGACCCGGCCGGCCCGCCCACAGCGTTATATCTGCGTCATCGACCAGTCCGGCAGCATCGGCGGTGGCGGGCAGGTGTCCTGCCCGGCCAACCCGGGCCGCGTCGGTGGCCGGTGCCGTTGCGCAAATGTGACGGGATCCGGCACGCTTCTGACCTACTGAGCGGGCTTTTCCTCGAGCACCACCCCGACGCCGTCGCCGACCGGATTGATGTCGCCGACGAAGGTGATCAGGTCCGCCATGGTGAAATGCCCTGGCGTCTTGGACGGTAGGTGCGGCGTCCAGTTGGTTCTCCGTCCGAGAAACGAGTTGTCGTCTCCGTGGATCAGCCCGAGAAAGGTCTCGGCGACGATTGTCGAGCCGACCGGTCCGAGCCTCAGCCCGTCATGCAACTGCTCGGCTTCCTTCAGGATGTAGTACCAGAGCGGTGTCGCCTTGTGGAAGCCGTGCTTTGCGGCAGCGTCGCCGTCTCTACCTTGGGAAAGCTGGGTGTCGCTGAGCGGCTCGAAACCCATGGCGCGGGCAACATCTTGGCCCGATGGCAGGCCGATTTGTGAACCGCGCCTGAGGTTGCGGAAGGGCAGGACGAACTGCCGCGCGGCAATCGTCGTCATGTCTTCGGGATGATCGGGCAGAGTATGCAGGGCCGGCACGATCAGGGGATCCAGGCGGCGGGCATGGTTGAGCGTGAAATTGTCTTCAGGAGGTGTTTCCAGATCGAAGAAGCGACGCCAGTCGATCACCCAGTTGGATGGCAGCGTATGATGCGGCCCAAGCGGTGAGGGAGGGGTCTCCGGCGCAAGGTCTCCTGCGATCAGACCGGATTTGCCCGTGAAGTTGAACATGAATTCGAGTGTACCGTCGGCAAGGCCGCCGGGACGGAAAACGGCGTTGTGGCTGTAGGTCTCCCGGACCATCGAATGCCCCAGCCGGTAGGCGGCGGCCGCAAATTCGGCCGGCATATAGGGCCGGCTGCGGAAACGATAGAAGCGCCGTCCCTCATGCTTGATCCTGCGGATCAGCCCAGGCTCGGTCAGGCGTTCGACGAAATCGAACAGCACGATCCATTGATAGTGCCAGGTGACGATCAGTCGTGCCTCCGCGAACAGCTCCGGATCTTTCAGGCCGGTCGTCGTCTTCTTGAGATGATCCACCACTGCGTTATGGAACTTCAGCATCAGCAAGTGGAACTGCGCCACCAGCAGGTTTTCGTCATTGCGCTCGTCAAAGATCAGGGCGCGGCCATGGGCATTGCGCGGTAGGTCGTTGTCGAGCTCGGGGATCTTCCTATCTGGTCCCCCGTCTCGTCGGGGAAGTGCGTCGGAAACCTGTGCCTTGCCGATTAGGAATTTCGGCCCCGGCAGCTTCCGGACACCCTCCTTGGCATAGAGATATGGGTGCAGGCCCGGCCCATCCCCATACAGGGAATCGAGGTCCAGCGCCGGCGTGCGGAAGTTCTGTGTGGCCAACGGATCGGCGCGCTGCTTGTCGAGCGGGGTCGTGTCGAGCGTAATGTCGTGATCGACGAACTGGCCGAGATAGGTATAGCCGGCCGGCAAATTGGGATGATCGCCCTCCGCCCCCTTCTCGTCGCGCATGGCCTTCGCGAGCTCAAAAAGCGCATCATCCTCGGCATGTAGCGGCGCGAGACGCGGAAACATTTTGCCGAACTTCCCGGGATCGGCATTGCCGGCAAGCGCCTGCAGGGATTCACGGCTCATGCCACGAACGCCATGTCCGTGGGCTGCGACTTCAGACATCGTCATTCCCCCTCTGATCACGTCATTTTCTGGATGACGTGATCAGAGATGATTATCCGGAGTGGCGCAACAAATCACACGCAACCAAAAGGTGCATTTAAGTCTTGTTCTTGCTGAGCGTTGCAACCGCCTCGACATGCGGCGACCAGAGGAACTGGTCGATCGGCGTCACCTCGTCGACCCGGTAGCCGCCAGCGATCAGGATCGAGAGGTCGCGGGCAAGCGTCAGCGGGTTGCAGCTGATCGCGACCACCTTCTTCACCTGGCTTTTCGCCAGTTCCGCACACTGGGCCTCGGCACCCGCCCGTGGCGGATCGAAGACGACGGCGTCGAACGTCTTGAACTCGGATGTCATCAGCGGCCTGCGGAAGAGGTCACGCCGCTCGACGGTCACCGGTTTCAGCCCCTGCGTGTTGCGGGCGGCAAAGTCGAGAGACTTTACGGCCTTCTCGTCGGACTCCACCGCGAGCACGGAGGAAGCGCGGGCAAGCCGCAGCGCGAAGGTGCCGACGCCGGAAAACAGATCGACGACTTTCTTCGCCTTACCGATATGGGCAATCGCAAGCGCCGCCATATGCTCTTCCGCCTCATGCGTCGCCTGGGTGAATCCACCCGGCGGCAGCACGACGCGAGCACCGGCGAAATCCAGCAGCGGCTTGTGCGGCTCGATGATGATCTCGCCATTGGCCGAGACGCGGGCAATGTTCTTGAGCCTGAGGACGGCATTGGTGACCGCCCGCCGTTCCTGGTCGCCGAGCCCGCCACGCAGCCCGTCGAGCGAAATGTCGAGGCCGGTGGTGGTCTCGGTCACGGTGACGCGGAAATGCTCGGCACCACAGGCATTGGCGATGGTCTTGATCGCGTCCAGCCGGGAGATCAGCCCGTCCGACGCGATGGGACATTCCTCGACCGGCACGACATGATGCGTCTCCGCCTGCATGAAGCCCATGACCAGGCCCTGTTCACGCCGCCTTGCGGTAAAGACCAGGCGCCGGCGCTGATGCGGATGTGCCTCGAAGATCTCGCCCACGGGAGCCTCGATCCCCTTTGACTTCAGGGCGTCGATCAGAATCTGCCGCTTGAAGGCATTGTAGGCGGGTTTTGCCATATGCTGCAGCGAACAGCCGCCGCACACACCACCGACGCCATCGGGACCGAAATGCTTGCAAGGCGGCTGAACGCGATCGGGCGAGGGGCTGGTGATCGACATGATCGTGCCCTCGTTCTTCACCTTTGCGATCGAGACGGTCTCGCCGGGCAGCGCGAAGGGCACAAACACCGGACCGTCTGCGCCATGCGCAACCCCATCGCCCTTGGCGCCGAGGCTCGAGATCGTGACGGTTTGCGCGCTCATGCCTCGTCTCCTTCGATGTCGTCCCCGAGGTCCATGTCCTCGCTGTCGCCGCCATCCTCGTCGTGATCGGCGCCGAGCGGCTTAACACCGGCAAGCAGGAATTCCTCGTTGCCATCGCCGCCTGATATCGGGGAGGGGATGAGGCCGAGGCTCGTCCACCCCATGTCTTCCGCAAGCCAGCGTTCCAGTTCGGCGGCCACTAGAGGCGCCGTTTCCGGTTCCTTCAGAAGGCCCGCCTTGCTGATCGCTTCACGGCCCGCCTCGAATTGCGGCTTGACCAGAAGCAGGCAATGCGCGCCCGGCTCGGCCTGATCGAGGGCGGGCGCCAGCGCCAGCTTCAGCGAAATGAAGGAAACGTCGGAGACGAGAAAGTCGAAAGGCTGATCGTCGTAATCCTCAGGCTCCAGGTAACGCGCATTCAATCCCTCCAGATTGGTCACGCGCGGGTCGCTTGCCAGTCGCGGATGCAGCTGGTCGTGGCCGACATCGATCGCCGTCACATGCGCCGCGCCCCGCTTCAACAGCACTTCCGTAAACCCACCGGTGGATGCGCCGACGTCAAGACAGTGGCAGCCCTCGGGCGAGAGGTTGAAATGGTCGAGCGCAGCCTCGAGTTTGAGCGCCGCGCGCGAGACGTAATCCTGTGCCGGATCGTCGATATCGAACTGGTGCGTGGCGGCAAAGACGAGGCTGGGCTTCGCCACCACCTTGCCGTCCACCTTCACCGTGCCGCGCTGGATGGCGTCACGGGAGCGGGAGCGGCTGGCGAAAAGGCCGAGGGCGACCAGGAGCTGGTCGAGGCGCTGGGGTTCTGGGAGCTTCTTCATGCCCCGTCAATGCGGTGAGATGCGCCGCCGCGCAAGTCTTTTTCGCGCGATCCCCTCCTGCCGCATTGGTGGCGCCGGCAAGGAGTTGCGATTTTCGCCCGATGATCCATTCAAGGTTTTATTAGCGATGCTTTAAGCAATTGATTCTAATGTTCAGTGGCCGGCGCGATGCGATCCTCCCTCCCAAGCAGCGTGCTCCGACACAAGACTGCAGGCCCTCCTCCTCCTTCTGGCCGGCAGGAATAGAAGCCCCCCGGTTTCGGGCCCGGGGGGCTTCATTTGTTTTGGGGGGCGGATCGTGGCAGCCTTCGCAAATCAAAGTTGACGATTATCAAATATATTGAGCAATCGTTTCAAGGTGATGACAAAAACTCGCATGATTTAGACGTTCATTAATATGTGGAAGCTAACTTGACGACACGTTCGCGTGAGTGAACCGGGCTGAGGGCAAGATTGATCAGGTTAGGCGAGAGGCGCGGATTCGCTGTGTCGTCCTACACATGATCAGCGGTGCCTTGCGCTCTTCCAACGCCTCAAGTTCGATCTGTTTGTAAACTCTCTCGACAGCCTGCGGTCCCGTAAGCTGATTGCCCAACCTCGTGTGGAAAACTCCATGAAATTCCTGAATAACCTCGGCACGTTGACGAAGATGATAGCGGCCTTCGGGCTCGTCATTGCAATCAGCGTCATCGTCAACATCATGAGCTGGTCGTCTCTGGCATACCAACAAACCTCCAATGGCTGGACGGTCCATACCTATGAGGTATTGGACCGGGTCGATGCGATCGTCGCTGCCATGGTCGATCGCGAGACGGGCGTCCGCGGCTACCTCTTGTCCGGTGATGAGGGCTTTCTGGAGCCGTACAAGGCCGGATCGAAGAACTACCAGGAAGCCTTCGATAAGGCAGTTCAGCTGACGTCGGACAATGCAACGCAGCAAAAGCGTTTCGCTGAGCTGGATGTGCTGGTGAAGGGATGGGTGACTGAGGTTGCCGAAAAGGAAATCGCGCTGATGGCGGATCCGGCCACGGTCGAACAGGCCCGCGCCATGGAAATTGGCGGAGCTGGCAAGAAGTGGATGGATGGTATCCGCACGAAAGCAGCGGAGATCGCGGCTGACGAGTCCGGTCTCCTCGAGAAGCGGGCTCGCGATGCCGCAGAAGCCGCAGACCAAGCGCGCTGGACACTCATTGAGGGAGCCGCAGCGACAGTTGTGGCAGTCATCGCAATCCTGATCCTCTTGCAGAAGACGCTTGTCACCCCGCTTCTCGGCATGGCAGGCGCAATGCGCAACCTCGCTAACGGCGACACCACGATCACAGTGCCGGGCATCGGTCGTCACGACGAGGTTGGCCAGATGGCCGAGGCCGTGGAAGTCTTCCGCCAGAATGCGATTGCCGCACGCGAGCTTGAGCAGCAGGCGGAAGCCAGCCGAGGGGAAACAGAGGCGACGCGACGCGCGAACCAGAAGCGCATGGAGCAGGAAGCCGAAAAACTGCGTTTTGCGACCGCCACGCTCGGCGCCGGTTTGAAGCGCCTGGCGGACGGAGATGTCTCTTTCCAGCTCGACGAAGCTTTTTCGGCCGAATACGAAGCGCTGCGCGAGGATTTCAACGCCTCCCTCAAGCAGCTTGGCTCGACTCTCTCATCGGTCATGCAGTCGGTCGAGAACATCGACAACGGCACCCGCGAGATTTCCTCCGGCGCCAACGATCTCTCCAAGCGCACGGAGCAACAGGCTGCGGCACTCGAGCAGACCGCTGCCGCCCTCGACGAGATCACCGTCAACGTCTCGACCTCGTCCAAGCGTACAGATGAAGCCCGCACCGTGGCGATCCTCGCAAACCAGGATGCCGCGAAGTCGGCTGAGGTCGTGTCCAATGCGGTCGAAGCTATGCGCCGCATCGAGGAGAGTTCGCAGCAGATCTCCAATATCATCGGCGTGATCGACGAGATCGCCTTCCAGACCAACCTGCTCGCCTTGAACGCCGGTGTCGAAGCCGCGCGTGCCGGTGAAGCCGGCAAGGGCTTTGCGGTCGTCGCCCAGGAAGTCCGCGAGCTCGCCCAGCGCTCGGCCAGTGCGGCCAAGGAGATCAAGGGGTTGATCCAGAACTCCTCGACCGAGGTCGACAACGGCGTCAAGCTGGTGCGTGATACCGGCGTGGCGTTGAAGGCGATCGGCGACTATGTCTCGCAGATCAACCAGCTGATGGATGCGATTGCCACCTCCGCCCGCGAACAGTCGACCGGTCTCGCTGAGGTCAATACTGCCGTCAACCAGATGGACCAGACCACGCAGCAGAACGCGGCCATGGTCGAACAGTCGACGGCAGCCTCTGCGGCACTGGCTCAGGAATCCACCCGCCTGCGCTCCCTCGTCAGCCAGTTCACGCTGTCGGGTCGGGCCACGGCTCCGGCCCAGGTGGAGCGTCGCCCCGCAGCCGTGCAGGCACCGGTACGCCGGGCACCTGCGGTCCAGGGCAATCTTGCCGTCAAGGAAGAGTGGAGCGAGTTCTGATCGCACCACGCTTCGTCTGAAATGCGGACGCCCCTGCCGGAATGACCGGCAGGGGCGTTTGTCGTTTCAGGTGCTAAGGTCCGCGCTCAGGGCAAGTAGCGATACAGCCAGTCGCGGATCTCTTCGGGCAGGGCGATTGGTTCGCCGGTCTCCGGCTGCCTGGCCGTCCAGGTGATGTCGACCTCGGCCACGGTCTGTCCGTCCTTCTCCATCGCGACTTCAAACCCAACAGATTTGCCGCCGATCTTGTCGACCTGCACGGTCATGCGCACTTGGTCCTCGGCTCTGAGCGGCTGATGTAGGCGGACCTCGAACTTGGTCGGGCTGTAATGCGGCTCGTCTTCGAGCGGTGGGCGATAGCGCCAGAAGTGGCGCACCGCCTCTTCGGCATGGATGACATAGGCAGCAGCCTGCATTTCACCGGTCGGAGCAATGTCGCGATAGGCGACAACCAGCGCGCTCACCTCCAACCGTTCCGTTTCGTCCATGCAGATCCCCCGATGCGTTTCTGTGTTAGAGGCATCTAACGGCATAGGGACGGGCTTCACAAGCACCGAGCGAGGCAGACACCGGCATGCCACCCGCATGGACTGGGTAAAACCCCGATATGAGGTGGAAGATGGCGGGCGGTCGCATTATCTTCTGCACAACCCCGGAAGGATGCCCATGGCCACCCGCCTCTACGAGAACCCGATTTTCCTCGAACACAACACACCGGAAGGCCACCCCGAACGGGCCGACCGGCTGCGCTCGCTCAACATCGCGCTGGAACATCCGAACTTCGCCCGGCTCGAGCGGATCGAGGCGACACAGGCCAACGAGGATATGGTCACGCTCGCCCATCCCGAGGAGCATCTCTTCGCTGTCATGCGCGAGATCCCGGAAGAGGACGATCGCATCAACCAGCTGGAGGCCGACACCTATGCCTCGCAGAAGAGCCTGCAGGTGGCGCTGACCGCAATCGGCGGCGCGATCTCGGCCGTCGACGACGTGATGACCGGTAAGGCCGACAACGCCTTCGTCGCCGGCCGCCCACCGGGCCACCATGCGGAAAAGTCGAAGGCCATGGGCTTCTGCCTGTTCAACACGGTGGCAATCGCCGCCCGCCATGTGCAGAAGGCCTATGGCGTAGAACGCGTTGCAATCGTCGACTGGGACGTTCACCACGGAAACGGCACGCAGGATATCTTCTGGGACGATCCGTCGGTGTTGTTCTGCTCGACCCATCAGATGCCGCTTTATCCCTATACCGGAGCGAAGGACGAGACGGGCCAGCATCGCAACATCGTCAACGCGCCGCTCTCGCCGAATGTCGGCTCGGACCATTTCCGCGAGGCCTTCAAGAGCCGCGTTCTGCCGGCTCTCAACGATTTCTCGCCCGACTTCATTCTGATCTCCGCCGGCTTCGACGCCCATCACCGCGATCCGCTGGCCCAGATCAATCTCGTCGGCGAGGATTTCGACTGGGCGACGGGAAGGCTCCTGGAAGTCGCCGACCGTTTCGCCCATAACCGGGTCGTCAGCCTGCTCGAAGGCGGCTATGATCTCGAAGGTCTGGCCGAATCGGCCGGCCTGCACATCTTAAGACTGATGAAGGGTTGAGTATGTCCGACGCCGTTACCGCCGATCTCACCGGCTATTCCTTCGAAAAGGCCGTGGCCGAGCTCGAAAGCATCGTGGCGCGCCTCGAACGCGGCGACGTGGCGCTTGACGAATCCATCGCCATCTACGAGCGCGGCGAGCTCCTGAAAAAGCATTGCGAGCAGCTCTTGTCCGCGGCCGAAAACCGCATCGAGAAGATCCGCCTCGACCGCGCCGGCAAGCCGACCGCTGTCGAGCCGCTCGACGGCGCTTGAGCAAGCCAGCGGCATCGCCGCTTGGTTTCTAACGCGTTCCATCAAATGCAAATGGCCCCGCGAGGGGCCATTTGTCGTTTTCGATGTCCAGGTGCCGGGTTTACTCGGCCGGGTTCCGCGCTTCGACAGCCTTGGTCTCTGCCTGCTGCGCACCGCTCCCTGTCTTCCACAGCGAATAGCCAACGCCCACGCCGAGGATGAGGAAGGTGATGCCGAGCGACCACTCCGGCGGGAACTTCTCCCAGCCCATGCCCCAGGCAATGAAGATCTTCGAGCCGATGAACATCAGCAGCACCGACAGAGCGTACTTGAGATAGGCGAAGCGGTGCAGGATGGCATCCAGCGCGAAATAGAGGGCGCGCAGACCCAGGATCGCGAAGATGTTCGAGGTGTAGACGATGTACGGATCGGTGGTGATGGTGAAGACAGCCGGCACCGAGTCGACCGCAAAGACGAGGTCGGCGATCTCGATCGTCACCAGGGCCAGCAGGAGCGGGGTGGCAAAACGGCGGATCTTGCCCGTCACCGGATCCGGCTTCTTGACGATGAAGGCGTGGCCATGGATCTCTTCCGTCACGTTCATGCGACGCTTGAGGAAGCGGATCAGGGCATTGTCCTCGATCTTGTGCTCCTTGTCGGCGACGAAGAGCATCTTGACGCCCGTCAGGATCAGGAAGCCGGCGAAGAAGTAGAGCACCCAGTGATACTGGTCGACGATCGTGGCACCCAGACCAATCATGATGCCGCGCAGCACGATCACCCCGAGAATACCCCAGAACAGCACGCGGTGCTGGTATTCGCGCGGGATGGCGAAGAAGCCGAAGATCAGTGCGATGACGAAGATATTGTCCATCGCCAGCGTCTTCTCGACCACGAAGGCGGTCAGATACTGCGCGGTCGCGGTCGTATCCATCTGCCAGTAGATGAAGCCGGAGAAGAGCAATCCCAGCGTGATGTACATGGCCGAAAGCTTCAAACTTTCGGCGATACCGATTTCATGGTCCTTCTTGTTGAGAACGCCGAGATCGAAGGCGAGAAGCGCCACGACCAGCAGGATGAACAGCAACCACATCCAGAGTGGCTTGCCGAGAAACAGAATGAGCAGGAGTTCCAAGTGTATGACCTCTGTTGCATTGATCCGGCTCGATGCAATGCACGCACGGTCTCAGCTTTAGAGAGGTCCGGTCCGGGCATGGCATCGAGCGTGCTCGATGCGGTCCGACATCACGAGGGAAATCCGTCGTCAGAGGGGCCCGGTCCGCAGGAGCGGAAATGGGGGCCTGACACGGGGAGTTCAAGCCCCGTGACGAGATAAAAACACAGGAATGCCATAATTGGAACGACGCTCTTTGGTCAGAGTGGCGCTGAAGCGATCAGCTCCTCGCTCTAAGCGCCCCCGCAACCCGATGGATATGCTCCGCCCCGATCCCGCAGCAGCCGCCGATCATCGTGGCGCCTGCCTCTGCCCAGTCGCAGGCGAAGCGGGAATAGGTGTCGCCGGTGAGGTCCTGGCGCGTGTCGTGCAGCCCTTCATTCGCGGCCTTGTCGTCGGTGTCCGTCTCGAAGGCGTTGGCATAGACGCCGATCTTCAGGCTGACACCCTTTTCGGCAAACACCGCTGCCGCCGTCTCAACCGCCTTTTTCATCACTTCGGGCTTGGCGCAGTTGAAGAGCAGTGCCTGAGCCCCAGAGCCCGCCGCCCATTCGGCAGCCGCGCGCACGGTTTCGCCCGACCGCAGCTTCGGCTCGCCACCGGCCACCTGGGCCGCATCGTCGGCGAGCGTAAACGAGATCCAGAAGGGCTTCGGCTGGGCCTGGATCGCCTTGCGCACGGCCTCGCCCTCGGCAATCAGGCTCAGCGTTTCGCCGAGCCAGACATCGACATGGGGGCTAAGGTTCTCGACCAGCACCTTCAGATAATCCTGCACCGTCGACGGGTCGAAATTCTCCGGCTCGTAGGAGCCGAAGATCGGCGGCAGTGACCCTGCGACGACAACCTTGCGACCTGCCGCATCGGCAGCCTCCCGCGCCAACTGGCCGGAGAGCGCGATCAGGGCAGGGCCGTCCGCACGAAACCGCTCCTCCCCGATATGGAAGGGCACCAGCGCATAGGAATTGGTGGTGACGACATCGGCGCCGGCGGCAATGAACTCCTCATGCACCTGGCGGACGATATCGGGGCTGTTCATCAGTGCCAGCGCCGACCATTCCGGCTGCTTCAGCTCCGCGCCGAGCCGGAGAAGTTCGCGGCTCATGCCGCCGTCGAGGATCAGTGTGTCAGCCATGGAATGGTCTCCGTTGGATACGGTCAAGGGGTGAGCGCCTGGTCGAGATCGGCGATGATGTCTGCGGGTGTCTCAAGGCCGATCGACAGGCGGAAGAGCCCGTCGCTGGCATAGGCGCGATAATCGGAAAGGGCTTCGCCGGTGAGGCGGAAGGTGGAGGTCATCATTTCCTCGGTATCGAGCAGCACCACGAGGCTGCGCTGGTGACCGAGCGAAAAGGCATAGTGGGCAACACGTAGACGTGTCGCGAGCCGCTCTGCGGCGGCTTTCGGCTCGCGCGTGCGAAACGCAATCATGCCGCCGAACACGTCCATCTGGCGCTTGGCGAGATCATGTTGAGGGTGGGAGCTCAGACCCGGATAAATCACACGCTCGACCTCTGGATGCCCTTCCAGGAAGGTTGCGACCGCAAGGGCGCTGTCCGACGCCATGCGCAGGCGCGGATAAAGCGTGTCTATGCCACGCATGATCAGCCAGGCCGACTGGGCCGCAAGCGACGCTCCGAGATAGACGCCGGCGCGGCCCCTGATACGGGCAATCAGTTCCTTGCGTCCGATCACGGCCCCACCCAGCACGTCGCCATGGCCATTGATGAACTTGGTCAGCGAATGGATGACGAGATCGACGCCGAGCGACAGCGGCCGTGTGGCAACCGGTGTGGCAAAGGTGGAATCGACCGAGATCAGCGCGCCATGTTTATGGGCGATGGCCGCCAGCGCCTCGAGATCGACGATGCGCAGGATCGGATTGACGGGGCTCTCGCAATGCACGAGCCGCGTATTCGGCCGCATGGCGGCTTCAACCAGATCGAGCCGCGCCATATTCACCGGTGTCACCTCAATGCCGAAATCCGGCAACACCCGCTGCGTGAGTTCGACAGCGCCCGCGTAGCAGACATCCGAGACGACGAGATGGTCGCCGGCCTGGAGAAAGGTGAAGAGCGTTCCGGCAATCGCCGCCATGCCGGTCGCCGTCGCCAGCGCCTCCTCGGCGCCTTCGAGCGCTGCCAGCCGCTGTTCCAGCTGCCGCACGGTAGGGTTCGTCCAGCGGGCATAGAGATAGGGCAGATCGGCGAGATCAGCGACGCCATCGGCGGAGAAGGCACCGTCGCCCGGCATCAGCGCATTGTTGACCGACATCGAGACATTGGGCGCAATCGCCCCGGTCGTGGGATCGATCAACAGGCCGGCATCGAGTGCCCGGGTTTCAGGACCGGCAGACGCGGGCAGGGGATGGGTCACGAAGGTTTTCGTCATGGCATTACACTTTCGGGCCGCCTCAGCGGCGGATCGGCACCTGCGCCTCGACAATGCCGAAGGCACGGGTGATGAGCGCAGTGAGCGCGACATAGAAGAGGGTGACGACGAGCAGCGGTTCGTAGACGAGGAGCGTGTCCTGGCGAACCTTGAAGGCGACCGCATAGAGATCCATGACCGTCACGGTAAAGGCCAGCGGCGTGGCTTTCAGCTGCAGCACGATTTCGCCGGCAATCGTCGGCAGTGCCGTGCGGATCGCGCGGGGCAACCATATTCGCCGTGTGAGCTGCCACGGGCTCATGCCGAGCGAGCGTCCGGCTTCGAGTTCGCCCTTCGGCACGGACAAGAGCGCACCGCGCAGCACTTCCGACTGGTAGGCCGCGAAGTTGAGCGTGAAGGAGACGGCGGCGAAGAAGAAGCCTTCGCGCAGGATCGGCCAGAGGAAGCTCTGGCGAAGTCCTGGCACCATCGGCAGCAGCGAGCCCACGCCGTAATAGAGCAGCCACAGCTGGATCAGCAGGGGCGTTCCGCGAAACACCGTGGAATAGCCGAGCGCGAGATTGCGGATGACAGGCCCGCCGCTAACCCGCGCAAAGGCGAGGCCGACGGCCAGCACGAAGCCGATGCTCACCGAAATCACCAGCAGGGCCACGGTCTGCACGGCGCCGTCGATCAGAAGCGGCCAATATTTCGCGATCCATTCAAAGTTCATCTCACGTCCCCCTCAATGCGCCGGCTTCTGGCCCCGGCGCACGCGGCGCTCGATGCCATGGAAGACGAGGTTGGAGAGAAGCGTGATGACCAGATAGAGAACTGCCGCCGCCAGGAAGAAGAGGAAATATTCCTTGGTATTGGCACCCGCGAGGCGCGTCGTCAGCGCCAGTTCCTGATAGCCGACGACGGCGACCAGAGCACTGTCCTTGGTGACCGACATCCAGAGATTGGCCATGCCGGGCAGGGCGTTAGGAAGCAGTGCCGGCAGGGTCACCCGACGAAAGCGCAGCAACGGCGACATGCCGAAGGCCCGCGCCGCCTCGAGCTGACCGGTGGGGATGGCGAGGATCGCGCCGCGCAGCACCTCGGTCATGTAAGCGCCCTGCACGAAGCCGAGCACGGCGACGGCGGCAATGAAACCGTTGACCTCTACGGTAGGCAGGCCAAATGCCATCAGCAGCCGGTTGAGGCCGTCGGTGCCGGCATAATAGAGCCCGACGATCAGGATCAGCTCCGGCACCGCCCGGATGACAGAGGTATAGCCCTTGAGGATCAGTCCGACCGTCCGGTTGTTGGAAAGCTTGCCGAGCGCCCCGAACAGACCGATGACGAGGCCGATCGTATAGGCGCAGGCCGAGATGGCGACGGTGGTCGCAGCACCTGTCAAAAGCGCGCCGCCCCAGCCCGGAGGCTGAAGCGCCAGCAATTGCCATGCCGTCATTGATCCCGTCGCCATCTCGTCTGCGATCCCTGCCGATTACTGGCCGTAGACGTCGAAGGTGAAATAGGCCTTCGTGATCTCGTCATACTTTCCGGAAGCGCGGACGGCAGCGATCGCCGCATTCAGCTTGGCCTTCAGCTCTGTGTCTTCCTTGCGCAACCCACCGCCGATCCCGGTGCCGAGAACCGACGGATCAGCCGCCACGTCGCCCATGTCGGCGCAGCAAGCCTTGCCGAAATCGGTCTTGAGGAAATCGGCAAGCGGGATCGCGTCGCCAAAGACATAGTCGATGCGGCCGGCGGAAAGGTCCTGGAAGGCTTCGTCGAGGGTAGCGTAGGTCTGCTCTTCGGCCTTGTCGGCGAAGTGCTTCGCATAATAGGCCGACTGCACGGTCGAAACCTGGATGCCGATCGTCTTGCCGTCGACCGCCTCAGGCGTCGCACCCGGGGTCGCGTCCTTCGGTCCGATCAGCTTGCTCGGCGTATTGTAGTATTTGTCGGTGAAGTCGATCGTCTTGAGACGCTCCTCGGTGATCGACATCGACGACCAGATGACGTCGAACTTCTTCGTCTGCAGCGCCGGGATCAGGCCGTCCCAGGAGACGTCGACGACCGAGCAGGTCTCCTTCATCTCCGCGCAGACGGCGTTCATCAGATCGATTTCCCAACCCTTCCAGGTGCCGGAGGCATCCTTGGCGAAGAAGGGCGGATAGGCCTCGTTCATGATGCCGAAGCGGACTTCGGCCTGGGCGGTGACGGCGGTTGCCGCAAAGGCGGCACCGGCGAGAAGAAGAGAGATCAGTTTCATCGTCGTTTTCCCCGAGTAGTTGGATGGTTCTGGATCTGTGTTCAATCAGTCCCGCGCCCACCAAGGCTGCGGGTGAATTCACGGCAACGGGCGCTTTTCGGATCGCCGAAGACCTGGTCCGGCGGTCCCTCTTCCTCGACGCGCCCCTTGTCGAGGAACATCACATGGCTGGAGACCTCGCGGGCAAAGCTCATCTCATGCGTGACGAGCAGCATGGTGCGGCCCTCTTCGGCGAGATCGCGGATGACCTTCAGCACCTCGCCGACCAGTTCGGGATCGAGCGCAGAGGTCGGCTCGTCGAACAGCATGACGGCCGGATCGACGCAGAGTGCGCGGGCAATCGCCGCCCGCTGTTGCTGGCCGCCGGAGAGAAATGCCGGATAGGCATCACGCTTGTCGTAGAGCCCGACCTTGGCAAGCAGCGCTTCCGCCTTTTCGATCGCTTCGCGGCGCGGCATTTTCAGAACGTGAACAGGTGCCTCGATGACGTTTTCCAGTACCGTGCGATGAGCCCAGAGATTGAAGCTCTGGAACACCATGCCAAGGCCGGTGCGCAGCCGTTCCAGCTGCTTGCGGTCGGCGGCTTCGAGGCTGCCCTTGCGGGACGGGCGTAACTTGAGCTCTTCACCGCCCACCACGATGCGGCCGCGGTCGGGCGCTTCGAGCAGGTTGATGCAGCGCAGGAAGGTGCTCTTGCCGGAACCGGACGAGCCGATGATCGAGATCACGTCCCCGCGTTGGGCCGTGGCAGAGATGCCCTTCAGAACCTCGATGCCGGCGAAACTCTTGTGGATGTCGTGCACGTCGAGCGCGGCCGGGGCGGTTCCTGTCATCTTGATCCCAGGTAGTTTGACAATTGCGAGACCATAGGAGGCCGAAGCTGCGGATTTCGAGCGCATTTCAGCGGCAATGTGGGAAAATCCTGCGTCAGAGCATCAGATGGTGCGGAAAGATGGCGCAATAAGTCAAAATCGGATAAGGGGGCGAAAACGAGGTCGCGCAAGGAGGGGGAACCATGCCGGAAAAGCTCGATCAATTCGACCGCAGCATTCTCGAAGTGGTGCAGAGGGATTGCCAGCTTAAGGCGGAAGCCATCGCCGACAAGGTGGGTCTGTCGCCATCGGCCGTGCAGCGCAGGCTTCGCCGTCTCCGCGACGAAGGCATCATCACCGCCGAGATTGCCGTGGTGAACCGCAAGGCAACGAGCTTCCCGATGACCTTCATCACCGGCATGGAAATCGAACGCGACAATTACGATGCGCTTGCCCGCTTCAGAGCCTGGGCCGACAAGCAGGAGCACGTCCAGCAGGTCTATTACGTCACCGGCCAAGTCGATCTCGTCGCCATCATCACCGCCCGCGACGTTGAGCATTACGACGATATCAGCGCGCAATTGATGGCGGAGAACCCGCAGATACGCCGCATGCACACCAATGTCGTGCTGCGCGACGTCAAGGTCGGCCTGCATATTCCGGTCGGGGAATGAGCGAAGATTTCCGCCTGCGCCAGCATATCCCTGAACTTCGTCAAATACGAGGTTGACGCCCCTCTCTCGCCTCCCCATGATGTCGCAATTGCTTACATTGTTTGGGAGGACAATCATGCATTTTTCGAGACTTAGCACTTTGGCTGCTGCCGCGCTGGCCGCATCTGTCGCATTTGGTACATCCGGCGCACGCGCCGAGCAGTTCGTCAACGTGCTGACTGGTGGCACCTCGGGCGTCTACTATCCGCTGGGCGTCGCCCTGTCGAAGATCTACGGCGACAAGATCCCGGATGTCCGCACCCAGGTGCAGGCGACCAAGGCCTCGGTCGAAAACCTCAATCTGTTGCAGCAGGGCAAGGGCGAAATCGGCTTCTCGCTCGGCGATAGCGTCAAGCTCGCGGCGGAAGGCGATGCCGATGCCGGCTTCAAGGCACCGCTCGACAAGCTGCGTGGCATCGCCGCCATCTACCCCAACTTCATTCAGATCGTCGCGACGAAGGATTCCGGCGTGACCTCGCTTGCCGATCTCAAGGGCAAGAGCCTGTCCGTTGGCGCCCCGAAGTCGGGCACGGAACTCAATGCCCGTGCCATCCTCGAAGCCGCGAGCATGAGCTATGAAGATCTCGGCAAGACCGAATATCTGCCCTTTGCGGAGTCCGTCGAACTGATCAAGAACCGCCAGCTCGACGCGACGCTCCAGTCCGCTGGCCTCGGGGTTGCCTCGCTGAAAGACTTGTCCACCTCGTTGCCGGTCTCTTTGGTTGCCGTTCCGGCCGAAGTGGCAACCGCACTCGGCGATCCCTACATCGCGGCGACCATTCCCGCTGGCACCTATGAGGGCCAGACGGAGGACGTGCCGACGGTCGCGGTCGTGAACTTCCTCGTGACCCATTCCGAGGTGTCCGACGATCTCGCCTACGAGATGACCAAGCAACTCTTTGAGAACCTGCCGGAGATCCAGGCTGCGCATAACGCCGCCAAGGACATCAAGCTGGAAGATGCCACCAAGGGCATGCCGATCCCGCTGCATCCGGGTGCTGAGCGCTACTACAAGGAAAAGGGAATGCTGTGAGCCCTGCGGGCTTCTGAAATTCTCGGAAGGGCCGGGCGGCAACCATGCCGTCCGGTCCTTTGCCCCTTTGCTTACCCTTCGGACGGATACCCATGAGCGCCACGACTGCGGACCAGACCCTGTCGCATGAACCGAACACCCATGAGCAGCTTTTTCCGGCGACGGCCGAGGGCAAGCTGCTCTATGGCATCGCCGTTGCCTTCTCGCTCTTTCAGATCGCAACCGCGGCCCATCTGATCGACCTGCCGAGCCAGCTCGTCCGCTCCACCCATGTCGCCTTCCTTCTGCTGCTCGGCTTCCCGCTGGTGGCCGCCAATCTGCGCAAAGGCGCGATCTACACCGCAGGCGCCTGGGCGCTAGCCACTGCAGGCGTCGCCGTCGCCGTCTACCAGTATGTCGAATACGAGCCGCTGATCCTGCGCGCCGGTGATCTCGTCACCATGGATCTCTATTTCGGGGTCCTCGCCATCGCCACCGTCTTCGTCGGCGCCTGGGTGATCATGGGGCCGGCCCTGCCGATTATCTCGGGCCTCTTCCTCGGCTATTGTTTCTTCGGTGAGTATCTTCCATCGCCGCTCAATCACCGCGGCTACGATTTTTCCCAGGTGATCGACCATATGGCTTATGGCACCGAGGGCATCTATGGCGTGCCGACCTATGTGTCGTCGTCCTATATTTTCCTCTTCATCCTGTTCGGCTCCTTCCTGGAACGAGCCGGCATGATCAAGCTGTTCACCGATGTGTCCCTCGGCCTCGTCGGCCACAAGCGCGGCGGCCCGGCCAAGGTCTCGGTCATCTCGTCGGGCCTGATGGGCACGATCTCAGGCTCGGGCGTCGCCAATGTCGTCACGACAGGCCAGTTCACCATCCCCCTGATGAAGCGCTTCGGCTATCGCCCCGCCTTTGCCGGCGGCGTCGAGGCGACCTCGTCCATGGGCGGCCAGATCATGCCACCGGTTATGGGCGCCGTCGCTTTCATCATGGCCGAAACGCTCGGCGTCGAATATGCCGAGATCGTCAAGGCAGCGCTGATCCCCGCCATTCTCTATTTCTGCTCGGTCTTCTGGATGGTGCATCTCGAAGCCGGCAAGCGCGGCCTGAGCGGCCTCGACCCGAAGGATCTTCCGTCTGCGACTGCGGCGATCCGCCAGCACTGGTACCTATTGCTGCCGCTGGCAGCCCTCGTCTGGCTGCTCTTCTCAGGCTACACGCCACTCTTTGCAGGAACCGCAGGCCTAGCGCTCACCATGCTGCTCATCCTCGGCAGCTCGATCGCCATCGGTATGTCGAACACCGCGATCCGCACCATCTTCTGGATCGGCATCGGCCTCGCCGGTGCCTCCTTCTTCCAGTATGGCTTCCGCGCAGTCCTGATTGCTATTCTGGTGCTGATTGCCTGGAATTTTCTGGTCAAGGGTGGCCGACAAGCCCTGAAACTGAGCGTCGATAGCCTGGCGGATGGTGCCAAGACGGCGCTGCCGGTCGGCGTCGCCTGTGCCGTGGTCGGCATCATCGTCGGCACCATGACGCTCACGGGCGCTGCCAACACCTTCGGCCAGTTCGTCGTTGCGGTCGGCCAGCACAGCCTCTTCCTGTCGCTGGTCCTCACCATGCTCACCTGCATCCTGCTCGGCATGGGCATTCCGACCATCCCGAATTACATCATCACTTCCTCGATCGCCGGCCCCGCATTGCTCGAACTCGGCGTCCCGCTGATCGTTAGCCACATGTTCGTCTTCTATTTCGGCATTCTCGCCGACCTGACCCCACCGGTGGCGCTTGCATGCTTCGCGGCGGCCCCGATCGCGAGGGAATCGGGCCTGCGCATCTCCTTCGAGGCGGTGAAGGTGGCGGCCGCTGGCTTCGTCATTCCCTTCATGGCCGTCTACACGCCGGCCCTGATGCTACAGGATGGCGGTCCGCTCGCCGAGGCCATCGGCTATCCGCTCGCTGTCCTCTACATTGTCCTCAAAGCGAGCCTGTCGATCGGTCTCTGGGGTGTTGCCGTCATCGGCTATCTCAACCGGCCGCTGCCGCTCCTGCACCGCCTGATCGCTGCCGCCGCCGCCTTCTTCCTCGTCGCGGCCCTGCCGATCACCGATGAGATCGGTGGCGCGCTCGTCCTGATCTTTGCCCTCATGGCCTGGAAGTTCCCTGGCAAGGCCTCTGGGCCAATCGCCACGGCACCGCCCAAGACAGGGGCGCCATGAGCCTTTGCGTCGCGCTTGCCGCAACCGTTCTGACCATCCCGACCACGAGTTTTTCACTCTCCTGGGAGCATTCGGTCGAAAAGGTGGAATGGCGTGAAGAGTGGGCGGTGACGTCTTCCGGGCTTCAGCTGACACAGGCAAACGTCAAGGGATCCGGCGCCGGCATGGAGCCGGGCGAGGGGGCGGTGCTTGAAGACGGCTGGTGGCGCTGGAAACCGACGCTGCCGCCGGTTTCCGAGATACGCCTCGCCGCTTCTGGAGAAACACCGGGTGGTTGGGAACTCTGCCACGAGGGTGGATGCCTGACATTGGGCGGACAGGCCGGCGAGGACAGCGTGATATCCCCCTGCACGCCGGCTTCCGTCCCCTGATAAGGGTTGCGTCAAAATGAGGTTTGCAAGGGGGCGTCGGAAGCTCAGGCGCTCAACCGTCCCACAGCGTCGACAAGTTTGGCCGCTTCGACAGGCTTGACGATCCAGCCGTGGCGCCGGCTTTGCGGGCGCGTTTGCGCTTCTGAGGTTCGTTTTCGGTCGTTGGCGCAAGGATGGGGATGGCTCTGTAGCGATCGCTGTTGCGAATTCGCTCGATGAGCCCGAACCGGTCAAGCCTTGGCATTTGATGTCGGTGATAACAAGGTCAGGCGCGCTGCCTTCCAGCACTTCCAGGCCCTCGATGCCATCTTCCGCCTGCAGCGTCTCATAACCAGCGCTTTCCAGCATCTGGGTGACCATGGACAAGATGTGGTTTTGGAATCATCAACTGCCAGAATTCTCTTTACCGGAGATTGCCTCGCTTCCTACGTCTGTCGGGCGAGTCACACCGGATGATCAATCAGTTACGATGAAAATGATTAGGTGTAACTGATAAAGAGCCAATGCATGCAAGTCTGTTCCTGGTCTGAGCTCGACGTTGCAAATTTCCTTCATGCTCATATCCTTGCCCCGCAAGAATGGTCGATAATGCGAGCCAGTTGCCGGTAGCTCACCGGGTCGGATTCCTCTATATATTGCGGCGCAATAAAGAGGGGCCCCCATGTCTGTCCTGATCATCCTGCTTGCCCTGACGCTGCTCATTGCCGGGGCCTGGGCTGGCGCATCCGTCCTGGCACTTGCGCCGCTGCTTGCCGTGGTTGCCGCCTTGCTGTCCGGAGATCCGGCGCTGGCCAGCTATACCCAAGTCTTCATGAAGGGAGCGGGAGGGTTCGTCATCTCCTTCTTCCCGCTCTTTCTGCTGGGAGCCATGTTCGGGCGAGTTATGGAGATGTCCGGGGCCGCAGACACCCTGGCAAGGGCGATTGCCGACCTGGTGGGCCGCAAGAACGCGATACCTGCCGTGGTGCTTGCTTGCGCCGTTTTGACCTATGGTGGCGTCTCGTTGTTCGTCGTGGCCTTCACTGCCTGGCCGCTGGCCCGTGCTCTCTTCATTCAGACCGCTCTTCCAGCCCGGCTGATCCCGGCGACCATTGCGCTCGGTGCCTTCACCTTCACCATGACGGCACTTCCCGGAACGCCGTCGATCCAGAACGCCATTCCGATGACGACCTTCGCCACGACGCCTTTTGCTGCCCCGGGTCTCGGCCTGATTGCTGGCGGCATCATGCTTGGTCTTGGACTACTCTGGCTTCGGACAAGAACCGCACGTCTGGCCGGAGAGCCGCCACCTGTTCGAAACGGTGCCCCGTCGGAGACAGTTGCGCTGCCCCTGTGGCGGGCGGCCCTCCCGATTGCATCGGTGGCGCCGATGACGCTGCTGATGGATCAGTTCATTCTGCCGGGTCTCGATACCAGCTATCTGGCAGACCCGGTTTACGGCGCAACGGAGCTGGCAAGGGTCAAGGGGCTCTGGTCCGTCATCGCGGCCCTGACCTTCGGCCTGGTCCTCGCCCTTGTCGTCAGCCCACCACCGAAGATCCTCGAAACGACTGGGGCGGGCGCAGAAAGCTCGCTCCTTCCACTGTTCAATACGGCAAGCCTCGTCGGCTTCGGCGCCGTGATTGCCATCCTCCCGGGCTTCGAAGTCTTGCGGTCGGCGATCGATGGCCTGTCGGGCGGCAATGTCGTGATATCGGCAGCCCTCTCCTCGGGGCTTCTCTCCGGGATTACGGGCTCGGCCTCTGGCGGAATGTCGATTGCGCTGGATGTGCTGGGTCCGACGCTCGTTGCGCAGGCGGCAAGCCAGAACGTGGATCCCGCTCTCTTGCACAGGGTGATCGCTGTTGCGACGGGAGGGCTCGATACCTTGCCGCACAACGGCGCCGTCATCACCCTGCTCGGGATCTGTGGCATGACCCACCGTCAGGCTTACGGCGACATCTTCGTCGTCGCAGTCCTGGTGCCGCTGGTTGCCTGTGCGGCGATCGTCGCATTGGGGATCGGCTTCGGAAGCTTCTGAATTTCGATGGCTATCGGATGCAGAGGCCGATCACGCCTCTTTCCGTTCTCGTGACCATCGAAAAAAAAGCCCTCGGTGGTCGCTCGGTAGCGCCCTATGATGGGAGCATCACCCTACGAGAGCGGCGCGTTCTGAACGTAAACGAAGAGGTTTTCATGTCCTTCTTTCCCGGCAACGACCCCGTACCCGGCGACGCCTTTGCCTGTGACGCCATTGAACATCTGATCATTCCCCGTTCCAGCGACATCGGCGGTTTTGCGGTGCGGCGCGCGCTCCCCTCTGTCCGGCGCCGTCTCGTCGGGCCCTTCATCTTCTTCGACCGCATGGGGCCTGCCGTTCTGAAGGCGGGCGAAGCCATGGATGTGCGTCCGCATCCGCATATCGGACTCTCGACCGTCACCTATCTCTTCGACGGCGAGATCAAGCATCGCGACAGCCTCGGCACGGAGCTGGTGATCGCTCCGGGCGACATCAACCTGATGACCGCGGGCTCCGGCATCGTCCATTCCGAGCGCACGCCGGAAAACTTGCGTGGTCATCCACTCTCGATGTCGGGGCTGCAGACCTGGATCGCGCTCCCGGATCATCTGGAGGAGATCGACCCGGCCTTCGCCCATACGGCAAAGGGCGAGCTGCCGACCTTCAATGATCGCGGCGCTTCCGGACGCGTTGTGATCGGATCGATGAGCGGATTGCGTTCACCGGTCACGACGTTCTCCGAGACCCTCTATGTCGACCTCGCTCTCGAGCCCGGAGCCCGCTTCCCCTTCGATGCCGGCCAGGAAGAGCGCGCGCTCTACATTCTCTCGGGCGAGATCGAGATCGCCGGCGATCGCTTTGCCCAGGACCAGTTGCTCGTCTTCCGCCCCGGCGACGAGATCACCCTGATCGGCTGCGCGACAGGCTGTCACGTCATGCTCTTCGGTGGCGCTGCCATGGAAACCCGGAAACATATCTGGTGGAACTTTGTATCGTCGTCCAAGGAGCGCATCGAACAGGCCAAGGAAGAGTGGAGAACCGGCCGTTTTGACATCGTTCCCGGTGACGAAGACGAGTTCGTACCTTTGCCGGAGGGCCGTTGACCGCTATATAAGCGCTTGATGACGTGGAATTGCCCTGATCGTCGGGGGATGGTATCGCGCATCCAAACAGACTGAAGAGGCATCAGCCCGTGACATCCCTGCCCGATACCCCGCTCCTGGACAAGGTCAATCTCCCGAAAGACTTGAAGGCCATTGAGGATCGCGACCTGCCGCAGCTGGCGCGCGAGGTCCGCGACGAGATGATCGATGCGGTGTCGAAAACGGGAGGGCATCTGGGCGCGGGCCTCGGCGTGGTCGAGCTGACGATCGCGATCCACAAGGTCTTCGAGACGCCGGATGACCGGTTGATCTTCGACGTTGGTCACCAGTGTTATCCGCACAAGATCCTGACCGGCCGCCGTGACCGCATCCGCACGCTGCGCCAGGA